>JAGCVJ010000009.1 GCA_017962375.1 Bacteroidales bacterium
GATAATTACGGCAGTACGGTCACGATGCTTAAAGTCCGTTCCGGAACTGATAGGAAAGAGCTATTTGATAAATTGGAATCCGTCTGCAAGGACGTATATTCAAGTATCTATGGGCAATCTTTCTTTGAACATCTGGAACTCACGCGTTTTGATGAATTGTTTTTCAAGGAGACGGAAGGGTTTTTCCGACACGGAGACAAAGCGACACTCAGAGTTCTGATGCTGGTTGGGCTTTTGCTCCTTCTTTCGGCCATACTTAACTACATCAACCTGTCTGTCGCACTCACCGGAAAGAGGGCAAAGGAAATGGCCGTGAGGCAGCTCTCCGGGGCGTCAAGGGCCGGCGTTATCTTGAAGTATGTGGCTGAATCCATTGCGTTTACCGCAGTATGCTTTGCGGCCGGTCTATTGCTTGCAGAAGCCTTCTGCCCGGCTATGAATGCGCTTTTGAACAATCCGGATATCCCGATAAAAGTCATCTGGTCTCCGGGTTATGTAATTGCATATATCGTCATCATTCTGCTTGTGGGAGTGCTCTGCGGTATCTTCCCGGCAATGATGGCGGGCCGCTATAAACCCGTGGACGTGATGAAAGGAGGATACCGGCGCCGAAGCAAAATGGTATTCAGCAAGGTGTTCATTGTGCTACAGAATGCACTGGCGGTCATCCTGATAGCGTTGGCCATCACGATGGAGGCACAGATGCGAAAGACACAGGAGCGTCCGATGAACTGCAACATTGAGAATATCTTCTTTCTCAAAGATTTCTCCAGTGAAGACAATACTCCTTTGAAAGATGCTCTTGAGACTCTCCCATGCGTAAGACGAATCGGAAGAAGTTCTGGAGTGCCAGGCTGTATAAATATGGGCCAGTATGGCACCACCCGAGATGGACAGGACATCCTTTACAAACTGATAAGGATGGACAGTATCGCATTTTCGATGTTCGGATTTGAGATATTGGAGGACTTCCATGTACCACAATTCAACAGTGTATGGTTCTCGGACAAAAGCTTTACAGCTACAGGTTTTGACTCGGACTATCATGACATCAGTGGCACGCTGAGCAAACGGACGAAGGGATGCGAGCAGGTAGCTGGCGTTTTCAAATCTTTTCCGACCAAAAATTCCAATATTGGGGAAGAAAATTATGCCATCGTTTCGCTGATGCGCTCTGATGACATTCCTTTCGCCGGATGGGTAATAGAAACCACCCAGGACCGGAACGAGGCAAAAGCGCAGATAATGGATGCTTACGAAAACCACATTAAGGGCAAGCAGATTTACGGAAGCTTGGCTTTCTGGATTGACGAGAACATCGCTGAGGCCTGGAAACCTGCCCGCAATAACATGCGTCTGGTTGAGATTTTCATGCTACTTTCCATCCTTATTGCTCTTCTGGGGCTTTTGGCCATGAGTACCTATTATGCAGATGAAAAGAGCCGCGGCATTGCAGTGCGGAAGGTTTTCGGGGGAACGGTGGGCACTGAGGCGCAGAGAACGATACGTGAATATATGGTGATGGTAGGGATTGCCTGCGTCGTCGGCATCCCGATTGCAGTCTATGCCGCGCAAGAATATCTCAAAGATTTCATTTACAGGCTGGATGGCTATTGGTGGATATTTGTAGTAGCAGTGCTCTTCACAGGATTTATCGCCTTTGTCTCAGTCATCTGGCAGGTATTGAAGGCGGCGAAGACGAACCCGGCAATTGAATTGAAGAAAGAATAACTATGATACCACGAAACCTAAAGAGTCTTATACGCCGGTATCCGCTGGCTGTTGTACTGAATTTCACAGGTTTGGTGGCAGCATTGCTTGCCTTCGCCCTGATATTCTTACAGGCGGATTATGAGCTGTCTTTTGACAAATGCCATCCCACCTCGGACAGGGTTTTCAGGGTTGACAAGAAGGCTGATGAGTCTCTCTTCCGCAACATACTGCCTAGAGGCTTTGCAGATGATATAATTGCTTCATCTGCACACATAGAGGCGGGATGCACACTCGTTCCTTTCTTCGGGGAGGTGTTTTTTACAGCCGCCGAAGAGGGCAAAACTCCGGTCGGCTACAAGAGGACTGTCATCTTTACCTCTGAACGTTTCATCGATGTGTTCGGAATAAAGATGGTAGAGGGTAACAGCAAGGCATTGGAAACGCCAGGTACGGTCATCATTCCGCAGTCTCTGGCTCAGGTTTTGTTCCCGGGCGAATCTGCACTCGGCAAGTTGCTCAAGACAGATTCCAAGTATTTGGAATTGGCCAAAGAGGCAATCGTGTCAGGTGTCTATGAGGATTTTCCTTCCAACACCCAGCTTGGGAATGACTTGTATATGCCGGCAGGTGATATACAGAAGGGATCTTACGGTGGAGCCAATTTCGTCTGCTATCTGCTTTTGGATGATGCCTTAAACGCTCAGGCGGTGGCTGACGAGTTCAATACACATTTTGATTTCAAGCCTCACGGTGATTGGCTTACTCCCATTGAGTTAGTGCCTCTGACAAGTATATATTTCAGGAACGAGGGAAACATATACAAGAGCGGCAGTCGCTCTCAGCTTCTTCTGCTTATCGCGATAGCCATACTTATCCTGGCCATAGGTATGATAAACTTTACCAATTTCTATGTGGCGCTTACTCCACTTCGTATCCGTAGCGTTAACCTCCAGAAAGTTCTGGGATCTTCAACGAGCCGGCTTCGGCTGCTTGTAGTTGCAGAAGCCGTTGTCTGGTGTATCTGCGCTTTTGTTCTGGCGGCTCTGTTGTTGAAGCCAGTTTCTGAAGCGCTACTGACAAACGGTGTGCTTATGCAGTCTTTCTCGGTAGGGAAGCATCTGGGGCTTTTGGTTTTCGTGGGAGCAGTGGCGCTTGCCACAGGAATTGTTGCGGGTATATGGCCGAGTGTCTATTCCACTTCTGGGCAGCCGGCTATGATTCTCAGGGGAAACTACGGACTGTCCGCCTCGGGCAGAAAGCTTCGTGCCGTGCTGGTGGGTGTTCAGTTCGTTGTATCAATCGCTTTGTTGATATTTGTCTTTTTCGTGCAGCGTCAGAGCCGTTTCATGCAAGAGTATCCTTGTGGCTATGACAAGAACAACCTGGCTGTTGTGGATATAGGCGGGGAGAACTGTAGGGAAAAATCAGACTGGCTTCGCCAGAGGCTTTGCCAGAATCCTGAAGTGGAAGACGTGGCCTATGCAATGGAGCTCATCGGCGGGGCAGACGCTTATTCCACACAGGGTGCTGATTTTGGTCAAGGCCCGGTATCGATGAGTATGATTTACTGCAGCTGGAATTTGCCGCAGGTTTTGGGGTTGAAAATCACTGAAGGGCGGAGTTTCAACGAAGGAGAATTCGGACCGATACTGTTAGCGCAGGACTTGAAAACCAATGGAGCTGAATTAAAGGTTTATGCCGGCGAGTTTGGCGAAGGGGCGCCTATAATCGGTTTCGTAAACAATGTAAATATAACTTCCCTCAGGAAGGCCGATTCTCCTGTAGCCTTCCAGGTACATACTCAGAAGGGGCACTCGATGCCTTTCACATATATCCGTCTCTCAGAGGGTGTTGACCGTTTGTCTGCAATGAATAAGATTCAATCTGTACTGAAGGAGATGGATTCTACAATGCCGTTCGAGGTCAGGTTCTATGATTCTATCGGCAAGAACCTCTACAGCGGCGAAGAGCGCCTTCGTCTTGCCGTGTGGCTGTTCTCGATGCTTGCGGTATTGCTCTCTCTTGTAGGCATCTGGGGCCAGGTGCTGATGGATGTTCAGTACAAGAAGATGGAAATATCAGTGAAAAGGGTCTTTGGGGCAGATATGGGCCAGATTACGGCAGAGGGTTTACTTCTGTATCTGAGGACTGTTGCCGTCTGCTATGTAATTGCGGCACCGGTTGGCTGGCTGATTGTGCGGTATTATCTGCAGCAGTTCTCCCACAGGGTGCAATTCTCTCCAGTTGTCTTTTTGCTTGCATTGGGGACAGTAGTGCTTTTATGTGCTGTAGTTGTGCTCTACCATTACCTGGGGACATCCAAGATGAATCCCGCAGAAGCACTGAAGATAGAATAAAACAAGCGGTCACAAATTGTGACCGCATCTGCTTTGCTTCTTCAAGGGTTAATTGGAACATAAAATCAGGAGGAAATCTTTTAAGATTTCTTTTGACTGCCTGGTTTAATGTGCATGTCCCATCCGAAGCGTTTGAAAATCTCTTTTGCAAAAGACATTTCTTTGGACGGAATAGTTACTTCTACAGTAGTTGTTGTGCCATAAGTTTCTTCCGGTTCATTGAGAGTGGCAAGATGCCTTTCAGATGGGGTAGGGTATCTTTTAGGTATAATCTTTTGCTCTGGAGTATAATTGGCGACAGCTTCCGCAAGGGCTTTCTTCACGAAAGCGTTAATGGAGATGTTTTCCTCAGCGGCAAGGTTGGCTATATCCCTGTGAGTTGCAGGCGCAATTCGTACATTGAAAGTGCCGGTGTAACTCTTTTCCGGTTTTACTCCCTGATCTTCACAAAATATAAGGTAATCGTCAACAGCTTCATGAAATGCGTCTGTTATTTCCTTTACAGATTCTCCTTCATAATTGACAAGATCATCGATGCCTTCCAGCTTTCCAAAGAAAACCTTATCCGGTTCGCTATAGTTTACAGAACCAATGTAACCTTTGTATTTGAGTGTATTCATAATTAGATGTTTTTGTTTCTTTTTAGTTTTTCAAGTATGTCCTTCAATGCATATGATTTAAGAGTATTACCGGGGTGTGGCATGTGAAGCAAAATCTTCCGTTTTTGGCTATCAATGAACATAACCCTCGATCCCGATGTTCTACCCTTGTTGGATTTTGTATATCCGAACGAGGTTAAAAGCCTTTCCGCCTCAGCAAATGTAAAGTCTGTGGGCATACCTTTTAATCTTTCAAGTAGTTTCTCCTTAGTTCCCATACTGCAAATGTAACTAAATAATAGTTACAAAGCAAAATAATTATTCAATCTTTTTTATTAGTATATGGCCCTTCTGTAAATAATTCGGTCTGTTGTAAAAAAAGTTTACAGCGGAACTTTTTGTTGCTTTTTGATAAGCATCATATAATCAATGGTTTATAATGTGTGGCACATTTAATGATTCTTGTTGTATGACATAACTCAATATTATATGAATAGCTTTTTAAAATTCCTGGGTAAAAACAAGTTATACGCTGCGATAGAAGCGTTTGGACTGATTGTGAGCCTTGCGTTCGTGATACTGATAGGCTCCTACGTGTGGCAGCAGTATGAGGTGACAAGGGAGAATCCGGACGGAGACAGGATATACGGGTTCGGCAAGGATGACCTTCTGGCGATGGGCTGGTGGGACAAGGAGGCTCTGGACAGCATACCAGGAGTGGAGAGCATAACAAGGTTAAGTTCCTCAGGCCAGGAGGTTCTCAAGTTCTCAGACAAAATATACCTGGCTTCCTGTGGCGAGATAGACACAAATTTCTTCAGCATTTTCCATTACAGGATATTGGAGGGCAGCCTTCAGGATTTCCAGAGCGGAGGCAGCGTTCTGGTAAGCAAGAGCTTCGCGTCAAAGATAGATGACGGAAACGGGGTGTTGGGAAGGACGATAAGCCGGACGACAGGAGAATATGGTGGAGAGTCCACCTATAAGGATTATGTCATTGGAGGAATAGTCGAAGACTTCGGGAACAGCCTTGTCATAGGCCATGATATCTTTATGTCAGCGGGAGTCAGTCCATATCAAGACGCAAAGAACCGTTTCATGTCTTTCGGCACTCATACGACAATAATCAAAAGGCAGAAGGAAGCGGATGAGGAAACTTTCAAGCAGAATATCCTGGACAAGTGTTATGAAAACTACAGGTTTTTCAATAAGGAGGATGATGTACTGCATCTTTACAACTACAAGGAAATGTACTTTCACAAAGGGGCTTATTTTCTGCATCATTCGGACAAGACAATCCTCAGGCTGCTCCTTATAGTGGTGCTGCTCCTTGTGGCTTCCGCCATAATCAATTACATAAACCTGAATGTGGCTCTGGTGAGAAAGAGGTCAAGGGAGATGGCAACCCGCAGACTGCACGGGGCAACCAAGGCGGGAGTGATATGGAAGTACATATCTGAATCTCTGCTGTTTACGGCTGTGTGCTTTGCAGCCGCCCTTATTCTGGCTTATCTTCTGACACCTGTTGTAAGCTCTCTGCTTTCAGGTGAATTCAAGGAGCAGGACATATCGCTGAGGTTTGTGATAAACTTCAAATATGTGGCAGCTTATATCCTGGCAATACTGGTATTCGGGACACTTGCAGGCCTTCTTCCGGCACTTGAAGCCTCCAAGGCACAGCCGATAGACGTAATCAGGGGAACATACGCCAGAAGGAGCAGGATGGTGCTCGGCAAGTTCTTCATAGTTTTCCAGAACGCCCTGTCTGTCATTCTGATAGCCCTTGCAATAACTATGGAATTGCAGATGAAGCATCTGCTTGACCGCCCGATGAATTTCACCTCGGAAAATCTGTTTACGTTTGCGGGACCTTCGACAATAGATCAGATGAAGCCATTGGAAGAAAGGCTCAGGAAACTGCCCTTCGTGGAAGAGATCGGATATGGCAGAGGATTCCCCGGGAATATCAATATGAGGATGACAAGGAAGATGGATGTTGGAGGTGAGGAAAGAAATATGGAGTTTGCAGTGATAGGTTGTGACTCTACCTACTTCCGTCTGCTCGGATTGGAGAAAGTTGAGGATTTCGGCCATCCTATGAACAATTCCATGTGGCTGAGCGAGACTGCTTTCCGTATGGCAGGAGTGTCTGATACATCCACTTATTTTGCCAGGTCGTTGACTATGAACAACATCACTGCAGACTACATTGGAGGAGTAATAAAAGACACTCCTTCAGACAGGTTGGAAGCAAGTGAGGAAAACCAGAGCATCTGCGTTCTGGTTGCTGAGGCTGAGAAATCACCATATTCCTGCAATCCCCTGATCAAGATTACTCCGAGTGTGGACAAAGCCTATGTTGAGAAGACCATAATGGATACTTACAAGGAATATATGGAAGAGACTCAAGGATTTTCCAACGATCCATACTTTCGCGGATTCCTGGAAGATATCCTGGCAGATGAAGTTGCTCCGGCTGTAAGGACGATGAGGCTTCTGGAGATGTTTATGGCTCTGGCGGTGATGATATCCCTGCTTGGCCTGATTGCGATGAGCACTTATTTCAGCGGAGAAAATACAAAGCAGATAGCGGTGAGAAAAGTCTTCGGCAGCAATGTGGCAAAGGAGACTGCCCGTTCCGTCAAGGCTTATCTTGTGCTGGTATTTATCGCGATAATAATAGGAGTCCCGATTGCCTGGTACGCCTGTTCAAGGTATCTGGAGCAGTATGCCTACAGGATAGGGGGCGTAATCCTGCCTATAGTGCTGGCTGTTGTGCTGACTCTGGTATTTGCCGCATGTTCAGTGCTTTGGCAGGTGCTCAGATCTGCCAGGACCAATCCTGCGGTCGCCCTGAAGAAGGAGTGAGTTTATTTCTTAAATTTGTGGTGAATGAAAAAGGGAAAGATACTGGTAGTGGATGACAATGCGGGAATCAGAAGCGCTCTGAAGATTCTGCTTCCTTCGCACTTTGCACAGGTGGAGCTTCTGGCTTCACCTTCGTCTCTTATGACCAGGCTCAGAGATTTCAGGCCGGAGGTGGTGCTTCTGGATATGAACTTCTCAGCAGATATCAATACCGGAAACGAAGGCTTGTTCTGGCTCGGCGAAATCAGGAAGGCCTATCCTCAGACAAAGGTTGTGCTGTTTACGGCATACGCGGATGTGGCTCTGGCCGTGGAAGGAATGAAAAGAGGAGCCTATGACTTCATAGTAAAGCCGTGGGAGAACGAGAAACTCATTGAGATATTGACCGGAGCCTATAAGGCATCTGTTTCAGAATCAGGCGGAAAGGCTTTTGATTCTTCTTGTTCGGATGGAGGGGACTCTTCTTCCGTTCAAATGTTCTGGGGAAATACACCGGCAATGGTTTCCCTGAAAAGAATAGTGGACAAAGTAGCCGCGACAGATGCCACTGTGCTCATAACAGGAGAGAACGGAACGGGCAAGGATGTGCTTGCCAGATATATTCATTCACTTTCTCAGCGATGTGGCAGGATTATGGTCAGCGTAGATGCCGGAGCCGTGCCCGAGAGTTTGTTCGAGAGCGAACTGTTCGGCCACGTCAAAGGTTCCTTTACGGATGCCATAGCTGACCACAAGGGCAAGTTCGAGGCGGCTGACGGTGGCACTCTCTTTCTGGACGAGATAGGGAACATACCGCTCTCAAGCCAGGCCAAACTTCTCAGAGCCATACAGAACAGGAGCATCTCAAGAGTTGGTGACAATAAAATTATTCCGGTGGATATCAGGCTGATATGCGCTACAAACAGGAATCTTCCCCAGCTTGTTGCAGACGGCCTTTTCCGCGAAGACCTTTTCTACAGGATCAACGCCTTCCATCTTCACATTCCGGCTCTCAGAGAAAGGGCAGATGACATTGTTCCCCTGGCAACTATGTTTCTGAAAAAGTTCTCCGAGAAATACCATAGAGACGTGAGCGGAATGACAGAGGAAGCCAGAGTGCTTCTGACCAGGCTTTCCTGGAGCGGCAATATCCGCCAGCTTCAGAATGTGATAGAAAAAGCTGTTATTCTCAGCGATGGCCCTGTGCTTGATGTCTCTGCCTTTTCCGACGAACTATCAGACTCCGCTGAGGGAGAAACGGAATCATTCGGGAAAGACGTGTTCACTCTGGAGGAGGCTGAAAAACAGGCTATAGCCTCTGCCATGAAAAAGTACGGAGATAACCTTTCTCTCGTGGCAAAGGCTCTGGATATAAGCCGTCCCACATTGTACAACAAATTAAAGAAATACGGGCTTTAGGATGCCTTTGAAGTGGATTGTCATATTGATTGTGGGGGTGGCCGTCTTGTCGGCGGTTCTTGCCGTCATATTCAGTTCTTACAGGGTGCGGCGCAAGGTAAACTATATGCTGGATGCTCTGGAGGACGGTGAAACAAACTTCCGCTTCAGCGAGAGGAAATCCAGACTGAACAAGACACTCAACCGCCTGAACGGAATTTTCAAGCAGGAAAGGCTGGCAATCCGTGAGCAGGAGAAGTTTTTCGGCACCCTTCTGGACAATGTCAAAACCGGAATCGTAGTGTTTGACACCTCTTCAGGCGCAATCACTTACAGTAACAGCCGGGCGCTTCAGATTCTCGGACTGGCTTCTCTTGTCAACATCAAGCAGCTCAGGATAATAGACAACAATCTGGCCGCGGCTTTTATCGCTGAGAAAGAAGTGTCCGATTCCGAAAAGAACAAGGCAAGCTTCTACAACGAGAGTTCCCAGAAGACAATAGTGATGTCCAAGTCCTCCGCCCTTGTGCAGGGAAGGGACGTCAGGATAGTTTCCTTCAACGATGTTACAGAGGAGCTGGAGACTAACCAGGAGGAGGCTTACTCGAAGCTCATCAGGGTCCTGACCCACGAGATCATGAATACAGTCACTCCTATTTCCTCACTCAGCGATGCTCTGGTCTCATATCTTGAGCCTGAAGACGATGAGTTGACTCCAGAGAGGCGAAAGGCCCTCAGGGACGGTCTGGACACTATTGCATCATCTTCCCGTTCTCTGATCCAGTTCGTGGAATCTTACCGCAACCTCACCAGGGTGGCGCCTCCTGTCAAGAGCGTGTTCTATGTGAGGGACCTTGCTTCAGAAGTGATGGAGCTTACTTCGGAGCAACTGGCATCCTCCGGTGCAAGTCTTTCATTTGCAGAACGCTCTGATGACGTGATTCTGTTTGCAGACAGGGGGCAGATACTTCAGATTCTTATCAATCTGGTCAAGAATGCCGTTCAGGCCAAAGCCAGGACCATAAAGATGGAAGCCAGGATTGATTCGTCCGACGTTACCATTATAGAAGTTTCAAACGACGGGGAGCCGATAACCCCGGAAGCCCAGAAGCAGATGTTCGTGCCGTTCTACACCACCAAGCAAGACGGAAGCGGTATAGGACTTGCCATCTCACGCCAGATAATGAGGATGCACAACGGTCAGATCAGCCTCAAGTCATCCACAGCGGAGAAGACAACATTCAGCCTGATTTTCCGATAAGGCGGCTGTCAGATGATGTATGATATTTCCTTGAAAGCAAATGTCTTGCGGGAGCCGTCGCGGTATTCCAGGATTATGCAGGCAGTGTCGCTGAGGCCGATGATCTTTGCTTCCACTTCTTTGTTTTCAGCGGTTTCTATGTAACGGTGGAATTCGTTTTTGCGGTAGAGCTTGTCAAGGTATTCCTTGTAGAGAGAGTCGAATTTTCCGGTTTGGAGGAATTCTTCTTTGGCCCTGTCGTAGAAGCGGTAGATTTCCGCTACAAGGATTTCAAGCTCGCCGGTGAGGCTGAAGTCAGGAGTGCCTTCCTTGAGCTCTTTAATCAGCGAAGTAGGGTTGGGAAGGTCTTTCGGGAACTCTTTCTGGTTGATGTTCAGGCCGATGCCGCAGACACTGGAGGAGAGCATATCTCCTGAAATGCCGTGCTCGATGAGTATGCCGCAGATCTTGCGGTCTTCCACGTAGATGTCATTCGGCCATTTGATCTTTGAAGAGACGCCTTTCTTCTTGAGGTAGCTCTCAAGGCCGAGGGTTACAATTACCGATATGATGAACTGGTCCTTGGCCAGGATGAAGTCCGGTTTGAGCAGGATGGAGAACATCAGGTTCTTGGCCTGGTCGCTGGTCCACTTGTTGCCCCTCTGGCCACGCCCCGCGGTCTGGAACTCGGCGGCCCAGACTGTCTTGTCTTTCTCTGACGGAATGGCCTCCAGAGCCCTGTTGTTGGTGGAATCTGTCACCTTCAGCCACCTTATGTCAAGTTTTTGTGTCATATTGTCGTTTGGCAAAATAATTGTTGAAATTTTAATTACCTTTGAAAATTAAAGCAAATTTAACAAATACACCTAAAAGAAAGATATGACAGTTAAGAAGTCAGAAGAGAAGAAGGTTAAAGCTCCTGCAAAGAAAACCACAGCAAAGAAGGCCCCGGCAAAGGCTGCTGCCAAGAAGACCGTTAAAGCTCCTGCAAAGAAGGCTCTGCCTACGGATATGGAGGTGATCACAGATGCCATTCTGGAGAAGAAGGGCCAGAATGTCATTTCCCTTGACCTGAGGAAAGAGGGCGGCAGCATCTGCGATTTCTTTGTAATCTGCAACGCTGATTCTACAACCAATGTTGCTGCAATCGCTGACAATATTGAGGATCAGATGATTGTAAAGCTGAACAAGAAAGTTCTGCGTTCCCAGGGAAAAGAAAACCGCTTCTGGGTGATCCAGGACTATGGAGATATCGTGGTTCACGTGTTCCAGACCGAGTACAGGAATTTCTACCGTCTGGAAGACTTGTGGAGCGATTGTGAAAAGAAAACATACGAAGACTAAAGATGGCTGCAAACAACAAGGGAAACAAGAAGGGCGGAGCTCCGAAAGGCCTGTCTAATGCCATGGCCTTTATTTACATTCCGCTGATTATCCTGCTTGTGTACATGCTTTTCAACTACAAGGGCGGAGATCCTTTGAAGGTTGAATGGTATGAGGTGAAGGAGAATATGATTCCTCAGGGCGATGTGGAGAAGATAGACTACGTCACCAACGAGTATCAGGGAACCGTTACAATCAAGAAGGACCGTCTGGAAAAGTACAAGAACAGGTTCGGCGGCAAGACTCCGAACTTCACATCCGTGTTCTATTTTCAGGTTCCGTCTTCTTTTGACGCGGAAAAGGAGTTCAGCGAACTCAGGAACTCTCTGCCCGAAGACAAGAAGTTCAAGTACAGCTTTGATGTTTCCAGAGACTACTGGGGCAATATTCTGGGCTGGCTGTGGCCTCTGATTTTCATCATCTTCACCATTTACCTGTTTGCCAGGATGTCCAAGGGGATGTCCGGCGGCGGCAGCTCCGGCGGCGGGGGAGGAATCTTCTCCGTGGGAAAGAGCCAGGCCAAGGTTTTTGACAAGAACAGCAAGGTGAAAGTCACTTTCAAGGATGTGGCCGGGCTGGAAGAGGCCAAGGTGGAGATTATGGAGATTGTGGACTTCTTGAAGAATCCTTCCAAGTACACCAACCTCGGCGGAAAGATTCCTAAGGGAGCGCTTCTGATAGGCCCTCCGGGTACCGGCAAGACCTTGCTTGCCAAGGCTGTGGCAGGAGAGGCCAATGTTCCTTTCTTCTCGATGAGCGGCTCCGACTTTGTGGAGATGTTCGTGGGAGTTGGAGCCTCCAGGGTGAGAGACCTGTTCAAGCAGGCCAAAGAAAAGGCTCCTTGCATTGTATTCATCGACGAGATAGACGCTGTGGGAAGAGCCCGTGGCAAGAACGTGGGCTTCTCTTCCAATGATGAAAGAGAAAATACTCTTAACCAGCTGCTTACAGAGATGGACGGCTTCGGCACCAACAGCGGCGTTATCATTCTTGCAGCCACCAACCGCGCCGACATTCTGGACAAGGCTCTGATGAGGGCCGGCAGGTTCGACCGTCAGATTACCATAGATTTGCCGGAGCTCAAAGACCGCGAGGCTATATTCAACGTTCATCTGAAAAAGCTCAAGCTGGATCCTCAGATAGACCTGAGCTTCCTGGCCAAGCAGACTCCGGGTTTCTCCGGAGCCGACATCGCAAATGTCTGCAACGAGGCTGCCCTGATTGCCGCCCGCCACAACAAGAAATTTGTGGACAAGCAGGACTTCCTGGACGCTATAGACAGAATCATCGGAGGACTGGAGAGGAAGAGCAAGATCATTCCTCCTGGAGAAAAGCGCACGATTGCCTTCCACGAGGCCGGCCACGCTACCGTAAGCTGGTTCCTGCCAAACGCCAATCCGCTTCTGAAAGTTACCATCATCCCAAGAGGCAAGGCTCTGGGAGCTGCCTGGTATGTGCCTGAGGAAAGGCAGATTATGACCAAGGAGCAGATGATGGACGAGATGGCTTCTCTGATCGGAGGAAGAGTGGCTGAGGAAATCATCAACAACAAGATTTCTTCCGGCGCACTCAACGACCTGGAGCGTCTTACCAAGATGGCATACGCAATGGTGGCTTACTACGGAATGAGCGACAAGGTGGGCAATATTTCCTACTACAATTTCCAGGAAGACGGCTACCAGCTCTCCAAGCCTTTCAGCGAGAAGACCGCCGAGATGATAGACGCCGAAACCAAAGCCCTTATAGACAAGGCTCACCAGATGGCCAAGGAAGTGCTCGAAAATCACATGGACGGCTTCAAGCAGCTGGCCCAGCTCCTGCTGGAGAAAGAGGTGATCTTTGCTGAGGACCTGGAGAGAATCTATGGCCCAAGAGTTAAGGAACTGGAAGACGGAACTCCGGCTCAGCTGCCATCTGAATCGCCGAAGAAAGAAAACGAAAGCTAAAGGAACAGAATCATGAAGGAACTGGCAATAAGGACAATAAGCGGAGTGGTGTTCTGCGTTTTGACGCTTGCATCGCTGATTATTGTTCCCCATAACCCTTATCCTTTCCTGATTCTGTTTTCCTTCTATCTTGTCAGGACAGACTACGAGTACCTGAGGCTCACGATGGGCAAGGGGAAGGTTGTTCTCAAAATCATTACCCTGATTGCTTCCCTGTGCCTTTTCTGGGGTCTGGCCCTGATGTTTTATCTGGACCGCGAGACGATATCTTCTCTGGTTCTGTTTCTTATCATTTTTGTTGTCCTGATAGCAATACCTGTGGCGGATTTGCTTGACGGGGAGAAGCCTTACATGTCGTTTTCTCTTTCGTCTCTGTTCTACATTGTATTGCCGTTTTCCCTTCTGATAATCATTTCACTGCAATCCAGCAAGATAGACCTTTTCCTATCTGGCTCCAATGCCTACAATCCGTTTTTCTCCGGATTGTTTGACGGATGGGTTATTGCTTCTCTGTTAATTGTAATGTGGATGGGGGATATCGGGGCTTACTGCATTGGCTCTGCTTTCGGGCAAGGAGAGAAAGGGCACAAACTCATGCCTTCAGTTTCTCCTAAAAAATCCTGGGAAGGAGTCTATGGCGCGGTGGCATTCTCTATTGCCGCCGCCCTGATACTGAGAGCCTTCGGGCTTCTGATGCCGTATTTTCCTTATTGGGTTTCGGTTGTCTTTGCTCTTGTGGTCTGCGCTTTCAGCATACTCGGCGACCTGGTGGAGAGCAAGCTCAAGCGCCGCTTCCAGATCAAGGATGCCGGAAGGATTATGCCCGGCCACGGAGGGCTGCTGGACAGGTTTGACAGCGGGCTTCTGGCGTTTCCGGCAGCGTTTCTGTTTTACACTATAGCATTGTGGGTTATCTAAGATGATACACAAGGAAGGCCGTATATCAGTCTTGCTCACGTTTGTGATGTTTGCTGCCATAATCCTGGCGATTATGCTTGCATTCGGGGTGAACTGGATTACGATTGCGTTCTCAGTTGCTTTTCTTGCTCTTTTCTGCTTTGTGGCCTATTTCTTTAGAGATCCGCATCGCCAGGTCAAGTCTTCGGCGAATAATGAAATCCTTTCTTCCGCAGACGGAAAAGTGATTATAGTCAAGGAAGTGGAAGAGAACGAGTTCCTGCATTCAAAGTGCATACAGGTATCCGTTTTCATGAGCATCTGGAGCGTGCACGTCAATTACTATCCTTGCAAAGGAACTGTGGTATACAGGAACTACCATCCTGGAAATTATCTTGTTGCCTGGCATCCTAAGTCCTCTGAAAAGAACGAGAGGACATCCATCGGGATAAAGACCGAGGGAGGAAAGGAGATTCTTGTCCGCCAGATTGCAGGCTATGTGGCTCGCAGGGTTGTGTGCTACGCCAAGGAAGGCGATAAGGTTTTTGCCGGGGAGCAGATGGGATTCATAAAATTCGGAAGCAGGGTAGATTTCTTCCTGCCTTTCGGCTCTGAAGTTCTTGTAAAGGAAGGCGACAAGGTCCGCGCCTGCCAGACTGTTATCGCAAACCTTGGAGTTTCTTGATGGCTTCTGCCGGGTTCTTCGCTGAGAAGACTGCGCTTCCGGCAACTACAACATCTGCACCGGCATTTGCAAGCTCCTCTATGTTATTCAGGCCCACTCCGCCGTCAACTTCAATCAGGCATTTAGGATTGTTCTTCTCTATGATCTGTTTCAGCTCGGCGATTTTCTCAGTGCAGTAAGGAATGTATTTCTGCCCGCCGTAGCCGGGGTTTACGCTCATTATCAGGATGTAGTCTGCGAACCTTACCACGTCTTCCAGAAGCTGGACGCTGGTGTGAGGGTTTATGGCAACGCCGGCCTTCATTCCCAGTTCCTTGATTCTCTTTACCGTGCGGTCCAGATGGTTGCAGGCCTCGTAGTGGACGCTGATGGAATTTACACCAAGAGATTTGTAAAGCTCAAAGAACTTCTGAGGCTCAACTATCATAAGATGGGCTTCCACTTCAATTGTGGCCCTTTTGCAGATGGCCTCGATCACAGGAGTTCCGTAGGAGATGTTAGGCACAAACACCCCGTCCATAATGTCCAGGTGGATAATGTCCGCATTCTCGTTTACCAGGTCAATATCCTTTGCCAGGTTGGCAAAGTCTGCGGCGAGCATCGATGGGGCTACAAGCATCCTTTTCATATTGTTGTTTATTATTTGTTTTCTATCTGTCCCAGTAGCTGGCGTTCTTCTTGAACTGCAGCAGATCCGCAAGCGATGAGGCGTTTGCGCTTATCCTGAAGCTCCAGCTCTCCCATTTTCCGTTAGGAATCCAGGAGAAGGCTATGTTGAAGCAGTGCAGGCTGAACGAGCCTGAAAGCTGGGTTGTTGTAAGCTTCATCTTGGTGAGGTCAACACCGGTGTTCAGCGATACTCTAAGGTCTTTGTAAATGGTTACCTGAGAGCTGATTCCCAGCGTCATAGTATGGTTGTTGCGGGTTATCAGCTGGTTGTTGGAGAACTGGTAGTTCTTGTAGTATGAGTAGCTGAAGTTCAGGTTCACGCTCCAAGGCATGTTAGGGTCATAGTAGTACACCCATCCTCCAGGAATGTATTCTCCGGTAATAGGGTGGTAATAGATTCTCTGGTAAGAAGATGAGGTGGAGTTGGTTCCTGCGCGGGTTGGCTGCACGGCCATGCCTCCTTCAGGAGTATAATCGGTTCCCCACTTGCTTCTTCCTTCGCCCTGGAAAGTATAGGAGGTGGACAGGCTGGCTCCGGTCATCCTGAACGGCTTGAAGCCTCCTGTGGTGATGTTGAGCTTGTTGTAGCGCTGCCCTCTCTCGTTTATGGCATAAGGGTCCAGTGTCATGTTTCCGGAGATTCCCATCTTGCCGAAGACGGTGGTGCTCATGTTGATGGAAATGTTGGACAGCTTCATTGAGTCTGCCAGGAAGTTGTAAGAGCCGGAAATGTTGAGCTGGTCTATCAGCTTGATTTTCCTCACGCCCTTTCCTGTGGTGTCTCTCTGCGATCTGACTTTGGCTTCCAGAGTGTTGCCGAAGCTGAAATTCAGGCCGGCGCTGCTGCCCTGGCCCGGAGGAGAGTAGAGCTGGCCGGCATATTTGTTATAGACCACTGAATGAGGTATGCCTTCTGAATCAACGTATTCGTATGTCCTGAAGCCATTGGCCTTTGTGCCCATCTCAGGAGTGTAGTTCAGGCTGACGCTCGGCGTTATGATGTGCCTTACAGCCTGAAGGCCCTTGTCTTTGCCAAAGTTGAACAGGCCGTAGATTCGGGTGTTGAAAGACAGGTTGAAGGAGTAGGTCTGAGTCATTCCGAAGGTGCTGAACGGGTCGGAATACTCGGTGACAGCCCTCTTTAGCCTGGTGTCGTAGTATTGTCTGGTATCCGAGAAATACCAGTTCATTCCGTAGTTGATGCCCGGGGAGGCCTGCACGTACTTAAGCACCGTGAAAGTAGGAAGTCCTATGGAGAATGAGTGCTGAAGGCCGTTTCTCATCTTCTTGAAGAAGTCCGGCTTGCCCACCTCGGAGCTCTTGAAGTTTATCTTGTTGTCGAAATGAGCAGTGTAGTTGAAGGTTATGTCTTCGTAGAGCTTCTTCTTTCCTATCATCACCTTCCTCTTGAAAGGATTGATCCTGCTGACGGTAAAGGTGAGGTTAGGGAAGGTTACCGCATACGAGCTGTCTCGCGAGTTCTGGTTGTGCAACGCGTTAATAGACAGGGAGAACGGAGTTCCTGCCCAGGACTTGCCATAAGAGATGGAAGATGAAATCTGGTTGGTCAGTGCCTGGTTGATGGTGGTGGAGTTGTAGCGGCTGTTGGACGGAGACGAGAAGTTGACCGATGCCCTGAACGTGGTTCCCGGCCTGGACTTGGCGTCCTGGCTATGGCTCCAGTTGAGGGAGAAGTTCTTGCTCTTGGCGTAGTCCGGCTGGTTTTTCTCACCCGTTATGTCCACCGAATAAACTCCCGCCAGGTTTCCTGTGTATTTGTATCTCTTGGTGTATCTGGTGTTTATGTTGGTGGCCCAGGATCCTTTAGTGTATATGTCCACCGTAGCGGCTATGTCGGCATGTTCGCCGAGCACAAAGTAATAGCCCAGCCCTCTGAGATAGAAGCCTCTGGCCGTCTCCTCGCCATAGGTAGGGAAGAGCACTCCGCCGCTTCGGTTGCTGATCTTGGGCACAAAGCCGAACGGCAGGGCAAACGGGGTAGGCACGCCTTCGATTACAGTATATGCCGGGCCGAAAACCGTCTTTTTGACCGGGCCCTTGTTGATGACCTTGGCGGTTGTCATCTGGAGGTAGAAGTGAGGCTCTTCGGCGTCGCAGGTGGTGTAAATGCCCTTTGCTATGTTGATGGAATTGTCTTCCATCTTCTTGATATACTTGCCTTTGATGTTGCCTTCTCCCTCCTGCGTCATCATATTCTTGATCTTGGCCTTCTTGGTGTCAAAATTATAATAGACGCTCTCCATGGTGTAGGTGTTCTTGCCCTCCTTGAGTTCCGGATGGCCTTTAATTACGCCGGTGGAATCCGGAAGGCCTTTGGCAAACACCGTTCTGGTCTGCACGTTATAGGCTATGTAGTCTGCTTTTATCTCTATGTCTTCGTATTTTACGCTTACGTCTCCATAGTAGTAGAGCATCCTTTTGCCGTCTGTGAGGATTTCCACGCTGGAGTCTCTTCCGGTTGAGAAAACGGGCTGCTTGAGGGTGGAGATCAGCGATGAGTCAACTACGAATACGGAATCTTTCCTGCTCAGCGAATCGGCCCTGGAAAGCGAGTCGGAGGCCATCAGGCTGTCTGCCGTGACTATGGTGTCGCGGAGGAAAGAAAGGGCGTTTTTGCTGGCGTGAGGGCCTTTTTTGGGGGTGAATCCCTGCAAGGCGCACAAGATGAAGATGCCTATGGCAGCCATCACAAGATTGCGTATTTTTCTCAAGCCGGACATCTCTATATTGTGCGTATTTTCAGTTTTATTTGTAAATTTGTCAGCAA
Organism: Bacteroidales bacterium; assembly: GCA_017962375.1. Taxonomy (GTDB): domain Bacteria; phylum Bacteroidota; class Bacteroidia; order Bacteroidales; family UBA932; genus Egerieousia. The sequence goes on from JAGCVJ010000009.1 coordinate 18,523, forward strand.
AGGGCAAATTTAACAATTTAAACAAGATAATGCAAACCGGACGCAACACCAAAGGCCTGAAGAGGAGTCTGTCTTTAGCGGCGGCGGCAGTGCTGGCGTTTGCCTTTGCATTGTCTGCAAATGCACAGGATGCTTCCAGAAGAGTGAAATGCGTGGTGCTGGATCCGGGGCACGGAGGCCACGACCACGGCTGCATGAGCAAAGACCGCAAGTGGAGCGAGAAGAACATAGTCCTGTCTGTGGCCCTTAAGCTGGGCAAGATCATAGAAGAGGAGCATCCGGACGTGAAAGTTGTCTATACCAGGAAGAAAGACGTTTTCATTCCTCTTGCCGAGAGGGCTGACATAGCCAACCGCAACAAGGCGGATCTTTTTATCTCCATACACGTGAACGCCAATCCTTCTTCCGCTCCATACGGCAGCGAAACCTATACAATGGGCTCGCACGTGAGTGACCGCAACTTTGAGGTTTCCAAGAGGGAGAACGCCGTAATAAAGATGGAGGACGACTATACAACCAAGTATGAGGGCTTCAATCCTGATTCCCCGGAGTCCTACATCATTTTCTCTCTGCTTCAGAACGCGTATTCTCAGCAGAGCATAAAGCTGGCGTCGTTCATCCAGGACGAGTACAAGAAAGGGCCTATCTCCCATAACAGGGGAGTCCGTCAGGCCGGATTCCTGGTGCTTTGGAGAACCACCATGCCTTCGGTGCTTACTGAAATAGGATTTTTGTCCAACGCCCAGGACAGGGCAAAGCTTGTAACCCAGGAGGGCCAGCAGAAGATAGCCCGCCGCCTGGCAGACGCATTCACCAGATACTGTGACGATTACGCCAAGAGCAATTCTTCCTCTGATGAGGAAAGCCCAAAGAGTGAAACAGATACAGTGCAGTCTCCGGTCTCTGCTCCTGAGGTAAAGGAAGAGGCTCCTTCCGCTCCTGAGGATGAGGTTCACGCCGGCCAGACTTACGGCACTCCGGAAGAGAAAGTAAATGACGCCAAGGCAGACTATGCCATTCAGATTATGGCTTCAAAAAAGAAGCTCCCTAAAGGTTCTTCGGAATTCAAGGGCCTCAGCCCGGTTACAAGATACTATGAAAAAGGGCTTAACAAATACTGCTACGGGCACTTCTCTTCAAGGGCGGAAGCCGCGGCCCAATTAGGTCAGGTGAAGAAAAAATTCAAGGATGCCTTTGTGGTGGAGATAAAAAATGGTAAAATTGCAGGAAGATAGGAGATATTGATATGAAAATAACCAACAGCCAGAAGATAGGACTCTTCGTTATTATTGTATTGGTTGCGTTGTTCTTTGCGCTCAATTTCCTCAAGGGGCACGACCTTTTCAAAAAGAGCAACAGGTATTACACTTACCTGCCGAGCGTGGAAGGCATGGTGGCAACTTCTCCTATTTATATCAGAGGACTGAAAGTGGGCTCTATAGAGAACATCAGGCTGGATCCTGTAAAAGACAGTTTCCTTTTGACTTTCAGCATAAAGAGAGACTATCTCATCCCTATAGACTCCAGGGCTGAGGTTTACAGTTCCGACCTTTTGGGCGGAAAGGCTCTCAGGATTGCCCTCGGCGAATCCACCCTGGAGGCCAAAGACGGGGACACCCTGCGGGGTGAGAACGTGCCGGACATGATATCCGTCCTCTACAGCTATGTGGGCCCTCTCAAGGCCAGGCTGGGAGAAACTCTGGAGAATCTGAACGGCACCCTGACCGCCATCAACCAGACTCTGGACTCTTCAACCAGGGAAAATCTCCACGCCTCAGTCAGGAACTTGAACGCCTCGCTTGCCAACATCCAGAAGCTTTCCGCGTCGCTTAACGGGATGACTCCGGACCTTTCTTCATCGCTGAAGAATATAAACACTCTCTCCGGAGAGCTCGCCGATCCTAAGGGAGAACTCAACTCGGCCATCTCCAATATCAACAAGACGGCAGACAATCTTTCTGCAGTGAAGCTGGCAGAAACCGTGGACAACCTGAATGCCCTTATCGGCAAGATTCAGTCACCTGGCTCAACCACAGGACGTTTGATAAATTCCGACGACCTGCATAACTCTGTAGACAGCCTTCTCAACGACATAGACACCCTTGTCAAGAAGATAAAAAAGAACCCTAAAAGATACATCAAAGTAAGTGTGTTTTGATTAAGGGTTTATAAAGGACGCCTTTGTATTTGCCTGTCATATAGTGCGTTAAAAATATTAAAATTTTTTCGCGCTGATTTTTAGGACTCTCAAATTTGTTTGCAGAAAAACAATAGTCTGCGATATTTTTTTTAAACTTTTTATTTACCAATTTTGTTCTGCCAAACCGATGGCATTTTTTTTTCTGACAGCATTTAGTTTTAATGGGCGAGAGCAATCACATAGAAGTATGGAAGCGTTGTCTTCAGATTATAAAGAACAACGTTCCGGATGCCGTATACCTTAAATGGTTCGAGCCGGTGAAGCCCATATCGTTGGAAGACCAGCTGCTGAAAATTGAGGTTCCTTCCGATGCGCACATGCGCCAGCTGGAGGAGATGCCTCTGATAGATATCCTGGCTAAAACTCTGAAGAGAGTCATTGGGAATGACGTTAAACTCGAGTACACTATACGTTTCCCTAGAACTTCAGTCAATTACCCTCACCAGAACACTCAGGTTGCCAGCAACCGGCCAATACCGTTCCCGAGAAACGACAAGGAGAACATCAATCCTTTCGTGATACCGGGAATCCAGAAACTTACGATAGAGCCGAACCTCAATCCGAAATATTCCTTTGACAATTTCATAGAAGGAGTTTGCAACCGTCTGGCCAGGACTGCAGGAGTGCAGGTTGCCCAGTCTCCGGGAAACAACCCGTTCAACCCTCTGTTCATTCACGGAGGCTCTGGTTTGGGAAAGACTCATCTTTCTCAGGCCATTGGCTTGAGGGTGAAGGAGCTGCATCCGGAGAAGATAGTTCTCTATGTGAGCGCCCACACTTTCAAGACTCAGTTCCAGAATGCTGCTGTAGGAAACAAGATTCCTGATTTCACTCATTTCTACGAGCAGATAGACGTGCTCATCATAGATGACGTGCAGTTTTTCAACACTGCGGGTACGCAGAACGCTTTCTTCCATATTTTCAACTATCTGCAGCAGGCAGGAAAGCAGGTTATCCTTACCTCCGACGCTGCCCCGGGCAACCTTCAGGGCATAGAGACCAGGCTGGTGCAGAGGTTCAGATGGGGGCTTTCGGCAGAATTGCTTCCTCCTAACTATGAAACCAGAGTGAAGATTCTCAAGGCCAAGAGCGCAAACGAGGGAATCGTGCTTTCTGACGAAGTTGTGGATTACCTGGCAACCAAGATTACCGGAAGCGTGCGTGAGCTGGAAGGCACCATCCTCACCCTTTTGGCACACTCTACTCTCAATCGCGAAGACATAACCCTGGAGCTTGCAAAGAAGGTTACCAAGCAGATCGTGAATATAGATTCTTCAGAGCTTTCTCTGGACAAGATACGCAGCGTGGTCTGCGACTATTTCAAGATCACTCCGGAGACCATTGTTTCCAAGACCCGCAAGAGGGAGATTGTCCAGGCCCGCCAAATCACAATGTATCTTGTAAGGAATCTCACCAAGGCATCTCTTGCCTCTATCGGCAGCCAGATGGGAGGCAAGGATCACGCTACCGTCCTCCACGCCTGCAGCACCGTTTCCGACCTCATAGATACAGACAAGACCATCAGGCGCTATGTTTCTGACCTGGAGCGCCAGCTCAGGCCGGGCAAATAGTTCCGTGTGTGGAAGGAATTATTGTTAAACATCATAAAAACATATAGTTATGGACAGCAAGAAAGTTCTTGAAATCTTCAAGGAAATTACAACTGTGCCACGTGAAAGCGGTCACGAGGAAAAGATAGTCAAATGGCTTCTGGACTTTGCAAAGAAGCACAAGCTCCAGGCCAAGAAAGACAAGGTGGGCAACGTCCTGATTACAAAGAAGGCGGACAAGGGTATGGAGAAGGTTCCTGCAGTCATTATGCAGAGCCACTCCGATATGGTTTGCGAGAAAAACCGCGGCGTTGAGCACGACTTCACCAAAGATCCTATCAATTACTGCATTGAGGATGGCTGGATGATTGCCAAAGACACCACTCTGGGCGCAGACTGCGGAATAGGAATGGCCGCCCAGCTGGCAGCTTTGATAGACCCTAAGATGAAGACCGGAAAGCTGGAGGCTCTGTTTACCATCTCCGAGGAGACAGGCCTGGACGGAGCCGAGGCTCTGGAGAAAGGCTTTGCCACAGGAAAAATTCTCCTTAATCTCGATTCCGAAGACGAGGGCGAGCTTTGCATAGGCTGCAACGGCGGCATAGACACCACGGCTGTATTCACCAACAAGCCGGTGCCTCAGACCAAGGAATACCTCAAATACAGGGTAAGAGTATTCGGAAGCCAGGGAGGCCACAGCGGAGATGACATCAACAAAAACAGGGTGAACGCCAACCAGGTTCTGGTAAGATTCCTCTACAAGGTTCTGGACAAGCACCGCATAGAACTCTATGAAATAGACGGCGGAAACAAGCGTAACGCCATTCCAAGAGAGGCTCACGCCATTTTTGGATTCCCTAAGAGCGCAAAGGCTTCCGTAACAAAGATATTCAACCAGGTAAGGGATGAAGTGAAAGCTGAATATGCAATTCCAGACCCTGGCGTACAGCTGGAACTTGTTCCGGTTGAGTGCAAGCTCAAGGCTATAGACGAGAACACTGCAGCTTCTCTGATCTTTGCCGGAGTGGCCTGTCCTCACGGCTCTTACAAGATCAGCGACACCATCAAGGGCCTGATTGAGATTTCCACCAACTTTGCTTCCATCAAGATGAAGCCGGGCAACAAGATTGTCATTGGCTCAAGCCAGAGAAGCGCTGTTGTAAGCGAGAGGCGCTGGATGGCTCAGCAGATGGAGGCTTGCTGGGCTCTTGCAGGAGCAAAGGTTACTCACGAAGGAGAGTATCCGGGATGGATTCCTAAACTCGACTCTAAGATTCTGGAGCATTGCAAGAAGGTTTACAAGAAGCTCTTCAAGGAAGACGCGAGAGTGATTGTAACTCCTGCCGGACTGGAGTGCGGACTGTTCAGCCTCAAGTTCCCTGACTGGGACATGATTTCATTCGGCCCTACACTCAGAGGCGTGCACGCTCCCGGCGAGAAGCTGGATCTGGCTTCACTGGACAAGTTTGTGAAATTCCTTGAGCAGATATTGGTAACCATCAAATAGTTAAATAGTATCCACAGTATTGGCGAATATTGGAGAAAGCCGGGCAAAAAAACTGCCCGGCTTTTCTCTTTTCCAAAAAAATGTTATATTTGTGCGATTTTTGTGGCGGGAATCTCCCGCAACAAGTCTGAAAAGATCCGTTTGTCCGATTTTTACACTTATTCACACAACATTTAGGTATTACGGATACCTGTTTTAATTATGTACGATATTATTGAATTGAAGTCCAAGAGTTTTGAAGAACTTTTGGCAATCGCAGAGAAGCTTGACATCGCCAAGCCTAAGTCTTATTCACAGGATGACTTGGTTTACAAGATTTTGGATGAGCAAGCTATCAAGGCCGCAGAGCAGCCTATAGAAAGGCCGAAAAAGAAGGGACGTCCTAGGCTGAAAGAACTCAGGGAGCAGGCCGGCGTGAGTGCCGAGCCTAAAGCAGAACCTAAGGCAGAATCCAACTCAGAACCAAAAGCAGAAGCAACTGATACACCGCAGGAAGCAGCTCCTAAGAAAAGAGGCAGAAAGAAGAAGGTAAAGGCTGAAGAGCAGCCGGCAGAGCAGCCTCAGGCCGAGGCCGCTGCTACTGCACCACAGCCTGAGCCTAAGGCAGAGACTCCGGCTCAGCCTCAGAAGCCGAAGCAGAAGAGGCCTAGAATCCAGAAAGAGCAGCAGCCTGTCCAGATACCTGCAGCTGAAACTCCTGAGCAACCTCAGCCGCAGGAGAAGCCGCAGCAGCCTGAAAGACCTCAGCAAAGGCCTCAGGACCAGCGTCCTCGCCAGGACAGGCCGCAGCAGAATAATAACCAGGACAGGCCACAGCAGAACCAGGAGGAGAAGGCTACAAAGATTGAGTTCGAAGGCGTTGTGAAGGCTGAGGGAGTTCTGGAGATCATGCCTGACGGCTACGGTTTCCTCCGCTCCTCAGACTACAACTACCTCAATTCTCCGGATGATATCTATGTATCGCAGAGCCAGATAAAGCTCTTCGCCCTGAAGACCGGAGACACTGTGTTCGGAGAAATCAAGCCACCGAGAGAGGGTGACAAGTACTTCCCTCTGGTAAAGATTGATTCCATCAACGGAAGAGATCCGGCTTTCATCCGCGACAGGGTGCCGTTCGACTTCCTCACTCCGCTTTTCCCGGACGAGAAGTTCAACCTTCTGGGCAACGGCCACAACAACCTCTCCTGCAGGGTAGTGGAGATGTTCGCCCCAATAGGCAAGGGCCAGAGAGGACTTATCGTGGCTCAGCCTAAGACCGGAAAGACCGTTCTCCTGAAGGAGATAGCCAATGCCATCGCCGACAACCATCCTGAGGTTTACCTTATAGTTCTTCTGATCGACGAGCGTCCTGAGGAGGTTACCGATATGGCCAGAAGCGTGAAGGCCGAGGTTGTGGCTTCAACCTTTGACGAGCCTGCAGAAAGGCACGTCAAAGTTGCCAGCATAGTTCTGGAAAAGGCCAAGAGGCTGGTAGAGTGCGGACACGACGTGGTAATCCTCCTGGATTCCATCACCCGTCTTGCCAGGGCTTTCAACACCGTTCAGCCTGCCAGCGGCAAGGTTCTCAGCGGCGGTGTGGACGCCAACGCCCTCCACAAGCCTAAGAGATTCTTCGGCGCTGCCAGAAACGTTGAGAACGGCGGCTCCCTGACCATCATTGCCACGGCCCTTACCGAAACCGGAAGCAAGATGGATGACGTTATCTTTGAGGAATTCAAGGGTACCGGCAATATGGAACTCCAGCTTGACCGCAAGCTCTCCAACAAGAGAATCTTCCCTGCCGTAGACGTAACTCTCTCATCTACCAGAAGAGACGACCTGCTTGTGAACAAGGAGGTTCTGAGCCGTATCTGGATACTGAGAAACTACCTCTCCGACATGAACAGCGTGGAGGCTATGGAATTCATGAAGGCCCGTCTGGAAAAGACAGCTTCAAACGAGGAATTCCTCGTTACGATGAACGGAGACGCCCTGAAATAAAGGGAGTATGGCCAAAAGAAAAGCCCGCGTCTGCGGGCTTTTTTTATTTCACGGCGATTATATCGACCTCAACCATTGCGCCTTTTGGCAGGGCCGCCACCTGATAGGCTACTCTTGCCGGATAAGGCTCGCTGAAGAACTTGGCATAGATTTCATTCAGCGCCCCGAAGTTTGCCAGATCCTGCAGATAGCAGGTTACTTTAACAGCGTCGCTCATCTTGAACCCGCCTTCTTCCAGCACGTTCTTCAGGTTGGTGAACACCTGGGTGAGCTGCTCCTTGAATCCTCCCGGAACAAACTCTCCGGTTGCAGGATCTATAGGAAGCTGTCCTGATGCATAGATTGTGTTGTCTGCGATAACTGCCTGGCTGTAAGTTCCTACAGCTGCCGGTGCCTTAGGGCTTGCTACTATTTTCTTCATATCTTTTGTGTTTTTGATTTCCTATCGTAAAGATATACAATAATCCTCTCAGCTCAAAAGGAAGCCGAGCATTCCGGCGGCTATTCCGAGCAGGGCGCAGAAGGCTTTGCTCATTATCCAGCTCTTTTTGCTCTGGGCCAGAAGCGGGAGGGAAACGTGGCCCTGCTGGCTGATAGCGCTTGCCAGAAGCACATAGAACGGGAGAGTGCCCTGAGCCACAAGCAGGATGAACACCATGTGAGGGCCGCTCTGGGGAATCAGCCCGATAATACCGGCGGCCAGAACCACAAGCGGCATATAGCCCTCGTGGCCTGTAATCCAGTCTTCTATGTTTATATACTCAGTCAAGAAGCCGCACAGTATCAACGCCCCGAAAGACCAGAGAAATACGCTCAGAAGATGCTTCTTGACTATATGCTCCCATACGTGCTCTTTGAGAAAATGACGGAAGCTTCTCTCTTTTTTGCGGGCTTTGTCTTCCTGATGAATCTGGAAGCTTTCCCCGCACAGGCTTTTCTGGTTCTTCTTTTTAATGAGGCTGATAGCAAGCCCTACGCATAACGCTATGGCGCAAAGTATTGCAAGAGTCTTGAAAAACAGCCTCGGCGATGTTGCCAGAAGCACGAACGCCTCGTCTCCGGTAGAGACAATCATTGTTGAAATCAGCGCTCCTGCTCCTATGATAGAATGGGTGTAGAGAGAAACCGAGGCAAAGCCGCCCACGCATCCGGGAATAGCTCCCAGCAGTGTTCCGGCAATTGTCTGGCGAATAGGGGATTGCTTAATGGAAGAGAACCACTTTCCCTTGTTCTCTATGTTCAGATATTCTATAAGAGCCATCATCACGATTACCAGTGCCGTAATCACGATGGCTCCTTTCAGTGCCTCAAACAGTATGGAAAGAATCAGGGAAAAGTCCATTTATTTCTTTTCTTCTTCCCGATATAGGTCTATCAGCTGCTCAGCGGCCATAAAGGAATCTATCTGGCCGGCAAGCACTTGCTGCTCTGTCTTCTCGATTGCTTTCTCAATCTTGGGATTGTCATAGAAGTCGTTTCGAAGAGTTTCGTTGATGCTCTCATACATCCAGTACTTGGCCTGCTGCCTGCGCTTTATGTCGTAATAGCCGTTCTTTCTCACCAGCTTGAAGTAGGCCTCTATCTTTTCCAGTATTTCAGGCAGGCCTTTCTTGGTTACGGCTGAAGATGTTACGGCTGTAGGCACCCATCCTGACTCTGTCGGAGGGAAGAGGTGGAGAGCATTGGCATAGAGGGCCTTGGCTCCTTCCGCCTTTTCTTCGTTGCTTCCGTCGGCCTTGGTGATGGTGATAAGGTCGCTCATCTCCATAATGCCGCGCTTGATGCCCTGCAGGTCATCTCCCGCTCCGCTGAGCATAAGAAGAAGGAAGAAGTCGCTCATAGAGTGGACTGCTGTCTCGCTCTGGCCTACGCCTACGGTTTCAATGAAGATTACATCGTAGCCGGCCGCTTCGCAGAGCAGTATGGTTTCTCTGGTCTTGCGGGTAACTCCGCCCAGAGAACCTGCAGAAGGCGAAGGCCTGATAAACGCCTTCGGGTCTTTGGTGAGGGTTTCCATCCTGGTTTTGTCGCCGAGAATGGAGCCCTTGCTCCTTTCGCTGGAAGGGTCCACGGCCAGCACTGCAAGCTTGTGGCCTGCTCCGGTTATGTAGCCTCCGAATGCTTCAATAAAAGTGCTCTTTCCGGCACCTGGTACGCCTGTTATGCCGATTCTCATTGTGCGCACCTTGCTCTTGCGGATTTTCTCCTGGCAGCCTATGATTATCTCTTTTGCCAGTGCCCTGTGGTCAGGATTGGAGCTTTCAATTATTGTGATTGCCTTGCCCAGGATGGCCCTGTCGCCCTCGAAAATGCCTTTCAGATACTCTTTGGCAGTGAGTACGGAAGGTTTTTTCTTCACGAAGAAATTCTTGATGTAGGGGTTTACGGTAGGCTGGGAATTCACTCCGTCGTTAACCACCAGAGCCGTGTCGTTCTTCTTGGTTTTCTTAGGAGGCCAGTCCTCGGTTGTAGCGTCTATCTTGTTGCTCATAAGTTAATTCCCTCTTTTCAATCATCTTTCCGGCCATATGGTTCCGCTTGCGAATATGGTTACCAGCGGCCTGTCCGGCGAGTTGGTTATAAGTGTTATTACAAATACAATGTCTTCTCCTACTTTGTTCGGGCGAATATATGCATGGAACTTTCCTTTTCCGCCAGCTTTTATTGTTGACGGGCAGTCAATTTTCATCTTGACTCCGCCGGTTTCCACCTTGTAGATCTTAAGGTCAGTTTTTCCGGGGTTGCTGATTGTCACCGCCACCGGAATATTGCTGAAGTATCCGGCGCTTCCGAAATTAATAGAGCTCTTGTCCAGCAATATCTGAGGAGCGTTAGCCTTTTGTTCCTTGCTTAGACCCGTGTAAGGCGTTATAACCATGGCTTCTGCTGAGAACTCTCCGGCCTTGGCCCCGTCGCAGAGAATGGTTGCCTTGTATAAATTATTGCCCCATCTTTGTTTTCCGGCAGCCGTATTGATTGTATAGGAAATGGTTGCGCTTTCTCCCGGCTTGACAACAGACGGGGATATGGAGATAGAGAGCGCAGGATCCACATTCTCAAAGCTCACGGAGACCTTCTTCTTTGAGATGTTCACCACATTCTCTTTCAGGGCTTTCTTCAGGCCCTGCTCAATCTGCCCCGCATTCTGCGTCTCGGCCTTCATTCCCAGAGGCCCGAAGTGTGCCGGATATAGCTCAGACACCGGCTTTTCCTTGTCGTATGCCACTCCTGTAATTCTTAGCTGGATAGGTTTCGGTGAAGATGATACATAAACCGTCAGAGTCTTGTCAAACGGATAGGCTCCCTGGTCGTTGAGGAAGGTAACGGTTATCACTCCGCTCTCTCCCGGGCGGATAGGAGCCTTGTTCCACTCCGGCACGGAGCATCCGCAAGAAGACAGTATGTTGTTGATTACCACCGGTTCAGAGCTGACATTGGTGTACTTGAAATCGCACTTCTTTGCCCCGCTTCCTGCCAGTATCTTACCGAAGTTGTGCACTACCTTGTCAAACTTCAGCGATGTGGTATGCCCTGTCTGCGCCCAAGCCTGGCCCAGTGCTCCAGACACTGCCACCAGCATCAAAACCGCAATGATTTTACCAAAGTTTCTCATAATTCAGCCCTCCTTTTCCAAGGTTCTTGCAAATATAGTGCAAAATAATGTTACATTTGTCAGCTATAGAAATCAATCAAACATTTGTTTTTATTTATATGAAGTTATTCGCTAAAATTTCAGCATTCTGTCTTGCAGTGCTGGTTGTGGCATCCGTGATGTCATCCTGCAAGAAAGAGTATGCAACCATCAAGGGTGATCCTACAAACACAAGGATCTACACCCTGGACAACGGCCTGACCGTTTACCTGACTCCTATGGACAAGGAGCCTAGAATCCAGACCTACATTGCAGTAAGAGTGGGAAGCAAGAACGACCCTTCAGAGACAACAGGTCTGTCTCACTACCTCGAGCACATAATGTTCAAGGGTACAACCAATTATGGTACAACCAACTATGAGGCTGAGAAGCCGCTTCTGGACCAGATTACAGAGGAGTTTGAGAAGTATCGCACCCTTACTGATCCTGAGGAGAGGAAGGCGCAGTATGCCAAGATAGACTCAATCTCATACGCAGCTTCAGAGTATTTTATCGGCAACGAGTACGACAAGATCATGGCAGCAATGGGAGCTCAGGGCTCTAACGCCTTCACCTCATTTGACATGACTGTTTACACGGAGGACATTCCTTCCAACCAGGTTGAGGCTTGGGCAAAGGTTCAGAGCGACAGGTTCAAGAATATGGTAATCAGAGGATTCCACACTGAACTTGAGGCAGTTTACGAGGAGTGCAACCTCGGCCTTTCCAACGACGGCGGAAACGCAGTGGATACCCTGCTGTTCGCTATGTTCGACAAGCATCCTTACGGAGAGCAGACCACAATCGGAACCCAGGAGCACCTGAAGAACCCTTCAATCGTGAACATCCAGAAGCACTTTGACAACTTCTATGTTCCTAACAACGTGGCTATCTGCATGGCAGGAGACTTCAACCCTGACCAGGTAATCAAGACCATCAAGAAGTATTTCGGAGACTGGAAGAAGAACGACAATCTCCAGCTTCTGGAATTTGAAGAAGAAGAGCCTATCGCTGAGCATATAGAGAAGACCGTTTACGGCCTGGAGTCTCCGTTTGTTCAGATGGCCTGGAGATTCACATCTCCTTACAGGGCTGGAAGAGAGGGCATAGACAACACAGAGGACACTCTCTACATGCTTACTAACATACTTTCCAACCGCGGCGGCGCAGGCCTGATAGACCAGGACGTTAACCGTCCTCAGAAGACTCTGGGCGCAGTTGCCTACAGCTACACTCTTTCTGACTACATCGTATTCTTCCTGGAGTGCGAGCCAAGAGAGGGCCAGAGCCTGGAAGAGGCTAAGGCCATCGTGATGGAAGAGATGGAGAAATTGAAGAAGGGAGACTTTGACTCCACAATGATCACTTCTATCATCAATAACTTCCGCCGTCAGCAGATGATGGCCCAGGAGTCCTACAGGGCTATGGCAGCTTGGCAGTACCAGGCATTCATCAACCATATTCCTTGGGATTATGTGATTGGCGAGGGAGAACGTCTGGAGAAGATTACAAAGGATGATATCGTGGCATTCGCAAACCGCCACTTCGGCGACAACTATGTACAGGTAAACAAGGTGCAGGGTCCTCAGGTAGGCGTGAAGAAGCTCGAGAAGCCGGCTATTACCGCTATCCGCACCAACAGAGACACTTCAAGCCAGTTCCTCCGCGATCTGGATTCTTTGGCAAAGGCAGCAGCTCCTATCCAGCCTGTATTCTTGGATTTCAGCAAGGACATGTCTGTAGAGACTTTGGCTAACGGACTTCCTTTCTACTACAAGCACAACGACGACAACGAGCTGTTCAACCTGGCATACTACTTCAGGAACGGATCCAACGATATTCCTGTGCTTCCGTACGCTATTGCTTACGTTCAGGCTCTTGGTACAGATTCATTGAGCGCAGACCAGATCCGCTCCAAGTTCTACAACCTGGCTTGCTCTTTCAATGCAGCTCCTGGCGCAAATGACGTAACCATTTCACTGAGCGGCCTGGGTTCTTCCATGGACGAGGCTTCTGAGCTTCTGGAGAACTTCATTGCCAACATGAAGGGAGACGAGCCGCTTCTTGAAATGATGAAGCAGAACTGGATTCTTGAGAAGATGAACGCCAAGGTAAGCAAGAGGGCAAACGAAAGCGCCGTTCAGATGTACGCCATCTACGGTCCTGAGAACCCTGTGACCTCTGGCCTCAAGCCGGCTCAAATTGCTGCCCTCACTTCAGATGAGCTGATAGCAGCCGTAAAGGATCTGCTTGCCCACAAGCACGCAGTTGCTTACTACGGCCCAGCTTCTAAGGAAGATATGGCAAAGAAACTGCCTGAGATGCATAAGGTGGCAGACAACCTGGCAGAGTTTGCCCCTAGCAAGCTCTTCAAGTCTTGGAGCACCCAGACTCCTTGCGTTTACCTGGCTCCTTACAAGGCAAACCAGATTAACATGTACAAGGTTATCTCTTACGACGATGTTGAGTACAATCCTGCAAATGACGCTCTTGTAAACCTGTATGACATCTACTTCGGTTCAGGCATGAGTTCAATCGTATTCCAGGACATCCGTGAGGCAAAGGGCCTTGCTTACCACGCAAGCGCACGTACAACCCTGCCTGCAAGAAATGGCGAGGTTCCGTTCTATCTTGCAAGGGTTTACACCCAGAACGACAAGATGCTGGATGCAATGAACGCAATGGACGAGATCTTGACCGACATGCCGGCAAACCAGAAGTCATTTGATGTTGCAAAGGCTAATGCTGTGCAGAACCTTGCTACCAAGAGGTATAATGGCTTCAATGTTATCATGCATTACATACACCTCAACGAGAAGGGCGTTGACACTGGTTACGACAAGCAGGTATATGACAAGATATCCGCTCTCAACCTGGACGACATCGTTTCCTACCAGCAGGCTTACGTTAAGAACCGCTCTTACGTTACCGGTATCCTGGGCAACCCGGCAGAACTGAATTTGACAGGCATTGCTCCAAGTTATGGCAAGGTAGTGATTCTCAGGACTGAAGATATCTTCGGATACTAAAATTCAAAAGAATTTCACTTTAGTTTTGAAATTGGACCGGAATTTGTATCTTTGCGTCCCAAAACACAGAAACAATTAACAACAAACTAAACTAATACTATTATGGCTCACAAAATTACTACAGATTGCGCTGCATGCGGAACTTGCCAGGGCGAGTGCCCTATGGGTGCTATCTCAGCTGGTGACATCTATGTTATCGATCCAGGTCTGTGCACCGATTGCGGAACATGCGCAAGCGTTTGCCCTATGGGTGCTATCGTCCAGGAATAATAACAGGACATAATACCTTATAGCTATTAGATTGAGCCCGGAGTGCCGGGCTCTTTCTTTTTGTCTGCCGCTGAAGAATCGTTGAAAGTAATGGGAAAATGAATATATTTGTAGGTTAAATGAAAAATTGAGATTTTATGGGAGCATTAGCAAATGTATTGAAGAAGATTTTCGGCTCTAAGGAAGAGAGAGACATGAAGGCTATCAAGCCTATTCTTGCCGAAGTTCTTAAAGAATACGATAGGGTGGACAAGCTTTCCGACAATGAGCTGAGGGCTGAGACACAGAGAATTAAAGGAATTATTCGCGATAGGGTGGCTTCTGATGTTGCCCGTAGGGTTGAAGTTAAGGCTCAGCTGGAGGACGTGGATATCCAGACCAAGGAGAAGGAGAAGCTGGCCGCCGAGGACGACAAGCTCAAGAAGAAGATTAACGAAGAGGTGGAGGTGGTGCTCAACGAGGTGCTGCCTACGGCCTTCGCAATAATGAAATCCACCGCCCGAAGGTTCAAGGAGCATGAGACAATCAAGGTCAAGGCTACTGAGTTTGACAAGGACCTGAGCGCCAGGTTTGATTATGTGACCATAGAGGATGACACCGCCATTTGGCACAACAGCTGGATGGCCGGCGGCAACATGATCACCTGGGACATGGTGCACTACGACGTGCAGCTGATAGGAGGCATTGTTCTGCACCAGGGCAAGATAGCCGAGATGGCTACCGGTGAGGGAAAGACTCTGGTTGCAACCCTTCCGGTGTTCCTGAACGCTCTTGCAGGCTTTGGCGTTCACATGGTTACCGTGAACGACTATCTGGCAAAGAGAGACTCCGAGTGGATGGGCCCTCTGTACCAGTTCCACGGCCTGAGCGTAGACTGCATAGACAAGCACGAGCCTAATTCCGAGGCCAGGAAGAAGGCCTATCTGTCTGACGTTACCTTCGGAACCAACAACGAGTTTGGTTTCGACTACCTGAGAGACAATATGGCTATCGGTCTTGAGGACCTTGTGCAGAGAGAGCACCACTATGCAATTGTGGACGAGGTGGATTCCGTGCTCATCGACGATGCCCGTACTCCTTTGATCATTTCCGGTCCTGTGCCTAAGGGCGAAGACCAGCAGTATGAGGAGTACCGCCCATACGTTGAGAGGCTGTACAGCCTTCAGAAACAGGAGGCTACCAAATACCTCAACGAGGCCAAGAGGCTCATTGCCGCCGGCAATACCAAAGACGGCGGAATGGCCCTTCTGAGGGCTCACAAGGCTCTGCCTAAGTACAATCCGCTGATCAAGTTCCTCAGCGAACAGGGCATGAAGCAGCTTCTGCAGCAGACCAACAACTTCTACATGCAGAACCAGAGCAAGGAAATGCACGTTGTCACCGATCCTCTCTACTTCATTATCGAGGAGCAGGACAAGTCTGTTGAAATGACCGACAAGGGCAACGAGTACATCGCTTCACTGGTGAGCGACCCTAAGTTCTTCGTGCTGCCGGATGTGGGAGCGGAGGTTGCCGAAATCGAGAAGAAGAATATATCGGAAGAAGAGAAGATGGCCGCAAAAGACCAGCTCATAGCCGATTACGCTATAAAGGCCGAGAGAGTTCACACCGTGACCCAGCTCCTGAAGGCCTACACGATGTTCGAGAAGGATGTTGACTATGTGATCATGGACAACAAGATCAAGATTGTGGACGAGCAGACCGGCCGTATTATGGAGGGAAGGAGATGGTCGGACGGACTGCACCAGGCGGTGGAGGCCAAGGAGAACGTGAAGGTGGAGGCCGCTACCCAGACATTCGCCACCATCACCCTTCAGAATTACTTCAGGATGTACCACAAGCTGGCCGGAATGACCGGTACCGCATCTACCGAGGCCGGAGAGTTCTGGTCTATCTACAAGCTGGATGTGGTGACCATTCCTACTAACAAGCCTGTAATAAGGATAGACTCTGATGACTTGATCTACAAGACCAGGAAAGACAAGTTCAACGCTGTTATAGACAGGATCACCGATCTTAGAAAGAAAGGCCGTCCGGTTCTGGTGGGCACCACTTCGGTGGAGGTTTCAGAGATGTTGAGCAAATCGCTGAGCCTGAGAAAGATTCCTCATAATGTGCTGAATGCCAAGCTGCACGCCAAGGAGGCCGAGATTGTGGCTCACGCCGGCCAGCCGGGATGCGTTACCATTGCCACCAACATGGCAGGACGAGGAACCGACATCAAGCTCGGCCCTGGAGTGGTTGAGGCAGGCGGACTTGCCATCATAGGTACCGAAAGGCACGACAGCCGAAGGGTTGACCGCCAGCTCAGAGGCCGTGCCGGAAGACAGGGAGACCCGGGTTCTTCTGAGTTCTATGTTTCTCTGGAAGACAACCTTATGAGACTCTTCGGAGCTGACAGGATTGCCAAGATAGTGGACAGGATGGGAATGAAAGACGGCGAGGTGCTCCAGCACAGATGGCTCTCCAAGTCAGTTGAAAGAGCCCAGAAGAAGGTGGAGGAGAACAACTTCGGCATAAGAAAGAGGCTGCTCGAGTATGACGACGTGATGAACACCCAGAGAACCGTGATCTATGCCAGAAGGAACAATGCCCTCAACGGAGAGAGAATGGATGTGGATCTGCATAACATGATTGCAGACTTTGCAGAAGCGCTTGCTTCCAGAAAGGATGAATACGACTATGAAGGCTTTAAACTTGAACTTATAAAGGAAGCTTCCCTGGATGTTCCGTTTGACGAGCAGTTCTTCCGCGATTCCACTAAGTCACAGATGAGCGACCTTCTCGAGGAAAAGATAACCGAAATAATTGAAAGGCGAGGAGAGACTCTCGTGACCAAGACCTATCCGATTGTTGAAAGAGTGTTTGAAACTCAGGCTGCCGCATACCAGAATATTGCCATCCCTATCACCGATGGGCACAAGGTTCTTCAGCTGATTGTCAACATGAAGAAATCCATTGACACCAAGGGAAAGGAGATCCAGAAGGCACTGGTTCGCAGCGTTACCCTCATCAAGATTGACGAGCACTGGAAGCAGCACCTCAGAGACATGGACGACCTGAAGCAGAGTGTGCAGAACGCAACCTACGAGCAGAAAGATCCGCTGGTAATCTACAAGTTTGAAGGCTACGGCCTGTTCTCCGGCGTTATAGAGAACATCAGCCGCGACGTTATCTCCTTCCTTGTCAGGGCTCAGGTGGCTCTCCGTGAAGACAACGACGCCCAGCTCCGTCAGGAGGCCCAGAGGAAAAAGACCGACATGAGCCGGATGAGCATGCGCCGAGACGACGGAAGCGCAGAGGCCGCTGCCGCAGCAGGAAGGCAGGAGAGAAGCAACCAGCCTGTCCACGTTGAGAAGAAAGTGGGCAGGAACGACCCTTGCCCTTGCGGAAGCGGCAAGAAGTTCAAAAACTGCCACGGAAGAGGACTAGTTTAAATTCCAGATATTTATCGCGATATGCAATACGACATTATAGTAATTGGCTCCGGCCCTGGCGGATATGTTGCCGCTGTAAAGGCCGCGCAGTATGGATTCAATGTAGCAGTGGTGGAGAAAGCCGAAATCGGCGGCATCTGCCTCAACTGGGGATGCATCCCTACAAAGGCTCTCCTCAAGTCTGCAGAAACATTCCAGGCATTCAAGCATCTGGCTTCATACGGAATTTCCTTTGACGGAGATGATATCGCTGACCCTGAGCGCACAAAAGACCTCAAGGCAGACGTGGCAAAGATTGTGGAAAGGGAAAGGGGAGTTGCCGACAGGATGAGAAAAGGCGTGGAATTCCTTTTCAAGAAGAACAACATTGCAGTGGTAAACGGCAAGGCCACTATTACCGGCGAGCATACGGTTTCGGTTGAGGGAGAGACTCTGGAGGCCAAGTACATAATAATTGCCACGGGAGCCCATCCTAAGGCTCTGCCTTTTGCCCCGTTCGACGGCGAGAAGATAATTTCCTACAAGCAGGCTCTCGTGCCTAAGACCCTGCCTAAGTCTTTGGCTGTAATAGGCTCAGGGGCAATAGGAAACGAGCTGGCAGACTTCTATCTGGCTATGGGATGCCAGGTACATCTGATCGAGTTTCTGGACCGCATTGTTCCGCTTGAGGACGATGACGTTTCCGCCCAGCTCAGCCGCTCTTTCCGCAAGGAGGGAATGAAGGTGATGGTCAGCACCAAGGTCTGCGGAATTGATATAGACAAGGAGTCCTCAGATCCGGAGAACGTTACCGTTACCGTTGAGAGCAAGAAAGGGATTGAGACAATCAAGGTGGAGAGAGTTCTCTGCGCCGTGGGTGTTGCACCTAACACCGATGACCTGGGGCTGGAAAATGTCGGAATCACCACAGACAGGGGCAAGATTATCGTGAACAATTTCTATCATACCGGCGTTGGAAACATCTATGCGATCGGCGACGTGATTCCTACACCTGCGCTGGCGCACATGGCTTCTGCCGAGGCTGTTGCCTGCGTTGAGCACATCGCTGAGGATGAAGGCAAGCAGGCCAAGTTCCATCCTATTAATTATGAGCACATTCCTGGCGCTACCTACACAACTCCTCAGATTGCATCGTGCGGAATGACGGAGCGCAAGGCCAAGGAACTGGGGCTCAACTACAAGGTTGGCAAATTCATGTTCACAGCCTCCGGAAAGGCCACTGCCGCCGGCAAGACAGACGGATTTGTGAAGCTCATCAGCGATGCCGGCACAGACAAGCTGCTCGGCGTTCACCTGATAGGGGCGGACGTGACTGAAATCATCGGCGGAATGGTTCTGGCCCTTGACCTGGGTGCCACGGCAACTCAGGTCAAGAACACGGTATTCCCTCATCCTACGATGAGCGAAGCCATCCGCGATGCTGCCGAAGCTTTGTAGATTATTCCCCGAAGAGCAGAGACATATCGGCGTCGAGCATTTTCTTCGCCTTCAGCCTAGGGATGAACTCCCAGCCGCCTATTACGTTGCGGTTGCTTATCTTGTTGATTTTGATAGCCTTGTTCTTTTTCAGGTACTGATAAAGGATTTCCCTGTATTCCGGATAGCGCTCAACGGTTATATCATCTATTTTGTCGGTGTCTATCCCGGCTTTCTGGAGCAGTCCGCCTCCGCCGGATGCCCTGTATGAGGTCATTGCCACCTTGTAGGTCTTTTCCGGGTCAAACGGAGTGCCGTCAGCCATCGAGAGTATTCTGATTCTCTCTCCTGCAGGCTTCTCTATGTCAACATTGTAGTAGATGCCGGCAGCGGAGTCGAAGTTGTAGGAGCGGTTCACGAAAGACCATACTTCCTGGTTGTTTCTCGGGTCTTCCTTCTTCTGGATCTTTAGCAGGTGATCTGGGTCGTCAGTAGTGATCCAGTCTTCGTAAGAGGCTTCAAGATAGTCCTTTATCTGTTTTCCGGTCATCGTGATCACAAAGAGCTGGTTCTCGTACGGGTAGAAGGAGAACAGGTCGTTGTATACCAGAGTGCCGGCATCAATTACCTTGTTGTAGGTAAGGGGTGCGGCTATGGAAATGTCAGCTCCCGTTGCCTCAAGCCCGATTGTATGCACCAGATTGATATAAGGGCTCATTCCACGCAGAGCGTCTCTAGTCTTTACTTCCTTGTCCAGAGTTCCAACTTCTGCCAAAGTGAACTGCTTGACTTTCAGATAATCGTCTCTGAAGGCGTTTCTCATTGCAGTGTCCACATCCTTCAGGTCTGACTCTATGGTTTCGGCGCTGAGGTTTTTGGAAACTATCTTTCCGCCCTTTACGGTAAGGTCTATCTGCCCGTGCCCCAGGTTCTTGGCATGGCTGCCGGAGTTGATCAGGCAGATGCTGTCTTTCTCGGCCGTGTAAGCCCTGTGGTCGTGGGAGCAGACTACAAAGTCCACGCCCTTGAGCGAGGAGAGCAGATCCAGCCCCTGGCTTTCCAGGCTGTTCAACTTGCCGTCTCCTGTTCCGGAATGCACTGCCACAATCACAACCTGAGGCTTTTCTTTCTCTATGATATTGTCTACATCTTTCTGAACCAGAGGAATCAGAGACTCAAAGTGCATCCCGCTCCACAGGCTTTCCGTTAGCCAGGCTTTCATGTTAGGGTTGGTATAGCCGAGGATAGCCACCTTCAGCCCGCCTCTGTTTATGATTCTGGAGGTCTGGAAGTAACGCTCTTCGCTGTCGTTGATTATGGCGTTTCCTCCCAAAAAAGGTATGCCGAGCTCTTCCAGCTGCCTTTTTACCCTGTCATATACAGGATGGCCGGTTTCTATGTCGTGATTGCCTACAACCACGGCATCGTATTTCATATAGGATACCAGCCTCGGGAAAAGATGCGGTGTAACGGTATCTATGTAGTTATAGTAGTAGGGGGCGTTGTCTCCCTGAAGGCAGTCTCCCGCGTCTATGAGAATCACGTTGTCCTGCCCAACGCTGTCACGGAAACGGTTTACTATGCTGCTGAGGGCAAACAGGGACTTTTTCTGGTTGCCGTCTGTATAGGTGGAGTCGAACCAGGAGCCGTGAACGTCGTTTGTGGTGAGAATGTGGAGAGTATAGTCTCCGTCCTTTATCTTGTTGCAGGCCATAGCCAAAACCATAACCAGAAGAATAAAAACAGATCTTTTCATAAGGCAGTAGCTTTCCGCTATCAAAGATAGTGCAAAAGCTGCAATCGTATGCCTGCATAATCTTGCGATTGTAAAAATCTCCGATTGTGTCAAAAATTTTTACGTTTTGGCAACCGTTTTTTTCTGTTCGCCGATATTTTTGCCGCATGTGCTTATCGGAAAGAAGACAGTCTTTCAGCCAGCTTGTGAAAGAACTCAAATCGGACATCAGGAATCCTATGTATGAGGGATCCTTTGCCCGCAAGCTGTTCCTTGTTCCAGGATTCAAGTACACTTTCCATCACCGCATCTGCTTTTATATGAGGGGAGTATGGTGGCTCCGTCCGCTTTGCTGCTTGCACTTGATATACCTGTCTCACCTGAGGATAAAGTACGGAATCGAGATGAGCTCCAGGTTTCATATCCCTGAAAGATTATCCATTGCCCATTTCGGGGGAATTGTCTTCTATCCTGAAAGCTGCGGAAAGAATGTGCTTGTGCGCCAGGGCGTTACCGTGGGCAACAACGGAAAGTCAATGAAAGGCCCTTCAATAGGGAATAACGTGAGTTTCGGGGCTCACAGCATGGCACTTGGAGATATCACAATAGGAGACAATACCGTGATAGCGGCAGGAGCCGTGGTGACAAAAGACGTGCCTTCAGGCGCTACCGTTGCCGGCGTGCCCGCAAAGGTAATTTCTAGAAGCGGTCTTTGATCTTGTAGGTATTCCTCTGGGCGGAATTGCGGCTTATCAGCTCGGCGATAAATCCAGTCAAAAATAGCATAGCGCCGAGGACTATGGCAAGCAGAGCCAGGTAGAACAAAGGCTGGTCGGTAACGCCCCTGAGCTTGATGTCTGTGAAGCCCTGGGCTGCTATCTGGCTTGCCATCCTAGACTGGAGAACCAGTTTTCTGATTATGATCCAGAGAGTTATGCCGCCGCCAACAAGGAACATCAGTGTACCCCAAACTCCGAACAGGTGCATAGGCTTCTTGCCGAATTTCTGCAGGAACCAGAGCGTCATCAGGTCTAGATAGCCGTTCACGAAGCGGTTCATTCCGAACTTGCTCTTTCCGAACTTGCGCTTGTGGTGGGTTACTTCTTTTTCGCCGATATTGGAGAATCCGGCTTCCTTGGCCAGGAACGGGATGTAGCGGTGCATCTCTCCGTAAACCTCAATGTTCTTTACAACTTCGTTTTTGTAGGCTTTCAGTCCGCAGTTCATGTCGTGGAGCTTTACCTTGGTCACGCATCTGGCCGTGGCGTTGTAAATCCTGGACGGGAGGTTTTTCGTCAGCTTGTTGTCGTGCCTTTTCTTCTTCCAGCCGCTGACAAGGTCATAGCCGTCTTCCTTGATCATGCGGTAGAGTTCCGGAAGCTCTTTAGGGTCGTCCTGCAGGTCGGCGTCCATAGTGATAACCACATCGCCCTGAGCGGCCTCGAAACCGCAGTAAAGGGCTGTGCTCTTGCCGTAGTTTCTCCTGAAGCAGATACCCTTGATAATCTGGTTTACAGGAGTGTTGATCTTGTCTGCCAGAGCGCGGATCTCTTCCCAGCTGCCGTCTGTGGAGCCGTCGTTGACCATTATTATCTCATGGCTGAGCGATGCATTTTCAAGGTTTTCCCTGATTCCTGAAACCAGTTCTCTCAGCGATTCCTTTTCGTTGAATATGGAAATGACAACAGAAATGTCCATAGCAGTGATTTAAAAGTTGTTGAATCCAGACATCATGTCGGGGTTTTTCTTGGTGCTTGAGGCAATGATTGCCGAGAAAATCAGGCCGTAGATTACAGCGCCGATCACTGTGCTGATTACTGTCCAGAATTCAAAATTGTTGTAGTATACTTCAAGGAAACTGGAGTTGAATCCTTCTATATTGTCCATGCTGGCCGAAATGGCTTCTTTCATCTGCTCAACAGCCTCGGGATTAATCAGCTTGATATTTACAAAGGAAAAAGCCGCCAGCACTATGCCTGAGAAAAGCGAGGTCAGAAGGCCGTAGGAAAAGACGTTGCCGTAGGTGGTGAACCCCTGAACAGCGGCATTTTTTGCGGAGAAAGTCTTCATGGCCCACCAGAGGAAGGTAACGGTGGCTCCAAGCTTCAGGATAGAGAGCAGAAACGTGAACATGACACCTGTGGAGCTCTTTGGAATAAAAGAGGCTATGAGAGTGAAGCCAATGCTTATCAAAGCCAGTTTCAGGCCGTTTGTGGCGGCGCTGTTGAGTTTGTTTACCGGCTGGGGTTGCTCCACTTCGGGCTGGAAATTCTGGTTCTCTTCCATCATTTTTTAGTTTGTTTTGCGGCGTAAAGATATAAAATTTGTAGATTTGCAGGCTAATATAGGCCAAGTGCTAGGTATTGCACTTGATAAAGTTAAACTTAAAACAAGTACTATGAGTATGGTAAAGATTACATTTCCCGACGGAAGTGTAAGAGAATTTGAAAAAGGCATTACGGGTTATCAGATTGCCGAGAGCATCAGTCCCCGTCTTGCGGCAGAGGTGTTGTCTGTCTCTGTAAACGACCAGGTTCAAGACCTGAGATTTCCAATTGAAGAAGATGCTTCCATCCGCCTTCACAAGTGGGAGGATGACGAGGGCAAGAAAGCTTTCTGGCACTCCTCGTCCCACCTTATGGCTGAGGCTCTGGAGGCCATATATCCGGGCATAAAGTTCGGAATTGGTCCGGCCATAGAGAACGGATTCTACTATGACGTGGATCTTGGAGACAAGACCATTACGGAGGCCGACCTGACCAAAGTAGAGGACAAGATGCTGGAGCTTGCCCGCTCATCCGAGGACTTTGTCCGCAAGGATGTGCCTAAGGAAGAGGCGCTTGAGTATTTCAGCAAGAAGGGCGACGAGTACAAGACCGAGCTCATCGGCGAGCTGAAAGACGGCTCGATTTCATTCTATACCAATGGTGGTTTCACCGATCTTTGCCGCGGCCCGCACATCATGTCCACTTCCATCATCAAGGCCATAAAGCTAACTTCCATAGCCGGCGCATACTGGAGAGGAGACGAGAAGCGCAAGCAGCTTACCCGTATCTACGGCATCACCTTCCCAAAGAAGAGCATGCTGGATGAATATCTTAAAGTGCTGGAAGAGGCCAAAAAACGTGACCACAGAAAGCTCGGAAAGGATCTGGAGCTGTTCGCCTTCAGCCAGAAGGTAGGAGCAGGCCTTCCTTTGTGGCTTCCAAGAGGTGCCGCCTTGAGGACCAGGCTGGAAAACTTCCTGAGAAAGGTTCAGAGCGATTACGGATATCTTCCTGTAATCACTCCTCATATCGGCCAGAAGGAACTCTATGTAACTTCCGGTCACTGGGCAAAGTACGGAAAGGACTCTTTCCGCCCGATCACCACTCCGCAGGAAGGCGAGGAATTCCTGCTCAAGCCTATGAACTGCCCTCACCACTGTGAGATCTACAAGACCAAGCCTCGCTCTTACAAAGACCTGCCTATCAGGTTCGCCGAGTTCGGAACGGTTTACCGCTACGAGCAGAGCGGAGAGCTGCACGGACTTACCAGAGTGCGCGGATTCACCCAGGATGACGCCCATCTTTTCGTAAGGCCGGACCAGCTCAAGGAAGAGTTCTGCAAGGTTATCGATATTGTGCTGTATATATTCAAGACGCTGAAGTTTGACCAGTACACAGCTCAGGTTTCTCTTCGTGATAAAGTCGACCGCTCAAAATATATAGGAAGCGAGGAGAACTGGGAGAAGGCTGAAAGGGCAATTATAGAGTCTGCCGCCGAGAAGGGCCTCAAGACCAAGGTTGAGTACGGCGAGGCCGCTTTCTACGGCCCTAAGCTAGATTTCATGGTCAAGGACGCTATCGGAAGGCAGTGGCAGCTGGGAACCATTCAGGTAGACTACAACCTGCCTGAAAGGTTCGGCCTTGAATATACGGGAGCCGACAACCTCAAGCATCGTCCGATTATGATCCACAGGGCTCCGTTCGGTTCTATGGAGAGATTCGTGGCCGTTCTTCTGGAACATACAGCCGGAAATCTGCCGCTTTGGCTCACTCCGGACCAGTGCGTAGTGCTGCCTGTAGGCGAAAAATATGCGGATTTTGCTAAAAAAGTTTGCAATTCACTAAAAAATTGCGAAATTCGCGCCTCCATAGACGACCGCAACGAAACTATTGGCAAGAGAATCAGGGAGAACGAGCTGAAAAAGATGCCGTATCTGCTGGTTGTAGGAGAGAAAGAAATGGAGAGCGGCACTGTGGCAGTAAGAAAGCAAGGCGGTGAAAACCTTGGAGTTATGAAGGTAGAGGATTTCGCATCGCTGATTAATGAAAAAATAAGGGAGGAACTGGGAGAACCGGTGAAACCTGCCGAATAAATAATGTTTAACTAAAATTAGGAGGAAAGCGTATCGCAGCATTCAAACCTCGTTCCGGCGGCTACAGGCCGCAGGGAACCAACCAATTCCACAAGCCTGCATCCCCTGCAGGGAAGCCTGGCTTGAAAGGGCAGAACAAATTCCGCAAGGAAGATGAAGGCCCGCGTTTCAACGAGCAGATCAAAGTACCCGAAGTAAGGGTAGTTGGAGACAATGTGCCGGAGCAGAAGATTTATCCTATAGCTCAGGCATTGAAAATGGCTCAGGATCTTGAGCTTGATTTGGTTGAAATTGTGCCAAACGCTACGCCGCCTGTCTGCAAGATAGTAGACTACCAGAAGTATCTCTATCAGCAGAAGAAAAAGGCCAAGGAAATGAAGGCCAACGCAGCCAAGACTGAAATCAAGGAACTGCGTTTTGGTCCTCAGACCGACGAGCATGACTTCCAGTTTAAGTTGAACCACGCCAAGAATTTCCTCAAGGACGGCTGCAAGGTTAAGGCGTACGTGTTTTTCAAAGGACGCTCAATCTTGTTCTCGGAGCAGGGCGAGAAGCTTCTTCTGAGATTTGCAGTTGAGCTTGAGGAGTTCGGGAAGGCGGAAAAGATGCCGCTTCTTGAAGGAAAGAGGATGAGCATGATAATTGCACCTATTAAAAAAAAGTAAAGATATGCCAAAATTAAAGACCAAGTCCAGTGCCAAAAAGCGTTTCGAGCTTACTGGCTCGGGTAAAATTAAAAGGCGTCATGCCTACCACAGTCATATTCTGACTAAGAAGACCACCAAGCGCAAGAGAAATCTTGCTTACTCCGGTGTAATCGCAGGCAGTGACGAGAAGAGAGTTAAGCAGCTTATACTCTCGTAGTTAAATTATTTATTAACCGGACGTCCAGCAGAACAAGTCTCTTATGGAGAAGAGCGCTGGCTTCCACAATATTTAGATTTATGCCAAGAAGTGTAAATTCTGTAGCGTCAAAAGCACGCCGCAAGAAAATTTTAAAGCAGACCAAAGGCAACTTCCACGCAAGGGCTAATGTCTACACAGTTGCCAAGAACACCCTGGAAAAGGGTTGGACTCATGCTTACAACGACCGCAAGGACAAGAAGAAGAACTACAGAGTTCTCTGGATCCAGAGAATCAACGCAGCAGTTAGGGCTTACGGCCTGAACTACTCTCAGTTCATCGGAAAGCTTGCCAAGAGCAACGTGAACCTCAACCGCAAAGTTCTGGCCGACCTGGCCATGAACAATCCTCAGGCTTTTGAGAAAGTTGTAAAGTCTCTGGACTAACAATATATGACCTCAGATGGGATTCTGGCGGAACAAATGGTTTAAGTTTGCCCTTTACGGCACTCTCTACCTTTTGTGGGTTATATGGCTCGGAAATTACTGGTGGCTTTTGGGCTTGCCGGTAATTTTCGATTTATACGTAACCAAGAAGGTAAAGTGGGCTTTCTGGAGGAGAAAGGAGAAGAAAGGCAATTTCACCGATACTCTTTTGGACTGGCTGGACGCCGGCATTTTTGCCGTTATTGCAGCCATGGTCATTAAGATATTCTGGTTCGAGGCCTTCACCATCCCGTCTCCTTCAATGGAAAAGACTCTCCTTACCGGAGACTATCTTTTCGTATCCAAGCTGGCTTACGGCCCTAAAGTTCCGCAGACTCCTGTATCTGTGCCGCTGGTGCACAACTCGATATTCGGAGGAGAATCCTATTCAACAGTCATACAGAACAAGTACAGAAGACTCAAAGGTTTCGGAAAGGTTAAAAGGGAAGACATAGTAGTATTCTCGTTTCCTCACGGAGACTCTGTCCTGAAGCAGATTCCGCAGGCCGACTACTACCAGATGGTACGCCTTAACGGCGGAGACAGCAAGGCTGTCATAGACATGTACGGCCCGATGGTGGTCCGTCCTAAGGACAAGAAAGACAATTACGTCAAAAGATGCGTTGCTGTGCCTGGCGACACTCTCCAGGTCATTGACGGAGCCGTTTATGTAAACCGCAAGAAGGAATCGCCGAGGAATACCCTCCAAAGTTCCTACACAGTGGTTACAAAAGGCGACCCTATTAACCAGATTATTCTGGAGGAGATGTCTGTCAGCCCGGAGGACGCTTCTTTTGATCCTTCTCTTCCAGGTTATCCCGATATGGCTCTGACAAAGGAAGAGGCAGAGAAGATTTCACGTCTTCCTATTGTCTTGAGGACTGAGGAGAACATAGACATTTATCCTCCCGATTATCCCGATTCTCCGCTGATGCTCTTCCCGTTTGACACTCTCCGCAGATGGACAAGAGACAACTACGGGCCGATCTGGATTCCTCAAAAGGGAGCCACGGTTAAGCTGGACGAGATGACTCTTCCTCTCTATCGCAGAATAATTACCTCATACGAGGACAATACTCTGGAAGAAAAAGACGGCAAGATTTTCATCAACGGACAGGAAACGGATAGCTACACTTTCCGTCAGGACTATTACTGGATGATGGGTGATAATAGACATAACTCATTGGATTCCAGGTATTGGGGCTTTGTGCCGGAAGACCATATAGTGGGAACTCCATACATGATCTGGTTCTCCAGAGGCAGTGGCGGAGGATTCCTCGGAATCAGGTGGAACCGGATT
Organism: Bacteroidales bacterium; assembly: GCA_017962375.1. Classification (GTDB taxonomy): domain Bacteria; phylum Bacteroidota; class Bacteroidia; order Bacteroidales; family UBA932; genus Egerieousia. The sequence continues at coordinate 46,266 of JAGCVJ010000009.1, forward strand.
TTCAAGTTTGTAAGGCACATTTAATTTGGGATTTAGAAAAATCTTTCTATATTTGCACCCCGATTTTGAACATTTTGAAATTATAAAATAAAAAGATACAGTTATGGCAAGGGTTTGTCAAATTACAGGTAAAAAGAGAATGATTGGTAACAACGTTTCTCACTCAAAGAGGCGCACCAAGCGTGAATTCGCCGTTAATCTGAGAGAGAAGAGGTTCTGGCTGGAGAGCGAGAAGAGATTTGTTACCCTTAAGGTTAGCGCTGCAGGAATGCGCAACATCAACAAGAACGGCCTCGAGGCAGAGCTCAAGAAGGCTATGGAAAATGGTTATATAGACATCGTTTAAGGAGGTTAGGCTATGGCAAAGAAAGAAAACAGAGTTCAGGTTATCCTCGAGTGCACAGAGCAGAGAGAGAGCGGTGTTCCGGGCATGAGCCGTTACATCACCACCAAGAACAAGAAGAACACAAACCAGCGTCTGGAGCGTAAAAAATACAATCCATACCTGAAGAGGGTTACGCTGCACAGGGAAGTTAAATAATTAAAACGTTTAGAATATGGCAAAGAAAGCGGTTGCAACGTTCGCTGGCGACAAGTCGCAGGGAAAGAATGTTGTTAAATGTATCCGCATGGTCAGAAGCAAGAAGACCGGTTCTTACTATTTTGAAGAGGCCGTTGTTCCAGTAGGACAGGAGAAGGAGTTCCTTCAGGCCAAGAAGAACTAGTTTTAAGACCATCGCAAGAGTAAGGCTTCCGGATTGATCCGGAAGTCTTTTTTTTGTGTATATTTGTTATTTGTTTGCAGCAATAAAGAAACACAGGCAATGGGACTTTTCTCGAGGAAGAAAAAAACGGATGATTCTCTGGATCTGGGCCTTCACAAGACCAGGCGGGGATTCTTTTCCAGGATCGCCGATGCCATTATGGGCAAAACCGTTGTGGATGACGAGGTTCTGGAGAGCATAGAAGAGGCTCTTATAGGCTCGGATGTGGGCATAGACACCACGTCTGAGATAATGGACAGGCTTCAGGAGAGAGTCCGCAAGGAAAAGGGCGTTTCCACAGACAGGGTGATGGATATCCTCAAGGAAGAAATTGCCGACATGCTCACCTGTTCTTCCACCAACGGAATTCCTGATGACGAGTACGTGGAAACTGCATTCAAAGACAACAGCAAGGTTTTCGATTTTTCAAAGAAGCCTTATGTGATAATGATTGTGGGAGTGAACGGAGTGGGAAAGACCACCACCATCGGCAAGATAGCCTCACAGCTCAAGGACAGTGGCAAGAGAGTCATGATTGGCGCTGCAGACACTTTCAGGGCCGCCGCTGTTGAGCAGCTGGACATCTGGGCTCAGAGAGCTGGAGTGGAGATCGTGAAGCAGAAGATGGGCGCGGATCCTGCCGCAGTGGCCTTTGACACAGTCAGTTCAGCTGTTGCCAAAGGAGCGGATGTGGTTATCATCGACACTGCCGGAAGGCTCCACAACAAAATCGGCCTGATGAACGAGCTTACCAAGATTAAGAACGTGATGAAGAAAGTTGTTCCTGATGCTCCTCACGATGTCATGCTTGTCCTTGACGGATCTACAGGGCAGAACGCCCTGATCCAGGCAAAGGAGTTTTCCAAGGCTACTGATATATCTTCCCTGGCTGTCACCAAACTGGACGGCAGCGCCAAGGGAGGCGTTGTCATCGGTATCGCTGAGCAGTTCAAGATTCCCGTAAAGTTCATCGGAGTAGGCGAGAAGGTGGGAGATCTGAAGGTGTTCAGCAGGGAGGACTTTGTGGATTCTCTCTTTGACAAGACAAAAGACTAATCGCGATAATTATAAAAATCATTGATATGGATATTTCTTACAATTGGCTGAAAGAGTATGTGAAGTTCGACCTCAATCCAGACGAGGTTGCACAGGCGTTGACCAATATCGGTCTGGAAGTTGAGCACCAGGATATGGTAGAGGAGATTCCGGGAGGGCTGGAAGGTGTTGTAACCGCCTATGTGGTTGAGTGTGTGGACCATCCTAATTCAGACCATCTGCACGTGACCAAGGTTGACTGTGGAACCGGAGAGCTTCTGCAGGTTGTATGCGGCGCTCCAAATGTGGCTGCTGGCCAGAAGGTTCTGCTTGCCACAATCAATACAAAGCTGGTTATCAACGGAGAGGAAATCAAGATTAAGAAGAACAAGATCAGGGGCGTGGAGTCATGCGGAATGATTTGCGCTGAGGACGAGCTTGGAGTAGGAACAGACCACGCAGGCATTATGGTTCTTCCTGCGGACACTCCTGTAGGAATGAAGGCCAGAGACTATTTCGGTTTCAAGACGGATACCGTTTACACAATCGGCCTTACTCCTAATCGCATAGACGCCGCTTCTTTCATCGGAGTTGCCAGAGACCTTAGCGCTTGGCTTAAGCTAAACAACCTTGGCGGAGAGCTTACCCTTCCTTCAGTAGAAGGCTTCAAGGCTCCTGAAACTGACAACGGCTCTGTGGATATTGTTGTAAACCAGATAGATGGAGCTCCACGATATGCCGGCCTTACAATCAAGGGCATCACCGTGAAGGAGTCTCCGGACTGGATGAAGAAAAAGCTTTTGAGCGTTGGTTTTCGTCCTATAAACAACATCGTTGACATTACAAATTACATCCTTATAGAAACCGGCAATCCTATGCATGCCTTTGACGTGGACTATGTCAAGGGCAACAAGATTGTTGTGGATTTCTGCCCTGAGGCCACTCCTTTCGTTACTCTGGACGGAGTTCAGAGGAAGCTTGACAAGCAGGATCTTATGATTTGCAACGCTGAAAGCCCTATGTGCATTGCCGGCGTTTTCGGAGGCCAGGACAGCGGCGTGAAGGACAGCACCACTTCTGTTTTCCTGGAGAGCGCTTACTTCAATCCGGTTCTTGTCAGGAAGACTTCCAAGAGGCATACTCTCAAGACCGAGGCCAGCTTCCGCTTTGAGAGGGGATGCGACCCTAACATGGTTCCATACGCTCTCAAGAGGGCTGCCATGCTGGTTCTGGAACTTGCCGGCGGAGAGATTGTTGGCCCTGTCAAGGACATGATTTCCAAGCCAATCGAGAAGAAGACAGTTGAGCTTGACTATGCAAGAATGGAGTCTTTGATGGGCTGCAAGATTGGAAAGGAGAAGATTCACCAGATTCTGGAATATCTTGAAATGGAGTTCGTGAACGAGACCGAAACCGGCTGCACCGTAAAGGTTCCTACATACAGGGTGGATGTTTACCGCGAATGTGACGTGGTGGAGGATGTGCTCCGCATCTGGGGCTACAACAATGTTCCTCTTCCTGGCAGTATGAAGTGCTCTGTAAACGTGACTCCTCATCCGGACCCAGAGAAGATCAGGAAGACCGCCTGCGAGACATTGACCGCCAACGGTTTTATGGAGATGATGAACAACTCCCTGACCAAGAGCGCTTACTATGAGGACCTGAAGACTTACCCGACAGACAAGCTGGTTATGATATGCAACCCTCTGTCTTCTGACCTTAACTGCATGAGGCAGACTCTGATTCTCAACGGCCTTGAAGTTGTGGCCTATAACATCAACCGCCAGGAGACTCAGCTCAAGCTCTACGAATTCGGCAACGTCTATTCTTTCAACAAAGATTATGTGAAGCCGGAAGAGGAAAGAAGCACCCTGAAGGCATATTCTGAGCGTCCTAAAGTCTCTATGTTCGTTACGGGCGAGGGGATGAAAGGCTGGAGGAGCCAGACTGTCAGCGGAGACTACTTCTCTCTCAAAGGATATGTTGAACTTCTCTTGAAGAAATTCGGCATAGAGATCAAAGACCTTGACTATGAGGGCGCTCCATCTGACATCTTCTCCGAGGGCCTGACCTACAAGCTGAAGGCCAGCGGCAAGGAAATAGTGACAATGGGTGCCATAAAGGACAAGCTAGCCAAGAAGTTCGGCATCAAGCAGAAGGTCTATGCCGCAGAGTTCTCCTGGGATGTCCTTCTGAACAAGATCAAGAAGAACACTGTCAAGTTCACCGAGCTTCCTAGATTCCCTGAAGTTAGGCGAGACCTGGCTTTGCTTCTGGATTACCAGGTATCCTTCGCCGACCTCAGAACTGCCGCTTACCAGGCAGAGAAGAAGCTCCTTAAGAACATTATCCTCTTCGATGTCTACACTGGCGACAAGATTCCTGAGGGCAAGAAGCAGTACGCTATCAGCTTCTATCTCCAGGATCCTGACAAGACCTTGACCGACAAGGCTGTGGATGCAATTATGGACAAGCTCCTGAGAATCTTCAAGGAAAGGTTCAACGCTGAACTCAGATAGTTACTTCAAACAAAACATATATGAAAAACATCTTGTTAGCGGCAGTCTGCATACTGGCTCTCTCTGCCTGCAAGCAGAACGCCAGCCAGAACATCGAGCAGGCAAAAGAGCCTGCAGATAATACGGCAGTACAAACAACAGCCCAGGAAGAAGCGCCTAAGGCTGAAGAAGTTAAGCTTGAGTACCTGTCACAGGATCTTGCAACATTCGAGCTTTACGGGCAGGTTCAGTCTGTGACATACACAGAGGATCATGTTTATCCTGTTACCATCTTGTTTGATGAAAATGGAAAAGTGACTGCAATTCAAAAGATTCTCAGCGATGAGGAAAAGGAGAATGCTGAATTCTCATACAGTTCAGAAGACGGTGCGATCAAATCCATCCAGTTTGCCTCTGATGATCCTTGGATTACATATCTTGGCTATGAAAAAGGACCTGGATTCAAGGCTCCAAGTTCTTATACAGCTTCCAACCAGACAGGCAATTACACGGAGGAGACTTACCACCGTGATTCTACAGGCCGAGTTGTCAGCATAGATGTAGAGGAGGCTATACACTTCAATGTAGTGGAAGACAATACTCCTCTCACCGTTGAGTTCTCAGACTTCGACGAGAAGGGCAACTGGCTCAAATGCACTCAAAAGTCTGGCGACAACACTTTTGTCAAGCTCCGCGCGATTACTTATTACCCGCAGAAATAAAGAGGTTTATGTTAAAGTTTCCAAGTGCCTTTGTTCTTGCAACTGCTTTATTTCTTGGCAGTTGTGGAAGTTCCTCTGATGAAGTTCAAAATACTGGCAAGACTGGTCCGGTTGTGGTGGCGTATGTGAGCGGAGGGCAGGGGAAACCGCTTCCGGATTTCGGGAAGGTCACTCACATAGATTATGCTTTCGGCCGGGTAGACAGTACTTTTTCAGGTTTGAATATTGAGAATCCGGCAAGGTTCAAGGAAATCGCCGAGCTGAAGAACGAGTACAACAAAACTGCTGAAAGAAAGGTGTTTATGCAGCTATCCATTGGAGGCTGGGGAAGCGGCAGGTTCAGCGAGATGGTCACCGATACCGCTTACAGGCACGCCTTTGTGGCTTCCTGCAAGAAGGTGGTGGAAGAGTACGGCATAGACGGCATAGACCTGGACTGGGAGTATCCGACCAGCGGAGTGGCAGGCATTTCTTCAGCTCCTACAGACATTGACAATTTCACTCTCTGGGTAAAGGAGCTGAGAGAGGCTCTCGGACAGGACAAACTTCTGACAATTGCCACAATTTCCACTGCAAGGTTCATAGATTTCAAGGCAGTAGATCCATACATAGACTTCTACAACATAATGAGTTACGATATGGATGTGGCTCCTTGTCATCATGCTCCGCTGAAGAGGTTTGAGACAGAGATTCTCCGCGACAGCCTTATCGGAAATCTCAGGATGGGCTTCGGCTTTATGGGCTATCCGTCTGACTCATCAGTTGCCCAGAAATACGGGCAGATGTACCAGACTCCGGTCATGCTCAATGCTGATTACTTCAGGCAGTTCGCTGCCAGCCTAACCAAAGAAGAGAATCCTAAGGAGAGCAAGATTGCGGGGCAGTGCACTACTGAAGAGGCTGTAATGATGCATATTGCAGCAGGCCTGGATCCTACTAAGCTTGTTCTTGGAATGCCGTTCTACGGCAAGAGCGGCGGCGGAGTAAACTATCCGTTCCAGAAAGAGTTCTGGGAGACCGGAGAAGTCGGGGAAGGCTACCAGGAACTCTGGGACGAGATTGCCTGGGTTCCATACATCGCAGATGCCGAAGGGAATCTTGTTTACGGCTTTGAAAACGAGCAGTCAATCCGCGCTAAATGCCGCTTTGCCAAGGAGCATCACCTCCTCGGCGCAATGTACTGGGAATACTGCATCGATGCCGGACGCACAGAGCCTTTTAGGGGTAAACTTATCAATGCCGTCGCTGAGGAAATCCTGTATTAATAGAACTTTACCGAGGTGCCTTCAAGGGAGGTGAGGACCTTGTTGGCAAGGCTGCTGGCTCCGATTCTGAAGAACTTAGGAGTGAGCTGCTCTCGTCCCATAGTGTGCTCAACAATAGTAAGATAGAGTATGGCGTCCTCTGAAGAGGAAACTCCGCCGGCTGGCTTGAAGCCTCTTCTGAAGCCGGTCTTTTCCATAAAGGCTTTCAGGCATTTGCACATAACCAGAGCAGCAATAGGGGTGGCGCTTGGCTCCTGCTTTCCGGTTGAAGTCTTGATGAAGTCAGCTCCTTCCTCAAGGGCAAGAAGAGAAGCCTCTGCAATGGCCTCGATGCCTTCCTGGAGGGTAGGGTAGCCGGTCTGGAGAGCGCCGCTTTCAAGAATCACTTTCAGAGTCTTGCCTTCCGTAACCTTTCTCAAGGCGCTAATCTCGTTTCTTGTATCCTTTTCATTTCCGGCAACAAAGAAGCTGTGAGGAAGAACAATGTCTATCTCAGTGGCGCCGTCTTCCATGGCATGCCTGGTTTCCAGTTCCTTGACATCCAGAAAACTCTGCGATGAAGGGAAGCAGGCTGAAACGGTGGTGATGCCCACGCCTTCTTCCTTGAGAGTGGCTTTCACGGTCTTGGCAAAGTTAGGATAAACGCAGATAGATGCCGGAAGCGGATACTGCGGATACTGTGCCTTGAACTTGTTGACCTTGTCGGTGAACTTTTCTATAAACTTAGGAGTGTCTGAAGTGTGCAGGCTGGTCAGGTCTATTGCTCCCAAAGCAATCTTCAGGTTCTCATCTCTGAAGTTGGCCTTAGCCTCTTCCTTAATGATATCTAACTCTTTTTCAATGCCTTCTGCAGTCAGATGCAGGTTGTACTTTTCGAGAATCTCTTTCATATCTTGATGTTTTTATTCTTTTCGTTTGCTGTCCATAAGAATGGTAACAGGGCCGTCGTTGAGAAGCTCAACTTTCATGTCCGCCCCGAATTCTCCAGTACCTACGGTTTTTCCCATGGCAATCTGGAGCCTTTTGACAAATTCCTCATAAAGAGGGATGGAGATCTCAGGCTTTGCAGCCTTGAAGTAGGAAGGGCGGTTGCCCTTGGCTGTCTGGGCCATAAGGGTGAACTGGCTGACAACCAGAATGTCTCCGCCGTCATCCAGCACTGAGATGTTCATTACGCCGTTCTGGTCGTCGAAGATTCTGAGGTTTGTGATTTTCTTCACCAGATAGTCTATGTCCTCAGCATTGTCGTCTTCTCCTATTCCAAGCAGAACGAGCATCCCCTTGCCTATGGAGGATTTGACCTTGCCCTCTATTGTGACGCTGCAATGCTTTACTCTCTGAATTACTGCTCTCATAGTATTACGGGTTCTCCATTTATTGTTATGCTGAAGCCTTCTTTTACGAGTGGCTTTGCAATTTCAGCCATCTCTTCCATTGTGGCTTTCTTCAGGCCCTTGGCCGGAGTGTCACGGTCCAGGGTGTACATCATTATCTGCCTAGGTTTCAGTTCCCTGACGAGGTTTTGCCAGTTTTCCGCCAGCGTCTTGTCTGTAAGGTCTATGTCAATGGTTTTTCCTGTCTGGATGTCATCCACCTTCCCCTTGAAGAAAATGGTCTGGAGAATGAAGTTGCCTTCGAATTTCTTGAGGTTCTGGATGGTTTTATTCAGGCTGAAACTTGGGGTTGGGCGGTTTACGGCGCTGACGATAGACTCGTCTGTGGAATCGATCTTGAGGATAGGGTTGTCTACCTTCATAAGAGCCTGCCTGACTTCCTTTTTCCCGATCATTGAAGCGTTGCTCAGTACGGAAACTTTGGCGTCCTTGAGGTATTTGTCTCTGATGCTGAGAGTTATGTCGACAATCTTGGCGAATTCGGGATGAACGGTAGGCTCGCCGTTGCCGGAGAAGGTGATGGAATCTACCCTTATGTTGTTTTTATGGAGTTCTTCAGCCTTTTGCCTCAGAGCCGCCTCTACCTGCTTTGCGTTAGGCCTGAGCTTGTCCTGGTCATGGTCTTTGTTCCATCCGCACTCACAGTAGACGCAGTCGAAGGTGCAGATTTTGCCCCTTTCAGGCATCAGGTTGATTCCCAGTGAGGAACCGAGCCGGCGGCTGTGGATTGGACCTACAATCAGAGATTCAAAAAGTTTGGTTGGCATATTGTTTTCTATGCAATTCTTGTTGATTTGGTTTCTGGCGTTATTCTGAAATCCTTCAGGTTTTCCAGGAGCACTATGCCCGGAGCCTTGCCTTCTTTGATGCTTCCCAAGGTATCTTCCTTTCCGAGCAGTTCCGCCCCATTTGCGCAGGCCCATTGCAGGATTTCGCCCAGTTCCAGGCCAGGGAAATTGTTCTGCAGGCATTCCATCTCGCTGACCATATCCAGAATCAGGTTGGATGAAAGGCTGTCTGTTCCAAGGCAAATCTTCAGGCCGTTTTCCCGCATCAGGTTAATTGGCGGCAGCTGCCTGTGGATGAAGATGTTGGAAAGAGGGCAAATGGTGAAGAAAGGAGACTCCAATGCTTCTTTTGCCCTGTCTATGCTCCTTTGGCTGAGGACTACGTTGTGAACAAGGTTTATCCTTCCTTTGACCTTTTTTCCCTTCTCGGCGATTCGGTCTATGAAGTATTCCAGTGCCGTTCCTCCTGTAACAGGCGGTGTGGAAAGCCCTCTTCCATGATAGTTGTCTGCCAGGGCTCCGCTGCCTTTCATTATCATATCCTCTTCTTCCTGGCTTTCCTGGCTGTGGTAGGATATGGCGCCGCTCTCAAGGCCTCTCTTGGCGGTGATTTCAAGAAGCTTGGGGCTCATGGTATAGCAGGAATGAGGAGTGACCGAGGCGTCCAGACCCATAGCCGTGGCCTGGTCCGCCACCCTCTGGCCGCCTTCCAGAATGGCCTCTGCATCTGCTTTCTCGGTTCCGAACAGCTCCACGAAGGTCCTGTAATAGACCTTTGGCTGGTATTCTTTCTTCAGAGGAAAGCTCTCGCTGCAGTTGCTGATGTCGGAAACCGCTACTACTCCCTGGCGGAGGAAGTTCTCGAATTCCGCCTTCATGGCCTCAAGGCGGCCTTGTTCATCCACGCTTTCGCGGAGCTCGTTGATCTGGTTGATGAAGCCGCTCATTCCCGTGGCCTGGCGGAAGACTCCCCTAAGGTGGGACAGTTCTATGTGGCAGTGGGCGTTAACCATTCCGGGAACGAGAGTCCCCGCATGGTATTCAATGGTTTTGTCTGAATCGAGGTCGGCTTTCCGGTATTGGCTGACAGAAAGGATTTTTCCGTCTTCGTCAACTGTAACCAGAGGCTTTGCCCACGGCCCTGACTGGCCGTCAAGAGTGTATATATAGTCCGCAGCAATTTTTCTCATCGCGATAAAAACTATCTTGCTTCAAAATTGAAAGAAGGCATTTCTTTTTTGGCCTTGTCATCTGAATTCTCCGGTACAGAATTATCTTTTTCAATTACCTGGATTCTCCTCATTTCCTGGTAGAATTTGTCTCTCTGTATCTTTTCTCCCTGGAGGTTCTTGTTCCACCAGTCGTTGACGGTGGCCCTAAAGTCAGGAGCCTTGTAAGGAACAGGGAAATAGAGCCTCGGCTTGTCTTGTCCCATGAGCTTGCCGGCTTCAGCGGCATTGTCGCGGGCGGTGACAGTGGCCCTGTCCAGTATGTAGGTGAACTCCTTTTCGTCCTGAAGATAATGCCTGATGGACCTCTGGTAGTCTTCCAGGGTACAGCCGTATTTGTCGAATATGTGCTGGTACAGAAGAATGGAATCTGCCGCCAGGTTTACTTCTGTGTAGGTCTTGGCATACTCGTCAACCACGAACATTTCATACATGATGTCGGCTACCTTGTCTTTGCTGAGAATCCTTTCTCCGCAACGGGAAAAGGCAAAGACGGCAAAGGCAAGCAGGAGTATCTGAAATATTTTCATTCCTCTGTTCATATCTGCAAAAATAATAAGATTTTCTCGGGAATTGCATTATCTTTACAACCGTTTTTAAGATAAGCCTTCTTTCTGAAATGAAGATCAATCCTCCGAAATTCATAAAAAGGATGTTCCCGTCTTTTATCTGGAATCTTCCCAACGACAGGAACGAGGTGTATCTGACTTTCGACGATGGTCCTAGGCCGGAGGTAACTCCTTGGGTTCTAGACCAGTTAGACAGGTATGGCGCCAAGGCCACTTTCTTTTGCATAGGCAAGAACGTGGAACTTTTCCCGGAACTTTTTGAGGAAATCAAAAGAAGAGGGCACGCCGTGGGCAACCATTCCTACAGCCATGTGAAAGGCTGGGGGATGTCTACCGGAGACTATGTCAGAGACATTGACATTGCATCGGACCTGATCCACTCCAATCTTTTCCGCCCTCCTTACGCCAGAATCGGCCCTAACCAGGCAAGGGTGCTTGCCGAGAGGTACAGGCACATTCTCTGGACGATAATCAGCAAAGACTACAGCCGTAGGGTTAATGGGCAGAAATGCATAAAAAACGTGGTGCCTTATCTTGAAAGCGGGGCCATTATAGCCTTCCACGATTCTGTGAAATGTTCCGCAAACTTGTTTGAAGCCCTTCCGGTGGTTCTGAAGGCTATTTACGACAAGGGGCTTCACAGCGCAAAGATTGAATTGTAAATCACTGATTTCTGATGAACGTACTGGTACTGGGCGGCGGGGGCCGCGAACACGCGATAGCCTGGAAGATAAGCCAAGGCAAAGAATGCACACGCCTTTTTGCAATGCCGGGCAACCCTGGAACGGCCCGCATAGGGCAGAATCTGGCCGGCAGTCCAAAGGATTTTGCTTTGGTCAAGAAAGCGGTTCTGGACAATAATGTGGATATGGTGGTTGTGGGCCCTGAAGATCCCCTGGTAGGGGGTCTCGGCGATTTTTTTGCTGAAGATCCGGATCTTAAAGACGTGCTTTTCGTAGGCCCTGGTTCAAAGGGCGCGGCTTTGGAGGGCAGCAAGGAGTTTGCCAAGCAGTTTATGCAAAGGCACGGCATTCCAACTGCCGCCTTCAGAAGTTTTACCGCCGGAACAATAGATGAAGCAGACCGTTTCCTGGAAAGCCTGAAAGCGCCTTACGTGCTCAAGGCCGACGGACTTGCCGCAGGCAAAGGCGTGCTTATCTGCCAGAGCCTGGACCAGGCCAAGGAGGAACTGAGGAATATGCTGGGCGGAAAATTCGGGTCTGCCGGCAATACTGTTGTAATAGAGGAGTTCCTTTCCGGCATTGAGGTTTCTATGTTCATTCTCACGGACGGCAAAGACTATCTGCTGCTGCCTGAGGCTAAGGACTACAAGAGAATAGGCGAAGGCGACACCGGCCTGAATACTGGCGGAATGGGGGCGGTTTCTCCTGTTCCTTTCGTCACCGATGACTTCAAGAACAAGGTCCGTGAAAGAATCATATTGCCAACATTGAAAGGGTTGCAGGAAGAGGGAATTCCTTACAAAGGCTTCATATTCCTTGGCCTTATGAACTGCGGGGGAGACCCTTACGTTATAGAGTACAACGTGAGGATGGGAGATCCGGAAACGGAAGCCGTGATGACAAGAATAGACTCCGACCTGCTGCATCATCTGAAGATGTGCGCCCTGGGCCGTCTAAGCGAGGAAAAGATCATTGTCTCTGATCATAGCGCCCTTACCGTTGTATGCGTAAGCGGCGGATATCCTGAAAGTTACAAAAAAGGCATCGAGATTAAAGGAAACGCGTTTTCGGCTCCTGATGCCAATATTTTCCATATGGGCACCGCCTTGTCTTTAGACGGGAAGCTTGTCACCTCCGGCGGCAGGGTTCTGGCAATTACTTCCGGCAGCCGCCAGTCAAATGCCGTTCGGGCCATTGAAGAGGGCCGTGAAACTTGTTACAAAGAGGCGGAAGGCATAGAATTCCAGGGCAAGTATTTCAGGAAAGACATCGGGCTTGACATAATACGCTATATAGAGGAAGGCTGAAATGGAAGAGAGGGTTGACGGACTAGGCTATTATAACAGGATGGCGCTGTATTGGGTGGCTGCCTTCCTGTTCCTGAGTTCTTTCTTTCTCCCCGACGAGAGGGCCTTGCTCCAGGAAAAGTCTCTGGAAGGTATTGCAATGATACTGCTCGGCCTTGCCTCTGACGCTTTTCTGCTTTTTTCCGTTTACATTACCGCTGAGCCTGTGGTTCCTCGCCACAAAGACCGAATAACGGCAATGCTGCTCAGCGCGGCAATGCTGTTTGCTTGCCCCGGAGCTCTGGTATTCAGCGAGATTCATATAGCGGCCATTGCTTTGCTATGGGCCCAGTTCTGCCTGCTGAAGGAAGAGTATTTTGCCGCTTTCTTCCTTATGGGCATTTCTTCCATGTTCTTCCCGCCGGTGCTGTGGGTTGCCCTTCTGGTGATAGTCCTGATGCTTCTGGCCGGGCTTACTGACAAGCTGAGGAACATTCTGAAGTTTTTAGGGGGCCTGATAGTTCCGTATCTGCTTTACTGGGGTGTGCTTTTCGTCATACACGGGAATCTTCTGCCTGTGCTGGCGGCCGGTTTATCTGTCTGGGAGAAAATGACTTTCATAACACTGGACTTTTTCTCCCTGGAAATTCCTAAATTGTTCCTTGTGTTCTGCCTCGGAGTTATGTGCATCCACGCCACCTTGCTTTTCATGAGCAAAATGAGCGAGTACGGAATCGCCGAGTCTTACGCGCTGAAAGTCCAGATTATTAATGTGGCCGTGAGCGCAGCCATCTTCATACTGTTTTCATCTGCACAAGTGCATTCTGTGGCGATTCTGGCCTGCTGCCCGGTTGCAGTGCTGCTTTCGAGGTATTTTTCCCAGTACGGGAGCAGTCCATTCCTCAGGGTGGAGATAGTTATTCTGCTTTGCGCGCTGGTGGTGTCAAGACTTGGTAATTTCATTGTTTAAGATTAAATTTGGACTTTGTTCGGAAAGAATGTTAATGTTCGTATCGATATGAAAAAGATTGTTTCATTGTTTTCTCTGGCAGCTGTGCTCGTTTTCATTTCTGCACAGGCCTCACAGCTTTGGGCCCAGGCTCCAAAGAGTGCCTATACTCCCCAAGAGTACATAGACAAAGTCCTGAAGAAAGATTCTAATTATCTTAACGCTATTGCAGCCATCAAGGCAGTAGACAAGAACGGAAAAGTTGTGGCCGAGTGGAATTCCAATCTTCCGGTGCTCACCGCATCCACCCTTAAGACCATCACATGCGGAATGGCTCTGGCTTATCTGGGAGAGGATTACAAATTCTCTACCTGGCTCAAGCACAGCGGAACAGTAAAGGACGGTGTTCTTTATGGAGACCTCTGGATAGTTGGCGGCGGAGACCCTACGCTTGGCAGCGAAGACGGAATGGCTTATCCTATAGATTCAATCTTCGGAGTATGGACCTCAGCGATGAAAGAGCTGGGAATCAGAAAGGTAGAAGGCAATGTTATCGTAGATGACAGGTATCTGGACAGGGAGGTGATTCCTTCTTCCTGGGAATGGGGAAACATTGGCTACGATTACGGTTCAGCTCCTAGCGGACTGCCGTTCCACCAGGATATCCAGAACGTGAGGATCATTCCTGGAAAGAAAGAGGGCGAGAAACCTCAGATCAAGGTTCTGTATCCTCAGATCCCGGGCTTTACATATATCAATGCCCTGACAACCGGCCCTGCAAAGAGCGGCGACTGGTCTGAATACAACTGCTCAGACCTTGCAAGAGTTGGAAAGTTTTCCGGAAGCGTTCCTGTAGACAGGGACACTATCCGCAGCACCATCTCCAACAAATACTCATACCTGTCCTGCGGCGCTGCATTCAGGGATTTTGCCGTATCTCAGGGAATAATCATCTCTGGCTCGGATATCCTTCCGGTAGAAGATGTGCAGGACGCTGAACTTACAGAGATTTCTACAGTATATTCTCCGGAACTCTGGAAAATCACTGCCCAGACACTTCTGGTTAGCGACAACTTCTATGCTGAAACCCTTTTCAAGCAGCTTGGCAAGCAGATGTTCGGAGACGGTTCATATAGAGCCGCAAAGAGAGCCGCAAAGAAGATTCTGGACTCTCTTGGAGTGAATACAGTTGGATATACCCAGGACGATGGCAGCGGACTTAGCCGCGAGAACTATCTCTCTCCAAACTTCTTCTGCAATTTCTATTCTGCAATGGCAAAGCAGCCTTGCTTCCAGAAGTTTGTAGAAGGAATGCCTTATCCTGGAGTCGGAACATTCCGTACAGTTCTTACAGACAAGAAGAAATTCAACCAGGACATAGCAGCCGGAGTGCACGCCAAGAGCGGAAGCCTTAGCTGCGTAAAGACATACGCCGGATATGTTTACGCCGGCCCTAAGCACGGACTTATCAAGTTCGCCATACTTGTAAACAACTACTCTTGCCCTACAAGAGAGATCCAGAAGCATCTGGAAGGCTTTATGTACTCCCTTGCAAGCGCAGACTAATCGCCGAGAATTAAAGAACTTATATAAAACAAATACAACATTATGTTAACTCTTTCACAGAAAGCAATAGAAATGCCTGCTTCCCCGATCAGGAAGCTGGTGCCTTATGCCGAGGCGGCAAAGAAAAGGGGAGTGAAGGTTTTCCACCTGAATATCGGACAGCCTGACATCGATTCTCCTGAATGTGTAATGGAAGCCATCCGCAACATTCACCTGAACAACCTTGCCTATGCCAACTCGGCCGGTATCGAAAGCTACCGCAAGGGCCTTGCAGGCTATTACAACAAGATCGGAATAGACGTAGAAGCTTCAGACATCATCGTCACCACTTCCGGCAGCGAGGCTGTGCTGTTTGCAATGACCGTAATCTGCAACCCTGGAGACGAGGTTGTGGTTATGGAGCCTTTCTACACCAACTACCGCGCCTTCGCCATCCAGACAGGCGTTACGCTGGTTCCTATTTCTACCAAGATCGATAACGGATTCCAGGTTCCTCCGATCGAGGAGTTTGACAAGTACATCACTCCTAAGACCAAGGCAATCCTGATCTGCAACCCTGGCAACCCTACAGGTACCCTCTATTCAAAAGAGAGCATGCTCAAGCTCGGCGAGATTGTAAAGAAACACAATATCTTCCTGCTTTCCGACGAGGTTTACAGGGAGTTCTGCTATTCAGACGACCCTCATTTCTCAGCGATGCAGATTCCTGGCCTGGAGCAGAATGTTTTGCTGCTCGACTCAGTTTCAAAGCGTTACAGCATGTGCGGCGCTCGTATCGGCTGCATAGTTTCCAAGAACAAGGAAGTTATGGCCGCCATCATGAAGTTTGCCATGAGCCGTCTTTGCTCTCCTACAGTTGAGCAGATTGCTGCTGAGGCCGCTCTGGATACTCCTGCTGAGTACTTTGCTGCTGTAAAGGCCGAGTACATCCACAGAAGAGACGTTATGTGCGATATGCTCAACAAGATTCCTGGAGTATTCACTCCTAAGCCAATGGGAGCGTTCTACACCATCGCCCGCCTGCCTGTGGATTCCGCAGAGAACTTTGCAAAGTGGATGCTCGAGGAGTTCAACTACAACGGCGAGACCACTATGGTGGCTCCTGCCGCAGGATTCTACGCCAGCCCTAATACCGGAGTGGACGAGGTAAGACTTGCCTACGTTCTCAAGGTAGAGGACATTGAGCATGCCATCAAGTGCCTGGAGGAAGGCCTGAAGGTTTATCCGGGAAGAAAGTAAGCATTCTTCTGCTGATTGAAAAGAACCGGTTTGGGATGACCGGTTCTTTTTTTGTCCAAAATGTGCGAAAAAGATATAATTTTTCTAAAAAATATCTATATTTGCAATGCCGATGACTGATTAATGGTGTAATTTTTCCAAAAATATACATTTTGCACCTTAAATCCTGTTTCTTATGAGCAATGTCCGTACAAGAGCCCTGGCAGAGAGCGCAACTCACCAGGCGGAGCGTTTCTATGTAGATCCGCGGCCGGTTTCCGAGTATTTCGGAATGAACGTGTTTGACCTTCCCAAGATGCAGCTTTATCTTTCCCAGCAGGCTTACGACGCCGTTGTGGATGCAGTGGAGAACGGAGCGGCCCTGCAAAGGGAAGTTGCAGACCAGATAGCCCTTGGCATGAAGAACTGGGCTGTGAAGATGGGAGCCACCCATTACACCCACTGGTTCCAGCCGCTTACAGACGCTACGGCGGAAAAGCACGAGTCTTTCTCGGATCCCGTGAAAAGCGCCGGCGGAGGCTCTTTCGAGAACTTCAGGGGCAGCACTCTTATTCAGCAAGAGCCTGACGCTTCTAGCTTCCCCAACGGAGGACTGAGGAATACTTTCGAAGCAAGAGGATACACCGCCTGGGATCCAACATCGCCGGCTTTCATCATAGGCAAGACGCTTTGCATCCCAACGGTATTCGTCTCCTATACGGGAGAGGCTCTGGACCAGAAAACCCCTCATCTGAAGAGCATTGCGGCAATAGACAAGGCTGCTTTGGCTGTTTGCAGGATGTTCGACAAGAATGTGGAGAAGGTGGTTCCGCAACTGGGAATCGAGCAGGAGTACTTCCTTGTGGACAGCGCCCTTTACAGCGCGAGGCCGGATCTTGTAGCCTGCGGACGCACGCTTCTGGGCCATACCGCAGCCAAGGACCAGCAGCTGGAAGACCATTATTTCGGGGCCATACCGAGCAGGGTTATGGCTTTCATGCAAGACTTCGAGACCGAGGCCTACAAGCTGGGCGTCCATCTGAAAACCCGCCACAACGAGGTGGCTCCCAACCAGTTTGAGTTCGCTCCGGTTTACGGGAACGCAAACATATCGTCTGACCAGAACCTGATGATGATGATCATAATGAAGGCCATCGCCGAGAAGCATCACCTGAGGGTGATTTTCCACGAGAAGCCTTTTGACGGAGTAAACGGCAGCGGCAAGCACTGCAACTGGAGTCTTGTCACCAACACCGGTGTGAATCTGCTCAAGCCTGGCAAGAACCCGAGGGCCAACCTCCAGTTCCTGTGCTTTTTCTCCTGCGTGCTAAGGGGCGTATATGAGCACAATCATCTGCTTATGAGCACTGTGGCATCGCTGAACAATATGTACCGTCTGGGAGGGAACGAGGCTCCTCCTGCAGTACTGAGCGTTTTCATCGGCGAGACTCTGACGCGTCTTGTTGAGAGCATTGAAAAGCTTCCGGACGACAATCTGGCCAGCGTGGCTGACAAGGATGTGAAAGTTCGCAGCAAAATGCACATAGTCAACCAGATTCCGGAAATCCTCCCTGACAATACAGACCGTAACCGCACATCTCCTTTCGCTTTCACCGGCAACAGGTTTGAATTCAGGGCGGTAGGCTCTTCCGCAAATGTGGCGTCGTCGCTTTTCGTTCTGAATGCAGTTGTGGCTGAACAGCTAATCCGGTTCAAGAATCTGGTAGGGGAGAATATGGAAAGCGGAATGAGCGAGAGCAAGGCTATGATGAAGGTTATCCGCCAGTTCCTGGTGGAAAGCCGCAAGATTCGCTTCGAGGGCAACGGCTACAGCGAGCAGTGGAGAAAGGAAGCTGCCCGCAGAGGCCTCAAGAGCATCAGCGTTCCGGACGCCTTCTCCGAATACAAGGTCAAGAAGAACATTGCCCTTTTCGAAGGCCTGGACATAATGACAAAGCGCGAGGCCGAAGCCCGTTACGAGGTGCTCAACGAGATTTACGTGAAGAAGCTCCAGATAGAGGCCCGCGTACTGGGCGACCTGGTTACGAACCACGTTATACCAACCGCCATAACCTTCCAGAATTCGCTGATACAGAACGTGAAGGGAATCAAGGAACTTTTCCCTGAGAACTACTCGGAAATGTCCAAAATGCAGATGAATCTGATTGAAAAGATTTCCGGATACATCAATGTTCTGCATAAAGACGTGCACGATCTGGTAGAGGCCCGCAAGGTTGCAAACAAGATAGTGGACATACCGGCAAAGGCCAAGGCCTATTCTGAAACCGTGGCTCCTTTCATGTCCAAGATCAGGGAAAAGGCGGACAAGCTTGAAATGGTCATCGACGATGAACTGTGGCCGCTTCCTAAGTACCGCGAGCTTCAGTCTTTCAGATAGTGCTCATAAAATCAGTTTTTATTAAATTTGCCAAATCAACAGGATGATGATGGCAAAAGAAGGCAGTATCACGGACAGATATGCCCAAAGGGGCGTGTCTTCGCAGAAGGAAGACGTTCACAAGGCTATCAAGAATGTGGACAAGGGCTTGTTTCCCAAAGCGTTCTGCAAGATAGTGGAGGATGTCTATTCCAAGGAGGAAGACCCTTGGTGCAGCGTCATGCACGCAGACGGGGCCGGAACCAAGTCTTCCCTGGCATACGCTTACTGGAAGGAGACGGGAGATTTGTCTGTCTGGGACGGCATTGCCCAGGATGCCATTGTGATGAACACGGACGACCTGCTGTGCGTGGGCATTACAGACAACATTTACATAAGCTCCACAATCGGGAGGAACAAGGCTCTGGTGCCCGGGGAAGTTATTGAAAGGCTTATTTCGGGCAGCGAGAAGTTTGTGGCCAAGATGAAGGAATTTGGCGTCAACCTGATCCCAACGGGCGGAGAGACGGCTGATGTGGGAGATCTGGTAAGGACAATAATCGCTGACACTACCGTTTACGCCAAGATCAGGAAGAGCCAGGTCATAGACAATGCAAATATCCGCCCGGGTGACGTGATTGTGGGCCTTGCCTCTGACGGACAAGCCAAATACGAAGACTTTTACAATGGAGGTATGGGCAGCAACGGCCTCACCAGTGCCCGCCACGACGTGTTTGCCAAGTATCTGGGCCTTAAATATCCTGAAACCTACGACCAGTTGATTCCGGAGGCTCTTGTTTACAGCGGCACAAAGAAACTGACCGACATTGAGCCTGAAACAGGGCTTACCTATGGCCGTCTGGTTCTCTCTCCAACCAGAACCTACGCCCCTGTTGTTAAAGTGGTCCTGGACAAGATGAGAGATTGTATCCACGGAATGATACACTGCACAGGTGGAGCCCAGACCAAGATTCTGCATTTTGTAGGTGATCTAAGGATAGTCAAGGACAATCTGTTCCCAGTTCCGGTGCTTTTCCGCACAATCCAGCAGGAGAGCGGGACCCCTTGGAAGGAGATGTTCAAGGTGTTCAACATGGGACACAGGATGGAGTTTTACACCGGAGAAAGAGAGGCCTCTGAAATTATTGCTATATCAGAGAGTTTCGGCATTCCGGCTCGTGTAATAGGCAGGGTGGAAAAAGGCGGCAGCGGCCTTCCTGCGCTTACAGTAAGCTGCCCGCAAGGTGAATTCAATTATTAGAGTTATGAAAAGATATTTTTCAGTTATTCAGATAATCGCGATTGCCACTGTTGCCGCGTTAGCTCTGTCTTCCTGCGACAAAGGCAAAAAGACCAATGTTGAGGTTCTTCCTGTTATGGACAAGGCCCTTAACCAGCCTTCCAGCGTCTGGTATGCAGACTTTGACGTGTTTCCCCAGAATATGGACCGCAGCCAGCTTCCGATTGGAGTGTTTGATTCCGGAACAGGCGGGCTTACGGTTCTGGAAGTTATTCTTGGAGCCGACTATCTGGACAATATAGAGGGCGACGCCGGCCCTGATGGAATTCCTGATTTCCACGGCGAGGACTTCCAGTATCTTGCAGACCAGGCCAATATGCCTTACGGCACATATTCTTCCGAGGGCAAGGCAGACTATCTGAGAGAGCTGGCCGTAAAGGACGCGTTGTTCCTTCTCGGCGACAAATACTACAAGCTGCCAACCGACAAGTCCGCCAAGGGTACAAAGAGCAGATGCAAGATTTTGGTCATTGCCTGCAACACCGCTACCGCATACGGTCTGAACGACATAAAGAACCTGCTGGATCTTTCAGGTACCGGGGTAAGGGTAATAGGAGTGATCAATGCCGGAGTGAACGCCGCCTTTGAAGACATAGCCTCTTCCAAGGAGAGGGATTCCCTATCAATAGGCGTTATGGCCACCATAGGGACCATAGACTCAGACGCTTATCGCCGCACCATTGAGGAAGTTAAGAAAGCCAGGAACTATCCTGGATTCGTTCAGGTGGTCAACCAGAAGGGAGCTGGCTTCGCTGAGGCTGTGGATCTTGAAAAAGATTATGTAGACCTTTCCCTTACCGCTCCTAGGGATTCTTACAGAGGCCCGTCTCTGGGCGAGGGTGAAGATGACATCAAGGAAGAGCTTTTGCCGGTATATAACTTCTGCTTTAAAGACGGAGGCGTTCTCTACAAGAAGGAAAACGGCAAATACACTCAGTTCCAGCTGAATTCGGCTGCCAACTATGCCCGCTTCCACTTGGTGAGCCTTCTGGAAAAGGTAAGGCAGAGCAAGGAGCAGGCCCCTCTGAAGAGCGTGATTCTGGGCTGCACCCACTATCCTTTCCTTCTCGACACTCTCAAGCAGACACTCAAGGAGCTCAAGGAATTCAAGAAGAACGGAATGTACATTTATTCTCATTTGATTGCAGACGATTTCACGTTCATAGACCCGGCTGTCTTCACCGCCATAGAGTGCTGCAAGGCTCTCCGCGAGGACAAGCTTATGGCTCTGAGGACCAGAAGGGGTAATGTGGATGCCTACATATCGGTTCCTTACTACAGGGTTGATCCTAAATATCTTGAAAAAGACGGCGGGCTCACTCGCGAGTTCAAGTACGGACGCTTCCCTGGAACAGAGGACATTACCACGGTTCCGGTTCCGTTCTCCAAGGAGAATCTCAATCCTGACAACCTGAAGAGAATCCAGAAACTGGTTCCATACACATACGAAAAGATAAAAGAAAAACTGTAATAGATGACATTTCCCCCACACATAGCAACTGAGCAGATAGAGCAGTTGCCATTGGCTGATTTCAAAGGTGATATAACGGTAATAGACAGTCTGGGCGAGAATTATCGCAGAGCATTGGAGACGCTTGGAAAAGAGAAGGTCATTGGTTTTGACACCGAGACCAAGCCTTGCTTTATTGCTCACGCGCCCAAGAACCGCATGGCTCTCCTTCAGCTTTCCACTGAAGACCACGCTTTCATTTTCCGCCTCCAGCAGCTGGGGCTTCCGAATGGGCTTTGCTCCATCCTTTCCAACCCTGCCATCATAAAGGTTGGCGCTGCCGTCAGGGATGACATCAACGGCCTTAACACCTACGCCAACTTCACTTCCAGGGGATTTGCCGATCTCCAGACTCTTGCCGAAAAATTCGGCATAGAGGAAAAAAGTGTAAGGAAAATGTCTGCCATCATTCTCGGAGTGAGGGTGTCCAAGTCTCAGCAGCTCTCCAATTGGGAGAGCTCCCGCCTGACCGACGCTCAGCTCAAGTATGCTGCCATAGATGCCTGGGTTTGCAGGCAGATGTACCTGAAACTTATGTCTATTTAACGTGTCATATTATCTGATATGGATAATAAAACAATAAACGGAACAATAATCCTGAAAAAAGGCAAGGACCAGAGCCTTCAGAGGTTTCATCCCTGGGTTTTCTCTGGGGCCGTTGCAAAGATTGAAGGAGATCCCCAGAACGGCGATATAGTCAGAGTCCAGTCTTTTGACGGAACTCTTCTGGGCAAAGGCCATTTCCAGAGAGGCTCCATTATGGTCAGGATGCTTGTCTGGGACAACTCTGCAATTGATGACGCTTTCTGGCAGAACAGGATTCAGGCAGCTTATACTCAGCGATTAAATACTCTCGTCTCTCTTGGCGAGGGTATGACAGACTGCTTCCGTCTGGTTCACGGGGAAGGGGACTATCTTCCCGGCCTGATTGTGGACATTTACGGCAAAGTGGCTGTTATGCAGACACATTCAGCCGGAATGTATGCCAGCAGAAAAGAAATCGCTGAGGCCATAAAAGCAGTTTTCCACGACAGTATAGACGCCATTTATTCCAAGTCCACTCCAATAGGCACTTTCGTGGGTGATAATGACTACCTCTACAAAAAAGACGGTTTCAACGCCACCGGCATCGAGGTAAAGGAAAACGGCTGCAAGTTCTTCGTGGACTGGGAAAAGGGCCAGAAGACAGGCTTCTTCCTGGACCAGAGGGACAACCGCAACATGGTCGGACGGCTTTCAGACGGCAGGAGAGTGCTCAACCTCTTCTGCTATACCGGCGGCTTTTCCGTTTACGCAATGAGTGGCGGAGCAGTGGAGTGCTGCTCTGTAGACAGTTCCCAGCTTGCCATTGACGCTTGCAAAAACAACCTCAAGCTTAACGGCTTCACTCAGAATTGCGATTGCATCTGCACCGATGCAATTGAATTCCTGAAGAATGTCGAAAAAGGCAGGTACGATCTGATGATTGTTGATCCTCCTGCTTTTGCCAAGCATCTGAGCGCCAAACCGAACGCTCTCCGTGCCTACAAGAAGCTCAACTCCATGGCTATTGAAAAAGTTGCCCCGGGCGGCATAGTCTTCACCTTCAGCTGCTCTCAGGTTGTGGACAAAAACGACTTTGCCCTGGCTGTCTTTTCCGCTGCAACCATAGCAAAACGCAAGGTCAGGATTATCTCCAGAATGACTCAACCATCTGACCATCCGGTAGATATCTGCCACCCGGAAGGCGAATATCTCAAAGGCTTGGTCCTTTATGTTGAATAATCAAAAAAGATTGCTATATTTGCATTCCCAATCCGGTACCATGGCCGAGTGGCTAGGCAACGGTCTGCAAAACCGTGTACAGCAGTTCGATTCTGCTTGGTACCTCAAAAACAGACTAACCCCTTCCAGACATTCTCCGGAAGGGGTTTTCTTTTATATGTCCACCCTTTTTGTGTCTGTTTCAGACTGTTTTGAGACTGTAAATGAGACCGTGTACCTTCCCCCCATCTATCGTGCAGGATAATGGATATATACAGGTCTTACTTCTACTATAGAAGCAAGAAAGATGACGCTCCGATTGAAGAAGCGATAAGAAAAGCAGCTGAGTTCGGGGATGGGTTTGACAAAATCTATCAAAGGCTAAAAAAGGCCGGTTACACCTGGAACCATAAGAAGGTATACAGAGTATACTGGAAGACGCTATCTCATGCAACGGGAAACCTGATTGCATACGGACAGACAACGGTCCAGAGTTTATATCAGACAAATTGAAGATATGGTGCCATGCAAATGGCGTTGAGCATAAATTCACACAGCCCGGCAAACCCACGCAGAATAGTTATATAGAGCGCTTTAACGGAAGTTACAGAAGGGCTATATTGGATGCCTATATCTTCAGGAACCTGGATGAAGTAAGGAAAATTACAGATAGATGGAGACATGACTACAACTACAACAGGCCGCATGAGGTTTTAGGAAACATGACTCCAATTGAATACAAGCAGAATTTATTAAACAAAAACACTAACTTTGATGTAAACTTATTAACTGTTTAATAATGGGGATGGGGACATTTATGAGATTTTCTTATCTTTTAATGACAATACTAATTCTTTTAGGTTGTCGCTCAAATGAAAATAATGACGCGAATAGTAATAACTCTCCTTATGGGAAATGGGAGGTGTGTGATTATAAGGACGATTTTGGGAAGCCCACAGGAAAGAAATTTGTACGTCAAATAGTGTCAGGAACCTTCAGCAATTCAGCAACTATTTCAAGTCCATTGATGGCTTATGTTTTTCTCTATCAGTATGATTACAATGGAGATTATTCTATTGATGGCGAGATATATTTTGATGAATATGATAATTTGGTAAAAGATTGGAAGATTTTTCAAGATGCAAGCCCAAGCGAGTATTGTAAAATAGTAGATAATACCAATAAGAGGGTTTTTGAGAAAGCAAATAGGTATATTTATTTTGCAGAGAATGGCGTTAAGGACAAATCATATAGGTGGATAGACATTTTTGTAAGGTATCCTTCAAAATATAGCGTTACTATCAAAGGCGAGCATAATACGATGTATTACTTTGACATAGATACAGAGAAATTACCTGAAGCATTAACAGCAGCAAATATTAAATCAGAGAACCCAAATGACAGATAATAATAGTAACAGAGAGCTTCGACTAAAACGACAGAGAAAAAAAAAGGAAATCAAAAGGCAAAAGACAAGGGAAAAATGGAACTCTATGTCAAAGAGACAAAAGACATGGAGGATTATTTTCATCATATTATCAGTTTTGTTTGTTGTCTTGGGTATTGTCTTTATTGTAATTGGGAATCTTGATTATACTAAGGAAATATTTAGAGGTTTGGGGTGTGGCGTTATTTCTATTGGCTTGTTTATGAGTATAGTTCAGGCAGTGATTGGAGGACAAAAGTTCGGGTGGTATATTCAGCGTGGATGGGGGCAAATAGCATTCATAATGGGAGGTATGTTCTTCTTGATTAGTATCTTTAATTTGTTTCTTTGGTATGTAGCACTTATCATTTTATGTGCCTGTGTCTTTATTCCTGAAATTCTAAGAGAAAAGCGATAGTTTAAGTGGAGACAAATTAGGGCATTTATTCGAAGTCTTTTTCTATCTTCGGCAAAACCACATCCTGCCTGACGATAATACACTCCTTAATAAGAATGGGTTTTCTTTTATAAGTCCACCCTTTTTGTGTCTGTTTCAGACTGTTTTGAGACTGAAAATGAAATCAGGTAAATAGTCTGATAGTCATTTATCCTTGATACCCCAGGCTAAAACATAGATACAGACAGAAGCCTGCGGCCTAGGTCGTGAAGAGCATTCTCGATTTTCTTGACCTGCTTGTCTGAAATAGGGAAATCGCCGCATTTATAGTGCCTGAGCAGAGATGAGTTGACTCCCGCCATTTTTGCAAATTTGGTGGTGTTGATTACATCCAGTTCATCGAAGACTGAAGATACGTCATATCTGAATTCAAACTTTGGATTCAACATTTCATCGGGGATTTTCATTCCTCTATCAGGATATATGCTTTTGACTTCTTCCCAAGAGTTAAAGAAATCTGCTTTCGCTTCCTCAACATTTTTCCCTTCACCAATAATCACACCATGCTTCAGGTTATCTGTGTAAACAGAAAAACCTTTGTCGTCTTTTTCTATTAATACTCTGACTGTCATATTCTTTGGCAATCTTTAGCAGTTCATTCCATTTCATTTTATCGTGACGATGTAAAGGTAACGCATTTTTGCGATATTCCAATAACTATCGCATCAATTAATAGCTTACAGGAGTTTCTTCAGTTCTTCAATATCGGGAAGCGCCTTACGAAGATTTGCAGGCATATCTTCAGAGGTCCTGTATGTTACAACTCCCATAGGCTTGTTGTAGTCTCTGATTACGAATTCAACAAACTCCCGATCGGCAGATTTGCACATAACAATTCCTATGGACGGGTTTTCATTAGTTTTTTTGACTTTTGTATCGAGTATTGAAAGATATGTCATCAGTTGCCCTAAGTAAGAAGACTTGAAAGCCCCTTTCTTAAGATCAATCACCACCAGGGCCTTGAGTTCTCTATTAAAGAAAAGCAGATCTGGAAAGTTTTCCACTCCATATATTTCCAGGTGATACTGATTCCCCACAAAGGCAAAGTCATTCCCGAAAGTCATAATGAACTTCTTGATGTTCTGTATAATTCCTTGTTCTACCATTCTTTCATCCACATCCATGCAATCTCTTTCTCCGATTTCCTCAACATTTATGAAGTCCAGCAGGTATTCATCCTTGAACATCATTACAGCTTTGCGCGCCATTTCAGAATTTGAAAGTGTAGCAGGAAAATTGTTAGGCATTCTGTCTTTGTGTTCGTAAGTATGTTGATCTATTTCTTTCTTAAGATATTCTTTTGAAATATGTTCCACTGCTGTTCGATGAATATAATAATACCTTTCTTTTATATCCTTCGATTTGCGCAGTATTATTGTATGGTGAGTGAACGGTACGTTGAAAAAGTCATCAACGGGGAAATCTTTCGTTTCAGGAATCATCATAGCCTGATGAATGTTGATAGCATTCTTAAATTCGTCGGCTACGGCCGACGAATTTGGATCAAGCATTTTCCAGCCTTCATAGAAAAGACGCATCTCCTTCATTTGTGTAGCCGAAAACCCCTTTAATCCTGGCAACTCTTTCCTTAACTGACTACTGATTGTTTCAAGGGCTCCAGAGCCCCACTTCGCCTGCCTTGTATTCATTGACAGATACTTCCCGATAGCAAAATATAGTGCCAGTTGAACTCTATTGACCTTTTTTGCTGCTTCATACTGACCTTGCAGGATGGCTGTCTTTATTGATTCTACAGCACTCTTCAAGTCATTCTCTTTAGCCATAACACTCTTTTTTAAGTTTATGACTACAATAGTATACCGTTTTCTCTTAAACCGGATGCCAAACGGTAAATTGACGCTGTCCGCCCCGAAAGTTTTTACGTTTATGCTTCTTTAGGACCAACTAATCCATCTTTTTCACTACTTTTATGGTCAAATTAGAACAACCTTAATAGCAAAACAAAGATGAAAACCACATTCAGATTCTCTGTTGTCATGATGATCATGGCATTTCTTTTCTCCTCTTTGAAGCCTAATGTAACCTACGCTCAGAAAGCGACATTCAAGAACTGCAGGCTTGAGACGAACGTTCAAGACAAAAACGGAAAGAAGAAAATGGTATGTCATTTCTCAGCTGACTTTACGGGAATGAAGAAACATGACGCCCAGATATATATGGAAGTTGAATGTCCTAAAGGCACAACGCATGAATATTTATCTAATGATTATGGTGGAGAGGGACGTTTGCGTTATCCTGTCCAGAAGGTCAAGGATTTCAAGAACAAGAACAAGACAGACAAATTCGTTCTCAACAACAAAATCATCTGGATGTGGAACAGCGATATTCACCCTAAGAAGGGTAGTCACACATACTATGTGCGCCTTGTAGCATACGATGCCCAGACATACAAGGAAGTTGGTCATTCTAATTATATGACTTTCACAATGACAGGGAAATAACTTTTGTCTTTCAAGACTTTTAATAACCCCTTTCAGAGATTATCTGGAAGGGGTTTTCTCGTGAAAAATATTATCTTTGATGGAAATATCGGTTAATTAGTTTCTCAAAGTTCCACATGAAGAAGATAACTAAGAAAATTTTATGGACGGTGGTGTGCCTCATTTCCGCCATCGTTATTGCCGGAGCAGCCTTCTGGCTGATTTCCGGACGTTCCCCTCAAGCAGCGGTTGTAAGTCATATGATCCATCAGTCAACGATGGAGGAGTATGAAATGACCAAAGGCGACCAGACAGACCAAAGCACGGTAGAGATACCGGACGGAGTTAATTTTCCACGCCAGATGAACCAGTACAGGGTGGGGAACATGCAAGTTTTCCACATGGAACCTCAGGACGAAAGCAAGCCTGTAGTGCTTTACATCCACGGCGGAGCATACTATCATAACTTTTCGGCCTTGCACTGGAAAGCGATGGCCGGGTGGGCCGAGACTACAGGCTGCGGAATCGTGGCTCCGAACTATCCGTTGCTATACTGTTACACGGCCAAGGATGCTCATCCGCTTATGATGGAGCTCTATCTGAAACTGATAAACCAGTATAATCCTGAACGTATTGTCATTATGGGAGACTCTGCAGGGGGAGGCTTTACGCTTGCCCTGGCTCAGAAGATACTCAGCGATACACTCAGCCTTCCAAAGCGTCTTGTGCTCATATCCCCTTGGGTGGATGTTTTGGGTGGAGACGATGCCCTCCAGGAATACGACACCTTCCTGAACGCTCAGGTTCTGAGGAAAATCGGTGCGGATTGGGCCGGTGATATAGATCCTCTGGACCCGATGATTTCACCTTTATACGGCGATATGAAAGGACTGCCGCCTACAGACCTTTTCACCGGTACCTGGGAGATATTCTACACAGATATAGTCCAGACTTTCAACAAGATGAAAGACTCTGGCGTTGACGCCAGGCTGCATGTTGCCAAGAAGATGGGGCATGTCTATCCTCTCTGGCCATGCCCGGAAGGCAAAAAGGCCCGCAGGGAAATCGCGGAGATTATCAAATCTGTACAATAGGGCAGAAAAATTAAACCCCGGAACTTTGGTCCCGGGGTTTTGTTTTTTTCTTATTTAAGTTTTGTCTGTGTCTTTACTGATTCTAGAGCTTGTCGAAATCAACATCGGTGAAGTCGTTTCTCTCTGCCTGAGGAGCGGCGTTGTCAGAAGGTTCTGTGTAAACTCTCTCCTGGACAGGGCATTTTTCCTTTATGAACTGTACAACTTCCTGCAATCCGGCGGCGAACTTCTCGAAATCTTCCTTGTAGAGGAAAATCTTGTGCTTGTCGTATGAAAAGCGTCCGTCCTTCTCCACTTTGCGCTTGCTCTCTGTTATAGTCAGATAGTAGTCGTTGTTCTTTGTGGCCTTTACATCGAAGAAGTATGTCCTCTTGCCGGCTCTTACAGGCCTAGAATAAATATCATCCCCACTTTTCTCCTGTGAGAAAGCATTGTCAAAATCTTCTTGATACATAATCTTGTATTTTTTAATTCGGTAAGCAAAGATAAAATAATTTTTGCGTAATTGACTATATTTGTAGAATATTTAACATGTGAGCAAATGATTAGCAGAACACTTATAAGGATAAAGGCTTTCAAAGAGCTGTACAGCAGGGTAACTACGGGGTCTACAGACACCAAGGCTGCTGAGGCTGAGCTTATGCAGGCATTTGTGCAGACTCAGAGGCTGTGGGGGCTTATGGCGCTGCTGCCTTCGGCTCTGGCTATGGTGGCGGAAGACAAGGTCAACACCCAGATGCGCAAATTCAACCCGGACAAGCAGATTATCGAGCAGAATACAAGGTTCGCTTCCAATGCTCTGAGCTCAATAGTGAAGGCAGATTCCGTGTTTGTGAACTGGTGTTCCAACCAGAGAATCAGCTGGATGGATTTTGAGACACCTCTCAAGTCCATTTACTCCAGCGTGGTTTCCAAGGATTATTTCCAGGACTTTGCTGTCAAGGAGAATCCTTCGGTTGAGGATGCCGTGAAGCTTTTCCGCCACATATATTCTGAGGAGCTTTCCGGGAACGAGGTGCTGGAAGACGCGCTGGAGAGCAGCAATATCTGGTGGACTGAAGATCTTGAATATGTGGTAAACAAGATACTGGAGAAGCTTTCTTCGGTTGTTTCTTTGGGCCGCGTAGAGATACCTCAAATCTTCGAAGAGGAGGAAGACGAGGCTTTTGCCAAGAAACTTGTGGGAACGGTGCTGCTGAATTTCGACGATCTGGCCGAGACCATTTCATCCTATATGAAGAACTGGGAAGTGGGCAGGGTAGTGCAGTCGGACATTCTTATAGTGGCTATGGGAGTGGCTGAGGCCCAGACCTTCAGCAGCATTCCTGTAAAGGTTACAATAAACGAGTATGTGGAGCTTTCCAAGAATTTCTCCACCCCTAAGAGCTATTCTTTCGTGAATGGCCTGCTCAACACAATCCTGAAGGATATGATTTCAGACGGCAGGATCAAGAAAGACCCGAGAGGAATGGTAGGAGGGCTTTACTGATTTTATCGCGACAATAATTATTATAAATACTTAAAATTCAGAATATGAACTTTTTGACAATTACACTTCAGGCTCAGCCTGCACAGCAGGGCGGCGGCGGACTTTCCCTCATCATTATGATGGTTGCAATCTTCGCTATCATGTATTTCCTTATGATACGTCCTCAGCAGAAAAAGCAGAAGGAGCTTCAGAGATTCCGCAACGAGCTCAAGAAAGGCGACAAGGTTATTACAATAGGCGGCATTTACGGCAGCATTGAGGAAATAGGTGACAACCACGTTATGATGAGGGTTGACACCAACGTTCGCATCAAGGTTGCCAAGAGCTCTATCGTAAGAGATTTCTCAGACGTTCAGCAGCAGTAAACTTTTCTTCCTTGGAAACAGACAGGCACAGTAGCTGGAGCAACAGGCGTTTAGGCGGAAATCTGATAGTGTTTCTGATTTCCCTGATGGTTGCGCTTGTGGTGTGGGGAGTGATGAAACTCTCCGCAAGCTATCGCTATCTGTTTCATTACCAGGTGGAAATTACGTCTCCGCTCGAGGGCCGTATGCTGAAATCCGTTTCCAAGGATCCTGTAACTTTCAGGGGGGCGGCCTCCGGCTTTTATCTTCTGCGATACAAATATTCTCTTCACAAGAGAAGCAACATTCTCTCTTTTAGGGTGAATCCGTCTGTGCTGAAGCCTCTTCCGGAAGCTGAAGATGTTTTCTTCTTCCATTCTTCAGCTCTCAAGGACAGGATTTCGGAAAAGCTGGACGGCTCGGTAAGCGTGGATGAGATTGTTTCAGACACTTTGTTTTTCACCATTCCCAAGTCTTTCCAGAAGAAGGTGCCGGTTTGCCTGCGTTCAGACTTGACGTTCTCTCCTCAGTACATGCCTTTGGAAAGGGTTGCGCTGATGCCGGACTCGGTTTTTATCACTGGCGAGGAAAGAGTTGTAGCAGGCATAGATTCGGTTTTCACTGAGAAGGTTATCGGAAGGAATCTAACCAGGACTTTCCAGGGAGTTGCCGAAATAGTGCCGATGCCCGGAGTGGAAATAAGCGAAAGCGAAACCGTCTACAGCCTGAAAGTAGGGAGGTATGTGGAGCGTGCCGTGGATGTGGATATCCAGGCCAGAAATGTGCCCGAAGGAAGCAGGATGGTGCTGGTTCCTTCAACCGTAAAAGCCGTTTTCAGAGAGGAATACGGCCGGAAGAAGCCGCTTGGCAAAGACGACTTCATTATATATGTGGACTATGAGGAAGCCTCTCTGTCCGAATCCGGAAAGGCAAAGGTCAAGATGGACTGGCTGCCGGAAGGATTGCTCAAGATTTCTCTGGACCCGCCTTTTGTAGACAGGATAATTGTAGAATGATTATGGCCAAAGTGCTGGGCGTAACGGGAGGAATAGGTTCCGGAAAGAGCCACGTGTGCAAGGTGTTTGCATCGCTGGGCTGCGCCGTGTACGATTCCGATTCCCGCACCAAGCAGCTCTATGAAGAAAACGAAGATCTGCTTAGGGGCCTGCAAGAGCTTCTGGGGAAAGGAATCCTGAAGAAAATTAAGGGGAAGACCGTCCTGGACAAAAAGGCCATGGCATCAGTGATTTTCAGCGACAAGGCACTGATGGAAA
Source organism: Bacteroidales bacterium (assembly GCA_017962375.1). GTDB lineage: Bacteria > Bacteroidota > Bacteroidia > Bacteroidales > UBA932 > Egerieousia. The sequence continues at coordinate 77,687 of JAGCVJ010000009.1, forward strand.
AGGTGAAGGAGTTTGTCTATCCGTTTGTGATGGAGGACTTCAAAAAGTGGAAGAGGTGGAAAAGGGGAGTTGTGCTCTTTGAAAGCGCCGTGATACTTGAGAACGACTATGTCCGCGGCTTTATGGACAAGACACTAGTTGTGACTGCGCCTTTGGAAGAAAGAATCGCGAGAGTAATAAAGAGAGACATAATCTCTATAGAGGAAGTGGAGAGCCGGCTCAAAAGCCAGTGCTCAGACCAGGAGAGGATAGCCAAGGCAGACTTTGTGATTGAGTCCGTGGACGGCTCAGATATAGAGTCAGAGGCCAGGAAGATTCTCAAACAGATGATAACGGTTAATTAAGCAAACGCTGCAGTAATATGATATTCAGATTCATACTCGGAGCTATTGGTTGGGCGGCCGGCGGCTTTATCGGCGGCATAATAGGCTTTGCCCTGGGCTCTGCCATAGACGGAGCTACATCGCAGAAGAGAATCGGTTCCGGTTCTTCTGACAGCGGAACGGGCGGCTATACTACCGGAGGAGGCTACGGCGGCGGATATACCACCAGGCGTCCTTATTCTACAACCGAGCAGCGCAACAGCTTCCTTATCAGCCTTCTGGTTCTTTCCACCGCTGTGATGAAGGCAGACGGGAAGGTACTCAAGAGCGAACTGAACTACATAAAAGCCTTTATCCGCTCGAATTTCGGAGACGATGCCGTAAACGAGAGCCTCCAGATAATCAAGAAACTCCTCCAGCAGAACATAGACATCCCTCAGGCCTGCGCCCAGATAAGGGTCAATATGATTTCATCGCAGAGGCTTCAGCTCTTCCATTATCTTTTGGGAATAGCCCAGGCGGACGGCCAGGTTTCTCCCGAAGAGAGCAGCCTGCTGTTCACCATAGGCCAGAATCTGGGCCTCAACGAGAAGGATATCCGCAGCATTATGGGAATGTTTGAGCCGGAGAAAGATCCTTACAAGATTCTGGAGATAGACAAGACTGCCACGGACGAGGAGGTGAGAAAGGCTTATCGCCGAATGGCTGTCAAGTTCCATCCGGACAAGGTGGAGAGCCTGGGAGCAGACGTGAAGAAGGCTGCGGAGGAGAAGTTCAAGAGCGTGCAGGCGGCATACGAGCAGATAAAGAAAGAGCGCGGCATGCGTTAAACAGAATATAAACGATAATAGTAATAGCAATATGAAGACAGATTTAGGTAAAGTACTTACAGTAAGCGGAGAGCAGGGGCTCTTCACCTACGTTGCACAGGCTGCCAGAGGAGCCATTCTGGAGTCTATGCTCACCAAGAAAAGATTTGTTGCAGGCCCGTCTGTAAAGATGAGCGCACTGAGCGATATTTCCATCTTCACCCAGGAGGGCGAGATGAAGCTCCAGGAAGTTCTTACTGCAATGCACAGCAGCCTCGGCGACGAGAAGGCTCCAAGCGGAAAGAGCGATCCTGAGGTCCTGAAGGAATTCTTCGGCAAGATTGTTCCGGACTATGACGGCGAGAGATTCTATCCGTCTCACATGAAGAAAGTTGTGGAATGGTATAACTGCCTCAAGGAGCATGCTTCTCTGGATTTTGAGACAGAGGAGGACCAGGCAAAGGCCGGCGAGAATGAGGAGAGCGCAAAGACCGCTGCCTCAAAGCAGGCAAAAGAGGCTTCCAAGCATCAGGGAACAAAGGTGAGTGCCAAGCAGGCAGCTCCTTCCAAGACTAACGTTCCGAGAAAGGTTGTATAGCCAATATGCTTGAAATCTCAGGCATATTCAAGCCAAGGCGGGTGCAGCTGATAACAATGGGCTGCTCCAAGAACCGCGTGGATTCGGAGAAGCTCCTTTCCCAGCTCAGCGACGGGGGAATAGAGATTCTTCCGGAGGACCTTCCGTATGAGCAGTCTAGGCCGGATGTGGTGATAATCAACACTTGCGGCTTCATCGGCGATGCAAAGAAAGAATCCATAGACGAAATACTGGCCGCAATTCAGGCTAAAAACGCCGGATTTGCCGCTCAGGTTGTGGTTTGCGGCTGCCTGAGCGAGCGTTATCTTCAGGACCTGAAGGAATCGCTTCCGGAGGTGGACGCTTTCTTCGGGTCTTTCCAGTGGAAGAGTGTTGTGGAATGGATGGGGCTGAAGCCTCAGCGCAGCTGGACTGGCCGCCGTCTTACAACTCCAAAGCATTACGCATACTTGAAAATAGCTGACGGCTGCAACCGCAAATGTTCCTACTGCGCCATTCCGTTGATCAAGGGCAGGTTTGTCTCCATCCCGATGGCCACTTTGGAAAAAGAGGCCAAGGCTCTGGCAGCCAATGGGGTAAGAGAACTCATACTCATAGCCCAGGACACCACTTTCTACGGAATGGACCTATATGGCAAGAAGATGCTCGCCCCTCTGATCGAGAGACTTTCCAAGATAAAGGGCATTGAGTGGATCAGAATCCATTATTCTTATCCTACGGGATTCCCGAAAGACGTTCTGAAGGTAATGGCAGACAATCCCAAGGTCTGCAAGTACCTTGACATACCGCTTCAGCACTCTTCCACAAAGATTCTCTCGATGATGAGAAGGGGAGTGGACCACATCAAGACTCAAAGGCTGATAGACGATATCCGCAGCAAGGTGCCAGGAGTTGCACTCCGCACAACTATGATTGTGGGGCATCCGGGAGAAGGCGAAGAGGAATTCAAAGACCTTCTGGACTTCGTAAGGCATAACCGCTTTGAAATGCTGGGGGCTTTCCCTTACTCGGAGGAGGAAGGAACTTACGATGCCGCTCATTTTGAGGACGATGTGCCTTCTGCCGTAAAGAAGCGCCGCTACGGCCGCCTGATGAAACTCCAGAGCAGGATTTCTCTGGAGAACAACCTCAAGAGGGTAGGCGGAGTGGAGAAGGTCATCATAGACGATTACCGCGACGGCTTCCTTATAGGCCGCAGCCAAAAAGAGAGTCCGGAAGTGGACGGATCAATTCTGATAGACATGGCGGGGCAGAAAGGAAGTTTCCCTCCTGAAGATTTTATTGGTAAATTTGCGGCGGTCAAGATTATTGCCGCCACCGAGTACGACCTGACCGGCGTGCTGGCTTAAAATGAAATTAAGATTTTTAAATACTAAGACATTATGAAACTACTTGAAGGAAAGGTTGCCCTGATTACCGGCGCAGCCAGAGGAATCGGCAAGGCAGTTGCCTTGAAGTTCGCAAGCGAAGGCGCCAACATCGCTTTCACAGACCTCGTTATAGATGAACTTGGCGAGCAGACCAAGAAGGAGCTCGAAGCCTATGGAGTAAAGGTTGTTGCCATTGCTTCAAACGCGGCTGATTTCCAGCAGGCTCACGATGCAGTTGCCCAGATCGTCAAGGAAATGGGAAGAATCGACATCCTTGTAAACAACGCCGGAATAACCAAGGACGGCCTGATGCTCAAGATGACTGAAGCTCAGTGGGATGCCGTTATCGCAGTTAACCTCAAGAGCGCTTTCAACTTCATTCACGCCGTTACTCCTGTAATGATGAGCCAGAAGAGCGGTTCCATCATCAACATGTCATCCGTTGTAGGAGTTCACGGCAATGCCAGCCAGTGCAATTACTCTGCATCCAAGGCCGGAATGATCGGTCTTGCAAAGAGCATCGCCCAGGAGATGGGAAGAAGAGGCATCCGCGCCAACGCAGTTGCTCCGGGCTTCATCATCACCGAGATGACTGCCCAGCTTCCTGAGGAAGTAAAGCAGGACTGGTACAAGAAGATTCCTCTCAGAAGAGGCGGCACTCCTGAAGACATCGCCAATGTCTGCCTGTTCCTTGGAAGCGACCTTTCATCATACGTATCAGGACAGGTCATTCAGGTTTGTGGCGGAATGATGATGTAGTATATGGCTGGAGGAAAGATTTTTACCAAGCAGAACATATTGGAATACAGCCTTCTGGCGGGTGGATGCTTCATCTTTTCGCTGGGGGCTGTTCTCCTTATAGAGCCTTATGGTTTCGCTCCGGGCGGAACGTACGGCCTTTCTATGGTGTTCCATCACCTGTGGGGCTGGAGGACCGAGGTTTCGGCTCTTTGCATGGATATTCCTCTTCTGGTTCTGGGCACTATAGTTTTGGGCAGCAGGTTCGGCATAAAGACTCTGCTGTGCACCCTGCTGATTCCGGCTTTCATGTGGATTATCCACCAGACTTATGGCTTTGATTCTCTGATAGAGCCGGAAGTCAGCCAGAAGATTGCCGCCGAGGGCCTGACCGGAGAAGCCGCCATCAGCCTCTACGACCACCAGCTTCTGGCAGCCATCTTCGGCGGAATACTCTACGGCATCGGTCTTGGAATGATTTTCCGCTCAAGGGCCACCAGCGGCGGAAGCGACATCATCTCGATGATCATCAACAAGTACCTCCACATCTCGATGGGAACGGCGGTAACCATTGTTGACGGTCTTATAACCCTCTCTACCGTAATCGCTTTCGGAGACTGGAAGCTTCCTATGTACTCCTGGCTTATAATCATTCTGGAGAGCCTGATCATAGACAAGGTAATCGAGGGACAGGCCGCCAAGACAATGATGATCATATCCCAGAAGCAGGATGAAATCCGCAAGGTCATCATAGACGACATGCATCGCGGAGCCACCCTGATACACGCTACCGGAATGTACAAGGGAGAGCAGAAGGACATCATCTACGTGAACCTTACAAGAAGAGAAGTCGTGAACCTCAGGTACCGCATCGCCGAGATAGATCCGCAGGCTTTCATAAACATCATGAATTCCTCCGAAACAATCGGCCGGGGGTTCAAGTCTATTAAGGAGTAAGCTCTTGCGTTTCAAAAAGAAAGGCGGCCTTTTCAGCCGCCTTTTCTTTTTCAGTCGAATTTCATCAGTCGAGTTTCATCAGCATCAGGTTCTTTATCTCGTTCAGCCTTCTGAAAAGCTCGTTCTCGTCGTTCTTGTTGTGGATTCTGACAACCACGTCAACCTTGTAGCCGTTTGGCATCTCGCTGACATTGTAGTTGCTGACCATATAACGGGACTCGGCGAGGATTTTCTGTATAGACTCCAGCTGTGCCTGTTCAGGAACCAGAATCTCAAGCCCGATGCTTCTGAGTCCCAGACCTTTGAAAAAGAATCTCAGAACTTCCAGGCCAATCAGGATGAAGATTGTGGCGGCGATACCGACAAAATACATTCCGGCTCCAATGGCAAGGCCGACGCCCGCCAGAGCCCAGAGTCCAGCCGCTGTTGTAAGACCTTTGACAATCTGCTTCTGGAGGATGATGGTACCTGCACCCAGAAAACCTATACCGGAAACTACCTGAGCCGCGATTCTGGCCGGGTCAAGCCTCATGGCGTTTACCTGTCCGCCATATTTTTCTATAACTGCATTAAACCCGTACTGGGACACCAGCATAAAAGTCGCGCTGCCCAGACAAATCAGAAAATGCGTCCTGTATCCGGCCGCCTTGGCGCGGTATTCTCTTTCAAGTCCCACCACTGTGCCCAGTATGCCGGCAACCAGCAGCCTGAGCAGATGCTCCCATTCAAGGTTTGCCAAAAATTCTTCCATAGTCTTAATTCTGTGATTTGTTTTTCTTCATTTTAAGGTACTTGTGAAGCTGTCCAGCCTGTTCAAAGTCGTATCTGCTTCTGGCATAGGTAATCCAGTTCTCCGCCAGGTCTGTGTTCCCCAGCATCTGGCAGGCTACCGCAATGTTGAATGCGGCAAACGAAGCCTTTTCAGAGTTCTGGTCTTCTGTCATCGGCATCCATTCCTTTATGGCGTCTTCCCACTTGAAGTCCATCGCGTGCTTGTATGCCGTGTGCCAGGCGCTCTCCTGCGGATAGTCTATCAGCATCCATTCTTCTTCAATCCAGTTTTCGCATACCTTGGAGGCCAGACGGTTTCCGAACGCTGCAAAAATCAGGGAGTCGCATTTGTCTACATATTCCTGCACGCTTTGCGTAGAATAGGCGTATTCGTCAGGAATCCTGAACTTTATGCTGTCAGTAATGGCAGACTGGAACAGGGTGGTATCAGCGATTGCGTCATAAATAGTCAAATGAGCTTTTGTTGGTATGATGGCCACCGTACCTGCTCCCAAGAACGAGTTGTAGGTTCTGGAAACAGTTCCCTGCCCGAAATCAATATCGCTGATAATAGCCAGAAGCCCGCTTCCTGTTGTCATCATCAGCTGTTCCAGGTATTCTTTGTCTGAAGTGCCCTTGAACTCGGAAGCCGGTATGGTGAAAGCTCCCACCTCTCCCTCTTCCAGGGCGTTGGCCTCTTCCACCTTGCGTGCGGCTGCCAGGGCAACCGTTGCAACTTCAGCGCTGTCCAGCTTGTCGTCTGAGTATGTGGCCACAAAAGCTGCAGGAGTTTCTTCCACATCCAGAGTGAATGTATTAGGCTGAAGCACATCCACATTGAACGGCATTAACTGCGGAGTGGCGCATCCTGTAAGCATCAGCGCCGCCAGCGCAAGAGCCAGTTTGTATCGCGACAAAAACCGTTTCATAATCTTTTCTCCTATAATAACGCAGAATCTACTGCAAAATTCAGGCTACAATATGTTCAGGCTCTGTTCCCTTATCTTTTCCAGCTCGTCTTTCATCCTGACTACCAGTGCCTGGATGGCGGCGTCGTTGGCCTTTGAGCCCAGTGTGTTGATCTCGCGGCCCATCTCCTGCACTATGAATCCCAGCTTCTTTCCGGCCAGCGGATCCTTCATTACGGTGTCCATAAAGTACTTGCAGTGTTGGGCGAGCCTCACTTTCTCCTCGTTTATATCCAGTTTCTCCACGTAGAAGACAATCTCCTGCTCCAGGCGTTCCGGATTGGCCTCAATTCCCGCCTTGTCTATCTTCTGGCGAAGCCTTTCCTTAATGGCCGGCACTCTCTTAACGTCCAGCTCCTTCACTTGCTCCAGGCAGGACATTATGTTGGCAACTCTGCTCAGCACGTCTTCCAAAAGGGCTGTTCCTTCGGTCTCGCGATAGGAATTCAGCTTCTTGATTGCCTGGGAGATAGCCTTGTCTATCTTAGCCCAGTCCTCGTCGCTGAACTCATACGGCCGGGTTTCCATCACGTCAGGCATCCTTATAATGGATGCTATCAAAAACGAGTTGGACAAAGGGAGAGCCGCTGCATCAGGACTCTCTACCTTCTGGATGTCCTTTATCTGGTGAAGAATGTCCAGGACCGCCTCCCTGTTTATCTGCTTGTTTGCCGCAGAGTTCTTGAGCTCCAGGTTCAGGGAAAAATCTATGCTGCCCCTGACAAGTTCCGCGGCAAGCAACTTGCGTATTTCCAGTTCCTTGTCTTTAGGAATAATCTGGCTCTTGACGCTGATGTCAGCGGTTTTCCCGTTGAGAGACTTTATCTCCACGGTAATCTTGCTGTGGTCTGCAAGGGTGCATTCGCCCTTGCCGTATCCTGTCATCGATTTTATCATATCACGCAAATTTAATAAATCGCGGCCGAATTGCATACTTTCAGCCATATTTTAGTATTTTTGTACGATGTCTAATAATAATCGCGATATGGAAGAAAATACCAAAAACCTCAACTTCATAGAGGAAATCATTGAGGACGACCTGAAGACCGGAAAGCACAAAAGCATACTAACCCGTTTCCCTCCGGAGCCGAACGGCTATCTCCATATCGGGCACGCGAAGAGCATCTGCCTGAACTTTGGCGTGGCAAAGAAATACGGCGGAAAGACTAACCTCCGCTTTGACGACACCAACCCTACAAAGGAAGACGTGGAGTATGTAGATTCCATCAAGAACGACATCCGTTGGCTGGGCTTCAACTGGGCAGAGGAGAGATATGCCTCCGACTATTTCCAGCAGCTTTACGACTGGGCTGAGAAGTTGATAGAGAAGGGCTTGGCATACGTAGATGACCAGTCTCTGGAAGAGATCCGCCTCAACAGGGGAACTGTCCAGAAGCCGGGAACCCCGTCTCCTTGGCGCGACCGCAGCGTGGAGGAAAATCTCCAGCTTTTCCGCGACATGCGTGACGGCAAGTTCAAGGAAGGGGAGAAGGTTCTCAGGGCCAAGATAGACATGGCTCATCCTAACATGCTCTTCCGCGATCCTATAATGTACCGCATCAACTACGCTCCTCACCACCGCACGGGCACCAAGTGGTGCATCTACCCGATGTACGACTATGCCCACGGCCAGAGCGATTCCATAGAGGGTATCACCCACAGTATCTGCACCTTGGAGTTCGACGTTCACCGTCCTCTGTATGACTGGTTTATAGAGAAGCTGGAAATCTTCCCGAGCCATCAGTACGAGTTCGCCAGGCTTAACCTCACCTATACAGTGATGAGCAAAAGAAAGCTTCTGGAACTTGTGAAAAACAACTACGTTAGAGGCTGGGACGATCCGAGAATGCCTACCATCTGCGGTATCAGGAGAAGAGGCTACACTCCTGAGAGCATCAAGATGTTCGCCGAGAAAGTTGGCGTTGCAAAGCGCGACAACATAATTGACCTCTCCCTTATGGAGTGGTGCGTAAGAGAAGACCTGAACGCAAGAAGCAACCGCTATATGGCTGTGCTTGACCCAGTTGAGCTGGAACTCGAGGGATGGCCGGAAGGCCAGGTAGATTGGGTTGAGGCTCCGCTGAACCCTGCCTTCCCTGATGGTCCTAAGCGCCGCATTCCATTCACCGGCCACGTTTACATAGAGAGAGCAGACTTCATGGAAAATCCTCCTAAGAAGTACTTCCGTCTCCAGCCTGGCGGAGAAGTCCGCCTGAAGTACGGCTACATCATCAAGTGCAAAGACATAGTAAAGGATGCAGACGGCAACATAACCAAGATCATCTGCACTTACGACCCGACCTCCAAGCCTGGAGCAGGGGAGTGGAGAAGCGTCAAGGGCACCATCCACTGGGTTAGCATTCCTTATGCCAAGACTCTGGAAGTAAGGCTGGTAGACCGCCTCTTCACCGAGCAGTACATGGACCAGATTCCGGAAGGCTCAGACTACAAGGACTTCCTCAACCCTCACTCCATGGACATTGTTACCGCATACGCCGAGCCTGCTCTACTGGAAGACAACTCCGGCATTGCCGTGCAGTTCGAGCGCACCGGCTACTTCTTCAAGGATCCTGACACCACGCCAGACCATCCTGTATTCAATCGCACCGTCACCCTGAAGGACACCTTCAAGATGAAATAAACCAAGTGCCATGAAATTCCTGAAATCTTTTTCCTCCGCGACTTTAACAGCCGCTTTTGCCGTTATTGCGGCTATTTCTATATCATCCTGCAAATCAGGCAACAACTCCGCCCAAGCCAATCCTGAAAACAATGGCATCACCTTCACGGAACACGAGCTTATGATCATAAACCAGTCCGATTCCGTGATGTATCTGACTGTTGTCACCGACAGGGCAGACAGCCTCATCCTGAGAAACAAGTCCAGAGATTTCACCGCTGAAGAACTGCAAAGCAAAGAGTTCCAGACTCTTGCCAAGAACCTCCTTGCCACCGTACAGGATCCAAGCCAGGATGGAGTGGGCATCGCCGCCCCTCAGGTTGGCCTCAACCTGAGGATGCTTGCTCTTATGCGCTATGACAAAGAAGACAAGCCTATCGAGCCTTACGCCAATGTCCACATTCTGGAATACAGCAAAACTGAAAAGACCGGTCCTGAGGGCTGCCTCTCCATTCCCAAATATCGCGGAGAAGTAAAAAGGGCAGACTCCATAATTGTCTCATATTACGACATTAACGCAAAAACTTACCGTACCGACACTATTGCCGGCTACACTGCCATCATCTTCCAGCACGAGACAGACCACCTGGAAGGCATCCTCTACACAGACCGCGCAGACACTGTCTATTTCAACCAGAAATGGGCAGATGAGCGCAAACTCTACGAGCAGCAAGGCGCCTACACCAAACCAGCCTGGTGGCCATACAAATAAGTCAATCTTGTTTTCTCTTTTCAGAGATTTATTTGTTTTGTTCTGAGGAACTTTTAACTTTGCGGTTAGAAGGTTGGGATACAGTTCCGTTCGTGGCAGGTGTATTATCTGTTAAGTTCCCCGCCAGCAAAGTATTATGAGCAACAGATTGCTCTTTCTGCACTTCGGAAGCAGACCACACAACCTTCTTATCTTTTCCGTATCCTTTTCTGAAAATACCACCACTGTTCACTCTCCAGAATCCCTTATCTCCTATCAGTTCAATATATAACGTATTGTTATGTGAATCTTGAAGCTGTAATAGATGAGTCCCGTTTCCAATGGTGTATTGCTTGCCTTCTAATATCTTATTGTAATTCCCAGCTACATATTCCACGAAGGCCTCTATACTATTAAATCCTGCCCTAGAAATTTGCCGGCCATGCCTGAGTTCTATGTGAATTCTACCGTATTTTGCGTTACCCAGTTCCAATTTAATAGGTGCCGGCACAAGTCCTGTTTCAGGAGTTATGTGACCAAATACTGTTGTTTTATTGCTAGATAGGGTAAACAGTATTCCGTTTTCTTCAACAACAAAGCATTCACTGATTTTCTTTTCCATGAATCTCTCTTTTAGTTCAACCCATCAAAGAAAACCCATCTTCCCCAAAAGCGAATGCCAAACGGTAAAATTGACTCTGTCCGCCCCTAAAGATTTTACTTTTACGAAATGGAACAACAATCTAATCTGCAATTGTTCCTATTGAAATAATCCAGGATTATCATAAAAAACAGAGCGCCCTAGCCTAATAACATCAACAATGATTTTGGTGTATCTTTGCAATGATTTATGAATGGAATCCTGACAGCTCTGCTTATACCTCTAGCCGGAACCGTAATCGGCGCCGCCTTTGTTTTCTTTCTGAAGAGGGAGATTTCTTCCTGGATGCAGAAACTCATGCTCGGTTTTGCTTCGGGAGTAATGGTTGCGGCTTCTGTCTGGAGCCTGCTGATTCCTAGCTTGGAACTTGGATCCGCTTCTGCAGGCGTATCGTTATCAGGCGTTTTTCCTGCTGTCATAGGCCTTCTTGCCGGCTTTGCCTTTCTGCTGCTGATAGACTATATAACTCCGCATCTTCATCCTGACGGCCAGGCCGAGGGTCCTAAAAGCCGGCTTTCTCATACATCCAAGCTCATGCTTGCTGTTACTATCCACAACCTTCCGGAAGGCATGGCTGTAGGTGCAGCGCTCATTGCCGCAACAGCTTCAGTATCATCCGCTACGCCGGCATCTTCTGCTTCTGCTGTTTCTCTAGCTTCAGCCTTTGCAATCAGCATCGGCATTGCAATTCAGAATATCCCGGAAGGAGCCATCATCTCCGTTCCGATGAAGGCTGCCGGCAACTCCAGAGCCAAGTCTTTCCTGCTCGGCTGCCTGAGCGGCATTGTTGAACCTCAGGATGATTGCTGTAATGCGCTATGACAAAGACAACAAGCCCATTGAACCTTACGCCAACGTCCACATCACATACTTGAGCCAGAACATCAAGTCCGGCCCGGAAGGCTGCCTTTCCGTTCCTAACTACAGAGGCATCGTTCCCCGTTCTGACAGCATCATTGTCTCTTACTACGACATCAACTCCAACGCTCAGAAAACCGACACGATAGGGGGCTACACCGCCATCATCTTCCAGCACGAGACAGACCATCTGGAAGGCATTCTTTACATAGACCGCGCAGACTCCGTATTCTTCAACCAGGCTTGGGCAGACGAGCGCAAACTCTTCGAGCAGCAAGGGGCCTACACCAAACCTTCCTGGTGGCCGTATTAGGAAAACAAATCTGTTTATCGCGATAAACAAAAATCGCTAAAATTTGTTTATTACGATAAACAAGTGTACATTTGCCCAAAACAATAGGCTATGGATTTACTGTTTGAGCGGCATTCTGAATATCTTTCTGGTGTTCCTACAGCTTTTGAGCGGGAACTTATGTTTAAAATCGATTGGGAGTCAAGGCTGGTCCTGATCAGAGGACCTAAAGGTGTTGGCAAGTCTACTTTGATGCAGCAGTATATTCTTAAGCATTATGGTATTTCTGACAGGCATGTGCTATACTGTTCTGCAGACTCTTCATATTTTGCTTCGCACACGTTGCTTGACACTGCTGCAGCATTTGTCCGCCAGGGTGGCAAGCATCTGTTCATTGATGAGATTCATAAATATGAGGGTTGGAGCCGGGAGATTAAAGAGATTTACGATTTATATCGCGATCTTAAAGTGGTTTTGAGCGGCTCGTCCTTGCTTCAGTTGAATGACGGGCAGGCAGATCTTTCCAGACGTCAGGATATATATGATATGTCCGGCCTTTCTTTCCGAGAGTATTTGTGGTTCAGAACCGGTAAGAAAATTGAACCGGTACGATTGGATCAGCTGTTAGAAAAGGCTTCTGGATATTGTTTGGAAATCAGGTCTTTATATCGTCCTCTGGAGTTTTTTGAAGATTATTTGCGATTTGGCTATTATCCGTATTCTTTTGAAAAAAAGAATACTTATAAAACACTGGTAGAGAGCGTTGCCAACTATATCATCGAGGTAGAACTGACGAAGTTTCGCGGTGTAAACATGGTCAACACAAGGAAAATCAAAGCTCTGCTGAATGTGATTTCTGAAATGTTGCCTTATCAAGTTGATTTGTCAAAGCTTTCTTCCAGTGTCAGCATAGACCGTGTTACCTTAGTCCGGTATCTGAGATTTATGGATGAAGCAAAGCTTATCAGGAATCTTTTTACTGAGATTGATATGATTACAGATTTACAGAAACCTGACAAGATACTTCTGGATAATACTAACCTTAGCTATGCTTTTGCTATAAAGGAGCCTGAAAGAGGTACTTTGAGGGAGACATTTTTCTGCAACCAACTTTCCTCAGCTGGGCATATTGTAGAATATGGCGGGCTTCAAACAGGAGACTACCGTATAGACAAAAGCATTGTAATTGAAGTAGGAGGGGCAGGTAAAGATTTTTCTCAGATTAATTCCAAAGATATTGCCAATGCAGCATTGGCATTGGATGACATAGATATGGCTTCAGGCAAGAAGATCCCATTGTGGGCTTTCGGATTTCTCTATTAGACAGGTATTTATCTAATGCACTGCGATGAACCCTGTAGTTATTCGTCTTCTCAACCAGCAGCTTGCAGCACCTCAGTTCACCGATCCGGCTGAGGTTGTACGCCATTTGTGCGCCATTCAGGCACAGGAATACCGCATGATGCGCTGGGCTGTGGCCATGCGCACCAAGAAGCCTTCCGCCAAGGCATTCAAGGATGCATTTGACAGCGGAAGCATCATCCGCCTTCACCTTATGAGGGGTACCTGGCAGCTGGTGAGCGCACAAGATTACTGGTGGATGCTGGACCTTTGCGCTCCCAAAGCCATCGCCGTCACTAAAGGCTGGATGGCCAGCAACAAGATCTCCATCCCGGCTAAAGAACAGGCAAAAATCAGAGATATTCTCTCAAGAACAGCATCTGACAGAGGAAGCGCAACCAAAGAAGATTTCAAACAGGCTCTGAAAGAGAAAGATATAACTATGGATGACCACAGGCTGTCCTACCACATCCGTATGGCCGAGTTTACCGGCACTCTCTGCAGCGGAGACCTCCTTCCCATGAAGGCCACATACGCTCTGGCATCAAATAAAGTAGGCCCACACCCTGGCAAAACCGACAGGGACGAGGCTCTTATGAACTTCACCCGCAAGTACTTCCAGAGCCGCCAGCCTGCCACTCTCGAGGACTTTGTCTGGTGGTCCGGCCTTAATGTCAGCGATTGCAGAAGGGGCATTGAACTCCTTAGCACTTCAATTCATAAAGAGCATATTAATGGCCGTGATTTCTACCTTACCGAAAACTGCCGCACTCGAGGCTTCCGCCAAGGCAAATATCTTCTGATTCCTCCATACGATGAATATCTGATTGGCTACAAGAGCAGAGACATAGTCCTGCCCCAGGAACATCGCCACAAGGCCCACAACAACAGCGGCATCTTCCAGCCCGTCATCGCCCACGACGGCATCATCTGTGGCAACTGGGCTCCGTTCAAACAAGAACTTCAGGCGGAATTCTTCATCCCGTCCACACCCGTAGCCAAGCATAGCAGCTCCACAAAATCCTATCCTGAGCCACTCCAGCACGCCTGGCAGGTTTACAACCGCTTATTTTCTTGCCCTGGTAATTTCAACCTGAAGTCCTAGTGCATTGATTATGCGGTAGAAAGTTCCGACACTTGGGACCATCACTCCGTTTTCAATCTTTGAAATGTAGCTTTTGGTGCTTCCTATTCTTGATGCCAATTCATTTTGAGTCACACTCTCTCCTACACGAGCATCCTTAAGAATCTGTCCTGAATAAAAAGCATAAGCTTCTTCTTCTGCCTTGATTCTCTCTTTACTTCCCGGAGTGCCGAATTCTGTATCTAGAACAATATCGTAATCTCTTATTTTATTGTCATTTACATGTTCTTTCATAGTATGCTTTCTTTATTAGTTTTGCTTTGTCAATCTCATTTTGGGGTGTTTGTTGAGTCTTTTTCTTAAAACCGTTAAACAGTACAACAACATTGTCTGAGTCAAAAATGAAGAAAGTCCTGAATATGTTCCCTTCATATTCTGTTCTAAGTTCATAAAAGCCTCAAAGTATCCTCCGTATGTCAAGATTCGTCTTGTCGATTGCAAAGGTAATAAAGGTTGCATTATTATGCAACTTGTCGCTGCTTTTTTATTCTGTTTTCTTTGCTGTTTTTTTGTTTGATTTTTCTTTCCCTTTTTATCGTTCTTCTCCTTCATCATTCTTTCTGATATTTCAATGATTCAAAGGAAAAGGATTCCGCAGATAAGCGGTTGCAAGACTGTAAAATTTACCCGACAGAGTTAAAAATTTTGTGGTTAACGTTTTTGATCAACGTAAAATAACAATCTCAGCGACTATACTTTGCCTTGATTTCCTGACTGAAATACTTGTTTCTGGCCTTTCTCTCGGCTTGTTCTTTCCGGCTCTTCTCCCTTAACTGTCTGGCCAAGGCAATCCTCTCCCGATATTCCTTTCCACCGGACACAATCTCATCCTTAACCCTCAAAACAGTTTCCTCAAACACTGCTTTCTTCAGCTGGCACTCCCACACGACCACCACCTTCCACCCAAGCGCTTCCAGCCTCCTCCACACTGCAGAATCCCTAACCTTGTTCCTCTCCACCTTGGAAACCCAGAACTCCACATTGGTTTTTGGCACCGTGTACAGGCTGCACCCCTGGTGCCCGTGCCAGAAGCATCCGTGCACAAAAACCACTGTCCTGTACCGCCCAAACACTATATCCGGCTTACCTGGCAAGCGAGGATCATTCACTCTGTACCTGAACCCCAGATGCCACAGCGCTCTCCTCAGCCGTATTTCCGGTTTTGTCCCCGATGAGTGTATCCGCGACATTCTGAAGTGTATATTCGTATTGGCCAAGGTAACAATTATAGCTAGTAAAGGAATTACATTATCATCCCTTTTATCTGTTCGGAAATAGTGTTATAGTCTATAAGGCAAAGGTCTGTCTCCATTATAGTTAGTTCTTGAGCTGGCTTATGCCAAAGAGTATGAAAAGGAAGATATTTAGAAGGTACTGTTAAGATATTATCTATTATAAAATAAGTATTATCTTTGGTAGAGATACCAAGAAGAATGGAATCAGTTTCAACTATCTTTTTGAACTTTTGGTCTCGCAGATGACACTTATGTGTTTTTTTCCAGAACCCTTTATGATCATTCACTAGCTCAAGTCTCCTTTTTTTACCATTGTAAGAAACCAGACAGTCGCTATCAGTAGAAACAATAGTATTGGGAAGAATTTCTCGATTCTTATCTGTTCCAGATCCTACAATATCGAGCCCTACAATTTTTAACTTGTGCATAAGATAATCCTCATATAGCCAAGAGGCAACTAAGTCTTGACCATAAAGAATAGGCAATCTGTTGTCTCGATTATGGTAACAAGAAATCAAATTGTCATATGTTGAAGGGAACTTATTATGAAGTTCATCAATATCTCCACGAAGGATGCAAATGCTTGATTCTGGGTAGTTCAACTTTTTTGCAACAGTTGATAAGTCCCCCAAAATTGTGGATAGTTGTAGAAATGCTCCCATGTGTTATATACCATTAGGGAGGATTTCGACTATTTTGTCAAGATTATGATGAAACTGGATTTGTTCTTGATGCCATTGAACAAAACCAAAAGGAAGTTGGATAGTTGTTCCTCCTTGGCGGTTGCCATAAAAAACCTTATCTGAAGACAAGTCAACAGCATAGACTATATCGTTAATCGGATAGATTGTATCAAAACTATCTTCACCTAGAAGGTTAATATACCATACATAATCCGCCCAATCTCCTTTATTAGCAGCTAATCCTTTAGAGAAACAGAAATCTGCAATAAGGCCTTTATTCTCATTAAACCATGAAATCAATGCATCAGCCATATTTGAATTGTATCGTCTTAAAAGAGTTTCTGTAAGGCGGTGCCGTTTTTTTACATAACGTAATGCATGTGTACTAAGATCTCCTGTAATAGTAGGGTCTTCTAAAATCTTATCTGTTTGAGTATGACCAAAAAAGAAAAGATATAAAGCCTCTTTGACATCTTTAGGTATTATCTTCTTGAAATGTAGCTCAAAGCCAGCAATGAATCTATCTACTCCTATTAGGTAGACTTGCCCTCCACTGCTTTTCTTAATAGAAATATTAATGTTCTTTCCATCTTCCAGCACGAGCCTGAGATCCGTTTTAGACTTTGTAAGGTCCCCTAAAATACTAGAGACATTTTTTTCACATATGCCTCCGACTGTGGCTTGGACAATTCTTGGAACTCCTAACCTTTCTTCAATGTGTCTCCTAAAGTCATCATGTTGAAAAAACTGTTCAACATCTTCCTCATTTTCGTGTCCTGAGACTTTGGCATGTCTCCAACCTTCAGAACGATTTCTGTATGTACTCATATGTTATTCGAAGAAATATGACATATCCTTTCCATAGCGCTTTGCAAGCGCATGTAGCATTATTGCAGAAATATTTATTTCCGCATTCTCAATTTTAGATAAATGGCTTTGAGATATTATTCCCTCTTTTTGAAGCAAAACTTGAGTAATACCTAGTTGTGTGCGAACTAGGTATAATTTATGGGCAATCTTTTGCCTCTCTTTAGATTTAGAATCGAAATGTGCTCTCACCTTGACAAAAATAAATATACTTTTTTAATATTCCATTTTGGAATATTTCCTTAAAATTGTATATTTGTAAAAATAAGATTTTACTAAAATGACTTATAGGGTAATAGATTTATTTGCGGGTGTTGGTGGGCTTAGTTACGGATTTGCACATGACCCTGAATTTGAGATTGTTGCTGCCAATGAAATATTAAAGCCGATGGCAGAGGCTTACAGTAAGAACCATCCGTCAGTAAAGATGTACAATAAAGATATAAAGGACTTCTCTGTTGAGGACCTGACAAGAGATCTCGCACTGAAGAAAGGCGATATTGATGTAATTGTAGGGGGACCGCCATGCCAGGCATATTCAACTGTGGGAAAAAGATTAATTGATGATCCAAGAGGAAAGCTATTCCAAGAATATTATCGCATATTGAAAGAATTAAGACCGAAGGTTTTTGTTTTTGAAAATGTCAAGGGACTTCTTTCTATGCAAAAGGGTGAGTTAATAGAAACAATATCTTCCTTATTTGCTTCTATCGGTTATCATTTACAAATGAAGGTTCTTAATGCTGCGGATTATGGCACACCCCAGATAAGAGAAAGAGTTATTTTGGTAGGAACTCTGTCTGACAAACCATTCACATATCCCAAGCCAACTCACTATAATCCAGAATTAGGATCTCCTAAGAATAAATCATTAAAACCTTATGTAACTCTTGGTGAGGCATTAGGAGATCTTCCTTCTATTAAGACTGGAGAATGTGGTACTCATTACTCTAAAAAGCCACAAAATAGCTATCAAAAATTGATGAGAGAAAATGCCCCATCTGAAATTGTTGATCATGAAGTTCCAAAAAATAGTGAAAGGTTAGTTGCCCTTATGGAAGCACTGCCAGATGGTGGATCTCCAAAGGATATTCCAGAAGATCTAAGACCAAAGAGTGGATTTGCAAATTGCTATTGTAGGTTATGGTGGAACAAACCAAGTACAACAATAACGAGAAATTTAGGCTGTCCTTCATCTTCAAGATGTGTTCATCCTAAAGACCCTCGTCCTTTATCTACTCGAGAAGGCGCTCGTCTACAAGGCTTCCCGGATAACTATGTTTTCTGTGGGAGGCGTGGGGATAAGCATTTGCAAATAGGTAATGCGGTTCCTACTTTTTTATCTTCTGCTATCAAAGATGCAATTAAAGACTATTTAAAAGGCAAACATAATCCAGAGGAGAAAGAGCTTACTTTGTTTTGAGCGTTGATTTATAGAGGCAACTTTTATGAGTGAGTCTAGGAAGATCGTTCTAGTAATAGGCAATGGCTTTGATCTCGACCTGGGCCTCAAAACTTCTTACAAAGATTTTTGGGAGTCCGAGTTTTGTCCTAAAGATTATCCATCACCCCTTATTCGGCATTTGAATAGTCAGTGGCTGACAATTTGGATGCTGTTAGATGGTATGATATCGAGAATGAGATGCATTCCTTTGCTATCAGGGGAGATAAAAGCGATATTGTTAGTGAAGAGGAATTACAATTTCTTCGGGAGAGTTCAAGTTACAGTTTGACTATTGAACTTAACTTTTTGGGAAATAGTGCTGCTTTTAGATCGTTGCTTAAAAAAGGTTACATTATCATAGAGAATACCCCTGTATGTAAAGTCTCAGTTCCTTATCATTCTGATTTTGAATATCCCCTGGAGTGGCGAAATAAGCGGTCGTTTTCATTAATTAAGGAAGGGCTTTGCAAATATCTGAAGTCTGTTGAGCTATTATATAAGTCTAATTTAACTACCTGTGTCTCAGCTAATCTACTAAGTGCTCTTTCTCGGGCGGTGAGTGCTGGAGCATCTTTGGAGATTTTTTCTTTTAATTACACTCGTTTCCCAGATTTAGGGATTAATCTAAATATACCAGTGCATTATATGCATGGTAGTTGCGAGGGAGGAAAAATTATTATCGGAACAAGGGATGATTTGTCAATAGAAAAGGATTATGACTTTTTACAAAAGGCGATGGATCCATATTTTAGGCCGCCTGGACTGGTTAAGAGCTTGCGGGAAGCGGATGAAGTGATATTTTTCGGACACTCGTTAGGAGAAAACGATAAACAGTATTTCACATCTTTTTTCAGGCATTCAGCAAGTTTTGATAGTCAGCAATCAAAGGACATAACGATTTTTACCTATGATCAAACCTCGGAAGATGACATTAAGAGATCTTTGAATAATATGACTGATGGTAAACTTTCTGTTCTGTTCAGCAATAATAATCTGGAGTTCATAAAAACTGCGAATATCACTGAGGATCAGAAGATACTTCTAGGCTTCTTATTGAAGCATGAAACTGATGAGCGTTTTGCGAGTGGAATTGTAGGCAAGCTCGTGAATAAGTCGTAGAATAATCAAAATAGCACCGCCAGCAGCTACGGGAGCGTTTCTACGGCTCCATATTGGATAATGAGAAAGCCTTGTACAAAGGAGGAGTTTGATGCCGCCGTAAAGCGCGGTGTCAAGTAAGATCTTGTCGCTGAGAATAAAAGTATTTCTTGGTATATTTGTGCCGAGATGAAAGAGATTCTGACAGCATTGATGATACCACTGGCAGGAACTGTAGTGGGGGCAGGGTTCGTGTTTTGCCTGAAGAAGGAGATTTCTGCCTGGATGCAGAAGCTGATGCTTGGGTTTGCGTCGGGAGTGATGGTGGCGGCCTCGGTATGGAGCCTGCTGATTCCGAGCATTACAATCGGAAACGTTTGGCATGCAACTGTGGGGCTTCTTTGCGGGTTCGGATTTCTGCTGCTGATAGATTACATAACTCCACATATACATTCCTCAGGCGATGCAGAAGGTCCTAGAAGCCGCCTTTCACGCACTTCAAAGCTGATGCTTGCGGTAACTATCCACAATCTGCCGGAAGGAATGGCAGTGGGGGCTACGCTTGTGGGGGCGATAACTTCAGGGGCAGAAATATCAATGGCGGCAGCGTTTGCGGTAAGCATAGGTATCGCCATACAGAATATCCCTGAAGGGGCAATCATTTCTGTCCCGATGAAAGCAGAAGGCAATTCCAGGAGCAAGTCTTTCCTTCTCGGATGCCTGAGCGGGGTGGTAGAGCCGGTAGGGGGAGCGCTTGTAATCGTTCTGGCATCTGTCTTTACTCCTATGATGCCTTACTTGCTGGCGTTTGCAGCTGGAGCGATGTTGTATGTGGTTGTGGAAGAACTGATTCCTGAAACATCAAAAGGATTGCATTCTAATTTGGGGACTGTTGGCTTTGCGGTGGGGTTTGCCCTGATGATGGTGCTGGATGTAGTATTGGGATAAAGGAAATTGATATATAATAACAATTATGGCAAAACAGTATCGATGTGAAACCTGTCCGTTCAGGGCAAAGTATGACAAGAACCCGAAGTCTTTGATGGGAAGGTTCTGGAGGTGGCATATCAATTTCTGTCCTGGGTGGAAAGGGTATTTCACTCACCAGGATGAAGAGGTAAAGGCATCGCTGAGAGAAAAGTATAACTTCCAGAAGTACAAGTAGGCGTCTTCTGCCTTTAATTAGAGGAAGCGGGCGGTGCGGGCGGCAAGGCAGGAAGGAAAAGGTAAAGCAGGATTTGCGGTCGAGGTTGCTCGGCCGCTTTTTGTTTGTGGTGGGATGGTTGCAAAATGTTGTTCATTTCCGTACGATTCTACGATTGTATAAGGTAAAATTTACCGGATGGTTTGGTTGAGGGGGTGGGGTTGGTGTAGATTTGCGAGAGTGAATCTAAATGTGATTGTGATGGAAGAGAAACAAAACTTGAAAGAGGCGTTTGTCGGGGAAATCAAGGGGATTATTGATGGTGCAAGGGCAAATGCAGTCAGGAGTGTAAACTTCAGCAGGGTGCAGATGTACTGGAATATCGGGAAGAAGATATTCGAGGAAGAGCAGCATGGGAAGAAGAGAGCGGATTACGGGAGCTATTTGATTAGGAAGCTGGCGGAGAGGCTGGAGCCGGAATACGGGAGTGGATTCTCCAAAAGACAATTGGAGAAAAGCAGGCAGTTTTATAAACTGTTTCCAATTGCGTCCGCATTGCGGACGCAATTAAATTGGACTCAATATAAATTACTTATAGCTATTTCGGATGCTTCTAAAAGAGAGTATTATGAATTGGAGGCTGTAAATAATGCCTGGACAAGTAGAGAGTTGGAGAGGCAAATAAACTCAATGCTGTATGAAAGACTGCTGCTAAGCAATGACAAAGAGTCTGTTTTAGCTGTGGCTCGAAAAGAAAGGATTCCGGAAGCGCCTTCTGAGGTTATAAAGGATCCAATGGTGCTTGAATTTCTGGGATTAGAGAAGAAAGCATCATATTACGAGAAAGATTTGGAGAGTGCCATTATCTCACATCTGGCGGAGTTTCTTCTGGAAATGGGGAAGGGCTTTTCATTTGTGGCCAGGCAGAAAAGGATAATGCTGGAGGATGATGAGTTCTTTGTGGATCTCGTGCTTTATAACAGGCTTCTGCGTTGCTTTGTTGTAATAGAAATCAAGACTGAGAAACTTACTCATCAGGACTTGGGGCAGTTGCAGATGTATGTAAATTATTATGACAGATGCGAGAAACTGCAGGAGGAGGGGCCTACATTGGGAATCTTGCTATGCGTAGACAAGAATGATACAGTAGTCAGGATGAGTCTTCCAGAAGACAATCAGAGCATTGTGGCAAGCAGATATAAGCTGTGTATGCCTAGTGAACAGCAGCTTGTTAAAGAGGTGGAGGATGTGAAGAAAAAGATTGATGGTAATTGCTAACACATTTCGTTGAAAGAAGAACTTAAAGATGCTTGAACTGACGCAAAATATGCGACAGTTCAATTTGATGGGTGGAACGGGTGTAGATTTGCAGTAGTGAACTTAATACTGAATGTTGAATTGGCAAAAACAGCAGCACGTTCTGTTGAGGACATTTTGCTTACCAGGTATGCATGTTATTTGGTTGAATGATATATCAATATACGAGAAATCAGTCAAATAACTTGTTCAAGTGGGAGAGCGGGAGGTCTACGTTGAAATAGAAAGTGTAGGTGTTCTCGTTGTCATCCTCTAGCTTGAAGTCCATCTTGTCGCACTGTCCTGAAGGGGTGTTGACCAAAGACTGGCCGAGTATCTGGCCTACGCCGGCAAAATTCAGGAAGATGTACTCGTCTGTGACATTAATGACATACATTGGAGAGTCTTCTGTGCCTCTGCCGGATTTTGAGATATGGAAAAGAATGGTTTGCATTCTCAAGGTAATGTTTTTAAACAGCTCTTTGTCCTTGGTCCGATCAGCGATAATAAAAAGATCATACAAGAGTTCAAGTGAAACAGGATTGTTTATCTGTGCTTCCAGGGCTTCTGCCTTGGCTTTTTCAAGATCTTCTTTCTGAATTAGTTCCCTTATGTTGTCATAGTTGCCGTAAGGAGCATAATGGCTGGTGAATGCGTAGCCGTAATAGATGATGGCCACTTCTTCTGGAGTGAAAACAGTGGTGGAGTCCATCTTGAGGAAGCTTTCTGTGAGGCTGTCATAGCGGGCACGGTCTTTATTGACAACCTTTTCTATCGCTTTCAGGTCAGGAGTATACTTTACAGTTTTGGTTTCTGTATCCTGGGCGAAAGCCTGGACGGAGGATGAAAGCAGGGCGGATATTGCTATGACTGCGGAGAGAATGAATGCCTTTTTCATATTATGTTTTTGTTTGTTTGTTAGAGGTTGCGGGCGGTGCGGGCGGCCAGGCGGGCGTTGTTCAAAACAAGCTGGATGTTGGCCTTGAGGCTGTCTCCGCCAGTAAGGTCTTTTACCCTGGCAAGGAGGAACGGGGTGGTTTCCTTGCCGTGGATGCCTTGATCTTTGGCTTCTTTGACGGCCTGCTCAATGGCTTGGTTAATATAGTTTGGATCCATAGACCATTCTTCAGGGATTGGGTTGGTGACAAGCATGCCGGAGTGCAGGCCCATTTCCTGCTGGGCTTTGAAAGCAGAGGCAAGGTCTTCAGGAGTGTCAATCCTGTAGTCAACCCTGAAGCCGCTGACTCTGGTGTAGAAGGCCGGAAGCTCGTTTGTCTGGTAGCCGATAACCGGTACTCCCTTGGTTTCCAGGTATTCCAGGGTGAGGCCAAGATCCAGGATAGACTTGGCTCCGGCGCAAACAACCATAACAGGAGTGCGGGAAAGTTCCTCCAGGTCGGCAGAAATATCCATAGTGGTTTCTGCTCCGCGATGAACTCCTCCGACTCCGCCGGTGGCAAAGATCTTTATACCCGCAAGGTGGGCAATGATCATAGTGGTGGCAACGGTGGTGGCGCCGTCTCTTTTCTGGGCCACAAGCACGGGAAGATCTCTTCTGGAAGCCTTGGTAACCGCTGGCCCTTTTTTGCCCAGATACTCGATTTCCTCTTTGGTCAGACCGGCCTTTAATTTGCCGCCAATAACGGCTATGGTAGCAGGAACCGCTCCTTCCTTACGGATGACGTCTTCTACCATAAGGGCGGTCTCAACATTCTGAGGATAAGGCATTCCGTGGGAGATAATGGTAGATTCCAGGGCTACAACTGGCTTGCCTTGCTCTATTGCGGTTTTGACTTCGGGAGATAATTCCAAGTGCTTGTTCATAAAGAAAGAGTTTTGAGTTCAGGGTTTACAGCTTCGGGGCTTTCAAGGGTGAGAGCGGCACATCTGAGGCCGAACTGTGCAGCTTCATCAATTGTGGCGTTCGGGCCTTTGTGGATTATGCCTGCAAACAGGGCGTCTCCGGCGCCGGTCATGTTCTTGATCTTTTCCTTTGCAATCGGATAGGCGGGGAAGGTTTGCGTTTGGGTTTTCAGGCCGTCTTTGCCAAGGCTGATGAAGTGGCGGCCGTGATGCTGCAAGTGGCTGAGAGAGTGTTCTTCCAGGCGGTTGTACTTGATAGAGTGGAAGTGTGGATGGGCGGCTATTTCAAAGGCCTGGGCTATGCGCTTTGCCTTAGGGCCGGAAACGGCATCCAGGTACAAAGGAGCCTTGCAGCTGTCCATAAGCCAGGCAATCGTTTCTGGCTGGAGGTTGGCCTCGGCCACAACTATGTCGGCTTCATCTATTTTTGCTTTCCTTTGTTCAAGCCACTCCGGTGTAATAAGGTTTGTTGTATCCATATCAGCGATGCCGCCAATCATTCGTCCGTCAGAATCGTTGATTGAGGCAAAGCAAGGATTGGGAGCGTTTTCTGCGATTTGGCAGGCGGAGATGTCCATTCCGAGTTTTTTGCAGGACTCTGCGATAGATTTGCCGAAAATGTCATCGCCGAAGACGGTGAGGAAGGTAACCTGGTGTCCAAGCAAAGAAAGGTTGTGGGCAATGTTGCGGCCAACGCCTCCAAACGAAGTGCGCACCCTCCCGGGGTTGGAATCTTCTGAACGGAAAGGGGCATCCGAGGTGGCCGTTATGTCCAGATTGGCTCCGCCTATTACGCAGATTTTCATATTAGTAGTCGCCAGCGTTTTCGAAGGTGATAGGGCCTTCGTAGTAGAGTTTCCACTTCTGGCCGTTGCTCAGGGAAACGTCTATGTTTGCCACATAGCCCTTGCCTGTAACCATTTCAAGGCTGAAATATCCGGTGGCGGTAATTGGAAGCACATCCCACATCTCGTTTCTTATGACAGGATTTTCGTCTCTGCTGAGGTAGATGGTGATGTCGTTGTCGTTGTTGTTTCTCACAGAGCATAAGAAGCAAGTGTCGAATTTGTCAAGAGACGCAAGCGGTTTGGAAACGTCTATCTTCTTTCCAAGGTCACGGTGCATCAGCATCATAATGAAATGCTCGGTACCGTCTGTGAAATCCGCTTCATAGTAACTGATTACTCCTGGAGAGTCGTAAACCTTCCAGCCAGAAGCCTTCTTAATCGGGTAGGAGAGGCTGCCTTTGCTCATTGTCCAGTAAACCTTGATGTTGGCTTCAGTTTTCACAGCGTCGCAAGTTGCAATCAGCTTGGCGCTTCCAGCGGAAAGGGCGTTCACTTTCCCGTTTTCGTAAGTGGCTATGTTTGGCTTGTTTACATCTACCTGAAGGTTGCCGGCAGTGGTGGCGTTATCGGGAAGTGTCTTTACCTGGACAGGAAGGCTCTGGCCGATGAACATCTCCATTGAGCTTGGCAGTATTTCTATTCCAGTTACGGGAACTGTCTTTTCCTTTTTGCTGCATGCTGAAGCAACAAGGATTATGGCGGACAGCGCCAATACACTGACGCTGAATCTGGTCTTTGCTGACGTGTTCATTATCATTTATTTCAAGTGTTCTTTGTTATTCTGCTTGTCTTACCTGATTTCAAACAGGTTGAGGAAGCCGGTCATCATAAACACGGAGCGGATGTCGTCGTTGATGTTCTGGATGATGATCTTGCCGCCCTTGTCTTCAGCGGCCTTTCTGAGGGTGAGGAAGATTCTAAGTCCGGAACTGGAGATGTACGTCAAGTCTTTGCAGTCCAGGATGATGGTCTTGTCTGCCTCTTCCAGAAGCGGGGTGATGACAGGATTAGCTTCCTGTGCAGCTGGGGTGTCTAACCGGCCAGTGAAAGCAACGGTAATCTGGCCTTCTTCTTTGGTGACTTTGGTTTTCATTTCTGTTATCGTATTTTCTTTGTTAGCGTTAGTATGTTCTTGTTGTCTTGGCGTTTGTAGGTAACGCCGTCCATTATCTTGCGGAAGAGGTGGATGCCCAGGCCTCCTATCTTTCGGTCGCCTACACTCTGGTTTGTGTCCACATCCGGAGCCTGGGTAGGGTCGAACGGCTTGCCGCTGTCAGTTATGGTAAAGGTAAGTTCATCTTCACTTGACTCCACGTCTATATCTACCGATTTAGCGCCGGAGTACATTATCACGTTGGTCACGGCCTCTTCCAATGCAAGATTGATGCTAGAAGAGAGGGCGTGAGGCAATTTTTTCTCTTCAGCGATAGATTCCAGGAACTCAGAGAGCTGTGGAATCTGCTTTACGTCGCTGTCAAGGTGGATAGTGCGGGATTCTCCCGGACGATTCAGATAATGGAAGAACAGCATCGTAAGGTCGTCGCTCTGGGCAGCGTCCTTGACGAAAGCCGCCACTGCCTTCTTGACATTTTTCAGGTGTTCCTGGGCCGGTTTCCTGCCGGAAAGGGCGTTTTTCAGCCTCTGGAGCCCGAACAGTTCGTGGTTCTGGTTTTCAGCCTCGGTGATGCCGTCTGTATAGAGGAACACTGCATCGTCATAGTGGAGATTCACTTCCTGGAGGGTGTAGTTCATTCCGTGCATCACTCCAAGCGGAAGGTTAGGATCCACAGGCAGTTCGCGCATCTTGTCGGTAAGCAGAAGAGGAGCGTTGTGGCCTGCGTTGCAATACTGCATCTTTCCGTTATTGAGGTCCAGCACACAGCAGATGAAGGTTACGAACATATTGTTTTCGTTGATGTCTGCCATACTGTTGTTTATGCTGGTAACTATATCCTTCGGGTTGTCCTGGTGGGCGCAGATGCTGCGGAAAAGGCTTCTTGTAACGGCCATCAGCAATGAGGCGGGAACTCCCTTGCCGGACACGTCGCCGATGCAGAAGAAGAGCTTTTCGTCGCGGATGAAAAAGTCGTACAGGTCTCCGCTGACTTCCTTTGCCGGAACCAGGGCAGCGGAAAGGTCTATGTCCTTCCTTTCAGGGAATGGCGGGAATGTCTTAGGAATCATGGACATCTGGATGTCGCTGGCAATCCTCAGCTCGTTCTCCATTATTTCCTTCTTCTCCGATATATATTTGACCTTGAGCTGGTTCTTGGCTATAGAGCGGAAAATCATTACCAGCAGCAGAAGACCGATAATCTGCAGCATCCTTATAAGATTGTCCAGCTTTTTCAGGCTTGCAAACATCTCTTTTTCCGGAATGATGATGTTCATGGCCCATCCGGTTTTGTCGATAGGAGAATAGTAAACCTGATTCTTGATGCCGTTGACAGTGACTTGCAGATTGCCGCTCTCTCTGTTGAGCATAGCCCTGTTAAGGGCGTTAAGGTCTGCCGAGTCTTTTACTGAAGATGCATACTCGTTTATGGTAGTGGTCATTACAAGGGAGGAATCAGGGGAGACCATAAGTCTTCCCTGGCGGCTTACAACAGTGCTGAAGGCTCCCGGATATATCTTGATGCCATTCACCAGAGCGCTGAGCCACTCAAGGTCGAGGTCTGCCGTGAGCACGGCTGCTATGCGCCCCTGATTGTCCTTGATAGGGACAGAAAAAGTGGTCATCAGGATTTCTCCTCCGCCTATATCTATGTAAGGTTCAGACCAGTATTCGCGGTCAAGCTCGATAGGCTTGGTAAACCATTCTTTGGACGGATAGTCATATTCCGGAGTTGCCAGGGACGTTTCTATTATTTCTCCGTTTGTTATTGCAGTATACGGCGAATATAGTGGCCGATTCTTGTAATAGTTTGGAACAATGGCAATTGTGGATCCTGCGATAATAGGGTTGTTGTTCACGATCAGCTTAGGAATGTTGGCCAGGCTGTCCGGAACCTGAAGGCACCATTGCGCGAGCCACACATTGTTTCTGACTGCACTTTCCGCCTGGTTTACAACATTCAATATTCCGCTCCTGACAGCATTAAGCTGGCCTTCGGCTTTTGCCTTGGCTTCTTGCCTGATGCCATCCTTCGCGTAGTATGCCTGGACATGTGAGATGGCTTCCAGAATCACCAGGGCGATGACGATAAGAAGAAGTCCGGTCCACCTGCTCCTTCTTTTCATGTCCTTTTCTACATGTTTTCTTGCGAACTCTGTTATATTCATAATACTGATTCAAGTGCAGCCCTGAAGCAAGGCATAGGGCAATTGGTGTCTCTTTCTATGATTAGTGTCTTGAGTCCCGCGTACGGGCGTATCATCTCCTCTGTGTCTTTGAGGCTTATGCCTTCTCCGAAGTACAAAGGGGCGAATGTGTCCCAGCACTTCATGGCCACGGTCTTGGTCATGTGGTAGGTTTCCTGGATGAATTCAGCGTCGCTAAGATAGCAGCACAGGTAAACCATTCCGATATCAAACAGGCGGTTTCCTCTCCCGAAATCGCCCAGGTCTATGAAATATCTCTTGCCCTCAGGGGTGAAGATGGCGTTGCTGAACTGGAGGTCTCCGTGCAAGGCCGTGTTCTCGTCCGGAGTGTCGGCGATGAATTTTCCCAGCTTGTTTTTCTCTTTAACCGTGAAGAAAGGATTCTCTTCCAAAAGCCTGTAATAGCGGTTCTTCACGTTCTCGAACTCATTCGGGTCCAGCTGGATCTTATGGAGTTCCAGGCACATCTGCGCGAACTCGCCAACATACTGGGGAATCTTTTCAGGATTGTCGCCAATTGCTCTTGAATATGAGGTCTTTCCGGGGATCCTTTTGAAGCGGATGCCGTAGCGGCCGTCTTCAGTTACTACATAGTCGCCCGGCTCGGGAGAGGGGATGCCCAGGTCATACACCTTGCGGGCCATAAGCATCTCGTCCAGCGGCTGGGAGATCTTGCCCGGGAAATAAAGCTTGAGCATCACAGAAGGGTCTGTCTTGTGGTTGTAGCTCTCTCCGTTGGCTCCGCCGCCGGAAAGTACATAATCGCTGAGAGAAATCTTGATTGGCTGCATATCTTGCGGTTATATTATTCTTTCTTGTCGCCGAATACCTGGTTTACCAGCATTTCAAATTCCTTGAAGGCAAACGTGTCTTCCAGTTCCCTGAGAGAATCTGCCAGGCCTCTGTAGTGCCACTCGTGGTCTTTCTTGTCGTGAACGTGGAATATCTTCCAGAGCTCGTCTCCCTTCACGGAATAGTCTCTGGCAATGGCTCTCATGTTGGAAAGCTTGTCGCCCAGAGCCACCATTTTTGCATCGCGTGAAACCTTGGCGAGCCTCTCAATGGCGCCCTTCTTGCGGGTGTGCCAGCTTTCTTTCTCGCTTCTTCCTTCCACAAACTTGTCGCTTTCCGCTTCAACGATGGAGGCAATCCTGTCTCCGAACTCCTCCCGGATCTGGTCTATGGTAACGTATGTGTCTTCCACTGTGTCATGGAGGGCTGCGGCGGCCAGAAGTTCCTGGTCTGATGTCATTGTGGAAACAATCTCAACGGCCTCCATAGGATGCACGATGTACGGGAATCCCTTGCCACGCCTCTCAGTTCCGGAGTGGGCTTTGACGGCGAATATTATCGCTCGGTCAAGAAGCTCTGTATCAATATGTTTGTTTGCCATTCTACTGATTCATAAAAGGCAGCTCCTTTGCCTGTTCTACAATCATTTCAGCAACAATCTCGTTGCTCTTTTCCTTGCCGTTGAGAAGGTCGAAGAAGTAGCGTACTCCGCCCTTTCCCCAGCCTTTCTTCAAAATGTATGCTATACACAGGTTCTGCGGCCCAATTGAAGAGGATATGATGTCCAGGTCTGTCAGGCCCATCTGGTAGCAGGCAATCTGGTATGCGCCGTCAAAATTGTTGTTTATAATGTTGTGGATGTCACCAAGAGTATTGCAGCCGATGCCCTTGAAAACAGCCAGGTACGGCAGAAGCGAAACTTCCTGTATCTCGGCTTGGTTTACTGCGGCTATCTTCCTGTTTATCTGGCGGAAAGGATCCAAGTCCAGAAAGCTGCGGAATGAATCCAGGTCCAGAGGCACCTCGTCCAGGTTGCCTGAAGCCACAAGCTTCTGCACTTTGCGGCGGTAGTCTGTAAGCTCGGTGCGGATTCTGCTGAACTCCTCGTCTATCAGTTCCAGCATTCCCGCCAGGCGGCTCATAGACCTGAGGTACCTTTTCGGAATCTCCACCCCTGACTTGTAGCCAGTATCGTGGTCCAGGTTGGCCCAGGCATGCTGGAGCACCGTACGCATCTGGATCTCAAACCTGTACGGAAATCCTTCCATAGAGCAGACATAGTGCAGCGAAAGGTAGCCGAAACTGTCTATGTCGTGGAGCTTGCGCTTGTCTATCGAATTTTCCCAGTCCACGTCAAACAGTCTTTCAATGGCTGTGGCAACCTTGTCCACGTCGTCTATGTAGTAGGTTATCAGCCTCACTCCCAGGATGTCTGTAATGTCGGAAAGGCCCTTGTACTTGGAGCCTTTCCTTTCCAGCTTGCCGGCGAGGGAGTCCTCTTTCTTGATTCTGGACTCGATGCTTGCTAGATGGATGCCCGCCTCCTCAAGAGCCTGTTTAAGAAGAGCCACTATCTTGGCTTCGGCTTCCTCGAAAACTGGATGCTTGTCTTTATATTCCTGCAGGATGGCCTGGCAATGGTCATCCAAATGAATGATATGGGCCATTGCTATTTGATATAAGACAATATGATGTCTACTATTTCATCTTCAGTGTGGTTGTCGGCATTTATAACCAGATCGTAGTTGCGGGCGTCGTAGCGGCTATTTCCAGTGTAGCGCTTCACGTAGTTCTCTCTGGACTCGTCTATGGAATCCATAATGGTTTCAGCCTCTGTTTCAGTAAGATGCTGCTTTTTCACGATTCTCTGGATGCGATTTTCGCGAGATGCCGTAATGAACACGTCCACCTTGTTAGGATGATCTCTGAGTACAAAGAATCCGCTTCTTCCGGCTATAACGCATGAACCTTCATCGGCGATGGCGTTAAGGATCTCAGATTCAGCTTTGTAGATGTCATTTGTAGTGACATCTGAGCGAAGATTCTGCATAAACTTACTGTCCGTGTCCATAATCATTCCGACCTTAGGCACAGGAGCAACCATCTGGATAAACTCTGCAAACCAGCTTTTCTTTTCTCCTTTGAGTTTTTCGATTGCATAGGTTGTCAGGTTGAATTTTTCCCTCAGGTTACGGATGAGCTCCTTGTCTGAATAGCGTACGCCAAGCTTGGCGGCTAGTTTGCGTCCGATAGTTCTTCCGCCAGAACCGATTTCACGGGCAACGGTGATGACGAATTTTTCGTTGGTATTCATATATCTGATGTGTTTTGTTTCTCCTAACCTACAAATTTAATAAGAATCTTGATTGAAAAGCAGGCTGAAGGTGTTTTTTGCCTTTTTGTCACTCAAGATGGACATTTATTCCTCTTTTAGCGACAATATTTCCTCTTTGGAAGGGGAATTTCGCCTGGCACCTGATTTGCCGTTGATGGAAGTGTCTTCAGTTACTGAAGATCAGCGAACAAGGCCCTTGCGGGCCAGAAGGCTGAACATTAAGAATTTTACGTTATGCTACCTGTAAGAAGAACTTCAAATAGCTGGCTGCCGGAAATTTTTAATGATTTCTTCGACAACGGCTGGATGGAAAGGACCAGTTATACAGCCCCGGCCATCAATGTAATCGAGAACGAAAAAGAATATGAGCTTGAACTGGCCGCTCCTGGCCTGAGTAAGGAAGACTTCAAGATCCAGCTCGACGGCGAGGGCAACCTCGTGATCAACATGGAGAAGAGGACCGAGAACAAGGAAGAGAAGAAGAAAGGCCGCTTCCTCAGGCGCGAGTTCTCATACGAGAAATTCCACCAGAGGCTGATGCTTCCGGACGATGTTGACATCGAGAAGATAGACGCCAAGATGGAGAACGGTGTCCTGAATGTTCATCTTCCAAAGATCGTGAAGGCTTTGCCAGCCGCAGAGCACCGTACAATAGACATCAAGTAATTGCCTGTCATTTAGTTGGCTACAGCTAATTGTGCAACAAGCCTGCCGGGTAACTGGCGGGCTTGCTTTTTTTAGCTGATCGCTGAGTAGTCTTTGATGTCTTTCCCGGATTTGCGGAGCGCTTTAAGCTCTTCTGTGAGAAATTTGTTTTCCGGTTTCTGGAGCAGCGGATCGTTTTCAAGAATCTGAAGGGCAGTCTGCCGGGCTTCTTCCAGATATCTTCCGTCGCGATAAAGGGAGGCGATGTGAAGGTCTATGGCAAGGCCGCTCTGCGATGTGCCTTCCAGATCTCCGGGGCCTCTCATCTTCATGTCTTCCTCCGCCAGGACAAATCCGTCTGTGGTCTTGCACATAAGTTCAAGCCTTTTGCGGCTTTCCTTGCTGAGCTTGTAGCCGCTCATAAGTATGCAGTAGCTCTTTGCGGCTCCTCTTCCCACTCTTCCGCGGAGCTGGTGAAGCTGGCTGAGGCCGAACCTCTCTGCGCTCTCGATTACCATAACCGAGGCGTTTGGCACATCTACGCCCACTTCTATTACGCTGGTAGCCACAAGTATATGGGCTTTCCCGGAAGCGAAAAGGTTCATGTCAATTGCCTTGTCTTCAGGCTTCATCTTGCCGTGGACAACGGCGGTTATGTACTCCGGAGTCTTGAACTCTTCTATGATTCTCATATAGCCGGCCTCCAGGTTTTCGTAGTCCATCTTCTCGCTTTCCTTTATGAGAGGGTACACCACAAACACCTGCCTTCCCTGGTTTATCTGGCTGCGCATGAAGTCGAACACCTGATGCCTCTGGTTTTCCCATGCATGGGTTGTAACTACAGGAGTCCTTCCTGGCGGCATTTCGTCTATGACGCTCACGTCCAGGTCTCCGTAAAGAGTCATTGCCAGGGTTCTCGGGATAGGGGTGGCGGTCATCACCATCACGTGAGGAGAGAGACTCTCTGCCCGTGCTTCATCGTTCTTGTTCCACAGGCGGCTTCTCTGGTCCACGCCGAAGCGGTGCTGCTCGTCTATGATGGCCAGCCCCAGAGCATGGAACTTCACCCTGTCCTCGATCAGAGCGTGAGTGCCCACGATTATGTTCAGGTTTCCGTCTTCCAGGTCTTTCAGTATCTGCTTTCTTTCCTTGGCCTTGGTGCTTCCTGTCAGCAGGGCCACTTTGGCATCCGTGGCCTTGAGGAACTTTGATATGCTTGCAAGGTGCTGCTGGGCAAGTACTTCTGTAGGAGCCATTATGCAGGCCTGGTAGCCGTTGTCTATCGCGATCAGGCTCAAAAGAACCGCTACTAGAGTCTTCCCGCTTCCCACGTCTCCCTGAAGAAGGCGGTTCATCTGCTTTCCGCTGCGCATATCTTCCCGCATTTCCTTGATTACCCTCTTCTGCGCTCCGGTCAGCGGATAAGGGAGGGAAGCGTAGCACTTGTTGAAATTGTCGCCGACCTTGGACATCATTATTCCGCCGCTTTTCGAAAGGCGGATGTTCCTTTGCTTGAGTAGACTGAGCTGGAGGTAGAAAAGCTCCTCGAACTTGAGCCTTTTCTGGGCTGCTTCCAGTTCTCTCACTCCTGCGGGGAAGTGTATGTTTCTCAGAGCCTCTTCCAGAGGGCAAAGGCCTTTGGAACGGATCAGATCCTGTGGCAAGGTTTCTTCTATGTGGCCTTTGACTTTTTCCAGAAGAACGCTCTCGATCTTGGTTATGGCCTTGATTCCCAGCCCGGAGTTTTTCATCTTCTCGGTAATGGAGTAGATGCCTGCCATTGAGCCGGTTCCGTATACAACCGCTTCAGATGGCTTGTATACCTCAGGATGGACGAGGTTCACGTGGCCGTTAAAGACGGAAGGCTTTCCGAAGGCTATGAACTCCTCTCCCTGAACCAGCTTTTCCGTTATCCATTTCAGTCCGCTGAAAAACACCAGTTCCATCTTCCCCGTGGCGTCCTGCATCGTGGCCACCAGGCGGGATTTCCCCTTGACGGGCCGGTTTCCCGAAAACCCCACAAGTTCCTTCTTGACAATCACGCCTCTGATCTGGATGTATGAGTAAGACGTAGTGTCTTCCCCCTCCAGCAGAGAGTCGCTGAGGATGGAGCTTATCGGATACACTTTGCTCTTGTCTATCCACCGGAATGGGAAATAGTAGAGCATATCCCTGAACGTGTGCACTCCAATCTCGTTTGAGAGCAGCTGCGCACGCTTGGGCCCTATCCCCGGAAGATACTTGATATCCGTGTCCAAAACACTGATTTTCATCTTGTGCAAATTTATGATTATTTTTTCGTAAATTGCACCGATTAGGGTACCATTAATTATGAAACAGAAACTTGTAATTGGAATTACTCAAGGCGACAGCAACGGCATAGGATATGAAGTCATTATCAAGGCACTTTCAAACGCCAATGTGCTAGAGCTGTTTACGCCTGTTATTTACGGTTCGTCCAAGGCTTTCGGCTACTACCGCAAGCAGATACCGGAAACCGAGAACATAAACACAAACCTCATATTTTCCGCAAAAGACGCTCATCCAAAGAGGGTGAACATAGTCAACTGCGTGGGAGATGACCTTCCCATAGATCCGGGCCGGCTCACTCACGAGAGCGCCAAGGCAGCCATAGCCTCTCTGGAGATGGCGGTAAAAGAAGCCAAGGCAGGCTACATAGACGCCATAGTTACAGCTCCTTTCAGCAAGAAGGGCGTTACTCTGGAGCATTTCAAGTATGCTGGGCACACCGGTTACCTGATTGAGACATTCGGGGCTAAAGACGGCCTTATGTTCATGTGCTCAGATTCTCTGAGAGTGGGAGTTGTGACTATGCACATTCCTTTGAAAGACGTCTCTTCTTCCATAAACAAGGAGGTTATAATGAGCAAGCTCCGCCTGATGAACGATTCTCTCAAGCAGGACTTCTGCATAGAGAGGCCGAAGATTGCGGTGCTGGGCCTGAACCCTCACGCCGGAGACCGCGGCCTGCTTGGCTCAGAGGAGCAGGAGATTATCATACCGGCTATCAAAGAGGCAAATGCTGAGGGAATTGACACGTTCGGGCCTTTCCCTCCAGACGGCTTCTTTGCAGCCACCATGCAGGGAAAGTATGACGCTGTTCTCACCATGTATCACGACCAGGGCCTGATCCCTTTCAAGACTCTCTCCTTTGACACTGGAGTTAACTATACGGCCGGACTGCCTGTAATCAGGACATCTCCGGACCACGGGACAGCTTTTGACATTGCGGGCCAGAACAAGGCAAACCCTCGTTCCATGCTGAGCGCCATCTTCCAGGCTATTGACATTTACCGCAGCCGGGAGAGATATCGCCAGATTCATGCAAACCCTATGAAGGCCCAGATTCCGGCTCAGGAAGACAGACGCCAAAATCCTCAAGAAACTGAAGCAGAGTAATTATGGAAAATCAGCATCCTCCAATCTATCTTTATACCGACGGGTCTTCAAGGGGCAACCCCGGGCCGGGCGGCTGGGGCGTGGTGCTGGTATGCGGAAACCTGAGGAAGGAACTCAGCGGCGGGGAGGCATCCACCACCAACAACCGTATGGAACTTACCGCCGTCATAGAAGGGTTGAAGGCAATCAAGTGGAAAGACGCCACTGTTCATATCTGGTCAGACTCCTCTTACGTGGTGAATGCCATTGAGAAAGGCTGGCTTGCCCAGTGGCTTGCCAACGATTTCAGGAACAAGAACAAGAAGAAGAAAGCCAACGAGGAGCTTTGGAGGGAGTATGTGAGGTGTTCTGAAGGCATGGACCTGCATTTCCACTGGCTGAAAGGCCACGCCGGCCATCCGGAAAACGAAAGGTGCGACGAACTGGCTTTTGAAGAGGCTACGAAACTTATTGACAATGGATTCGATACTTGAAAAACGAAACTTGAAGTTTGCGATGGTGGGCAGCGGCAGCTGGGCTACGGCTCTGGTGAAGCTGCTTATGAACCATCAGGAGAAGATATCCTGGTTCATAAGAGACCAGAAGAACATAGACAGGGTGATGAAAAACCACCGCAACAAAGTCTATCTGAGTTCAGTGATCCTGGAGCCTGACCGCCTGTTCATGTCTACCGACATAAACGCAGTGGTAGAAAGTGCGGACGTTCTGATTTTCTGCATCCCGAGCGCTTATTTTCTGGGAGTTATGGAAAAGCTGACCATTCCTCTGGACGGCAAGTTCGTGGTTTCCGCCATCAAGGGGTTCGTGGGTGACAAGACCATTGCCGAGTACTTCAACCAGACGCACGGAATACCATACGACAGGATAGGGGTTGTGAGTGGCCCTTGCCACGCCGAGGAAGTTGGAATGGAAAGGCTTTCCTACCTGACTTTCACCAGCAAGCATCTTTCCGAGGCAAAGGCTCTCTGCGATTTCTTCGAGTGTGACTATGTGCGCACTATGCCGGGTACCGATATCTACGGAGTTGAGTATGCTGCCGCCTTGAAAAACATTTACGCTATAGCGGCGGGCATCGCTCACGGCCTGGGCTACGGCGACAATTTCCTGTCGGTTCTTATGACCAGCTCTTTCAAGGAACTGGTGGATTTCCTCAACGCATCTCATCCGGACAAAAAGCGCAACGTGCTCACTTCCCCATACTTGGGAGATTTGCTGGTTACCGGCTACAGCCAGTTCAGCCGCAACCGTACCTTCGGAAGTATGATAGGAAAGGGCTATCCGGTAAAGAGTGCCCAAGTTGAAATGAATATGGTGGCCGAGGGCTATTTCGCCTCCGCCGCAATTAACCGCATAAACAAGAAATACAGAGTGGATATGCCTATCGCTGAGGCAGTTTATGAAATTCTTCACGAGGAGAAATATCCAGCCTACGTAATGAAGAGGCTCAGCGACAGGCTCTACTAAAATTATTCAGACTATGCTCAAGCTTAACACCGATATGATAGAGCCCTTCATAGGGCCAGAAGATTACAAGAGGACAATGGGCGAGGCTTTCAAGGCTTTTGATACCCTTGTGTCCGGGAAAGGAGTAGGAGGCAAGATGACCGGCTGGCTGGATCTTCCGGTAAGCATTCCGGAGAAAACTCTAGCAGACTGCCGTCTTGTGGCCAGCCGCTGGCTCGGCACCCTGGATGTTGTGGTGGTAATTGGAATCGGAGGCTCGTTCCTCGGGGCCAAATGCGCTCTTGAGGCCTTTTCACACAGCTTCGCTTCCGCCGGAGAGAGAAACTCTCCTCATATCGTGTTTGCCGGCTATTCGCTCAGCGAAGACTATATGTCCGATTTGCTGGGCTACCTGAAGAAAAAGTCATACGGCCTGATAGTCATCTCCAAATCGGGC
Organism: Bacteroidales bacterium; assembly: GCA_017962375.1. Lineage (GTDB taxonomy): Bacteria > Bacteroidota > Bacteroidia > Bacteroidales > UBA932 > Egerieousia. The sequence goes on from JAGCVJ010000009.1 coordinate 114,779, forward strand.
ACTACAATTGAGCCCGCCCTTGCGTTCAGGATACTGAGAATGAACATGCTCAAGAGATTCGGTGTAGAGGACACCAGAAGGAGGATTGTGACCGTCACAGACGAGAGAGACGGGGCCTTGAGGGCCATGAGCGAGAAGTACGGCTATACGTCGCTTTCCATTCCGTCTAACGTGGGAGGCAGATATTCAGTGCTTTCTGCGGTTGGCCTGCTTCCTATAGCAGTGGCCGGCTTCGATATAGACAGCTTTGTGGGCGGAGCCAGGGAAGCCAGGGAATACCTGATGAACAAGACCAAAGACAACCCTGCCATTATCTACGCCGCGCTGAGGAACATAATGTACCGGAACGGCAAGAAGATAGAAGTGTTTGCCAACTATCATCCTAAGCTCAAGTATCTTGGCGAGTGGCTCAAGCAGCTCTTCGCCGAGAGCGAGGGCAAGGATCTGAAGGGTCTTTTCCCTACCACTCTGGACTTTACGACAGACCTTCATTCCGTGGGCCAGTATATCCAGGACGGAGAAAGGATAATGTTCGAGACCTCTATCCTGGCCGGCAGCAAGGAGGTGGAGGTGATAGTGCCTAAGTCCACCGACAATCTCGACGGCCTGGACTATCTGGTGGGCAAGACTCTAGAACACATCAACATGATGGCCGAAAAGGGCACCCGCCTGGCTCACACCAGCGGCAATGTTCCGAACATCTACATCGAGATGGAAAAAATAGATGAATGGAATATGAGCCAGCTCTTCTATTTCTTCGAATTTTCCTGCGCCCTTTCTGCATATATGCTGGGCGTGAATCCGTTTGACCAGCCTGCAGTTGACGTCTACAAGAAGAATCTTTACAAGCTGCTGGGCAGGCCTGGTTATACTGACTGACAATGACTTCCGCGATTAATCCCATGTTGCTGGACCTGGCGCTGATACTTGTGGTGGCCGGTGTGGTGACTATTATCTTCAAGGCTCTAAAGCAGCCTCTGGTGCTGGGATATATCGTGGCCGGAATACTTACCGGACCTTACATTGGCTTCATACCTACAGCCACTCAGGTTGAGAGCGTGGAGTTCTGGGGCAAGATAGGAGTGATCTTCCTTCTGTTCGGCCTGGGATTGGAATTCAGTTTCAAGAAACTCACCAAGGTAGGCGGCGCCGGTGTTTCAACCGTATTGTCCGAAGCGGTGGTGATGTTCTGCATGGGCTTTCTCATAGCCAAGATATTCGGGTGGGAAAACATTACTGCCCTTTTTGTGGGAGCGATGCTTTCCATCTCCTCTACTTCTATAATAATCAAGACATTCGATGACCTTAAAATAGGCGGGAAAAAATCTTCCCAGCTGGTGTTTGGAGCGCTCATCTGCGAAGACCTCGTAGCCATTCTCCTTTTGGTGCTGCTTCCGACACTGGTGATAAGCAAAACCTTCAGCGGCGTCCAGCTGGTTACAAAGATTCTTACGATAACCGTGTTCCTTCTGCTGTGGTTTACTGGAGGCATCTATTTCATCCCGACAATCTACCGCAAACTCAGAAAGCTGATGAGCGACGAGACACTGATTGTGGTGTCTCTGGGACTATGCCTGTTCATGGTGGTAATTACCCTGAAGGCCAATATCTCCGAGGCTCTTGGCGCGTTTGTGATGGGTTCAATTCTTTCGGGAACTATCCAGAGAGACAAGATAATAGCCCTTACCAGACCTATCAAGGATTTCTTCGGGGCCATATTCTTCGTGAGTGTGGGAATGCTCGTAGATCCTTCTGTTTTGCTGCATTACTGGCCTCACGTCCTGATCATTACGCTTGCCGTTATCTTAGTCAAGCCTCTTGCCGCAACCATAGGTTTTCTGTTCAGCGGCCAGACTCTGAAGATAGCCCTTCCCGCCGGAATGTGCATGTGCCAGATAGGTGAGTTCTCCTATATTATAGCGTCTTTAGGCAAGAGCATGAACGCCACTCCCGACTACCTTTATCCGGTTATAGTAACGGTTTCTATACTAACAACTTTCGTTACCCCTTACTGGGCAAAGGCCGGCGACAAGACCTTCGGCTTCATCTACAATCACACCTCCTCCGGCTGGCGTAACGTAATAGACCGCCTGGGCAACGGCAAAAACACCTTCAACCAGGAATCCAGGTGGAAAAAGCTGCTTAAAAGCTATCTGGGGAGAGTGTTCATCCTCACGACCTGGATGGCGTTCTTCATCCTGCTGTTCACCAAGGTGATAAATCCTTTCCTGAACTCCCTGCTGAAATCTCTGTATCCTCAGATTGCAGGAGTATTCTGGGTTAGGCTGGCATTTTTCCTTCTGACAATAGGAGTGGTGGCGCCTTTTATCTGGGCCCTGCTCAAGCTCAAGGACAAGGAAGGCATCTATGACCAGATCTGGGCAGACGGCAAATTCGCCCGCGGGCCTTTGCTGTTCCTGGTGGCAGTCAAGTACATAATCGCCTTTATGGCAATATCTTTCGTGGCCAGCCTCTACCTTACCCGAAGCGTTGGAGCCATTATGCTCATCTGCGCCACGGTAATAGTTCTGGTTGTATTGTCGCGAAGAGTTAAAGGCTACTATTCCAAAATCGAGAAAAACTTCCTCACCAACCTTGACAGCGAGGGCGGACGCCGTTTTGTGGTTCCAAGAGAAATGGCCAATGAGATCCACATGGAAAAGTGTGTGGTTGGCCAGAACTCCTACCTGGCCGGCCGCTCTATTGGCACCGTTCACCGCAAAAAAGACACAGGAGCCCTAGTAATACAGCTTACCAGAGGCACCAAGACCATCAACCTTCCAGACAAGGAGCAGGTGTTCTATCCTTCTGATTCTCTTCTTGTTCTGGGTTCGGACAAACAGCTCAGTTCCTTCATAGCCCTTTCCAAGAACACAGCCGAAGAAACAGCTCCGCTCCCTGAAGAGGACACCATTGAGATGCGCCTGTTCCAGATAACTTTAGGAGAAAAGTCTCCTGTTCTGGGCCACAATGCCAACATTACAGCCTTCCGCAAAGAATTCGGAGTGCTTCTGGTTGGAGTGGAAAAATCCGATTCAGACAACTTCCTCCGGCCTAATTCCACGGTTACCATTGAAAAGGGCGACACCATCTGGGTTGTCGGAAACAGGGAAAAAGTAGATAAGTTGAACATTGCAGACGATTGACAATCATCAATTAACTATAATTGACATAACTTGTCAATCCAGAGAAATATCTTTGCATATATGGAAAAAGCATTTTTAAGGCAGGTTGCTGCCCTTTTCAAAGACGACAACCTTGACGACTACACATTCGTATTCCCGAACAGGAGGTCTTCGCTGTTCTTTCTCAAGCATTTGGGAGAACTGAAGAAAAAGCCGCTGTTCGCCCCGAAGGTTTTTACGATAAGCGAATTGTTCTCATCATTGTCAGAACTGGAGAATCTTCCCAAGCTTCCTTTGATGCTAAGATTATGGAAAGTTTGGTGTCAAGAGCAAGAAAAGGCATGGACAGCGGCTAACCCTGACAAAAGTTACATAAAAGAGGAACTGGACGATTTCATAACCTGGGGTGGTGTCATACTATCTGATTTCAACGATGTAGACCAGTATATGGTTTCAGCTGAAAGCCTTTTCTCTAATATGAAAGATCTGGGAAACATTAGACCTGACTACTCGTTTCTTAATGAAGATCAGAAGGCGGCGCTTAATAAACTCTTGAATTTGAGAAAAGATCTTGACAGCAAAGAAACACAGAAGAAATATTTTGATGTTTGGGATTTGATGCTTCCTGTATATCAGGCGTTCAGAAAGAATTTGATTGAGGAGGGTAAATCTTATTCTGCCATGCAGCACAGATTTGTTGCAGATGAAGTTGAGGCTCTTGACAGAGGCGAATCTAATCAAAAACTTAAAGAAAAGTTGGACAAACTGGGGGATGTGGTTTTCATTGGCTTTTCTGCTCCGACAAAGTGTGAAAAAGTGCTTATGAAGCATTTCTCGGACAAAGATGGATGTGGTTTCTTTTACTGGGATTTCTATTCAGAAATGGTTAAGGACCCTACAAACCGTTCTTCTCTTCTTATTAAGGAATGCCTGGAGAATTTCAAATGTATTCGTCCTTTGAAAGACCCGAAAGGACAGGTAACGGAAAAAGCCTGCAATTATACTGTTGTTCCGGCTGAGGGGCCTACAGCTCAGACAATGATAGCGGCAGATATACTCAAAAAAGTTGTTAGTCTTGGTGGCGATGAAACAGATACTGCAATAGTGGTTTCAGACGAATCACTTCTTCTTCCGCTTCTACAGATGCTGGATGATGTTTCTGTAAACATTACTATGGGCTATCCTCTGCAGGGTACGTCTGCTTTTTCTTTTGTATCCGCTCTGTCGTCTTTGCATCTTACTTCGGATGTGAGAAATGGTGAGGTTTTCCTTAGCGGAAATGCCTTGAGGACTTTTCTTGACCACTCATACATAAAGTCTATCAATGAAGTTCAGTCATCTAAAGCCTCCGGGAATATCCTAAAAAACAATATGATACGTATAGGGGTATCAAAATTAAGTCTGGAAAATCCTTTAGAAATAACCGACTCTAATCTTTCCGATTTGCTAAAACTACTGATTCCTTCAGCCCAGATGTATCCTGACAATACAGAGGGATCAGCTTCTCTTATGAAGGCAATAGTTTCGTATCAGAGACGCATTATCGAGTATGTTTCTGCTTTTCTTCCTTCAAGAGAACGTAGTTTTCTGAATGTTTATCACGATGTCCTTGATAGTGTATATTCTTCTGACATAGTTTTTTCAAGACCAAGAACTATCTATGCTGCTCTTCGAGCTGGATTAAAGGCATCTTCAGTTCCTTTCAGTGGAGAACCGCTTAAGGGAATTCAGATAATGGGGCCTTTGGAAACTCGTTCACTGGATTTTGACAACATTATAGTTCTTTCCTTCAACGAAGGTGTTTTCCCAGCAAACGGTGAGCAGAGCAGCAGTATTCCATATTTCCTGAGGAAAGCATTTGGTCTTCCTACCTACGAGGAAATGGACAGCATATCAGCATATAACTTCTATCGTTTGATTCAGAGGGCTTCAAGGGTTTTCCTACTATATGATTGCGCAACAGTGGATTCTACTAAGGCTAAAGAAGAAAGCCGGTTTGTCAAGCAACTTGTATATGATTATGGCGTTAAGCCTGAAATATGCTATTATACATTCCCAGTGCCATCTGGTTCTGTTTCATATGAAACTGACCTTGTAGCCGATACGCCTGATTTGGAAAACTTGAAGAGATTTTTTCCTTCTCTAAATGGAACTATAAAGGCAGGCGCATTGTCTCCAACTGCACTAAATGCCTATTTGGCTTGCCCGAGGCGTTTTTTCTTGTCTAATGTTCTCAAGATAGAAGAAGACACGGAACTTACCGATACTGTAGAGGCAAATACATTCGGCGATTTGTTTCATTATTGTATGCAAATTCTTTACAAGAATTATTTGAAGGACAAGGCGGAACTGATAGTTGATGAGAAACTGATGTCTAATATCAGAGAGGAAGTGAAAAATCAGGAATTCCTGGATAATCTTGTAAAGATAGCCTTTGGTGAAATAATGAATGTCAGTATTGTAGATGGTGAGAATATTCTTATTAGAGAGGCAGTTGAGAATTATATCAGGATGACAGTAGAAGCAGATTATCTTAAGGCAGTAAGCGGTTCGTTTTCGATATTAGGACTGGAATATCTCATTCCAATGATGGAAGTTTGCGGTGCTAATTTCACTGCAATTATTGATAGGCTCGAGAAACAGAACGGGATATACAGGATTTGCGATTACAAGACGGGAATGTTTGTCCCGGTAAACAAGAATATTCCTCAGTCTTTGAAGGACAAAGGATTCGAAATAAGAAGTGATATTTCATCCCGTACTTACAAGGCTATGGATGACGACGAGTTTTCTGAATTATTGGAAGCCATATTTGCTGGAGGAGGCGACCGTTATTGTGAAATTATGTTCCAGATGCTTGTTTATGCTATTCTTTTGTGCGAACATAAGCATTACAACGGAGATGTGGAGATTTCAATATATCAACTTAGAATTATTGACAAGGCAGGTCCTGTCACAGTGCTGGTTACAAGTAGCCAACTAGATGCTTTTAGGCAAGCACTTAACGGGCTGACTAACGAACTGCGGGCAAAGGCTGATGGATCGGCTCCGGCTGTATTCAGGGTCAGCGAAGGAATAGATGCCTGTACATATTGTGATTTCAAAAAATTCTGTAGGAGGACCTAATATGGATTCAAGCAAAAGACTCAAGGTTTTTGATGCTTCCGCAGGCAGCGGCAAGACTTACACACTCTCATCAAAATATTCAGAGTACCTTCTAAACGAGTATTCTAAAGATCCAAATGCATTCAGGCACATCTTGGCTGTGACTTTTACGAACAAGTCTACATTCGAGATGAAAAAAAGAATCATAGACAGGTTATGGGAGCATTATTCAAAGGCAAAGACTCTAGAAGAAAAGAATAAGGCCAAAGCTATCCTCAAGAATCTTGTCCATGACTATACAATGTTTAAAGTAAGTACGATAGACAGCTTCTTCCAGAAGGTTTTGCGTGCTTTTGCTGTTGAAATGGGTAAAAGAGGAGCTTACGAGACTGTCCTTGAAGATTCGAGTGCAATAGAACCAGCTGTTGATGCTATGTATACTAAACTTGGAGAGAACAAGGATTTGTTGGATGCTATGAGGGTTATTGCTAACTCCAAGATTGAGGCGAATGAAAACTGGAATTGGAGGAAAGATGTGTTGGAAGCCGGAAATGCGGTTGTGAACAAAGATTACATCAAACTGTGGAGAAAGTCTGCTTCTTCTGGAAAGACTTTGAAAGCTTTCAAAGAGGAATTATTAGGTAAAATGGCAGAACTAGAAGAGATTTTTGTGAAGCCTGTTATAATACTTGATAATGATATCCTTTCAGGTTTTGCCTCTTCAGGTTTGGGTAAAGAGGTTTTTAAGAACCAGTCAAATTCAGATTTATATAAGTTTTTGACAGGAAAAGTTCAGTATTTGGATAAAGACAGAAACAAAATCCTGTCTGGGTATCCTGTAGTGTTGGACAGTTGGCCAGATGGAGATTTCTACAAGATTTCTTCCGCAAAAGCAACCGTTGAGGATTTAGTCGGAGACAGAGTTGACAACATCAAGAAATTGTTTGACAAATACTATGAAAGTTATGTGTCATTGAATCTTGCTGGAGCCCATTTGAAAGAAAACTCTATTCTAGACTTTATCTCAGAAGAGCTTGAGGATTACCTGAAAAAGGAACAGCTCACTCTTTTGAGCGATGCACCTCAGATTTTAAGCGACCTTATTAGCGGTAGCGACGCTCCTTTCATTTATGAGAAAATCGGAACGGCGTTGAATCATTATATGCTGGATGAATTCCAGGATACTTCAGACAGCCAGTGGAAAAATTTCCTTCCACTTCTTAATGATGGCATATCGCGCGACAAAGAGAGTTTTCTTGTAGGAGATGTCAAGCAGAGTATATACAGATTTCGAGATGGTGACTGGCATTTGTTCAAAGAGGATGTTCAAAAACAGTTTCCTTATCATTATGATAAAGATGATCTGAAAATCAACTATAGGAGTCTTTCTAACATCGTGGATTTCAATAATTCTTTGTTCTCCCCGAAGAAAACGGAAGATGGCGGTACTTCTCCTGGTATTATGGTTAATGCGTTTGTCCGTTGCTTAAAGGATTCTTTCATGTCGGATGGCAGGAATGCTAAGTTAGAGGAGAAGTTGTGCAAGGATGTGATAGACATTTACAATAGCCCAAAGCAGGAAGTTAGGGACATTTACAGTGGAATTGAAGAAAAGGGTATTGTGGACGTAATTTGTCTTAATAGGGCAGCTAACCAGCAAAAGAATTCTGTTATCAGCAACAAAGATTTTATACTTCTTGATATGGTGAGGAAGATCATTTCGCTCACTAAAGGGGTGAATCCAAAGTATTGTTTGGGAGATATTGCGGTACTCACTAATGATAATGACGATGCGGCATTTACCGCAGACTATCTTATAAAACACAAAATCAGCATTATTTCAGGTGAAAGTCTTTTGATAGAGTCATCTAAGTCTGTATGTCTGATTGTAGAGGCTCTTAGAAAGCTTTCCGATCCTTCTTCAAAGGGTTTAGAGGCTTTTGCTAGGATTTCTTCTTCTGAACTGAAGAACTTGAACCTTTTGGATGCAACAAGCCCTGAAGGCGAAAAATTCCGCAACAAGATACTTTCTGGCAATACATTATATGAAATATGCACGATTATCATCAAGAAGATAATTCCACCTATAGCAAAAGGGGAAATAGTTTTTGTAAATGCATTTCTTGACAGGGTTCTTGATTATTCTGCAGGTAATGGAACAGATATTTCCAGTTTCTTGAAATGGTGGGCGGAGAAATCCTCCAAATTGTGCATTCCTGAGCCAACTTCAGGTCAGGCCGTCAGAATTATGACTATGCACAAAGCTAAAGGTCTAGATTTTAAAGTAGTCTTCATTCCATTCCTCCGAAATAGAATGATTCGATTGCCTAAAAACAAATGGCTGTCCTCTGATTCGGATATTCTGGGATACACAGGACCTCTGCTTATCGATATGACTGGCGACAATGTGGCTAATTCAATTTATTCTAGATCTCTGATCCAAGAAAAAATGGAATGCTGCGTAGATGCTCTCAATCTCGCATATGTTTCGTTTACAAGACCTAAAGAACGTCTGTACATCTATGCTCAAGATCCTGCGAAGGATAAAGCTCATACGGTTTCCGCTGCTTTAAGCTATATCTGTTCTCAAAGCAGTATGTTTTCTTTAAAACGTTTTTCTATTGGCTATGATGAAGTCAAAAAGTATAATCCATACACGGTAAAAGACGATACCAAGAAAGATTTTGAGTATATTGAATATGTTCTTGGAAATGAAGACGAAAAACCATATTCTTCGGAAAAAGCAGATGAGTATAATCTATTTACTACAGCCTCTAAAGATGCATCACATCTAGTTCCAGGATCAGGGTCAAATAAATTGAAAAACCAGCTCAAAGTGGTTTACGATGGAGATGACAATATTAGAAGGGGAGTCTTGTACCACCAGTTGTTTTCAATGATAGAAGCTGTTGGTGAAGATGGAGTTTCGAGAGTTGTCGCTGATGCTGTCGACAAATTCCTACAGAAGAATCCGGACACACTTTTAGGCAGAGACAGGACAAAACTGATTGATTTCGTTGTTTCAAAGTTGAATCATATTCTCGAAAAGGGTTGGTTTTCAGATGTGTACGATGTTGTGAGCGAGAGGGCCATAATTAGCGGCTCAGATTTTTATCGCCCAGATCGAGTGATGATTCCAAAAACAGGCAGCGGCCCAGTTATAGTTTTGGATTACAAATTCGGAAAGGTGAGAGACGAAAAGTATCACGAACAGGTGCGTAACTATATGCATCTTCTTCAAGAAATGGGGTATTCCAATGTCAAAGGCTTTCTCTGGTATGTTTTGGAGGATGAAGTTGTGCCTGTGTAACTTATTGTGTAATTGCTGATTGAAGTTTATCCAAAACGTAAACGTAAAAACTTTTCATAAGGCCGGGTAAATTGTACCGGATGGTTTGGAGAGGCCCTTCCTCTGCTGATATTTTTGCTGCTGAATTTTTAGCGCAGAAATATGAAGCAGTTTAAAAGGAAGGGCTTGTTCTTTTGTGCTGTGGCGGCGCTGGCAGTGCTGCCTTGCATGAAGAGTTATGCCCAGAATTATTCGGTTTCCACGAATGCGGCCCAGTGGCTGATGCTGGGGACCGCCAACGCCCAGGCAGGATATCCTGCTGCAAGGCATATCAGTATAGAGGGCGGATTCGCCTATAATCCATTTTCTTTCGGCAAGAAGCCAGACAGGAAATACTTCCGCAGGACAGAGTTCTACGCGGGAGGGAGATACTGGCCCTGGTTTGTCAATTCAGGCTGGTTTGTGTCGGCATACGCAGACTGGGCCAAGTTCGCATACGCGGGAATCTTTACTAAAAAGGCATACGAAGGCTATGCCTACGGCCTGAAGGTGGGGGGCGGGTATGCCCTGATGCTTGACAAGGGAATCAATCTGGAGATGGGCCTGGGAGCCTTTGCCGGTAAGGTTAACTATACGGAATACTCCTGCGCCACCTGCGGGAAGAATCTGGGCAAGAAGGACAAGTTCATTATAGCCCCGGCCAATCTTCTTCTGGGCTTAACCATTGTATTCTAGGCGGTATGAAGAAGATGGCTATAGTATTGGGGCTTGTGGCCGCTCTTGTGGCAGGATGCAAGGCATTTTATGTCAGGCACAAGTCACCAGAAAGTGTAAGAGTAAGCATATCCGATAACTTTTCCGGGCAGGGAACGGATCCGGTTTATGTCCTGCCGAAATCTGAGAGGACATACAAAGACACGGCTTTTGCCAATCCGGGTGAGGACCTGGTACTCAATGCGGTGGTGGAAGACGCTACGGGAGAGCTGGTTGCGCACGGAAAGATTGCTCCGATAACAGTTACTGCAACCCATAAGAATATCGCCGAGAGAGGAGGAAAAATCAAGTTGAGCTTTGATGTGAGAGTTCCTTCTTCCATACTTTCCAACGACAGGCAGGTTAGGGTGGTGCCTCATCTCTTGCTGGACGATGGTTCAAAGATGCTGGACAGGATATTCATTACAGGAAAGTCTTATCGCGATCAGCAGAACAAAGGATATGAAAGGTACAACAAGTATTTTGCTTCAATCATACCGGATTCAGTGGATTTCCTCAAGGCCTTCGGCTATCTGGGCCTGTTGCAGTACTTTACAGAGAGGAATATAGAAGACCGCCCCAGAGGAGAGTTCGGGGTAACGGAACCTGAAGCAATTGACTATTACATAAAGCATTATCTGGTAAAAGCAAACCGCCGCCGGAAGGACAGGCTTGAGGAGGTGTTCAGAAAATGTGTGAAGGATCCCGTGGACAGGCTTGGTGTAAGGTTGGACACAGTGTTGGAAGATCCTTCCGGAGGTCTGGTTTACAGATATGTGCAGGATCTGCAGCCGAGTGGGGGAATGCATCGTCTCAGGCTGGTTTTCGACGGCAGCGTGCACAATTACGGCAAGAGGCTTTTCGGGTTTTCCAGCCCCGATACCCTGACTTATTACGTCAGCTCGCTGGTGCAGCTGGCAGACACTTCGGCCAGGTATCGCGAACATACTCTTGCCAGGGACGTGTCTGTCTCAACTCTGGCTTACATAGAGTTTGAAAAAGGCAGCTGGGAGATAGACACCGCTCTTGGAAACAACAGGGAGGAAATCGCGAGAATCAAAACCGATCTGGATTCTCTCTCCTCAAGCAAGCTGTTTGCGGCCGATTCAATACTGGTGGAGGCATCCTGCTCTCCGGAAGGAAGCTATGCCTTCAACACGGTTCTCTCTGGAAAAAGAGCAGAGTCTGTGGCCTCTTATTTCTCGGCGATTTATGACCAGAAAAGGGGAGGAACACAGTTCAGATACTCGTACGTTCCCGAAAACTGGGATTTGCTCAAAGAGCTGATAATGAAGGATTCCCTGGTAAAAGACAGGAGCGGTGCGCTGGCTGTCTTTTCCGAGACCGACTATGACAGAAGGGAGGATCTGCTTTCCAGATGTTCAGACTACCCTCATATCAGGTCTGTTCTTTACCCAAAACTCAGGAGGATAGTGTTCCGGTTCTGCATGCATAGAAGAATCTATGATACTGTCCGTTCACGAGTTGAGGTGGATGAGGGATACAGCCGCGGCCTTGAGGCTTTGCAGAATAGAGACTACAAGCAAGCCGTGCAGCTTCTAAGGCCTTATTCAGACTTGAATACGGCGATAGCTTACCTGTGCCTGGATTACAACGCTTCTGCCCTGGATATTCTCTCAAGGCAGGCCCAAACTCCTGTAGTAAAGTATCTTATGGCGTTGTCTTACAGAAGGATGGGAGATGAAGACAAAGCTATGGAATTCTATCGGTCAGCTATTGAGGAAGATCCTCATCTGAAATTCCGCTCGGCTTTGGATCCGGAGATGGAGGAGCTGCTGGAAAGACTAGACTGAAAACGTTTAACCCAAATACTACAAAATCATGTTAAAAAAACTATTATGTGCAGCGCTGATAGCAGTGGTTATGACTGCTTGCGGCAAGGAAGAGGCCATTGTGGAACCTTCCAAATCGGAGACGGCTACCGTGCATTTGTCCGTGTCTCCATTCGAGATACTGACAAAGAACACGGATCCTAACAATGACTTGAAAAAGCATATTGACAGCATCAAGATCATCGATGTGTTCATCTTCAGGGAGAGTGGAGTGCTTGATGCATACAAGCATTTCAGCATTACTGATGTGGGAGGAATGAATTTATCTGATCTCCAGATCAATGCAACTGTAGGAAACAGGACTATCTATGTAATAGCCAATGCCAAGGAGACATCCTGGGCTGGAGTTACAACCGAGAGCAAATTGCTCTCTCTGCCGGTAATGCTTCAAGACGAATTCCTGAGAAACTTTACTATGAGTGCCAAGATTACACTGGACTTGCAAGAGTCGCAGACTGTTAATGTGGTGTTGAAGAAATTGATAGCCAAGGTTATTGTAAATGGCGTGAAAACAGACTTTGCCAACGGGCCGTACGAAGGCGTGAAACTAAGAAATGTAAGGATGTATTTGACCAACATTTCAGGCGCCAAGAACTATTTGGGAGAAGAGCCGGAAAACAAGGTGATTCTGAACAAGAAAGGCTATTCTGCAGAGGATTACGAGGGCTGCCTGATGACTGCTCTCTTTGCCGAGGGAGTGCCTGGGCTGGTAGGAGATGACGGTTATACCACAACTCATCATTTTTATTGCTACGAGAATCTTCTCGAGTCTGAAACCGACACAGACAAGTTCACTCGTCTGGTTCTTGAGGCCAATCTTGACGGAAAAACCTATTACTACCCGGTTGACATCAACCGTCCGGGCTATGGATGGAATTCATCAATTGACCACAAAGGAGTGAAGAGAAATACCTGCTATACTTTCAGCTTCACTATTACCGGGCCAGGAACTGATGATCCTGAAGACAAGATTGTGCTTAAAACCATAAAGCTGGATGCTACCGTAGAGGATCTTGTCAAAAGTCCGTACTATCTTATAAACTTCTGATGAAAAGGATTGTGTCATTTATGATTTTGGCAATGTGCCTTGTCTTCCCAGGTTGCGATATCTGGGAAGACAGGAGCGCTTGCCCCAAGATTCTGGCGGTGGACTGCAGCCTGCTTGAGGGGAAGGCTCTGAATGCGGATATCTGGGTTTTCAGCCAGGACGGAAGCCTTTTGAGCCGCAGCGGGATATCGGAACATGAGTTTTACAAGGAGCAGGTTTACTATGTTCAGGAAGGAACTTACAAGTGCTTTGTATGGGCTAATCTGGGCAGCGGAACAGTGACTTCTGATATCAACTCTTTGTCTGGAAAGCTTTTCAAGGCTGCTTCTTCGGATGCAGATCCTTTGTTCGCATTCAAAAAAGAAGTGGTTTGCCACAAAGATTCTGTCTTTGTAAGAGTGGTGCCCAGGAAGATGTTCATAGATGTGTATGTGACATTCAAAGGCCTGAAAGCCAATGAGTCTGCTTCTGCTCGCCTGAAATCTTCATACGGAGGATTCTCTCTTGGTGGAGAGTGTCTGGAGCAGGAATGCTCAGTTGAGGCGGAAGGGAATCCTCTTATTCACCTAAGGATGCTTCGCCCCGGCTCTTTGGAAGGGATAATGCTCTATGCATCGTGTATCAAAAATGGAAGCGATAAGCTGGACTCAGAGTTTGAGCTGGGGACCTACTTGATACAGAACAACTACGATCTTTCTTCAGATGATCTGAAAGATATCTATATCACCGTAGATGTGGCCAAAATGAAGACCGTTATAGGCGCATATCCACTGGATTTCCTGCCGCCGGTGGAGATAAGGTATTAGCTGCAAGGTTTTGCCGCTGTCTTTATGAAATAATGTGTTATCTTTAACTCTGATTTCAATGCTTGCGTTATGAAAAGAGTTTATGATTTCCTTTTCCACCTGTCGAGGAACAACAATAAGCCGTGGTTCGACGCTCATAAAGACCAGTATCTTCAGGCAAAGAAGGTTTTTGACGAATTCACTTCTGAACTGATTGACCGGATTGCCAAGTGGGACGAGTATCTGGCAGCGGCCAAGCCTTCAGTAAAGGACAGCACTTACAGGATTTATCGCGATATACGCTTTTCCAAGGACAAGAGGCCGTACAAGACCTATATGGGCGCTTTTGTGGTCCCGGGAGGCAAGAAATCTCCTTACTGCGGCTATTATTTCCATCTGGAGCCTCCGCAGAAAACCGGGCTTATTGGACAGTGCATGCTGTATGTGGGCATATATCAGCCTGATCCAAAGATAATGGCAAGCTTCAGAGATGAAGTGTCGGTTAACGGCGACTCTTTTCTTGAAACTGTTGCCAAGGCCAAGGGTTTTTATCTCGTGGATGACTGCTACCGGAAGGTTCCTGCCGGATTCGAGGGAGTTGAAAACGAGGAATGGAAACAGCTGTTGCGGTTAAAGGAAGTGAATCTTACAAGGCCGATGGACAAGGATTTCCTATTCTCCGGCAATTTGGCTGAAAAGGTGGCTTCCAGGCTGAAGAAGTGCAAGGATTTCTCCGCCTTTCTGAACCGCTGCGTAGAATATGCTTTGGAGGGCAACTTATGAGAGTTTCAAGGTGGAAAATTCTGCTGACGGCGTTGGTTCTGGCAGCTGTTGCTTTTATATTATATCTGATATTCATGAATACTGGCAGCGGGCGATATACAGTTTATGTAGGCGGATACGGCAGTTCGGCGGTCAAGTTCACTTTCAACCCCAAGACCAGCGACTATGGCATTGTCCGCGATTTCAAGGCAGACAATCCTTCTTATCTTGCCCTCTCTCCTTCTTCAGACCGGCTCTACGGCGTAAGCGAGAGCGGCCTTCTTTCCGGAGTCTGGGGCTATGAAAACAGTTCTCTGGACAAGCCGCTTGGGCTCGTAAAGGACGGCGGCTTTGATCCTTGTCATATAATTTGCTTTAAAGGCCATCTTTTTACCGCAAATTACGGCAAAGGAGGCATATCCGTATATCCTTTGGATACGGCGGGCGGTATCAAGGCTCCTGTGCAGATTTTGAATTTTGTGTCGGACGGAGCAGCAAAGGCGGCCTCCAGAATCCACATGACCAGAATTGTTACGGGAAAGAAGAGCAAGAACGACTATATCCTGGCCACAGATAAGGGCCTGGACCGAATCCATATAATGAGGGTAGGCGAGGACACTGTCTCTAAAGCGGACGGAAACTATCTGAATAAAAAGGCGTTGCGGCTTTACAGATGCGACTCTGCCTTTGTTTCCACGCCACAGGGATACGGGCCGCGCCATCTGGATATTTCAAAAGACGGGAAGTTCCTTTATCTGCTCTGCGAAACCAGCGGCCATATTCTGGTTTATTCCATCAGGGAATCGGACAACAACATCTTGCTGAAGCCGTTGCAGGATACTGTCTGCGACATGGGAGGAATGAAGGCCAGCGCAGACATACACATTTCTCCTGACGGAAGGTTCCTCTACGCTTCAAATCGCAGAGGAAAAGACGGCATAGCTATCTTCAGGATAGGGGAAGACGGCCTGGTTTCCAGAATTGCCTATCAGGTTACCAAGCAGTGGCCGAGGAGTTTCGCCATAACTCCGGACGGAAACTTCATGTTCGTTTGCTGCCAGAAAGACAAGACTGTGCAGATCTTCAAGATAGACCAGGCGTCCGGCTATCTGGTTAACACCGGAAAGGAAATCACCTTCCCGGACCTGGAGCCATCGTGCGTGCTGGTGGGCAAATACTAAAGGGCTTTCTCCCACTTTTGGAACATCCGGCGGGCGGTTTCATATTCATTGCCGTAAGTCTTTTCCGGATAGTTCTTAGGGGTTGTTATCCAATTCCATTCCCACTGTCTTAGAGCGGAATAGAAGGCGTCGGCTTCTATGGCTTCTCTTCCGGAAGTTCTCGGAAGTTTCTCTTCGTATTCCTTGTAGTTCTTCCAGCTTCCGTCCAGAAGCTTTTCGCGGAGCATTGCGTGGAACTTGTCCCACCTTGGAAGATAATAGTCTCTGATAAGGCCGCTCCATTCCCTCCAGGAATAGTCGAAAAGATAGTTGGTGCCGCTTTCCTTGTCTGGGCCCCACTGAGTTACCAGAAGCGACTGGTTGTAGTCGTAAAGCTTTGCCTCTTCAGGAGTTGTGGCCCAAGTCAGGGCTTTCTCTATCTTGTCTTCAAAACTATATTCTCTCCTGGTTCCGACCAGTTCGTCCAGATCTGCAAGCAGGTCGTGATACATCTTGGTGTATTTGTCGTAGTCGCTGAGATTTCCGCTGTTGAACGCTTCCTCTATCTTTCCCAGAATCTTGTATGCCAGGTTGCTCATATACTGCCTTTGGACGTCTACGATATCGAATCTGATGCCGTCTGTTGCAGGAGGGATGCCAATGAGTATGTCCATGACAATCTTCAGCGAATCATTGTCGTAAGGGAAGCTGAAAGGACCGCTCGGGCCTGATTTCTTGACGTGGAGAGCAGGCCTTGCGGCAACGGCGGAGCTTCTTTCCGTTCCGTCTGTGCCTCTCTTGTAGGCGGTCTTGATCAGCAGGCTTATAAGGCTTTCCGTGTAGTCTGAAGTGTAGCCGTAACGTCCTGCTGCATATTCATAATTCCAGTCCAGAAGCTTTCTTTCACTTTGATACAGAGGCATATTCAGAGCCAGGTCATAGTATAGCGGATTCTGGCAGATGCCTTCCATAAACACTCCGGTTCCTATGACTTTTTCTCCTGCATCTTTGGCTTTTATGAACTGGTTTTCAGCCAAAGCTTTAACGTCTCCGTGAAGTTTCACTCTGCCGCCGAAATTGTGGAGGTTTCCGGCCAGATAGCTGTAGCCCCAGAATCTTTCCTGCCCGTCTTTTCTTGGCGTGTAGTCAGGGTCTGCAAGGTCAAGGATTATCAGCGATTCTTTAGGAATGGCTGTCACGATGCCCTTGGTAGGGGTCCAGCCCTGCATTATCCAGTACTTGAAGTTAGGGTCCACGGCCTTGTTCAAAGCCATGATGGAATGTGCCACATCGGCCAGGTATGTGCTGTCTTTAGATATCGGCTCGCTTTCGTGGAACGGGTCGGAGGCATAGTAGCCGTAAAGGCCGAACAGTTTCTTTTCCTCGTTGAAGAACACCTTGCCGAATTCCATGAAAAGAGGATCGGTAGGGTCCAGCTGATAGACGGACGGGAAGCCGCACCAGTCTTCCTTGGCAGCAATTACGGCATTCGGGTAGCGGTCTGTGAAAGCTGCCGGAACATTGCCTGCAAAGCCTTGCTGTATAGGGTGCATTCCGAGTTCTATCTCCCTTTGCATCACCTTCTTGCCCAGTTCAATGTGAGAGTCTATCCAGCTCTTTGGCAGCGGGCCCGCAAAACTTTCTATGTTGCCCATCCACTGCCAGGCGAAATAGGCCGGGCCGCACAGATACTGCCTTGCTTCTAGGTCTGTATAGCCGACTTTGCGCAGGGCGTTGTACCACACGCCTTCCAGTCCTACAACCTGAAGCGGCATGTTCACTCCGTTCATCGCGAGGAAATCTATTGTCCACTGCCAGTCTTCCCAATTCCACCAGGCTGCCGTGTAGCTGAAAGAGCAATAATTGAAGAAAGAGCGGTACTGCCCGTTGATATAACCTTTGTGAAAGTCCGGCAAAGGCAGTTTCTCTGGCAGCTCAATGTGGTTTCCGCAGTATGAAAGGTTTACATTGCAGTATTTCCTCAGGTACTGGTAATATCCTACGCAGAGGCCTATAGTGCTGTTTGCCTGTATGCAGATTTTCCCGTCCACCGCAAGGTAGGCAAAGCGTTCATGATAACCGGCATTTTCCTTGTCAAACACTAGGTGGAAACTATCCGAGTAACCTGGAGTAACCCTTTCTATGAGGTCATAGACGGCCTTTTCTTTCTTGTCTTTCCATTTTGGAGCGGCAGCAAGAGTGCCCGAAAGCAAGAAGGCTGCTATCAGCATTATGATTCTGCAGTTTTTCATATTTGTCGCGATGAGATTATTCTTGTCTTAAAGGGTAAATGGTGTAATTGACCTGCTTGATTTCTCCTTCTTCAAAGTCTATTCTTACCTTGATTTTGGAGTAGGAGCGAAGCGGATCGTCCTTTATCATCTTTGCCAGGCGGAAGATTCTCCAGCAGTCCAGAAGGTGACGGCCTTTGCTGTCCAGGGCGTTTTGCTGGAATACCGGACTGTCCTGTTCAACAGTAACTGTGAGAATGGTGTATTTTGTGTCCTTAGGGTCATAGCCCTTGTCCAGAAAGTTTTTCAGCGCATAGTCTGACAGCAGGCCGGTATAAGGCGGGAGTTTTCCTATTTCTTTCATAATCATTATCTTCTGTTGTTTTTTGGAGAGTTGTCAAAGATTCCGTTGTAGTTGTTAATCATCTTTCCGTTCTTGTTATATACTTTGACATTGTTTTCAAATCCGTAAGGCCGCTTGTCGTTGCCGTGGTAGAGAATTCTGATTTCATACGAAACCCTGTGGCCTCGTTTTTTGGCGTTAATGGCTTTCTGCTCCAGAGCCAGAATCTCTCCGCCGTTGAGGTCTCTTCTTTGGGGCACATAGTTGATCTGCTCCGCCGGGCCGTCAAGAGCCTGAGGTATAAGGTGCCCGCAGTTGTCTCCCGGAACTCCGTCCTTGAATTTTACGGAATATTTCTGGGAGAACTGGTTTCTGCCCCTGGACTTTAGCTTTAGGTCAGAGCAGAAAACTTTGGTGATTCGGCCCTGGTTGTCGGTGTAGTAGTGGATGTTGTCCACCACGTATTTGGCGGAAGGCAGATGAATGGTGTTAAGGAACATGTTCATATACACCTCGTTGCCTTTCTTCACTCCGGCATCGGCGATTATAGTGCCCTCGGAAAGAAGCCCGCAGAACTGGCGGCGGTTGTCAAATACAGCCAGCCATTTGCCGTATCTGTAATAAGCGGGAACTCTCTTGAGCAGCGCCTGGCACTTGTCGTAAAGATCCTTGTCAGATTTTTTGCTTATAGATTTCAGGTCTTTGAAAGTGAACGTGTTGAAGCTGATGTTGCCGAACTTGACCTTGACGGCTTTCTCCCACCATCCGTTGAGTTTCTGGGAATTCTCCAGCCTTGTTCCCTTGAACGGGGCGAAGGAGGCCAGAACCAGTGTCAATGTAAGCAGAATAGCCGCTCTCGGCGATAAAGATGCTCTTTTCATATTTACAAAGATAAAAAATAGGTAATTTTGCGGCAAATAAATGGTTTATGGAAAAGTTGGATCTGCTAAAGTTCTGGCGCGTGTTCGGAAAGAGGGGCAATTTCCTGGTAATGGGCATAGCGCTGGTTGTGATGATGATATTCTTTCCTGTAGACGGAAAGTTCAGATACGAGTACAAGAAGGGTTCTCCTTGGCTTTATGAAACTCTGGAGTCTCCGATAGATTTCCCTCTTCTGAAGACCGAAGAGGAAATCTTGCAGGAAAAGAGCCGCGCGGCGGAATCTATGATCCAGTATTTCCGCAAAGACGACAAGGTTGCTTCAGAGGCGCTGGCCCTCTTTTCGCAGAAATGTTTCCAGGACAGCGTATCGTCTGACCTTCAAGATCTTCTGACGGATGTCCTGGGGCGTATCTACCAGAAAGGTATTCTGCCGGAAAAGGATCTGGAGCAGCGCACTGTTTTCGTCCAGAGAGGAAGGAATGCCTCTGAGGAGATAGAGATGGACCTCTACACGCCCAAGAAGGCTCTGAAGCTGGTCCAGTCTGAACTCAAGTACGCATTCCCGCTCCAGAATGCAGACTCTCTTATCTCAAGACTGAGCATCGGTGAATACATCCGTCCGGACCTTTCATTTGACAAGAACACCACGGAAGAGCTTCATCGCAGAGCGGCAGACTATATCTCCCCAACCAAGGGAATGGTGTATGCGGGAGAGCATATAGTGTCTGAAGGAGAGACAGTTACAGCCGAAATTGCCCAGATGCTGGATTCTTACAAGGTAGAATACAAGAAGAGCATCGGCTTTTCCGGAAATCCTCTGATGCTGCATCTTGGCCACGCGCTGATCATCATAATGCTGCTTCTTATGGTGTATGTGGCCATATATTTCTCCGATCCTGACGTGCTGAGGCATCAGAATGAATTCAACTTCGTGATATTCCTTTTGTGCCTTAATTTTGTTGTCACGATGCTAGTGAGGAAGATTTCGCCTGACTTGCTTTATCTGGTGCCTTTTGCCGTACTGGTTCTGTACATGAGCTCCTTCCTCTACAACAGGGTGGTGCTTCCTGTATATTTCATTGCCATGATGCCGCTTCTGCTGGTGGCTGAAAACGGTGTGGAACTTTACACGATAGCCTCATTTGCCGGCTCTATAGCGTTTGTGTCCTTCTCGCTGTACGAGAGGGGGTGGCTTCAGTTTGTCAATACCATTTATATCTTCCTGGCCTGCGCTCTGGTGCACATAGGATTCAAGCTGATAGCCAGCGGCACAATATTCCCGCTGGAAAGCAAGATTTACCTTTATCTGTTCATAGCATCAATCCTGGTGGTGATAACCTATCCGTTCGTTTTCCTCATGGAGAAGGTGTTCTACATGGTTTCCATTTCCACTCTCAAGGATTTGTCAGATACCGAAAGTCCTCTGCTGGAGGAACTTGCCACCAAGGCTCCGGGCACTTTCCAGCATTCTCTTCAGGTTGCCAACCTGGCGGAAAGGGCGGCTGACGCCATTGGCGGGAACCCTAGAATTGCCAGGGCTGGCGCATTGTATCACGACATAGGCAAGCTGGCCAATCCGCAGGCCTTCATAGAAAACAGCTCTCAAGGCATCAACCTTCACGAAGGCTTGTCGCCGATGGAGAGTTCCAAGCTCATAACCAAACATGTGGAAGACGGAGTGGCAATGGCCGAGAAGGCAAAGCTGCCGCAGATAGTCCAGGATTTCATCTTGTCTCACCACGGACACTCCATTACCGAGTATTTCTACAATGTCTATTGCAACAATGGCGGTGATCCGAAGAACAAGATGGCTTTCACCTATCAGGGCAATCTGCCTTCCACCAAAGAGGAGGTAGTGGTTATGATAGCTGATGCTGTTGAGGCTGCATCTCGTTCTCTTTCAGAGTATTCAGAGGAAAGCATATCCAATCTTGTAGACAGCGTGGTGGAAAAGAGGATTGCCGGAAACCAGCTGATACGTTCAGATGTCACATTCAAGAACATCAACACCATCAAGTCTGTGCTGAAAAGGCAGCTGAGGGAGATTTACCACGCCAGGATAGCTTATCCTAAGCGCAAGGCCTAAGAGATTCTCCTTCTGCGGACAAAGATTCCTGCAATAATGAATGCGGCTGACAGCCAGCAGCAAAGCAGTCCTGTAACGTCTCCGTATCTTACAAACGGAGTGATTTCCTTATTTGGATAGACGTGTCCTTTAATAGCGCATTCCTCCCACCAAGGAGTAGGGGAAATGATGTCTCCTCTCTGGTTGACAATGGCTGATATGCCGGTATTGGCGCTTCGGGCGATGTCTCTTCTGGTTTCTATGGCTCTCAGCGATGCGTAGTGGAGGTGCTGGATATGGCCGCTGGTGTTTTTCCACCAGCCATCGTTGGTGATAATTGTCATTAGATCAGCGCCTTCATCTTTTACATAATCTCTGAAGAAATTGGCGAAAACAGACTCATAGCAGACTGCGCTTCCGATCTTGTGCCCGTCATCGGTGACAAACAGACCTCTGAAGCTTTGTGTGCCGAAGTTGCCGAAGCCTCCGCCCAGATCCAGTCCCAGAGAGCCCAGCACGCTGGTTTTCCCGATATATGGAACTGTTTCAGCGAGAATGACCAGCTTGGACTTGTGATAGAAATCCAGAGACGAATCTCTTCCGGCAAAAACAGCTGTGTTGAAAAGGTCATACCATGAATATGAACCAAGATGCCTTGCAGAACGGGTTGGCTGTTCAACGCCATCGTAATTCTTCTGTGTTACGGCTCCGAATATGAAATTAAGCTTGTTCTCAGCGGCAAATAGCCTTATGCTGTCCAGCGTTGGATTGGAAGGACGGTTTTCAACTATGCTTCCGGCCTTTGGAGACGGATTGAAGAAAGTTTCAGGGGCAACTGCCAGGAATGTGGAATCCGAAACATTCTCTTTGGCAAGGCGAAGCAGTATCTCGTCCTGCTGCATTTGGGTTTTGCCGCCGAACTTGTCTTGGTAAGGGTCAATGTTTGGCTGGATGATCATAACCTCTTTAGCCATAGAAGGGCTGAAAGCTGCTATTTTCTTTCCATAAGAAGCATATCTTACGTGTGAGAGCACAATCGGGACTACAGCCAGCATAACTGCTGCCAAGGCCCACCATCCGGCTTTGCACCTTTCTGAAACGTTTAGCAGAGTCTTGAAAATCAAGCTGTTTGCAAGCAGTATCCAAAGCGAGCCGGCAATGGATCCGGTTACTTCATACCACTGAATGTGCTTTATGCTCTGGGCAAAGGCGTTGCCCAGGTTGAGCCACGGCCAGGTAACCTGCCAGTCTTGGTAGAGATGCTCCCAGGCGCACCACATTATGGCCAGTGCCAGGTAAGGGAAGAATCCTGCAAATCTTTTTCTTAAGAACCTGAACAGGCAGAAGATGATTGCCATCTGCAGGGAGTTGAGGATGATGGCGGCAACTGCTCCGGCAGGGGTTGCGTACCAGATCCACCAGGTGGCAATTATGTTCCATACAAGGAATGCCGAGTAATAGCAGAGGCAGAAATGCCTTGTCTTTTCTCTTAAAGCAATTTGTTCAGCGGCCAATAGCGGCAGGAAGGCTATCAGGGCCACAATGCCGCAATGTGGGTATATGTAAGGCACTGCCAGCAAGACTCCGGATACGAGGCTGAGCAGAAGCAGTTTTGCAAACTTATTTTTTTTCATACTCCAAAAGTAGTAAATTTGCAGTCTTATTGAGTTTTTATGCTGGAAGTTTTTCTGAAAGGTCTAATAATCGGAATCGGCGCCTCCATACCTCTGGGGCCGATCGGTGTTCTTTGCATTCAGAAAACCTTGAGCAAAGGCCGTCTGTCAGGCTTTCTTACAGGTCTGGGAGCTTCCATTTCAGATACTTTCTACTCAGCGATATCTCTTCTGGGCCTTTTCCTCGTGGATTCTTTCGTTAACGAAAACAAGGCCTGGGTGATGCTTGTGGGTGGAATTGTCATCTGCCTTATAGGCGTGAAGGTTTATTTCAGCAACCCTGTCAAGCAGATCAAGCAGAAGAAAAAGCCGAGCAAGGGAATTGCAGACATGTTCGAGGCTCTGGCAATGACCATAACCAATCCTGGTTCCATCTTCCTGATTTTCGCCATGTTCGCGGCAGTGAGGCTGGATCTTTCCGCTTATACCGGCGATGAATCCAGGCATGCGGTAAGGCTGGTTCTCGTCGGTATCTTTGCCGGCACAGCCCTATGGTGGTATTTGTTGAGCACGCTGATAAACATATTCAGGAAGAAGTTCAGAATCAAGCAGCTTATCGTGATAAACAAAATATCAGGAATCGTGATCTTCGCTTTGGGTGTGCTTTCCTTCTGCGAAGGCCTGTTCCTGATATTCAAGCAGTACATTATGTAGTGGAGGTGAGCGGAGTCGAACCGCTGTCCAACCAGACCACCAACCGGTTTTCTACGTGCGTATCTTCAGTTTGATTTTCGACTGCCGCCCCGCCCTGAAGCAGGCAAAGCTGCAGCTTATCCTTTAAAGCTTAGGAGGACTTAAAGGAGTCATCCTCCGCATTCTTCTTTAGATGATACCCCGTATGCCAGATCCAAGAAGACGGAAAACACCTGGCGGGATACTCGTCCGAAGCACCTTGTGCCTCAAGGATTGAGCGCTATCAGCTTAGCTGATTACGCAGCGAGTGCAAAGTTGTTTTCGCCAATTAATGGCTGAAAGTCATTGATTAACGAGTGCGGCTTCCAACGCTCGGCACGCTTGCCAGCCAATTAATCTGATGTCAAAACCAGAACACCCCCGGCAAATAGGCTGCAAATATATACAAATTCTGTTTACTGCAAAGTTTCTGAAGCCTCGTCTACCAGATACAGCAGGTTCTTGAAGGAAATGCCGCTGTGTTCGGTAAGGCCAATCTCGCAGGTGCGGCTGGTGGCGTATCCCTCAGAGCAGCCTTCAACCTGATTGCGGAGGTCTCTAAGTCCCCAGTCGTTGAGTTCTGGAGTGAAGAATCCCTTGTCTCCGGCAAAGCCGCAGCAGTTGGTGTCCATCACTTTCACTCTTCTTGCGCACTGCTTGGCAATGTCCGCGATTGTGGTGTCTACGCCCAGCTTCTTGGAAGTGCAGACGGCAAATACCGCAACGCACCTGTCCACCTTGGTTATCTTCAGGTTAGGCATCAGATATAGCTTGGCGAATTCGGCCGGCTCGTAGAGCGTGAGCTTGTCGCCGAAGTTGGACTTCATGGTGTAAAGGCAAGGAGTCATGTCGCAGACTATAGGCAGCTTTCCGCCTTCTGAGGCGGCGGTGAGTTCTTCCAGCAGGTTGTCGCTGAGCAGCTTTCCCGCCTTGACATATCCCTTGCTGGAGAAGGCCATGCCGCAGCAGAGCTTCTTCAGGTGAGCCGGATATACCACATCGTATCCTGCCTTGCGGATGAGCTTGTCCATCAGCTTGGTAAGAGAAAGGGCGTTTCTGTTCTCTATGCTGTTGCCCATTGAGCGGGTAAGGCAGCTCGGGAAGTAAACCACTTTGCCCTTAGGGTTCTCAACGCCAGGTCTTGTGCCCTCCAGTATTGCCTTGGAAATCTTGCGGTTGCCTTTAGGGAAGCTTGGGTTCCACTTAGGAATCAGTCCGCAGGTAATCCATCTGGCGGCCTGTGCCAAAGGCTTCATGACCTTCTTGCCTACGGTCCTTCTCATCACGTATGAAGTGTTCCAGGCGGCTCTCATTCCCCATACTGCATTGCTCCAGTGGCGGGCTAAAGAGGCAGCTTTGTTCTCCTGTTTTTCTGTATGATTGCTGTGGCGCAGTTCCTTGGTGAGCTTTCCGTTGTCCACTTTCACAGGGCAGGCAACGGCGCACAGGCTGTCCGTGGCGCAGGTTTCCTCTCCCATGTACTTGAAAGTTTTCTTCATCTGGGCCAGGTCGGCCTCGTTGGTTCCGGTCTTTTCCAGGCGGGCCATCTCTCTGTAAGCCACCACCCTCTGCCTCGGCGATAATGTCAATCCTTCTGAAACACAGTTCTTTTCGCAGAATCCGCACTCCATGCAACGGTCTATCTCCGGACTGGTCTGAGGGCAAGGCTTGAGGTTCTTGATATGAGCCTTTGGATCCGGGTTAATGATGACTCCCGGATTCAGTATGCCCTTAGGGTCGAACAGCTCTTTGACTTCCTTCATCAGGGCGTAGGCCTGCTCTCCCCATTCCTTTTCCACGAACGGGGCCATATTCCTTCCGGTTCCGTGCTCGGCTTTGAGCGAGCCGTCGTATTTCTTGACAACGAGGTCTGCCACGTCATCCATGAAAGCGGCGTACTTTGTCACTTCTGCCTCGTTCTGGAAATCCTGGTTGAACATGAAGTGCAGGTTTCCGGCAAGGGCGTGACCGAAGATAACTGCATCTGAGTAGCCATCTTTGTCAAAGAGTTCCCTCAGGTCTGTAACTGCCTCTGCCAGACGCGGTACCGGGAAGCAGATGTCTTCTATAATGGCTGTGGTTCCGGCCTTTCTCATTCCGGCCACGGTAGGCAGGCATTCCTTGCGGACTTTCCACAGGGTGGCCTGTTCTCCCGCGTCCATAGTGAACTCGAACGGAACTACCGTCTGGAATTCGGACAGGGCCTCGGTGATTCTCTTGATTTTTCCCTGGAGGGATGGCTTGTCTTCTTCGGTGATTTCCACCAGCAGGCCGCAGGCTCCATCAGGCAGTGTCTTCAAGAACTCAGGCACTCCGTCTGCGTTCTCCACGCTTCTGATGGAGGCCCTGTCTATCAGTTCCACAGCCGATACCGGCAGTTGCTTGAGCACTTGCACTGCGCTGCAGGCTTCTCTGATCGTTGGGAAGATTACAAGAGCCAAGCCCTTGAACTTCAGGTTGTCCACTGTCTTGTAGGTAATGCTGGATATGAATGCCAGCGTGCCCTCGGAACCTATGATCAGATGCTTGAGAATGTCTATTCCGTCTGAGTAGTCCACAAAGGCGTTCAGGCTGTAGCCCGTAGTGTTCTTGATCTTGTATTTCCTCTCGATTCTTTCTTTGAGGGTAGGGTTCTCCGCAATTCTTTTTGCAATGCTTTCAAGCCCGTCCACCAGAGTCTTGTGGGAATCTCTGAACCTCTTTACAGAGAGCTGGTCGGAGGTGTCCAGATCTGTTCCGTCCGGCATTATTATGTTCAGGTCTGCTACAGTCTTGTAGGAATTCTGGCTTGTGCCGCAGCACATTCCGCTGGCATTGTTTGCCGCTATTCCTCCAATCATTGCCGAGTCTATGGAAGCCGGGTCCGGACCTATCTTCTTTCCGAACCTTGTAAGCAGGCGGTTTGCCATAGCTCCCCTGATGCCGGGACCCAGGCAGATATAGTCTCCTCTTGTGGAGATGTTGTAGTGCCTGAATCCATGCGTACATATAATCAGCACGGAATCTGATATGGACTGGCCGCTCAGCGATGTTCCTCCGGCCCTGAAGGTTACGGGGATTTCCATACTGTAGGCAGTCATCAGTATCTGCCTTACTTCAGGAGACGAATTCGCCCTGACCACCAGCTTTGGCACCAGACGGTAGAAAGACGCGTCTGTTCCGAACGCCAGAGTTGTAAGCGGATCGTGGAACATCCTTTCTTTCGGGATGAACTTCAACAACTTGTCATAGAATTCTTTGTACTTACCTGTAAGCATATTGTAAACTATTTGTTGCAAATTATTTTGAGAGCCTCTTCAAGATCTGCGGTATCTATATCTTTGGCAATCACAATGTCTTCCGGATCTATTATGTAAATGTGAGGCGTTGTTTCTATGTCATATTTCTTGGCAAGACCTGCAAGAGCATCCTTGTCCCAAAGCTGGCGCCAGACCATAAAATTCTCGTGCTGTGCCAGATACTTTCTCCAGGCCGTTTCGTCTTGCCCCACATAAATTGCTGTGAATGAGGCAGCCCTCCTGTATTTGTTCCAGATTTCAAAAAGCTTTGGCAGCATTTCAGTGCAGACTCCGCAGGTAGTTTTGTAGAACACCAGAACCTTGTATTCTCCTTCTGGAGAGAGAAGTTCAATAGGGAAACCAGCAACGTCGTAGAGCATCAGGTTTGTTGCTTTGCTGCCAAGCTTGTTCTTGTTGTATGCGGAAACTGCATCGCATACATTGTGGACGAACACTGTGTCTTCCCATTTCTCTCTCATGCCGCAGATGTATTTCTCTCCGGTATATGCCGCAGCCTCCTGATCAGGATACAGGTCTGAATTCATCAGGAACATATATGTATGCCTGATCAGCTCTCTGAAAGATTCTATGTTTCCAGCAGTGCCTTCCGCTATTTGGTCCACGCTATGTTTCCTGAGTTCCGTTTCCACATCCTCTGGATAAGATAATTCTCTCGGGAAGATTACAGAAAGATAATCAACGGCCTGCTTTGCCTTGAGCTCTTCGTCATCCAGCATTATCTTTAGGGTAGGGGTAAGGATTCCTCTTCCCTTAATTCTCAGCGAATGATCCAGAAGAAACATCTTTGGCGTGCTCACAACTCCATAATCTACAGGGAATTTGCTTTCGCGATCTATATCTGCAACGTGAAGCCAGTTGACAAAAGGATTGATGGTGGCAAAATTCTCCTTCACATATTCTTTCCATGCATTGGCATCTGTTCCTGTATAGACTGTCATTACATTCAAAGGAGAGAATTTGTAGTTGTCCAGAAACTCCAAAAATCTTGGAGTCTCAACTTTACAATGGTTGCAGTCATCTGAGTAAAAGTAGATTATGGAATAATCTCCCATCATTTCGCTCACGCTTCTTTCCACTCCGGCTGTATCCTTCAGATTCAACTCAGGAGCTTTTGCTCCAACCAGAGTGCCCTTGTTTACGGTATCAAACCAGGCTGCTTCAGCCCTGTCTTTTTCCGAAATATCATTATTTCCAATTATATACTTCTCAGCGACATAGACAGCACTTCCTTCACATCCCATAACAATTGAAGACGAATACCTTCGGAAACATTCCATAGCTGTGGCTGCTCTCATCTTGGGATCTGTCAGGTAGCGGTTTTCCATCAGATAGTCTATGGCCATGTTCCTTACGCTCTCGGTTGACAGCTTGAATTTGTCAAGGAAAATGTCCAGAATCTGCTTGCCGAATTCAGTATAGTAAAGCCTTTCATCCGCAATGTCGGCCATCCTGTCTTCTGCTCCTGCTCCAAGGTCTCTGACCTTGAAACTTAGATAAATGGCAGCAAGCGAGTTTGGCGCTTCCTTTTTTGCTTTTTGAAGCAAAACTTGAAAATTAGGAGAATATCCCATACGACCGTATTCGGAGACAGAATCCATTAATTGACAGCTATGGAGGTAAATGTCGTTTTCAGGCCCGTATTTGTCTCTGCGGGGCTTTTTCCTCCAGACTTCCCCGTTTTGCAAATATTTGTTTCCTCCGTTATTGCTTCCTTCATACAAGACAAATGTTTCTTTGAAGTTTCCTCCATTAGAAGGAGAATAGAAAAAATTGTTTACTTTCTCCCAATGTGGATGGTAAATCTGATATTGTCCTGAAGTAAAAAGATTATTCTGGTCTTTGCTCAGGTCCAGAGGATAAACAAGTCCTTTGAAAGACACGATTCCTTTTTTGTTGACAACGGCGGAGTCTATGGTAACAAGCTTTCCCCAGCTGTATTTTTTGAGATAAACAAGACGGCCGACAGCAAAATCTCCAAAATGCTTGCTGTTTTGATATTTGAACCAATCGGAACAGTCAAGTCTTATGTCATATACTCCAGAAGGTTTCTGGGCAAAAGAGCAAATCGCCGAGAACAAGAATACAAGGGCTGTAAGAAACAGTCCTTTAAGTGAATGAGCCGGTGTCCTTGTTTTGTCTGGCACTATTTCTACTTCTTGAGTTCTTTTTTGGCCTTGATGTATTTCTTGATGTCCACTCCGGCTGGCATGAAAGGAGTGGCGTCGCCGTTGTGGATGAGAAGGTCTCTTACAACGGTGGAGGAGATGAAGGAGTATTCGTGGCTGGCCTGAACGTAAACGGTTACCACGTCTGGATCCAGCACCCTGTTGGCCTGGGCGATAACACCCTCAAACTCAAAGTCTGTGGTGGTTCTCAGGCCTCTGACTATGAAGTTTACGCCAAGCTTGTGGCAAAGGTCTATGGTCAGCTGCTTGTAGCAGCATACGTCCACTCTCTCTCCATAAGGCTTAATGGCGTCTTTGATGATCTTGATCCTGATGTCCACAGGGAAGAAACCGGTTGTCTTGTTGCTGTTGTAGCCGACTGCAACTATCACTTTGTCAAATAGTTTAAGAGCCGAATCCAGAACATCCAGATGGCCGGCGGTGAATGGATCAAAAGATCCCGGGAATATTGCTGTGCGCATAGTTTCTCTAGTTTACACTTAACAAAGTGTAAATTTAAGAAAAAAAGTAATGGGAAGGTTTATCGGGTCCAGTCTATAGGCGAGAGGCCCTGAATCTCCAGATACTCGTTGCACTTGGAGAAATGGCGGCAGCCGAAGAAGGCTCCGCCGGCAAGCGGAGACGGGTGGGCAGCTTCCAGAACAAGATGCTTAGAAGTGTCTATGAGAGCTTTTTTACTCTTAGCAAAATTGCCCCAGAGCATGAACACGACACCTGTCTTATGGTCTGATATAGCCTTGATTACGCTGTCTGTGAAAGTGGTCCAGCCTATCTTGCTGTGAGAGGCGGCGGTGTATGCCCTCACCGTGAGGATGGCATTCAGAAGAAAGACTCCCTGCCTGGCCCAGCCGGTGAGGTTTCCGTTTTTTCCCTGCATGGAAATGCCAAGGTCAGACTCGATTTCCTTGTAGATATTCTTCAGGCTTGGGGGAAGAGCCACTCCGTCTGGAACAGAGAAGCTCAGGCCATGAGCCTGGCCCGGGTTATGGTAGGGGTCCTGGCCCAGGATCACAACCTTAACATCGTTGAACGGAGTAAGGGCAAAGGCGTTGAAAATCAAAGATCCCGGAGGGTAGATAGTAGCTCCGGAATCCTTTTCTTTATGGAGGTATGCGGCAAGGTCCCTGAAATAAGGCTTGCTGAACTCATCGCTGAGTATGCTCTTCCACTGCTGTTCAATCTTTACGTCCATCTCTATTTAGGGAAGATAAAGTTGATGACTTCGTCTATTGTCTTGACATACTTGAACTTGAGTCCTTTGATATAGACAGGCTTGATTTCGGATATGTCTTTGCGGTTGTCTTCGCTGAGGATGATGGTGGACACTCCTGCTCTCTTGGCGGCCAGAATCTTTTCCTTGATTCCGCCGACAGGCAGAACTTTTCCTCTCAAAGTCATTTCTCCGGTCATCGCGATTTTGCTCTTTACCTTCTTGTGCATCAGGGCGGAAGCCATAGCGCTTACCATTGTGATGCCGGCAGACGGGCCGTCCTTAGGAATAGCTCCTTCTGGAACGTGAACGTGGAGGTCAAATTTCTTGAACTGAGCCGGAGTCAAGCCCAAAAGCTTGGTGTTGGCCTTCAGCCACTGGTAGGCGATGGTGGCGGATTCTTTCATTACGTCTCCCAGGTTGCCGGTGGTGGTGAGCATTCCCTTGCCTTCGCTTCTGATGCACTCCACAAAGAGAATCTCTCCGCCCATTTCGGTCCAGGCCAGGCCGGTTACAACGCCAGGGGCCTCGTTGTCTTTCTGAAGCTCGTGCTGGTTGGTAGGAAGGCCCAGAATCTCCTTCACGTCCTTTACCTCAATGGTATCTGGAACTTTCTCGTCCATAGCCACTTTCATGGCCTGGTGGCGGGCAATCTTAGCTATCTGCTTGTCCAGCTGCCTAACGCCGCTCTCGCGAGTGTACTCGTCTATTATCTCGTCAATGGCGCCCTTGCCGAAGTTCAGCTGTTCAGCTTTCAGGCCGTGCTCTTTAATCTGCTTAGGAACCAGATAGTCTTTGGCTATGTGGAACTTCTCTTCAGACAGGTATCCTGAAAGCGGAATCATCTCCATCCTGTCTTTGAGGGCTGGCTGTATGGTGGAAATGTTGTTGGCGGTAGTTATGAACAGCACTCTGGAAAGGTCGTAGTCTATGTCCAGATAGTTGTCGTGGAACGTGGTGTTCTGCTCAGGGTCAAGCACTTCCAGAAGAGCCGAAGCCGGGTCTCCGTGATAGTCGTTGGATACCTTGTCTATCTCGTCCAGCACAATTACAGGGTTGGATGTGCCGGCACGGTTGATGGCCTGCATAATTCTTCCGGCCATGGCGCCGATATAGGTTTTGCGGTGGCCTCTGATTTCAGACTCGTCGTGAAGACCGCCTAGGGAAATCCTCTGGTACTTTCTTCCCAACGCTCTTGCAACTGATTTGCCCAGAGAAGTTTTTCCGGTGCCTGGAGGGCCGTACAGGCAGATGATAGGGGATTTCATGTTCCCCCTAAGCTTCAGAACGGCAAGGAATTCCACAATCCTGTCCTTGATCTTGTCCAGGCCGTAGTGGTCCTCGTCCAGAACCTGCTTGGCGTGCTTGAGGTCCAGGTTGTCCTCAGTAAGCTCATCCCAAGGCAGATGCACCATAAACTCCAGATAGTTCAGTTCCACATTGTAGTCCGGAGTGTTAGGGTTGAGTTTCTCCAGCCTGGAGATGCATCTGTCAAACTCCTTCTTGGCGTATTCCGGCCATTTTTTGTCGGCGGCCTTTTTCAGCAACTCCGAAACGTCTTTGGAATTGCCGCTCATTCCAAGCTCTTCCTGTATGGTTTTCAGCTGGTTGTTCAGGTAATACTCCCTCTGCTGCTGGTCCATCTCGCTCTTTACCTTCTGCTGGATGTCGTCCTTTATCTTGAGGATTTCAATCTGCTTGCTCAAAACTCCCAGAAGCTTGTAGGCCCTCTGCTTGATGTCGCTTTCCATAAGGAGCTTGATCTTGTCTGCAACGGCCTCGTTGTCAAGGGTTGTGGCTATGAAGTTGGTAAGGAACTCGAAAGAGTCTATGTTCTTTATGGCAAACTCGCTCTCGGCGGCAAAAGATGAGGTGTATTTTACAATCCTCAGTGCCGATTCCTTTATAGAATCTGACAGCGCCTTCAGGTCCTTGTCATCCTTTGCAGGAAAAATGTCCGTCAGGTTCTCAATCTTTCCAATCAGATAGGGGTCATCGGCGATTATCTGCTCCAGGCGGAATCTCCTGATTCCCTGAAGCACAGCTGTCAGGGCACCGTCAGGCATCTCTATCAGCTTGAGAATCTTGGCGCTGCAGCCGATCTCATAAAGATCGGAAATACGCGGGTCGTCTTTGTGAACGTCTATCTGAGTGGCAGTGCCTATTACGCGAGTGGTCTTGTATAGGGCTCTGATCAGCTTGACGGACTTGTCTCTGCCTATGGTCACAGGCAGAATCGTGCCTGGAAACAGCACGGAATCCCTCATTGCCAGGATAGGCAATGTCTGTGGAACTTCTATCTTGTCTGTCTTTGCGTTTGCTTCTATGCTCATTACCGGAAGGATGTTTATGTCCGCTCCTTCCATCTGGTTCAGCAGTTTCTCGTCAAAAAATTTCATTCGGTACTCTCTTTCTGTTAATCTTCAAATATGTCAAAATGTCAGTAGACAAAACACGGCCTTCCCGTGATATGGGCCGCAAGCCTTGTCTAGAGCACTTCCACTATGAATTCAGTCAATCATTGTGCCAAAGGCTCCAAAGGCATATTTTGTCAGTTGCACCTATATATACTGTGATAGTCGGGAAATCTTTCAGCTAGAAAATCGGAGCCCTGAACCCGAACAGCACTGAGCCCTTTCCACGGCTGTTTACCGCATAGCCAACATTTATGACAATGTCATAATAGGTGACCAGGTCCACCCCGGCTCCTACACCGGCGAGAAAACTGTTAGGGTAGGAGTTGTCGCATTTCCTGTTGTGCTCCTGGAATACATAGCCGAAATCGCAGAGCAGCTTGCCGTAAATTGTAAAATGCGGCTTGTTGAACTTCCTCCATTTTGGATTATTGCCCAGCTGAACAATCTTCTGGGGCAAAATCAGAAACTTGAGAGTGTTGTTCTGGGTGATATAGTGCTGGCCATCAATCACATACAATTCATAGCCCGTAACATTTGCAATTTGGTATCCTATTGCCTTGGTGTGAATGTAAGAGTATCTGCTGCTCAAGCTGGAAGATATTTTCAGCGATGAACTGGTCATCCATCTCTCAGAAAGCCTCTGGTAGAATTGAAGATCCAGCTGGATTTGCCCGTATTTGAATTTGAAGTTGTTGCTTTCTTCAAGCTTGAGGCTCAGCGATGCATATTTCCCCTGAGTCGGATAGAGAATATAGTCTCTTTCATCGCGGCAGACGAACAATTCTGCCCTTGAAGTGCGGCTGATTCTCGAGTCTACGCCCCAATAGTCGGGATTGGCCGCAAGAACCTCTTCAGAAACTTTGCTGAAGTCGTATCCCAGAGTGGCGGTTGCCCTCCAGCGAATATGGGGTCTGTAGGTGAGGGTTGCGCTTGCCCCGTAGCTGCGCTTGAGAAAATGCTCTCCGGAAAGATGCTTAAGCTTGTTTTTTTCCGTTATGTAATCCACATTTTTGTAGAACATTCCGTAGGTTTCGGCAGAAAGGTATTTCTTCTTTTTCCTGTCAAGGGCGATCTTCTCGTATGAGACATCCATACCTTTGTCCCATCCGTACATTCCTCTTATCTCCAACCTGTGTCCCAGGCCGAACATGTTGCTTATCTTCACTCCGGTATACAGGGTTACTCTTTTCCAGTCCATCTTCTTCATCCAGGAGGTCATGTTCCTGTCGTTGAATCTCATTTCAAAAATAGGCCAGATGTACCATCTTTCTTCCACTTCTATCTGCACGTTCACCGCTTCCGCTCCCTGATTCAGGCTGTCTGAAGGAGAGGTTTTTATGGTTACATAGTTGAAAAGCGACGTGTTCAGGAGATTTTCCCGGGCTTCCACCAGCATTTTTCCAAAAGATGCCGTATCTGTTGCCGTTCCCTTGGAAAACGGGAGCTCTCTAAGTATCACAGACTGTGAGGTTATGGCGTTGCCGGTTATGTATATATCTGATACATAGACGCTTTGGGCGTAAGAGGCAACTCCCGCCAAAAGAAAAATGAATATGGAAAACACTTTTTTCATACTGGAAAGCGTCCTTCTTTGGAGTGGCAAAAATAGCAGAAACTGCGCTATAATAGGCTTAAATCCAATATTTTTTTGAAAATCATTTTGCAGGATTGAAAAAAAAATCTATTTTTGTGCCACAAAATATTCACCAATTATCATTTATTTAATTATGACTAAATCTGATATTATCAACGAGGTTGCTAAGCAGACTGGCTTAGAGAAAGTTACCGTTGCCCGCGTTGTTGAGGGTTTTATGGCAGCCGTTAAGGGTTTTCTTGCTAAGGGTAAGAACGTTTATCTTCGTGGCTTTGGCTCATTCGTAATCAAGAAGAGAGCAAAGAAGACTGCAAGAAACATTTCCAAGAACACTACAATGGTTATCCCTGCTCACAACATTCCTTCATTCAAGCCTGCAAAGGTTTTCATGAGCGGTGTAAAGGGAGGTAGAAAATAATTACTATGCCAAGCGGAAAGAAAAGAAAAGGACATAAGATGGCCACTCACAAGCGCAAGAAGCGTCTGCGCAAGAACAGACACAAGAAGCGCAAATAAGGCATCTTATATGGGTTAAAGAGGACGACTTAAAAGTCTGAGTCGTCCTTTTTTTTATTCTATGGAGAAAGATCTAATTATCGATGTCAGCCCTGCCAGAGTGACGATAGCTCTGCTTGAAGACCATCGCCTGATGGAAATCAGCCAGGAGCAGAACACTTCCGCGCAGAGCATCGGTGTCGGAGATGTCTATCTCGGAAAAGTCAAAAAAGTGATGCCGGCTCTCAATGCCGCATTCGTGGATATCGGGGACAACAAGGACGCGTTTATCCATTATCTCGATCTTGGCCTGAATTTCAAGGCCTTCGACTATTTCGTAAGACAGATCAACACCGAGCGTGATCTTCAGGCCTTCTACTCCAAAGTCAGGATCGGTCCTATTCTTGAAAAAGAAGGAAGGATTGACGAAGTTCTGTCGCCGGGCCAGCAGATTGTCGTTCAGATTGTCAAGGAGCCTATCTCAACAAAAGGTTCCAGGCTAACGGCTGAAATTTCCATAGCAGGAAGAAATATAGTCCTGCTGCCTTTTGCAGATAAGGTAAGCATATCGCAGAAGATTTCCTCAAAGGAAGAAAAGAGGCGTCTTGAACGTCTTGTACAAAGCATTCTTCCAAAGAATTACGGAGCTATCATACGTACGGCGGCCGAGGGTAAGAAAGCTGCTGTTCTGGACGCCGAGGTAACCTCTCTGATTGAGAAATGGGAAGGCGGATATAGGAAACTGGTGGGGACCAAACCTCCTCAGTTGCTCTTTACCGAGAACAGCAAGGCTACTACCATCCTAAGAGACCTTCTCAATGACAGTTTCACTTCAATAGAAGTCAACGACGAGTCTGCCTTCTATGAAATCAGAG
The DNA here is from genome assembly GCA_017962375.1 of Bacteroidales bacterium. Classification (GTDB taxonomy): domain Bacteria; phylum Bacteroidota; class Bacteroidia; order Bacteroidales; family UBA932; genus Egerieousia. The sequence continues at coordinate 150,601 of JAGCVJ010000009.1, forward strand.
ACTACATCCGTACTATCGCCCCTGAAAAGGAGAAGATAGTAAAGCTGTACAAGGGAGAGCTTCCGATTTTCGATTATTTCGACGTCACCAGGCAGATCAAGGGTTCTTTCGGAAAGGTTGTTCCGCTCAAGAAAGGAGCTTATCTGATAATTGAGCACACCGAGGCCTTGAACGTGGTTGACGTAAACAGCGGAACAAGGGTTAAGAAAGGCGTTGAGCAGGAAGACAACACATTCGAAGTCAACATGCACGCCGCAGATGAAATCGCCCGCCAGATGAGGCTCAGAGACTTGGGCGGTATTGTCATCATCGATTTCATCGACATGGACAACGGCGATAACCGCAACAAGCTCTACAAGCACATGCAGGATCTGATGCAGAGCGACAGAGCCAAACATAACGTGTTGCCTCTGACCAAGTTCGGCCTTATGCAGATTACTCGCCAGAGAGTTCGTCCGGCAACGGAGATAAAAGTCAACGAAACTTGCCCGATGTGCCACGGCAGCGGTGAGATTGCTCCTAGTCTCATTGCAGACGAAGCTCTTGAAAGACAGCTTGCATACTACACCAAAGAGAGAAATATCAAATCGTTCGTCATTTCTCTCAACCCGCTGTTCGAGGCTTACCTTACCAAACGCAAAGGCTTGTTCCACAGTATTATAAAAGACTGGTGCAAAAAATACGGCTGTTCTATCAAGACTAAGGTAGACACTGAGCTGCCGCTTCTGGATGCCGTATGGAGCGATCGCGAAGGAAATCCTTTGGATCAGGAGTAGTTTTTACTGGAAAGTTTTATTAGGGGATGAAAAATTTCATCCCTTTTTTTCATTTTCACCCCACCTAAGGCACCGTTTTTCCCCTTATTATTATAAATAGGTATAGAAATTTTTGATTTTTCTTTGATTTTTGTGGCATGGTGTTTGGAAATACGGAAAAAGTTGCTACCTTTGCAGCCCTTTCGCGCGCGATTTGCGGCGGAGGGACCGGGGCCGCGAAAAATTTTTCAAAAAATTTTTGAAAAAGATTTGGAGGGAACCAAAAAGTTTCTACCTTTGCAGCCCGCTTCGGCAACGGAGCCGTTCATTGACATCATGAAGACAAGCAGCAAACAATACAAGGTTTGAAAAAAGAGAGCGTTAGATTCCTTTGAATAGAGAAACCCGGGCGAGGTCAGACTAGAAAAATAATAACATTATACAATGAAGAGTTTGATCCTGGCTCAGGGTGAACGC
>JAGCVJ010000010.1 GCA_017962375.1 Bacteroidales bacterium
AATCCAACTGTAGCTCCAAATCACCGATTTTCCGGAGATACCTGTCCCGCTCTTTCTCTAATGCAGAATCACTAGTCTTGGGCGTCTCGAAAGCAGCTGCGGAATTTTCCAGAAACTCCTTCTTCCAGCGGCTGATCATCACTGGTGATACACCATACTTCGCTGAGATTTCATTGAGTGTTTCCCGTTCCCTGATTGCCTCAATTGCCACCTGAGCCTTGAATTTTGAATCGAATGTGCGTCTTGTACGTTTCATAGCGCCAATGTGTTAAAATTTAACTTAGGCACCTGTTCAAATTTATGGCAGTAGTATACTCCACCTCCTACAACAAAAAGAATTCCGTAATAAGTTAAATTGCTTAATGGATTGTAACGTTTCCTTCCTCTTTTTTCACCCACTTGAATCGTTGTTGTCGTAGAAAAAATGTTTGTTAATGTTTCCCATTTTTTTTCAGCATCATCTTGTTGTTTATTAATTGTTACGCAGCCGAAACTAACAGTTCCAAGGTGTAGTCTATATGCATACCTTCCAATATCATCATCTATGTCGTTAAATCTATTATTATCAATCTTATCAATCCTATACCACTCAGAATGGGTTGAACTTGGTCTTTCCTCGAAAGACTCATTACAATATTATTCTGATTATCAACCTCTCAGCCGGTAAAAGTGAAAGCGATGACTATGACTAGGTATTTATCTAATTCCTTTTCGCCATTTTCTTTCATCAGAATAATAGAAGTAATTGTAATCAATTGAATGCATAAATGTGATGTAATATAAGTCATCATTTATAATTTCATAATATAAGTCATTTGGAGGAAGATCGTTCTTATACCCAATCTCGTCTAATGAAGTTGGTAGCTTTCCTTGAATTTGACGATAACGTTCGATTGAATTTATGACTTCTTCTGATTTCTTCATTAACCTGGCATCTCTTATTTTATCCCCTAATAAGGCTAAAACAACAATAATTAAAAGCAGTAGCCCCAATACTACGATTATTTTATTATTTCTACGTGTATTCATGATTAGCTATTTAAGAATAATTGAGTCTATGTTACGGATTATTCTCAACGAAAACAGGTTGGGTTGAGGAATTCTGTCGCGAAGGAGTGTTATTAGGCTCCTCTGCAGGCAATACGCTATAATTTGGTGCGTCTTGTGGCTTTGTTGCCCCCATTTTGTTAAAGAACAGTATTAATTGTTCTCCTAATGACAATGGACTATTAGGATTAAAAAAGGAGGCACCGAAAATAGCACCATATTTATCACTAGGCAAATCCTCATAACTGTATGCAGAGTGTGGGCTAAAATATTGATCGCTATCTTCTTGAGCATACCCAATTTGTACAGCCTCTCCTACAGGATCCATGTTAGCCTGTTTAGAGATTTGAGATTTGAGATCTGGTGACAAAAGAATATAATAGGCACTTTTAGTTTCATCTATGGCTCTTTCTTTTTCTACTTTATATCTATATGCAAGTCCTGCGTAAAACATGAAATGAGCCATATCTATCCATCCTCCTTCTTTAGTATAGATATACTTATTGCTGTAACTATTTATCTTACCGGTATTTTGTGGCAGTGGCCGAGGAAAATGAAAACCAATTTGTCCAAATCCCAACATAGCGATGTGAGCATCCTGCCCCTTCTTAAGGCCAGAGCGTGCGCCTTTTGTTGTAAATTCTCTAAAAAAACCTATAATTGTTCCAGCTTGTCTTAGGTTAGGCTCTTTGCCTTTAATATCAATGAAAACTATGGGATTATTATGACAGTATTTATATGGTGTTGCTGAGAGGTGTTTCTCACTCATCGGATCAATTCCGTTCCATCTTGCAATTATCGGGTCCAGCATCCTTGCTCCATAATCAATGAACCTTGTCTGTGCTACCATCTGGAGTTCCTTGCAGTTGTACAGCTGGCGGTAAGGGAGAAACTTTCCGGTAGGGGATGACACTGCCGGATAGCTGCTGCCGTTCTGGCTGAATGAAGCCAAGGAAGCAGGCATCCTCATCCTGTACTTGTCGCCAAGCGTGGCGTAGTTTCTTCCTAGGTCCGTCCTGAGTCCATATGGATAGTAGTCGTTCCTTTCCAGAGTGTTCCCATGGCTGTCGGTGATAGTCCTGACGCTCCGTAGATGGTCTTTCAGCAGATACAGCGTCTCGTAAGCGATTGTGTATGTGGTGTCTCCGGATGCTGCTTGCGGTGTTGCCGTAAAGGCAAATCTTGCATCCGAGCCCAACACGTCAGCGGACTCCAGCAGAGTTATATGTTGGACTGTTGTATTGCCAGAGTTTGCGCTTTGATAGTCTTTCCTTGTGAGCGTGAACGGCCCGATGTATATTCTGCTGTTTCCTTCGGTGTCCTTTATGGAGTGCTTTGTCCCGTCAGCAAAGTAGGAATAAGTGGCTGTAAGCTCCTCTGTCTGGTTCTGGCCCTGACTTTGAATCTTCTTTACATTATGGACCAGATTGTTGATGTCATAGCAGAGTTTCATCTGCTGGTCTCCATCAAATGTCATGTTCCCGTTTCCGTCATAGGAATAAGGAGTGTTCATTGCTACATCCCCCTCCCACCTGGTAAGGGAAGAAAGCTTGTCCCCGTCGTATGAATAGGTGAAGTTGTGCAGTGGATTCGGGATGAAGTTGGAAATCCTTTTCAGGGTAAGTATGTTCCCGTTGCGGTCGTATGATATGTTCCTTTCCGTGTAGAGCTGCGTTGCTGACGTTGCCGCCCCGTTGTACCTGTCAGAAGAAGTGAGCCTTCCCTGGGTGTCATATGTGAAGCCGTAAGTGCTTGCCGTGTTTGTGCCCTGGACGGTTTCCCATTCCGAGATGTTTCCGGAGTAAAGGGCTGTGGTGTTAGGTTTTGCCGGACTGTAATACCTCAGTGTCTGGGAGAAGATGTTGGCCGTACCTTTCTTTGTCAGCATAGAGGTAAGCCAGTCCTGGATGTTGTATGATAGAGTCTGGGTGAGATTTCCTCCCAGGGTCTTGCCTGTCAGGTGTCCGAGCTCGTCGTATGAGTATGTGGCGGAAGCGGAAGATGAGAGCGTGTCGGAATATGAGATGCCGTTTCCATTTCCTCCATTCCCGTTGTTGCCGTTGTCTGAAATGGAAGAGAACGTCTGCATAGAGGCGTTTGATGTGAGCATCCTTCCCCGCTTGTCGTATGTGAAGGTCTCTGTCAATACCACATTCAGCGTGTCTGCATCCGTTGTTCCGCTGCCGGCTTCTGCTCCCTGTGGCACCTGGAGCCTTGCCGTCTGTCTTACAGGAAGGCCAGTGTAGTTGTACTTTGTGGAAGCAGTGAAGACTGTCCCGTCCGGATAGAGGGTCACTGTCTGCACCGGCCTTGCATAGCAGTCATAGAAATATGCGGTGTACCTGTACAGGATGTCTGCCTGGGCAATTGTTCCTGGATTTGAACCTCCATCTTCCGCAATTCCAATCAGAACCCCGTCCTTTGACATTGTCATAGCCGTCCTCTCCCAGAGCACTGACGCGAACTTTGTTGTATCCACATCTGTCTGTGACGCGGCCTGGGCTTCAGATTTGAAAGCAAGAGTTAGGTTCTGGCCGTTGTTGCCGCTTCCGGAGCTCGGATCCGGAATGTCAAACGAAAGCTTTGTCTTTCCTGTCTCTGTCTTTGTGAGCGAGATGTTGTCAGGGAGGTCATATACAGGAGAAGTGAAAGGTGAGCCAGGATTCTGTGCGAGATAAGCCTGGACTGTCTCGTAGGAGAAATATCCTCTCATCTGGGCTTCGCTGATGCTCTGCTGCGTGAGGATTGTCTCCACCGGACGGTTAGCCCTGTCGTATCTTGTGAGCCGCCATCTTCCGGATAGCCTCAGCAGTGAATCCTGCGTTGCCACAACGTTTCCTGCGGGGTCTGTCACAAACAGCTCTTTTCCTTTTCCCGGCCATCGTCTTTCCGTCATCCTTCTCAGTCCGTCGTAGGTGTAGATGTAGCAGCGTTTCTTAGCCCAGTCGCTGTTCAGGCTTATTGAGGATTGTGCAGTGTCCCTTTCCGCCTCCCCCTGCGGGGTTATCACCGCTGCAAGGAGGTCTCTGCTGTCATAGACATAGATCAGGTCGCTCCAACCCGCGGTTTCTGTAGTGTCCGAATAGCCGCCCAGATATGTCCTTACCAGAAGAGTCTTCTTGAACTCGTCCGTGAACGTGGCTACTGTCTTTCCGTCCGGATCGGTCGTTATGGTCTTGGAAAGTGTTCCGGGTTGATAGTATCCTCCCTTTACCAAGTTGCCGTTCTCCACAGAGAGTACTGGAATCCTGTCTGTAGCGCTGTTCAGCCTGTATGCGTTTGAGAGGAACCGTCCCTTAGCGTCCGTCCTAGGCTTCTGGATTCCGTTCTGCGGATAAGCCAGAGTTTTTAATGAGTCGCGGAATACAGAACCCTGCGTGTACTGGATAAGCGCCCTTCCTGTAGACGCCTCGGGGATGGTCTCCTGATATGGATGGTTTTCAGATACTCCGTAGAGGGTATTATACTGGCCTGCCTGCTTTGTCGCCAGAGATGTTTCATAGGTCTCGGTGGCGGATGCGGACACATATGGCAGATACTGCCTGAGCATCTCTCCCATAGGGTCATACTCGACAAGTGTTGCGATGTTCTTGCCGGAGTTTGCGCTTGCTCCTATCTGTACTGTCTGCTTTGGCTGCGCGAGGCCGTTGTAGAAGACTATGTCCACGATGGAGTCATTGGGCGTGTATGGGTCGTCTCCTATGTAAGTTGCTTTCCTTATCCAGTTGGAGAGAGTTTCGCTGTCCTGCCCGGAAGGAGGCGTGTGGTCAATGAGCGGCTCTGCAACTGGAGTCCTCCCGTCCGGCCATGGTGGCAGCGGATCCAGCCTGTCGGCTCCCTTGGCCTGATCTACGGTGATCATGAGCCTGTTTCCGGTGGAAAGCGGGAAAATCAGGTAAATTGTTCTGTTAGCCGCCTTGAGGGGGTCGTCCGCAGTATATGTGTTGTTAGGGAAAATCTCAAGGGTGAAGTCCCACCACATCTGCCCGAGGTTCGTTGAGGCGGATGTGAAGGTCATGAGCGTGTCCGCGCGAATTCCCGCCAGACAACTGTTCAGATACTCAAGGTCTGTTATTCCCATATTGGGAGCAACCGGGTCGTAGTATGCGGCAAAAGAAACCGTTCCTCCGGAATATGGCAGGTTATATGACAGTTCTGATGTGTACTGCTGGTTGAGTTTTTCCAAAGGCATGTTGACGTTAATCAGCACCAGCTGCCCTATAGACGGATTATTTCCCGGACCTTTCAACTCGTTTTGGGCGAAAGCTTTTATTGGAGCGGTCAGCAGCACCCAAAATGACACGAGAATAAAGGCGGTCCTTTTCATCAGGCGGCTGTTCATACGGCAACCGCTGTTTCTTTTGCTTTGTGATTCAGTCGTTTTCATGCTAGTTGTCGTTTGAATAGGTTGTCCTTGTTGCTTTTGGAGAAGATGAGGCGGAACTGTATCGCTTTGTCTCCTTGAGTTTTCCCCACTGGGTGTAGGTGTATTCCGTTATGGTTCCGGAGGCGTCCTTCATCCATTTCGGTCCAACGCCGCAGAGGTATCTTATAGTGGTTATTTCCGCGTCGGGGAAGGCGTTGCTGAGGTTCCTGTCCTGAATATCCGGGATGCCGGTTGAGGCCGAGATATTTGCGGCCGTGACATATTGCTGAACCTGGCTCTGCGAAAGCCCTTTTGCCTGAAGGATTAGATATTGTCCGTATGAACTCCAAAGATATGATACCGTGTTTCCGGCTGCGTCTTCCAGCTGGGTGATATTCCCGAAACTGTCATAAGAGAGAATCCTGGCCTCTTTCTTCCAGGTCTGGATGTCAGGTCGTATGATTCTATCAGGGTAGGAAGGATGAGCGTGTCGGTTCCGTTCGGGAAGAGGGCGTAGGTGCATCTTCTTCCTGAAACTTGCTCACTGTTTCCCCCGGGCTTTTTCCTGAAAGTCTTTTCCTCGATCGGGAGGGTAAGGATATTCCTGCGTTTCATAGCGGAGTAAACCTGGCTGGAGTTTATCACGTTGTCATCCAGGTCTCTCAGATGGGTAAACTCTGTTATGAGCGTGTCACCGTCCGGACGGACAGTCTTTGTCCTTGTGATCTCCCAGAAGAAGTTGTATTCCATCAGTGTTCTCGAGATTTTCTCTTCGGCCATGTCGTCCTGTCTGACCGCCGAGACGGTCTCCTTCGGCAGATGCTTTCCTGTGAAGATGCTGTAAGTCCCGAACCGTCTTACCAGATAGCAAGGGAGTTCGGTGAAGGAGGTGGAGTCGAGTTTGAAGGATGTAGTTTCTTTTATTGAAGCGGACATTGTGGTGTCGTTCTTGAACACCCTCCTTTCCTTGAGCATGCCCCTCTGGCTCTGGAAGGAAATCAGGGGCGCCACTGCAAAGTGTACGCTGTGTGGGTTGGATGTCATAAGCGGGAACATCTCCCACGCCACGGCGTTTCCGTCGCTTAATCTGGCCCTTTCCATGACGCTGCTGCCCATATACACCCCGAATCGGTCCATGAACCCTTTCCCGTCTGCGCAGGAGGTGAAGACATTGAGGGTTCTGGTGCTGTCTTTCATTCTCTCTGTGACGCTGCGGTACTCGATGCCGGTGTATCCGTAGTCCTGAAGGGAGGAGGACTTGTAGGAGGCGTTCTCCTGGAGACGGAATGTGGCCTGGCACTTGAAGCTCACGGAATATCTTGGAGTCCAGATAAGGATTCCTGAGCTGTTTCCATTGGCGTCGCTGTAGTCGTATGTCTTCTCCATGCTCGGAGTCCCGTTGGCCAGGAAGGAGGAGATCTTCTTTATCCTCAGTCCACCCGCCGTGCCGAACGCTTGGATGAGCCGCGGCGCGAAGTTCCTGTCAAAGGAAGAGTCGTGTCTTCTCACAACGGCCGTGGAATACGAGTGCGGCTCGTATTCAAATGTGGTGTATCCTCCCGTGGGATAGGTGATCTTCTCCAGTATTCCCCGTACGGCATAGTTGGGGTCGGGGTTTCTGGAATCGTCAGATATGTTCTCTTCCTCTGTTGTCTGGTTAGCGTCGGAAGCGGGGAAATAGGCCGAATTGGCCTTGCCGTTGAAGAAGCCCCAGTGGTCCACGGAGAAGGTGTTCTGGAGGGGGTAGGGTTTCGAGGCGTCGTTCCAGCCGTTGTACTGGAAGGAATAGGTTCCGATTCCGTTTACGGTGATGGACTTCAGGTAGTTGGTCTGGCCTCCGTTGGTATTCCGCTCATGTGAAAAAGATGCGTGCGCCACCATATTCAGGCTTTCCCCGTCTGCCTTGGACACATAGATATCGCTGAGCCTTACGGTGTTGGTATCGCACTTCACCTGGCTTGCCGCTGGAGTTTCCTTGTACTGGTCGCCCTGCGAAGAGTTCAGGACATTATACGTGAGGGTTATCATCGAGCCGTCGCTGAAGATGATTTGGTTCAGCCTTGCAGTCTGGGTCTCCCTCCTGTAAACCAGCCCGTCGTGGAGGGTTCCGTCCGGCCCTCCGATGTTGGGGACAATGGGGTCCTCGAAATAGTACTGGTTGTCTGTCAGCCCGCCTGAATAGACGGCGGACGAGGGAGAGAAGGTTGTGTGGTTCAGCCTCTGGCTGTAATACTGGAAAACGGCCTCGCGTCCGTTGGGCGCCACGATTTTGGTCAAGTGCCAGGAGGTGATGATGTCAAAGATGATCCTCTCCCCGCTCTTGGCAAGGTCCACATTGCTCTGGTTGGGGTCACCGTCGAAGATATAGCGGTATCCGTCAGGAGTGATGATGGTAATCTTGTAGAACTTGGAGAAGTGGTACGGCAGGTTGCTGATGGGCACCGTGTCTATCTGGAGGCGGTAACCGTTGGGGTTGAGAGGGGTGTCGTAGAAGATGACATCCCCATGGAAACCCAGGTGGAATTTCCCGCTGTGGCCAGGAACACTGAAATGGAATATGTCCGGCTGGGCATCTACCTCTCCCTCGTGGTTGTTTGTAGGAACGTTGCCCGGCACCCAGACTATCTGCGGGGCGCCCGTGCCGGAGCCGTTGTCAAGAAGGTTGAACATGAACCGCCACCATTGTGAAGGCTGGTGGGAGGTGAAGGGGTTGTTCTTGTGGACGGTGTAGAATCCCTGAACGTGCTTCACGTTTTCCCCATAGTCAGGGATGCCGTTGGTCTCTATGGTGATGCAGCCGCCTAGCTCCAGGTTCCAACCGGGGCCGAGTATACCTGCAATCTGGTTGGGCTGATTGCCGTTGGATGAATAAGTTGCAACAATGGGAATGCTAAAGTCCTTGTCCTTGTATTCATAGATGGGAACAGAGAGGTTGATGGTTCCAGTATAGAGAGATGGAGACACTTCTCCCTGCCTAACGAAGTTCCATGCATCAGTTTGGGGAAGGGAGATGTCATCGTAGAACTTGAAGGTGGATTGGGCAAAAAGTTGTGTGGAAAACTCTGACACAAACAATAGAGATGCTAAAATACCTAATTTGTAAAGAAATCGTTTCATATAATTGTTTTGGTAAATCAAATATAATGATTTATTGTGATGGGATTTGCTGATTTGACGCAGGATTTTGAATTAAGGAGAAAAAGTGGGATTGGCAGTAGGATGTTTGGGCGTTTTTAGTTAAATTTGTTGGATAGTTGAATTATTGTCATTTTATGAAACAACTGGAAGAATTATTCAAGCAATATACTGGCAGGAAATGTTTGTCTTGCGAAGAATTGCCACAGAGCGGGAGCAACCGCAGATACTTCAGGCTCAAGGCGGAAGGGATATCGCTGATAGGGGCGATGGGCACTTCTGTGGAGGAGAACAAGGCTTTTGTCTCTCTGGCCAACCATTTCAAGGATGTGGGGCTGAATGTGCCGGAGGTTTACACCGTGTCTTCAGACAAGGTTTATTATCTGCAGGAGGACCTGGGAACGGTTTCCCTGTTTGACGCAATTGCATCAGGAAGACAGAAAGGGTCTTACAGTGCAAAGGAAGTGGCTCTGCTGAAGAAGACTATGGCACTTCTGCCTAAATTCCAGTTTGAGGGCGGAAGGGATATGGACTATTCAGTATGTTTCCCCCAGCCGGAGTTTGACGAGAGGAACATCTGGTTCGACTTCAACTACTTCAAGTATTGTTTCCTTAAGACCAGTGGTCTGGAGTTCAGCGAGATAAAGCTCCATCAGGATATGGAGAAGATGTGCTCGGACCTTCTGGGAGTGATGAGGGGCAGCACTTTCATGTATCGCGATTTCCAGGCCAGGAACGTCATGCTCAAAGACGGCAAGCCTTACTTCATAGACTTCCAGGGCGGAAGGAAAGGCCCGTTCTATTACGATATAGCATCGTTTGTATGGCAGGCCAGGGCCAACTATTCCGATGAATTGAAGGAGATACTGATTGGTGTTTACAAGAAGGAGCTCAAGAAGTACGTGATGGTTTCCGAGAAGGAATTCAACCACGACCTGAGGCTGTTTGTGCTGTTCCGCACACTGCAGGTTCTGGGAGCATACGGTTTCAGGGGATATTTTGAGAAGAAGCCTCATTTCCTGCAGAGCATTCCGTTCGCGATCGAGAACCTGAGGAAACTGATCAAGAAACCTTTTGTTGAATATCCTTATCTTCAGCAGGTCCTGACGGAACTGACCAAGATGCGCCAGCTCAAGGATTTGCGCAGGGATGTGACTCTGGAAGTGCACATATTCTCATTTGCATACAAGAAGGGCATCCCGATGGACGACAGCGGAAACGGCGGAGGATATGTCTTTGACTGCCGAGGTCTGGAGAATCCGGGCAAGTTCGAGAGGTACAAGACCTTCACCGGACTGGACGAGCCGGTTATCAAGTTCCTTGAGGACGAGGGAGGAATCAAGAAATACCTGGCAAATGTGTATGACATAGTGGACCCACACGTGAAGAGATTTGTGGAGAGGAAGTTCACGCATCTGCAGGTATGCTTCGGCTGCACCGGAGGCCAGCACCGCAGCGTTTACTGCGCAAGGCATCTGGCAGACCACATAGCAAAGAAATTCAACGTGAAGGTGAAGCTCACCCATCGCGAACTGGATATAGAAGAGGAAGTTTAGTCCTGGATGAAAGCCCTCATTTTTGCAGCGGGATTGGGAACAAGGCTCAGGCCACTGACTGACGACAGGCCGAAGGCTCTGGTGGAAGTCGGGGGGAGGAGTCTTCTGGAGTGGCAGCTTCTCACTCTGTCATCTTTCGGGTTCAAGGATATCGTGATAAATGTCCACCACTTCGGGCAGATGGTGGAAGACGCAGTGCGGGAATTCTTTGAGAAGAATCCGCATTGCGGGCTTAAGGTGCAGTTTTCCGAAGAGTTTGATTTGTTGAGAGATACCGGCGGAGGAATCCGCCACGCCTCGTCTTTGCTTTCAGACGGGGAGCCTTTCCTTGTGCATAACGTGGACATTCTTTCAGACCTTGACCTGAGGCGTTTTTACAATTCCTGCTGCAGGAAGATGAAATCTTCAGACGTTATAGGATGCGTGGTTGTAAGCGGCCGCTACAGCGACCGCCGTCTGCTGTTCGATTCCGGAATGAGGCTCAGGGGCTGGGAGAATATCAAGACTGGAGAGATAAAGCCTCCGTTCTTGGACACTGCCGGACTCCGTCCTTACGCTTTTGGCGGAATACACGTGCTTTCTCCTAAGGTACTGGAAGTTATGAAGAGCTGGGAAGAGAAATTCTCCATAGTGGACTTCTACATTTCCAATGCGGCGGACTGCCATTTCGAGGGGCGGTTCATCCGCTCTCTGAAACTGATAGACGTGGGAAGACTGGAACATCTGCCGCTGGCGGAAGAATTTTTGAAAAATACAGACATCTGATATGAAATACGCACTTGTTACAGGCGGGTCGAGAGGCATCGGCGCCGCCATAGCCAAAGAACTGGCAAGGAACGGATATCCGGTTTTGATAAACTTTGTGAGCAGAGAAGACGCGGCCCTGGAGGTGAAGAGAGAGATTGAGGCTGAAGGCGGAAAGGCCGAGCTTCTGAAGTTCAATGTGGCAGATCCAAAGGAGATAGACGCTGCTCTGGACGGCTGGATCGCATCTCATCCGGAAGATTATATTGCAGTGCTTGTGAACAATGCCGGCATTCGTAGAGACGGGCTTTTGATGTGGATGGAGGACGCTGACTGGTACGATGTTATAAACATACACCTGAACGGTTTCTTCCACGTTACAAGAAAGCTCATAACTCCTATGGCCAAGAAGAAATGGGGCAGGGTGGTAAGCGTTGCATCCCTGTCCGGCATAAAGGGAATGCCTGGGCAGACCAACTATTCCGCCGCCAAGGGCGGAATCATTGCCGCCACCAAGGCTCTGGCTCTGGAGGTTGCAAAGCGCAAGGTTACGGTAAACGCCGTGGCTCCGGGATTCGTGGAGACCGATATGACCAAGGAGCTGGACCAGAACACCTTGCGTGAGACTATACCAGCCGGCAGATTCGGCACGGCTGAGGAGGTTGCAGACCTTGTGGCTTTCCTGTCTTCAGACAAGGCCGCCTACATCACCGGCCAGGTTATCGAGATAAACGGAGGATTGAACACATAGAATCTTCGTCGCTGAAGCAATATGCCTGAATGGGGAGGTAAAACGGGTGGCGGAGATGCCAAGCAGGGAATGCTCATGCGTCTGATGAAGCATGTGAATATCAGGGTGATATACTGCTTTCTCCCGTTTGTCGTGTGCGGATATCTGATATTCGCCCCCAAGAGAGCCTATGCAATCTATTCATATCTGAGAAGAAGGCAGGGATTCTCTTTCTTCAAGGCGGCCATAGGCACTTACCGCAACCATATTCTTTTCGGGAAGTTCCTGATGGACCGTTTCTATGTATTTGCCGGCCACAAAGACCGTTACACGGTTGTCAATCTGGACGAGGACATGTTCTACAGGCATTTCAACACCCCAAATCCTCTGGTTCTTGTGGGTGCTCACGTAGGCAACTTTGAAATTTCTTCCTACCTGTGCGGAAAGCTGGAAAAGAAGCTCAATGTGCTCACATTTGCCGGAGAGACCGAGAAGATGAAGCAGATGCGTTCCGATGCAATGGAGGACAACAATATCGAGATGATAGGGGTGAGCCAGGATATGGAATACATTTTCAAGCTCAACGATGCTTTTTCCGCCAATGAAGCTGTGACTCTTACCGGAGACCGCGTGTTTACGGGAAGGAGACGCCAGAAGTTCAGCTTCCTGGGGAAAGAAGCCTGGTTCCCTACCGGAATATACAGCATAGCAGACCGTTACAAGGCAAGCATAGTTGTAATGTTTGTGCTTGGAACGGGCAAGAATTTCGAATACAAGGTATATGCGCAGCCGCTGGCTATAGATGATTCCATCAAGGGACGTGAAGCCAGGGCCAGGGCATACGGCCAGGCATACGTGGACATACTGGAAAAGATAGTGAAAGAGCACCCGCTCCAGTGGTTCAATTTCTACGATTTCTGGAAGATAGAAGACAATGAGAACAATTGACGACATAACAACTCTGGACATTCTTGCCATCCTGCCTCACCGAAGACCTTTTGTGCTGATAGACAGGCTGGAGTCATACGATGAATCCACCACTTCCGTAACCACATCCTATAGAATCCCGGAAGACGGCGTATTTGTTGAGGACAATATCTTCAAGGCCGAAGGCCTGATGGAGAACATTGCCCAGAGCTGCGCCGCCAGGATCGGCTTCTACGACTGGCTTCACGAACTGCCTGTAAAGCCCGGTGTAATAGGCTCGGTCAAAGGCCTGAGCATATCTTCATTCCCAAAGATTGGAGAGAAAATCTTCACTCATATAACCCCTAAAGCCGAGGCGTTGGGAGTGCTTCTGGCCTCGGCCCAGGTCAAGACGGAAAGCGGAACTCTTGTTGCAGAATGTCAAATTAAGGTTGCTGTATAGGTGTTAGTCAGTTTTTTAAGGGCTAATTCAAAAAGTTTTGGTAAATTGCGCACTTTAAAGAGAGAATTATGGATACGCTGAAATTGAAAGCTCAGATCATAGACGCTCTGAACCTAGAAGAGCTTAATCCTGAAGATATTAACGATGAGGCTCCTTTGTTTGGCCCTGAAGGGCTGGGATTGGATTCCATTGACGCGCTGGAGCTGATAGTGCTTCTGGAGAAGAATTACGGCATAAAACTGTCTGATCCTGCAAAGGCAAAAGGCGTTTTTGCCAGTGTGGCCACAATGGCAAGTTTCATCGAAGAGAACAAATAGCATTTGAATGCAAAGGCCGATTGCCATAACAGGAGCCGGAATAATCTCTGCTTTGGGCATTGGCCTGGAGCAGACTCTGGGCAATCTTGTTGATGGAGTCTGCCCGATTGGCCCGATCCGTCATCTTCAGACCGGGCATTCCGGCCTTCCTTGCGGGGAGGTGGACCTGTCTGATTCCCAACTTTATGATTTGTGCCGAGAAGACAAGGAAAGGGTGATTCCACGCTCTTCCCTGCTGGGCATTGTTGCCGCAAGGCAGGCGGAAGAAGACGCCGGAGTGGTTCCCGGAACCAGGGTTGCCCTGATAAACGGAACCACGGTTGGCGGAATGGACATTACGGAGAGGTATTTTAATCTTTTCGGAAATAATCCCGATTACAATTCCCTGATAAAGCTGCATCTGGACGGAGTTACTACTGACATCATAGCAGATGCCCTAAGCTGCAGCGTGGCCTATACAGACGTGATTTCCACGGCTTGCTCGGCTGCGGCCAACGCCATAGCCTTTGGGGCGGAACTGATTCTTTCAGGGAAATATGACGTTGTGATAGCCGGAGGCACGGAATGCCTTACGAAGTTCCATCTGAACGGGTTCAACAGCCTGATGATTCTGGACAGTAATCCTTGCCGCCCGTTCGACGCTTCCAGAAAAGGCCTGAACCTGGGCGAGGGTGCGGCATTCCTGGTTATGGAAAGCAAGGAACATGCTGAGATGAGAGGAGCCCGCATCCGGGCGCTGCTTTCAGGCTGGGGGAATGCCTGCGACGCCTATCACCAGACGGCCTCTTCTCCGGACGGAAGAGGAGCCATCTGTGCAATGCAGGCGGCTCTGGATATGGCAGGACTCAAGCCGTCAGACATAAACTATGTGAACGCCCACGGCACGGGAACAGAAAACAACGACCTGTCTGAAGGAGTTGCGCTTATGACTCTGTTCGGGGACAAGATGCCGTATGTTGGCTCCACCAAATGCTTTACAGGGCACGCAACCAGCGCTGCGGGAGCTTTGGAAGCGGTAATATCCATACTTTGCCTCCAGAACAGATTTGTTCCGGCCAACCTGAGGTTTGAGACCAAGGATCCGGGGCTGAATTTCTGCCCTGTGACCGAAAACTTGATGGACGTGGAACTCAGGCACGTGATGAGCAACTCGTTCGGTTTTGGAGGAAACGATTCATCATTGATTTTTTCATCTGCTTGCCCGATATGAAAAACAAGGCATACATAATAGCAGCCTCGGCCATTTCCGCCCAGGAGCCTTTCTCAAGGATGGAGGACTTTGCCGCCCTTCCTGCAGAAGGAGTGTTTGTGCCTTGCAAAGACCCTGATTTCAAGCAGTATATCAATCCTATGGCAGGGCGCAGGATGAGCGGCATTCTAAAGAGAAGCATAGCGGTATCAAAGCATGCTCTCTCGGAATGCGTAATTGCGTGCCCGGATGCAATTATCACGGGAACCGGCAACGGATGCGTTTCAGATACCGAGGCGTTTCTTTCAAAGATGGTGGAGGACGGAGAATCTATGCTCAATCCTTCAAAGTTCATCTGCTCAACGCCTAACACCATCGGTTCCCAGATTGCCATTTCCCTGGGCTGCAAAGGATTCAACTCCACTCACGTGAACGACAGGTTTGCAATGGAGGGAGCCCTGCAGGACTGCCTGTTCCTGCTGCAGAAGGGAAGCGTCAAGAATGTTTTGCTCTGCACCGCAGACCAAATGACAGAAGGCCTGTACCGGATGCTCAACGTGGAAGGCCTGTGGAAGGGAATTCCGGTGTCTGAAGGAGCCTGCGCCTTTGTGCTGTCATCTTCCCCTGAAGGGGCTTTTGCTGTTGTAGAGGATATGGTTCAGACCCGTTCCAACCCCGAGTGGGAACTGGACAGGATGCTCTCGTCCAATGGCCTTAATCGCGATGACATAGACCTTACCATAACGCCTGAAGACTACAAGAAGTATTGCGGAGAATTTTTGAGCGCTTCCGCATTCGGGCTTTTATGCTGCTGCCAGACTCTGAAAAACAATGGTGCCGGGAGAATCCTTCTTTCGGGAGAATCCTCCAGAGGCTATTCATATATTTTGCTATCCGGAATATGTACAAACTGATATTGCTTTCTATAGTCCAGAGCGCGCTGCTCGTGTTCGGCCAGATGTTTCTCAAGTTCACTATGAACAAGATAGACAAGCTGGCCTTTACCTGGAAGTGCATCAAGCAGCTGTTCACAGACTGGAATTTCCTTCTGTGCGGCCTTTGCATGGGAGGAGCGTCGGTGCTGTGGTTTTACATACTCAAACACTATCCGTTCAGCGCCGCCTATCCTATGATCAGCTTCAGCTACGTGCTCGGTCTGATAGTTGCAGGAGTTGTATTCCACGAGCACATTCCGTTTGTAAGATATGTGGGAGTGGCGCTGATAATAATTGGAGCAATACTCATAGTCCAGAAATAAGATGAAAACTCTCAGGTCATATCTGCTTTTGGCTGCAATCCTGCTGTTTGGGGCGCCTTCCTTTGCCCAGACAGCCCAGGAGAAGGCGGCGTTTGACAAGATTGTGACTGCCACTCGTTCAATTAAAAGCATGACATCTGACTTCACGGAGACCAAGCACCTGAAGATGCTCAGCGAAGACGTTGTTACAGCAGGAAAGCTCTGGTACAAGTCTCCGTCCTGGATGAGATGGGAGTACGATAGCCGCAACTACGGAGTCCTCAACCCCAAGGGAGCCTATATGGTGAAGGACGGACAGAGGAACGGAGCCTTGTCAAGAGGCTTCGGCCAGACGGGCAAGATGGTAACTTCCCTTATGAGCGGCCTTTCACAGGACCTGAAAGACTATTCAGTATCCTATTCAAAATCAGGCAACTCGCTAACTGTTACCGCGGTTCCCGTATCGCCGAGAATGAAAGGCGTTGTGGACAGCGTAGTAATGATATTCGACATTCCTTCTTCAACCATCAAGTCTTTTGAGATCCGCTCTTCTTCCGGTTTCACGCATATCGATTTCAATAACCTGAAGAAAGACGCCGAAGTGGATATGCAACTTTTCAACTGACGCTATGACACTGGACGGGCTATACTCAATAGAGAAGTTTTCATTCGACGGGAAGGTGATAGAATCCGTCCTTTCTCTGGACAGGGCCCACTGGCTGTTCAACGTGCATTTTCCGGGCAAGCCCATAGTTCCTGGAGCTGTTCTTTTGAGCATTGCCGCCGAGATTTGCGGCAAGGCCCTCGGAAAGAAAATGCGGGTTTCAAAGCTGTCCGACGCAAAGTTCAAGGCCGCAGTGGAGCCGGATTCGGCACAGAGGCTGGAAGTTTCCATAGCCCTGAGCGATGAAGACGGAAAAACCAAGGCCAAGATTTCATATTCCATTGTCCAGGCGGAAGAGAAGACCGCGGCCGCATCCTTGACGGCTCTGCTGGAAACAGTTCTCAGCGATACTTGTTTCGTGATACCTTTCTACAATAATCCCGATACTGTAAAAGAAGTTATAACTTCCGTTATGAATGCAGGTTATGCCGCAGTTGCGGTAAATGACGGCTCAACCGACGGCAGGAGTCTGGACGAGGCTAGCGCTGCCGGCCCTTCGGCACTGGTTTCATACGAGAAGAACAAGGGAAAGGGCTATGCCATTAGGCAAGGCTTCAAGAAAGCCCTTGAGATGGGATTCAAGTATGCCGTGGTGTTTGACGCGGACGGCCAGCACACATTGTCCGGAGCACAGGCTATGATAGACAAATCGCTGAGCCTTGAGGATAAAGAAAGGCAAAAGAGCATAATAGTGGGAAGCCGCAGCAAGAGGGGAGCGGATAGCGGCGGAAAGTTCGCCAACAATTTCTCCAATTTCTGGCTGACGGTCCAGACCGGAAGAAAGGTGGGCGACACCCAGAGCGGCCTCAGGCTCTATCCTCTTGAGAAGATTTGCAGAATAAATTTCCTGGGAAACCGATACGAGTTTGAAACAGAGGTTCTTGCAAGAATGGCGTGGAGGGGCTTCCGCCTTGTGGAAGTGCCGGTTGACGTTATATACCCAGAAGACAGGGTGACTCATTTCCGCAAGGGCGCAGACTTTACAAGGATTTCTTTCATGAATACTTTCCTTACTCTGGGAGCGGCTTTTTACGGTTACCCGAGAATGCTTGTGGAAAAATTGAGGCGATAGGGTATGGAGAAGCTTTTCCTGGGCATATACGATTTCTTTGCAAAGGGCAGAAGGTATCTGGCGTTTCTCATACCCGTTGTGCTGCTGGGCGTTTTCTATCTGTGTTCCAGGAATATAGTCCTCAACGACGACATTGCGGCCTTCCTGCCTTACGGAAGCGGGGAAAGCAGCCGCCAGAGCCAGTTTGTATACCAGAACCTCAGGCGCCAGGACAAGGTGATGTCCATAATGCGGCTCAAATCCAAGAGTGAAGACCGTTTTTCAGATATCGATATTCTCAGCCAGGCCGCAGATGAGTTTGCCTGGAGGCTTGAGCAGGCTCAGATAGAAGGCATCAAGGACCCTCTTGTCAGAGTGGATGCGGCCAGGATGCTGGGCCTGTCGGGCACCATCGCTGAGAACATGCCTTATTTTCTGGATTCAGCCGACTATTCAACAATGGACTCTATTGTTTTGGCGGGCGATTTTGCAAAAATCCTTGAGGATGACAGGAATGCTCTCATATCATCTAACGGACTCATACAAAGGGTAATATCTGCAGATCCGCTGCATTTTTCCTCCAGGGTGCTTCAGGAACTTTCCGCCCTGGGATCAGAGAGCGGCTACAAGGTTATCGGCGACTATCTTTTCACTCCGGACTCTACGGGAGTGATGATGAATTTCTCATCTGCATTCGGCGGAAGCGAGACCAAGGGCAACAAGGCCATGCTTTCTGCGGTTTATGCCATCAGGGATTCTGTGGAGGCTATGTATCCCGATGTTAAGATGGAGTTCACCGGCTCTCCGGTAATTGCCGTGATGAACGCCGACAGGATGAAGAAAGACGCCGCCACCTGCGCCACCATTGCCGTGGTTCTGATAGTGGGGCTTCTGGCCTGGTATTTCAGGCGCTTCAGACCTATATTGCTTATATGTGTGCCGGTTGTCTTCGGAATACTTGCCGGGCTGGCATTTATGGGAGTTTTCCAGTCCAGCATATCCAGCGTGGCTTTGGCGGCCTGCTGCGTAATCTTCGGTATAGCAGTGGATTACTCGCTGCTTTATTCCACCCGTCTGGGCTTTGCCAAGGATGCCCGGGTGGCTCTGAAAGACATAGCCAGCCCAATGGTGATAGGGAACATAACCACGGTTGGAGCGTTCCTTTCGCTCCTGGTTATGAGCGCTTCCGGAATGAGGGACTTCGGCCTGTTCGCTGCCGTTTCGCTTGTGGGAGCCATACTGTTCGTGACCTTGTTCCTGCCTCACTGGGTAAAAGTCAAGGACTATTCTCCAAGAGACGGCGGATGGATGGGAAAGTGGGCTGGTTTCCGGCCTGAAGAACACCGCTATGTGTTCTGGATACTGCTTGCAGTAACCATAGTTCTGTTCTTTTTCAGCCGAAAGGTCACCTTCAGCGGAGACTTTACCAAGATCAACTACATGGCAGAGGGGCAGCAGCAGCTTCTGGACGAGTTCTCTTCCCATACCAGCACCTCCGGAACCAGGGCTGTATATGCAGTGTCCGAAGGAGAGGATCTGGACCAGGCTCTGGAAGCTTCGGAGAAGAACAGCAGCTTCATATCCGCTAAGCTTTCTGACGGAACAGTGTTGAAAACCAGAGGAATCGGATCTCTACTTCCTTCCCGGGCAAAGCAGAGGGAGAGGCTTGAATTATGGGACAGCTTTGTGGCAAGGCACGGAGAAACCATTGTCAAGGCTTTGGACTTATACGGAGCCAAGGCCGGTTTCAGCCCGGACGCCTTCGACTGGTTCAAGCAGAATTTGGAAGCGGAACTGGTGCCTGTGCCTGCAATTTGTTTCGACGATGTTTATTCCATGCTTTCGCCGTACATCCTGAAGGATTCGTCGCAGACAATCGTGATGAACATCCTATATGCCCCTGAAGACAAGGCGGAAGAGCTGTATGCGGAATATGACGCTTTCAAAGGCAAGGCTGAAGGGTCTTTCCTGTTCGATTCTTTCTCTATGACGGACAAGATGATAGACATACTCCAGAACGACTTCAACAAGGTTCTGGCAATATGTTCTGTCTTGGTTTTCGTTTTCCTGTGGATTGCATTCAGAAGACTTGAATTGGCCCTTGCGGCGTTCCTGCCAATGGTTGTCAGCTGGATATGGATAACGGGCATAATGGGAATCTTCGGGGTGAGCTTCAACATAGTGAACATCATTCTGGCCACTTTCATCTTTGGTCTCGGCGACGACTATACCATATTCATGGTGGAAGGGCTTCAGTACGAGCATACTTTCAAGAAACCGCTGCTGTCTTCTTACAAGACCGGAGTCACGCTTTCCGCCCTGACGATGTTCGTGGGAGTGGGCGCTATGGTTTTTGCCAAGCATCCGGCGCTTCACTCTCTTGGAGCAGTGGCTGTGATAGGAATGCTCTGCGTGGTGGCCCTGGCCTTTGTGCTGCCTCCGATACTGTTCCGTTTCCTCGTGTGCAAATCGCTGAAAAAGAATAGGGAAGAAAGAATATTCCCGATCAGGATAAAGGATATCATTGTAACAGTTTACTGCTCAATAGTTTTTGCGGCGGCGCTTTTGTGGATGAAGCTTAAAGTGGCTCTTTCACCTAAGATGTCTTCTGAAAAGCTCCGTCAGAAACTCAGCAGCAAGATGAGGTTCTTTGCCCTCGGAATGCCTCGAGTTCCGTTTTCGTTGACAGTAAACGGAGTGGAATATTCCGGAAAGGAGGCTTTCAAGGAGGCCGACAGGCTGTTTGAAACTTCTGAGCCTGGCATAGTCATCAGCAACCACCAGTCTCACCTGGATCTTCTTTATCTGCTGGCTCTTTCGCCGAAGATTACGGTAATGACCAACAGATGGGTTTACAAGTCACCGGTTTACGGAGCTCTGGTGCGCAGGGCCGGATTCGTCTGCACGGAAAACGGAATTGAGGAGAACATGAAACTCTTCGCCCGCCTGAAGGAAGAAGGCTGCTCTGTCCTAGTTTTCCCTGAGGGGACCAGGAGCCAGGACTGCAGTATCCTGAAATTCAAGAGCGGGGCCTTCTCGCTGGCCGCTGACCTGGGAATGGACATACTCCCGATAGTTTTGTTCGGTCCGGGCGAGGTGTTGCCAAAGGGAGAGCACGTCCTTAGGAGGGGAAAGGTTATGGTTGAGGTGAAAGACAGGGTTCCGCTTTCGGGCCTGGACAGCTATGGACCGCGCCCTCTTAAGCAGGCCCAGGCATTCAGAAGATATTATGAAAGCCAGTACAACAGCCTGAAAGACAAGGCTTATTCAGATCCGTCATTCAAAGCCGCCAGAGATAAGGACAATAATCTTTACAAGTCTGAGAATGAAATGGTATAGATACATATTCTTCCTTGCGGCTTTATGCGTCCAGTGTTCCTTGCGGGGCCAGAACCTCATCGGGGAAAAGTATCTGTGGGACAAGGACCAGGCACGGACCGAAGGCCGTTTCCGTTCCAAGATTTTCATATACGAGCCGGCGGCGGCCACCAATTTCTCTCCGGCAGTTATAGTCTTGCCGGGGGGCAGCTACACGTATCTTGCCATAAACTCCGAGGGGCACGATGTAGCAATGTATTTTGCGTCAAAGGGTTATGTGGCTATTGTGCTGAGGTACAGGATGGGCTTTTTCGGCGCCCGGTATCCGCAGCAGATAGAAGACTACCGCAAGGCTATGGACTATGTAAAGGCAAATGCCTCAAGTCTGGGCATCGACACTTCAAGGATAGGGGTTGTGGGCTTTTCCGCCGGAGGGCATCTGGCCGGGTGCGCTGCCTTGGAGGAAAATCCGCATTACAGGCCCGCTTTTGCCGCAATGATCTATCCTGTTGTAACTATGAGAGAGCCTTCCTGCCATCATCCTTCCAAGGAACATCTCCTCAGAGGCGATTTGTCATTGGAGGGCAAGCTTTCTCTGGAAGAGCATGTTACATCGGATATGCCTCCGGTTTTTTTGCTCTGCTGCGAGGATGATCCTATCGTGAAGACAGACGGTTCTCATCTGCTTTCTTCTGAACTTGAGAAAAAAGGCGTAACTTGCAAGGTGGAATTCCATCCGGCGGGCGGTCACGGCTTTGGCGTAAGGCCTTCCTCCAAGTCGGGGGCATACCTCTGGCCGGACAGGTTTGTAGAATGGCTGGAAACAACGGTTTTAAAGTAGATTATGGATATCACAACCAAAACTCCTAAAGATCCTACCGCTGAATGGGACGACATCCGTCCGTTCCGCGACAACGAGATTCCTGACGCTATGCAGAGGATAGCCTCTGACAAAGACTTCCCTAAGGTGATGGAATACATCTACGACGGGCAGAATATCCCGGAAAGGATAAAGGAGTTTGCCTCTTACAAGAAAGTGAGCCAGTTCCAGATCGGCTTCATGTTCGACGCCATCAACGCCATTGTGCGCAAGACTACGGACGGCTTCACCTGTGAGGGGCTGGAGCAGCTGGTGCCGGGCAAGGGATATCTTTTCGTTTCCAATCATCGCGATATCCTTCTGGATGCGGCCCTGTTGCAGATTGCGCTGTACAACAAGGGGCTGGACTGCTCCGAGATCACATTCGGGGACAATCTGATGCAGCCGGGAATAGTGTCTGACTTCGGAAAGTCCAACCGTATGTTCAAGGTTGTCAGAAGCGGGACCACCAAAGACTTCTACCAGACTTCTCTCCATCTTTCAAGCTACATAAGATATGTCATAAACCAGAGGAAGACATCGGTTTGGATTGCCCAGAGAAACGGCAGGACCAAGGACGGAAACGACAAGACCAGCCAGACGGTGCTCAAGATGTTCTCCTTGTCGGGAGGAAGGAACATAGGCCTGAATTTCTCCGAGCTGAACATAGTTCCGCTGGCGGTTTCCTACGAATGGGAAACCTGCATTACGCAGAAAGTCAGGGAATTGTATCTTTCACAGGAACATCCTTACATCAAGGAGAAAGGGGAGGATTTCCGCAGCATAATGGAGGGCATCCTCTCTCCAAAGGGCAGGGTGCACATCCAGGTTTGCAAGCCGATAACTGCAGCGGAGCTTAAAATCGCTGATGAAATGGACCGCAGCGAGGCCCTTTCCTACATGGCTTCGCTCATAGATTCCAGAATCTATTCCAATTACAGGCTTTTCTGCAACAACTACATAGCGTATGACATGCTTTACAACACCTTCAAGTTCACCGACAAATACACGAAGGAGGAGTACAAGCATTTTGCGGATGTGATGCATTCTATTCTCCAGCCGTGGAGCAAGAGCCTGCTGCCGCTTATGAATCTTTACTTGAAAGTTTACAGCAATCCGGTCAGGAACGCTCTTTCTATCTGATTTCCATTTTCCGCTTTACCTCGGCGATAACTTCTTCTTCAGCAAGTTCCCTTGCGCAGGCGAAGGCGAATTCCAGTGCCACTCCGGCTCCTCTTCCGGTAACAAGAAGGCCGTCTGTCTCGGTCTTTTCAGATGACAGGGTGTATGTTTTTGAAACGATATCTCTTACGGAGGTGTGGCAGGTGGCTTTTTTGCCGGTCATTATGCTGAAAGCGGCCAGGGCTGAGGGAGCTCCGCAAATTGCCGCGATCAGCTTTCCTCTTTTCTCGAATTCCTTCAGGACCGACCCGACAAGACGGCTTTCAGCAAGGTTCCTGTACCCCGGGAAGCCTCCAGGCAATATAATCATATCTCCCTCTTTTACAATCCTTTCCACATTATCTGAATCCAGATGCGAGTCGGCTTTCAGATACACGTTGTGAGAAGAGGGCACAAAAAGGTCTTTTCCGTCTACCGCCACTTTTTCAACGATTATTCCGCACCTTTCCAGCACGTCAATAGGGGCCGTGGCCTCAAGCAGCTCGAATCCCGGAGCCAAAAGCAAAAAAACTTTCTTCATAGTGCAGCAAATTTAGTTTTTATTCGTCTAATAAGTAGTATCTTTAAATCGCGATAGAAATATTATTCAAAACAAATATTAAAACAATCTCATTTATGAATCAATTTTCCAAAAGGATCTTTTCGGCAGCCGCAGCGGCTTTGTTTCTGATTGCGTCTGCCGGTGTTTCCAGCGCCCAGCAGGAGGCCAGATGGCTCCGCAATCCTGCAATTTCCCCGGACGGAAGCCAGATAGTGTTCGGGTACATGGGCAATCTCTACAAAGTTTCTTCCGAAGGCGGCCAGGCTACGGCAATCACCAGCGGAGACAACTACTGCGGCTATCCGGTATGGAGCCGCGACGGCAAGAAGATTGCCTACGCAAGCGACCTCTACGGCAATTTTGACGTGTTTGTCATGCCTGCAGGCGGCGGCGTTCCTGTCCGTCTGACCTACAACTCTACTGCAGACTATCCGTTTGACTTCACCCCGGACGGAAAATACGTGCTTTTCGGAAGCGGCAGGTTCGCTCCGGCTGAGAGCATTCGTTTCCCTTCTTCAATGTTCAAGAACCTGTACAAGATTCCGGTTGGCGGCGGAAGGCCGATTCTGGTAACTGCTGCAGGCGCAGACGAGGCTAATTTCAATGCCGACGGAAGCCAGATCGTATTCCAGGACAAGAAGGGCTACGAGGATCCTTGGAGAAAGCATCATACATCTTCAGTAACCAGAGACATCTGGGTTTATGACCTGAAAGCCAATACATATACCAAGGTCAGCACATACGAGGGAGAGAACCTCAAGCCGGTATTCAGCCCTGACGGAAAGAGCGTTTACTACATTTCAGAAATGAAATTGAACAAGGCCAACAACGCCCTGAACCTCTTCAAGCAGGATCTTTCATCGGGGACCAAGACACAGCTCACCGATTTCAAGGACTTCCCTGTAAGAGAGGTGAGCATTGCCAAGAACGGCACCATCTCCTTTGTGTGGAAGGGTGACATCTACACCATAAAGGGCGGCCAGAAGCCGAAAAAGCTCAACGTATATATTTCTGACAACGCCGGTTACCAGAAGATCAAGACCTTGGATATCAAGAACGCCACCGAGATGAGCGTGAGCCCGACCGGCAAGGAAATAGCCCTGATCAACCGCGGAGAGCTCTTTGTTGTTGGCGTGAATGACGGCCGCACCAAGAGAATCACCAACACTCCTTACCAGGAGAGAATGATCACTTGGGATCCGGACGGAAAGGCCATCTACTATTCCGCTGAGGTTGACGGCAACTGGAACATCATGAAGGCCACTTTGAAGGATACCACAGAGAAGTACTTCTACGCTTCCACCCTTGTGAATATCAGCAAGGTAGTGGCCGACGGCAAGGACAACTTCATGCCGGACGTTTCTCCGGACGGCAAGAAGCTGGCTTACATCAGCGAGCGCAACACCCTCAAGGTTATGGACCTGAAGAGCAAGAAGACCGTTACCGTTCTTCCTAAGGGCCACAACCATTCTTACCGCGACGGAGACTGGGGATTCGAGTGGTCTCCTGACAGCAAGTGGCTGCTGGTTGATGACCAGAAGAATATGATGAGAGGCGGCGCTACCGCCCTTATCAGCGCAGAGGGCGGCGAGATCCGCTACCCGGTAAACAGCGCCTATGGCGAGAGAATGGCCAAGTTCGGATTCGGCGGACAGGCAATGACTTACATCGGCGGAGGCGGAAACCGCGGCGGCGGTGGAGTGAAGGCTGCTTTCTTTGACAAGGAGTCTTACGACAAGTTTATGCTCTCAAAGGACGACTTCGAGCTTCTTGAAGAAAAGGAAAAGGGCGAGAAGAAACCGGACTTCAAGCCGGGTGAAAAGCCGGGCAAGCCGGACGGCAAACCTGGCGACAAGCCGGGTCCAGGAGGGCCTAAGAAGCCTGAGAAGAAAGAGGTTAAGCCTATTGTTTTCGACGACTTTGACCTGATTGAAACCCGCATTGCCGACATCCGCACAGACGGTTCTCCTATGGGATACCTTATGACTGCAGACGGCAAGAAGATGTATTATATGAAGAACGGCGAAAAGGGAATGGAGCTCTGGAGCACCGATACCCGCAGCCGTGAAAGCAAGAAAGTTGGACAGGGTTCTCTCGGCGGAATGATTTCAGCAGCCGAGCTCAGCAAAGACGAGAAGAGCATCTTTGCCCTTAGGAACGGCTCTCCTGTGAAGATCGACCTTATGAGCGGCATGCCTAAACCGATTATGATTGCAGGCAAGATGGAGCTTGACGCCGCCGGCGAGCGTGCCTATATGTTCGACCACATGTGGCTTCAGGTTACCAAGAAGTTCTACGATCCAACCATCCATGGAATCAACTGGAAGATGTATCACGACGAATATGCAAAGTTCCTCCCTTACATCAACAACAACTATGATTTCCAGGTTCTTCTGAGCGAGCTTCTGGGCGAATTGAACGCTTCTCACACCGGAGGCCGCTACTATGCCAACAGGGTTCTTACCGGGGGTGACGTTACCGCCAACTTCGGCATGCTCTTAGACGAGACCTATACCGGCGAGGGCATAAAGGTTTCAGCCATCATTCCTGGCGGCCCTGCAGACAAGCTTTCCAACAAGATCCGCCCTGGCGACATCATCACCGCCATCAACGGGGAAAACATTCCTGCATCGGAGAACTACTACAAATACCTCAACAACATTGCCAACGCCAACACCGTGGTAACCGTAAAGTCCACTGCAGGCAACACTTTCAGCCAGACTCTCCGCCCTGTTGCAGAGAGCAGCCTGAGCCACCTGGTTTACGAGTGGTGGGTTAGAAGATGCGAGGAAATGGTTGACAAGCTTTCCGGAGGAAAGATCGGTTATGTCCATGTAGAGGGCATGAACCAGCAGAGCTATCAGGTTATCTACAACCGCCTGATGGGCAAGCACGTGAAGAAAGCGGCAGTTATCGTTGACACCAGATTCAACGGCGGCGGCTGGCTCCACGACGAGCTTGTAACCCTGCTCGGCGCCAAGACCTATATGCGCTACGCTCCTCAGGGAGACCTGCTGGACGACGGCGAGCCTCTTGGAAGATGGCAGAAGCCAAGCGCAGTCCTTACCTGCGAGGGCAACTACTCAGACGCTTTCATGTTCCCGTTCGTTTACCAGCAGAACGGCATCGGCAAGGTTTACGGAATGCCTGTTCCTGGCACCGGCACCGCTGTATGGTGGGAGACTCAGATAGACCCTGCCATTGTCTTCGGCATCCCGATGATCGGCTCTATGGGCACAGACGGCAAGGTTACCGAGAACAAGCAGTTTGAACCTGACGTTAAGGTTGAGCTCCCTTACAATGACTTCCTTATCGGCAAGGACCCTCAGCTGGAAGCAGCTGTCAAGGGCCTGCTGAAGGAAATCAGATAAGTTATTCCCTACAGACACAAAACAAAAATACTCCCGACTTCAGAAATGAGGCCGGGAGTTTTTGTTAACCCATACATAGTCTATTTTGTTACGGCGCGGACTGGCAATCCTATGTGACGGTAACAAAAAGCGAAATCATAATCTTCGTCTTCGTCCGTAAACAGTATGATAGCTTGTCTCTGTTCATCGGAAGGCTTTTGTGAGCCCCAATATAACGCGTTGGTTCCTACATAACGAGGGGTATTGCCTTCTATACCTCCTGCGGAAGGAAGGAAAATGCTGTTGCGGTTCTTCAAACTTGTTATCAGAAAACCTTTTACACCGTTTACAGTTGTCGGGGACCAGTCTGTGTTTTCCAAAAGTTCTTCAATATCGTCCCAAGTTGGCATACGCCATTTTCCGCCTATCTTTTCATGGGCCACATCGTCAGACTGGAGCAATGTTAATTTGTTGTCCACAGTCCCATAGTTCGAATCCGAATTGTATTTAGTCAGACTGTTTGACGTACCGTTGCAAAACTTGTAAGTAGCCCAAGAATAATCAGGCTTTGGCTCAGTCTCTCCCCAGGCAAAATAATCTCCGTAATCCTCAGGCGATTTAGCACCTACGTTACGGTCTGCCCATTTGACAGAGAGTCCCATATCTACAGCCTTGAGTGCAACTACATTGATTGTGCATTCACCCGTCTTGCCGTCACATGATGCAGAAATCTGGGCTGTACCAATAGCAACCGCAGTTACCTCTCCATCAGAGGAAACGGTTGCAACAGAAGCGTTGGAGGAAGCCCAAGTGACAGTCTGTTCCGTTGCGTCGGAAGGAGAAATGTATGCTTTGATAACCTGCTTTTCTCCGGCAGTAAGATCAATTACAGCTTCGCTGAGAACAATGGAAGAAACCGGAACTGTCTTGTCTTTTTTAGTGCATCCCGAAAAAATAACTGCAGATGTTAAAGCGGCAAGGAATATAAAAAGAAACTGTTTCATAACAATCAGTCATAGTGTTTGCGCAAAGATAATGATTGTTGTTAAAAATTAAAATTTCTTTCTTTTTTTTTCTAAATATTTTAAAGAAGTTGCACTGAATTGAAATAGATGTTTTTTGTTTACGTTTATTCGTGTAGTGGATAAATATTGCCGAATTTGTGCAGTATAGATTATTATTCTGTAATTTTGAGAAAAATTGTGAAGATATGCCAGAGGTATTGATTTATGTGGTTTTCGCGCTGTTGGTGGTGGCGCTTGTGGTGCTGTTCATCCTTTCATCAAAGCAGGGGAGGATGATTCGTTCGTTGAAGGAAGATAATTCGGGTTTTATGAAGGAACTCAGCCAGAACCTGAAGGAGTATCACAAGGAAAACAAGGATGATTACGAGAGAGCCCAGACATCGCAGAGAGAAGAGATATCGGAGAGGATAAAGGATTTCAATTCAAATTTCTCCGAAAAGGTTACTTTGCTCAGCGATGTCCAGAAAAAGGGGCTCGATAATTTGAATGAAAGCCAGAGACTTCAGCTTGACAAGATGCAGACTCGTCAGGAAGAGCGTCTCAAATCATTGGAAGAGAGCCAGAAAATCAAACTGGAGCAGATAGAGAAGACTCAGGCAGGAATGATCCAGTCCACTGAAAAGAGCCTGGAGAATATGCGCCAGACAGTGGAGGAGAAGCTGGAGAAGACGCTCAACGACAGAATCAGCAAGAGCTTTGAGACGGTTGGGCTTCAGCTGGACAACGTGAAGAACGGCCTGGCTGAGATGAGAGACCTGGCAAAGGATGTAGGAGGCCTGAAGAAGGTGCTTTCCAATGTGAAGATGAGGGGAGGGCTCGGCGAAGTGCAGCTGCAGATGCTTCTGGAACAGTATCTTGCACCTGGTCAGTATGTGGCCAACGCCCATACCGGAGAAGACAAGAACGCCGTGGTGGAGTTTGCCGTGCGTTTTCCGGGCCAGGACGGGAATCCGATACTTCTGCCTATAGATTCCAAGTTCCCTAAAGACAGGTATGACGCTTTGCTGGAGGCTTACGAGTCAGCAGACAAGGAAGCAATGGAGAATGCCCGCAGGGATTTCTGCTCAGCCATAAAGAACGAGGCAAAGAATATCAACAAGTACATCAACGTGCCTGAAACCACGCCGTTTGCCATTATGTTCCTGCCGTTTGAAGGGCTTTATGCTGAGGTGGCAAGAGACGCCAACCTGCTGGAAAGCCTGCAGAAAGAGTTCAGCGTAACTGTGGCAGGGCCTACGAACCTGTCCGCCATACTTACAAGTTTCCAGATGGGATTCAGGACATTGGCTATTCAGAAGAAGGGCAGCGACGTGTGGAAAGTCCTTGGAGAAGTGAAGACTGAGTTCGGCAAGTTCGGAGATATGCTGGAGAAAGCCAAGACAAAAATTGAGGGCGGCCTCAGCGATATGGACAAGCTGATTACCACCCGCACCAATGCCATCAACCGCAAGCTCAGGGATGTGGAAACGGATGTAACCTCTATTGACACAGACTCTCCTAACAGGCTTCTGGAAGAAGAGTAGTTATCTTTTACTATATTTGCAAGGAACCTAAAACATCATAGTTATGGAACAGAAAAATGCGCTAGCCCATCCCGATGCCAGAGTGATGAAAGAAAACATTGCAAGAAACTGGCTTCCAAGATATACCAAGAGGAAACTGGAGGATTTCACAGACTGTATTCTCCTGACCAATTTTGACAAATACGTTGATCTTTTTGCAAAAAAGTTCGGTGTAAAGGTTGTGGGAAAGGATTCCAATATGCCTAATGCCAGCGCTGAGGGCATAACCATTATAAATTTTGGTATGGGAAGCCCGAACGCGGCCACCATAATGGACCTTTTGGGTGTAATTCATCCAAGAGCCTGCCTTTTCCTTGGAAAATGCGGCGGAATTGACAAGCATACCAAAATAGGGGATCTGGTTCTTCCTTTGGCCGCTATCAGGGGAGAGGGTACTTCAGACGACTATTACCCTCTGATTGTTCCGGCTCTGCCGGCATTTATGCTTCAGCGAGCTATTTCCTCAGCTATCCGAGACCACGGCAAGGATTACTGGACAGGCACGGTATTCACCACCAACAGAAGGCTTTGGGAGCACGACGAGCATTTCAAGACTCTCCTTTCCACCACCAGGGCAATGTGCGTGGATATGGAAACGGCCACGCTGTTCATCTGCGGATTTGCCAACCATATTCCTACGGGAGCTCTGCTTCTGGTTTCAGACCAGCCGATGATTCCGGAAGGCATCAAGACAGAGGCTAGCGACCAGATCGTTACCCGCAATTACGTAGAAGACCATCTTCAGATGGGTATAGACTCTCTCCGTATGATTATAGAAGAGAAGAAGACCGTAAAGCACCTGAAATACGACTGGTAATCAGATGAAAAGCATAGAAGTTGTAGCGGCCGTCATAGTCAAGGACGGCCGTATTTTTGCCACTCAGAGAGGCTACGGGGATTTCAAGGATTTTTGGGAATTCCCGGGCGGGAAGATTGAACCCGGAGAGAAAGCGGAAGATGCCCTTATTCGTGAAATCAAAGAGGAGCTGGAAGCAGACATCACAGTTGAATCCTTCCTCCAGACAATAGAATACGATTACCCCAAGTTCCATCTGATTCTGCACTGCTATCTATGCAGCCTGAAGAACGACACCCTCCATCTCCTTGAGCACGAGTCTGCCAAATGGCTATCAGCCAATGAACTGGACTCCGTAGAGTGGCTG
The DNA here is from genome assembly GCA_017962375.1 of Bacteroidales bacterium. Classification (GTDB taxonomy): domain Bacteria; phylum Bacteroidota; class Bacteroidia; order Bacteroidales; family UBA932; genus Egerieousia. The sequence continues at coordinate 30,406 of JAGCVJ010000010.1, forward strand.
CCAGCAGACCTATCGATTATTCAGAAATTTGAAATAGATGTTTTGCAGATACAGTTATAGTATTTGCAAATTCTTTTATATCAACAACCTGTATTTAATACGATAGAAAAGTGATGATGCAGATTCAATTGAGAATTAAATAATAATATTTTAATCATTATTACACCTCAAAAAGTGGCACTTTGTGCAACAAATATTATAAAAGACAGTAAACTCGCTATTCCCTGTTGCGTGTATTTCATATCACAAATCTATCTTCTTCTCTATTGGGACGTAAGCGTAACAATATTTTTTTCACTCTACTTACATCTTCTTCGATATCAAGAACCTTATCAATTAACGAGATGATAAGTAGTTCACTTTTCTTTACATCGAAATATTATGCTATTATTGGAATCTGGCTATGTTTTGTTTTATGTTCTATCTTACTATACATGGGGTATCAATCTCTAAAGCCTAAGATAATAGACGTCTCAGCAAACCTCGTTCCTTCTGAGCCTTATATTTCCTGATATCAAAATTCAAGTGTTTTATCCCAATCCTAATAAACTGGAAGCAATAAAAACTCCCGAAATTGTCTCACACAAATACATCAAACTCTTGAAAATATTTCCAAGAATTTTTAATTTAGAAAGAATTATCGCATGATTTTATGGTTATAAGTGAATAATTAATTAACTTTACCAATAAAAAGCAAACGAAATATGTCTAACAATTAAGTGTTGATGTGATTAGTATCACGATATGAATAGAGTAAACCTATATAATTATATAGAGGAGCATCTGATTGTTTTAGCTCACAGAGTAGAGACAAGAGGTAAACTTAACATACTAGATTTACATCTTCATTCAGAGAATTTCTATCGGGATTTTCTGAACTTGCTATATGGCTGGAACTTGGAAAACTTGAACAAAGTTAATCAAAATGTGGAAGCAATTGACTTGATTGACAGAACCAATAGAATCGTTATCCAAGTATCATCAACAAATACGAAACAGAAGATTGAAAGTGCTTTAGAAAAGGGTAGTATGGCTAATTATAAAGGATGGTCATTCAAATTTATCTCTATTGCACGTTCAGCGACAGACATGCGTACAAAATTATTTGCAAATCCACATAGTCTAAATTTCTCACCAGTTAATGATATTTTTGATATATATTCATTACTACGAGAAGTCTTAGATTTAAATATTGACAAACTTCAAGATGTTGAGACCTTTATTCGCAAAGAGCTGGGAAATGACGCTACATCAAAGGTAATAGAATCTGATTTGACTCGCGTCATAACGATGTTAGCTCAAGTTGATTGGTCAACTTTCGACCAAATCAAATTAGATAACGAATTTCAAATAGACACCAAGATTGACCACAATGACCTTATTAAGTCAAAAGTGGTTATCAAAGAATATAATATTTGGCAAAATTCAGTTAGGCGGATTTATTCTGCTTTTGACGCAGAAGGTCTCAATAAGTCACTATTTGTCTTACAAAAAATACGTTCTTTCTATTTGGAACATTGTTGTGCTTTGAAAGGGGATGACTTGTTTGAAGCTGTTCGTAATGACGTGAAAACAGAAATAAGAAAGCATGCTTCAAATGGTGAACTTACAGAAGAATCAATAGATATTTGTTCTGATATAATTGTCGTTGATGCTTTTATACGTTGTAAAATTTTTGAAAATCCGGAGGGTTATAGCTATGTTACTTCCTGATTCCATACATCCAAAGCACAGCGTATATTATACTGGTGCTATTGTTCTGCAAACACTTCATAGGTGCGGAACTATGTCATTTGTCGACCTCTTTGTGGAAATGAAGAATTCGAATGATATGTCTTTCCGACTTTTGACAATAACCCTTGACTGGCTGTATCTTATTAATGCAGCTGTTATTAATGAGAAAGGTGTAATTACATTATGTTCCTAAAATCTCTTCTTATATCAACTCCCATAAATGTGATTCGTGAGATACCATTCCATAAGGGACTGAATCTGATTGTAGATGAGACTCCTTCTGGTGAGACTCTTACTGGCAATAATGTTGGTAAGACTACAGTTCTGCGTTTGATTGATTTCTGCTTTGGACGAGATGGGAGTGTGGTTTTCAAAGACCCAGAAAGCAAGCGAGACGTGTATCAGTTAGTAAAGGATTATCTGATAGATAACAAAATTATTATAACTTTGACACTTGTTGATGACCTTGACAATCCGCAACGTCAGGTAGAGGTGAGCCGTAATTTCCTTGCCCGCAAGGAGGCTATCTGCAAAATTAATGGTGAATTTATTAGCAAAACTGATTTTGAGAGGCGTCTCGGTGAAGCAATCTTTCCATCCATAAGAGTTGAGAAGCCAACTTTCAGGCAGATTATAGCTCACAATGTGCGATATGAAGATATACGTTTGAATAACACGTTGGAAATCTTGAATTCTTTTACCAAACTGGAGGAGTACGAGACTTTGTATCTTTTCCTGTTCGGTTGTGACTACGATGAGGGAAGTAGACGTGAGGAACTTCTCGCAAACATCAAGAGTGAATCCAATTATAAGAAAAGATTGGAGAAGCACGGAACCAAAAACTCATACAAAGTTGCATTACAAGATATTGATCGTGAAATAGCCAAATTAGAACAGAAGAAGTCCTCTCTCAATATCAATCCCCAATTGGACAAAGATTTGAAAGATTTAACTTCGTTAAAAGAAGAATTAAATAGCGTAAGTTCTGCTATTACATCTTTGCGGATACGTCGGGATGTAATTCAGGAATCTATTAATGACTTCAATTTGCAACGCTTTCATGTAGATATGGCCCAATTACAGCTTGTTTATAAACAGGCAGCTGCACTGATACCTACGATTCATCACACATTTGAAGAGATGGTTAGCTATCATAATAAGATGTTAGCCAACAGAATTCGCTTTATTGAAGAAGAGATTCCTGCATTGGACGAAAGGATGACTCTGTTACAAGCCACATTTGCATCTCTTCGTGAAAAAGAACGGAACCTTACAGCAAAAATCACCGCATCCGATACGTTTGAGGAACTTGAGAAAGTAATAAACGCATTGAATGAACAATACACAAGAAAAGGTGAGTATGGAGCAATCCTTTCACAAATCGTATCTGTAGAAGAAGCTATGAACAAATTCAATGAAGATCTCAAAAACATTGATGATAGCCTATTCTCTAAAGATTTCAAAACAAAGGTTGATGACCAACTCTCAAAATTTAATGACATCTTCTCTGAAATTTCTGATGAATTGTATGATGAAAGATATTCTGTAAAAGAGGATGTGGTTAGAAACACCAAAGGACAGTCAGTGTATAAGTTTTCTGTCATTGGGACAAATTTGAGTTCTGGTAAAAAGCAAGGAGAGATATCATGCTTTGATATTGCATATACACTCTTTGCAGATCAGGAGTCTATACCTTGTTTACATTTTATTCTGAATGACAAGAAGGAATTAATGCATGACAATCAGTTGGTTAAACTTGCTAAAATAGCCAATCGTGAGAATATTCAGTTTGTGGCTTCTATTCTTGAAGACAAATTGCCAGCAGAACTTCACAATGATGATTATTACGTTGTTAAGCTCTCACAAAACGACAAACTTTTTCGTATAGAAAATCAATCATAGACTATGCTCCTCCCTACTAACAATAGATAGAATTAAATGTAGTGCTATTTCCGGTTTAATAAGCATCGTCTACTATACAGATTTCAGACGGAAACACTTTTTGGGGAACTGTCCTGCTCTGTTTCCTGTGCAGCTTTAAGAACGATACTCTGCATCTTCTAGATACACAAATCCGCCAAATGGCTCACCGCCAATGAAATGGACTCAATCGAGTGTCTTTCCACAGACCTAACTATAATTTAGAAACTAAAAAAAATAGAAGATTCCCTTATATACTTTTTGAAGCACTACTATTATTAATGACCGAATCAGACTATGAAAACCAGAATTAGTCAATTACACAATACTCTGTAAAGTGCCTTTAATTATAAATCACATATTCTTCTTTGCTATTACCTTGTTTGGAGAATCCAAAAGTCTCATGCCTGTTATTGAGCCAATTTCTGCAACTATAGTATAATCAAGAGAATGCTGGTACACATAACTTCTTACACGAGAATTGATAAGACGAAGCATGACTGGGTTATTGGAATAATGAGAAACAATTTTTCGAAGGTCATCAGTTCTCATCTTTCCATAATACGTCTTTATAGTAAATGTAATGATGTCTGCTGCTGGTGTCCCAATCTTTCGCGCCACTTCATCATAGATTGTTGTCATATCAGACCCTGATGTTCCTACAGACAATGATAGATTACTAAAAGACATCAAACTCATTTTTAGCAAAAACATTTGTAAAAGATCTGCTACACGTTCTTTCACCTTTGTAACATCAATTCCATTATACTTATCAGAGTTTACAGTAAATTCGTTAACAATTGCTTGATATTCATCCTCTATCAACTTGGTTATGAATGATACTGAACGAAATGTAGCGTTATATGCGTCTTCAATAAGGTTTGATATCTCATCTTTATACAACAACTCTTGTTGGTTCTTAATAATTTGACCAATAATCCTTGTCACCATTAAACTTTCAAGATATGATCGCAGATTCAAATCTTTCTCGATTTCTTCTGGATTTGGAACAGACGATTTAGATTGTGCTCGTCGAATATATCTCGATTCTTCATCATGCTTCTTCAAAAACTCATTTCTGTTCTTTGTCGGATTTGTATAAGTCTTAAGTACATCATCTTTCATTGACGAAGCGAGTTTGTCTAACTTTGTGTATAACTCATCATCTTGTCTCAATGTTATAGCAGGCAAGTCCTCAAATGGAATCATACTGGTTATCCTTATATCATCCAATAGCGTTTTGCTCTTGTCAAGATAAGCCAAGAAAATAAGAATATTAGCATTGTTCTCCTTATACAGCGCACCACACAGTTGCGACACATCTTTTTTAGCTGTATTTTTTTCTGTCGTTGCAATCATATTGGAGATATGCATGGCGGTTAAGTAGTAGAATAAATATTTATAAGAAAAGCGATATATTCCCTCTTCATATTTTACCCATAGTCTGGATTCTAGGAGAATACTTCTAAGTTTTTCTTTTGTATAAGGAGGAATCTTCCGTGTGCTATATTCGTCATAAAAAGAAGAATAACTTACCTCGTTAGACTCTTTAGTGTCGTAATATACTTGGATTGCACATTTTTTATGCATCTCATAAGATAATGCTGCTAGAAATGCCATAACACCTGAAAGTTTATCCTGCTGCACACCAATGTTTAGTAGTGCCGCAAACAACAAACTTTGATATAGATTTGCATATGATGTAGGTGTTATTTGGAAAGGCTTGATGTTAGAGTCCAATGCTTGTAAAAGAGTCAGTAAGAATATTGGATTTGATGGTAATAATTCTTTCCCAAGAACATTGGTTATCTGATTAAATAGTATTTTTGTGGATTCAAGAATCTGATCTTCAGTTCGAGTGTATTTGTCTGACCCGATCAACACCCATTTTTCTATCAAAGAATTTCTCTTCACATAGCCCAAAGGTTGAATCGCATAGCTAACAACAGGCACTTCATTCTCACGGTGTTTTAACATCTTTTTTATGTCCAAACGATTAGACGATGTTACAACAACAAGCCCAAAATTTTCAAGTAAAGTTTTCCAGAGTTTTTTCTTCGCATCACTATTTAGTTCTGTCCTGTCAAAATTGTCAATGAAGACAATCCTTTTATTGCGTTCCAATTGCATATAATCGTTGAAACGCATTTTCTTTGTATTATATTGCTTTTTATATTCCTTCTCAAGAAGTGAATTAATATGCAAATTAACAATATCCTGTCCAAGAAGGATTATAGGGTATATTGCTTTCTGATAACACTGGAGAGTCAGCATCTTTATCAATGATGTCTTGCCACTTTGACTTTCTCCTTCCAGTACAATTACATTACCGAATTCTGTGGACAAGAGTAAATTCTGTGAATCTACGTACGTATATAATTTGTCATCTTTCGAATAGTATTGAGGATCTAAATCTGGATAAACATACACGTCTTCCAATTCCAATTTTGGCTTACGGGGATGTATGATAGGGGCAGATATGCTTTTGAGATTCTCCAAATGATCCTCTGTAAAAGAAAGTGCCTGCTCATGGTAAGGAATCTGTATAATCTGTTCCTCCGATAACGAACAATCATCATTAAGTTGGTCGATTGATACATCATACTTATGCAATGTATAATACTCGTCATCAGTTATTGTCAGCAATGTAAATGATTGCTTGTTACCTTGTTGTAATGAGTTGCTTTCCAAATAAAGAACTTTGTCCTTATTTTCCAAAGGCATTATGATATGTTGGTCCTTCTGGTGCTCATGTCCGCACATGAGTATTTGCGACTGCTTTTGAATGTGCTCAATGAATCTTCGCTGATTATTGTTTGCAACCCGTGTCGAAAGCCAGCCAGATTTGTGGTGATATACAGAGATTACAACATCTTTTCTTTGAGGCTGACTGTTATCATAATAGATGAAGTCAGATTCTGGCAAAAATAGTCCCTGGGGTTGTTCATCTATAGTTGATAAAAATGCTGTATTATAACAGTGAAATTCTATATTCATTTCATCATTCACTGGAATAATTTGTTTAAATGAAATTGATGGTCGCTTATCTTCATCTATCAACTCGCTATAGAATTTCCAGAATGCCTTTTGCGGTTTTAACGCTTCTTGTACGTATTCTGGTTCTGACACCACGCCATTTTTAATACAATCATTCAGGATCAGTTGACGCATAGGGACTCGCATACTGAAATCCAAGTCATGATTACCCGGCACAATAACATACTGCCAATCCAAAAGCTTCGATTCTTTTTGTATTTCATCTTTGAAATCCTTCAAGAATCTTTTAGCTTGTTGGTACATCATCACATTTCCCTTATCAATAATATCACCTGTTATCACAAGTGCGACCTTCTGACAATTATTCAGTACAGAAGATATTGATCTGGCAAGTTTCCTTGCATTATCTATGATATAATCTTTATCCGATGTAATATGCAGGTCGGACATTTGTATTATAGCTACTTTCATATAAATTAGAATTGATAATTAGAAATGTTGTCATTTGTTATATTTTATGTCCCCATCCCCATTTTTAAACAGTTAATAAGTTTACATCAAAGTTAGTGTTTTTGTTTAATATTTTCTGTTTGTATTCAATCGGTGTCATGTTTCCCAAGGCCTCATGCGGCCTGTTGTAGTTGTAATCATATCTCCATCTTTCTGTAATTTCCCTGACTTCATCTAGGTTCCTGAAGATGTAAGCATCAAGTATAGCTCTTCTATAACTACCGTTAAAGCGCTCTATATAACTGTTTTGCGTAGGCTTTACCGGCTGAGTGAATTTATGCTCGACTCCATTTGCAAGACACCATATCTTCAATTTGTCCGATATAAACTCTGGTCCATTGTCAGTTCTGATGCAGTCTGGCTTTCCGTTGGATGAAATGGCATCCTCCAGTATAGTTAGTACCCTTTCAGCTGTTATTGACATATAGGCCTCCTGCGCCACGGCTTCCCGGTTGCAGTCATCTATAATGTTCAAAACCCTGAATGTGCGGCCGCTTTCCGTCTTGTCACTGACAAAGTCCATTGACCACGTTAAATTAGGCTTTTCAGGTGCTTCAAGTGGTACTTTTACCCTTTGAGGGAGTCTCTTCTTGAGCCGGCATCTCTTGTTGAAGTGTATCTTCCGGTAAACCCTGTATACCTTCTTGTGATTCCAAGTATATCCGGCTTTTCTGAGTCTCTGGTAAATCTTGTCAAATCTGTCTCCGAATTCAGTAGCGTCTCTTATCGCCTTCTCCACCGGAGCGTCGTTTTTCTAGCTAATGTAATAGAAATAGGATCTGTATATGTTCATTATCCTGCACGCCCGAGAGATGCTGTAATCTCGCTCATATGCAAGTTCTTCCGCTATTTCCTTGCGGATCTCGGGCTTCAGAGTTTTTTTTCAATGACCTCTTTCAGAATCTGGTTGTCCAGAGCCAGGTTGGCATACATCTGCTTGAGTTTGCGGTTTTCTTCCTCCAGTTCTTTCAGATGTTTCACCTGGGATACATCCATTCCGCTATACTTGGACTTCCACTTGTAGAGAGTCATTCTTGAAATGCCAAGCTCTCTGCTGATGGTGTCGGCACTGACTCCGCTTTCAAACTGCTTGACCGCCCGCACCATTTCGTTCTCTGTAAATCTGCTTTTCCTCATATTGCAAAATTATTAAATTTGTAAACTTATAATCTGCACGAAGAATGGGGGAGGGTACAACAATAGATGATTAAAACAATAAAGACATTATGATGAATAAAAAGTTTTCAATAGCAAAACTGGCATTATTTATTGCTCTATTATTTCATATAGAAGGCTTCGCTTTTCAGAAGAAATTGAAGAAAGCCGTAGTTTTGGTTCGTTCCGAAAAAGTGCTTTCTCTTTCTGGCAAAAAGCTCTTCATCATATATGATTCCTATTTCTCTTTGACAAAACAGGAAAGCAAACTTCGTGATAGTATTATTCAGAATGTTATGAGGCAAAATGGAGCAGACATCGTCGAAACGGAAGAACAGGCTGATTATTTATTAATGCTTTCTTATGACGTGAAATCCACGAAGACATCCGTTCAAATAGGAGAGAATACTAAGAATTCTTATTCAAACGCTATTGATAAATCTCAATTTTGGAGTTCATTTTACAGATTTAATCCAGACAACAATAGCTCTAAAAGATATGATACATCTGATCAGACTCTGGTTAATCAATATCAGGAGGATCCAGCTTCAATTCCTAAAAAGTATAGACGGACGTCTGCTACCAAATATTTAATTTCAGATAAATCTGTACGTTATTGTCTTAATATGTGTATTCTGGCTAAAGATGATTCTACAGATTCTTTATGGGACTTTCAGTCTGTCATACTAAGTGGTTTCAAACATAGTTTCAAAGATGTTTTTACATTTATGTTATTTGCATCTGAAAACTATATAGGCAAGGAGATCGGGACTAAGTTTATAAGTGTTAATGTTAAATCTACGAATGACGGTTTGAAGCTATATTAACATATAGTATGGTGCTGATAAAATGTGTTCTATTTTCTTGCTTCTTATAGGGGCAAACGGTGTTTATTAGCTTTTTTATTTAATGAATTTAAATAATGACAAAACATTCTCAAGAAAGATCCCAACAGATATCTTTTGGGTTTTATTGGTTATTTTGCCATTATTGCTCTGCCGTTACACAAACAGTTTTGGGGCTTGGATTCCAGTTGTTTCGCTTACTGTCACTGCTTCAGTTATAGCGTTTGTTCTGGTATGCAAGTCCGGTGGTTTTCGGATAAACAACGCAGATATTCTGCTAATTGCATATTGCCTCTATGCTCTCGTTAGATTGCTGTTTTCAAAAGCCTGCTATTTTGAGCCCCTTACTCTAGTAAAGTGGCTTCTGCTTGGATTATTGTATATTATAGGTAGAACTTCTAACAAAAAGCTCATTCCGTATCTGTTGATAACTGTTGGAATCAGCGGCCCACTGGCATATCTTTTCAGTTTCTTCTTCAATCCTGGGCATCTTGGGGCTTATGCGTCTATTGGCGTATCTGGAGTATTGGGGCTTGCACTTGAAAAGAAGAATGGAAAATCGGGAAAGATTCTGCTTGCATCGTTGAGTATCATATTGCTTGTAATCCTCTTAATCTCAAAATCCAGAGGAGCTTTGCTAGCAACCTTGCTGGCGGCGGCCTATCTGTTTTTCAGTTCACAAGGTTTCAAAAATCTGGGAATTAATAATAAGAGAATGATTTACGCCGGTGTTGCGGTTATAATCATAATTGGTATTGTTCTTCTCTACAAAATACGCCCGGAATCAGCCGATGTACGTCTGCTTATCTGGTCGGCAAGCGGCGAGGCTTTTCTGAAGTCTCCATTATTCGGCTATTCTTCAGGCGCAGTCCAGTCTCTCTATATGCCTTGGCAAGCCGACTTTTTCCAGACACATCTCCTGTCTTCGCTTGCTCCATTGGCTACCAATCATTACCAGACATTCAACGAGTATCTTCATCTTCTATGTGAACAGGGGATTGTCGGATTTGTCCTTTTTGCTCTATTTGTTGTCTTTACTTTCAAGAAGAGCAAAAACCGCAGCCTGAATGCCACATCTATAGCATTGGGGGTTTCCTCATTCTTTTTGTACACATATGACATTATTCCGATAATTGTATTAGTTCCATTGTTCTTGGGTTTAGCCAATCATGCTAGCGCAGTTAATTGCTCTCCAAAGAGCAACTGGTCAAAGACAGTTGTTGTTTTATCCAGTGTTGCTGTTCTAGTTGCCATATCAATTGTTTGTTGGAATGTCGGAAAGAAATATCACTCCGCCGAGAAAGAGTTAAGGTGTTTTATTCATCTTCCTGAAGATATCCAGGCAGACAGAATCTCTCCATCAAGTGAAGCGGTAGTCTTCAGGAACAAGGATATGACTCTTCTTTATGCTACCCATTCTTACAAGTTGTCCCAATCTGAACACGTAGCCGTTCTTGAGAGTTGCAGCAAGAGGATAATTGTCGTGGAGATGATGTCGTCATTAGGCAATCTATATTCAGAAAGATCCGAAATAGATAAAGCAGAATCGTGTTTTATCACAGCACATTATATGGCTCCTGATAGAATAGTGCCTAAATATGATTTATTCAAGTTTTATCGCGATAAAAATGATAAGGAAAAGGCCAATGAGTGGGCGGAGATAATCATTGCATCATCTCCAAGAACATACAATGCTATAACCATTGAGATAAAAGCTGCGGCACGTGATTTCTTAAAAAGCCAGATTAAGTAACAATGCTGTTTCATTAGGAGGTTCTTCTGATTTGTTATTTCAGGATAAATCAAAAGAATCTGGCTCAATACTTGTTTATTAAACATAAAAACAATATATTGCAAAAGAAGAATAAAAGTGCACGTTGTAAATGAATATGACTTTCTATTAACTTTTAAATATTTTTCAATTATGGTTAGAAATAGAGTTATCTCTTTCCCCAGGCAGATAATAGTTTGCCTGTCCCTTTCTCTGATAATCGCCCTTTTTTCCTTGTCATGCCAGAAAGATGATGGCATAAAGCCAAAAGATCCTAGTGCGCTCACTACTGCTCAAGCCAAAGATTATTTTGAGCAGACCGCCCAAACCCTGAAATTTATTACGGCAGGCATTACGCCAACGGGAACCAAGAATGCTGATAATTCCTTCACCAGTAATATGGTGCTGGAATGGACTCAGGCTCTTGAAGGTGATAATGCTGAGAGTTATTTCGTAGAAATACCTGTTAGAATGGCTTCGCCTGTGTTTGCATTGTTATATGACGGTATCGGTCATTTGAATAAGAATATCCGTCAAGTTCAAATGAGCACATCGTTACTCATAGAAAAGCACAAAGAAGATGGATGCATTCATCATTCTATTGTGACAACAATAGGCTCATACTCGACTGTATCTAACGAATCCAAGTATTGTTTCCTCAGCGACAAACAGTACTTCTCCGGCTATCAAATATTTAGTACAGAAGATGGTCTAACTACATCATCTTTTTTATATAAGAATGGTATTTCTCATTTAGTGGAACTTATTCAAACTAATCAAATTACTAAAGTAGATAGTACTGGTTCTGATTTCTTATATAGTGGAATTCGTTTGATGACTAATTATAAACCTTCTACTAAAGGAGGTGGAGGCGGGCCAAGTTCGGGTGAAGATTTCATCTGTCCTTATTGTCAACATCCGCTTGTTACAGAAAATGGTATTTATATGTGCATCAGCTGCAATGTATATTTCTATGATTTAATTGGAGTCGTATGTCCTGATTGTAACGAAATTATCCCTAACTGTTTATGCGTATGTCCAAAGTGCGGATTCCCTAATAGGTATGGGAATCACTGCTTATGCGGAGATTATTGCCCTTATTGCGGTGCTAACGGATGTGATGGAAATTGCGAAGGTGGCGAGGGCGGAAATAATAATATGACGAGCACATACACTTTAACAACTACAGTAAATAATAATCAAAGAGGTTATGTTACAAGATCCATAGTAAGGCCTTATTATTTTCAAAATGAAGGTATCACCTTAACCGCGCACCCGTATACTGGATATACATTTTCAGGATGGTATGAAGATAATGTTTTAATCTATTCTCTCTCTCAATATTACTTTACGATTACTGAGGACAGAATTATAGAAGCTCGTTTTGAAGAACTTTAATTTTTTTTGAATTATGAAACACTTAGTTAATTGTGCTTTGTTTGCGGTATTAATAGTAAGTTTGTCTTGCTTTAATGTATCAGCTCAATCAAATCTCACAGCAAATATTGGCAAAACACTTATTAAGCAATATCCCAAGTTCAAGGGTGTAGAATATCAATTAGCTGTCTACGATTATATCAAAGACTATTTTAGGAACTATGATTTAACAAACAGATCCAATATGGCATATTATCCCGTAATTGCATTTGACTTTAGAGAAGATGGATCTTTAGCGGAAGCCTCTATTGTTCGGACAACCGGGAGTAAGTCTTTAGATGATAAATTGTTGAAACTCTGCAAAGATTTTACCCGAAAAAAGTATATGACCCCCGCCAATTCAGGAGAAGGTCCAATAGCTTGTACTGTTGAGGTTCTGTTGGAATTCAACTACACGATAATGAAAGATTTTAGCAATGAAGGGAATTATAGTTTCATCGGATATAGAAAGCTTCAAAAAATGGGCTTTGGAGGATATCCAAGAGATTATTTTCATACCGGATGGTAACAAATGATTAAACATATTCATTAGTATGACATCATTATTTCAATATAGAGCATTTACCCTATTGGGTATTGCTTTGGCAATGGCGGGATGCTCTGGCTCTGGAGGACATTCCATTGACCCGTCTCCTACTCCAACACCAACTCCTGGCAAGGAAGTGGCGGTAACTTCCGTTACTTTGAATCAAGCCAAGGGCTATCTGGAGAATGGAAGCACGCTTGCGCTTGAAGCTACTGTCAAGCCAGACAACGCTACCAATAAGACCGTAACCTGGGCGTCTTCCAACACCGCAGTTGCAACTGTTTCTTCAACCGGTCAGGTAACTGCAAAGGGAAATGGAACAACTCAGATAACTGCTACTGCTGGCGGCAAGACAGCTAATTGCAGCATTACAGTTCTGGATGCTGCCACAGACTTGTCTCTGATGGATATCTATGGCAATACGGTTTCCCAGACAACGGCAAACTGCTACGTGGTATCAAAGCCAGGCTTCTACAAGATTCCGATGGTTTATGGCAATGCCATAAAAAAAGGCGCTACCAACAGAGAAGCATACGTTTCTTCGGCAAGCGGAGAAACAATACTTGCAAATTTCCTGGACCACAAAGGAGCCGGCATTAGCACTGGAAACGACATAAAAGACCCTTGGGTAAGCCAGAAATACTCCATTGCCAAAACAGGCCTGATATGGCAGGACAGCGAAAATCTTGTTGAGGGTATCGCGATGACTGGAAACTGCGGAACCAAGGAGAACAAGTATGTGACTTTCTATCTGGACAAGGCAAACTTCACTCAAGGCAACGCCATTGTAGCGGCATACGACGCAGAAGGCCTTGTTGCCTGGAGCTGGCATATTTGGGTAACGGATACGGATCTCACGCTTGTGCCTATCAAAAACTCCTTGACCACTTTAAATTTCTTGCCTGTTTATTTAGGATGGTGCGAACCGAAATCTGAAAAGAGCAAGAATGGAGACTCTTTTGGCAACTGCACATTCTACCAATGGGGTAGAAAAGACCCTATGTTAGGATCAAAAGGCTCAGGGAATAACACTAACAAGGGATACTATGGGCCTAAGGGTTTCATTGACGGAAGTTTTAAAACAAGCAATCTTAAGGATGACATTAAGAGCTATATCCAGAATCCAGGTACGTGCAACTCAAGCACAGATATGGAAGCAAAATACACCAATCTTTGGTGCGCAGACGCACTTCCTAATTGGGGTATAAATCGCCCTGTCAAGAAAACTGTTTATGACCCGTGTCCTGCAGGATTCTGTGTTCCAATGGCATTGTCTTTTGATGGCTTCACGATCGATGGCAAATGGACAAATGTTTTGGATAACATTAATTGTACAGAATCATTAAAAAATGGCATTGGATATTATTTCTATACAGAAGGATGGAAAACTGGCAGGCTTATTCAGTTCCCAGCTGTAGGAGCAAGAAGCAATAATGGCATATATGACGCTGGTGGATGTGGATGGTGCTGGTTTGCAACCTGCAGAGATAGCTATTCTCCTTGGGGGTTGGCCTATTTTAAACGTGCTTCAGGACCGGATACCGTAGGTCCAATATTAGCCTATGTCAAAAGCAATGGTTTCTCAATCTTGCCTATGAAGGTAATCGATTAAATAAATGATATAGATGGTATTTTCGCCTATATTATAAATCCTAGGATTTCGGAATTGAAGAAAATGCTAAACAAAAAAGCCGCAGAATAAAACCTGCGGCTTTTCTCTTGTAAAGATCAGATGCTTACTTTATCAGGTTGCCCAGAATGTCTCTTGTGAGGGTTCTGGTAGCGGCAGTCGTGGCGTTCTTGACAATGGACTTGCCGGCACTGGTCTTGCTCTTCTTTCCGGTAATCTTGTTGCCCAGGAAAGTTGCAAGGGTTGCGGTAACAGCAGTTACCACGGCCTTCCAGATCTTGCTCCAGACGCTCTTGCCTTTCTTCTTTGCCTTCTCTTTCTCGGCTTTTTCCTTTTCCTTCTGTTTTTCAGCCTCTTCCTTGGCTTTCTTCTTTTCCTCTTCCTCCTTCAGGGTCTGTGCCAGGAGAGCCTCGAAAGCACTCTCGCGGTCGGTAATCTTGTCGTATTTTCCGAAGAGTCTTGAAGACTTGATAATCTGGCTTCTCTGGCTCTCGTCGATAGGGCCGATCTGGCTGAGAGGGAAGAGGATCTTGGAATTTTCAACGATGCGAGGGGCACCCTTTTCGTCCAGGAAGGAAACCAGCGCCTCTCCGGTTCCGAGGTTCATGATCGCGTCCTCTGTCTTGAAGGTAGGGTTGGCGCGGAAGGTCTCTGCGGCAACCTTTACAGCCTTCTGGTCCTTAGGGGTATAGGCCCTGAGGGCATGCTGGATACGGTTACCCAGCTGGCCCAGGATAACTTCAGGAATGTCCGTCGGGAGCTGGGAGATGAAATAAACTCCAACACCCTTTGAACGGATCAGGCGGATTACCTGTTCAATCTTGTCTGTCAGGCTCTTGGAAGTGCCGTCGAAGAGCATGTGAGCCTCGTCGAAGAAGAACACCAGCTTAGGGAATTCGAGGTCGCCCACTTCAGGAAGGGTGGTGTAGAGCTCGCTCAGCAGCCAGAGCAGGAAGGTGGAGTAGAGCTTAGGGTTGTGCATCAGCTTGTCTGCCGCCAGCACGTTCATGATTCCCTTGCCGGTGGCCAGGTCTATCTGGAGAAGGTCCATGATGTCGAAGGCAGGCTCGGCGAAGAAGTTGTTTCCGCCCTGGTTCTCAAGGGTCAGCAGAGATCTCTGGATGGCTCCGATGCTCTGGGTGGCAATGTTGCCGTACATTGTGGTGTACTCGGCGGCATGCTGGCCCAGATAGTTTAGCATGGAGCGAAGGTCCTTGATATCATCCAGAAGAAGGCCCTTTTCATCGGCGATGCGGAAAAGGATGTTGAGCACTCCCTCCTGGGTATCGTTGAGCTCAAGAATTCTGGAAAGAAGCTGAGGACCCATCCTGGAGATGGTTGATCTCATAGGATGGCCCTGCTCTCCGAATACGTCAAAGAACCTTACAGGGCACGGCTGGAACTTAGGGTCCGGAATTCCGAACTCGTCTTTTCTCTTCTCGATGAAGCCGCTTAGCTTTCCTGCCTGGCTGATGCCGGAAAGGTCGCCTTTCATATCCGCCATAAAGCAAGGTACTCCCACCTGGCAGAAGCTCTCCGCCATAACTTGCAGGGAAACAGTCTTTCCGGTACCGGTGGCGCCGGCAATCAGGCCGTGGCGGTTGGCCATATTTCCAACCAGGCTAATCGGGCCGTTGGCGCAATGGGCTATATACAGCCCGCGTTCTTTGTCGTACATATTTGTTTGTTAATAGGTTACAAAAGTCTTTGCGTTTCCGAAGTCCCAAGGAGTGTATGGAGTCCTGTGGAATCTCCTCTCGAACTCGTGGATAAGGTCGTCGCGGAACTTAGGGTGAGCCAGCCCGATGAGCATTCTTGCCCTGTCTTTGAGGGTGGCGCCCTTCAGGTGAGCTATACCGTACTCAGTGATAACATAATCGATGTCGTCTCTTGGAGTGGTGATTCCGGCTCCTTCGGTAAGGAAGGCCTTGATGCGGGACAGTTCCCCGTGCTTTGCGGTTGAAGGGAATGCCAGGATGGCCTTGCTGGTCCTGTTCCAGGAAGCTCCTCTGATGAAGTCTACCTGTCCGCCGGTGCCGCTGAAGGTCTTCAGGCCGATGGTTTCTGCGGTGCTCTGGCCCTGGAGGTCCATCTCAAGAGCCGAGTTGATGGAAACGAAGTGGTCCATCTGGCAGATGGTCCTAGGGTCGTTGCAGTAGTTCACAGGGAACATCAGCACGTCCGGGTTGTGGTCCACGAAATCGTAGAGCATCTGGCTTCCCATCAAGAATCCCGTAACGAGTTTTCCAGGGTGGAGTTTCTTCTTGGCATTGGTTACAACTCCCTTCTTTACAAGCTCTACAACGCCGTCTGAGAACATTTCGGTATGGATTCCGAGGTCCTTCTTGTTGGTCATATAGTGCAGGGCTGCGTCAGGAATGGCGCCGATACCAAGCTGCAGGGTGGCACCGTCCTCAACCAGAGAAGCGCAGTACTCGCCGATCTTCTCCTCAACAGGTCCTATGGTTGGCTTAGGAAGCTGGAACATAGGCCTGGAGGTCTTCACGATGTAGTCCAGTTTTGAAATGTGGATCAGGCAGTCTCCATAGCCCAGGAAAGGCATCTGGTCGTTCATTTCGCAGATGATCATCTTTGCGCGGTCAACTGCCAGCTTGGTGTAGTCCACGGAAATGCCGAGGCTGCAGTATCCGTCCTCGTTAGGAGGAGTTACTGTAATCATTGCCACGTCAATAGGGTAGCAGGTGTCAAACCAGTCCGCTACCTGGTGGTAATAGTATGGGAAGAAATCACCGCGGTCGTCGTTGATGCCTTCTCTTGTGTTGCCATGGGCAAAATTTGTGATGTGGCGGAAATGTCCGTAGCCCTCAGGCAGCATGTAAGTTGCAGGGTGGAGGGTTACCATGTGGTAAATGTCCACATCCTTGAGCCTTTCCCTCTGGTCCATCATAGCCAGCGGAATCTCCTGAGGAGCGGCTGCAGAATGGCCTAATGCTATGTTCATTCCGTTTTGGATAGCGCTTGCCGCAACTTCAGCAGAAACGATGCGGTCTTTATATTTTTCTAACCAATCCATATAAGTTGTTTTGTTATTAATCTGAAAATCTAAATATTCGTTTTTTCAAGATTTCAAAGTTAAGAATAATTCAGCAAATCCGCCATATACTTTAAACAAAAAAGCGTGCTTCCTTGGAAACACGCTTTTCTTGTAGCTGAAAGTGAGTTTTACTTCACTTCCTCAAAGTCCACGTCGGTTACTTCGCCGTCCTGGCCGTTGGAGCCGGTGCTGCCGGTATTTCCGGTGTTCTGGCCGTAGCCGCCCTGAGTTCCGGCACCCGGGTTAGGGCCCTGTGCGCCTGCTGCGCGGTTCATTTCCTCGCTGGCAGCGTGCCAAGCCTCGTTGAGCTGGTTCATAAGGTTGTCGAGCTCGGCGATGTTCTTGTTCTGGTGGGCATCCTTGAGTTTGCGGGTGGCTTCCTCAATTCTTGACTTCTTGTCAGCTGGAATCTTGTCGCCATAGTCCTTCAGGTTCTTCTCGCTGGCGAAGATCTGGGCGTCAGCTGCATTCAGCTTGTCTGCCTTCTCCCTTTCTGCCTTGTCGGCCTGCTCGTTGGCCTTGGCCTCGTCTCTCATCCTCTTGATTTCAGCATCGCTG
Source organism: Bacteroidales bacterium (assembly GCA_017962375.1). Classification (GTDB taxonomy): domain Bacteria; phylum Bacteroidota; class Bacteroidia; order Bacteroidales; family UBA932; genus Egerieousia. The sequence goes on from JAGCVJ010000010.1 coordinate 48,544, forward strand.
AGGCCGCTTGAAGCTTCGATACGGATCTGCTGCTCCTTGCCGGTTCCCTTGTCCTTTGCGGAAACGTTGAGGATACCGTTGGCGTCGATGTCGAAGGTAACCTCAATCTGAGGAACGCCTCTTGGAGCCGGCATGATGCCATCCAGGTGGAATACTCCGATAGACTTGTTGTCTTTTGCCATAGGACGCTCGCCCTGAAGCACGTTCACCTCTACTGAAGGCTGGTTGTCAGAAGCCGTGGAGAAGATCTGGCTCTTGCGGGTAGGGATGGTGGTGTTGGACTCGATGAGCTTTGTGAAAACTCCGCCGTAGGTCTCGATGCCGAGGCTCAGAGGAGTAACGTCGAGCAGAAGCACGTCCTTAACGTCACCTGCCAGCACGCCGCCCTGGATAGATGCTCCGATAGCAACTACCTCGTCTGGGTTCACGCTCTTGTTAGGCTCCTTTCCGAAGAAGTCCTTGACCATCTGCTGTACCTTAGGGATACGGGTTGAACCGCCCACGAGCAGTACCTCGTTGATGTCTGATGCGCTCAGGTGAGCGTCTGAGAGAGCCTTGCGGCAAGGCTCGATGCACTTCTGGAACAGGCTGTCTGCCAGAGCCTCGAACTTGGCTCTTGTGAGAGTCTTTACAAAGTGCTGAGGAACGCCGTCTATAGGCATGATGTAAGGCAGGTTGATCTCAGTGGTGGTCTGGCTTGAAAGCTCGATCTTGGCCTTCTCGGCGGCTTCCTTCAGCCTCTGGAGAGCCATAGGATCCTTGCTCAGGTCAGCACCGCTGTGCTCGTTCTTGAATTCCTGAACCATCCAGTCTATGATCACGTGGTCAAAGTCGTCTCCTCCCAGGTGGGTATCGCCGTTGGTTGACTTAACCTCGAATACGCCGTCGCCGAGCTCAAGGATTGAGATATCGAAAGTACCGCCGCCCAAGTCGAACACTGCAACCTTGGCGTCATTCTCCTTCTTGTCTAGTCCGTATGCCAAAGCGGCTGCGGTAGGCTCGTTAATGATTCTCTTGACGTGCAGTCCGGCAATTTCGCCGGCCTCCTTAGTTGCCTGCCTCTGAGAGTCGGAGAAGTATGCAGGAACGGTGATAACCGCCTCTGTAACTGTCTGTCCCAGATGATCCTCTGCAGTCTTCTTCATCTTCTGCAGAATCATTGCTGAAATCTCCTGCGGAGAATAGAGCTTGCCGTCTATGTCAATCCTTGGAGTGTTGTTGTCGCCGCGCACTACTTTATAAGGCACTCTTGCAACCTCGGTCTGCACCCTGTCGAAAGTTTCGCCCATGAATCTCTTGATAGAGTAGATGGTCTTGGTAGGGTTGGTGATGGCCTGACGTTTTGCAGGATCGCCGATCTTCCTCTCTCCGTTTCCGGTGAAAGCAACTACTGAAGGGGTTGTTCTCTTTCCTTCGCTGTTGATGATTACGGTAGGCTCAGAGCCTTCCATTACTGAGACACAACTGTTGGTTGTTCCCAAGTCGATTCCGATAATTTTTCCCATAATTTTATCTCCTTTTTTTGTTTTTTATCCGATTTTTTGTGTGGAGATCTCGTGTCTCCGCGAAGGGTTCATACTCTATAATTGTGCCATCGCCGAGAAAAGACATTTTTCTGCCATTTTGTCAAATAATGGCTCGGCGATGCATAAAAAAAGACCTCCCGGCTGTCAGTTGCGGGAGGTCTTGTCTGGCATTTCTGCCTTGTTTCCTGGAAAATTATTGGAGTCCGGCCCACTCGCCCTTGATGTTCTTGCACTGGGTGTAGCAGGATGGGCAGTTGTAAACCTTGTACAAAGGACTTCCCTCTGCCTGGAAGATTTCCACGCTTCTTTGTCTGGTGTCCCAGCCGTCTGCCAATATGTAGATAAAGGTGTCTGTTCCGCCGGTGACGTTATGCACTCCGTTAGGGGATGCTGCCATCTCAACAGTGTAAGGCATGTCCGGAGAGTAGGCGTTGTTGGCGTTTGCTCCCTTGAGCAGAGCTGCGGCCATGTATCGCTGAATATAAGGATCGCCGGAAGGGCCGTACTGAGAAGGAATCAGCTTGGTCTTCAGGATGCGGACAATGCCGCTGACGGTTGCAGGGCCGTTGCAAAGGAGGTTGAAGCACTTTTCTCCCACGGCCGCGTCTCTGGCGTAGAGTTCAATTGCCATAGGAATCATGGCTGCCGTGCCCTGGATGCTCTTTCCCAGAAGGCCGTTGTAAACAGCCTCGAACTCTTCATAGTTTGCAGGGAAGTTAGTGAAAGTCACAAATGCCGTAGGAACTTTGTAAGAATCGTTGAATTCTCCGGAAACAGTGTAGGAGTGGTCTCCGTAGGTGATGGTGTTGCCGTTAACAGCAACTTGAGGTTCGTTTGCTTGCTGTGCCATGTTTTCAATTTCGTTTTGAAGTGAATTTGCAATGCCTGTAATGGTCTGCTGGGCATTTGAGTTTGTGTTCTTGCATCCTGTAACCAGAATGACTGCCGCAGCGAGTATCAGACTGCCTGTTTTTCTGATGTTTCTCATAATCGTGATATAAATAGGTTAATATTAATCTGTCGGAATCCGACCACTAATTTAGCGAATTATTATTATATTTGAAACATAAACCAAACACTCAACAATTATGAAAACAAAATTCTTTAGAATTATCGTGGCCATAGTCCTTGTGGCTGGTATTTCAGCATCGGCTGACGCTCAGCTCAAGGGAGTTCTCAACAAGGCCAAGAAAGCAGTGAAGGAAAGGGCGGAAAAGTCTGCTGAAAAGGCAGTGGACAGTGTTCTGGGCAATGATTCCGAGGAGACTACTACCACTTCTTCACAGAAATCCACCTCTGCGTCCAAGTCAACTTCCCAGAAACCGCAGGTAGGCAAATCCTATGGATCCGGTCCTGAGATTCCTGAAATCATGTCTATGAAGGAGCCATACAGCGATTATGACGCGTCTGGACAATTCATCAACAGTATAGCCTGGGGGCTGAGAAAGACTTCCCGTTCAGAGGCCAAAGCTCTTGCAGAAAAGCTGACGGCAAGAGTAAAATGGGACATGAAGACTCTTGAGGCGCTGGAAGAAGGCGAGAACAGGCAGCTAGAGGACCAGCTGTTCAAGGAGATCAAGAACTGGCAGTATTTCTATGTGAAAATTGGCGAGATCATGAATCTGATGAACATGGGCCAGATGAAGAAAGACAATTCCGGAGCGTTCACCTATCAGTCTATTCCTACAATGAATTGCGGAATGCATCAAGCCGGCATTCCTGCCAGTGAAGAAGGAGTAATGGGGCGCAAGACTCTGCTTTTCACCAAGAAAGACGGCAAGTCTTATTTCTGCGACGACAGAAAGCAGCCTGTTGTGGTAGAGGATGAAGACTTAGCTGTAGCCAAATTGGATTTGAATCTTGCCACCAACATTTATACATTGTTCGAAGGATATCCGCTGGAGTGGTGCAGAATGACTCAGCAGGACTATCTGAAAGACCAGTTTGACATTTACTACAACAAGGCTAAATCTTACGCTACGATATTGAGTGACGCGCTTAAGGCCAATTCTCCGGAGAATCTGGAATTCCAGCCGATGCCTAAGGCAGGAAGCATGCAAAGCGCTTACAAGGCCAAGGCTCTGGCTGCCGCAAAGGGCCAGAATAGCAATGTGATAGATATTGTCATCACCAGCAACAACTGGAATGTCCAGAAGAATAATCTCGGCGTTCCGCTCAGGAGATGCATCTACGGCTATGAGATAGTCAAGACCAAATACGGCAAGAGGGCTATCGGATTTACCTGGGCAGAAGACCATCTGGGCGGCGGCAAATACGGAAGCTTGCATGCTTACGGAGTTGGCGGCAATTCATTCTATGTAAAGTAAAACAGCGTTTAGATTAGAGAACAGGCCTGAAGTTTTGTAACTTTGGGCCTGTATTGTTATGGAAACACAGAGAATCTACAGAGAGCTTCCGGAGGAAGAGTTTCAGGACATTTCTTCACGCATCTTGTTTGAGGACAACCACATCCTGGTGTTCAACAAGCGGAGCGGGGAGATAGTCCAGGGCGACAAGACGGGTGACGAGCCGCTGAGCGACACTCTTAAAGCCTTCATTGCCCAGAGAGACAGCAAGGCAGGTCAGGTGTTCATGGGAGTTGCCCACCGCCTGGACCGCCCCGTGAGCGGAGCCGTGCTTTTTGCCAAGACTTCCAAGGGTCTGGAACGCATCAACGAGATGCTCAGGGAAGGGGAGGTTCACAAGACCTATTGGGCTCTGGTTCAGACACCTCTGGACGGAGTGCCGGACTCTGTGGCGGATCCGGACGGATGGGTGGAGCTTCACCACTATCTTTATCGCGATGAAAAGAGCAACAAGTCTTACGTTTACAGGGGAAGGGGCAAGGCTCCGCTGGGCTACAAGGAAGCCCGCCTGCTGTACAGGATCCTGAAAGTTTTGGACCATTACACTCTTCTTGAAGTGGTGCTTCTGACAGGCAGGCATCATCAGATAAGATGCCAGCTCTCTTCAGTTGGATGCGCTATAAAGGGAGACCTCAAGTACGGCTCCAGACGCTCCAACCGCGACGGCTCCATCTGTCTGCATGCCAGGCATCTGGAGTTCATCCATCCAATAGGCAGAAAAGACGCCAAAGGAGACTCTACCGGCAATGGCCGGCTGATAAGCGTTGAGGCTCCTCTCTCAGGCGAAATAGGACGCATTTTGGGAGAAGACTTATGAAACGGGCTGTTATAATGGGAGCGACCTCCGGAATGGGGAGGGAAATCGCGAGGATCCTTGCCGGAAAGGGCTTGACTCTGGGCATTGCCGGAAGGCGAGAGGAAAAGCTGAAAGAGCTGCAGGCCCTGTTTCCGGATCAGATTTCGTATCAGGCAATTGACATAGAGAAAGATGATGCGCCCCTCTTGCTTGAGGCCTTGATTGACAAGATGGGGGGAATGGATCTTTATTTCCACGGCTCAGGAGTGGGATCCCACAACGAGGAACTGGATCCGTCCGTTGAACTGAAAACCGTTTCTACCAATTCTTTGGGATTCACCAGGATGGTGGATGCCGCCTGGCATTATTTCAAGAAAAAAGGAGGCGGACAGATTGCCGTGATAAGCTCAATTGCCGGAGTGAAAGGCCTTGGCCCCGCTCCGTCCTATTCAGCCACCAAGAGTTTCGACAACACTTATATCCAGGCACTTGCGCAGCTTTCCAGAAAGCAGGGGCTGAACATCCGTTTCACCGATATCCGTCCGGGATTTGTGGACACTCCGCTTCTGGACACCTCAAAGCATCACTATCCGATGCTTATGAAGCCGGAGAAAGTGGCCCGCAAAATAGTGAGGGCCATCGAGAGGAAAAAGAGAGTGAAAGTGATAGACTGGCGCTACCGGATTCTGGTTTTCTTCTGGAGGCTGATTCCCAACTGGATCTGGGAACGCATCAAGCTATAACTGAGAGTTGCGGATCTGGGTGGAGGAGATGTCGTTAAGCGGGGCGTCTTCAAGATAGAGGGCCTTGTATTTTCTGCACAAAGTCTTGACTCTGTAACCTTTTCTCGGATAGACAATTACCTTGAATTCTTTAAGGATATCCTCTCCCAGGTACCATTTGGGCATAATCTTGAAGCTGTCTGCTCCTACCACAATGACATATTCCGTGTCCGGATTCCGTTTCTGGAGTTCCTTCATGGTGTTGAAGGTGTAGAGCGGCTCTTCCAGGTGGAATTCAATATCATTGACAATAACGCCTTTGCACCTGGCTTTGGGGTTGGCCTCAACCTTTGGCTTGAGCTGCTTGTTGAATGCTCTTATGGCTTTTCTCAGACTTTTGAGCCTTTCTTGCGGATCCTGGAGCATCTGCTTGTCCTTGAACGGGTTGTGAGGGCTGAGAACCATCTCGAAGCGGTCTATGTCACAGTTCAGGATGACATATTCCGCCACGCCCAGATGCCCGTAGTGGAGTGGGTTGAAAGAGCCGAAGTAAAGAGCCGTCCTTTTCATCTATTTCTTTGCGGCTGGTTTCTTCTTGGGCTTGAGGCCGGTGAAAAGGGTTACAAGCCTCTCGGCCTTGGCAAAGGATTCTTCAAGCACATCGTTCACAAGAACGCAGTCGAACTTTGCGGCGTAGGTCATCTCTTCGGAAGCCTTGGCTATTCTGGTCTTGATGGCCTCTTCGGAGTCTGTGCCCCTGGCCCTGAGCCTTTGTTCCATAACCTCCAGGGAAGGTGGCTGGATGAATACTGTGAATGATTTTTCGCCGAAGATTTTCTTTATGCTCACTCCTCCCTTGACATCCACGTCAAACATTATGACATTGCCCTTGGCCCAGATTCTTTCCACCTCGCTCTTGAGAGTGCCGTAGAAAGAGCCCGGGTATACTTCCTCGTATTCCACAAACTCCTTGTTCTTGATCTTCTTCTTGAAGTCCTTGACTGAGAGGAAATAGTAGTCTTTGCCGTCTACCTCTTGGCCTCTCGGGGCCCTTGAAGTTGCAGATACGGAGAATTCGAGTTTCTTGAAGGTCTCAAGCAGATGAGTGACTATTGTTGTCTTTCCGGCTCCGCTCGGTGCGGAGAAAACCATCACTTTGTTTTCCATTTCAGATTCCGTTTGTTTAGTTGCAAATTTACGAATCTGTTTGCTAAATTTGCAACGATTTTTACGGCAGTTGTGCCGATTGTTGTGGATAAACTATTAAAAATCTTTATATTATGGTATCTTACAAAGAGTTAGGCCTTGTCAACACCCGCGAGATGTTCGCCAAGGCTGTAGCAGGCGGATATGCTATTCCGGCTTTCAACTTCAACAATATGGAGCAACTCCAGGCCATCATCAAGGCTGCAGCTACAAAGAGATCTCCAGTTATCCTCCAGGTTTCCAAGGGCGCGCGTTCATACGCTAACCAGACTCTGCTCAGATATATGGCTCAGGGAGCTGTAGAGTATGCAAAGGAGCTGGGATGGGAGAATCCTCAGATTGTGCTCCATCTGGACCACGGCGACACTTTCGAGACTTGCAAGAGCTGCGTGGACATGGGCTTTTCTTCAGTGATGATAGACGGAAGCGCCCTTCCTTACGACGAGAATGTGGCCCTGACCAAGAAGGTTGTTGATTACGCTCACCAGTTTGACGTAACCGTTGAGGCAGAGCTCGGAGTACTGGCCGGCGTAGAGGACGAGGTTGCCGCTGAGGAATCTCATTACACCAGGCCTGAGGAAGTTATAGACTTCACCAGCAAGACCGGATGCGACTCCCTGGCTATTTCCATCGGAACATCACACGGCGCCTACAAGTTCAAGCCTGAGCAGTGCACCAGAGACCCTAAGACTGGAATCCTGATTCCGCCTCCACTGGCATTTGACGTTCTTGAAGAAATCGAGAAGAAACTTCCTGGATTCCCGATCGTTCTCCACGGCTCGTCTTCAGTTCCACAGGAATACGTGAAGATAATCAACGAGAACGGAGGCAAGCTTCCTGATGCAGTGGGCATTCCGGAGGAGCAGCTCCGCAAGGCCGCAAAGAGCGCAGTCTGCAAGATCAACATAGACTCAGACTCCCGTCTGGCAATGACCGCAATGGTACGCAAGGTCTTCAACGAGAAGCCTGGCGAATTCGACCCTAGAAAGTATCTCGGCCCTGCAAGAGACGAGATGCAGAAGCTCTATGAGCACAAGATAGTTAACGTGCTCGGCTCTGACGGCAAGGCATAATGGCTGCCGCAGGCAACATAAGAGCGATATTCTTCGACATTGACGGAACCTTGGTCTCTTTCAAGACTCACAAGGTTACCCCGAGCAACATAGAAGTTCTTGATGCCCTCCGCAAGAAGGGCATCAAGGTTTTTATATCCACCGGCAGGATGCTCAAGATGACCAGCGTTCTGGACGGGATAGAGTTTGACGGCTACATAGCAAACAATGGCGCAACTTGCTACGATTCAGCAAAGAAGATGATATTCGGCCGGACACTTCCGAAAAAGGAAATGTATGCCATCCGCAATCGTTTGAGCCGCAAAGACTTGCCGCCGTTTGCCGTGTCGTTCATGGCCTCTGATGACTATTACATCAACCGCCCTTCAGACGTGGCGGAGGAAATCGCAAGAGTGGTAGGGGTGGCTCCTCCAACGCTTTGCAGCATAGATGAAATCGCCGAGATGGATATTTACCAGATGTGCATCTACCTCAAGGGAAAGCCTTTGGATGATCTTATGGCAGAGTGGCTGACCGGCTGCAGCGCCGCTGTCTGGAACCCTCTTTTTGCCGACGTGAACGAGAAGGGGATTACAAAGGCCTTCGGCATAGACAACATTCTGAAGGTGTTCGGCCTGGATCTTTCCCAGACGCTTTCCTTCGGCGACGGGGGAAATGACATTCCGATGCTCGAGCATACGGCCCTTAGCGTGTGCATGGGCAATGCAGACGATGCCGTAAGGGCTGCATCTGACTATGTGACAGAAACCGTGGATGAAGACGGAGTGGAGAAAGCCCTGGTCAGGCTCGGCATTCTTTAGGATCTCAGCTGCTTGATTATCAGCAAGGTGCTCATCGTGATAATTATAATTGTCACGAAGATCTTTATGAACTTTTCCCCTCCTTTGATTGAGGCGTAGGAGCCCAGGATTCCGCCTATTATATTTCCCACGGCATAGATCAGGGCGATGGCCCAGTTAACCTGTCCGTAAATGATGAAGACGGTGAGGGCGAGAGGGGTATAGACGGTTACCGCAAACTGCTTGATGGCGTTGGAGCGAATCATGTCCAGCCCCAGGAAGAAATAGCTGCCGAAGATAATCAGCAGGCCCACCCCGGAATGGGTAAAGCCTCCGTAAACTCCTATGGCGGTAAATATCAGGAAGATCCATAGGTCAGAGAGGCTCGGTCCGGCAGCTCTTCTGGAGGAAAGCTTCTTTTTGTCCACAAACAGCAAGATTGACATTATCGGGAGCAGAACAGCCATTACAATCTCTATGATCTTGACTTTCAGAACGGCGGCCAGCAAGGCTCCGAATATGGCTCCGCAGCCTACCGGAATGCCCACCTTCCAGCCGGTTTTCATGTCCAGATAGCCTTTCTTCTTGAATATGGCGGATGTGGTCATGAACTGCAGCAGCACTCCTACACGTGTGGTTCCGTTTGCCACGTTAATCGGGAGGCCCATCATCATGAAAAGCCCGTAGGAAATGGCGGTTGCCATTCCGGCTATGGTGTTTATGAAGCCCACGAATATGCCGCAGCCTACAAGAATGAGTATTATCCTGTAGTCCGTAACCGGGGTGGAACTTAGAAACTGCTGCAGCTGTTCAAACATCTTCCGTGATTTTAGCCTTGCGGCAACACAGAGCAAATTTAACGCTTTTGTGACAAAATGTCCTACTGCTGCTATATTGCCGGCATGGCAAGGAAATTGTCATAACTTTAAGCGTTCAAAATCAAGATTCATTATGTCAAGGCACAATAAAAGAAGAGAAGGCAGAGATGCCCGTCAAGAAACTGCCGCCAAGCAGCAGGAAGAAGAATTGAATTCTCAGCAGCAAACTGAAGCCCCTGAAACTGAGGAGCCAGCAAACGAAAACGCTGAAAATCAGGAAACGGAAAAGACAGAAGACCAGTCCGCCCTTCTGGAAGAGGCCAAGAAGCAGGTCCAGGAAGAGAAGAGCAGGTATGTCTATCTGATGGCCGAATTCGACAACTACCGCCGCAGGGTTTCCCAGGAGAAGATAGACTTGATAGATACCGCTTCAAAGGGAGTAATCAGCGATCTTCTGCCGGTGGTTGACAACTTCGAGAGAGCCTTGAAATCTTTGGAGGAGTCTGAGGCAAGCGAAGCTGCAAAGATGGGTACAGAGTTAATTTACAAGCAATTGCTTGACGTTTTGAAGAAGAAGGGAGTAACCGAGATTGAAGCCTTAGGCAAGGAACTCGACACAGACGAGCATGAGGCCGTGGCTCAGATTCCGGCTCCTGAAGAAGACAAGAAGGGCAAGGTGGTGGACGTGATTCAGAAGGGCTACAAGCTCAACGGCAAGGTTATCCGTTTTGCCAAAGTAGTGATAGGCATATAATTTAAAGTGACAAGATGGCAGAAAAAAGAGATTATTATGAGGTGTTGGGTGTCTCAAAGGACGCTTCGGCAGATGAGATAAAGAAAGCCTACAGGAAACTGGCTCTCCAGTATCATCCAGACCGCAATCCGGGAGACAAGGCCGCCGAGGAGAAATTCAAGGAGGCGGCCGAGGCGTATGATGTGCTTAGCGACGAGACCAAGCGCAAGAGATACGACCAGTTCGGCTTTGCTGCAGACCAGGGCGGATTCGGCGGAGGAGCAGGCTTCTCAGTGGAGGATATATTCCGCAATTTCGGCGACATATTCGGCGGGCGTTTCGGCGGCTCGGCTGGCGGTTTCGGCGACATTTTCGGCGATTTCTTCGGCGGCGGAGGCGGTGGCGGCACTAGAGTGGAGAAAGGCAGCGATATACGTATCAAGCTGAAGCTCACCCTGGAAGAGATAATGACCGGGGTAGACAAGAAAGTGAAGATAAACAAGCTGGTTGCCTGCCCTGACTGCCACGGCAAAGGCGCAGTTTCAGACGCTGACATAAAGACTTGCCCTGACTGCCACGGCTCCGGATATGTTGTAAGGCAGTCCCGTTCCATTTTCGGCATAACTCAGACTCAGAGCGTATGTACCCGCTGCAACGGAACTGGAAAGATTGTGGCCAAGCCTTGCCACAAGTGCGGCGGAAGCGGGCTTGTGAAGGCTCCTGAGGAGATAGGGTTCAGGGTTCCTGCCGGCGTGGCCCAGGGAATGACGCTTACCGTTCCCGGAAAGGGCAACGCGGCCCGCAACGGCGGCGTGAACGGAGACCTTTTCGTGCTGATTGAGGAAGAGACCCACAAGGATTTTGAAAGAGACGGCAACGACCTCATCTATCCGCTTTTCATAAGCATTCCTGACGCTATAGACGGTTGCGAGGTTGAGATTCCGGCCATTGGCGGCAAGATCAAAGTCAAGATCCCGGCCGGAACCCAAAGCGGAAAGGTTTTGAGGATAAAGGGCAAGGGCATTCCGGACGTCAACGGCTACGGAAAGGGAGACCTTCACATCTATGTTCAGGTCTGGATTCCTACCAAGCTCACTTCCGAGGAGAAGAAGCTGGTTGAGAAACTCAAGGATTGCGAATCTTTCAAGCCGATTCCAAGCGGAGAGGAAAAGCAGAGTTTCTTCGACCGCCTGAAAGGATTTTTCAAATAGGATTTGTAAATTTGTCCTGTCAAGGTTACAGGATATGGCAAATGCAAAACATACAAAAAAAGCGGCTGTCAGATTGGCGGCTGCTTTTTGTTTTCTGTTGTTTCCGGCATTGGCTGCCTCTCAGTCGCTGAGCAAAGAGAATGACCAGGGAGTGGATTATGCCCGCCAGAAGGAGGTGACAGGCAGATTCATAGTTCCGATTGAATCCTACAACGGATTTGCCGGAACATACGGGGAGCTCAGGGGCGACCACTTCCATTGCGGGCTGGATATGAGGACTGGCGGAGTTCAGGGGAAGAAGGTTTATGCCGCAGACGACGGATATATTTCCAGAATCACCATCAGTCCCTGGGGATACGGCAATAGGATAACAGTTACTCATCCTTCTGGATACAAGACCATTTACGGCCATCTTCTGGGATTTGCCCCAAAGTACAAGAAGCTGGTTCTGGAAAAGCAGTATGAGGAGGAAAGCTGGAATCAGTACATAGATTTTCCGGAGGACAGCCTGCCTGTGAAAAGGGGCGACCTGATAGCATATTCCGGGAATACGGGATCTTCCGGAGGGCCTCATCTGCATTTTGAGGTGCTGGATGAAAACGATGTCCCTGTCAATCTCCAGATTACAGGAATCTACAATCTGAAAGACTCGGAGGCTCCGGCTATTCGCGATGTAAGGCTAGTGGGATGCGTTCCGTTCTACAGCACTCTTTTCACTTTTCCTGTCAGGATGGTGGGCGATACAATAAAGGTTCCCAAGTCTTTCTACGCTGCTATAGACGCCTACGACATAATGGCCGGAACCCCGGGAAAACTGGCGGTTTACAAGTACGAGGCCCTGCTGGACGGCAAGCCGTTCTTCTGCTTTACGGAGGGCAATATCCCCACTTCAACCGGCCGCTACATTGCATCTTTGCTGGACTGTCCGCTCAGAAGATCTACCGGAAGATATTTTGTGAAGACTCAGATAGATCCGTCCAATAAGCTCACAGACAGGATCCAGGCGGAGAATGACGGCATTGTTTCTCTCGGCGATTCTCTGGTGCACACTCTTTCCTTTATTGCCACCGATGTTTACGGCAACTCATCCAGAACCGAAATGAAGGTTGTCAGAGACGACGCCATGTACAACGATGCGGTGCCTTTCTCCCCGGACGGCGATTTTGTGGCCTGGGACAAGGAAAGCAAGTTCTTCTATGACGGGCTTTTCGTGACTGTTCCTGCCGAAGCGCTTTACCGCAACGCCTTCCTCAGGGTAAGGAAGCTGAAGGACTCTTACACGGCCCAGGACAAGGTTCCCGCAATGTCTGCCCTTTGGCGGATTGGGGACGGCGATATTCCGCTCCACAAGTCAGTTGCTATAACCATAAAGGCTGAAGTTCCGGCACACCTGCGCGGCAAGGCTCTGGTTGCAAGAGTGGCCTCCGACGGCTTGCTTTCAGGATGCGGCGGCGCCCTGAATTACCTTACCGGCGAAATAACCGCTACGGTAGGGTCTTTCGGCACATTCTGCGTTACGGCGGACGTCACTCCGCCTGAGGTTTCGGTCAAAATCGCCGAAGGATCTGCTGTAAAAGAATCTTCCATAAAATGCACTATTAGAGACAGGCTGTCCGGAATCAAGTATTTCAGGGCTGAGATTGACGGGCACTGGGTTGTAGCTGCTCTGGACGGCAAGACTTCCACTCTGGAGATTCCTCTGGGCGATGCCAGAATAGCTAAGGGAAAGAAGCACACCCTGATTGTTGAGGTGGAAGACAATTCAGGCAACAAGACATCGGTCACTCGTCATTTCACTTGGTAACAATATGAAAAAGACATACGATTTTGAAAAGGGTGTTGAGGTTATAGGCCTTATGAGCGGCACTTCGCTGGACGGCCTGGACCTTTGCCACGCCCGGTTTTTCTTTAAAAACGGCAAATGGACTTACGAGACTCTGAATGCAGAGGATGAGCCTTATCCTGAATCTTTGAAGCAAAGGCTTTCTAGAGCCCAGACTATGACGGCCCAGGAATATGCCCTGCTGCACTCAGACTACGGCCTGTATCTGGGCCAGAGGGTTAAGGCGTTTATGGAAAGGCACGGCTGCAGTGAGGTTGCTCTGATAGCCTCTCACGGGCAGACCGTCTTCCACCAGCCCCATCTGAGGTTCACCGGCCAGATAGGAAGCGGGGCCGGCATAGCGGCTGAAAGCGGAGTGGATACGGTTTGCGATTTCAGGACCACGGACGTGGCTCTGGGAGGGCAGGGAGCCCCGCTGGTTCCGATAGGGGACAGGCATCTTTTCGGCTCTTACGACTACTGCCTGAATCTTGGAGGATTCTCCAACATTTCCTCGGAAGGGGAGATTGGCGGAAAGCCTGCCAGAATTGCCCACGACATTTCTCCGGTAAATTATGTGCTGAACCATTACACCCGCCAGATAGGCCTTGAATATGACAAAGACGGAGATATTGCCAGAAGCGGAAGTGTCTGCCGCTCTCTTCTTGAAAAGCTGAACAGCCTGCCGTTCTACACCCAGCAGGGGCCTAAGTCTCTAGGAAGGGAATGGGTAGAAAACGAGGTGCTGCCTCTGATAGAAGCTGAAAGAGGCGAAGACGGTTCGCCGTTGAGCCTGGCAGACAAGCTGGCCACCTTCGCCGAGCATACGGCATATCAGATATCGCTGAATATCAAGCAGAAAACCGCCGACAAGGCCAAAGTCCTCACTACCGGCGGCGGGGCTTTCAACAAATACCTGCTGGAGAGAATGCGCTTCAACGCTCCCCAGGCCACTTTCATTGTTCCGGACGAGATTACGGTCAAGTTCAAGGAGGCTTTGATATTTGCGTTTCTGGGCGCATTGTATGTTGCGGACCAGCCAAACTGCATGAGCAGCGTTACCGGAGCCCGGTACGACTGCATTGGCGGGGCTATGTACAAGGCGTGAAATTATTTTTGGAAGTTTGCAAATTAATTGTATTTTTGCAGTCCCAAAACCGAAGGCAACCTCTTGTATAGGCCAAGGCGGCCGTAAGACACTGAGAATGATGGTTAGTGCTTTTGGTACAATGTTGCTGATAAAATTTAGAAGAAAATGGACTTAATTAAAGTAGCTCAGGAGGCTTTTGCCGGCGAGAAGAAAGAGTTCCCTGCATTCAAGGCAGGTGATACCGTAACTGTTACCTACAAGATCAAGGAGGGTGACAAGGAAAGGCTGCAGAACTTCAAAGGCGTTTGCTTGCAGCGCAGAGGAGCTGGTGCAACCCAGACATTTACAGTTAGAAAGATTTCCAACGGCGTTGGAGTTGAGAGGATATTCCCTCTGAATTCTCCTTTCATCGAGAGGATTTCTGTTGACAAGGTAGGTAAGGTAAGAAGGGCAAGAATCTTCTACCTGAGAGACCTCACCGGAAAGAAGGCTCGCATCAAGGAAAAGAGCTTCGCAAGAACAGAGAAAAAGGAAGAGGCTGAATAAGTTTCATCCTTAACTGGCTCCGTAGCTCAATTGAATAGAGCATCTGACTACGGATCAGAAGGTTGCAGGTTTGAGCCCTGCCGGAGTCACTTAGAAACCCCGTTTGACAAACATCAAACGGGGTTTTCTTATTCCTGCTAATCGCTTTCTTCCAGCTCAAATATGGATTCGGCGGGTTTCCCGAAGTATCTGGCAATCTTGAATGCCAGGACTGCGGAGGGAACATACCCTCCCGCTTCAATGGAATTGATGGTTTGCCGGCTCACGCCTACAGCGGCGGCCAGATCCTGCTGGGTGATGTCTTTGATTGCCCGTTCAACTTTGACAGTATTCTTCATCGTGCTTCCCTCCTGATGTGACGCATCGTGGAATTAAACTTAAGGATATATACCAGGTAGAAAAGATAGAGCGCGATCAGGGCAAAGCTCAGGAAACTGAGTCCCATGATGAACAGAATTCCTAAAGCCAGGATGGCTGAAGTGAACCACAGGCTCCATACGAAGGACTGCATCCGGACGTGAGCGGTCATTTCATCTTCGTCCTTTTCGCGTGACAAGGCAATAAAGCATAGTGAAACAAGCAGCCCCATCATACCTACCTCTGTCAACAGGTTGGCGTCCCCGGTATAGAAGAGTTTGTCTCCGAATGCTATCCAGGGAACCATAATCTCCGGAAGCCCGGCGTCAAACAGAAGGCATAGACATAAGGCGGCAAAAGGCAGAAACATCCACATGCCTACTTTCTTGTAGGTGTAGGGAAGAAGATAATTACGTGTTTTCATAAAGCATACGTTTTAATCGTTTAGCAACGCAAAAGTAAAAATAACTTTCCAAAATGTCAAGTAAATTTTACATTATTTTTCAAATAGATAAATTCCTTTGTATTTAGATTTCTCTGCGAAAACTCTACAATCAATATTTCAAAACCCTACAAATTGGGTTTACAACATATTTCTGTGGGGTTTAAAACTCTACAAGAAGTATTTTGTTTGTTCTATTTGCATATATTTGTATTGCAAAAACCAAAATATAAATAGGTATGGGTTTGGCAGAAATATTTTCAAGGAAATCGGCAAGGCTGGAAAAGAGCATAGGAGGGTTGATGGAAACAGTGGACCAGTCTCTGCTGGTATTCAAGGAAGGTGTCAAGAATTATCTGTACGGGGACGAGGAAAGTTTTGCCGAGAATCTTGCCAAGATGGCGTCTCTGGAAACGGAGGCCTCCTCCAGAATCAAGGAAATCGAGAATATCCTGTACTCTAGAGGATATCTGATCCGTTCCAGGGGAGACATCATGAGGCTTCTGGAGAGGTTCGACCACATTTTCATCATAATCAGCACGGACCTGATCCAGTTTGAGATAGAATCTCCGAAGATTCCTTCAGAACTCAAGAGGGAGTTTGTAAAGCTCAGCGAGCTGGCTGCAATGGCCGCCGAGAGCACTATTCCCGGAACCAACGCATACTTCACATCTCCCAAAAACGTAGCGGCAACCACGGCTCAGGTTTATTTCTACGAGAAGGAGGCTGTGAAACTGTCCCAGTCCATAAAGAGAACCGTTTTCCACGATATGGATAATCTCAAGCTCAGCGAAAAGTTCCACCTCAGGTATTTTGCGCTGCATATCGAGGATCTTTCCAAGGCTGCCGTAAAGGTTGCCGAGCAGCTTTCCGTAATGACAATCAAGCGCGCCCTATAAATGGATAGCCTCCTGTACATAATCCTTTCCGTCGTTTTTGCCGGCACGATGCTGATGCTGCTGGACCTGCCTTATGTCAGTGGCAGCATATTGGCTTCCGGCGCGGGGGAGAGGATAGCTGTCAGGATTCTGGTTCCGGTTCTTCTGCTTGGCGGCATTGTCCTGCCGGTTCTCTCTCCGGAACATTTCACCCAGATGACACAGGGGCTTATGAAGCCGGAGGCTGTCTGCAATGTGCTCCCGGTGGGCATAGCTACTGCCGTTACGGCGGTAATTATCCTGGGATTCAGCCGTTATGCTGCAGTTCCGTTCGCCTTTGTGGCGGCTGTTGCCGGAATGGGGCTTGCCTGCGGAGGCTCTCTGGATTTTGCAGATGTGCTGCCTTATGTTTCCTCCTGGATTGCGGCTCCGCTGGTTTGCGCATTGGTGGCAGCCGGCATTTACAGCATTTTTGCGGCTACGGGGAGGAGGCGTGAGTCTCATTTTGCAGTTACGGAGAGGCGGTTCCTTTCTGTGGCGACAATAGTGGCTTTCTTGCTGGCCATTGCCGCGGCTGTGAACAATTCCATAGTGTTTGCGTTCCTGCCTTCAGGTCTGGGGGAAAATGCAGTATGGGTGGTTGGCGGTTCGGCTCTGGCTATTCTGCCTTTCGTTTTCCGCCATTTGACCATGAGCAAATGGTACATCGCGGACTATGAACTGGATACTAATCCGCAGGCCATCATCAGCCTTATGCTGAGTATGCTGGTCTGCTTTGTCCTTTTTACCAGCCCGGCCCCGCTCAGCCTCGGGCTTTCAGCAACCCCGCTTCCGGCCGGAACGCTTTATCTGGCCGCCCTGGCAGGGATAAGCCTGCGCAGCAAACGTACCCTGGTGGACGGGCCTATTCTTCTGAAAGGAATCATTTCTTCTTACATATCTCCTGTTCTGGCCTTCCTCCTGGCTTTCTCTCTGGGAAGGATAATGGACGGAGAGCTGACTGGAACATTCATCGTCTTGGGTATCATAATACTGATTGCAGGGGTGATTGTCTATATGAGGGTCCAGAGCCAGAGGATAATCAATCAGCAGGTTGCCAGGGCCCACGAGCAGCAGGTGTATTCCACCAGGAAATCCCTCTCAGCTCTTGAAGTCAGGGCCGAGATGACCGAGAAAGACCTTCTGAACAAGCTGGATCTCAAACGTAAGGAACTTGTAGACTTTGCAGTTGGCATCAGCGACCAGAAAGAATATATGGAGAATGTCCTGGAGCAGCTCAAGCAGGTCCGCTGCACCAAGGACGGTGCGGAAAAGGATGCCAGGACAGACGCCCTCCTGCGGTCACTTCGGGAGAGAATGTACTTCACAAGGGAGATGAACGACTTCTACACCCGAAGCGAAGAGCTCCACAAGGACTTCAACGAGAGATTGGCTGAGAGTTTCCCTAAGCTTACGGAAAACGAGCGTAAGCTGGCTAACCTTCTCAGACAGGGCTTTTCCAGCAAATATATCGCATCGCTGATGAACATAACCCCTAAAAGCGTGGAAATAAACCGCTACCGCCTAAGGGCCAAACTTGGTCTGGCGCGCAGCGAAAACCTTATAAATTTCATTAAATCAATTTAATTTATTAACACACCTTTTAATTAACTACTATGCGTAAAACATTATTATTACTGGCGATTTCCCTTCTGGCAGTCCAGACAGTATTCGCCCAGGAGAAAGTAAAGCGCAACCAGTACGGAGTAGCCGTTCAGTCAGACAGACTCGACGTTGAGGCTCAGGACGGTATTCTGGTTTTTGAATCCCCTAACAGTGCCTACAAGCTCTGGTTCGACACCCGTATCCAGGCTGATGGAGCAGTTTTCTTCGGCCAGGACAAAGACTATGACAACATCGGAAACGGAACCAGCATCCGCCGCGCCCG
Source organism: Bacteroidales bacterium (assembly GCA_017962375.1). GTDB lineage: Bacteria > Bacteroidota > Bacteroidia > Bacteroidales > UBA932 > Egerieousia. Next base: position 66,836 of record JAGCVJ010000010.1, read on the forward strand.
TTTTGCCATCAAAGGCCAGATCAACGAAAGTTGGTACGGTGAGTTCGATATGGACCTTGCAGATGGTCTGATCGAGCTTAAAGACGCTCTCGTACGTTACACCGGCGTTCCTAACCTGGAACTTCAGGCAGGTAACTTCAAGGAGAATTTCTCCCTGAACCGTAACACCACCTCCCGTTACCTTCAGTTCATGGAAAGGCCTATGGTTACTTCCGCTCTGGCTCCAAGCCGTCATCTTGGTATCAACGCCAAGTATGCAAAGGACTGGTTCTGGGGATCTCTGGGTGCTTTCACCCAGGAAGTTGCCGGTTCTGAGGAACTTACCTATGTTCAGGACAACAACAAGGACTATGGCCGCAACACCGGTTACTCAATTACCGGTAAGGTTATCTTCCGCCCTCTGTACAAGATGCAGAACGGAAGCCTCCACATCGGTCTGGCAGGATCTTACCGCAGGGCTCTTACCAGCGTAGATCCTAAGGAGTATGGAGCTTACAGGGCAAGTGCACGTAACTCCACCAGCATCAACCGCAAGAAGTATCTGGATACCGACCTCCTTCCTGGCTACGACCACAACTTCTTGTGGACCGTAGAGCTTGCAGGTCACTATGAGGGACTCCGCTACGAGGCTGCATACATCGGCGACAACGTTCACTTCAAGAAGACCGCTGCCGATCCTGCTACCAAGAACTTCGGCGGATGGTATGCTCAGGCTGGTTACCTTCTGTTCGGCGGAAGCCAGAACTATGACGCAAACGGTGGCAAGTACACCAAGGTTACCCGCGGCCGCAAGTGGGGCGATATCGAGCTCTGCGCACGCTACGAGTACTGCGACCTCAACTACAAGAACGTTTACGGCGGTTCAGCCGAGGCTTATACCGTAGGTCTTAACTGGCAGGTAAACAACAACGTGAAGATAGTTCTCAACTATCAGTACAACAACAACGACCGTTATGCAAACGGTAAGAACAAGCTCTTCGTAGGCCACGATGCAAGCGGCAACCCTACAAAGGATTACACAAAGGTTGTTGAAGGCAAGAACAAGGCCGGTGTAGACTACCATATGCTTGGAATTCGTTTTGAGATTGACTTCTAAAATTGACACAGATTATGAAAAAGATATTTATAGCAGCATTTGCAATGCTTTTCGTATTCAGTTCTTGCGTTAAGGACAAGGTTTATTCAGTCCCTACCATTACTGGAGTTACCAATACCATAGCCTACGATGAGACAGAAGATGTAACCGTAACGGCTATAGTTTCTGCACTCGTTCCTGTATCTGAGGTTAATCTTATTTACAAGGCCGGAAGCTCCGCTGCCGCCACTGTCAAGATGGAAGGACTCGGAGAGAGCTTCAAGGGAATCATCCCTGCCCAGCCGATGGGAACCGAGGTTGTTTATTACATTGAGGCCTTTACCGATGGAGGAAATGCTATTTCAAAGGAAGCTTCCTATACCGTCGGAGTTATTCCTATCGACTTTACTGTTCTCAAGCTCAACGAGCTTAACGGAAACGACAAGTTCATCGAGATAGTTAACACCGGTAGAGAAAATGTCAATCTCAAGGGTCTGAAGATCCTCAAGGACACCAAGGATGTATGGACCGGTCCTAACCGCGAGCTTGCTGCAGGCGCATTCCTGCTTCTGTACAGCGAAGACGTAGTTGTTTCCGGCGGCGCTCAGGAAGGCTATGATCCAGAACTGGTATTCACATCAGGTCTGTCCGCAAAGAAGGCCGTCAGGGTTCAGCTCAACGACCCTGTAGGCAATCCTCTCGATGACTTCAACCTGGTAACAGTTTCCAAGACCGCTCCGGCTTCCTACAGCCGCGTTCCAGACGGAACAGGAAATTGGTTCTTCACTCCTGCCACCCCTGGTGTAAAGAACTCTACAGACAATTCAGATCCTGTAACCGGACTTATGTAATAATTTAAATTTCAACGATATGGCAGAATTAAAAATCGGTGAAATAAGCAAGCCTAGATTTGAATTCCGCAGCTTCGGCCAGTGCTTCTGCAAGGCTCATCAGAGAATGGCGCGTCTTTCCGCTCCCGTTCCAGAGAAGGTTTGGGAGAGGCAGAGCGACGAGATTTACATCATCTCCGCAAAGAACGACATCAACAACACCAAGATCCGTGACGGCAAGATGGACATCAAGACTTTTGTCCAGAGTGTTGACGGTCTTGAGCAGTGGAACCCTCTGATGAAGGGCGAATTCCCTATCAGCCGCGAGGTTCTGGAGAAGGAAGTCTTCCCTGCATTCATGGTCGAGATGCCTGCCCTTACAAAGGACACCTACACCTATGAGGAGTTCATCGCGATGGTAAAGGCCAACCCAGACCTTGCTGCAGTGAGAGTACACAAGCAGAGATTCGGATATATGGTCAACAATACCATCTGCGAGGTCGGAAATGTCCTTATCAACGGTGCCAAGGTTATGACAATCAACTCAGAGTCTACCGAGATAGAGGATATCAAGAAGACCATCAAGGACGTGGGTCTCGAGGGCGTTGAGAACATCAACTACCTCCAGGCTATCAAGCGCGTTATCGGAATGAGTGACAAACCTCTGGCAAACGAATAGTTATGGGACAGGAAATAGAACGCAAATTCTTGGTAAAAGGCGACTTCAAAAACGCCGCCTTCAAGGCTACGCGCATCACTCAGGGATACCTTTGCAGCGTTCCTGAAAGAACTGTTCGCGTAAGAGTAAAGGGCGACAAGGGCTTCATCACCATCAAGGGCATCGGTTCCGACAGCGGAGCCAGCCGCTTCGAGTGGGAGAAGGAGATTCCTGTTGCCGAGGTTCAGGATCTTCTGAAGATCTGCGAGCCTGGCGTAATCGACAAGACCCGCTATCTGGTCAAGGCTGGAGAGCACACTTTCGAGGTTGACGAGTTCTACGGAGACAACGATGGACTCACCGTTGCCGAGGTAGAGCTTGGAAGCGAAAGCGAGGCTTTTGACAAGCCTGAGTGGCTAGGTGAAGAGGTCACCGGAGACGTCAAGTACTACAACTCCATGTTGATGAAGAATCCGTACAAGAACTGGAAGTGATGGATGTTCTAGACATGAACAACTACAAGATCGAGAAGCTGCCGAAGATGCAGAAATCCGGCTTCGAGCGGACCATGCAGCGCTTCGGCGGCCCTCTCGCTATCTTGGTGTTCATTCTTTTGTACTATGTGGTCAAGATTCCTTTCCTGGACAATCTTGACACTGATTCACTTACAGGTGCTGCGTCCAAGAGGCTGGGAGAGCTCGGAGTGGGTGACTTCATCCGGGCAAACTATGCGATGCTGGCCATTTTCGCGGCCGCTATCGTGCTGTGGATAACGGAAGCCATTCCTAATTATCTGACATCGCTGATAGTGATACTCGCGATAGTTTTGACCAACATCACTACGGACAAGACGGCATACGCCCAGCTCGGCCACCCTGTGATGTGGCTGAACATTCTCTCGTTCGTGCTTGCCTCGATGCTTGTTAAGACTCAGGCGGCCAAGCGCTTTGCGCTCTGGTTCGTGCTGAAATTCGGCAAGAATGCAGGCGGAGTGATTTTCAGCTTCATCATAATCAACCTTGTGCTTTCCGCCTTCATATCGGCCACAACGGCAAAGGCCGCCATTCTGCTTCCTATAATGATGGTGATTTGCGCCATCTACGGGGCTACAGGCGGAGCAAACCGCAATAACTTCGGCCGAAACCTGATGCTCCAGAACCTTTTCCAGATTAATCTGGGAGCCAATGCCTTCCTTACCGGTTCAGGCGCCACCCTGCTTGCAGGAAGCCTTATTGCCGGAGCGATGGGCATAGGTTCATTCAGTTATCAGGACTGGTTCAAAGCAGCCTTCCCGATGAGCGTCATACTTATTCTCATTGGATGGTTCGTGGGCACCAGGATAATCTTCCCGATGAAGAAGGAAGAGACCAAGCCTCAGATTCCGGGAGGTATGGAAAGGCTGAGGGAAGAGCTCAAGGCTATGGGCAAGATGAAAGGCGAGGAATACAAGGCAATTGCCATCTTCCTGTGCGTGCTCATACTTTGGGCTACGGACAAGCAGCACGGAATCAACCAGACAGCCGTGGCTTTCATCGGCGCCGTTGTGGCTCTGATGCCAAAGATCGGAGTGGTCAAGTGGAACGAAGTCGATATCCCTTGGCATCTGCTCCTATTCTCGGCCGGAGCCTATACGCTGGGTGCCGGTCTGGACGCCACAGGTCTTCCTGGAACAGCCGTAAATGCGGCATTCTCGTCTTTGGGTATCACTGCACAGACCCCATACTGGGCTTTGTATATGATACTTACGAGCACGATGCTGCTTAGCGCCCTGATTTTCCAGAGCAAGACCATGCAGACGCTGATTTTTGTTCCTATTGCAATTGGCGTGGCACAGAGTTTCGGCTATCCGATAATGAGTCTGGCATTCCCGATCGCGATGCTGGTAGGACACGTTTACGTGCTTCCTTTCAACAGCAAGCCGGCGGCGCTGCTCTACACGACCAACCAGTACAGCTGGAGCGACACTTTCAAGTATGGCATCGTGATGATGTTCATCAGCTGGCTGATGATTCTGCTGTGGGGGCAGACCGTCCTTCACTGGTACGGATACACTCCTGGCCTGTTCTAACGCAAGCCTGAGAGAATTCACCATTGGACCGAACCCCGAAGATTCCACAATCTCCGGGGTTTTGTCATCTGATATAGGAACGCATTGACTTGAATACGTACAGGACGGGGAAGATTTCCAGACGGCCGATAATCATTTCCACGATTCCGGTATATTTGAGGAAGACCGGAAACTCGGAATAGTTTGACATGGAGCCCACGTCTCCAAAACCGGGTCCCACATTGCCGATAAACGCAACAGAAGCTGTAACACCAGTTGTAAAATCCAGTCCGGCGGCAAAATTGACGGCCGCGAAAACAATCACAATAAGCAGATAGCAGAAAATGTAGATGAAGGCGTCATTGACTGTGGAGTCGGGGCGGATGCGGTTGTCTATCCTTATGTTTTTGACCATATGGGGACTGACGGCAAGGCTTGTCCTTCTGCTTATTCCCTTGAACGCCAAAATGGCCCTGTCTATTTTAATTCCTCCCGATGTAGAGCCTGTGCAGCCGCAGAAGAAGGAGCATAATAGAAGAATCGCGATGCTGAACCTTGGCCATAAAGTTGTGTCCTGGGTGGCAAAACCCGTTGTGGTTGACAGGGAGGCCACCTGAAAAGCGGCATCCCGAAAAGCTGTCCAGACAGACTCGTAGTTGCCGATTAAGAGCAGGTTGACAGTCACTCCCACAACTGCCATCGCTATCAGGGTCAGGAATACTCTTGCAGTTTCTGATTTCCAGATATAGAAAGGAGACTTTCTGACAAAAGCCAGGAACAAGATGCCGAAATTCAGAGCCGAAAGGGTCATAGCTATAGTAAGCACGATTTCAGCGGCAGGATTTGCATAGAAGGCGATGCTTGTGTTTTTTATGCAGAAGCCGCACGTGCTGCAGGCGCTCATCGCGTTGGTGAGTGAGTCAAACCACTCCATTCCGGTAAGTTTCAGGGCGAAGAGAGTCGTTGCCGTGAGAGATACATAGATAAGCAGCATTCGCTGGGTTAAGCTTGTCTTTTTTTCGACAGAAAACGATCTTCTGGCTATTTCTGAGATTTCAGCTCCGGAGAGGGTGGATTTGTTCAGGTTTCCAATCATTATCATTGAAAACAGGGTAATTATTCCTATTCCTCCCACCCATGCTGTGGATATCCTCCAGAACTGGAGACCTCGCGGAAGGCTTTCTACATCGGTGAGGATGGATGCACCCGTGGTGGTGAAACCCGAGACGCTTTCAAACAAGGCGTTGACGGTGGAAAACTCGTCTCCGTACAGAAGGAACGGCAGCATTCCGAAAAGGCAGGCTGCAACCCAGGCTCCTACAACTATTGTGTTGCCTTCCTTGAAGTTCAGTTTATGGCTGCCTCTGCGCACGAACAGCAATGGGAAGATTCCTGTGGCTGCAGTGAGCAGAGTGGAGTAGGCGAGAATCATCCCGCTGTTGTCTCCAGGGGTACAATACGCTATTATGCTGGATATGGCCATCAGCGATGACAGTAGCAGAAGAGTGGACCCGATATACCGTGTTATGATTCTCCAGTTCATAAATACAACGCAAAATTATTCCCCTCTGCATCATTTATCAATACAATTTTATTTATCTTTACATTGATTTTATCAATGATTATTGCCTATGACACTTCAACAACTGCGGTATATTATTGCTATTGACCAGTATAGACATTTCGGAAAGGCCGCTGAGGCCTGCGGGCTGACTCAGTCTACTTTAAGCCTTATGGTCAAGAAACTGGAGGAAGAACTTGACGTTAACATCTTTGACAGGGACTCCCATCCTGTGGAACCTACTGAAATCGGGAGAAAGATAATTGACCAGGCCAAAGTTGTCCTTTACAATGTGTACCAGATTTCAGTGATGACGCGTTCGGAAAAGGAGCTGGTTTCAGGATCTTTAAAAATTGCCCTGATTTCTACGGTAGCTCCGGTGCTTGTTCCTGGACTGTTTAAATATGTAGGGTCGCGATTTCCTTCCATTGACCTTAAAACTGAAGAGATGCTGACGGATACTGTCAAGTCCAAACTTCGTAAGGCTGAGGTAGATATGGGCATACTTTCACACCCCGTCCAGGACAGCGACCTTCTGGAAATCCCGCTTTACAGCGAAAGTTTCTATGCCTATGTCTCGCCGGACAATCCGGCCTATTCGGGAAAGACAGTAAACCTGGACAGTCTTCAGGACAAGTCTATATGGATAATCAAGGACGGTATCAGAAAACTGGATGTTGACGAAATAAGGCAGAGCGGCAACAATACATACGAAAGTTTGTTTGAAGGAGGGCGTGTAGGCCTTCTGATCCAGATAGTGAATGATATCGGCGGTATGACAATCATCCCCGAAACTCACCTGGGACTGATTCCCCAGAGTTTACGCAGCCATCTCCGCCAGATAGTGTCGCCAAAACTCAGCCGTACCATTTCGCTTGCAATCCGTAGCGACTATATCCACGAGGCCAAGCTCAACGTTGTTGTGGATGCGATAAAAAGCATTGTTCCAAAGTCGCAGTGGGAGAATGTAATACGCAAAGAGCGACTTAAACTGTAAAAGACCGCCTTTTGTTCATATAAAATGCTTAAATTTACTTTCAAAGCAAATCTGTCGTTATGAAACAATTGTTGGCTTTCCTTTTAGCGGTGAGTTTACTGGCGCCCGTCTGCGCCCAGAACAGGGAAGATATACAGAAGCAGGCTGACGGTTACCAGTGGCCATCAGACAAGGCGGTGCTCGAGAAACTGGACCGGTGGCAGGACCTGAAGTTCGGAGTCCTGATGCACTGGGGCATTTACTCCGTGCCTGGAATCATAGAATCCTGGAGCATCTGCAACGAAGACTGGATCAGAAGGCCTGAAGGAAGCGTGTATGAAGACTACAAAAGGTGGTATTGGGGTCTCAGCGATGAATTCAATCCCACCAAATTCAATCCTGAGCAGTGGGCTGAGGTGTTCTCCCGCGCCGGCATGAAGTATATGATCTTCACCACCAAGCACCACGACGGTTTCTGCATGTTTGATTCTGAGTATTCAGATTACGGCATTGCTCACGGACCTTTCAAGGATAATCCCAAGAAGGATGTTGCAAAATATGTCTTTGACGCTTTCCGCTCTAAAGGTTTTATGACAGGGGCGTATTTCTCCAAGCCTGACTGGCACCACAAGGGTTTCTGGAACCCTTACTACGCCACTCCTAATCGTCATCCTAACTACAAGAAAGACAAGCACCCAGACTGGTGGCAGAGTTATGTTGACTATACTGGCAACCAGCTCAGGGAACTTACCGGCGGCAGATACGGCAGACTGGACATCCTCTGGCTGGACGGAGGCTGGATAACGGGAGATGAGGTGGGCATCAACGAGATACTTCCGGAGGCCAGGAAGGTCAGCCCAGGCCTTATATGCGTAGACCGCACAATCAAAGGCCCGAACGAGAACTACCAGACTCCGGAACAGTCAATCCCGAAAACTCAGATAAACCATCCTTGGGAATCCTGCATCACCCTGACAGACAGCTGGGGATGGGTTCCTGACGGAAACTTCAAGTCATCAAGGAAAGTTATCGGCATGCTCGCCGAGATAGTGGCAAAGGGCGGATGCCTGGTCTTGGGAGTCGGTCCCACTCCGGAAGGCCTTATAGAAGACAAGGCCATCGCGATACTTGACGAAATAGGGGAATGGCTCAACCGTTGCGGAGAGGCCATCTATTCCACCCGCATCGCTGAGCATTACAATGAAGGAAACCTTTGGTTTTCAAAATCAAAAGACGGCAAGACCGTTTATGCTGTCTATGCCCTTGAAGACGGAAAAGAACTTCCATCAGAGCTTTCCTGGAGCGTAAATCTCCCTAGAGACAGCAAGGTTATCCTTCTTAATGCCGGAAAGAAGCTTAAAGCATCCGTTAAAGACGGCAAGGTTACTGTCAAGATTCCGAAGGGAATAGCTCCGGAACCTCTTGCCTTAAAGATTGAGATATGAGAAGAAAGATTAAATACATCGCTTCAGCGATTTTGATTTCCGTATTTACCCTTTCACTGTTTTCTTGTGATGACAGCTGGAAGCCTGGTCCGGTTGAATCATACACTGACTTCCTTCTGGACAATATGTCTATTGCCGACAGTATAATTTACCCAAGGAGTTTCTGGACTAAAAACGTAGAGAAAACGCTTGAGGTAAGGGAAAAGATGGGGTGGAAGATTTCAGAGAGAGACTTCAAATACTTTGTTCTTCCATTAAGAGTGAACAATGAGAATCTGGATGATTTCCGCACTGAGTGGGCAGATAAACTTTGCCATAGAGTCAAGGGATTGACAATGGAGCAGGCTGCTCTGGATATAAACCACTGGTGCCACGAGATGGCAACATATCAGCCATCGGATGCCAGGACTTCTTCTCCGCTTGCCACAATCCGCAAAGGCACAGGCAGATGCGGCGAGGAGTCTGTGCTTGCCGTAGCGGCATTGAGAGCAGTTGGGCTTCCTGCCCGCCAGGTCTATACTCCGCGATGGGCCCATACCGATGACAATCACGCCTGGGTAGAAGTTCTCACCGATGACGGCAAGTGGCATTTCATGGGAGCCTGCGAACCTGAACCGAAGCTGGATATGGCTTGGTTCAACGCTCCTGTCTCCAGGGCTATGCTTCTGCATACAAAGGTTTTCGGCAAGGATTACAACGGCCCTGAAGAAGTCATACTGAGAACTCCGGCCTATACCGAAATCAACGTTACCGGCAATTATGTTCCGGTGGCAAAGAGATTTGTAAAAGTTGTGGATAAAGCCGGGAATCCTGTTGCAGGAGCTGAGGTTTCCTTCAAGATCTACAACTATGCTGAGTTCTATACTGTAGCTACATACAAGACAGATTCTCGCGGAAACGCATCTCTTACAACAGGAGTAGGCGATATGCTGGTTATGGCATCAAAGGGCGATTTGTTCGGAGTTGCCAAAGCCTCCAAGGATAGTGTGCTTTTGACTGATTTTGGTAACATCTCCGCATTTCTCAAGGATGTTGATGGCAAAGAGGAAATAGAGATTGTTCTCGACAAAAAGATAGGCCAAAACTATTCCTTTAATTTTGATATAGTTCCACCAACTGAAAATCCTATTCCTTCATCAGCCACAGAGGAGGAAATCGCTGAGAACAAAAGAATGTTTGATGTTGAGAATGAGTTGCGTGAGCGCAGGTTAAAGTTTAATCCTGCTTTTTCAGCTTTAGACAGATATCTGGATGATAAGCAAAAAAATAGGGAGGCTGTAATATTATCGGAAAAGATAATAGCCTCATTATCTGAGAAAGACAAAAATGATGTCACGTTTGAGGTGTTGAGGGATGCTTTGGCCCATTCAGAGATTCCATTTGACAAATGGAGAGATTGTCCAAGGGTAGAACTGGAATTTCTTTACCCATATTTTATGGAACTTACTAGAATTTCGGAGTTCCAGGATTTTAAGTCTCCGATTGATATAGCCAAGTGGACAGAAGATAATATTGAGACTGACAGCACAGGCAATCCCCAGAGTCTTAGGATTCCTCCTGTATTCGTAAAAGATAGTCGTAAGGCGGATCCGCTTTCAAAGGACATATTCTTTGTCGCATTATGTAGAGCCAGAGGTTTTAGCGCCAGGATTGAGGAAGCCACCGGCAAGGCGCAGTACAAGCAGGGAGATGAGTGGATAGACCTCCATACAGGAGTTAAGGCTCCGCAAGGAAATCTTTTGGCCCTTAATTGCGACAAGTCTGATCCATTGTATTACAAGCATTTCTCCATATCCAAGGTTGATGGCAGCAAGGCTGTGCAACTGGCTCTGGACGAGAATGTTGACATTCCTTTCAGCAAGATGTTCACACCGTCTTATGCTCTGGATTGCGGATATTATATGCTGACAACCGGTAACCGTATGGCAGATGGAAGCGTACTCTCTCATATAGAGTTCTTCTCGATTGAGGAGAACAAGACAACGGAGGTGAACTTTGTTCTCCGCAAGGCTGACAACAAGGTTTCGGTCATCGGATCAATGAATCCTGAAATGAAGTTCCTGAAGGATGGGAAAGAAGTTTCCATACTCAGCCAGACTGGCAGGGGGTATTTCCTGGTTTGCTGCCTGGGGTATAAGGATGAGCCTACCACCCACGCAGTGAGGCAGTTGACTGCTATCGCCGATGCCATAAACAAGAAAGAACTCAAAGTTGTGGCATTGGGTCAGGCTCAGCCGCAGAATATCAACGGGCTTATAACGGGCACGGATAAAGACGGTGAAGTGATGAAGATGCTGATGAATGGCTGCAAAAAGGAAGGGGCAATTCTGCCTGTAATAGCTCTCTGCGACAGCTTCGGCAGGATTGTCTATTACTCTCAGGGTTACAACACTTCTCTGGGAGAAGAACTCAAGAAAGTGCTCAAATCACTAGAATAAGCTGGTGCCGTGGAACTGAGGAGCCTTGGAATCAAGGGCTGTCTGCCTTAGATTCTGAGGCCTTATTCCTTTGCCTGCTATGACGGTTATTCTGCCGGCTGCCTGTTCTACAAGTTTTGCTATGTTGAATCTTCCGGTGAATGCGTCTTCACAATTTCCGGAAGTCAGAAGATGTGAGCATCCCAGATCAATAATCTCTTCCAGCGCTTTTTCTGGATTACTGACTTCGTCAAATGCCCTGTGGAAAGTGACCGGCTTTCCGGAAACGGCCTCCATCAGCTTTTTCATTGCAGGAATGTCCACTTCATTTTCAGGAGTCAGGCATCCGAATACAAATCCGTTGACAGGAAGGCTCTTGAATGTCTGGATATCCTCAATCATCCGGTTGATTTCATCCTCAGAATAGACGAAATTCCCGCCTCTTGGCCGGATCATCACGTTTATCGGAATGGTTGAAACAGAAAGGGAATCCATAAGCAGTTCCTTGGATGGGGTTACTCCTCCAAGATCTATTCTCTCGCAGAGTTCAATGCGGCTTGCTCCGTTGTCGCAGGCCTCCTTGACCTCTTCCAGATTCGTGCAGCAGCTTTCCAGATAAAGTTTCATTACGAAAAAAGACCGAATTTATCGGTCTTTCGTGCCCAGGACAAGAGTCGAACTTGCACACCATTGCTGGCACTAGTCCCTGAAACTAGCGTGTCTACCATTCCACCACCTGGGCAATCAGGGAGTGCAAAGATAGACAAAAATTCGCTATATGCAAATCAGAATTTCATTATTGCTTTTCCGGAGTAGACTTTGCCGTCATCGCCGTACAGTTTGATGGTAAACTCGTAGTCTCCTTTTGCTTCAGGAAGCTTTTCTACGTAGAATTCTCCGAAATAAGGAGAAACGAGGGTTAGATCTTCTTTGGTAAGTTCTGACACCTTTTTGTCAACAGGGAATACCGGAATCAAGTCGGAATTCTTGAAATCGAGATACATCATCAGATAGTAGCTTCCCAGGTAAACTCGGCCGTACACTTCATATAGGGCAGAAAGAGGATCATTTTTATTGAAAGTCTTCTTGTAGCCAGACTTGATATAAGGATATGGAGTACCTGAAATCAGGCGAACTATATCGTTGAGCAATGTTCCTGCAGGATGCTCTGAATTGTAGTCTTTGTTGCAGGAGATATCTATTTTCTGGAAGTCGGTTCCTATTGCCGTGTAGCCAACGTGGCTTGTCTTGCCCACATTTATCTTTCCATTAAAGTTAAGGTCGTTGTGCTTTTTGCAGAGGCTGTCATAGATATGGGTGTTCCAGAGTCCTCCCATCTTGGAGTGCTTGATATTGACACTGATTCGCCTTGTTTCAAGCTGCCTGAATTCGATCTCGTCTATAGAGTCATATTGCTGGATGAAAGATCTGGCAGAAGAAGTTTCTGCAAAATCATACTTGTCGTGGTCTTTGTGGCAGGAACATATCACAAGTGCAGATATGATTATGACGCTAAATGTCAGTAGTGTTTTTTTCATAGATAATGGAGCTATTTGACTAGTTCTATGATAAAGGAAGGATGAGTCGTCTTGTAAGACTTTCCGTTAAGGGTGCAATTGCCTTTTTTGTTGTACTTTTTGTTATGGCAGGTTATCACGTCGGATGAATTGTCTCTCCAGGTTATCCTGAAAGTTCCGTCAAAAGTATTCTCTCCACTAAACTCTCCGAAGTACAGGAAATAGCGCCCTTTGTTCTTTGTGTAATGATAAGTGTTCTTTATAAGCTTCAGGCCGTGAAAAGTTGGCATATAAGTCTTGGTGCGAAGTTCTTCCAGCTGGTCATCTACATTGTAAACGGTTCCGTTGTATTCGAATTTCAGCCCTTGGGCAAAGTTGTCAGGGTTATCCGGATCCAGAAGGTCGTTGCCGTTGGAATCATTTACAAATATGGCGAGTTCAACGGGAGTGTAATCCATAGCAACTGGGCATCCGCACAGAATGAACATAGCTGCAACAGCAACTGAAATATTTGCCAGGAGTCGTTTCATATCAAACTGCTTTTTGCAAATATACAAATAATGCATTAATTCATTAACTTAGCGTCTGATATGGATACCGCTCCTATTTTCAACGATATATCCGGGAACTACGACCGTTTCAACCATCTTTTTTCTATGAACATAGACAAGAGCTGGAGGAAAAGCTGCGCCCGCAGTGCCTTCAGGATTGCGTCAGACCTGGCCGCTTCCAGGGGAGTGGATGTCTCGGATATTAAGGTGCTGGACTTGGCATGCGGAACGGGGGATTTGAGCATTGCCCTGGCCAAGAAAGGGCTTGCCGTAGCAGGGGCGGATATCTCGGAAGGGATGCTTGATGTGGGAAGGAAGAAGATAGAAACGCTGTGGCAGAAGAAAATGGACGGATATCCTAAGCCAGAGCTAAGAAAGGGAGACGGAGCAAGCCTTCCGTTTGAAGACGGCTCTATAGACATTGTTACAATAGGCTATGGCATAAGGAATTTTGATGACAGGCCATCATCGCTGAGAGAAATCATGAGAGTGCTTTCTCCTTCAGGAGCGCTGCTGATACTGGAGTTCGGAGAGCCGAGAAACGCGTTTGTGCGATGGTTTTACAAGCCTTATTTCAAGTATATGATTCCCGGAATGGCATCGGCCCTGACCAAGGGGAAAGACAAGGCAGCCTACACTTACTTCATAAAATCGGTTGAAAAATTTCCTAAATTTGAAATGTTTTGCAGAGAACTGTCTCAGGCAGGATTTGAGAATGTAGGGTACAAGAGCCAGACAGGCGGAATCTCTGTATTGTACAAAGCCTTTAAACCAGATTCTAAAAACCTTCAGATATGAAAAAGAATTATGTAGCCGGCGTTGATATCGGCGGCCAGACAGCCAAGATCGGCATTGTTGACAGAAAGGGCAACATCCTCTCCAGAAAGGTGATAAGCACCAAGTACAAAGACGCTGACAAGTTCATCACTTTGCTCAGCGACTCTATCCGTGAAATGACTGCAGACATAGGTCTGGACAACATCAACGGAGTAGGAGTGGGAGCTCCGGACGGAAACTACTACACCGGCGACATTGTTGAGGCAACCAACCTGATGTGGGCCAAGGGAAAGACCGTGCACTTTGCCAACGACCTGTCCAAAAAGCTTGGCGGAATGAAAGTTACCATTACCAACGATGCCAATGCTGCAGCCATAGGCGAAATGAAGTACGGTGCCGCCAAGGGCATGAAGAACTTCATCGAGATAACCCTCGGAACCGGAGTGGGCAGTGGAATAGTGGTTGACGGGAAACTGGTTTACGGGCACGACGGATTTGCCGGCGAGCTGGGCCACACCTGCGCCATAAAAGGCGGAAGAGACTGCGGCTGCGGCCAGAAGGGCTGCCTGGAATGCTATTGCTCGGCTACTGGAGTTGCCCGCACAGCTGTGGAGATGCTTGAAAAATCCAAAGCACCAAGTCTTCTCCGAAAAGTAAAGAACATTACTTCAAAGGATGTGTTTGATGCGGCAGAACAGGGCGACAAGCTGGCAATCAAGATATTTGCCGATACCGGAAAGATTATGGGCGAGAAGTTTGCGGACTTTATCCCGTTCTCCGCTCCTGAAGCAATAATTCTCTTCGGAGGTCTGACTCACGCCAAGAACTATTTCATGGAGCAGCTGGTTGACGCCATGAACGAGAATGTGGTATTCCTATGGAAAGGCAAGGTTAAGGTGCTGGTAAGCGCCCTGAGCGAATCTGACGCGGCAATTTTGGGAGCTTCCGCTCTGGCCTGGTAAATCAAGTGATATGAAGATAGTTTTTCTCGACGCGGCTTCCATTGGAGAGGATGTTTCTCTGGAGCCGATAGCATCTTTGGGCAAACTCGTGACTTATCCTTTCACTGCCCCCGAGCAGGTGGAGGAGAGAATCGGAGACTGTGATGTACTCATAATCAACAAGGTGCAGATAAGAAAGCAGCAGATAGACTGGGGCAGAAACCTCAAGCTTATCTGCATAGCGGCTACAGGAACCAACAATGTGGATCTGGAATATGCAGCATCCAGGGGAATTCCCGTGAAGAACGTTGCCGGCTATTCCACTGAAAGCGTAGCCCAGGTAACTATGGCTATGCTTTTAGGCCTTAGCTGCCATACTGCATACTATGACAACAAAGTCAAGAGCGGGGAATACACGCGGGGAAACCTTGTGTCAGACGTCACCAGAAAATGGGGAGAGCTCTCTGGCCAGAGGCTTGGAATCATAGGTCTCGGCACAATAGGAAGCCGTGTAGCTGCCCTGGCGGAAGGATTCGGGATGGAAGTCTGCTACTATGCCACCAGCGGAAAGCCTCATTCAGACAAGTACCAGAGCCTGAGCCTGGAAGAACTTCTAAAAACAAGTGACTTCATCTCTGTCCATGCTCCTCTGAATGACAGGACCAACAACCTTGTCACTTACGAAAAGTTAATGCTCTGCAAGCCAACTGCAAAGGTCATCAACATAGGAAGAGGTGGAATCATCAACGAGGAAGACCTTGTCAAAGCCCTCAACGACAACTTGATAGAAGGAATCGGAATAGACGTGTACTCCAAGGAGCCAATTCCTGAATCATCTCCTTACCTGAAGATCGAGGACAAGACCAAGGCCATTCTCCTGCCTCACATCGGCTGGACCAGCAGGCAGGCCCGCATACTCCTCGTCTCCAAGATCGCTGAGAATATAAAAGCTGCTAAAATAGTTATTTAGATATAGTTATTGGTTTCAATTCGACCGAATACCCAAGTGCGTCAGCAATGCGAAAAAAGGCTCCTGCACTTGGGATTATTGCATCGTTTTCGATTCTGGAAATATAAGCAGCATCGGTTCCCAGTTTGGAAGCCAATTCATTTTGTGTCATATTCATTTTCTTCCTTGCATCTTTCAGGAGGAGACCTGAGTAATATGAATATGCAGTTTCTTCTGCCTTTATACGTGTTTTTGTTCCAGTTTTTCCATACTTGGAATCAAGTATTTCATCAAAACTGCCAATATTATTCTTTGTTCTCATAATACTCTTTCTTTATGGTTTTCGCTTTTTCTATTTCATTTTGAGGCGTTTTCCTTGTTTTCTTCAAGAACCCATTCATTAAAAGCACTATATTGCCTTCATCGAAACAGTAGAAAAGTCTATAGTTATTTCTTTTGTATCTGGCTCTAAGTTCATATATACCCTCGTCTATGTGCTTAGTGAATCTTTCAGATAATCTATTTTGAGACTTCAATAACATTAGTGCATAATCTATCTTCTCCTGCGCTTTTGCTTCAAGTCCATTATAGAAGTTCATGAAATAATCCTTGAAGTACAGTATTTTCCTTTCTTCCATCGCAAATATAGAAAATTTGTATGATAATACAATTTTTAATTAGCGATACAAAACTATAATACCCTTAGGTTCTCTTCCAAACCATCCGGTAAAATTGACGTTATACAATCGTAGAATCGTACAAAAGTGGACAAAAAAAGAAGCCGTTTGGCTTCTTTTCTTACTTCAGCGGGGAGTCAGGCTCCTTCTTCATGTAATTGTATTCCAGGCGGTCAACCAGCCTAGGAACAAACTTGTTGAGGAAGACGGTAAGTTTCCCGATAGGGGTGAGGATGACCTGAGACTTGCGCTTGTAAACGGCTTTGGTGAGTTTCTTGGCGCAGGTTTCGGCACTCATCATCTTGCCTTCCTCTCTTGGAGTCTGGCCCTGTGGAGTGCCGTCAGCTGTAAGGGCGGCGAACCTCACGTTGGAAGCGGTGAAGCCCGGGGCGAAAATCAGCACATTCAGATTGTCTTTCAGGTGCTCGATTCTCAATGTGTCCAGGAATCCGTATATGGCAAACTTGGAAGACGAGTAGCCTGTTCTGGCAGGCAGGCCCTTGAAGCCGGCAATGGAGATCACCCCCACAACCGTTCCCTTGGTTTCAAGAAGGTATGGAAGGGCATATTTGGTGCAATAGACCGTTCCCCAAAAGTTCACGTCCATAAGCCTCTTGATCACGTCCAGTTCCAGGTCTTTGAACATGGCTCTCATTGAGATGCCGGCGTTGTTTACCAAAACGTCTATCTTGCCGAACTTTTCTATTGTGCAGTTTATCAGTTTCTTGCAGTCTTCCTCCTTGGACACGTCGGTAGGCACGGCAAGAAAGCGGTTGCCTTCCTGGCCTCTGTTGGACAGTTCGCAGAAGGTCTGCTGGAGCTTGTCGGCGCTTCTGGCAGCCAGAACCACGCTGGCGCCTTCAGATGCGAACTGACGCGCAGCGGCCAGTCCGATACCCGAACTGGCCCCCGTAATAATGACGACTTTACCGTCAAATCTTCCCATAAGTGTGTTTGTTGATGATGGTTCTAGTCAATAGCCTTGTCCTGGATGTCGGTATCTCCGCTGTAGTATCCGGCCTCGTGCTTCTTCTTGATCTCGGCCCAGGCCTTGAGGGTGTATTCTACGTGCTCCATCTGGTGCATCTGGGTGCAGATCAGGCGGAACATGATAACTCCCTGAGGAACAACAGGGTAAACAACTACAGAACAGAAGATGTTGTAGTTCTCCCTGAGATCTACGAGCATGTTGGTGGCCTCCGGAACGGTTCCGTGAACGAATACAGGAGTGATGCAGGCTTCAGCCGGGCCGATGTCAAAGCCCAGATTCCTAAGGCCGTTCTGGAGAGCTCTTGCAACTTCAAACAGGTGCTTTCTTCTGTCATCTCCCTTGCGGATCAGATCCAGCCTCTTGAGGTTGCCCTCAACAAAAGGCATAGGGAGGCTCTTAGCGTAAATCTGGCTGCGGAGATTGTACCTGAGGTAGTTGATTATGTCCTTAGGACCAGCCACAAATCCTCCGATAGAAGCCATTGCCTTGGCAAATGCTCCGAAATAGAGGTCTATGCCGTCCATGCAGTGCAGCTCCTCACTGGTTCCTCTTCCGTGCTCTCCCATAACTCCGAAACCGTGGGCATCGTCGATGAGTATTCTGAACTTGTATTTCTTTTTGAGCTCAACGATTTTGTCAAGGATTCCCAATGCGCCGGTCATTCCGTAAACGCCTTCGGTGACAAGCAGCACTCCGCCGCCCTGTTCCTCAGCTCTCTTGGTGGCCCTGGCAAGAACTTTTTCGCAGTCTGCAATGTCGTTGTGAGCATATTTCATGCGGTATCCCAGATGGAGCCTCAGGCCGTCCATAATGCAGGCGTGGCACTCCTCGTCATAAACTGCAACGTCTCTTCTTGTAAGCAGAGAATCCAGCGTGGAAATCATTCCCTGGTATCCGAAATTGAACAGGAAGGCGTCTTCCTTGCACTCGAACTCGGCGAGTTCTCTTTCCAGCTGCTCGTGCAGTGAAGTGTGGCCGCTCATCATTCTGGCGCCCATAGGGTATGCCAGGCCCCATTTTGCAGCAGCCTCGGCGTCAACCTTTCTGACCTCAGGGTCATTAGCCAGTCCCAGATAGTTGTTGAATGTCCAGGTAAGCATCTTCTTGCCCTGGAATGTCATATAAGGCTGGATTTCTCCCTCTAGTTTAGGGAACATGAAATATCCCTTGGCCCTTTTGCGGTACTGTCCGAGCGGACCGCCTTCGTTCTGTTGTATTCTTTCAAAAATATCCATTGTAATGTTTGTTGTTGATTATTCCTTATTTGACGCGGAGTTTCTGTCCGGCGCGGATCTTTGTTCCCTTCAAGCCGTTGAGCTTCTGGATCTTGGAAACGGTTGTGCCGTGCCTGCGGGCTATTGCGCCCAGGGTATCTCCCTTTTTGACGGTTATCCACGTGCCTTTGCCGCCGGATTTTCCCTTAGAAGTTCTGGTAACTTTTTTCTTCTTGCCCTTGCCCTTCTTGGAAGCATACTTGCCTTTCCTGGAAGACTGCTTAGAGTATTTGGCGTTCTGGTACCTGAAATTGTCCTTGGTCAGAACCAGGGTTTTGTCGTGGATTTTTCCTGTGGAGAAGTTGATGGCGTCTCTCGGGTTGATAGGGTTGCCCAGATACCTGAGCTCAAAGTGGAGGTGAGGGCCGGTGCTTCTTCCCGTGCTTCCTCCGAGGCCGAGAGGCTCTCCCGCATCCAGATGCTGGCCTTCTTCAACCAGAATCTTGCTCATGTGGCCGTAGAGAGTCTCCAGACCGTTCTCGTGCCTTACCACAACATAGTTGCCGTAGCCTCTGCGGTCGAATTTGGTGATTCTCACGGTGCCTTTCTCAAAGGCGCTGCAGATTGTGTCGCCGATGAAAACCTTCAGGTCTATTCCCGCGTGAAGCCTTCCCCAGCGGCCTCCGAATTCGGAAGTTACATATCTGTAGCCAGGGGAGGTGAAGCTGCTCACGTCTATCCTTACCGTGTCTTTCATAGATTCTGAAAGCTTCACGTTATAAGGGTTTATGGCGGCGTTTGTCCATATGCTGTACTCTTCGGGAGTATCCGAGTAGTCTGTGTCATCTTCATCGTCCTCGTCTTCCTTGTTCTGCTGAACCATTGCGGTATAATCAGCAACGTTGAAAGATCCGGTATAAACCTCAGGACCGTCTCCGTCTTCTGCAGGAATCTCAATTTCAGGAATATACCCGGCTTGAGTCCAGATGTCTCCGCCCCAGAGGCTGTTAAGCGTGTTGCCGGTAACTGAGACATAGTCTATTCCGGTGAGTTTTGTTCTGGGTGCATTCAGGTAGATGCTGTCTATTGCAGCCCTTTCGGTGGAAATGGTCCTTTCTCTTGTGAAAATGCTCCTGAGTTTCTCTACCAGTTTGGACTGGGCTTGAGCCTGCGGCCCTGCAAGAAGCATTACCGCAAGAAAAGCCAAAATATACTTAGCCTTGTTATGCATCAATGTTAGCGTATTTTGCATGCTGCTCAATGAATTCTCTTCTAGGCGGCACGTCGTCTCCCATCAGCATAGAGAATATCCTGTCAGCTTCTGCAGCGTTTTCTATATAAACTTTTCTTAAAATCCTGTGTTCCGGATCCATTGTGGTATCGGCCAGCTGGTCCTGGCTCATCTCGCCCAGACCTTTGTATCTCTGGATCCTCACGGCGTTGATTCCGCCAAGAGCCTCAACTGTCTTGTCTCTTTCCTCGTCGCTCCAGCAGTAGTTAGGCTTAGGCTCTTTCTGGCTCTTCTTCTCCACCTTGTACAGCGGAGGGGTGGCGCAATAGACATAGCCGTTCTTGATCAGGTCTATCATATAGCGGAAGAAGAACGTCAGGATCAGGGTGGTGATGTGCGCGCCGTCCACGTCGGCATCGGCCATGATGATAATCTTGTGGTATCTGAGCTTGCTCAGGTTCAGAGCCTTGCTGTCTTCTTCAGTGCCCACGGTAACGCCGAGGGCGGTGTAGATGTTGCGGATGGTGTCGGAGTCAAATACCCTGTGCTCCATAGCCTTCTCTACGTTGAGGATCTTTCCCCTGAGAGGAAGCACGGCCTGGTACTGGCGGTTTCTTCCCTCTTTGGCGGTACCGCCTGCTGAATCTCCCTCAACGATGAAAAGCTCGCACTTTGCAGGATCTCGGTCTGAGCAGTCTGCCAGCTTGTCCGGCATTCCAACTCCGCTCATTCCGCTCTTCCTCTGGACCATTTCACGGGCCTTTCTTGCAGCCTGCCTTGCCTGGGCGGCCAGAATTACCTTGTCAACAATCTTTCGGGCTTCTGCAGGATTCTCCTCCAGATAATTTTCAAGCGCCTCGCTGACGGCCTTGCTTACAGCTGAACGCACTTCTGCGTTTCCGAGCTTGGTCTTTGTCTGGCCCTCGAACTGAGGCTCGGCAACCTTTACGGAAATAACTGCTGTAAGTCCTTCGCGGAAGTCATCAGGAGAAATCTCCACCTTAGCCTTCTTCAGAAGGTCATTCTTGTCGGCGTATGCCTTCAGAGTAGATGTCAGTCCGCCGCGGAAACCTGTAAGATGCGTGCCGCCTTCAATCGTGTTGATGTTGTTCACGTAGGAGTGCACATTCTCGCTGTACTCGGTGTTGTACTGCATCGCGATCTCAATAGGAATGCCGGTCTTGTCCGTTTCAAGATAAATCGGCTTCTCTGTCAGATGGGTGCGGTTGCCGTCCAAATAAGCCACAAACTCCTTGAGGCCTTCCTCTGAGTAGAATACCTGCTTTTTCTCAACCGGACGCTCGATACCGTCTTCTCCGGTCTCCTTGGCTCTCTTGTCGGTCAGAGACAGTCTAACCTTCTTGTTCAAAAAGGCCAGCTCCCTGAGCCTGGTTGCCAGAGTCTCGTAGTTGTAGACCGTTGTAAGCGTGAATATTTCTGGATCCGGACGGAATGTGATGGTGGTTCCGGTGTCAGAAGCCTCTCCCACCACTTTCACTTCGCTGGTAGGCTTGCCCTTGGAGTATTCCTGGACAAATATCTTTCCCTCGCGATGAACTTCAGCCTTGAGGTAGATAGACAGGGCGTTAACGCAGCTCACGCCAACGCCGTGCAGACCTCCGGAAACCTTGTAGCTTCCCTTGTTGAACTTTCCTCCTGCGTGGAGGATGGTCAGAACCACTTCAAGGGCGCTGCGGTGCTCTTTCTCGTGCATTCCGGTAGGGATGCCTCGGCCGTTGTCGGATACGGTTATGGAATTGTCTTCATTGATTACTACGTTGATGTCATTGCAGAAGCCTGCAAGCGCCTCGTCTATGGAATTGTCAACCACCTCGTAAACCAGATGGTGCAATCCTCTCTCTCCGATGTCTCCGATATACATTGACGGACGCTTCCTGACAGCCTCCAGCCCTTCAAGTACCTGAATGCTTTCCGCGGTATAACTCTCGCCCGCCGGATTCTCTTTCAACTCTTCTATTTCGCTCATTTTTCCTTAAAATTTTAACAAGCAAATTTAGGAAAAAATCACAACTTAATCAATACCCCAAGGCCAACATTTATGCCTCTTTCCACATACATTCCGTAGTTGATTCTTTTCGCATTGAAGAGGTTGCCTCCACTGACGTATGCAGTAAAGTGATTATCAATAACATACTGCGCGTAAACGCTAAAGTCTGCATAGCCTTTGTACTTGATTTTTTGGCCGTTGTAAAGGAACGGAGAAGCAGGGGTGGAACTGCGGGCGTAAAGAGTGGCTCCGACAAACAGTTTTTCGTTGAAATTTTTCTCCGCCCACAGGTTGGCTTCAAACGGAGGATAGCCGGCCGGTTTACCCTTCACGGCATAGTCTTCAGGATACGGGGCGGCAATAATGGTTCCGTCCAGGGCCTGGATGGCTCCGTTGTATTTTTCACCGTCTGTGTAGAATGAAAACTTGGCATCCGCCCCGGCAGCAAATCCGTCGTCTTTGTAGCTGAGCTTGGCGCCTATGAACCCTTCTGCATGGTTGGAATAAGTTGCGTTCAGAGGATTTCCCCAGAGCTGGAGCATGCCCTTGCGGTAAGCACCTCCGGCATAGACGTCAAAGTCCAGGTTTTGTGTGGCAACTCCCTTGATTCCGGCTTTAGCGTAAAGCGGGGTTCCGCTTTCCCTGATGTCAATCAGAGGATAAACGTACGGGAATCTCTCCAGAAGAGAAGCATAGCTGTTTATCACATTTCCTCCGTCAGCAATGGCGTAAAGCCAGGTCTTTCCGTCTTCCATCTTGTAGGTGATGTTCACCTTCGGCGATATGAAGTTGTGGTACTTGTCGCTTCCGTCCTTGTTGTTGAAGCAGAAGCTGATTCTGGCGCCCAGATCCATAGACAGGCGGTCTCTTCTGAGCCTGTAGACAAGCGTTCCTTCCAGAAGGCTCAGATGATAGTTCTGTGCTTCCTTGTAGAATGCCGTCTCGGACTTGATACCGGCCGTAACCATGGAGTATTTTCCTACGGTTGGCCCGGCCTCCAGGCCTAACTTGAGCAGATTTTCCTTGAGTTTTAACTTGTTGGTGGTGGCGTTAAGCAGACCGAACTTGGCATCATCTGCTGTAGAGGTGAATGAAAGGTTTCCGTTATAGTGGAATTTTCCGCTGTAGTTTTCCGAGTCTGTGGAACTTGCGTTCAGGGCAAGTTCAAACTGGTTGTAGGTGTGGCTGAGGTTATCGTTCATGTAGTCCACGCTGCCCAGCAAATCAGGATCAGCAAACCAGCCAACCATTTGGTATTTTGCAAGGTCAATTCCGTAATAGGTGTTGTGGCCGTTGCGGAAGTTCAGGTCCGCATTCAGCTGGGCCTCTTTCCACAGATGAGTGTAGGATGTTCCTATGGTGTTCTTCCATTCCTTTGCCACGGCTTTGTCGGATGTAGCAAAAACTTTTCCCGATGAATTCACATCCGCCAGATTGGCCTTTCCGTGATAGGAATCGTGAGAAGCCTTGAGAGTTATAAAGTCTGTATCCACCTCAAGGGCAGGCTGGTACCAGAGGGCAAGGGTAGGGGCAAACGGGAAAGCCACTCCCGCCTTTGCCATAAATGAAGGCACTTCATCCTTGGCCTGGGAAGAAATTCTGGCAGAGGCCATCGGCGAGAAAGAATAAAGGTCTCTGAGCTGCCTGTCCTGAATACGGTAATCCATATTCAGGTCGAACTTCTTGAGAGTGTCCGAAAAATCGATTTTCATCAGGCCTTTCTTTGCTCCCGTAAGGTCTGTCTGGTAGTCTTTCTTCACCTCCACCCTTCCGGTGGGATTCTGCGCAAATGCATTGACAGCCAGTAGTGTTGAGGCTGCCGCAATAATTATTCTCCCTTTCAGTTTCATATCTCTAATTTCATTTTTTGCTCATTTCTTCGGCCTGCTTTTTCTTGGAAGCGGCCATATCCTTTATCTGCTGGTCTCCATCGTATGAAGAACGAACGCTTTCGTAAACAGCCTTGGCCTGCTCGTAGTCTCCCAGTTCGTAATAGGAGTCGCCGAGAAGAAGATAGCATTTGGCCAGCCAGTACATCTGATTTGTCTTTCTCTCAGCGATGTCAAACACCAGCCTTTCCACCTTCTCGAACTTGCCCCTGTCAAACGCGTCTTTTACAAGCAGATAGGCAGCTTCTGCACCCTTCTCGTCCTCAATGTCTTCAGCCACGTCCAGAAGCAGGTCCACCGCCTTGTCCGAATCTCCGGTTGCCAGATATGACTTGGCTATGTAGTATGAAGCTATTCTACGCGCATTGTCTGAATAGTCTCCCTCTATATATTTTGACGATTTCTCTATGATTTTGTTGTATTCCTTGGCTTTGAAAAGCATTTCGAGCCCCCAAATGCTATACGCTTCACGAAGCTGGGTATCACCCCCGTTTGCAAGAGTAAGCGAGTCAAGATGATAGAAGGCTTGGGCAGCTCCGCTGTAATCATCGGTAGACTGGCGGGAAAACGCCAGATACAGCCAGGTTTTGCTTGGATTGTAATCCGGATACTCGGCGATGAATTCCTCGAATGCCTTGGCAGCGGCATCGTATTTCTCTGCAAGGTAAACCTGCTCTGCCGAGTTGAACAGCAGCTTGACTTTCTCCTCCTGGCTGCCAGGGAGAACCTTGTCAGAAGAAGACAGAGACGATACCCAGCGGTGGAATTCATCCGGATTGCCTTCTTCGTTGCAGATATTCTGGTAGGCGTTCATTGCCGCCTGGGCTTCTTCCTGAGTGGTTGAAGAAGTGGCGGCTTTCTTGAAGTATTCTTTTGCCTTTGAGTTGTTTGCGGTGTTGGCATACAGCATTCCAAGTTCCATCAAAGCCTTGCCGTAGAAAGTGCTGTCAACTGGATTTTCTACCAGAGAGATGAATGTCTTTTCGGCAGCATTGTTGTCCTTGAGCTGAACCAGCGTTCTTCCCAGTTCATAGACGGCTTCAGAGTATTTGTCAACACTTTTGAAACTAATGGAGGTATATGTTTTCAAAATCTCCGCCTTCTTCTTGAGATTGCCCATAAGACCTTGGGCCAGAGCTTCCTGCAAAGGAGCGTAGAGCGACTCAAATTTCACGGTAGCAATATCTGAAACGGACTCGTAAAGCGCAGCCGCCGTCTTGAAATCTCTCTGCATGAACTTGCAGTCTGCCATTCTGAGCCTGGCTTCCTGGACATAATCTCCGTTATCTCCTGCAAGACTCAAATACTTTGAAAAATCTTTGTATGCGCCATCTATATCGTTGAGTCTAAACTTGTTGTATCCGCTGTTGAAAAAGGATACCGGATATTCTGAGGAAGCCTTGAAACGGTTGTCTTCCCTGAGCTTTGTCAAGATGCCAAGCGACTGGTCATACTTTTCCTGGCGGAACAGACTCTCAGCGAGCCAGAACTTTGCCAGATTGCCAATGACAGGATTGGCGGAGGACAGCCCGGCGGCTTTTTCCAGATATGTCTGTGCCAGAAGCGAACGACCTTTTTCAAGCAGATCCGCTCCCACGAAAAGGTTTGCCTTCTGCAGGTTTGAAATATCAGCCTTTGAAGGGGATGATATCTTTTCAAGCGCAGTGATAGCATCCTCGTACTTTTTGTCTTCCAGGCACTTGGCTGCTATGTATCCGTATGTTTCATCTTTCTTGGAAGCTGTAGGATTGAAGGTTTCCAGGTAACGGTACAAATTGTCCGCATTGCCCCATATATCAAAGCCCAGCTTGGCATAGTTGAAGAAGGCGTCCTCCTTTACCTGAGGGTTGAAATCCATCTCGGATGCCTTGCGGAAAGCCTCGGCTGCGGAGACTTTGTCCTTCAGCTCGATCAGGCATCTTCCCAGGCGGTACAGGGCATTCTGGCTCAGCGAGTCCGCATCGCCGAATTCCAGGCATTTTTCAAATTTCAGGGCAGCCTCTCCCCAGTTACCCTGCTCGTAGGAAAGCATGCCGGAGTAGAAGTTGTCTGTCTTTGATAGCTCTTTCTGGTCTGAATATATCTTGAAGTAATGCTCTGCGTCTGAATTCAGCCCCAGAGCGTACGCCGATTCCGAAACTATCCTTGCAAAACGGGCCTTTTCCCCACCCTTGTAATTGTTTACCTCTGAGGCTCTTTCGCAAACGTAGAGATAATCCTTGAGCATGAAATGGCATTCGGCCATATAGAGCGGAACCTGAGGGTCATTGGATTTTGTGAAATAATCTATGGCCTCGGCGAAATTGCCCTGCTGATATTCCAGATAGCCGAGCTGGAACTGGGCCTGGCTGTAGAGCTTGCTTTTCTGGGGAATCTCCAGAAGGTGGTTCTGAGCCTCTATCGTCCGGCCTTCTTTCATCAGGCAGATTCCTTTTGTCAGAAGGTAACGGTCTCTGTCAGCGGCGTTTACGTCGGCCGGCTTCATTTCCTCCAGCAGACTCAGGGCGCTGTCGTATTTTTCGTCTTCAAAATAAGATGATGCGGCTTCAAAACGGATACTTGAGTTGAGGGCTGAGGTAGGGTGTTTCCTGATGTAGCCGAAAGCTTTTGCCCGGGAGTTTTCCTGCCCCAGCTTCAGAGCGCACAGCAGACTGTAGCCTTCGGCCTCCTCCATTGACGAGGCGTCCGCTGCTCCCTGGCTTTCAATCTGTCTTGCCGCTTTTTGGAAAAGCGCCATTGCGTTCTGGTACATCTTGTTGACATATAGCTGTTTGGCTTCTTTGAGATTCTCCTGCCAGCTTTGGGCGGAGAGAGAAATCGGAACCAGAACAAGGCAGATGGCTGCTATCGCTGAGAAAAAACGGTTGTATCTATGCATAAAGTAATTCTAAATAATCATCCAAAAATAAATAAATCAAAACAACTTGCTAAATTTGTATGTTGTAAACAGTTTATTTGCTGAGAAAATTATGCCACAATCGCATTCTAAAGGATTTATTACTGCAGAAGCTCTTCCGCTTGTCAAACTTGAGGGCGCGGATATCGTCAACGAGGACAATCTGGTGCTTTCAGACGTCAGTTTTGAGGTAAGCCGGGGAGAGCTGGTCTATCTTGTGGGAAAGGTGGGCAGCGGAAAAAGTTCCATACTCAAGACTCTGGACGCCGAGCTTCCGGTTATAAAGGGAAAGGTCAGGGTAGGCGACTTCGACCTCTCAAGGATAAAAGCCCGCCAGATACCTCTTCTGCGCAGGAATCTGGGAGTGGTTTTCCAGGATTTCCAGCTTCTTACGGACCGCAGCGTGGAGGAAAACCTGATGTTTGTGCTCAAAGCCACCGGATGGGAGGATGTGCAGAAGATGAAAGACAGGTGTTCCAAGGTGCTGGATATGGTGGAGCTCAAGAACAAGGCCCACAAGATGCCTCACCAGCTTTCCGGAGGAGAACAGCAGAGAATAGCCATTGCCAGGGCGCTTTTGAACAATCCGGATGTGATTCTGGCCGACGAGCCTACCGGCAACCTCGATTCCGAGACCGCAGACGGCATAATGGCTCTTATGATGAAAATCCATCACGAGTACAAGCCTGCCATAATCATAGTCACCCATAACCGCACCATCATAGACCGCTACCCGGGCAGGGTGATTCTATGCAAGGACGGCAAATGCCGGGAGGTGACTGAAGAAGTGAACACCTCCAAAGCCGAGGACCTGAAAGACGACATGCCGCTTTAGTATGAAACGCTATCCCAAAAGGAACAGCCAGATAATCAGTTGGTTCAAGGAGAACGCCATCGCCGAGAAAAGCGAGCTGCATTTCAGCAGCCCGTTTGAGCTGATTGTTGCCGTGATTCTCAGCGCACAGTGCACAGACAAGAGAGTGAATCTTGTAACTCCTTCTCTCCTGAAGGCTTATCCAACGGCCCAGGCTATGAGCAAAGCCACCAATGAAGGCATCCTCAAGCATATCAAGTCTGTATCATACCCCAACAGCAAGGCCGACCATCTGCTGAAAATGAGCCGGATGCTGCTCAGCGATTTCGGAGGAGAAGTGCCGGATAACATTGAAGATCTGATGAAACTTCCCGGAGTGGGGCGGAAGACGGCAAACGTGGTGGCTTCCATCTGCTTCAACGAGCCCGTGATAGCCGTGGACACCCACGTTTTCAGGGTGGCGCACCGCCTGGGGCTTTCCAAGGGCAAGACTCCTTACGAGGTAGAGCAGGATCTTGAAAACCAGATAGCTGTAGAAGACAGGGCCAGAGCTCACCACTGGCTTATTCTCCATGGCAGATATGTCTGCAAGGCCCAGAAGCCGGACTGCGGAAGCTGCGGGGTGAGCCATCTCTGCCCGAAACTTATGGAAGGAAGCAAACTCTCGTCCAGATGAAATCTTCGTTCGAGACACATATTAAGGAATTCGCAGACCATCTGAGGCTTGAGAGAAGCTTGAGCAAGAACACCATATCTTCCTATTGCTCAGACCTTAAAACCTTTGCCGCATATCTGGATTCAAAAGGCGTCCCGTCCTTTGAAGAAGTTTCTTCCAAAGACGTGGAGGCTTTCATTTCAGAGAAATTCACGCCGGACACCTCGCCCCGAAGCCAGAGCCGCATGCTCAGCACTCTGAAGGCTTTTTACAGGTTTCTCAACGTGGAGTACAACATCAAGGACAATCCTATGGAAAGCATTGATACGCCTAAGATTACAAGGCGGCTTCCGGACGTGCTTTCCGTTAAGGAGGTTTACAGCATCCTGGATACCTGCAACCTTTCCACCTACGAAGGCCTAAGGAATCGGGCCATGCTGGAGATGCTCTACAGCTGCGGGCTCAGGGTGAGCGAACTGATCAACCTCAAGATTTCCGACATTTTCTTCGCTTAGCAGTTTGTCAGGATTGTAGGCAAGGGAAACAAGCAGAGGCTGGTGCCGATAGGGGAGTACGCCATTGCCGCTGTCAAAAACTACATCCCCGCCCGCTGGGACTGCCTTCAGGCAGCCAAGTCCAGGGGAACTACCTCCGCCCGCCTGGGCAAAAGCAAAAACATTGCAAAGATCTCGGAATCAGAGGATACTCTCTTCCTCAACCGCCGAGGAGGAAAGCTTACCAGGGTTATGGTATTTACCATTGTCAAGAACCAGACAGCCCTTGCCGGCATAAAAAAAGATGTGCATCCACACACCTTCCGCCATTCATTTGCCACACATCTCGTGGAAAACGGGGCAGACCTCAGGGCCGTCCAGGACATGCTCGGCCACGAGAGCATCCTCACCACTGAAATCTACACTCACGTCAGCTCACAGCAGTGGATGAAGAACATCTTGGAGCATCATCCTCAGAGGTAAACTTCAACCGCTCTTCCGCCTACAGTAACTCTATCTTTTCCAACCACAAGATGCAGTATTCCGCCTCTTGCAGATGCTTGATATGCAGTAAGTTCTTCCTTTCCCAGCCTTTCTGCCCACAGCGGTCCCAGAGTGCAGTGGGCGCTTCCTGTAACAGGATCTTCATCAATAGCCTCCTTAGGGAAAAAGCATCGCGATGCAAAGTCATATTTGCCTCCTTTGGCCGTTATTAGAAGATTGTAAACTCCCCTCAGGGCGGCAATCTTTCCGAAGTCCGGCTTGAACTCGATTACATCTTCGGCATTCTTGAGCACAGCCACATAATCAATCCCCTTGAAAAGCGCTTCAATCTTCTCTCCAGTTTCTCCCAGAGCTTCTGCAACTTCCTTTAACTCAGCCTCGTCTGTAACCTCCTCCAGAGAATATGACGGGAAGTCCATCAGTATTACAAAGTCATCTGTTTTCCTTACGTGAAGATCTCCGCTTCTGGACCTGAAATGCAATACCCGGGCATCGTTGAAAAAATGCTTGAAAAGGATGTAAGCCGTTGCCAGTGTGGCGTGTCCGCACAGGTCTACCTCGCATCCCGGAGTGAACCACCGAATATGGAACTGAGGCTCAACAGAATCATTGCTCAGGCAAAGGCAGAATGCAGTTTCGGACAGGTTGTTCTCGAGCGCAATCTTCTGCATCTGAGCCTCTGACGGCCATTTGTCCACTATGCATACGGCAGCGGGATTGCCCTCATAGCCATCCTCGGCGAAGGAATTTACCAGATATTGTCTTCGTGTTGTCATTGATATTGACAAAGATAAGATTTAAAATATTAACTTTGATAGTCAAATGTATAACAGTTAAATCACATAGCTATGAAAAGAATCGTTATTCTGCTTTCCGCATTTCTCTGCGTTTCAGTAATCCTGTCTTCTTGCAAAAACTCGGAAAAGACTCCTTCTGAGGCTCAGCCTCAGGCTGAAGAAGCAATTCAGGCATCTGAGCCAGAGGCCCAGGCAAATGACTTGTCCAGAGTTCCCGTTCATGAGAATACCGCGGAAGAAGACAAAGTTATCATGGACTTCATCAAAGAAATGTTCGCCCAGTCCTCGTATACAGAAGACGAATTTCTGGAGAAGCATTGCACCCCAAATATGCTCGCACAGCTGAAAGAAGATTATGACTATGAAGGAGAAGGCTATGCCAACTGGGATTTCCGCTCTGAGAGCAACGACGGATTTGGCGACAACCATATCATCAACATCGAGAAAAAAGACGGAAGGTATTATTACGAGGGAAATGACGGAGGCACAAAGTTCCGCAACATCATCTCCGCTTTCGTCAAAGACGGTGTAGTCATGTTTGACGGCATAACCAGAGATATTACATATCCTGTCTCAGAGTAAGGCTACAGGCCTATTCCCACTCAATAGTTGCAGGTGGTTTGGAGGAGATGTCGTAACATACTCTGTTAACGCCTTTTACCTTGTTGATTATCTCGTTTGAGACTTTTGCCAGGAATTCGTATGGTATGTGTACCCAGTCTGCGGTCATTCCGTCGTTGGAGACCACAGCTCTGAGGGCTATTGTGTACTCGTACGTTCTCTCGTCTCCCATTACACCCACGCTTCTGACAGGAAGAAGTATGGTTCCCGCCTGCCAGATGGAGTCGTACAGCGGCCTCATCTTCTTGCCGTTGATGACAACTTCCGATTCTTCCGCGGCAAAGCCGTTGGATGCAGGAGGAAGCTCGGTCATATAGGTTCTAAGGTTGGAGATGAAGATATGGTCGGCCTCTTTGAGTATGTCCAGCTTTTCTTTTGTTACTTCGCCGAGAACCCTGATTCCCAGGCCAGGACCGGGGAATGGATGCCTTGAGATCAGTTCTCTCTTTATGCCCAGGGCTCTGCCGGTACGTCTTACCTCGTCTTTGAAGAGAGACCTGAGAGGCTCAACAATCTTAAGGTTCATCTTCTCAGGCAGTCCGCCTACGTTGTGGTGAGACTTGATTGTGGCAGAAGGGCCTTTGACGCTATTGGACTCAATGACATCGGGATAGATTGTGCCCTGGGCCAGCCACTTGGCGCCGGTTATCTTCTGGGCCTCCGAGTCAAAAACGTCTATGAAGGTCTTGCCGATGGCCTTGCGCTTGCCTTCCGGGTCTGAAATGCCGCTCAGGGCCTCCAGGAAGCGGTCTGCGGCTCTTACACCAACAACATTAAGGCCCATGTCCTTGTACTGCTCCAGCACATCCTCAAACTCGTTTTTCCTGAGCAGGCCGTTGTCCACGAATATACAGTGGAGGCGGCTTCCGATTGCCTTGTTAAGCAGAACAGCTGCAACAGAAGAGTCCACGCCGCCGCTAAGCCCCAGTATCACCTCGTCCTCTCCGAGCTTTTCCTTGAGTTCGGAAACGGTTGCCTCTATGAACGATTCCGTAGTCCAGTCTCCCTTGCAGCCGCAGATGCCCTTGACAAAGTTTCTGAGCATTGTTCCGCCGTACTGGGTGTGAAACACCTCAGGATGGAACTGGAAAGCGTAGATATACTTTGAAGCAATCTTGTATGCGGCGTTTCTGACGGAAGAGGTGGAGGCAATCAGCTCTGCTCCCTCGGGCAGCCGGGTGATGGAATCGCCGTGGCTCATCCACACCTGCGATGTTTTAGGCACATCCCTGAAAATCGGCTCGTTTTCATCCGCGACAGTAAGCTCTGCCCTTCCGTATTCCCTTGTCTGCGAGGCTTCTACCATTCCTCCGCCGTTCTGGGCTATGAACTGTGCCCCGTAGCAGATACCCAGTACAGGCACCTTGCCCACATAGTCGCCGATATTGACTTTAGGACTGTTTTCATCCCTTACGGAGAAAGGGCTTCCGGAAAAGATCACGCCCTTGATGTCTGAGGGAATTGTCTTCTTCAGCGAATCTTCGAACGGAAACTTGTTGAAAGGGTGAATTTCACAGTAAACATTGAGTTCTCTGACTCTTCTTCCGATGACTTGAGTCACCTGAGAGCCGAAATCAAGAATGATTATTTTTTCCATGTCACAAATATAACTCATAAAGAGTTATGTCGATAAAAAATTGCACTATCTTTGCGGCCGTTATGCAAAATATAAGGAATATAGCAATTGTGGCCCACGTAGACCACGGAAAAACCACGCTGGTAGACAAGATGATCGCCCAGGCTAAGGTGACCAGGGAAAGCGAAAAGAACCCCGGACAGCTCATCCTGGACAACAATGACCTTGAACGAGAGAGAGGAATAACCATTTTGTCCAAGAACGTGAGCGTGCCTTACAAAGGCTACAAAATCAACATCATAGACACTCCTGGCCACGCCGATTTCGGAGGCGAGGTGGAGAGGGTGCTCAACATGGCTGACGGCGTGCTGCTGCTGGTAGATGCCTTCGAGGGCTGTATGCCGCAGACCAGGTTCGTGCTCCAGAAAGCCCTGGACCTGGGAAAGAAGCCGCTTGTGGTAATCAACAAGGTGGACAAGCTCAACTGCCGTCCGGAAGAGGTGAACGACCAGGTGTTCGAGCTGATGTTCAACCTGAACGCCAACGACGACCAGCTCAACTTCAAGACCGTCTATGGCTGCGCCAAGCAGGGCTGGATGAGCCTGGACTGGAGAAAGCCAACCACAGACCTTACAACTCTGATGGATTTGATCATCAGCGAGATACCAGGCCCTGAACAGGACTTGGAAGGAACTCCTCAGATGCTGATATCCTCTCTGGAATACTCTCCTTACGTAGGCAGAATCGCCATCGGAAGAGTTAAGAGGGGAATCCTC
Source organism: Bacteroidales bacterium (assembly GCA_017962375.1). GTDB lineage: Bacteria > Bacteroidota > Bacteroidia > Bacteroidales > UBA932 > Egerieousia. Next base: position 99,723 of record JAGCVJ010000010.1, read on the forward strand.
AAGGCAGGGCAGGAAATCACTCTTTGTCATCGCGACGGAACTCAGGTAAAGCAGAGGATCAAAGACCTTATGGTGTTCACCGGAATTGAGAAAACCAAGGCCGAGACCGTTGAGAGCGGCGATATCTGCGCCGTTGTGGGAATTGAGGGCTTTGAGATAGGCGACACCATTGCAGACCACGAGAATCCGGAGCCGCTGCCTCCAATCACCATAGACGAGCCTACGATGAGTATGCTCTTTTGCATCAACGATTCACCGTTCTTCGGCAGGGACGGCAAGTACGTGACTTCCCGCCACCTGAAGGAGAGGCTGGAGAAGGAACTGGAGAAGAATCTGGCCCTGAGAGTGAAGCCCGGCAAGACTTCAGACTCGTTCATAGTTTACGGAAGAGGCGTGCTGCACCTGTCAATCCTCATCGAGACAATGCGCAGAGAGGGATTTGAGCTGCAGATCGGCCAGCCTAAGGTCATAGACAAGAACATAAACGGCGTCAGATGCGAGCCTATAGAACACCTTATTTTAGATGTGCCGGAGGAATATGTGGGAAGGGCAATCGAGATGACAACAAGAAGAAAAGGGGCCCTGCTGCACATGGATCATCGCGGAGACAGGGTGCATCTGGACTTTGACATACCTTCCAGAGGAATCATCGGCCTTAGGAGCAACCTGATTACAGCAACCAGCGGAGAGGCCATCATGGCTCACAGGTTCAAGGACTACGAGCCTTACAAGGGAGAGATTGAGAAGAGGACAAACGGCTCCCTGGTAGCCTTGGAGACCGGCCAGGCCATTGCCTATTCAATGTGGAAGCTTCTGGACAGGGGCAAGTGGATCATCAACCCAGGAGAAGACGTGTATGCCGGACAGGTGGTAGGCGAGTACACTAGGGCCATGGACCTGAACGTGAATGTATGCATAAAGAAGAAACTCACCAACGTAAGAGCTTCAGGTTCAGATGAGAAGGCCGTGCTTCCTCCGCCAATGCAGTTCACTTTGGAGGAGATGCTGGAATACATCCAGGACGACGAGCTGGTGGAGGTTACTCCTAAGCATCTTCGCATCCGTAAAATCTATCTGGACGAGAACGAGAGGAAGAGGCACAAGATGCAGGGCTAACTCTTGCATATTGTAAAAAAGTTTGTATATTTGCGCCCCCTATGGATTACAAGATTCACATAAGCGGACTTGCCCAAGGAAAGTACGAGTACGAGTTCCCGGTCAAGGGAGACCTTTTCAGGGAATTTGACAATCAGCAGATTATAGATGCTGACATACTTGTCAGGGTAGTGCTGGAGAAAGGCAGCGGATGGATGAATGCCACTGTACAGGGGCAGGGAACGGCAACCGTGGAGTGTGACAGGTGCCTGGACGAGCTTCAGGTTCCGGTTTCATTCAGCGAGAATCTGGCAATCCGCTCCGCCAGACTGGGAGAAGAGGCTGAAAGCTCAGACGAATTCATTATCGTAGACCCGTCTGAGGCCGAAGTAGACCTGAAGCAGTTCATTTACGACTACATCTGCGTGAACCTGCCTCTGGTTACGGTTCATCCCGATGGACAGTGTAATCCTCAGATGCTTGCAAAGCTGAATTCCCTGCAGGCCGAAGAGGGGAAAGGACAAAATGACAATGACGTTTATTCTCCGTTCAGCGGATTGAAGAACCTGCTGAAAGACAAGGAGAAATAAAGCATAGAATTAAGAATTTTAAAATTATAAGAAATGGCACATCCTAAACACAAGATCTCCAAGCAGAGGAGAGACAAGAGGAGAACACACGACAAGGCAGAGCTGCCTACACTGGCTACTTGCTCTAACTGCGGTGCTACAGTAATGTATCATCACGTATGCCCTGAGTGCGGCTACTATCGTGGACGTCTCGTTATTGCAAAGGAAAATGCACAGTAAGCCAAGGGCTATAATAACCGGTATTGAGGCTTACATTCCTGAGTACGTTCTCACGAACGAAGAGCTCTCAACTATGGTGGATACCTCGGACGAATGGATAATGTCCAGGGTAGGCATCAAGGAGAGGCATATACTCAAGGAAGATGGTCTGGGCACCTCGTTCATGGGCTCTATAGCCGTGCAGAGGCTGCTCGAGGCCACCAAGACAGACCCGTCTGAAGTTCAGATGCTGGTCTGCCACACCGTTACGCCGGATATGGTGTTCACCGCCACTTCAAACATCATTTGCGACAAGTGCGGAATTAAGAACGCCTGGGGTTTCGACACCAACGCCGGCTGCAGCGGATTCCTCTTCACCTTTGAAACCATACGCCGTTTCATCGAGACAGGGGAATACAAGAAAATCATCATCGTCACGGGAGAGAGAATGTCCAGCATCGTGGACTATTCAGACCGCTCCACTTGCCCTCTGTTCGGAGACGCGGCGGTAGCGCTCATGATAGAGCCGAGCCAGGACGACAGCCTTGGATTCCAGGACTCTATCCTCCACGTAGACGGTATCGGAAGAAGGCACCTCTACCAGACAGCTGGCGGAAGCCTTTATCCGGCAAGCCACGAGAACGTGGACAGGCACATGCACTTCATACATCAGGAAGGGCAGGGAGTGTTCAAGCACGCAGTTGTAAGCATGGCAGACGTTTCTGAAGAAATGATGAAGCGCCACAGCCTGAAGGCTGAAGACATAGCGTTTCTGGTTCCTCATCAGGCTAACCTGAGAATCATTGACGCCACAGCCAGAAGGATGGGACTGAGCAAAGACAAGGTGCTGATCAACATAGACCGCTTCGGCAACACTGCCGGAACATCTATCCCTCTCACCCTTTGGGACTTCAAGAGCAGGTTCAAGAAGGGTGACAACCTGATTCTGAGTGCGTTCGGTGCCGGATTCACCTGGGGAAGCATATTCTACAGGTGGGCGTATTAGAAGGTTTGGTCCTATAGTTCAACGGATAGAACGGAAGTTTCCTAAACTTCAAATCTGGGTTCGATTCCCGGTGGGACTACAAGCAAGCCGCTGAATTTCAGCGGCTTACTTATTTATTCCTTCCTGGAAGCCGGCTGAAAACGCTGCCCAGTTGGAGATGAGTTCCATTATGAACCAGGCAATTACGGCGGTGACTATGAGCCAGATTATCTGCTTTCGGTTTTCCTTGACGAATGCCTTTGCCTTTTGGATGAAGCTTTCTGCGCTGCTCTGCGACTTTTCTCTGTTGTCTTTCATATTCTTTTGAGTTTTAAGTGATTTTGCCGCAAGTTATCCTTGAATTTGAAAGGGCGGTTGCCAAAACGTAAATAAATTCAGTTACTTTTGCAGAAATTGATAATCCTGGTGTTTCAGTTTTTTAGAAACGGATAATTGTCTATGAATGAAGTCAAGAACATAGTTTTGCTGGGCCGCAGGAACGCCGGCAAGAGCACGCTGGTCAATCTGCTTGCAGGGCAGGATGTGGCCATAGTGTCTCCTGTTGCGGGAACCACCACCGATCCTGTAAAGAAGAGGATGGAAATCAAGGGCCTGGGCCCGTGCAACCTGATTGATACAGCCGGAATCGACGATGAGGGAGAAGTTGGAGGAATGAGGTCCGAGAGGAGTTTCAAGGAGGCTGACTTAGCTGACCTGGCGCTTCTGCTGTTTACATCGAACAGGTTCGGGGAGTATGAGCGCAACCTTGCCAATTATCTGAAAGGCAGGTCTGTGCCTTTTATTCTGGTGCATGGGAAAGAAGACTTGGAACCCCTGGACGAGAGCTTGAGGATGACTCTCGGCGATGAATTCGGATGCCCCATAATGAATGTGTCGTGCAAAAGGGTCTCGGACAGGGATCTTATGCTGGGCGCCATCGCCCGGATGCTGAGCGGCGAGAGCGAATCCAAGGCACTGGTTCCCAAGTCTCTGGCCGGAGAAGGGGACCGCGTGATTCTGGTATGCCCTATAGACAGAGGCGCTCCGGAAGGCCGTCTGATTCTGCCGCAGGTGAAGACTCTGAGAGCCCTTCTGGACAACAAGGCTATAGTTACTGTGGCTCAGCCGTCTGAGCTGGAGAAGATCTTTGCGTCAGGCCAGGACTATAAGGTTGTGATAACCGACAGCCAGGCGTTTTCAGAGGTGTCGGCAGCAGTTCCTGAAGGCATTCCTGTGGGAAGCTTCAGCATACTGATGGCAAGGCTCAAGGGGCCGTTCGGCCTCTTCCTGGAATCGGTGAAAAAGATAGACAGCCTAAAGGACGGAGACCATGTGCTGATTCTGGAAAGCTGCACTCACAGAGCAAGTTGCGACGATATCGGCAGGGTGAAAATCCCTGCGATGCTCAAAAAATACACCGGAAAAGAGCTGTTGTTTGACTTTGTTTCCGGACTGGATGATGTGCCTCATAACAGATACTCCCTTGCAATTCAGTGCGGAGGATGCATGGCAACTGCCCGCCAGATTACATCCAGAGTCAATTCCATTGCAGAGAAAGGCGTTCCGGTTACCAATTACGGTCTGGCGATAGCTTTTGCCAAAGGCTTGTTCAGCGATGCCAATTTTAAAGCGTTTCTTAACTTAATCGCTGAAAAATAGCGGAAATTCAGGAAATTTTATATATTTTTGTGATTGGCCCTTGAAAATAGGGCCAGATTGATTATTGTAGAATTCATATTAATATCAATTATAATACTGACAAAACGATGGCAGACGTTAAAAGAGTTTACCGCTTTGGCGGTGTAAATGCCGATGGTGACGGCTCTATGCGCAACCTTCTCGGCGGAAAAGGCGCTAACCTTGCAGAAATGTGCAAGCTTGGAATTCCTGTACCGGCTGGTTTCACAATCACCACAGACACTTGCAACGAATATTACGATCTTGGATGCAAATTCCCTGAAGGCCTTGAGGCTGAGGTAAATGCAGCTTTGGCTGCAACTGAGCAGATCATGGGCCGCAAGTTCGGCGATCCAAAGAATCCTCTCCTGGTTTCTTGCCGAAGCGGCGCAAGAAGCTCAATGCCTGGAATGATGGAGACCGTTCTGAACATCGGTCTTTGCTCAGAGACAATTCCTGGCCTGATTGAGGCAACCAAGAACCCTCGTTTCGTATATGACGCTTACAGGCGCCTTATCATGATGTACTCCGACGTAGTTATGGAGAAGGCTGAGGGCATCGAGCCTGAGGACGGAAACGGAATCCGCCAGCAGCTGGACCGTATGCTCGCAAAGGTAAAGGCAGAGAAGGGCTATGCCTCTGACACTGACCTTACTGAGGAAGACCTGAAGGCTCTCTGCGAAGACTTCAAGATAAGAGTAAAGCAGGAACTTGGCAAGCCATTCCCAGACAACGCTATGGATCAGCTCTGGGGCGGTATCGCTGCCGTGTTCAAGTCCTGGAACGGAAAGAGGGCTGTAGCCTACAGAAAGATTGAGGGTATTCCAGACACTTGGGGAACAGCAGTTTCCGTACAGAGTATGGTATTCGGAAACATGGGCGAGAATTCAGCAACCGGAGTTGCTTTCTCTCGTAACCCAGCAACCGGAGAGAACAAGTTCTACGGCGAGTGGCTGATCAACGCTCAGGGTGAGGACGTTGTGGCAGGTATCCGCACTCCTAACCCTCTGAACGACGCCACCAAGAACGAGCACAACCAGCATCTGCTTTCACTCGAGAAGGCTATGCCTGACGTATATCAGCAGCTGAACACTATCCAGCAGAATCTGGAACATCACTTCCATGATATGCAGGATCTGGAGTTCACCATTCAGGACGGCAAGCTCTGGATGCTCCAGTGCCGTGTAGGAAAGAGGACCGGTCTGGCCGCTCTGAATATGGCTATGGATATGTTGGCCGAGGGCCTGATCGACGAGAAGACCGCCGTCATGAGAGTGGCTCCTAAGCAGCTCGACGAGATTCTCCACCCAATTCTGGACTCTACTGCAGAAAAGAAGTTCAAGCCAATCGCTCAGGGACTTCCGGCAGGTCCTGGCGGATCTGTAGGTAAGATCGTCTTCACTCCGGAGGCTGCCGTTGAGGCTGCCAAGAGAAAGGAGAAGGTTATTCTCGTCCGCGAGGAGACCAACCCAGAGGACGTTGAGGGTATGAGGGCTGCAGACGGCCTTCTGACCGCAAGAGGAGGTATGACTTCCCACGCCGCTCTGGTTGCAAGAGGATGGGGCAAGTGCTGCATCGTAGGTTGCGACGCTGTTCACATCAACATGCTCACCAAGACTATGACCATCGGCGACAAGGCTTACCAGGAAGGAGACATCTTCTCTTTGAATGGAAGCCGCGGACTGGTTTACGACGTTCCTGTTCCTACAGTGAACGCTTCTGAGAACAAGAGCTTTATCGATTACATGAAGATCGTTGACAAGTACAGAGTGCTTGGCGTAAGAACCAATGCTGACAACCCTGACGATGCACAGATGGCTCTCAACTTCGGCGCTGAGGGAATCGGTCTGTTCCGTATCGAGCACATGTTCTACGGAAAGAATTCCGAGGAACCTCTTGCTAAACTCCGCAAGATGATCCTTTCCAACACTCCAGCTGAGAGAAAGCTTGCTCTGGACGAGCTTGAGCCATACGTAACCGCTTCTGTAAGAGAGACCATGAAGGTTATGGACGGCAAGCCTGTTACCTTCCGTCTGCTCGACCCGCCTCTTCACGAGTTCGTTCCTCAGTCTGCCGAGAAGCGTCAGGAACTTGCCAAGGATCTGAACATCACCCTCAAGGATGTTGAGAGAAGAGGCGAGGCTCTGCACGAGGTTAACCCTATGATGGGTCATCGTGGAGTAAGACTTGGTATCTCTTATCCTGAAATCAGCGAGACTCAGTTCAGGGCTATCTTCACTGCAACTGCGCAGCTGATCAAGGAAGGCTATCATCCACAGCCTGAGATCATGATTCCTGTAACTATCTCTTACAAGGAGCTTAACGACCAGAAAGCTATCTGCGAGGCCGCTTATGACCAGGTATTCCAGAAGTACGGCATCGAGATCAAGTACACCTTCGGAACAATGATCGAGATCCCTAGGGCAGCCATCATGGCAGACCGTATGGCCAGAACCGCACAGTTCTTCTCATTCGGTACCAACGACCTTACTCAGATGACCTTCGGCTTCTCAAGAGACGATGTTGGAGCATTCATGCAGGACTACATCAACAAGAAGATCATCGCTGCCGACCCATTCCAGTCTATCGACCCTCACTCTGTAGGCAAGCTGGTTGAAATGGGCGTACAGAAGGGAAGGACCACCAACCCTAACCTCAAGTGCGGCGTCTGCGGAGAGCATGGCGGTGACCCTGCTTCCGTTGAACTCTTCCACAAGTTCGGCATGAACTACGTATCCTGCTCACCATTCCGCGTTCCAATCGCAAGGCTTGCAGCTGCCCAGGCAGCTATCAAGAGCTACAAGTAATAGCGTGAATGAACAAAGAACGTAGCTGCAATTAGCAGATACACAGCATTAAAAGAAGAATGGTCTGGATTAATTCCAGGCCATTTTTCTTTCAAGTTCAGCCTTCGTTAATCTTAGCAAGTATCTCTGCTGAACTGATAAAACTCATCAGCGTAAACCCAAACCACTTCTTGCCCAGATCCTTTAAAGATGCCCCTATGTGATATACCTCATCATCTATCATAAGAAATCTGTCGTGACTCTTGTTGAAAGTCTCAACCTCAATGGCAGGATACTGACTGTTGTGCCTGGCAAGATCCAACTGTAGTTGCTGACTTATGCCATGAGTATATATCTTAGCCGATACTCCGGCTTTACGCTTGGCTAAAAGAACCAAGACAGATTCATCTACATAATTGTCGATCAGTGTTATAGACTTCTTAGCCTTCTTTATCAAATCACAAACAAAAGCATATGCATCAAATATCTGCCCGTCATAGAAGATCCCTTGAAGCGGCGGTAGAGATGTATTAATGAAGAAATCAATTTTTTCTTCGGTTTTTGAAACCCTCTGTTCTAGGTGCTCAAGTCTATTGTTTACTGAGTATCCTTTCATCAAATAATCTCTCAATATACGAATAGCCCATTGACGGAATAGTATACCTTGTTGAGTATTAACTCGATATCCAATTGAAATAATGACATCCAGATTGAATAATTCAACTTGACGGTTTACCAATCTCTTTCCCTCCTTTTGAACTAGTTCCAAAATGGAACTAGTTGCTTGCCTGTTCAATTCTTTTGTTTCAAAAATGTTTTTTAGGTGTTTGGTAATTGCTTGACGTTGTGTTCCAAAAAGCTCTGCCATCTGCGCTTGGGATAACCATACAGTTTCTTCCGCGATTCGAACTTCAAGCCGGATATCATTATTTGGCTGATATAAGACTATTTCTCCTGAAAATTCTGTCTTTTCCCCAACAACGTTACTATTTACATTCTCTATTTCCATCTCGTCTTAATAATATATTCAACCCACAAAGAAAGCCCAAACTCCATTCCGGCGGTTACCATTCGGTACATTTTACCCGCATCAATCCAAATCATTTACGATTCTGGAATCATTTAACACAATCCTGGATTATTCTCAGTGATTTTTTTCTGTGAATTGTGTCGATAATTTCTTAAATTTGAGAGCCGATACTGCAGAAATGCGGTCTCAGCGATAACATAAGAAAGCGTTTAGCTTTATTCCTTACTGATGAATCTGGACAATTCACTGCAACGGGAAGAAAGTTATTCGCTCCATCTGGCTATATGTTGGCTCTGTCCAGTCTATAGCAGTGTGAGCGCATATACTTGTTCGTTGCGGGGCTGTCCAGAGCCTATCAGTAGAATAAGTTAAGTGGCTCACACTTTCTTTTTATTTATGGATTAATTTGTCATCGAGCAACTGACAAAATTCTATTTTTAGTGAAGACATCTTTAACATTTAGTTTTGGGGCATTATTAGGTGTGTTTGCCTTTATGGCCTATATTTTTTCATCCTGCTCTTCACCCATCAACAGCATTAATGACCCGCACTTCGACGAGAATGGTGTATATCTCGATAGTCTTGGTCCAACGTTCCATTCTGCGATGCCATCTTCCCTCGACTTCTTTGTGGAAGTGAGCGGGAGCATGAACGGCTTTTTCCGAGCGAATAGAGCGACTGCTTTCAAGACAGATGTTTGGGCAATTGTTTCGAATTTCGGTAATCCGGGCGTCTATGTGCCCTCAAACACAGGCGCTATTGCAGCTAAGTATAACGGCGAGCAGTTTAAGGTCAAGATGAATTCAGGTGGCTTTGTATCGACCGTTGCAACCCAGGTGCCTGCTATGCTGGAAGCTATACTGTCCAATTTAGATTATGAGAATGGCGCTGTAGCTGTTTTGATTTCGGATATGAAGTATAGCCCTGTTGGCAATAAGGCAATGCCAGTTCTTCTTCAGCAGTATTCAACTGACATTAGGAATATTGTTGGCAAGTATCCTGGCTCGGCTTATAGTGTAGTTGGTGCTTATTCAGAGTATCTCGACGCAAAGGGCAATGTGGCTTGCGAAAAGTCTCCGTATTACTATGTCATTATCGGCAAAGATGTTTGCGTTGCCGAAATACGCAATTGCATTACCACGATTCTCTCTGACCGAGATAATTATCTAGACAATATCGAAACTGGCTTTGATTACAAGCGCCCTGCTTATAGCTTTGGTGTTCCGGATAATGTAATTCAACTTGATAATGAGCCTACTTTTTTCAATTACGACGTTTCATACTCTGATACTTGCAAGGTCGTACTGAACCTTGATTTGTCAGATTTCCGCTGGCACATAGCAAATGATGAAGATGTGCTAAGGGAATGCCTTAAGGTAAAGTCTGCATATGGTTCTGATATTGAGGTGGGTAAAATCAATATAAATATAAATAACCATCATCAAAAAAAATTAGAAAGGCTCGCCGTCGCTTCTGTTGAGTTAAAACTTTGGAATATGCGAATGGATGCCGATGTCATCGAGTGGACTCTGGATCATCCTGATTTTTACGTTACAGATGAATTCCTGAAGATTCAAAACGCCACTGCAGAGGCAGACCTTACAGGGTCTTTTTCCTTGTCCGATTTCATCAAGGGCGTTTTCCAGGCTGTCCAGAATCACTGGAACCAGGAGCCGAACCGAATCTTGATATCAAAAACCAATTAACATATGAAGATTGTTGACATTTACGGATGGGGTCTTCCCAAGCAGGCGGATTTCCTCAATCACTTTAAAAACAATAATACGCTTTATAACCAAGCGCGTGTTCTATGGAGCAAACTTGACGCATGCACTGTTTGGTTTATTATCACTTTCATAGTCATAGCATTGTTATTTGCCATCATCTACTATGGGCCGTATAACAATAAGCCAGGCCGCCATTATAAAGTGAAACACTGGTTTCTCTGGATGATTATCTCTGCTGCTGTCACCTTTATTGTAACATTGGTGATTGGGCTGATATTGGTCAAGTCTCCTCTAGCTGCAAGAATCGGTATGATTCTAAGAATTAGCGGAATCAATATCCTTTACAGCATCGGAGTTTTTTTCATTGTGGCCCTTTTGGTCTGCAATGTTTCGTTCCTTAAGACAAATGCATATAGATTCCTTAAAATAGGCAAATAGATATGGCAAACAAAGTATTCGTTTTCTGCATTGGCGGAACTGGACTTCGAGTAATGAAAGCCATCACGATGCTTGCTGCATCTGGAGTAAAGGCTAATGGGTACACGATTGTCCCCATCATCATTGATCCTCACATTGACCTTGAAGAGAAGACCAAGGTTGACAATCTTATCAATGACTATATTAGCATATATAAGTATGCGACGACCAGCGAAGGCCAACAGATGAATCCACTTGACGGATTCTTTAACACGCAGTTTCTACGCTTATCTGAGATTGACGATGAGCAGAATAATACTAGTGCCAGTATGGCAGAGCGCCGCACCTTCGGTAATTATTTGAATGTCGGCAACCTCAGCAATGATGACGTGAACAATTATTTCGTCCAGACATTGTTCTCAAATGAAAACCTCACCAACAGCCTTTCAGTTGGTTTCAAGGGTAATCCGAATATAGGAACAGTAGTCCTAAACGAAATGGTAAACGGGGCTGACTGGTACAACGCATTCACTCGTCACTGCGAGAATGGCGATCGTGTCTTCATTATCAGTTCCATCTTCGGCGGTACCGGTGCTTCTGGCTATCCGCTTATTGAGAAAAAGATTCGAGATGCTGAAGGTTTCCCTAACGTACAGCATGCTCTTATGGGTGCCGTAACGGTTCTTCCTTATTTTTCCCTGGAAGATCCAACAGTTTCCGGCAGTGACATCGATTCTTCCAGCTTCTTTACGAAGTCAAAATCCGCTCTTAGTTACTACGAGAATAACGTCAAATCAGACTATCTTTATTATGTCGGTGAGCAGACACTTCTCGCCAATTACAAGAACAATGAAAAAGAGCAGAAGGACCTGGCCCATTTTGTAGAGTTGGTAGCCGCTACTGCACTTTTCGACTTCCTCGCCAAACCAAAACCAGATGCACCTCAGGCACTTACTCGCGCCATTTATGATGACAAGGTTGCCTTGGATCTCTCTTCTCTGGGCGCAGGATACAAAGGAATAGTCAAGAATGTGGCCGACATGATGTTGCTTGACCTTCTCGTAAAGATTCTCCCTGAGGAGTCACAGTTCCCGCTGAAGAAGGACCGAAATATGAACAAGGACTTTTACAGGGACCATGCTTTTGTTGCTCTAGACAATTTCACGAAAGGTTTCTATCAGTGGTACAAGGAATTGTCAGAGAATGCACGTGGGTTTACCCCTCTCAATCTTGTCGGACCTGGCAAGGAACTTACCGCTTGGGTGAAGGGCAACACACTAAAAGGAAAGGATGAATCCTACTATCTCCTTGAAATGATTAAGGCAAGCAACAAGGGCAACGGGGAGAAACATGACAACCTCTTCCGTTACTTTATGGAGTTTGCCTACAGCGCCATCAACGTGTACACCAAAAATCTGTAATTATATTATGAGTAGCATAGATATCAATATCATACAGAGAGGCATAACCAACAACTTTGAGTGGTCAGCTGAACAAGGTCGCATCACCGCTGCAGATTTGGGTAAAATCGGCGAGCAGCGCACCGACAACTGCGGTGCTTTGAATGCACTGCCGACTCCTTTCGCTCGTTTCTTTGTGTTCAAGGAGGCTTTCCGTCGTGTACTGGAGCAGAAACTCGACCCCAAGAACAAGCCTGCAGGAAAAGCATACGAGCATCTGGTTTCCAATACGCTTGACGTATTTGAACTTCTTTATAATCTAAAATACCACGAGAATCGTTGGAAAAGCCAGGACCGCCGTATCGTCATCAAGGAGTGGAATTATGAGGAGCAGATGAAGGTTCTCAAAAAAGATGTCCCTATCCTAGGCAATGTCGTAGAGAGTTATTTCAATGAAGATCTTGGAGAGGTTTCCAAGAAACTGTTCTTCATTGTTCTGGAAGATAAAGGCAAAGAATGTCTTCTGGCAACAAGTTCTCCGATGACCGGTTTCATCACACCTCCTGATCTGGACCTCAAGACAGTGACCAGGGCCGGAAGGAAAGAAGAAGATTTCATCGGTGCAATCTACCAATCACTTAACATTACGCCTCTCGCCAGAAAAGCAGGTGGCAAGTATTTCAAGGATATTCAGCTCTTCGAAAACAGAAGCGAGGATTTCAAGAACTACATGTACAACAAACTCTTCTCTGGCGGTGCTAAGATTGATTCCCGTTTCACGGAGTTGAGAAACTATATCCAGGCTTTCTCTGCTGATAGGCAGATTACAAATCGCTGGTCTGATGATAATCTGGAACCTGTTTTCTCCCTGGACAATTCCCCGCTTGATGTGAATGGCATCCCTATTTATTGCAGCAAAGCGACCGATGTCATCAATTATCTTACCGATGCCATCATCCGTCTGCCTTATAAGATTGATTCAGATAAGTTCATAACGCTCATCTTCACTCCAGACAGCGCTGATAGGGATTATGATTATCTCCTTCCTTTGACCAAAGTAGGTCTTGAGCATCTTAAGGCCGGCGATCTCAAGATAACAGGTACAAAGAAGTCATATGGTGATGTGGCCGTTGCATTAGAGTGCAATGGAAAGAAGCACGAGCGCTACTATACGACCGATAAGAATCCGAGTGTCGGGAAAGGCACCGTTCTTGACTTGTCCTTGGCCAAAATCAATTTTGACATCGCACTCTTCCCGAACGTCCTCTCGTATAAGGCAAAGGAGAATAATTTCTTTAAGATTCTTGTGGCCGCGACCGACCAGAACGAGAATAAGACTTTCTCTATTGCCAATCTTGACTTGGAGTTCTATGCTGCTGACAAGGATGGAAAGTATATCCATGTTGAAGAAGCAACAGATGATACGTTTGAGAATGGCGTAAAAGAGCCTTTTACCCGCTCCCAGCAGGACAGCGACAATGATTGCGGCACCAAGTATTACGAGGTGTTCAATACGCCTTTCGATGCCATTTGTGCCGAACTGTATCTGGAAGGAAAGACCTATCCGTTTGCCATTATTCCCAAATGGGATAAGTCTGAGCCTTCTGAGAAAAAGTTCTCTTATGCCATTGACCTTGGTACGTCAAACACGTACATTTCACGGAGGGAGAGCGGCAAGATGACTGAGCCTCAGCAGTTGAAGATGGATCAGCAAATTGTCAACTATCTCCATGCAAAAGATGAATCTGTCCAGAAAGGCCTGACTTCCAGAATCGAAGGAAAGATTCCAGAGGCGTTCAAGACTCTTGTAAAGACCGAGTTCGTTCCTGCGCTTATTGATGATAAGATATATCGGTTCCCGATTCGTACAGCTTTGTGCGTCACCGGTGAAGATACCCGGAAACCTATGCTATTCGACAATAGCAACATAGCTTTCTTCTATGAGAAATTTCGTGCTGCCGGCAACCAGACCGTCATCACCAATATCAAATGGGCAGAGGATGAGAAGAATCTTCGTGTATTCATCCGTGAGATCCTCCTTCTCATCAAGGCTGACATTCTTCAGGAGAATGGTGTCATTTCCGGCACGGAGGTCATTTGGTTCCGCCCGCTAAGCTTCAAAGAGAGCATCCGTAGGAGTTTTGAGAAGATTTGGAAAGATGAGGCTTCCAATATCTTGAATCTTGATTCCGCCGACCAGCAACTGAAGTGTTATACCGAATCCGAGGCACCTTACTACTACTTTGCAACCAAGGCTGCTTTCCAAAATGTTGAATCCGTAGCTGTGATGGACATAGGTGGTGGTTCGACCGATATTGTGTACTACGCAAAGGGAGATGCCAAGATTGCCAACTCCGTTCACTTCGGTTGCGATGTGCTTTGGGAGAACGGTTATAATCAATTCGTAAATGCCCGTGACAATGGTATCTTTAAGCACTATAAGGATAAGATAACTTTCGAAACGCCTGAGCTAAAAAATCTGTATGCGGCGATGCTTAAGTCGAACCATACTTCGACCCGTGACATCATTAATCTTTGGATCAGCAATGACAAAGAGACCGAGATTTCCAAAAAACTGAGGACGGATCATATTTCGACCTTCGTCTATCATTACACTGCTCTCGTTTACTACATGGCGTCCATGTTCAAGGCAAACGAGCTGCCTTATCCGAGGACCATCATCTTCAGTGGTAACGGCAGTAAGTACATTGACAACTACATTACGGATACCTTAATGTTATTGAAGCAGATTACCGAACTGGTTGTATCCAAAGTATATGGCAAGGTTATCTCAGACATCGAACTGGTTCTTCCGAACGAACGCAAGGAAAGCACTTGCTACGGCGGTCTTTATCATCGCGCCGGTGCAGTCGAGCCAAAGCCGGTTGTGTATCTGGGAGATGGTGAGAATAAGGAGTATAAGGATGTCGAGGCCGTCAATAAGGCTTACACTTCTGGTATGAAAGACAAACTCGGTCGTGAGATCACCGCGATGAACAGAATTTACAAGGAAGTTCTGGATGTTCTCATCCAACAGTCCGTTATTGAGCAGGTTGATTCCGCCAAGATGAAGGAGGTAGTGGATTCTGTTGTCAAGGATGCGCTGGTTTCCAAGTTCCAGACTGAGATTCTTGACAAGTATATGCTCCAGGAGCCGTTCAACGATACACTGTTCTTCCTGCCGGTTGTAGAGGCAATCTTGAAACTGACAGGCATTTATAAGCGATAAACTATGAGTTTCTTCCAGTTTCTCGACTCGAATCCTTGGGTAACTGTTGCTGCTTTTTTTGCAGTACAGCTCGGGTTCTTCATTCATACTTATCTGAAACTGAACGAATTGAGTCTTTTCTTTCCTTCAAAGAAATGGCAGACTAAGGAGAATGAAGACAACCTGACGCTGATTGCAGAGCCGGAGAGTTCTAAGAATGCCCAGGATTTGGTGAGCGAGATAAATGACTACATTTCCAAAACCAGCGGTGCCGTTGAATATGCGGTAATTAAGGATAAAACTGAACGTAAGATTGATTCTCTCTTTGAGTTCGCCACATCCAAGGTCTCCTTCCCGACTTACCTTGGTCTGATGGGAACCTTCTTTGGCGTATACATCGGCTTGAAGTGTTTCAACGCTGGTCTCGGAGAGGGAGATGGCGGTATCACGGACCAGATGGTCAAGGAACTGATTGGCGGAATCATCGTGTCGATGGTTACCTCCCTGATTGGTCTCCTTTTGATGACCATCAGCAACATCCACGCGAGCCATGTCCAGAAGAAGGTTGATGCCCAGAAGGATGAGTTCTTTGAGTTCATCCAGATGGAGGTTATTCCTACCCTGGGAACTAATATATCTTCTTCTCTGAACCGTCTGCGCAGTACTATCGGCAAGTTCGAACCATCTTTCCGGGCTGTTATCGACGAATTCAAGGCTGCTTTCCGTGATTGTACGGATATGTTCAAGGGAACGTTTGCTGAGAATGCAGAAGTCCTTACCAAGGCCGTGGCCGAGATGGGCAGCAATATGACGCTCATCAACGAGAACATCCAGAAGCAGGACCAGCTTTTGAAGACGCTGCAGCAGGATGAAATGGTCGTTACTCTGGACAAGTTCGTCACTGCTGCCAACAGTTTCGATTCCGTCACTACGTCCATCCAGAAACTGGAAGAGGCCAAGGAGCGCATCATCGCTTCCACCAACACCCTTGCCGAAAAGCAAGAGTCTTACAACCAGTCGCTTGAGATTCCTACCAGGCTGCTGCAGCAAATCAACTCTATTCTTGATCGTGTCACCACCTTTGAAAAGAGCATCAATGCCCTGGGCGTGAATATCGCTCAAACCCAGCTACTTGGTAACACGCAGATTAACGCCATTGAGGAGCAACTGAACGCCCTCAAGACAAAGCACAGTCTCGTTTACCGATATCAGGATACTCAGGTAGAGGAACTTGACAAGATTTACCAAGAGCAGACCAAGGCCGTAAATGACCTATCCGAAGCCTTCCGCCGTGCCGTTTCCCAGAACAGGGACGATATTGAAAAGGCGATGCAGGATTTCAAGACGGCTTACGATACAATTGTCCGCGATTGCAAGATTGGCGTTGAACAGAAACTTGAAGAGTTCATCAAGGCTCTTAACAAGACGCTTGATGTCGAGGATGCCAACCGGAAACTGTCCAACCTTGACCGTCTGCAGGCACTTGAAAGCGGCCTCGGTGAAATCAAAACAGCCATTGCGGACAAGTCTGCGATTTCTGACGTTTCCAGAGCCGTGCGCGAAGGTAATGCTAAGATTGATGAATTGGCCCACCGTCCTATCAAAGTCCAGTGTACCGTTAGCGGTTCTAAAGGCGAAGAAAAGCCAAGAAAGCGTGGCATCTGGCCTTTCGGGCGTAAGTAATCCTTATCAGTATAATGCGTAAGAAAGGCGACAAAGACTCATTCTGGCCAAGTTATGTGGACATAGTCACTACCTTGTTTGCAATTATGGTGGTGTTATTTGCTGTATCTTATAGCCGATTCCGTGTGAAGGAAAGAGAATTGAGAAAAATCGTTGACAAATACGAAGAAATCAAGAAGATTTATCAGACAGTTGAGAATATCGATCCAACCTATTTTGAGTTCGATTCTACTTATGTAAAGCATATCTTCAAGATACAAGTTACCTACCAGAAAGGTGAGTTTGATCTGTATAAACTTATGGTTGATCGCGCGAATAAGATGGCTGCTGACTCTCTTCGAGAGCGTATTATTGCAGCTGGTCAGGAGATACAAAAGACTGTGCGAAACTTGCAGAATATGCACGATAAGAAGCAGGACATTAAGTATTTGGTAGTCATTGAGGGGCAGGCATCTGCCGATGGATATTACATCAATCCCTACTTCAACAATGATGTCCTGAGTTACCAACGTGCTCTTGCACTTCATCAATTTTGGCGAAAAAATGGCATCGATTTTTCTTCAATGCTTAAGTGCGAACTAGTAATCTGCGGAAGCGGAGAGGGCGGAGTGCCGAGAGATACGACTCGAGAGGAATTCAACCAACGATTCCTAATACATATTGTTCCTGTTATCGGCAACATCCGTATGGATAATTCACAAAAAGCCCATTCTTTTTAATAATGTTACGGTTATCTGTTATTGGTGTTATCTTAATATTCATCCTGCATGCAACAGTATGTTGCATTAGCTATCCGAATTCAGATGGTGATGTTAAAATTGAACTTCCTTCTCAAAGTGAAATAAATAGAACCATATATTATTCAGACTATACTTTGTCTTATGATATAATGAGCAAAATCCCTGTATGGGTTTCATATGAATTAGTATCAGAGCATACAGATGGTCCATATAGTAGAAAACATTTGAAATTTATACCAGATGAACACATCGGTTTAATCCAGGCGGATGATACTGATTATAGAGGTTCTGGTTGGTCTAGAGGTCATATGGCGCCGGCAGGAGATTTCAAGTGGACGGAGAAAGGAATGCAGGAAACATTCTATTATACAAATTGTTGTCCTCAAAACGAAACACTTAATAATGGCAGTTGGCATTCTTTAGAGAAAAGAGTTAGATATTGGGCAAATAAATATGGAAAGATATATGTAGCGACAGGGCCAATTATTGGGACAAATCGTTTTGGAACAATAGGGCCACATAAAATTATTGTTCCTGATGGCTTCTTTAAGGCTCTACTTGTTTGTGTTGATGGAAAGTATCATGCTATTGGATTCTATATGCAAAATATTCCTGATAGACAATCGATGAAAGATTGTTACATGACCATAGACGAACTTGAAACATTATCGGGAATAGATTTCTTTCCTTCTTTGGAGGATACTGTAGAGAAGATGGTTGAGGTTGAGGTTAATACATGTATCTGGTTCTGACTTAGATAGCGTCTGAATCTTGTAATAGAAAGTCTGAGAAACCGGTTTCAAAATGCGACGGGTTTCTTTTTTTAGCAGTCATTATTTTGTTATCTCAATATGTTTTCATATATTTGTAACATAAATGTATAACAGAGAGTATAACGCAAGTAGAATGGATAGGACTGAAACAAACAGAAATGCTAAGATTCAGACCGCTTTCAGGTTTGAGCCCCTGTTGCTCGATCGGGTGAAGGAAGCGGCTAAACAAAATGGAGTTAGCGTTAACGAGTATGTGAGCAATGTACTAGTTGAGGCTACGAAGGAAATTATAACTGAAAAAGAAATGGAAGAAAGAAGAAGAGAAACGGAAGAATTCCTGGCGGCTGTTGCCGGGAAATGGGTGGACGAAGGGACCACTGAAGAGATTATGAAGAGGATTAGGGAGGATAGAACGCCATGGAAGATCAGAGAGTGGTAGCTAAGTATCTTCTTGATACCGATATGGTTATAGACCTTATAAGGTCATCTTCATCTGTAGTTGCCCAGAAGGTTAGGGAAGTCACGATGGCGATGTGCGCTATCGCTGACATTACCCTGTATGAGCTTTATTGCGGTGCAGTTGCCAGCAAAGAATCTTCTGTAAACATTGCTATCGTTGATTTTATTAAGTCCAAGTTTACAGTACTAAACAGTTCTGAGGCCTATTTGGAGGCCGCGCGGCAGAAGAAAAGGCTTAAGGAACTGGGAATGGCAATTGAGGACAAGGATCTTCTGATTGGTTGCACTGCAAAAGTCAATGGCCTTGTGGCTGTTACGGGCAATGCAAAACATCTAGGCCGGATTGAGGGCCTAGATGTATGCAGTTGGAGGTGATATTGCAGGCAGTGTTAATTGCCTGTTGCTAAGTATTATAGTTTCTTGCCGGCAAGTTCGCTCAGGCGGCTTCTTTCGCCCATTATCAGGTTTACGTGCTCAAAGAGTTTTTCTCCGTAGAGCTTGTCGCTGATATGGGTAAGGCCGTTGGAGTACTTGTCAAGGTATGGCTGGTCAATCTGCTGAACGTCACCTGTAAAGACAATCTTGGTGCCTTCTCCGGCACGGGTGATGATGGTCTTAACTTCGTGAGGGGTAAGGTTCTGAGCCTCATCGATGATGAAATAAGTCTTCTGGAGGCTTCTGCCCCTGATATAGGCCAGAGGGGCGATTTCCAGCTTCTTGGTTCTAAGCATCTCCTCAATCTTGATGTTCTCCTTGGCGGAAGGGCCGAAGTTCTTCTTGATGACGGCAATGTTGTCATACAGAGGCTGCATGAACGGGGCCAGTTTCTCCTGCACGTCTCCAGGAAGGAATCCCATTTCTTCGTTCTGGAGAGTAATAACCGGCCTTGCCACCAGAATCTGCTCGTAGTGGTCTGCCTGGGCTAATGCTCCGGCCACGGCTATCAGAGTCTTGCCGGTTCCGGCGGTTCCTGTAAGTGACACAAGCTCAACGTCTCTGTTCATAACGGCATCCATGGCGAACACTTGCTCCTCGTTTCTAGGAGAAACTCCGTACTGAGTCTGAGGGAGCACCCTTATGACCTTGCCGCTGCGGGCGTCGAAACGGGCCAGGATGATGCTGTCGCGGATAGGGTCGCGGTCGTTCCAGTTCATGTTCAGGTATTCATCCTCGCCATCGTTGGTGTCCACGTCGGTGTGCTTGGTAGGAATCCTGAAGAGCTGGTTGAAAGCCGGCTTTACCTTTAGTTTCAGGTCTTTATAGTCTACGCCGATGCCGCTCATCAGGTTGTTGATGGCTTTTTCCGGCACATTGACAAGCTGGATGACGCGGTCATAGTCCTGTGTGAACTTCTCTTCCTTGATATGGTCGTTGAGGTAGTCCTGGGTGAACATTCCCAGAGCCTTGGCCTTGAGCCTGAGGTTCACGTCCTTGGTAACCAGGCAAACGGTGCGGTCCGGATACTGGTTCTTGTACCAGATGGCGGTTGCGAGTATCCTGTGGTCCGGCACGTCGTTGGAGAAGCAGCCTGCAAGATCAGGCGGGAAAGGCCTGTTCAGAGAAACCTTTATTGTTCCAAGTCCCTGGCCAAGAGGGTAACCTTTCTCAGGATCATAGAGCCTGAGTTCGGAGATCTCGTCAGCCTTCCTGACAAATTCCCTTGCATTGTAGTTGATTGTGCCGTCTCCTTTCTTGAATTTGTCCAGCTCCTCTATAACAGCCAGAGGAATAACCAGATCGTTCTCCTGGAACTTGAATATGCATCTCCAGTCATGGAGGAGCACATTTGTATCCAGCACAAAAATCTTAGGCTTGCGGGTTCTGACCTTAATCACCTGTTCCAGACTGACCAGCTTCTTGGACTTTGTCTTAGAGCTCTTTGAAGCAGTCTTTCTTCTATCCGTCTTTGTCTCTTTCATATTGTATGTTTTTGAATATTTCTCAGCGATTATTTTCTGTTTTCCAGGCACCATTTTACTCCGGCGGTGAACATCTCAATCCAAGGAGTTACAGTGTCCTTATCTTTTCTTGAAGTAGGGTAGTATGCCCAGTTCCAAGGCCTTATGCACCTTTCCGGATGAGGCATCATAGCCAGGTGCCTTCCGTCAGGAGAGCAAACGCCGGCTATGCCGAACGGAGAGCCGTTAGGGTTTGCCGGATACTCATTGTATGAATATCTGAGGGCCACTTCCATATCTTGGATCTTGCCGCTTGGCTTGAGGTTGCCGGCAGGGAAATTGAACCTTCCTTCCCCATGGGCTACCCAGATGCCCAACTTGCTTCCCTGCAGGTCTTTGAGAAGTATGGAGTTGCTGCGGGGAACCTCCACGCCCACGAATCCGCTCTCGAACTTGTGAGACAGGTTGTGGAGCATCTTCGGCGACTTGCTCCTGTCCTCAGGAGTTATCAGCCCGAGTTCCGCCATCAGCTGACAGCCGTTGCAGATGCCAAGAGAGAGGGTGTCTTTCCTGGCGTAGAAGTCGTTGAGAGCCTTGTTGGCCTTCTCGTTATATAGGAAGGCTCCGGCCCAGCCCTTGGCGCTTCCCAGAGTGTCAGCGTTGGAGAAACCTCCCACAAACACAATCATCTGCACGTCTTTGAGGGTTTCCCTTCCGCTGGTCAGGTCCGTCATGTGCACGTCCTTAACCCTAAAGCCCGCCATATACAGGCACCAGGCCATCTCGCGGTCTCCGTTGCTGCCTTTTTCGCGGATGATTGCGGCAACGGGAGCCTTCTTCCTGTCGGCTTCAGTTATGGCTGCAGGGGCTTTTCCGCCGAATCCCTTCGGGAACTTGAACTCCAGAGGCTGCTTCTTGAAGTTGGCGGCTCTCTGGCGGGCGCTCCTGGCGTTTGTCTGGCGGAGTTCCATCTGATACGAGGTAGAATACCAGACATCTCTTGCCTTGTCTATATCTATCTTTATGGTATTCAGTATATTGATTCGTCTTTTAGGAGAGATGCGCCCTATGGCCATCATCTGGACTCCTTCAGGATGCTTTTCATCTGCGAAGGATGCCAGAGCCTTGTCCACGGCCCTGAGCTTGCTGTCTGCAACCTGGAGCAGAACGCCAGGCTTTTCGCTGAAGAAGAACTCGGTCATTGGAAGGCTGATTCCCTTGATGTCTATTCCGCCGTTGCGGTTTGCAAAGCACATTTCAAGAAGGGATGTTATCAATCCGCCGGATCCTATATCGTGGCCGGCAAGTATGAGTTTCTCTTTCACAAGACGCTGCACGGCATTGAAGCACAGGCCGAAATACCCGGCGTCATTCACATCCGGAGCCTTGTCGCCGATCTGGCCGAGAACCTGTGCGAACGCGCTTCCGCCAAGTTCAGGAGAGCTCTGGCTGAAAGGAATGAACACGATGGAACTCTTTTCTACAGGTTTCAGGACAGGGGAAACGGTGTTGTTCACATCTTCAACAGGCGCAGCCGCTGAAATGATAACCGTACCCGGAGCCAGGACTTTCTCGCCGTCCGGATAGGCCTGAGTCATGCTCATTGAGTCTTTGCCCGTAGGAACATTGATCTCCAGCTCAACGGCAAAGTCGCTGACCGCCTTCACGGCTTTGTAGAGCCTTGCGTCCTCGCCCGGATTGCGGCTAGGCCACATCCAGTTGGCCGACAGGGAAACGCCTTTCAGTCCGCCGGAAAGCGGAGCCCAAACAATATTTGTAAGAGCCTCAGCCATGGCCAGGCGGCTGCCTGCGGCGGAGTCTATCAGTCCGGCAACCGGGGCGTGCCCCAGAGACGTTGCGATTCCTTCCTTGTTGTCATATCCTATGGCGGTGACTGCCAGATTGTTGAGCGGGAGCTGAATCTCGCCGCAGCACTGCTGCAGGGCTATAAGTCCGGTAACCGAGCGGTCCACCTTGTCCGTAAGCCAGTCTTTGCAGGCTACGCTTTCCAGACGGAGCACCTGGTTCAGATAATCGGTGAATTTCTCAGTGCTGAACTTGAGCGGATTGAACTTGTACTCGGCGGTTTCTCCCTTCATATAAGTCTTAGGGGCGCTGCCGAACATGTCTTTCATTTCCAGGTCAATGGCGCTTTCTCCCTTCTTTTCGTCGCGGAGCACAAACCTATGGTCTTCAGTAACTTGGCCGATTTCATAGAACGGAGCTCTTTCTCTCTCGGCGATTGTCTTGAGCAGTGCCACGTCTTTTTCCTTGAGCGCCAGGCCCATTCTCTCCTGGCTCTCGTTGCCTATGATCTCTTTCAGTGAAAGGGTAGGGTCGCCGATAGGGAGCTTGCTTATATCCACCTTGCCGCCGGTTTCTTCCACCAGCTCGGAAAGGCAGTTCAGATGGCCGCCGGCCCCGTGGTCGTGTACGGAGATGATAGGGTTCTTGTCCATTTCGCTGAGTGCACGGATGGCGTTGTAGTCTCTTTTCTGCATCTCGGCGTTTGCTCTCTGGATGGCGTTGAGTTCAATCTCGTTGCCGTACTGGCCTGTGTTGACTGAACTTACGGCTCCGCCGCCCATTCCGATGCGGTAGTTGTCACCGCCAAGCAGCACCAGGCGGTCGCCTTTCTCGGGAACTTCCTTGGCGGCATCTGCCTTCTTTGCATATCCCACTCCGCCGGCCAGCATTATGACTTTGTCGTAGCCGAACTTAGGGTTGTCTTTCTCCACGCCTTTCTGCTTTGCGGCGTGCTCAAAGGTGAGCAGCGAGCCGCAGATTATCGTCTGGCCGAACTTGTTGCCAAAGTCGCTGGCTCCGTTGGATGCCTTTGTCAGTATCTCTTCTGGGCTCTGGTACAGCCATTTGCGTGGCTTGTCCTTCTGCCATGGCCTCTCGATAGGCTTAGCATTTGAGGCATCAAACCTCGGATAGCTGGTCATATAGACAGCGGTTCCGGCAATCGGGAAACTGCCCTTGCCGCCAGCCATTCTGTCTCTGATCTCTCCGCCGGTTCCGGTTGCCGCTCCGTTGAACGGCTCCACGGTAGTCGGGAAGTTGTGAGTCTCGGCCTTGAGGCTTATTACGGTTTCTCTCTCCTTTGTCTTGAAGAACGATGGCTTCTCCGGCTTTTCCGGGTAAAACATCTTAACCTTCGGCCCCTGGAGGAAGGCGCAGTTGTCTTTGTAGGCGCTTATCACCAGGTTCGGGTTGAGCTTGGTGGTCTTCTTTATCATCTGGAACAGAGACGATTCCATCTCCTTCCCGTCTATGATGAATGTTCCGTTGAAAATCTTGTGGCGGCAGTGCTCGCTGTTCACCTGGCTGAATCCGAACACCTCGCTGTCTGTGAGCGGACGGCCGATCTTCTTGGCAATTCCGTTCAGGTACTCGATCTCGTCTTTGCTCAGAGCCAGTCCCTCTTTCTTGTTGTATGATGCCAGATTCTTGATGTAGACCACCTTGTCAGGCTTCTTGTTCACCGTGAATATCTCCTGGTCCAGCCCGCTGTAGAGCCTCTGCAGCATCTTGTCATAAACCGGAGTGCCGCGGTACGGGAAGTATTCCTCCATTCTCTCGATTCCTGAGATGTTCATATTCTGGGTAATCTCTACTGCAGTTGTGCTCCAAGGGGTTATCATCTCCCTTCTCGGGCCGGTGAAATTGCCATTGACGGTCTCTCCCTTTATCAGAGAGGCATCGCCGAGAAGCCATTTGAGCGCATTAATATTATCGTCGGAGAGCCCAGCGGAACTCTTTACAGCCACCACGCTGCCAGATTTTGATTTGAAGAAGATAATCATAGTTTGCGAATTTACGCATAATACTTGTACGTTCGGTACCTCAATAACCTTCTTAGAAGGTTAATTTATCAACCGCCGGGTGTTGAAAAACCATCCAAGAGCAAATAAAGCGGAAATGCTTAAATTTGTATGTTATGACAGATATCGAGTATAACAGGATGCTGGAGGAAATCTACCAGAGGTTTCCGTCTTTCCAGGTGGTGGGGGACAGGGCTTTCAAGCCCGGCCTTGGAAACATGCTGGCTCTGGATGAGGCTTTGGGCCATCCGTCCAAGGACTTCAAAACCGTTCACATAGCTGGAACCAACGGCAAAGGCTCTGTCAGCCACATGATTGCCTCGGCGCTGATGTCTTTTCCAGGCCAGTCAGGAAATCTGCGGGTAGGGCTTTACACTTCGCCTCATCTGGTGGATTTCAGGGAGAGGATCAAGGTGGACGGCCAGATGGTGGAAAAGGAGTGGGTATTCAACTTCCTAAAAGACCACACGGAACTTTTCGAGAAGACCGACGCTTCTTTCTTCGAGATTACTACCGCCATGGCGTTCAGCTACTTCTCCTACCGCAACGTGGATGTGGCCGTTGTTGAGTGCGGACTCGGCGGAAGACTGGATTCCACCAACATCATCAGTCCTTTGGCCAGCGTCATAACCAATATCGGCTTTGACCACATGCAGTATCTGGGCAACAGCCTGGAGGAAATTGCAACGGAAAAGGCCGGCATCATCAAGCCTGGTATCCCGGCAATCATCGGAGAAACCTCCGGTGTGGAGAGAGTCTTCATAGACAAGGCATCTGACTGCTGTACAGACATATACTTCGCTGAGAAGCTCAATCCTTACAATCTCAGCCCGGACGGGGCTTTCCGCAGTTTTTCTCATCGCGATATAGATGCAAGGGAAGAATCCCTGAAGTCTGTCGTAACTCTCGCCACCTGCCTTCTGGCCAGCGTGGACCCAGGCCGGATGGACCTCAAGGGAGACTGCCAGAAAAAGAACATCAAGACCGTCTGCACAGCTCTTGCCGTTGTCCTTCGAAAGATGCTGGACGAAAGCCAGAAAGACCTCTCTGAAAGCACCCTCGCCGATATGGTGGAGGCCATAGAGAACGCTGCCCATATAACAGGTCTGAGGGGCAGATGGGAGAAACTCGGCGACACTCCTCTTGTCATCTGCGATATCGGACACAATTCCCACGGTATGAAGGTCCTGATGCCTCAGGTGGAGCGAACCTATAAAGAGCATAATAACGGCAGGCTGATTATGTTTTTCGGAGTGATGAAAGACAAGGACCTTGCCGCTGAAGTTGAATTCCTGCCGATAGACGCCCACTACCTGTATGTAAACGCATCCACTCCAAGAGCCCTTCCGGCAGCGGATCTCAAAGCCAGGATGGACGAATCCGGTTTCAATGGAGAAATCCCCGGAGATGGAAGCATAGCAGCTGGTTTACAGTGGATTAAGAATAATGCAAAACCAGAAGACTTTGTGTTCATTGGCGGCAGTTCATACGTAGTAGCCGAGGTGCTTAAGTTTTTCTGAAAAATTTTTCGGAAAAGACTTGCAAGTTTGAAAAATTGCACTACCTTTGCAGTCCCAATTCGGCCGTAGTGGCCACGATTCGGGAGCATAGCTCAGTTGGTTTAGAGCATCTGCCTTACAAGCAGAGGGTCATAGGTTCGACTCCTATTGCTCCCACTAAAAAAGCCTTTCAGATACTTCTGAGAGGCTTTTTTCTTTTATACTTCTTCTATACTTCTATTATCGTGGGGGTGTGGCCGGAAAGCTGGGGAATCTTCAGCAGAATATCCTTTGGAACCTTCATATAGCAGGTCAAGGTGCCGTCCGGGCAGCCGATGCTGTCCAGGTTGTCCAGCACATCTTTGTCTATAATGTATCTGACCTTGTGCTCCGGATCCATCAGAAGGCAGAAAACTGTGGCGGCTCCGTGTTCTGCCCCGAGCATCTCCATAAGCTTGTCCGCAGGGGCAAATGACACTCTCGATATCTGGAGCGCCCGTCCGAAATCTTTGGTGCTGAAAGGCTTGTCGCTTCTGGTGATGAACAGGTAGAACATCGTCTGCTGCCGGTTGCAAAGGAAGATGTTCTTGGCCACTTCAGTGTTTAGTTTCTCGCCGATTATGTGGCAGTCTTCCATGCTTGCCGCAGGGGAGTTGTCCACTCTCTTGAACCCGATACCAAGTTTGTCCAGGGCTTCGTATGCCTTTTCCTGAAGCGGATTCTGCATTTCTGCGGGCTTTTTCTTGATTATATCGCTGACCTGAATCATGTTGTTTTGCCTTATCTTGATTGCAAAGATAAATTATTGGTGCTATCTTTACTTATTGATTTGATCATTGAGAAGTCCAGAGTTATGAAAGCAGCCTGTAAAATACTCGTCATTGTCTTTCTCGCCTGTTGGGCAGCGGTGGATCTGAATGCTCAGATAATTCCAAAGGAAGAAGTTCCGCCGGTAATTGAGAATCTGTGGAGAGCCTACAGGAAAGAACGCCGTGAGTCCAAGCAATTGTCCATTCTTGAACAGATACGGCAGTATGCGGTTTCAATGGGGCTTAAAGAACAGATTTACGAGTCGTCCCGCACGATTTTCTCAATAAAGTATTATCATCTGAATTCCGGGCAGACAGATTCCGTTTACAAAGAAACATTGGCATTTATTGAGGAAAATGCAAGCCCTTTCTTTTCTCTGTATTTTGTCAGCAATTCATACTGGAGAATCAAAGGCAACAAAATAGACTATCTTCTCAAGAACAAGGATGCATTATCGGGTTGTTATCACAAACAATTTTTAATGGACAAAGAAAGAGGCGGTTACAGGAGATGGCTTTTTAGAAATTTCCCGATAGAATTGATAGACAATGATTTCGATTACTTTCTTTGGGCATGGGGCGGAGAAAAGGACATAAAGGACAATGTAAAGGGGAATTTCTTGCAGGAAGGATATCTGAAATGTCTTGAGGCAAAGGAAGAAAAAGACCTGGAAGCTTTGCTGCAGGAGTATTCCGGCACTTCTCTGGAATTCATTCCCAAAGGGAAATTGCTCTGCCTCCGTTTTCAGGAAATGGAGAAAAATAATGCATCAGAACAGGATTTCAAAGAATTGGACAGTCAGGTTAATCAGTATCTGAAAGAGGTTGAACAGAAAGCAAAAAAGGATGATGTTGTCAAATATCTGGCAGCCTCGTTTGAAGATGTCCGGAAGTTGTCAGCTAATCTGAATGATGAGGCTATAGTTGCTCAAAGAGAAGACGACGGCACCTATACGCTTTATTGCAGGAACGTTTCCGGTCCTGTATCGGTCAAGGTCAGGAACACGGATCAGGACAAGGTTGTCTATTCGGGTACGGTGGACAAGTCTGACAACCATTTTTATTTATATGACACCCTTTGCTGGAAGATTCCTAAGCTGGAAGATGGCCATTACGAAATTTCATTCAACAAAGGCAAGGGCATATCCAGATACAACCAGTACGGCCTCTCAGTTGCGGTAATAGATAACAGTCAGGTTTTTGCCGCAGATTCAAAGACAGGGGAACCTGTAGATAATTTGAATTTGCTAAAGATCAAGAGTTATTTTAACGACAGGAAAGACAAGTTGATGTTCACCCGCAAACTTGACTCTTCAGGAGAATTTTTTGATCTTCCTCAAAGAACTGATTTCAGCCAGGACAGAAACAAAAATTCCTATGATTTGTGGTATATGACATCAGCCGGTGCAGACGGAACACAAAAGAGATCTTCATATATTCATACAGGCTCCAAATCTCGCGGGAGTAAAGAATCTGACGAGGGCTCCCAGGTGATGTTCATTCCAGACAAGGGAGCTTATCGTCCTGGAGATACCTTGAGATTCAAGATCGTAGCGTTTGACGGAGATCCTTACAAGGCTTACAGGGTGCTGGAGGGAGAAAAAATTATTGCTGTCCTCAGCGATGCAGACCTTGCTGAGGTGGAGAGGATGTCTTTGACCACCAATGGCTTGGGCTCGGCCTCAGGCTCGTTTTTCCTGCCGGAAGGATACAGGAACGGGAATTGGAAACTGGACTTCATCATGAAAGACAGGAATGTGACTTGCAATTCCTTTGTCAGGGTTGACGAGTATTCGCTGCCTTCCTTCGAAATGACATTTGACAACCCGGAGAGATTGTACCAGTTAGGGGATACGGTTACAGTTAGCGGTACTCTAACCACTTTTTCCGGACATCCTCTGACAGATGCCGATATAGACTTGGCTGTAATCAATTACCGGGACACTCTGTCCAGGCAGAAAGTGGAACTGCTCCCTGGAGGCAGGTTTTCTGCACAGTATGTTCCGGAAGAAAATCTTATTCTGAAATTTCATTTCAAGGTTTCAGACAAAAGCGGAGAAGTCCGGGAATTTGAGCAAAAGATACCCGTCAGCCTCTATTTTGACCTTGACGTTGAATTGGAAAACTCCAGCAAGGCCCAGTTTCATATGCCTAAACCTTTTGATTCAGTTAAAGAAAAATTTCTGAAATATGACTTGAAAACAGACTGTCCTCGCGGAGTTATTTCATCAGATACTGCGGCCTTTGTTGTCACTGCTTCAGAGGATTATTCATCTGGAAAAATAAAGATTCCTTATACATACACATTGCTTTCTTTGGCTGGAGATACCCTTCACTTTGGAGGAGGAGAGACAGGCACCAGGCAGACAATAGACCTTTCGTCTTTCCCTGAGCAGATCTTTCTTCTGAAAGTCAAAGGCAAGGTCAGGAAAACTCTTCCGGAATCGTCCTCGGATTTGTATCTGGAGGATAGTTTGACATTTTTTCTGCTCAAGGATTCAGGGTCAGAAACTATTCCTCAGCTAGTGGAGTCGTACTTCGACCCGTTGAATGCTGATATCGTAGAGGGGGATAATATCAAGTTCAAACTAGGCGCGGCAAGCGGGGAAATCTGGGTTGCCGCTGCGCTGTTTGATGAAGACAAGCTTCTTCACAAGCAGATTATTCATCTCGACGGGAACAAAACTTCTTCATTAAATGAATTCGTAATCCCGTACAAGCCTGAGTATTCCGAAGCAGTCCGTCTGTGCCTTCTGTATTTCAGGCATAACCGCGAGGTTGAGTACGAACAGGTTTATACCCGCAAAAAGAAAGACATAAGGTTCAGGATTGAGGCTACGCACTTCCCGGGCCAGCTTTCTCCGTCAAAGGAGTACGAATACAAATTCACTCTCAGCGACAAAATCTCTGGAGAGGCTGTTGCCTCCGTCTTTGACCGTTCCGCCGACATTTTTCAGCGCAATATGTGGAAAAGCCTGTCTCTTCTTACAAAGACTCCTTCGAAACACGTAGATACTTATGTCGGAATGGGAGGGGATGGGGAACACCAGCTTGGATGGGGAGAGGACGATTTGGAAGAAATAGTTGTTATTGCATATGGAGTCGGGAAGAAAAGAAGTGGTGCGAATGATTTTGCAGGTGCTCTGCGGGGACGAGTTGCAGGCATTACTGTCAACTCAACGGACCATCTTCCCGGCACTATGAGAATAAGAGGCGTGGCTGGATCTTATGACTCTTCCGAGCCGTTGTATATTGTTGACGGTGTCCCAGTTCCAGGAGATGCTTTTGCAAGCCTTTCTCCGAGTGATATCCAGTCTGTAAATATCCTGAAAGATGCATCCTCGAGTGCAATCTATGGTAGCGGGGCTGCAAACGGAGTCGTGGTCATAACTACAAATAAATCCGGAATGGCCGCTCAGGGAGCATCTTATCTTCCTGATTTCAGCGAAATATCGATGAGGAAAGACTTCAAGGATGTGCTCTCTTTCCAGCCTCATTTAACTGTGAAAAATGGAGAGGTCTCATTCCGTTTCAAAACATCTGACAGGCTATCGTCATATCATCTTTACCTGTTCGCCCATAATAAGGATATGCGTAACGGATTCTTCAGTAAAGATTTGACTGTTTCAATTCCGGTGAAGGTTTCATTGACAGAGCCTCGCTACCTCTATGCCGGAGACCGTTATGACATTTCTGCGACAGTTGCGGCCCAGACATCAGATACTTCCGAGACATTTGACGGCAGGGCCTATATTGTGGCCTACAACGGTACACCAAAGACGGACGAACAGGCTCCGCTTCAGTCTTATTCTGAGCATCTTAGCCTGGAGGCTGGAACCTCTATGTCTGTACATAGCCCTATAGATATCGCTCCGGGAATGGATACATTGGGCCTCAGGGTGGCATTCCAGGGGGAGGATTTCTCAGATGCCGTTCAGCTTGCCGTACCTGTCAAGGAAGCATCGCAGAGCATTACCGAAGCCCATTCGGCAGTGCTTCTTTCCGGAGCAGACGATCAGGAGGCCATCAGGCGTCTGCGCTACAGCTTCAACAATGTATCAAGCGAAGGAGCTGAAATAAAGCAGGAAACCGTTTCCGACATTCTCCAAAGGTTTGTCAAAGCCGGAATGGAATCCCGGGGCGAGGATGTGATAAGCAAACTCGACGCGCTCTGCTTTGCAAAGATGCCAAGAGCTTCAGAGGCTGATTCTACAAGCCTCAATACAGATGCGGACACGCTTTGGAACGAGGTTATGGCTTTCAGAGACTCCACCGGAGGCTTCTCGTGGATGAAGGAGATGAAAGCGAACCAGACCATTACCGCGGCTGTGCTGGAGAGGTTTGCATACCTTAGGAGCATAGGATGCGATATCCCGGATATGAGCCCTACAGTCAGGTATCTGGACTCCAACCAGTTTGCCGTGGCCTGGCCGTGGTGGTGCGGTGGCTTGTCCGAGGAACAGTATATGTATGTGAGGTCTTTCTATCCTGAAATTGTATTCAACGACGGGTTCGGGAAAGACGACCGCAGCGAACGCAAGACTTTCAGGTCAAACCTTTCCGCTTTCCGCAAGTTCGCCCGCTCATATCTTTCCCCGTCATACAAGAAGGATTTCCCGAACTACTGGACTTTTGAGAAAGCCCGCAGAATCAGGACAGTGCAGAATCTGCTCTCCAGCGACAAAGGTATGGCTCTGGGAAAAGCCTGGGGAGAGAATCTGTTTGCCACGGCCAAGTTCAACAAGTCTGTGGAGGACGATGTGCTGAATCTGATTGACTATGCCCAGCATCACCCGGATGGGGGATCATATTACCCGAATGCCGTGATGCCATTTAAGGGAATGCTGGAAAACGAGGCGTTTGCCCACTCTCTGATATCAGATGTGCTCTCTGCTTATTCTTCACAGGACAAAAAGCGGAAGGAAGCAGTCTGTGCTGCCGAGATTGCGGACCAGGTAAGGCTGTGGCTTCTGCTTCAGGCCCAGACTCAGAAATGGAGCAATAACCTCTACTTCCTCAATGCGGTCCGCAGCATAAATGACGCTTCAGACAGCATCCGCCAGACCTCAGTGCTTACTCTTTCAAAGACGGAGAAACTCCCGTTTGCCGATATAAAGTCCAGCGGCAACGGCTTCACGATAGAAAGAATTTTCCTCCGCGACGGCGTTGAACTCAAGGATGGCGATGCAATCCATCGCGGAGAAAAGATTTGCGCCGAATACCGCATCTGGAGCAAGGAAAACCGCAGCTTCGTGAAGGTCACGGCTCCAAGAGAAGCCTGCCTGATGCCTGTGGAGCAGCTCTCCGGCAAGTACTATGGCCTCAAGCCGCTTGTCCTGGACAACTGGTACCGGTTCACTCCGTCGGCATACCGCTGCGTCAGGAAAGACCGCACCGAGTATTACTTCGACGTGTTAGCAGAGGAATCCTGCACCATCCGTGAAGAGTTCTATGTGGTCCAGAACGGAAGGTTCTCGGCCCCGGTTGTGGAAGTGGAATCTTCCTACGTTCCCGCATACCGCGCCAACGGCAAGTTTACTGGCAGCCTGTCTGTTGAAACCGAATAGGCCTTATTTCTTCTTTGTGGTAGTGGTGGACTTTGTGGCAGGCCTCTTGTAACCGTCCTTCTCAGCGCGGGCAGTCATCCTGGAGATTCTCTTCTGCGTGTCAGGGTGAGTGGAGAAGAGGTTGTTTACGGCGTTGGAAGTCTTGGCGTTGGCGTTGAGGCTCTCGAGTTTCTCAAAGGCCATGGCCATGTAGTAAGGGTTCTTGCCGTTCTTTACCAGGAACTCGTAGCCGTAGTCGTCTGCGTCAGACTCCTGAGACCTGGAGAAGGAGCTGCTGGCAAGAGTCTGGCCGAGGTCGCCCAGCTGAGAAGAGGACAGGGCCCCGATGGTGCCGCCGGCGGCTACAAGGCCGTAGCGAAGAGCCGTGGTAAGCAGAGCCTGCTGGAACTGTTTCTTGGTATGCTTGAGGCCTACGTGGCCAATCTCATGGCCGATAACGCCCAGAACCTCATCGTCTGTCATAAGGTCCATAAGGCCCGTGTAAACTCTTACGCTTCCGTCTGCGCATGCGAAAGCGTTAACCTGGTCGGTCTTGTAAACTTTGAAGTTCAGAGGAGTGCCGTCAACCTGGGTGATACCCGAGGTAAGCTTTCTAAGACGCTTGGTGTAAGGGTCTGATTCAGGAAGAACTACGTTTTCCTTGTCAGACTGGGCTATGTACTCGCCCACATATTCCTTGATCTGGGCATCGGAAAGGGTAGCGGCCTGAAGGGCCTGCATGCCGCCTGCAAGCAGAGCCTCGCTGTTGAGAGTTCCGCAGGATGAAGTCAGGACTACACCGGACAGAAGAACAGCGGCAGTGCAAAAAAGAGAAAGAATACGTTTCATAGTTATGTTAATTATAAGTTTGTTTTTGCTAAATTTGTACGATAACAAATTTAAGAAAAAATGAGAGCAATACAATCATCAATTCTTATAATCTTGTCGGCAGGCCTGTTTTTGTCGTCTTGCGTCACTCCAAAGGCCAATGTTCCGCAGAACATAGACGATTTTGTGGTCAAGGCCCAGGTCAATTCCTCCAGCTATACACAGGAAGACTGGGACAAGTCCATCGCCGAGTATGAGAAGCTGATAGAGGAATACCAGAAGAACGAGAGCAGCTACTCTGCTGAAGAAAAGCAGAGAGTGGCCAACGCAATGGGACGCTATCACGCTCTGCTTCTGGAGAATGCAATGGAGCAGAGTGCAGACAGCCTCAAGGGAATGCTCAAGGAGCTGGCAGACTATGCCAAAATGCTGCCGGCGTATATGGACGGCTTCAAGGACGTGCTGGAGAGCGATACCCTCAAGCTGGAGAATATCTTCAGCGATATTTTCGCCTCTGATCCGGTAAAGGACATCCTGGGCAGCATAGGCTCCCTTTTCGGAGGATTGATGAATGAGACCGAGGATGATATGGAAGTGGTGCTGGACACCCTTCCGGAGGCCCAGCCGCTGGATAGCCTGCGCAAATAGCATTGATTTTGACTGAATTATGAAAGGAATAGTACTGGCAGGAGGATCGGGGACAAGACTTTACCCGATTACCAAGGGAGTGAGCAAGCAGCTTCTCCCCATTTACGACAAGCCGATGATTTATTATCCGGTTTCCGTGCTTATGAAGGCCGGAATCCGCGACATTCTGATAATCTCCACTCCGGAAGACATGCCTTCTTTCAAGAGGCTGCTCGGCGACGGGAGTTCCTTCGGGGTGAATTTCTCCTACGAGGTGCAGCCGTCCCCGGACGGTCTGGCTCAGGCCTTTATCATCGGCGAGAAGTTCATAGGGGATGACAGCGTGTGCCTTGTGCTCGGCGACAACATCTTCTACGGCAACAACTTCTCTAACTTGCTGAGGAAGGCGGTGGAGAACGTGGATGAGGGCAAGGCAACCGTATTCGGCTACTGGGTGAATGACCCTCAGAGATACGGCGTTGCGGAGTTTGACAAAGAAGGCAACGTGCTCAGCATTGAGGAAAAGCCTAAGGAACCAAAGAGCAACTACGCGGTGGTTGGCCTTTATTTCTACCCGAACAGCGTGGTGGAGATTGCCAAGAACGTGAAGCCGTCCTGGAGAGGGGAGCTGGAGATAACTTCCGTAAACCAGGCGTACCTGGAGCAAGGCAACCTCAAAGCCGAGAAGTTCGGCTACGGTTTCGCCTGGCTGGATACCGGTACCCATAATTCTCTGTACCAGGCAACTAACTTTGTTCAGGTGTTGGAAGAAAGGCAGGGCATAAAAATTGCCTGTCTTGAAGCCATCGCCTTCAGCAAAGGCTGGATATCCGCCGAGAGACTCAAGGAGATTGCCGCTCCTATGGCCAAGAACCCTTACGGCCAGTATCTTCTGGACCTGGCGTCGGGAAAATTACAACTTGCACATCAGTAGGCAAATGGAAATCATCAAGACAGACATAGAAGGGGTTCTGATACTCAAGCCCCGCATTTTCGGAGACGAGAGAGGATATTTCTACGAGAGCTATAACCGCAAGGACCTCAAGGAACTGGCTACCCAGATTCCGGACTTTGTCCAGGACAACCAGAGCTATTCCACTTACGGAGTGCTGCGCGGCCTCCATTTCCAGAAGGCTCCGTACGCCCAAGCCAAGCTCCTCAGAGTTGTAGAAGGCAAGGTTCTGGACGTTGCAGTGGACCTGAGGCCCGGCTCTCCTACCTTCGGGAAGCACGTGAGCATAGAGCTCAGCGGAGACAACCATCTGCAGTTCTTTATTCCTGAGGGCTTTGCGCACGGCTTTTCCGTCCTCAGCCCGGAAGTAATCTTCCAGTACAAATGCTCGGCCTACTACAACAAGGAGTCCGAGGGCGGAATCATCTGGAACGATCCCGACCTGGGCATAGACTGGAAGCTGCCTGAAAGGGATATGATCCTCAGCCCTAAAGACCGCCTCCACCCGACATTGAGCCAGTACATCAAAAGTCTATAGACATGGCAAAGAAAGATACATTGAAAAACATTCTGGTGACGGGCGCCAACGGGCAGCTGGGAACCTCCCTGGCCCTTATGGCAAATTCTGCTGACGCAAGGTTTTTCTTCACCGATGTAGATACTCTCGATATCACGGACTACAAGGCGGTAAGCGCCTACATGAAGAAAAACCGCATAGACATTGTGATAAACTGCGCCGCCTACACCAATGTGGACAAGGCTGAGGATGACAGGGTTATGGCGTTCAAGATCAACGCCGAGGCCCCCGGGCTTCTGGCTAGGGCCTGCAGGGTGAACAATGCTGCGCTGATACATATATCCACAGACTACGTGTTCGGCAAGGAGCGCTCCACAAAGCCTCGCACCGAGGATGTGAAGCCGTCTCCGTCCGGAGTTTACGGCGAGTCCAAGCTGGAGGGAGAAAGGCTTATAGCAGAAAATTTTGAGGGAGAAGGCATCTCCTCAAAGCAGGCGGACAAGGCCCGCTACGCCATTGTCAGGACTGCCTGGCTCTACTCGGAATTCGGTAAGAACTTCGTAAAGACCATGCTGGGTCTGTTTGCCTCCAAAGACAAGCTGAACGTGGTATTCGACCAGGTGGGTACTCCTACATACGCCGGAGACCTGGCTGCTGTGGTTTACCGCATAGCCATTGAGATGGCCTCAGGCGATTTCCGCAAGGTGGACAACGGAGTGTACAATTTCACCGATGAGGGAGTTTGCTCTTGGTACGACTTTGCCTGCGCCATCGCTGAGGAAAGCAATGCCTCTTGCCGCGTAATGCCTTGTCATTCAGACGAGTTCCCGAGCAAGGTGAAGCGCCCGTCCTTCTCCGTTCTGGACAAGAGCAAGATCAAGCAGAGGTTCCAGATAGAGATTCCTCACTGGAGAGAAAGCCTTAAAATATGCCTGAAGAATCTTAAAGCAAGATAAAGATGAAAGCAATACTGATAACTGGCGGAGCAGGGTTCATAGGCTCCCACGTTGTGAGGATGTTCGCCAAGAAGTATCCGAAAACCAAGATCATCAACTACGACAAGCTTACCTACGCCGGAAATCTTTCCAACCTCAAAGACATAGAAAACCGCAAGAACTACGTGTTTGTAAAGGGCGATGTAACTGACTACAAGAAAGTTATGGCCACTCTCAAGGAGTATGGAGTGGACGGTATAATCCATTTTGCGGCCGAGAGCCACGTGGACCGCAGCATCAAGGACCCGTTTGCATTTGCAAAGACCAACGTCATAGGAACCCTCACGCTGCTGCAGGCGGCCAAGGAGTTCTGGGGCTGCAATCTCTCCAATGCCGCCCAGATGGAGAAGAAGCACCGCTTCTACCACATCTCCACCGACGAGGTTTACGGCTCGCTGAAGTTTGACAAGAGGCTTTTCAAGGAATCTGACCGCTACGAGCCGCATTCCCCATACTCGGCTTCCAAGGCTTCTTCGGACCATTTCGTTAGGGCTTATCACGATACCTTCGGGCTTCCGGTGGTGCTTACCAACTGCTCCAACAACTACGGTCCGTACCAGTTCCCTGAGAAGCTTATTCCGCTGATGATAAACAATATAGAGCACAACAAACCGCTGCCTGTTTACGGAAAGGGCATCAACGTGCGAGACTGGCTCTACGTGGAAGACCACGCCAAGGCCATAGACCTGGTGTTCCACAAGGGAACGGTAGGGGAAACCTACAACATCGGCGGCCTGAACGAATGGCGCAACATAGACATTGTGAACCTGCTCATAAAGATTGTGGACAAGCATCTGGGCCGTCCTGCAGGTACATCCAAGAAGCTGATCACCTACGTGGCAGACCGTGCCGGCCACGACCTCCGCTATGCAATAGACTCTTCCAAGCTCCGCAAGGAACTCGGCTGGAAGCCAGAGACCAGCTTCCCGGAAGGCATCGAGAAGACAGTTTCCTGGTATCTTGAGAACAAGGAGTGGGTGGAGAACATCACCAAGGGCGCCTACAAGAGGTATTATCGCGATATGTATTCCAACAGAAAATAACAATACGGGTATGAAATTCTTTATCGACACTGCAAATCTTGAACAGATCCGCCAGGCGAACGCTCTCGGAGTCCTGGACGGCGTAACCACCAACCCTTCCCTGATGGCAAAGGAAGGCGTTA
The DNA here is from genome assembly GCA_017962375.1 of Bacteroidales bacterium. Taxonomy (GTDB): domain Bacteria; phylum Bacteroidota; class Bacteroidia; order Bacteroidales; family UBA932; genus Egerieousia. The sequence continues at coordinate 137,154 of JAGCVJ010000010.1, forward strand.
AGGGCAAGGACCAGATTTTCAAGCACTACAAGGCTATCTGCGACATAGTTGACGGCCCTGTTAGCGCAGAAGTTTTTGCAACCGACTACGAAGGCATGATCAGAGAAGGAGAGGAACTCTACCAGATCGACCCTCAGAAGATTACCATCAAGCTGCCTTGCACGGAAGCAGGAATCAGGGCGGTAAAGTATTTCGCCGACAAAGGCTACAGGACCAACTGCACGTTGGTGTTCACCGTGGGCCAGGCTCTGCTTGCAGCCAAGGCCGGGGCTACATTCTGCAGCCCGTTCATCGGAAGACTCGACGACATAGGCGAAGACGGAATCCAGCTCATAGAGCAGATTGTGGCCATGTACACAAATTACGGCTTCAAAACCCAGGTACTGGCCGCTTCTATCCGTCATACCAACCACATACTCAGGTGCATAGAGGCCGGAGCCGACGTTGCTACCTGCCCTTATAAGTCCATCATCGGGCTGATAGACCATCCGCTCACCACCAAGGGCCTTGACATCTTCTGCAAGGCCGCAGAGTCCATGAAATAACCTGAAAGGGATGGCAGACAACCTGAAACAGAAGGCAATAAGCGGAGCGAGGTGGGGTTTCATAGAGAATCTCTCCTCGCTTGCCGTTACTTTTGTTGTGGCGTTCGTCCTCCAGAGGTGGTTCCTCTCTCCTCACGAGTTCGGCCTTATAGGTCATCTGGCCATTTTCATCGCGATATCTATCTCATTCATAGACAACGGGTTCTCGGCTGCCATCATCAAGAAGCCGGAGCCTACAAAGGCGGATCTTTCCACCACATTTGTCACCAACTTGGCCATAAGCCTTGTCTGCTTTGCCATATTGCAGCTGGCGGCCCCGTATGTGGCATCATACTTCGGTGAGCCACAGCTTAAAGACCTGCTGAGGATTCTTTCCTTTGTACTTATAATCAATGCGGTATCCATCATCCAGAGAGTTCTTCTGGTTAAGGCCGTGGACTTCAAGAGCCTTACCAAATGCTCCATTTCCGCTTCCGTTATCAGCGGCATCGTAGGTATCTGGATGGCGTTCAGAGGCTACGGCGTATGGAGCTTGGTAGCCCAGCAGCTTTCCAAGCAGCTGGTCAACACTATAATGCTCTGGATTGTAGGGCATTGGAGAATCAGCTTCAATTTTTCCGGCAAGAGTTTCAAGGAGCTGTTCTCCTACGGCTCCAACGTGCTCTTTACCGGCCTTTTGGACACCGCGTTCAAGAACATCTACTTCCCTGTCATCGGAAAGGGCTTCGGAACTGATGTCCTCGGCCAGTACACCGGTGCCGAAAAATACAGCAACGTAACCTCAAACAACCTCAGCCAGGTTGTCCAGAGGGTTAGTTTCCCTGTCCTCAGCAAAGTTCAGGACGACATCCCTCGCCTAAGGAACGCTTTCCGCACCATCCTCAAGGTGGTTATGGCCGTGTCCGTTCTCGTAGGCTTCTGCCTGTCAGCCCTTTCATATCCGTTTATAGTGGGCTTGGTAGGCGAAAAATGGGCCCAGGCGGCCCATATCCTTTCCATAATCTGCCTGGCGGGAGCATTCTTCCCGGCCCATTACCTCTACCAGAACATCCTTCAGGTCAGGGGCAAGATGAGGCTCTACCTTGCAATGGACATCCTCAAGAAAGTCCTGATGGCCATTTCCATAGTCATTGGAATAATCTGCAAAGACCTGGACATCCTCCTCTGGGGCATGGTGGCCGCATCCATCCTGACCTTGGTCATCTACGCCGTCTGCTCCGGCAGGACTATCGGCTATTCCCCGCTGCAGCAGATGAAAGACTTGCTCCCGATGTTCCTCATCTGCGTAATCATCTCATTGATAGCAGGTTTTGTGGCTGCCCTCTTCATCTATCTTTGCAGAAAGTATGGCTGGTACAACACCACCTGGACCAACCTCGCCGCCGTTGCTGTGGCCTTGATCATCGGCGGCCTGATCTTGCTTGCCTTCTACAAGTTCCTGCCAAAGAAGGAAATCACTGAGATCAAAAACCTCCTCAGCGTCTGGAAAAAATCTGAATAGAATGGATGCTGCTGTAATAGTCACAGTCTACAATAAGGAGAAGTTTCTGAGAGATACCTTGGAGAGCATACTCACCCAGAAAACCTCACGCCCTTTCTGCATCATCCTCAGCGATGATGGCTCTACCGATTCCAGCCGCCAGATTTGTGCTGACTACGCTACCCGTTACCCCACTATTTATGACATCACGGACGGAGAGCATAGGGGAGTGTCCGGCAACTTCCTTCATTGCCTGAAGTATGCCATTAGCCTCAACGTCAAGTACATATCGCAGATAGACAGCGACGACATCCTTGCCGATTCTGCATTCCTGGACCGCCAGATTTCCTTCCTTGAATCTAACACCGACGCCCAGGCTGCCACAAGCGGCTTCTTCCTGATCTCCGAAGCAGACGACCTGTCCTCTGCCCGCCGTCAGTTTGAAGAGCACACCAAAGGCAAGACTGATTCAGCATCCTACAAGCCGATATTGGAGAACTGTCCGGATAAAAGCTACGGCACCATATCTCGGGGTACGCAATACCTTCTTTCAGAGAACAATCCTCTTGTAGCTGGTGGGGTTACATATAGAACAGATTATCTGAGCAGTTACCTGGAGGAATTTGCCTCTGCTGAAGACTCCACACAGGACCTTCCTTTATGGTTGTACCTCAGCCTGTTCGGACGTTTTTTCAGTTGCAGCGTACAGTCTTTGGCGTACAGAAACCTCTCCGAGAGCGTCAGCCGCTCCCAAGACCTGGACTCTCAGCTCAAATTCCAGGCATCAACTCTCGCAACTCGCTTGCGTTTTATCAATTATCTCCGTGCGGTTGGTCACTTGAATCAAGAATGCATAAAGTGTCTTGACAAACTTGAGGATAAGGTTAAGTTGCTCTATGAGAAGAAGATGTTGCGCCACTACGCCAAGCTTCAACCAAAGGAATATCCTGCCCAGCTCAAGAAATCGCTGAAGAAAAGACCATCCCTGCTTTTCAGCAAAGATCTCTGGCGCTCACTCGGCGTCTATCTGAAGAACAGATAGGGAAGAGTTCTTCTCATTTCTTCACAAGACGCTTGCATTAATGATTTCAAATTACATATCTTTGCAACAATAAAAGCCCTAGTCCTAATTTTAAAAATTTGCAATTATGTTAGGTGTTAAGAACATTAAGATTCCTGCAACAGGCAAAGATGCCAATGCAATCCGCATGGCATTGGCGAGGGCTATTACCGGTCGCTTAAATGATTCGGAAAAACAAGCAGAAAAAAGATTATCTCGAGCTCGTTCTAAGTATCTGGTAGAATGGAAATAAACCGGCTTGTCATTTCTCGAGTCGACGATGTTTCTTGTTTATCTGATTTTCATTGTGGTATTGCGAGTATGGATGACTACATCCACAACTATCTTCAAGCAAGCATCGATGGACTTTACTGTAACGCATATATTGCTTCTGTCAATAATAAGATAGCCGCTTTCTTTGCCTTAAATTTTGCTTCTTTGGATTTGGATCCGCAGAACATCCAGAATGCTGTTTATACAAATGACCAAACTATCGATTTGCCCGAAGAGTATATCGATATGTTTTCTCAGAAAAGCAGTTTTCCTGCTGTTGAGATTTCATATTTGGCCGTAAGAGATGATTTTCGCGGTTTGGGTATCGGTACAACAATTTTGGATGTTGTGAAAGAGAAGGCCTTGGAACAGGATTTTGCGGGTTGTCAGTTTGTTACGGTTGTGCCTTTGGATGAGCCATATTACTCAGCGACGGGTTTTTATGAAAAATCCGGTTTCTTCCATAAGCAGACATATGGCACAAGAATAGATAAGACAATGTATGCTCCGTTGCGGATATGGGCTGAAAAGCCACTCTAAGATAACCGGCTGATCCATTTGCAGCTTCCTTGATTTTGACTCGTGATGTATGTTGCGATTTCCTTGTCTGTTAGCCGTGGTTTCAGGGCGGCCCATTGCCGTGGGTTGATCCTCTTCCAGGTTTTGGGGTCTATGCGGTAGGTGACGGGAGGAGTATTGCCGGCAAGCTTGAATCCGAGTTTGCTGTAGGCGTCGCCGTTGCTCCACTCGTTGTCTGAATAGCTCATGATTTCTATGCTTGAAATGTCTTTCTGGCTGATATCGCTGAGGATTTGTTTCAAAACCTTGCCCAGTCCTCCGGCAATCCTGACGTCCGGGAGGCTTGCATAGCGTGTCCACTCATAGGCCAGGCGGTTATCGGTGTCTTTCTCCGCGGGCAGATAGGTTTTCATGAACTGGGCTGCGGCAATGATATCTTCCTTATACATAAGCAGATAGTCTTCCTGCCCTTTGAGATAGCCGTAGGTGTGGAAGGCATCCAGGAACTTCTTGGCCTTGGAGCGGAAGGTATCTGGAGAAAGGCCGAAATCTTTGCAGTTCTTTATGGAAACAACTTTGCAGAGTCTAGCGTGGACTCTTCTGAACACGCCAAGCCGGGAGAGCATCCTCTGCGATGTCACGGTCCTGGAGCTTCTCCACCGGTCCTCATACAAGAAGAACGTTTCAACGCCGGTAGCATAGTCGAGAGCCGAGTCAGCTGACAGGCCTTGCGGCGGAAAGTCTTGAGAGACAATCGGCACGAGAATCATCCTGAGATTATGCTGAGGAAAGAGAACTGCATTTCCGTCAACGGAATAGGGGATGTTGCTGGTGTTCAGAACATCAAGCACCTCTTGCCCGAATGACGGAAATAAAATTTGCATAAGACAATTATAATCTATACTTTTGCAACCCAATACGGAGATCCGCTAGCTCAGTTGGTAGAGCACAACACTTTTAATGTTGGGGTCTCGGGTTCGAGCCCCGAGCGGGTCACCAAAATAGAGAGTTGATTTTCAGCTCTCTATTTTTTGTTTTTCTTCTTGGATCTATAAATAGCGCATGGTTCCTGCAACGATGCGGCAACTTCTTCTTCGTACTCTAACTCTCTGGTTATTGCTTTGTTTATGAAATCATTAATGGTAGTTCCAGTTTTTGCGGCGAATAGTGCGATACGATAATGGAGCTCAGATGGCATTCTCAGATTAAGTTTGCCGCTGTATGGTTTAGCGGGTTCAATGTTTTCTGCTTTGCAGCCCTCAATGTAGCTGTCAATCGCATCCATAAAGTCCGCCTTTAACTCTTCTAATGTATTGCCCTCATAAAGAATCAAAGCCTTGCCGTTCAATCCTTGAACTTTTCCTATGAGGCAGTCATCTTCCTTGCTGAATTCTACTGAACCTTTATATCCTTTGTATTCCAAGAAGTCCATATTCATCCTAAAATGCCATACAAAGGTACTAAATATAGTACTAAAATGCAATAGGAGGGGGAATGCTCGGCGATGGTGGTCTGTAAGTTGCTGATAATCAGACGACCCCAAATATTACTATGGAAAAAAGTAGGGGTAATAATAGAGGAGCGTTGATAGTCAGGCAGTTGCAAGGCACCATCGCCGAACCCTTCCCCGGTCTACCATCGCTGAGGCTATTTTCTCACATACTTCTTATATTCGAGCTCGGCTAATAGAGCCTTCTTGAAATTTTCTACGGAACCGAACAGGCTAATAATCACATCGTTGCTGATTTGAATGAGCTCCTTCCATACGCCAGGCTTTTTAGTAAAAAGCTTCAAAGAGGAATACTTGTAGCGGAATGGGCTATTGGATAACTTGGCTTTAACCGGATTGTTGGCATTGTACAAAATCTTGTCACGTTTTGCTTCATCGAATGACAATGGGGATGCTTTAATCGTCGATTCATAGAATAGGGGACCTGTTCTATGATACTTCATATTGTACCATCCGCAGTATTTCCTTGCTATGAAGGTCTTGAATCCCATAATGTCAGGCGAGTCGACTATCATATGAAAATGATTAGACATGCAAACCACTATAATAACTTCCGACCTAAACTTCTTCCGAGCCTCTTCTATCGTGTAAATCAGTTTCTTGAAATCTGATTGCCGGTAAAATAGCCGATCCCCAATAATCTGCTTGGCGTATAGGTGATACATTCCCGGTTCTCTCACTATGCTCGAGCGAATGTGAGGGCGCTTGTCTGATTGTTTCTTGTTGCTTCCTCGTATAATCATATTCTATCCCGTTTTAGAAACAATGTTATGTGTGGGCAAATCTATTGAAAGATCCTTCGATGCGGATGCCAAAACGTAAAATTTACCCACGAACCATGTCTTTTGATAATCGCAGGATTTTGCCGCTCGGCGATGGTGGGCTGTAAGTTGTTGATTTTCAGGATACCCCAATTATTACTATGCGAAAATGCGGGGGTAATAATAGGGGAGCTTTGATAGTCAGGCAGTTGCGAGGCACCATCGCCGAACCCCTTCCCCCGCCGTGCCGGGAAGAGGGATCTGAGGGCCTGGAAAGAGGGGGTTGGAGTTTGTATAGGGGTAAAAATGCCCCCGAGGGCGTGGTTGTTGGCTGCCGGGATGTGGTTTCAGTCCTGATTATTGGATGGAAAGGCTGTTAATTTGGATGGGCGATTGTTATGGCTGAGGTAATGGAACAAAAAAGAGGGCTGTCAACCCTCTTTTTTCTGTTTACGGAGATCTTGGTGTTTTCTGACGGAGATCTGGGTGTTTATTTCGGTTTGACGGAGATCTGGCCGTCGGCGTAGGTTAGCTCGATGGTTTGGCCAGGGTCTATCTTCTTGGAGATGATGGCTTCGGAGACTGGGTCTTCGATGAGCTTCTGGATGGCTCGCTTGAGAGGGCGGGCGCCGTACTGAGGATCGTAGCCTTCTTCCGCCACGTATTTCTTGGCGGCCGGGGTGATCTTCAGCTTGAAGCCGATTTGTTCCACTCTGGAGTAGAGGCCCTTGAGCTCAATGTCTATGATCTTCTCGATGTCTTCCTTGGTCAGCGGGTTGAACAGTATCTGCTCGTCCAGGCGGTTGAGGAACTCCGGCGAGAAGTGGTTCTTGAGGGCTTTGTCTATGATGCTCTTGTTCTTGGAAACTACGTCCAGCTTGGTCTGGGTGGCGTAGCCTACGCCCTGGCCGAAGTCTTTGAGCTCCTTGGTTCCAATGTTGGAAGTCAGGATGAGGATGGTGTTGCGGAAATCTATGTTCCTGCCGTTGGAGTCGGTGAGCCTTCCCTCGTCCAGAACCTGCAGCAGCAAGTTGAAGATGTCAGGATGAGCTTTCTCAATCTCGTCCAGAAGCACTACGCTGTATGGCTTGCGGCGTACTTTCTCGGACAATTCTCCGCCTTCGTTGTAGCCGATGTAGCCTGGAGGAGCGCCAATCAGGCGGCTTACGGAGAATTTCTCCATGAACTCGCTCATGTCTATGCGGATCAGCGAGTCTTCGGTGTCGAAGAGGTTGCGGGCCAGCACCTTGGCAAGCTGAGTCTTGCCCACGCCCGTAGGGCCGAGGAACAGGAACGTGCCGATCGGCTTGCCCGGATCCTTCAGTCCTGCACGGTTGCGCATGATGGCTCTGGTAACCTTGTCTATGGCGTCATCCTGGCCGATTACGCTCTCCTTGAGCGTCTTGCTCATGTTGATCAGGCGGTTGCTCTCGCTCTGTGCCAGCTTCTGGATAGGGATGTGAGTGGTCATGCTAAGCACGGCCTCGATGTCTTCCTTGTCAACGGTAACCGGGTTGCCCTCAATCTTGGCCCTCCATTTCTTGCGGGCGGTGTCCAGCTCTTCTTCCTTGAGCTTGAGAGCGTCGCGGAGCATGGAAGCCTGCTTGAAGTCTTTGTCGCGGATAGCCTTGCTCTTCTCGTTCTGGAGCACGGAAACGGCGCTCTCGAGTTCGGAGAGGGCTTTTGGCACTTTGAGGTTCTTGATATGGGCGCGGCTGCCGGCCTCATCCATGATGTCAACGGCCTTGTCCGGCAGGCAGCGGTCTGATATGTATCTCTGGCTCAGCGATATGCAGCTCTTGAGCGCATCCTCTGTATAATTCACGTTGTGATGGGCCTCGTACTTGCCCTTGATGTTCTGGAGTATGAGCAGAGTCTGGTCGAAGGTGGTAGGCTCCACCATAACCTTCTGGAAACGCCTCTCCAGGGCTCCGTCTTTCTCGATCACTTCCCTGAACTCGTCCAGTGTAGTGGCGCCGATGCACTGGATGTCGCCCCTGGCAAGGGCCGGCTTGAGCATGTTGGCGGCGTCCAGGCTGCCGGAAGCGCCTCCGGCTCCCACCAGCGTATGCAGCTCGTCTATGAACAGGATAACGTCGTCGTTTTTCTTGAGCTCGTTCAGGATGGCTTTCATCCTCTCCTCGAACTGGCCCCTGTACTTGGTTCCGGCAACGATGCTGCCGATGTCAAGGGAGATAATCCTCTTGCCGGCAAGCGAGTACGGCACTTCCTTGTGGGCTATCTTGTTTGCCAGGCCCTCGGCTATGGCGCTCTTTCCAACGCCCGGTTCGCCGATGAGGATAGGGTTGTTCTTCTTCCTTCGCCCCAGGATCTGGGCCACGCGTTCGATTTCCTTGTCGCGGGCAACTACCGGATCCAGCTCGTCGGCAGCGGCGGCCTTGGTAAGGTCAAAGCCGAAGCTGTCCAGAACCGGAGTCTTGGACTGCGGCCTCTGGGCGGAACCGTCCTGCGGGCCTCCCTGTGAGCCTTCCGGGGCGTTTTCGCCCTGGCGAGGATTCACTTCGTTGGCCGGAGTGGAGAAAAGGTCCGGGCCCGAGGATTCCGGGCTGTCGGCGTTCCAGCTGCCTGAGCCCTGGCCTCCCTGGCCGAAGTCTTCCGGCTGCTCGCCGATATTCTTTACGGTGGCGTAGTGGATGCCCTGCACGTTCAGGTAATCTATGGCGGCGCTGGAGCGGGTACGCATGATTGCCAGCAGAAGATGCAGGCTGCCCGGGGTAGGGGCTTTCATGCTCCTGGCCTCCAGGTACATGATTTTCAAAGCGTTGCTGCTGGCGCTGGACAGGGCTATCTCGTCGGTCTTGTTTTCCGGAACGGGCTCTCCCTTGCCTATGGCGTCTTCTATGGACTTTTTCATGTCCGGAATGTCTATGCCCAGCTCCAGAAGCCTGGTGATGGCGGCATTGTCCGAATGCCTTATCATGCCCAGAACCAGATGGTCAGTGGTAAGGACGTAGCTTCCGAGCCTGATGGCCTCTTCCTTGGAGTAGGCGATTATGGCATTCAGTATTTCAGGAATCTCTATATGCATAGCGTACAAGTTTGCAAATTAGCAGTCCAAGATACGAAAAATCGCCGAATAAACGCAAAATACCGCTAATAAAGTTTGGAATTAATGCCCGAAAATCGTAAATTTGAAGGTTAAAACTAAAGAGCGATAAATGGACGAGAACAAGGATTTGAACGGCACCCCGGTGCCAGAAGGGGACGACGGTTTCAACCACGGCAATATCCAGAGGATAAACATAGAGGACCAGATGAAGTCTGCGTACATAGACTACTCTATGAGCGTGATTGTATCCCGTGCGCTCCCGGATGTGAGAGACGGCCTGAAACCTGTTCACCGCAGGATTCTGTACGATATGGGCAAGGAGCTGAACATCACTTCTTCAGGCCAGACAAAGAAATCGGCGAGAGTTGTGGGAGACGTGCTGGGTAAATTCCACCCGCACGGAGACTCCAGCGTATATGACGCAATGGTGAGAATGGCCCAGTGGTGGAGCCTGAGGTACACTCTGGTGTTCGGCCAGGGCAACTTCGGCTCAATAGGCGGAGACCCTCCTGCTGCTCAGCGATATACTGAAGTGAAGCTCACTCCTTACGGAGAAGAGGTCCTCAAGGATCTGGAGAAAGACACGGTGGACTTCGTGCCGAATTTCGACGGCGAGCACATGGAGCCGTCGGTTCTTCCGGCAAAGCTTCCGCTGCTGCTCCTGAACGGAACCAACGGCATAGCCGTGGGTATGGCTACAATGATGCCTCCTCACAACCTGAGCGAGGTTTGCGACGGCATAATTGCCTACATAGACAACCCGGACATAGACACCGAGGGCCTGATGCAGTACATCAAGGGCCCTGACTTCCCAACGGGCGGCACAATTATGGGCCTGCAGGGCATCAAGGACGCGTACGAGACCGGCAAGGGAAGGATCATCATCCGCGGCACCACAGACATAGAAGTGAACGAGAAGAGCGGCAGGGAGACCATCGTCATTAAGGAAATCCCTTACATGGTCAACAAGAACGAGCTTCTCAAGCAGATCTCCCAGCTGGTTGACAGCAAGAAACTTGAGGACATCGTTTATATCAACGACGAGTCTGACCGCAAGAGCGGAATGAGGCTGGTTGTAAAGCTCAAGGTGGGCGCCGTGAGCCAGGTGGTGCTGAACAACCTGTTCAAGCACACCGAGCTGCAGAGCAGCTTTGCCGTAAACAACGTAGCCCTGGTGGACGGAAGGCCTAGGCAGCTGAATCTCAAGCAGCTGATCAAGTACTTCGTGCGCCACAGGCACGACGTTGTAGTCCGCCGCCTGAAGTTCGACCTCAAGAAAGCCCAGGACCGCGCCCACATTCTGGAAGGCTTGATCAAGGCCCTCGACCACGTGGACGAGGTAATCAAGATAATCCGCGAGTCAGACACCGTGGACGAGGCAAAGGCAACCCTCTGCGCAAGGTTCGGCCTTACGGATATCCAGGCCTCGGCGATTGTTGAAATCCGCCTCAGGCAGCTGGCCAGGATGGAGAAGAAGAAGCTGGAGGACGAGCTTGCCGAGCTTAAGGTGCTCATAGACAAGATACAGACCATCCTCGGCGACGTAAGCCTGCAGATGGGCATCATCAAGGAGGAGCTCCTGGACGTGAAGAAGAGGTTCGGCGACGAGCGCAAGACCGCCATCCAGCCGGACGAGAGCGAGTTCAACTACGAGGACATCATCGCCGATGAGGATATGGTAATCACCATCTCCAGAATGGGTTACATCAAGCGTACCCCGCTGGCCGAGTACCGCCTCCAGAATCGCGGAGGAAAAGGCAGCAAGGGCAGCGCCACCAGAGATGAAGACTTCATCGAGCACATCTACGTGGCCAACATGCACTCTACGATGCTGTTCTTTACCAACACCGGCAAGTGCTTCTGGCTCAAGGTTTACCAAATTCCGGAAGGCAGCAAGACCAACAAGGGCCGAGCCATCCAGAACGTGCTGAGCATAGCCCAGGGAGAAAGCGTATGCGCCTACCTGAACGTGAAGACTCTCAAAGACGAAGACTACATCAACAACCACTTCATAGTTCTGGCCACCAAGAAAGGCGTCATCAAGAAGACTTCTCTTGAGGCCTACTCCCGCCCTAGAGCCAACGGTGTGATAGCCGTGAACGTGAGGGAAGGGGACGAGCTCTTGGAGGCCATCCTTACCGACGGCACCAGCCAGATAATGCTGGCCGCCAAGGAGGGCAAGTGCGTAAGGTTCGATGAATCAGGCGTTAGGGCCATCGGAAGAACCGGAACCGGAGTGCGCGGAATTGAAATTGAGGGCTCCAACGAGGTTGTCGGTATGATTTGTGTAAAAGCAGAGGACAAGGAGCACACGATTCTGGTTGTGAGCGAACACGGATTCGGCAAAAGGAGCGAGCTTGAAGACTACCGCGTCACCAGCCGTGGATGCAAGGGCGTTAAGACCATCAACATCACGGAGAAGACCGGAGACCTGATAGCCCTGAAGGCCGTCACCGACGAAAACGACCTTATGATAATCAACCGCTCCGGAATTGTGATAAGGGTGGACGCTTCCACGATCAAGGTTGCCGGAAGGAACACCCAGGGAGTGAAACTTATAAATATAAAAGACACAGACAGCATAGCCGCAGTTTGCGCCGTACCTAAGAGCGAAGACTTCAAGGCCCAGGAAGCTGCTGAAAATGAAGAAGAACAAACAAACTAAATAATTAAGCGACATGAAAAGATTTTTTATCACTTTAGCTGTTGTGCTGATGGTAGCGCCTATCGTCAGCGCACAAACCAAAGGTACTCTGAAGGCCTTGAAGGAACTCACCAAGGCTAAGGAGGCTGTCAGCAAGAAGAACGACGCTTCTTCCTGGCTTAAGCTCGCTACTGCTTACCTCTACGCTTACGAGTCTCCGGTTGACGGACTCTACAACGGAATGGACGCAATGAGCATGGCCGCTATCAACAAGGGAGCTGGCGCCATCAAGCTCGGAACCGAGCAGAAAGAAATAAACGGCAAGACTTTCCTGGTTGAAAAGTATGCCGACAAGGAACTGTATCTGGACCAGAACGGAAACCTTGCCGCCTACAAGCTCACCAAGGCTGTAGTTGAGGGCGAAGACGCTCTGGCAAAGAGCCTTGAGGCTTTCCAGATGGCAAAGAGCCTGGGAGCAGCCAACAAAGACCTGGCTCCTCTGATGAAGTCTCTTGCCAGAAGGCACTGGACCAACGCAATCTGCTCTTACAACCTGGGCGACTACAAAGAGGCTTCCGCCGGCTTTGACAACTGCTACACCATTACCGCAGACCCTGCAGTAGGCGAGATAGACACCAACGCTCTCGTTTATTCAGGTATTGCCGCAGTTCTGGGCAAGGATTCCCAGAAGGCAATTGACATCTTCGAGAAATGCCGCACCATCCCTGGCGCCGCTGACGGTGACATCTACTCTTATCTTGCAGACAGCTACAAGATGATCGGCGACACCGCAAAGTGCAAGTCAGTTCTCGCTGAGGGCTTTGAGAAATTCCCTACAAACCAGGGAGTTCTGGTTTCTCTGATCAACGTTTACCTGGAGACCAACGACGATCCTCAGAAGATCATCTCCGTTATCCACAAGGCACAGGAGAACGAGCCTACCAATGCTACTCTAGTTTACGCTGAGGGCAACCTCTACCGCAACATGAAGCAGTACGACAAGGCTCTCGAGCTCTACCGCAAGGCTGCCGAGCTGGATCCTAAGTATGTGTTTGCTCCTTTCAACGAGGGTGACACCTATTACTCAATGGCCCTCGAGCTTCAGGACAAGGCTTCAGAAGAGCTTGACGATGCCAAGTACGCAGTGCTGGTTGAGCAGCTCAACGACTGCCTCAAGAAAGCCATCGAGCCATTCGAGAGGGCATTCAGCATCACCGACGATCCTGAGATCAAGAGAGGCTGCGCTGAGTACCTGAAGAACATCTACTTCCGCTTCCGTGACGAAAAACCTGAGTATCAGGCAAACTACGAGAAGTACCACAAGTATGCTGAGGAGGCTGCTGCTCCTGCTGAATAAGCTTCAGCGACACAGCGAAAGTGAAGGGGCTGGCATCTGCCGGCCCCTTTTTCATGTCTCATATTTCTAGGAAATGTTATTCAGCTGGGGTTGCGTTTCCTGTCTCTGGTGCAGCTTGAGGACGTGGAGTCCTTACGGATGTTGCAACAGCTACATTGATGGTCCTGCCCATGTGCTCGGATCCGTTGAGTGCCTCGATGGCCTTCTTGCCGTCTTCCTCGCTCATTTCGACAAAACCATAACCCTTTGAACGATGGGTTTCCTTATCAGTTATGATACGTGCTGATGACACTTCCCCGTATGGGGCAAATAGCTTTTCTAAGTCCTCCCTTCTTGCTCTGAAGCTCAGACTGGAAACAAAAATGTTCATAGACAAATAATTTGAATTAAATGTCCAACAAAGATAGGCAATAATTTCCTCTAAAACAAATTACCTGCTGTAGCCCCTCTTGTACGGATTTCCCTCAAAATAATTGATATAGGCCTGGATTGCGGTGCGTGTGCCGCCCGGAGTAGGGTAGTCTCCGCTGAAGTACCAGTCGCCCTGGTTTTGAGGGCACGCCCTATGCAGATTCTCTATTGTCTGGAACACCACTTTCACCTTGCACTTGAGCCCTTCCGGCGTTACCAGCTCAGCAATCTTTGCCGCTATTTCTTCATCTGTAAATGGCGCGTATATTTCTTTCACATAATTGTACACGATATTCTTTCCACCACCACACACACTGCCACCTGCAGCACAAGCAGCACCTTTCCGCCTCGTCTTAGCATGCAATACATCATACGACGTACTCCAATACTCTTCTAGTGGCCTCTTCTCCGCTTCCTTGCACTTGGCGTACACATCGCTCAGCACCTTCTCCATTCCTCTTTCCTTGATCAGCGCCACCGCCGCGTTAAACGCAATAAACTCTCCCATCCTGCTCATGTCTATGCCGTAGCAGTCAGGATACCTGATCTGTGGAGACGATGATATGATGATAATCTCCTTAGGCTCAAGCCTTGACAGTATGCTTATAATGCTCTGCTTGAGCGTGGTTCCTCTCACAATGCTGTCATCTATCACCGCTATTGAGTCCACTCCCGGCCTTATGCTGTTGTATGTTATGTCATACACGTGCGCTGCCATGTCATTCCTGGTGCTTCCTTCTGCAATAAAGGTTCTCATCTTGATATCCTTTATCGCCAGTTTCTCGCTCCTTACTTTATGTCCGAGTATCTCTTGAATCTTCTCTGTCACACATGAACTTTCACCGCCAACACATGCGCCCTCATCATCACAACATTTATCATCGATATCCTTCCTGCAAAGCGTCTCAAACTCAGAATCCGCACCTGATCCCGACCCAGCAGACTCAACACCGCCTATCAATCCGCTTATCCTCGCAAGCTTCTGCTTGTCAAGATATTCGTTTAGGCCCTCCAGCATTCCAAAGAACGCCACTTCCGCCGTGTTAGGAATGAAGGAGAACACTGTGTTGTCCAGCCCCGGCACAGTTTCCAGAATCTGCGGCGTGAGCAGCCGGCCGAGCATCTTCCTCTCCTTATATATATCAGCGTCGCTTCCTCTTGAAAAGTAGATCCTCTCAAACGAGCACGGCCTCGGGTTGGCCGGCTTCACCAGGCAGCTGATGTTGTACTTTCCGTCTTTGTGCACGGTGATAGCCTCTCCCGGCTGCAGCACCTGCACTTTTTCATACTTCACGTTCAGCGCCGTCTGTATGGCGGCTCTCTCTGATGCCGCTACAACCACCTCATCATCAATATAATAGAAGCACGGCCTTATGCCCCACCTGTCACGGAACACAAAGCTCTCTCCGCTTCCGGTTGCTCCCACAATGCAGAACCCTCCGTCCCACGTTCTTGACGCGTCTGCAATTACGCCTTCCACGTCTATGTTATCTTCTATCTTGGCGTTCAGGTCTTCTCCCGCAAGCCCTTCTTTCTTGAACTTGCGGTACAGGTCAGAGTGGTTCTCGTCCAGCAGCGCTCCCATCTGTTCCAGAATCAAGAACGTGTCGGCATCGCTTCTCGGATGCTGCCCCTGGCCCTGCACCATTGTTGCAAACAGCTCTTTCTCGTTGGTTATGTTGAAGTTGCCCGCCAGGCACAGATTCCTGTTCCTCCAGTTGTTCCTCCTGAGAAACGGATGCACATAGCTCATTCCGCTCCTTCCTGTAGTTGAGTATCTCAGATGCCCTATGTAAACCTCTCCCACATACGGCAGATCATATTCAGTAACTCCCTGACTGCCACCCGCAACTCCAACATCATTCTCCGCTTCCTTCCTCGCCTGATCCACTTCCTTACCCACATTCGCAAAGCACTCCTGTATCGCCGTGTTTCCCAGCGCCCTCTGGCGGAAGATATACTCGGTTCCAGGCTTTGCGTTGATCTTCACGCACGCCAGTCCGGCTCCTTCCTGCCCCCTGTTGTGCTGCTTTTCCATCATCAGGTAGAGCTTGTTTAGCCCGTACGTTACCGAGCCGTATTTTTCCTGGTAGTAAGAAAGAGGTTTGAGCAGGCGGATAAGCACCACGCCGCATTCGTGTTTGATCTGATCGCTCATAAGGAAAGAGAAAAACTTTCTGCAAATGTAATGCATTTTTCCATAGGATTGGCTTAGAAGCAAATTAATATCATAAAGATTGCATAATAATTGCAAAATGATTATATTTGCATACGAAAACACACGATTATGGGACAAACAGCAATGACAATCCGTATGGATAGTGACTTGAAAGTGCAATTTGACGCACTTTGCGTTGAGTTCGGTATGAGCGCGAATACCGCATTCAACATATTTGCGAGAACGGTTGTCAGAAACCGTAAGATACCTTTCATTATTGAAGCACCTTCAAAGGAAGAAGTCCTTGCAAGAGGACGTGCTGCAATAGATGAACTGCGTAGAATTGCTTCAGAAAACGGCCTTTCTGGGATGACGCTGGAGGAGATTAATGAGGAGATCAGATTGGCACGTGAAGGGAAATGAAAGTATTTGCAGTAATTGACACTAATGTTATAGTGTCCGCTCTTTTGAGCCCACTACAAGATTCGGCAACAGTTATCATCCGAGAAAAAATCGAAGACGGAACGGTTGTGCCTCTTTTCAATGACGAGATACTGAACGAGTACAAAACGGTATTGTCACGTTCAAAATTCGGTTTCCCTGAATGCCTGGTTATAGAACTGTTGGAAACTATCAGGCATCAAGGCTTGTCTATGGAGAGAACAAAGACAAACGAATCCTTTATAGATATCAATGATATAGTGTTTTACGAGGTAGCTCTCTCAAAAGAAGGGTCTTACCTTGTAACTGGAAACATCAGGCATTATCCGAGGAGCCCTATAGTTGTCACTCCTTCGCAACTGCTGAAAATCATATCTGATTCTATTGAATCCAGTTAACCGATGCTTTCTCATCGATTGCTTTGCGCTTTTCTCAAGTATCCCGTTTCTGTCTTTTTTGTATATTTGAGAAATCAAACGCAAAAGTTATGGATGAGAGAATAATTCAAGTGGCCAAGAG
This sequence comes from Bacteroidales bacterium, assembly GCA_017962375.1. Lineage (GTDB taxonomy): Bacteria > Bacteroidota > Bacteroidia > Bacteroidales > UBA932 > Egerieousia. The sequence goes on from JAGCVJ010000010.1 coordinate 153,902, forward strand.
TTGGCTCAGCGACGGTTATGATGAAGAAACACGGAAAGAAGTCCAGAGGCTTCTGGACGGCGACCCTAAAGAACTGGAGGACGCGTTCTACAAGACGCTGGAGTTCGGGACAGGCGGCCTTAGAGGCATAATGGGCGCCGGAAGCAACCGCATGAACCGCTACACGGTAGGCATGGCCACCCAGGGCTTTGCCAACTACCTCAAGCAGTGCTTCGGCCAGCTCAGGCAGATAAGAGTTGCCATTTCTCACGACTGCCGCAACAACTCGGCCAATTTCGCCAGGATTGTGGCAGAGATTTTCGAGGCCAACGGCTTCCTCGTTTACCTTACCAAGGAGCTCAGGCCAACCCCGGAACTCAGCTACGCCATCCGCTACTACGGATGCCAGGGCGGAGTAATGGTAACCGCCTCCCACAACCCTAAGATCTACAACGGCTATAAGGCCTACTGGTCTGATGGAGCGCAAGTTATAGCCCCACACGACAAGAACATCATAGCTGAGGTGAACAAGATCACCGACATCTCCCAGGTGAAGTGGCACAAGGCTGAACCTGCCGAGAACGCCATCGAAAACGCAACCGCCACTCCAGACCAAGCAGCCAACAACGCAGATCATATTCTCACCAACGCCGAACTAGCCGAACTTAACGGCAAGGGCAAGATAGTAATGGTAGGGGAAAAGCTGGACGAAGTCTATCTGAAAGACCTCTCCACCCTGCACCTTTCCCCGGAGAGCGTAAAGAGGCATCACGATATGCCGATAGTCTACACACCGCTCCACGGCTGCGGCGTGAAGATAGTGCCGAGAGCCCTGAGGGAAATGGGCTTCACCAACGTGCATCTGGTAGAGGAGCAGTGCGTAAACAGCGGAGATTTCCCAACCGTGCAGAGCCCTAATCCAGAGGAGCCTACAGCCATGAAGATGGCCCTTGACCTGGCAGACCAGGTAGGGGCAGAAGTAGTCTGCGCCTCAGACCCTGACGCAGACCGCTGCGGCATGGCGGTCCGCAACTCCGAGGGCACGATGGTGCTGCTTAACGGCAACCAGATGAACTGCATCCTTACATATTATATGCTTAGGCGCTGGAAGGATCTTGGCCGCTTGGATAAAGACGCCACAGCCAGCAACACAAACAACAATTCTCTCGACAACCGCTTCCCGTACATAATCAAGACCATCGTCACCTCCAACATAATGAGCGATATAGCAGACTACTTCGGAGTGAAGTGGTACAACGTGCTCACCGGCTTCAAGAACATAGCCGAGGTAATCTACCACAACGAGGGCAAAGGCATCTATGTATGCGGCGGCGAGGAAAGCTTCGGCTTTGCGGTAGGAGAGTATGTAAGAGACAAGGACAGCCCTATAACCGTCTCGCTTATTTGTGAATGCGCCGCCTGGTGCAAAGACTCCGGCATCACTCTCTGGGAGCTTCTGCAGCACATTTACCACCTCTTCGGAGAGAGGAAGGACTGGCTCCGCAGCTACACCTTCCCTGGCATCGAGGGCAAGAAGAAGATCGACTCCCTTGTTGAGCGTTTCCGCCAGAACCCTCCTAAGGACATTGCAGGCAGCCCGATAGTGGAGTTCCGCGATTATCTCCAGCAAGACTATTACGCCCCTGAGGTGAAGCTCGCCAAGAGCAACGTGCTCCAGTATATTGCCCAGGACGGAACGGTTGTATCTCTCAGGCCGTCAGGCACTGAGCCAAAGATCAAGTTCTACTTCAACCTCCGCTGCAACCCTGGCGAAGACGTTGAGGCAAAGGCCGCTGCCATAGACGCCCAGTTCAAAGTTGAGTAGCAAAATAAACAGAACCAACATGGAAAAGAAACTCGGATTCAACAGAGTAGGACTGCTGGCCATCATTATGATGTTCTGGTTTGTGATTTCCTTCATAACCAACATCCTGGGCCCGCTGATTCCGGACATAATTCACAAGTTCAATCTTGAAAAGCTCACCCTGGCAGGCTTCATCCCCACATCTTTCTTCGTGGCATACGCGGTAATGAGCATACCTGCCGGCCTGATGATAGAGAAATGGGGCGAGAAAGTGGTGCTGTTCATCGGCTTTCTGATGCCGCTGATAGGCTCCCTTCTTTTCGCCTTCTTCCACAACTATCCGGTGCTGCTTGTTTCCTGCTTTATCATAGGTCTGGGAATGGCTATGCTCCAGACAGTTATGAACCCTCTCCAGAGGACTGTGGGCGGCGAGGAAAACTACGCCTTTGTGGGTGACTGCAGCCAGGTGGTTTTCTCTCTGGCTTCCTTTGTGAGCCCACTGGTTTTCACGTATTATGTTGTGCATCCTATGAGCTTTGCTCCTGAGGGCCTTCCGTGGATTTCTCTCTACTTCCTGTTCGCCTTCATTCTGATTGCCATGCTGATTGTGGTGCTTATCACCCGCTTCCCTAAGATCGAGCTCAAGGCAGACGAAAAGAGCGGCAGCAAGTCTTCCTATTTCGAGCTTTTTGGCCAGACCAAGGTTTGGCTTTTCGCAATCGGCCTGTTCTTCTATGTATCTACGGAGCAGGGCATTGCCAACAACATCAGCCTCTTCCTTGAGCGCTACCACGGCTTTGACCCTCACACCGTTGGCGCATCCTGTGTTGCCTGGTTCTGGGGCAGCATGCTCATTGGCTGCGTCCTGGGTCTTCTCCTTCTTAAGCTGATAGACTCCAAGGCTCTTCTGAAGATCTGCTGCACTCTTGCCATCACCTTGCTTGCAATTGGCTTGTTCTCAAACGGCAGCATTGCCCGCTATGCTCTTCCTGCCGTTGGTTTTGCCATGAGCCTTATGTACCCGATCATCTTCTCTCTGGCCCTGAACTCTGTTACCAAGCATCACGGCTCTTTTGCCGGCATTATGTGCTCTGCCATTGTTGGCGGCGCCATCGGCCCTCTTCTTGTTGGCCTTCTCAGCGACGCCACCTCTTCTCTTCGCACCGGCATGTGCCTGATATTCGTGTTTATAGCCTACATCCTTTTCATTGCTTTCTGGGCCAACCCGATTGTAAAAAACAAGCTGATTACAAACAAGTAAACCGCGGTTCATTTAGGTTCATTTAATACCGCAAAATAATGTTAAAATGCCCCGTCAATATACATGGCGGGGCGTTTTGCTTTGTATGGCTTTCAATTCCTACGTTTTTTACTTTTTTCTTTTCAAGAAAAACAGTAAATTTGTTCGATAATGTAGTTTGCGCCTAAAAGCGAATATTAAATTTTGATAATAACATACTTATGAGAAGAAAAATTTGCAAAAGAATTGCCGGCGGAGCTTGTGTTCTCCTAGCCGCATTCATGATGTTCTCGTGCTCTACGCCAACAAAGATTGCGTATTTCCAGGATACCGCAGGGCGTGACACCTCAATCCATCTTGCTCCGGCAACAATCCGACTTCTTCCTGGCGACATGATTTCAATCATTGTCAACACCAAGGATCCGGAGTCTTCCGGAATCCTCAACCTACCGTATGTGACAAACAGGCTTGGTGCTTCCTCAAGAGAAGGAGCAGTTTCTAACCAGCAGATGTCCGGTTACACCCTGGATCCTCTTGGTGACATAGACTTCCCTATGATTGGCAAAATCCACCTGGCCGGTCTAACCAGAAGTGAGGCTGCCGCTGTAATCAAAAAGAAAATTATTGAATCTCATTATGCCACTCCTGAATTCAACCCAGTTGTTACCGTTGAGTTTATAAACCTGGGCATTTCAATTATGGGCGAAGTTGCACGTCCGGGCCACTTTTCTCTCAACAAGGACAACCTTAATATTCTGGACGCCCTTTCAATGGCAGGGGACCTCACAATCTACGGCAACCGCGAGAACGTGAGAGTAATCCGTACCGAAGGAGATATTCAGAGAACTTACAACGTAAATCTTACCAGCGCGGAAAGTACACTGAATTCTCCGGTGTACTTCCTCAAGCAGAACGATATCATTTATGTAGAACCTAATGAGGTTAAAATGAGGCAGTCTACCGTAAACGGCAACAATGTCAGAAGCTCTTCTTTCTGGATTTCAGTTGCTTCGCTGCTCACCACAATAACCTTGTTTTTCATAAGAAAGTAATATATGGCACAGAACGAACAAGAAAACAGCATCAACATCAAAGATTTGGTGTTTGCCTGTCTAAGAAGATGGAAATGGTTTGTGCTGAGCGTAGCGCTATGCCTTTTCCTCGCTATAGTTTACATAGTCCGTTACCAGCCTGAATACTCCCGCAAGGCAGAGGTTCAGATAAAGGAGGACAACCAGAGGCGCTCCACGGCCAGCATTGAGGGAATGACGGACTTCAGCCTCTTCCAGTCCAAGTCCAGCGTTTATGACGAAATCAAGGCCTTTGGCGCAAGAAGCACAATGCAGGAGGTTGTACGCCGCCTTCACCTAGATATGGACTATTCCACTCCGCTTCGTTTCCGAGAGAAAGTTCTATACGCAAACAACTTGCCTCTCACTGTTCAACTCCCGGATCTTACGGATATGGAGGGTGCATACTTTGAAATCAATTTCAAGGGAGACGGAAAGCTTCTCATGGATAGCTTCACTCACAACGGAGAAAAGGTTCCTGGCAGCGCAGAAGCAGTTCTCAACGGAACCGACACTCTTCTTGTTGACTCTCCAATAGGCAAGATAGTTATCCAGCCAAGCAAGGTCAATAATCCTGGCTTGAAAAAGATAATTGTCCGCAAGACTAGTCTCTACAGTGCTATTTCTAGATACCGCGGAGAACTCTCCACAGCTATCTCAGACAAGATGTCTAGAGTTATAACCCTCTCTGTCAAGGACCGCTCCATTCCTAGAGCAGAGGATATTCTCAATACCCTAATCGGAGTTTACAACGAGAATTGGGTTAAGGACAAGAACCAGATTGCAAGAAGTACTTCCCTGTTCATCAATGACCGTCTTGAGGTTATAGAGGATGAGCTTTCCAATGTAGATAGTGATGTGTCCTCATACAAGAGCCAGCAGATGATTCCTGACGTTGCCACTGCAGGTACAATGTACATGCAGCAGAGCGCCCAAATCCGCAACCAGCAGCAGGAACTCGGCAATGAGCTCTACATGGCAAAGTACATCCGCAACTATCTGACCAATGATGACCGCAAGAACCAGGTTCTCCCTGCCAGCCTAGGCGGCAAGGGAACCGGCGTTGAAAACCAGATTAAGGAGTACAACGAAAAGCTCCTCTACCGAAACAACCTTGCATCTTCTACGAGCTCTGAAAACCCTTTGGTAAAAGAACTGGATCAGCAGCTGGGCAGTATGAGAGACGCTATCGTTTCTTCAGTTGACAACCAGATTACTAACCTCAACACCCAGATGGGTACTTTGGCAAGGGCCGGCGCCCAAACTTCTGCAAGAATCTCCGCCAACCCGCAGCAGGCCAAGTACTTGCTCTCAGTTGAAAGAAAGCAAGCCGTTAAGCAGGCCATATACCTCTTCCTTCTCCAAAAGAGAGAGGAGAACGAGCTTAACCAGGCCTTTACTGCATACAACACCCGTATCATAGATACCCCAAGCGGCGGCTTCGGTCCAGTGGCTCCTAAGAAAAATATGATACTTCTTGTAGCACTGCTTCTCGGTATCCTCATTCCTCTTGCCATCATCTACCTAATTGAAACCTTCTACAACAAAGTACGTGGCAAAGATGACCTTAAGGGCGTTTCCGCACCATTCCTTGGAGAGATTCCATACGCCTTCGAGCGTCCAAGCTGGGGTACCCGTATGTGGCATAAACTAATTGGCAAGAAAGAAGCTGAAAATGACCCTATAGTTGTTAAACCTGGCAACCGTAACGTAATAAACGAGGCTTTCCGAGTTTTGAGAACCAACCTTGAGTTCATGTCCCGCGGAGAGCATAAGGTTATAGCCGTTACTTCCTATAATCCAGGTTCCGGAAAGAGCTTTACCACAGTTAACTTGGCTGTGGCTCTCGCTATCAAGGACATTAAGGTGCTGATTATAGACGGTGACCTTCGCCATGCTTCTATGTCTTCATATTTCGGCAAGCCTCACACAGGACTCAGCAACTACCTCTCAAAGCGTACTGATGACCTAAACTCACTCATAATCAAGAGCGACAAGTACAAGACTCTGGACTACATTCCTGTTGGTCCTATTCCGCCTAACCCAACCGAGCTTGTTGCCGATGACAGGTTTGCCCAGGCCATAGCCACCCTCAAGAAGGAATATGAATACATCCTCATAGACTGCCCTCCTGTTGAGATTGTGGCTGACACCCAGATTATTGCAAGGTGCGCCGATATGACCATCTTCCTCGTAAGAGCCGGCCTGCTGGACAAGAGCATGCTTTCTGAGCTTGAGGACAACTACAAGAGCGGCAAGTACAACAACCTTGCTGTTATCCTCAATGGTACTGAGATGGCTTCAAACGGACGCTACGGCTACCGCTACGGTTACAAGTACGGCTACCATTATGGCCACTATGGCTATTACGGTTCCGAGAAGGACAAAAAGGCTGAGGCTTAAAACATAAGCAAAGCAAGAACAATAGAACTAACACAATAGGTTAGCAGAGATCCCTTGGATAGGGGATGCTGTAAGGAAGACAAATGCCTTGAACCTGAAACCTGCCTGCATCAATGCGGGGAGTCAAAGATATACGCTATTATGAACAACACACTTAACTGGTACGCATTACGCGTATTCTCAAACAGAGTCCTACAGATGCAGGAAACCATACGCAAGGAGGCTTCCTCTGAGGTAGTTCAGACTTATATAGCCATGACCTCCCAAGTGCGGACCTCAGGATCTTCAGGCAATAACAAGGCATCTGTTTCCTACAGCGGCAACAAGCTTACTTCCATTCCCAAAACCAAGCGGGCAATCATCAACGCCTCCAATCATCCGCATCCAACCGTCACCATTCAAAAGCCCATTGTTGCTTCTCTGATGTTCATCCGTTGCTCCGAGTCCTTCCTTAAAACCCTAAAGCATAACCACCTCTCCGAGTTTACATACTATACAAGATACTCAGACAAGGAAATAGCCAAGGATGCTATAACTAAAGAAAAAGAAAAACCGAAGAAGAAACAGCTACAGAAAGTACCTGCAATAATTCCGGATGACCAGATGCAAGCATTCATCTGGCTTACATCAGAAAACAACAGTCTGCAGTACCTCGGAGAACCAAAAGACATCAAATTAGGCGATAGAGTCAAAGTCATAGACGGTTCTTTCAAAGGCCTAGAAGGCCATGTTAAGCGCATCAAGAAAGACCGCAAGTTTGTCATAACAATAGGCAGCATAGCCGCATTCGTAATAGAAGGCATCACTCACAAGATGCTGAAAAAGATAGAATAGGAACTAAACATAATTTTTATGTTAATAGATAAAATAAACCTGGGAAGATTCAAGGAAACCTTCGTCAGGGAAGAGTTCATATACCTTCTGGATATGATCCTTTCTGTAGGGGCTTCTATGATAGTCTTCTTTGGGGTAGAGCTTGTCCTTCCGGACTTGTTCAGGTATTCTCATCTGTTCCTCATATATCTCATAACTTCCGTAGTTTCTTCTCTCATCCTTTTCTGGATATTCAAGACCTACAAGATCATTATCCGTCACCTTGGTCCAAGAGACATTATCCCGTTTGCCTTTGTTTCCATGCTTAAAGGCCTTATTCTCCTCTTAGTCTTCATAATCGCAAATGGATACCACAACTGGCTCTTCTTCGTAGCAGTTCTGGACTTCCTGTTTACATTCTTCCTGCTTCTAGGAGTGAGGATATTGATGATTATTATTTACACAGCCCTGTACCAGAGACAGTTGAAGAAAGTGCACCAGCAGAGAGTGCTTGTCTATGGAACAACCAACAAAAGCGTAGCCACAATCAAACGCCTTCAGACTTCACCGCATTATCACATAGCCGGATTCTTGGACCGTTCAGACCGCAAGGCCAAAATGCTGCTGGACCAGCTCCCTGTATTTAACTTTGACAGTGACTCTGCTCTTAGCCGCATTATCTCCAAGAATGAGATTGATTCAATTCTTTTTTCCAGAGATACAGATGCCCAGCACGAGTCCAATGGCCTTATAGAATACTGCATCAAACACAAGGTCAAGACTTTGATAGTACCAGATGTTGATGAGGTATCCGAAGGCCAGTCTTTGTTCAGACCACGTCCTGTAAAGGTTGAGGATTTGCTTGGCCGCAAGGAGATTGTAATATCTTTGGATAATATCAAGGCATATTTTGACGGCAAGATAGTTATGGTAACTGGCGCTGCTGGATCCATTGGTTCAGAGCTTGTTCGCCAGCTTGCTGGCTTTGGAGTAAAGCGTCTCATCCTGTTTGACAATGGAGAAACTCCGATGCACAATCTCCGTCTTGAACTTGGCGATAAATATCAAGATCTTGACTTCGTTCCAGTAATAGGGGATGTCCGCCAGATTCAGCGCCTAGACTTTGCGTTCCGAAAATACCATCCTCAAATAGTCTTCCATGCTGCCGCCTATAAGCATGTTCCTCTTATGGAAGAAAACCCTTGTGAGGCCGTCTTAGTTAATGTTTATGGCACCAAGAATGTGGCAGACAAGTGTATTGAGTATGGCGTTGAGAAGATGGTTATGATTTCTACCGATAAGGCAGTTAACCCAACTAATATCATGGGATGCACCAAACGTCTTGCTGAAATTTATGTTCAGTCTCTTGGCCTTGCCATAGAGAATGGAACATTCCAAGCAAAGAATCCAGACCTCAAACCATCAACTAGATTTGTCACCACCCGTTTTGGTAATGTTCTCGGCTCCAACGGTTCTGTTATCCCTCGTTTCCGTCAGCAAATAGCAAATGGCGGTCCTGTAACTGTAACTCACAGAGACATTACCCGTTTCTTCATGACCATTCCTGAGGCCTGCCGTCTTGTTATGGAGGCAGCCACTATGTCTGAAGGTAATCAAATCTTTGTATTCGATATGGGCGAGCCAGTTAAGATAGACCAGCTTGCAAGGCGCATGATTTCTCTTGCCGGCTTCACTCCTGACAAGGACATCAAGATCAAATACACCGGTTTACGCCCTGGCGAAAAGCTCTACGAAGAAGTGCTAGCAAACGACGAAAACACTCTTCCTTCCTTCCACGACCGAATACGTATTGCTAAAGTTAGAGACTATGACTACTCTTATGCCCAAGACTTTGCCCTCAAACTTGAAGATCTTGCCCGTAAGGTAGACATTCCTCCTATGGTCAACCTTATGAAGGAAATCGTCCCTGAATATCATTCAGAAACCAACAATTAAAACAAGATAGCAAAACATTCAATTATGTTCAAACTCATAGATTTACCATACGCACCAAATGCTCTTGAACCAGTTATTAGCGAAAAGACCATAAGCTTTCACCACGGCAAGCACCTTCAAGGTTATGTAGATAACCTCAATAAGTTAATACAGGGTACACAGTATGAGAACATGCCTCTGGAAGAGATTGTAAAGACCTCAACCGGAGGCATGTTCAACAATGCCGGCCAGATTCTAAACCACAACCTCTATTTCGAGCAATTTCAAGCTCCACAGCATGAAGAAAACAATCTTCCAACTGGTAAACTTGCTGCTCAAATTGAAAAGCAATGGGGTTCATTCCAAGCCTTCAAAGAAGAATTCACAAATAAAGGAGCAACCCTTTTCGGCAGTGGCTGGGTATGGCTCTCTGCTCAAGAAGACGGTACTCTCGTAATCACCCAAGAGGCAGGCGCAAACAACCCAATCACAAAAGGCCTCGAACCATTACTTACCTTTGATGTTTGGGAACACGCATACTACCTCGACTACCAAAACCGCCGCCCAGCACATCTCCAGGCCCTTTGGAGCATAATCAACTGGAATGCTATTGAAGATAGATTTAGCAAATAGTTAATGAAACTCCTCATCACCGGCGCCGCAGGCTTCATAGGAGCTCATTTAATGTATGAGCTGGCAAAAAGGGGAGACGATGTAATAGGCATAGATAATCTAAGCGATTACTATGACACGCGTCTTAAAATTGCCCGTCTTGCTCGTTGTGGCTTCACTGACACCAAACCATTCAACGCAGGCTCTATGTGTACGAGCGGGATGTTTCCTAACTGCAGGTTCCAGAAAGTTGATATAGCAGACAAAGTATCTCTTTACCGCTTATTCCATGACGGCAAGTTCGACAAGGTAGTTCATCTTGCAGCACAAGCAGGATCCAGATATTCTATCATCAACCCAGATTCCTATCTGCGTAATAACCTCCTTGGCTTCCTCAACATACTAGAAGCTTGCAGAAACTACAATGTTAAGCATCTGGTCTATGCTTCTTCCAGCTCTGTATATGGAAATGAGGATGCAAAGAAGGATAGAACCGATAGACCAGTAAGCCTTCACGCTTCAATTAAGAAATCAAATGAGCTGATGGCTTATTCTTATTGCAAACTCTACGGAATCAGCATGACAGGTCTTCGTTATTTCACAATATATGGTCCTTATGGAAGACCTGACATGAGCCCGATGATCTTTGCCAAGGCTATAACAGAAGATCAGCCAATCAAGGTTTTCAACCATGGTGAAATGAAGCGCGACTTCACTTACATTGATGATGCAATTGATGCTACGGTTAAAGCAATGGACAACGAGCCTTCGCCAAATGATGAAAGAATCAGATATCGCATTTATGATATAGCAACTGGAATACAGACCAGTCTCCTTGACTTCATAGAGGATCTTGAGAAGGCCTTTGAGAAAAAGACGGAAAAGATCTTCCTTCCGATGCAGCAGGGAGATTTTAGCCAGGTATCACCATTAACAGACCCATTAAAAGAAGAGCTCGAACACAAATCAACCACCAATCTACAAACAGGATTAAAATCTTTCATAGACTGGTACAAATCAGATAACAATCCACTTAGATAATGAAGATTGCAGTAGCAGGAACGGGTTATGTAGGAATGAGCATTGCAACGCTATTGGCTCAGCATAATGAGGTAAAGGCTGTTGATGTCATTCCAGAAAAAGTCGAAAAGATTAACAATAAGTTTTCACCAATCCAGGATGAGTACATAGAGAAGTATTTGGCTGAAAAGCCATTGAATCTCGTTGCAACTCTTGATGGAAAAGAAGCCTATAAAGACGCTGAATTCATAGTCATAGCAGCTCCAACTAATTATGACCCAAAGAAAAACTTCTTTGATACATCTCACGTAGAAGAAGTTATAGACCTAATCCTTGAGGTTAATCCAGATGCGGTAATGGTTATTAAATCCACCATTCCGGTCGGTTATACAAGAAGTCTTTACCTAAGGTATGCTAAAAAAGGTGTTAAGAAGTTCAACCTTCTTTTCTCTCCTGAATTCCTCAGAGAAAGCAAAGCTCTTTATGATAATCTTTATCCTAGTCGAATAATTGTGGGCATTCCTAAGATTATTCCTGGATTTGATCAAGAAAATGAAGCCATTAAGAAACTTGTACGACCGGATATAGAAGAAAAAGCTCATCAGTTTGCAGCTATGCTCCAAGAAGGAGCTATCAAGAAAGATGTTCCGACACTATTTATGGGCATGAAAGAAGCTGAGGCCGTTAAGCTTTTTGCCAATACATATCTTGCTTTGAGAGTTAGCTACTTTAATGAACTAGATACCTATGCTGAAATGAAGGGACTGGATACTCAGTCTATCATAGACGGCATATGCCTCGATCCAAGAATCGGCTCCCACTACAACAACCCAAGTTTTGGCTATGGTGGCTATTGTCTTCCAAAAGACACCAAACAGCTCCTTGCAAACTATGAAGATGTTCCTGAGAACCTCATACAGGCCATCGTTGAAAGCAACAGGACAAGAAAAGACTATATTGCAGACAGAGTCCTTGAAAAAGCCGGTTATTACACAGCCTCAAGCGATTACAGCACTAGCAAAGAAAAAGAGGTCATAATAGGGGTGTTCCGTCTTACGATGAAATCCAACTCAGACAACTTCCGCCAAAGTGCCATCCAGGGCATCATGAAACGCATCAAGGCCAAGGGTGCAAAGGTCATCATCTACGAGCCGACCCTTGAAGACGGCACAACTTTCTTCGGCAGCCTCGTAGTCAACAACCTTGAAGAGTTCAAAGCCCAAAGCCAGGCCATCATAGCCAACCGCTATGACTCCTCACTTGACGATGTACTGGATAGGGTCTATACGAGGGATATTTTCAAGAGGGATTAGTAAGTCAGAAGAAGAGGTGAATAATTCTCCCGATAATACTTTCTTTTCCGCTACCAGACGGAGTGTTTCCTGGCCGGAAAGCTGCTGAGCATCTCAATAGCCGTTGCATACGGGTTGCTTTTAGGGTGATTGTTTAAGAAATTGGATTATGAATGTGGTACAAAGATATCCGACAATAGATGATGTGTTGAAGTATGAGGAATTTCTATTGGGTGAGGTTGAAAGACAATTGGAAGCTGAGTTGAATCCTGATGTGAAGGCAATTCTCCTACATTTGAAGGTATTATTAAAAAGCCGTTCAGTGAAGTCTTTCGTAGACTTATTGTCCACAAAGAAGTTCTCCCTCACTTCATTCCAAAAAATACAGGAAATTGATGATGCTCTGGATGAGTTGCGCTTTTTGCGGATGAATCTGCCATATCCAGAAGAACAGTTTGCAATAAGTCAAAGTAAGACAGGTCGCAAGAGGAGAGACGTAATGACAATGCTTCTTTTTGGTCTGTTTGGGTTTGAGTGGGTGAACTAAGCTAAATTTAGTGGTCTATTACTTCATTAATGTGTGATCGGTTGTGGTGCCATTAGTTCCAGATTCATAAAGATGGTGCTACACCCTCAACTTTGCCTATGTCGCATTCAGCAGCATCTGCGATGAGTTTGTGAAGGCGGAAGGTTTTGTTAAGAAGGAATTGCGCCAGTGATACTGACGATAATCAGTATGCCTCAAAGATGGAAGCGACACCTATGCAATAGTCTATTTAAAGAGCGAAATCGCTAGCAAGAAAACCAATATGGAACGCTTAAAGCCCCAGGTTGTAGTTGCCATAAAAGAGTTTTTCCCGAACTTTGAACACGAAGAGAAGGGCGTGAACCTAGAACAGAAGATGTAAGAATCTTCCTTTGAGTCTCCTTATGTGTTCCTGGGATCTTCCTTGAGTGTCTCTCTATATTGCGAGAAAACCGAAAGACTCGCGGAGCGAGGCAGGAGAAAACCTCAACCCGTGCTGGCACGGGGAGTAAGCGAAATAAATATTAATAAAACAATACTCACAAACAAATGATTAACGTTGGAATTATTGGATGTGGCTTCGTGGGTGGAGCCTTGAAAGACTGGTTGGAGCATAACAACCCGGAGTGCAAACTGTTCATCAGCGACCCGTAGAAGGGCTACAACGATGACCTGAGCAATATCGATATCGCGTTCCTGCAGATCCACGTGCCTACCGAGGACGATGGCACGCAGGACCTAACGCTGATGAAAGAGCTCATCACCAACCTGCCCGACGTGCCCGTGTTCGTGCTCACCACCATCCTTCCCGGCACCAGCGAGATGCTCTCCCGCGAGATCGGTCATCAGGTGTGCTATATGCCCGAGTTCCTCACCGAGCGCACCTTCATCGAGGACTTCCGCAAGCAGACGATGGTCTTCACCGGCGCATAGGAACTGCTCACCAAGATTTTCGTGGGCAAGAAGTTCACCGTGATGACCCCGCTTGAGGCCGAGCTGACCAAGTATATGCACAATGTGTTTGGAGCCTACAAGGTGACCTACTTCAACGCCTGCCGCGAGTACTGCGAGCAGATGGGAGCCGACTGGCGCAAGGTTCACACCGGTATCCTCCTCTCCGGCTACATCAACGAGATGCACACCCTTGTCCCTGGTCCTGACGGCAAGTTCGACTATGGTGGAAAGTGCTTCCCCAAGGACGTCAACGCCTTCGCCAAGATGACCGAGGGCACGTCCCTTGGCACCCTCCTGGAGCACCTGCACGAGCTGAATGTGCATTTCAGGGGAGTGGAAGAGCATATCTAACAAATGGTTTCTGGCAGCACAGGTGGAACGAGAGTTCGCAGTTCGATACTGCCTGCCGGAACAAAAAAGATAAGCGAGACTCTGTAGTTGTAAGCACCGTAAGCGCTAAGGTAGAAACCGTTAACTGTTAACCGTAAACAGCAAACGGTAATGGTAATCCAAACATTGAAATGGCTATTTGCCATACTATGTGCAGTAATTGTATTAACTTTAACGATTAAACTCATTCCGCGGAGAGCCTCTTCTTAGGAGAGGCTTCCCGCTTTGGGGTATAACAACAATAATCAGAAGATTCTCAGCATGGAGCCAAAAGAGTTGATGACCAAACGCAGAATAGAGAAACTAGCTCGTGATTATGAGAGTTATGAGAATGTTCATAGTTTTAGTGATCCCAAGGATGGTAGCTATGAGGTGTTCGTATCTCATTCTAGTGCGGATAATGAATTTATCCGCAAGGTTTTGCTCTTTCTAAAATATGCTAAAGGTGGCATCGGTGGCTATGTGGATTGGCAGGATCCCCAATTGCAGCATCCTACAGATGCACAAACAGCACTTCGCCTGAAGGATAGGATTAAAAGGGCTAAGAAACTTATCTATGTTGTAACTAGCGACTCTCTGAAATCTGTATGGTGTAGCTGGGAGTTGGGATTTGCAGACAGAGACAAAGGGGTAGAAAATGTTGCAATCTTGGCTATTAAGCCAAACAATGGACGCTGGAACAAAAACGAATATCTTCAGCAGTATCCTTGGATTAGTTATGAGAAGAGCTTGTTTCGTGTGACAATGCCCAATGGCACCTCACAGCCTTTATATGATTGGTTAATAAGATGAGATAAATATGGCATTATTTACAGAACAACAAATACGTAATCGTTTTGAAAGAGAGAAACGATTGAGAAATAGTAGAGGCTATCGTTATTTTTCAGCTACAGAAGCCTTGAATGAGGGAAGAATTGCTGAGTCAGCCAGACTGTATGATATATTTCTTTCTCATAGTTCGAAAGATAAGGAATTAATAGCAGGATTAAAGATGATACTAGAAGATTTGGGATTTTCAGTATATGTCGACTGGAGTGATGATGCTTTGAATCCAAATGATGTAACGCCCGAAACAGCTAAAATATTAAGGGAAAGAATGAAACAGTGTAAAAGCCTTGTTTATGCTTTTTCTGAGAATGCTTCAAACTCAAAATGGATGCCATGGGAGTTAGGATATTTTGATGCTTTAAAGAATTCTCGTGTAGCAGTGTTGCCAATTTCTCAGACGGCAAAGTACGCATACAAAGGGTCGGAGTTTGTAGGAGTCTATTATGTTGTCCAAATTGATCAGATACAGGGCAAGGACGAAGAGGCTCTATGGGTTCATAAGGGTGATGACTATGTTAATTTCAAATTCTGGCTTAACAATAACAAAGAACCATATCGTCATTAATTTATGATTGCACCACTTTCTATATACGTTCTTTATCACAATGAGAACAAGGAGGGTCATGAAATATATGACCGCCTCTATAAGTTATTGTGTCGCGATGCGGGCGAACCATTTTATGATGGTTTGGATATTCCAGTCTATTTCAGCACTGGCTCAGAGACAAAGCACATCAATGACATTGATTATACAAGAGCAGAAAAGACAGTGATATTGCTTCTGATAGACCAGAAGATGTATATCAGTGATGCGTGGAGGAATATGGTCAAGGATATTCCTGATACCGAAAATATATGTTTATGTCCGGTGTCACAGTTTCAATATGCTTTTGACTTCTCTGGTAGAACAGCATACCAGCAGCTTATCTCCTTGAAGACCTATTCAATCATAGACAACTGGCAGGAGTTCAAAACCCGTTTGTTTGATTATTTAATACGTTCTATTTCTGACGATCCTAAAAAGAAACTTAAAATCTTCATTAGTCATTCTAAACGCGATAAAGACAATATTGGTCGTGTCAAAGCGGAGAATCTAAGAGACTATCTCCGTAAGGAGACAAAGGGCGACTCTTTCTATGATGTAAATGACATTGTAGATGGATTCCGCTTTGACCATCAGATAGACGCAGCAATCAAAGATTCTCTTTTGATTGTTCTCTTTACCAATACATATTCATCCAGAGAATGGTGTCGAAGAGAGCTACTGACAGCGAAGAAGCACAAGATACCTGCCATTGCTGTGTTTATGGTCAATGGTGATATTGACAGGGTATTCCCATACATTGGCAATATACCATCAACCATATTCAATGGTGACTGGCGACCGGTATTAAATCTTTTATTCCGTACAGCATTAGATCAGTATTATGAGCAGCTATTGCTTGAAAAGATAAAAGAAGGAGATACAACAGTATTACCGTTCTCTCCAGAAGCATTCAGCTTCTCAATTGTAGATTACGCAAAGAAGACAGTTTTATATCCAGAGCCTCCACTAGGACAAGAGGAAATAGAAATATTACAAGCCATACGCCCAGGAACCTCTTTCTATACACCAATGCAATATCTTGCCAAAGATGTAGATTTGAGAGGAAAGAAAATAGCAATATCCGTATCCGAACCTGACAATCTTGAAGTATTGGGAATGGGACAAACGATTCTTCGTGATTTGACGGTGGAACTTTCTCGCCATATTCTCATTGCCAAAGGTCGAATGGTTTATGGCGGTGATCTACGTCAGGAAGGCTATACAGAACTTTTTAAAGAATTATCATATCAGTATGGTCAGTTTGAGAAGAAAGATAGTAATCACACATATTTTGAGAATTATCTGTCGTGGCCAATAACAACAAAACTAACAGAGAGTATTCTATCCGACTATGCACATAACAGAGTTGGTTTGATTAAGGTTGGTCATGCTCCCGAGTGTGAAGGAAAGGTGAAGCTTGATAGTTTTTTACCACCAATTGGAGATTGTAATTTGTTCTTTTGGGGGCAGTCATTGACAAAAATGCGGCAAGAGATGGAAGACAATGTTACTGCAAGAATCATCGTCGGTGGTAGAGCCAGTGGTTTTAAAGGTAAAATGGCAGGACTCCTGGAGGAATTTAAGATTGCTAAAGATGCCAAACACCCTATTTATTTAATAGGTGGATTTGGTGGCATAGCAGATATGCTTTGCGCAGCAATTAACAAGGATCTTCCCTCAAATGCTTTTGTCGAAGAAGCTTTCAAATGTGATTATTACGAGAGCCTCTATAAGTATTATGCAAATAATGGATTGGCGATAGATTATTCTTGGATAGATGGAATTACATTGGATGATTTGCATAATGGACTCACAAAAGAAGAAAATAATCGTTTGTTCAGCACAACAAATATTATGGAGATAGTTTCTCTTATCTTGCATGGACTTTCAAAAACACTAAACAATGCATAGAGTATTTATTAGTTATCATCATGCCAATGACCAGTGGTATAAAGAAGAATTAATTCGTTGGGGAACACAGCGCCAAATATTTATAGATGAGTCTGTCCACTCAGGAGATATTCCTGATAATTGGGATGATGAGAAAATTCGCATAACTATTCGCGACGAGTATTTGAGGACTACAACAGTGACAATACTTCTGGTTGGAACTCAAACGTGGGCGAGAAAGCATATAGATTGGGAATTGTACTCCAGCATGCGAGATAGTGAGAAGAATTCGAAGTCAGGTTTGGTGGTGGTAATGTTGCCCAGCACAGGATGCACTCATGTATATGCTGGTCATGCTGGCGAGAAGACGGACGTTTTCACAAATATCCCTGCCAGCGGATGGAGGCCTGTTTCAACAAAGAAACAATGTGATGAAGATTATCCATATTTGCCGGAGCGCATTATTGATCAACTTTTAGCCCCCGAGGCTAAAGTTTCCGTGATTAATTGGACGGACTTTTATCCCTATTATCCCGAAAAATTAGAGACACTTATCAATAATGCTTACAATCATCGCACCTCTTGCAAGTATGATCTTTCAAGGCCGATGCGTAGAAGGAATTTGATTTAATGTGGGTTAAGTATATTTACGGCTGTGGAGTTTTTTCTATGCACGTTTTTTGTTTTGAAATGATTAAAGCCTCAAGATGTTAAGCGCAGCCGGAGGTGAGGGTTGGGGAATAGCTAGACTTTCATAAAAAGAAGTAAAAAACGAAATAAACAATAACAAGATATGTTCAATTTAGACAAATTCATTGCGGAGAGTGTGACGTTCCGGCCGGTGAGTATGTTCGCGGCCGATATTGAGGCGAACAAGGAGACACTCACGCGGGAGATTAAGGGCAAGAAAGTGTGTGTGATTGTTGGGGCGGGGTCCATTGGTTCCAGCTTAATCAAGGCGGTGCTGCGCTTCGAGCCCGGGAGCGTGGTGGTGGTTGACCTCAACGAGAACGGACTGGCGGAGCTTGTGCGCGACGTGCGCTCCACAAAGACACAGCAAGAGTAAGTTGACGGGCTGGAATTTGTGTCGCTGGTATTGAATAGTAGATCATGATGGAAAAAGTAAAGAAGACGAACTGGGATTGGGCTTAATGCATATAGGTCAGTTATTGTGAAATGTAAAAAGATGAGAATACAAGATAAAATAGTGAAGAATAATTATTTAGATAATCTATGGTTCACTCTTAATCCAGATGATATCAAGGTAACAGAGCTTGGAGGAGATAAAGCCTTATACCGAATAATTCCTTTTGATATCCTTCTTCAAATGCTAAGTGAAAGAGCAATTACGCTTGTTAATACGTACAGATGGGATGATGTATATGAAAACTTTATCATGAAATACGATTTCATTCAACATGGAAAGAGAATACCAGTGCATTTCATGGAAGATAGATTCTATGGGCTGTGTTGGTCAAATAGAATGAGTTCGGATGCATTATGGCGTATATATTCCCCAGATAAAAAGAGTGTTCGTATTAAAACAACCGTTGGAAAGATATTCGGGTCAATCCCAAAAGGATCGGGAGACGGAGTATATCTGTTTGGTAAAGTAGATTATTATTCTCAGGCCAAGATTGAAAATGATCTGAAAAGCGTGGGGATTTTGAATAAAGATCAGTTGGCAAACCTTCTCTTGCAATCGTTTTTCGTCAAGAGGAATAGTTTTAGCCATGAGGCAGAGTACCGACTTATATTTATGTCGAAAAATCTTCATGGTGAGATTCATGGTCTTAAGCAACTTCCTATAGATCCATTATCTTTCATTGAGAATATTTACTTTGATCCAAGAGTGGATGATTCATATGTCAGTAGATGCACCAAGGTGTTGGTAGATTGTTTTGGCTATCCTCAAAAGAAGGTACATAAATCATCGCTTTACTCTTTCAAGCCGTTGAGATTTGAATTGAAGTAGCTATTTATGTACATTGCCTCCAATTGTTCTAAATGGTCGAGAAAGGAAGAATATCCCGTTGGGATTTTGGCTGATAAATGTTGGATGCAGCAAGAGGTCATCAAGATGTACCCGCTGGTGAAAGAGTCCAGTGATTCCCCCAACCGATATTATTTCGCTATAGAACAACGGATGGTTTGATGATATTGAAATAATAATCTATACATGAAAAAAGTAATGCTGGTATTCGGGACACGTCCGGAGGCCATCAAGATGTGCCCGCTGGTCAAGGAGTTCCAGAAGTATCCGGAGGAGTTTGAGACGATTGTGTGCGTGACGGGACAGCACCGCGAGATGCTGGATCAGGTGCTGCGCATCTTCGACGTGAAGCCCGACTTCGACCTCAATATTATGAAGCAGGGGCAGGACCTGTACGATGTCACTGCCCGCGTGCTCACCGGTATGCGCGACGTGTTCAAGACGTGCAAGCCCGATGTGGTACTGGTCCACGGCGACACCACCACTTCCACCGCTGCAGCCCTCGCAGCGTTCTACCAGCAGATTCCCGTGGGCCACGTGGAGGCCGGCCTCCGCACCCACAACATCTACAGCCCCTGGCCCGAGGAGATGAACCGCCAGATCACCGGCCGCATCGCTACCTATGACTTCGCCCCCACGCCCCTCAGCGAGCAGAACCTTCTCGACGAGAAGGCTCAGGGCCGGATCTTCGTCACCGGCAACACCGTCATCGATGCCCTCCATATGGTGGTCGATAAGCTCAAGAGCGACAAGGCCCTGGCTGATGAACAGATTGACGTCCTCAAGGCCGCAGGCTACGATGTCACCCGCCTCGACAACGGACGTAAGCTTGTTTTGATCACCGGCCACCGCAGAGAGAACTTCGGCGAAGGCTTCATTTCGATGGTCACTGCGATGAAAGACCTCAGCGAGAAATACCCCGAGGTCGATTTCGTCTATCCGATGCACCTCAACCCCAACGTACGCAAGCCCATCCACGAGGTGTTCGGCGAAGACCTCACCAAGTACAGCAACTTCTTCTTCATCGAGCCGCTCCAATACCTGGAGTTTGTCTATCTGATGGAGAAATCTACAGTTGTTCTTACAGACAGCGGCGGCATTCAGGAAGAAGCCCCGGCCTGGGCAAGCCTGTCCTCGTGATGCGCGACACCACCGAGCGTCCCGAAGCCCTCAAGAGCGGCACCGTCCACCTCGTGGGCACCAACCACGACCTCATCGTCAGCGAAGTCAGCACCCTCCTCGACGACCCGCAGGCCTACGAGCGTATGTCCAAGGCCGTCAACCCCTACGGCGACGGCAAGGCCTGCAGCCGCATCGTCCGTGCGCTCAAAGGCGAGTCTGTCGACCGCTACGAGGTGAAATAGAACCTCCTTACATCCTCCTTGGATGTTCCTTATTTCTTCCTTGGGTGTCCTGTTGAGTGAAGTGTTATAGGTAGTGTGACTAAGAGTATGTGATTGCTTTGATATGGTGAGTATTTTATGGGGTAATACAACCTTAGAGGTGTAAGCTAACGGAGAATGGGATGAACCACAAAGAAATGTTAAAAACACACATTCCATCTGCTATCTGAAAGAAAAGTCGTAATTTTGCAAAAAAGGAATGATATGAGTCGGCAGATATATTTACCAGAACTTCTGAGTATAAACATTAAAAATTATACTCTTTATCCAAATGGATTAGACTATACCTATGACTTTGTCAAAGGTATTAATCTGATTCTAGGTGGTAATGGTATGGGCAAGACCACATTTGTCAATATCATCAAATTTGGACTCATCGGACTTTACCGAAAAGCAAAGGATTTGACGCGCACCTATAAGGATCGGGCTATTGTGAAAAGACTCCTTTATCCTTCCGACTATTTCTCTGCTCGAAAAGATGATTCAGTTAAGACGCGAGATGAGGCGATGGTCACCCTCATTTTTAAGATACATGATACGCGCTTTGAAGTTTGTCGTAGCCTCGAAGATGGATCTTTACGAGCCGTCAAGATTGGTGGAAAGTCCTTAGAAGGAGCAATCATAGCAGAAGAACGGTATGAGCGACTTGATGAAAAAACTCAGGAACAATACATTCTCTGCCAATATGAAAAGAAAATAGAACAATTTAGCAATCTGACATTCGATGACTTGATATTCTTCGTGAATGAGATCTTGTTTTTTGGTGAGAACCACACTACCGTTTTGTGGAATGACGGTATTGACGGAAGAACTGATGTCCAAAACGAATTATTCAATAAGTATTTCAATGAACCTAGTTTAGACCGTGAGCGACAGGAAATGCAACGGCAGGCAAAGTATTATGACAGCTTGTCTCGCCATAAGTCTGAAGATATGCGAGTCATTACAAAACTGCTCGATAAGATAAAGATTTCAAATACTGACTCGAGCACCGAAACATCGCCCACGGTGGATATAATTGAACTTAAAGGGCAAATAGAGACAATTGCTGGAGAACTCTCTTCTATCCAAGCGAGTCAAAGTGAAATGACTCGCGAAATAGGCATTCTCCAAGGGGCGATTAATCGTGACAGTCTTCAGGCAAATAAACTCGATAAGGAAAAAAGACAGATAGAGAGGGAGATGAATGCAAGTATGTGGGAGACATTACATCCTATGTACAATGCTTTTGTCAAGAATATCCAATTAAACCACCTTTGCCCAATTTGTAGTCATGATGCCGAAGACTTGGTGGCTCAGGTAAACGATAGCCCTATGCGTTGTTTCGTTTGTGGAAATGAAATCCATCAGTCAGTGAATGAGGGGTTGGCGGCCAAATATCGTGCAATTGTTTCTGCCCATAAAGCCCTTTATCAGGGCATTACTAACAAGCAACTTAAAATAAAGGCAATAGAGGAAACTCAAAGTCGCCTTGACAATGATTACCGCGAGAAAGATTTATACCGTCGTACCTTGTTACAGCAGTTGCGCGAGCAGGAATACAGACGTGCGCGTTCATCAGAGCCAGACAGACTTCAAGCTCTTGATGACGAATATAATAAATATGCTCGCGAGAAAGCCGAATATCAGAAACAGAGCGAGGAATATGAAAGTAAGGCATTGGAGCTTACCAGCCGTATAGAAGAGGAGATCTTATCAAATGTGACTCGATTCTCTGCTATATTTGCCAGCTATGCTGAACGTTTTCTTGGGGTCAGTTGCTCTCTGGAGTACAACAGTTATGACGATCGTCCTAAACGGTTTTATCCTGTGATTGACGGAAAGATACGTAAGCAGGAAGAATCCATGTCAGAGTCGCAGCGATTCTTTGTTGACCACTCTTTCCGTATGAGTATCTTGACCTTTTTCTACCAGTCGCCGAGTTTCTATATAGTCGAAACCCCTGACAGTAGTTTGGACCTTTCATACGAGAAGAATGCTGCAGAGGTTTTCCTACAGTTCCTTCAGAAAC
Source organism: Bacteroidales bacterium (assembly GCA_017962375.1). GTDB lineage: Bacteria > Bacteroidota > Bacteroidia > Bacteroidales > UBA932 > Egerieousia. The sequence goes on from JAGCVJ010000010.1 coordinate 176,651, forward strand.
CCAATATAGTTATTGTGACATCCAATCTCAACAATAGTACGTTTATAGACCATCTTACTTCAGCAACTGGTATAGAATTATCGATGGTCGGCCTGCTGGATATAGCCAAGCAATCTACCATACAAGGGAGCAATGAACGTATAAAAGTATTATATAACGGTATAAAAAAGAGAATAGAAATATGAGCAACAAGGAAGAACTAATGCTGGCAAATGCCGACATCATGACAATCATTGCCCATGCCAAAAGAATCGGATGGGATTCTGTCAGCACAAACACGTTACAGCGTGTTGTTTACCTTATGAAGGTTCTCTATTCCTTCTGCCATTCTGATGAGAATGAATTCGTACAGTATCATTTTAGTGTTACTGTATTCGGTCCTTATTCCGATCTGGTATATAAGAGTTTGGCATTTCTGCTGTCTTCCCAACGACTTCTGGGTGATTTAGATGGCGAAGTTCGCCTCAATTCTTCTGATGGCATTGACTCTATAAGTGAAGATAAAAAGAAGTGGATGGATGTGATATTGCTGATACTTGGCAAATATGGAGAGAGCAAGGTTTTCAGCTTTATTGTCAACGACCCGCAATATGATCAGGCCGTTAAGGCAAACATTAGTTCCGAAATTAATACTGATTTGGAAAATGACACGCTCAAAGTGCTGAATGATTTTAAGAAGGCTTTTGAGGAGACGCTGACGGATACTTCAACAATCAGTGAAGAAGAATACATCAGCCTTTATTTTGATTATCTCTTTGGTCAAATCATCGAAAAGAAGTAGAGGCTATGAAGTTTTCGGATAATCCTCAGTTCAAAGGATATCTTGCAGAGAAAAAGCAGGATATCTACCAACGTACCAGTGATGGTGTACAGGAAACAGAGCCATTTCAGCGACTTTTGTCAATTCTGGCAGAATGCCGCCGCAAGGTTGAGGAACAAGATTTTCGCCTCATTCTTATCAGCAAGGAGGACCTGTCAAGACTATGTTTTGATGCCGATACAAAGGCGATGAACTTGTTCCGTAACGCTACTTTTCTCACAAATAGGACCGTCCTTGTGGGTTCCGACCTGACGATACAGAATAGCAATAACGATCCGTTTCCCGATGGCGACAATGATGCCCGTCGTTTTTTCGCCTCCCTTGCGACGAACGATATGGTTGTATTTCATGTTGCTCCAAATGCAATGGTCCACTTCTTCATGGACGGCAATGATTATGGTGACGGCATTTTTTACACAAGAGATTCTCTCACCCGATATGAGGAACGGAGGACAATTGAGCAGTTACGGGAAGTCCTGGATGAATACAGAATCGAACTGACACGCCAAAACACATATTTGAAGTTTTTTGTAACGAAATCCGCACTCCGAGCATTCCACTCTTTAGCATGTCCGGAGAAAGATGAGAGGACTTTTTTGGAGAACCACAAACATCTGTTGAACAATAAACCCGAAGAACTGTTTCGTGAGGATATTCGCAACTATATTAAGAACCACATGAAGATAGTTGTGACTCGGGAGGAGACATTGGAGAATTTAGACCGCCTTGACATCGAATTGACAGATGAAGATGGACAAGATCTTTACTTTATAGAAATCAAGTGGGTTGGAGAGAGTATTGGTCTCAGTGGTGACCGGCCAGGTAAGGAATTCAAGGCTCAGCCTCGGATTAAGCCAGATGCTGTTAAACAAGTTGTAGGCTATATTGATGAATTGCTCAAGGAAGATAAAAACGTGAAAATCGGTTATCTTGCTGTATTTGATGCCCGCAAAGAAGATCTTGAAGATACAGGAACTGGCATTTCTGAGAGCGATGTGCCAGAGAACCTTCGTAAACATTTCCATCGATTTGTAAAACTACCCGACTTCCGAGTTAAAAATATCAATCCTCGATAGGAGAATTTATGTTGAAGGATTACCCATTCATAGATTGTACAGAAAAGTACAACTCAATCATGGTGTTTGGCAAGAACAAAGATGTCCTTGTCCACCGATGGTATCCTTTCGTAGAGGGGTATTCTAAGGAGTTCATTGAGGATATTCTTCAAGAACTCCCCTTTACTCCACAGTGTGCATTAGAGCCTTTCTGCGGGAGTGGTACCACACCAGTAGAGCTACAGAATCATAATATCAAGTGCTATAGCTTTGAAGTGAGCCCATTCATGCATCTTCTTGCGAAGGTGAAACTTGAACGTACCTATGACGAGACAACACTAATTAGGTTTCGGAATAAAGTGTCCGAGTCATTGGCAAGGCCGATGCCTGATATACGAAAGAAGGAACTTATACCCTTTGGGGACACTGTAGTTTGTAAAGATGGAATGAAGAAGTGGAATTTTCACAATTCTTCACTTGATGGGATTCTTGATATACGTTACGCAATTCGCACAGAAGTCGATGATGATAGATATTATAAGCTATTTACTATAGCGCTATCTTCAATTATTCTGCAAGCCAGCAATTTATTTCGTAATGGCAAATGTCTCTCATATAAAAAGGGATGGGAAACCCGAATTATAAGTCGGGATGAGATACACAGGCTTTTCTTGAATCAGTTGGACACGGTGATTTATGAAGATGTTAAAACATTGTCATCTCAAAGGGCAACGGTATGTAATGCAGATATATGTAGTTTTGGTGATGTACGCAAGTCAATTGAAAATGTGGAAGACGATTCTTTGGACTTAATCATAACATCACCTCCGTATTTGAATTCTCGCGACTATACTGACATCTATATGCTGGAATTGAAAGTCCTGCAATTGCTTAACAGTCACGAAGAACTGAAAGAACTTCGTAAGAGCACACTTCGCTCCCATGTGCAGGTTAAATATGGAGATGTTAGGCCGATTGATAACTTTAGATTAGGTGAATGTCTATCTGATATGAGGAAGTCTGATAAAAAGAGTTGGAATTCTGATATACCTAATATGGTTTGTGGCTATTTTGAGGATATGCAACATCTTTTCATGGCGTTTTCCAGAAAGATGCGCAAAGGAGGAGTTATCTATTTCAATGTGGCAAACTCTGCTTATTTTGGAGTGGAAGTTCCAGTAGATATGATTATTTCTGATATAGCGGAAGACTGTGGATTGAAAGTGCGTGAAATAAGGAAGGCAAGAGATATAAAGACAAGTCCTCAACAGAGTAAAGCATTAGGAAAAAAGCTTCACGAAAGCGTAATCGTGATTGATAAGAAATAATGCTTAAGTCAACGTTTCCTTTTGGTTTAGTCGTAAGAGAGACAGACTATGAATGATATGACCTCTCAACAACAATACATAGCCCAGTGGCATGATGGGTTCGTGAGTTACGTCGGAAGTTTGCTCGGGGTGATTGCCGGACTTGTGACAAGACCTGAGGCGACGCGCGAAGATAAGGAGACGCTGGAAGTTGTAAAGATGATGCTGACAGGCAAGGATGCTGAGGATGTGGAGCGGGATTTGGTCTCCGGCATCATTAAGAAGAGTACACTGGATAAGATAGAAAAGATCAATGGGGATTTGGTTGACACTTGCCTGGCGCATATTCAGATGAATCCCTTGGTACGGGAGTTCTGGAAGCAAATGATGCATATCCAGATAACTCACAATAGAAGAGCTGAAGCGATGAGGCTACAGGCATTGCATATACCGATTATTGAGAATCTGTAGATAGAAAAAATCACTTGACGAGTGATCAATTGCTGTTTATCGGCGAAAACTGGCATCAACTTCCTTGTTTTGAACAAGTTTACAGTCCTCTGGCGAAAAGGTCGGTTGTGACGGTTATATAATGGGTGAAGCGAGTGGCTTCGCTGATAAGTTCATTGGGGGTTGCAGCCCGAGTTCAGGTCAGTTTGGGCTGCCCCATTTTCTGGAGCGAGAGGGAAGAAATCGGGGAAGAACAGAAAAACCAAAAATTATCTGGCCTGATGGCGAAAATCTGATTTTAGGCGGTTAATACATAAGTGTGAGACGTAAGTCTTGCTAGAGTCAACTAAAGTTTAACTCTGACTGTCCTGTGCTTGACCAGCTGCAGCGTCAGCCGCAAGGCGAGTAGTAGCGAGCGGCTGCTCCGCACGGAGGCGACGACAAGGGATACGGTCTGGCAGCAAGTGGTGGTGGCCGTCCACTACACCCTTCGCGAGGTGACCACCATCACCCTCCAGCAGAACGACCAGGGCGACACCCTCAAGCTGGTGCAAGTCACAGACCGCACGCGCCTCCAACCGGGAAGGCTACCGCGATCGAGAAGAGAAAATCGTCGTCAAGACTGACACGGTCTATATCGAGAAGACCGATACCAATACGGTAAACAGTAAACTCTTAGACGGTAAACTGGATTCGGTAAACAGTAAACGGTCAATGGTAAACCTAACATTGAAATGGCTTTTCTGGTGCATCCTTGCACTGATAGCACTATTAATCACGCTGCGTATCCTGAAACGGTAAACCGTAAACAGTAAGCATTTAACGGTAAACAAGTATGATAACGATTAAACTCATTCCGCGGAGAGCCTCTTCTTAGGAGAGGCTTCCCGCTTTGGAGGATAAGAACATTCAGAACTATATTAAAATGGTTAGAGAATTAAATAAGACAACAACATTGACGGGAGCGTCGAATAAACAATATAGGTTTGAACTATGGGGTTTTGACGATTTCGATGATGTGAAAGAGACATTTCAAGGTGGAGGACTCTATTTGTTTACAAAGCGTGAAATGATAGATGGGGTATATAGGCATACTTATCTTTATCTCGGTAGAACCTCAAATTATTTGACACGATACGATAATCACCATAAAGAAACAGCCATTCGAAATCACGAGTCTAACTGTATCGGATTCTATTCAATGAACTTTTCTTCAGAAGAAGAGATGAAAGAAGCTGAAGGAGATATTCTTAGTAACTATATTTTTCCGTGTAATGATTTAAACAACTAAAGTTATGTTAGATTTCTTCAATAGCACTCTCGGCATCATAGCATCAATCATTGCAATTATTGGCGTAGGCGCAGCCGTCACTATTTCTATTACTAAAAAGACGAGACAAAAAGCTGACCACAATGGTATCTCAAACGATAGTGGTCAGGATGCTGCAAATATGAGTGGCGGGAGTCAGAAAGGTTCAGTCAACGTTATTGGTAACAATAATATTATCAATCCACCAATACAGGGTCCCATTGGTAATGAGCAAGAGGCGGAACGGATAGTTGATTTAAAAAGTGTGTGCCAGATTCTGTTCATTGACGATGATAAGATGCCTTCAGTAATAAAGCCTTTGAAAAAGTCAGGGTGGAAAAATATCAAAAAAATAAGCGATACGGCTAATCTTGATGCGCCAGAGATTCGCAATGCGAATATTATTTTTGTAGATATAATCGGTGTAGGCAAGGCTCTACAGTTTAAGAATGAGGGCGTTGGCCTAGCAGCTGCTATCAAGAGGCGTTATCCGCAAAAGGGAGTTGTCATATACTCTGCTACTCCAGAACATAAACTATTTGACCCTGATCTTGATATACTCGATGGAAGGCTAGAAAAATTCGCAGAACCTATACAGTTTAGTAATATGATTGAAAAATATGGACGCCCCGAGAACTAATATATGCCTCATAAATGCTGATGGGATAACAATCATCAATGACTTTGATGATGTCTCTTGCTTAAATTGCATCCTAAACAGCCATGCGCAAGGTCAGAAATCAGCGATATGCCCTATTAACGGCTTACGACGACATTTATATTATCAATCAGACTCATTGGGGAATCTTTATGTCTGCGATGATAAAGAGCGTACTTCAAAGAATTTCAAGGTACTTGTAGAATTAATTATACACTCACGTCCAGCTATTCTTCTCCGTTATGAAAACATGGCAACAGCTATACGTCGCGAGGCATTCAAGGAGATGGATGATTTCAAGCACAACATCGTTCATATAAACACCGATGCCATTAACGAGTTTTATTACTTCATAGAGCAGGAGTACCTTGCGAAAAACTATCGGAAGATGCATGACAAGATTTCCGAGACGGTTGTTGATAAACCAAATCAGGCAGCCGATCTTATAGCACATCTTGTCAAGTATAATCTAAATATCAAAACGGAAATATCAGCTGTATCCAAACTTAATAACCCGGATTCTAAACCTAATTTCAGTCCCAACAATCCACGAGACGCAATTATGACAAGCGTTTATACGCTTTATCCATTGTTTAGGAAACGTTCTGTAATAGTTAACGTGGGCGAGTATAGGGAAAAATTTGAGATAGAATATGATGCTTTGCAAGTTGCTTCTTTCTATATCATTGAGAACGCAACAAAATATACAGAGAAAGGCGGTAAAGTAGAAATCTTTTTTGAACGAGATCAACATTCTTTGCAAATATTATTCACGATGAAAAGCCTTTTTCTTAGTGACGATGAAGCGAGTCATATCTTCGAAGAAGGGTTTCAAGGCAAGCAGGCCAAGGACACTGGTCGTGGAGGAAAGGGAATAGGCTTGTATCGTGCTAAACGTCTGGTAACTTTTTTTGATGGAGTATTAACTGTAAAAACAGGTAAAGACGCTTCTAAAGGGAAAGATGGCTTTTTATATGCGACGAATAGATTCATCATTACTTTGCCTGTAAGATTGAGCATAAAATGATATCATCTACAGACTATTTGTTATATCCATTCATGTTGATGAGGCTTCTGAAGAAAAAATGAAAAATGTCTTCATTGACTCAATTAGAGAAGACATACTAGAAACAGATAATAGCTCTAAACCAAATCATAGTAGGATAGAAGAGGAGTCTTTTCAGCAGGTCAAGGTTCAGTTGATCGCGCTGAGGATTATTGAATTGAGTGATAGAAAGCGGACGGTGAAAGATACTGAGACTTACTGGCATCTTACACCATACGGATTCAGAGTGATGATGAACTTGAAGGCGCTTAGAAGGAAGGTAGATTAATGCTTGAAAAGTAGTTGCTCTTCTGCTGTAGACGCAGTCGGGGAGAGGGGCAAGGAAATGCTGGCCTCTCATAAAAAGGTTCCGCTCGAATTTGATTCGCTTGCTATCAAAGGACGCAAGAAAAATAGTAGGCCTTGCCCCATATTACAGAAAACAATAAAAATCACATAGCAAATGAAAGGAATAGTTCTCGCCGGAGGGTCCGGCACGCGGCTTTACCCGAATACCAAGGGTATAAGCAAACAGTTGCATCTATGATAAGCCGATGGCGTATTACCCCAGTAGTGCGCTGATGTTGGCGGGGATTAAGTGAACGGGGCAGGGGAAGCGAAAGCGGGTCAGAGGGTCTGACCCCTTGACCCGATGTGAGAGGAAACGAAAACTTAATCCCGTGCAAAGGTGAACTTTTCGGACAATAACACTGGAACTTTGACTAAATAAACATTAAATATGACATACAAAGAATTACAATTCCCCAAAGACTCGCTGTTCTTGGTGACGGGTGGAGCGGGATTCATCGGCTCCAACCTCTGTGAGGCGATTTTGAAGATGGGTCACAAGGTACGGTGTCTTGATGACCTGAGTACAGGCAAGCAGGCCAATGTGGATTTGTTTCTCGACAATCCGAACTATGAGTTCATCAAGGGCGATATCAAGGATCTGGACACTTGTATGAAGGCCTGCGAGGGCGTGGACTATGTGCTGAACGAAGCGGCCTGGGGCAGTGTGCCTCGCTCAATCGAGATGCCGCTGTTCTACTGTGCCAACAATATCCAGGGCACGCTGAATATGATGGAGGCAGCCCGCCAGAACAAGGTGAAGACTTTTGTCTATGCCTCTTCCAGCTCGGTCTATGGCGACGAGGCTCACCTTCCCAAGAAGGAGGGTATCGAGGGCAACCTTTTGAGTCCCTATGCGCTGAGCAAGCGCGCCGACGAAGAGTGGGCAAAGCAGTACACCAAGCACTACGGCCTCAAGACCATAGGCCTCCGCTACTTCAATGTCTTTGGCCGTCGTCAGGATCCTCACGGAGCTTACGCCGCTGTGATTCCCAAGTTCATCAAGCAGCTCTTGAACGACGAGCAGCCCACCATCAATGGTGATGGCAAGCAGAGTCGTGACTTCACCTATATCGAAAATGTGATTGAAGCCAACCTGAAGGCTTGTCTGGCTCCAGATGAGGCCAGCGGTGAGGCGTTCAATGTGGCCTACGGTGGTCGTGAGTACCTGATTGATATCTACTACGACCTGACCAAAGCCCTTGGCAAGGACATCGAGCCGCACTTCGGCCCCGACCGTGCTGGTGACATCAAGCACAGCAATGCCGACATCAGCAAGGCAAAGCGCCTTCTGGGGTACGACCCGCAGTATGACTTCGCCAGAGGTCTGGCGGAAGCCATAGATTGGTATAAAGCTAATTTGTAATCAAAGAAAAAGTTAACATACAATGAAAGAGACAAAGATTTGCGTTATTGGACTGGGCTATGTAGGACTTCCACTGGCGCGCCTGTTTTCCACCAAGTACAAGACCGTCGGTTTCGATATGAACCAAAAGCGCTGCGATGCGCTGATGGTCGGTCACGACGCTACCCTTGAGGTGGCAGACGACATCCTGCAGGATGCTATCAACAACCACGGTTTCATCTGCACCAGCGACATTGAAAAAATCAAGGACTGCAACTTCTATGTGGTGGCTGTTCCTACCCCCGTGGATGCTGACAACAACCCCGACCTCACTCCACTTGTAGGTGCCAGCACCACCGTCGGAAAGGTGATCAGCAAGGGCGATGTGGTGGTGTATGAGAGCACCGTCTATCCCGGTGTCACCGAGGATGAGTGCATCCCCGTCGTGGAGAAGGTGAGTGGCCTGAAGATGAACGTGGACTTCTATGGAGGCTACAGCCCCGAACGCATCAATCCGGGCGACAAGCAGCACACCGTGGAGCATATCAAGAAGGTGACCTCTGGCTCTACCCCCGAGATTGGCAAGTACATCAACGAGGTTTATAGCAGTGTCATCACTGCCGGTACACACCTCGCTCCCACCATCAAGGTGGCTGAGGCTGCCAAGGTGATTGAGAACAGTCAGCGTGACATCAACATCGCCTTCGTGAACGAACTCTCCAAGATATTCAACAAGATGGGTATCGATACCCTCGATGTGCTGGAAGCAGCCGGCACCAAATGGAATTTCCTGCCCTTCCGTCCCGGTCTGGTGGGCGGTCACTGCATCGGCGTTGACCCGTACTATCTGGCCCAGTGCGCCCAGCGTCACGGCTACAACCCCGAGATTATCCTGGCTGGTCGCCGTATGAACGACGGTATGGGCGAGTATGTCGCCACCGAGACCATCAAGCTGATGCTCAAGAAAGGCATCCAAGTGCTCAATTCCAATATCATCATCCTGGGCTTCACCTTCAAGGAGAACTGCCCCGATGTGCGCAATACTAAGGTCATTGATATCTACAAGGCGCTGAAGGAGTACAACCTCAACATCACCGTTTACGATCCTTGGGCCAATCCCGCCATCGTGGAGCACGAGTACGGTATCAAGGTGGTGAACGAATTGCCTACTGAGAAGTTTGACGCTGCTATTGCAGCTGTGGCTCATAAGAAGTTTGACAGCCTTGATGTTCCTGGCCTGTTGAAGGAGAAGCACGTCATCTTCGATGTGAAGTGCACGCTCGACCGCAGTATTGTGGACGGGAGACTGTAAACCTAGAGCTCATTCTTTATACCCCCTCAGTATGCGTTTAAAGTACCTTGATGTATTAAAGGCCTTTGCTATTATTGCAGTAGTTCTGTACCATTCCGGATTTATGCCGTATGGCTATCTTGGAGTGGACTTGTTCCTTGTTATCAATGGTTTTTTGATAACAAAAGGCCTGTCGCGCAAATTACCGATTAATAATAATTTAGGGGGGGGGATTAGTCCGGGTATTTTAGCAGAAAGAACGAATAATAATGTATGGAAAGAGTATTTTGATTTTGAACTTAGCAGAGTAGTCCGTTTACTCCCAGTCTTACTCGTTGCCGGTGTTGCTTGTATGTCTTTGGGATACTTTGTCATGTTGCCTGATGATTACGAGAACCTAAGTGAATCGGTTATTGCCACAAATCTCTTTGGTAATAATATACTTTCGGCTATCACAACCAAAAACTATTGGGATGTTGTGAATGAGTATAAACCGTTGATGCATACCTGGTATGTCGGACTTGTAATGCAGTTCTATTTAGTGTATCCTCTACTTTTCTTTCTGTCGAGGTTGTTGAAGGAGCATAACAAACAGTTTTTCATCACTCTGATTTCGGTATTCGCTGTTATATCACTAATCATCTATTTGGTAACGGAAGATACATCTCATCGTTTTTATTACTTACCGTCTAGATTCTTCGAGTTTGCCGCAGGGGGCGTCGTAGCACTGGCATGGAAACCTTCGGAGAAAGATATCATATACAGTAAGTGGTTTTCCTACCTCAGTTATGCTTTGGTTCTTGTACTGATGGCTTTGCCTATTACGTGGATTCCTTCATCATTAAAACTGCTACTTGTGGTTGCATTGTCAGTGGTGTTGGTGGCATCCAGTACTAGTTTAGAGAATCCGGTGACAGGGAACAGTGTGCTGGCAAAAATAGGTGCTGCAAGCTATAGTATCTTTGTCTGGCATCAGGTGTTATTGGCCTTTTATCGCTATACTGTTTCAAGTCATTTTACCGTGCTTTCTTATAGTCTCTTTCTACTTGTGGTAGCGCTTTTGTCAACAGTGACATTCCTGCTCATAGAAAAGAAAGTTGGGTTATGGACGAAAGGAAAGAGAAGTAAGGCTTTGTTTTACGCCTCAACCATTGCCGTTTGGGTCGCCCTTACAGGATTTTCCGCATATATTTATAAACAAGGGGGAGTGGTTCGAGATGTTCCGGAATTGTCTATCAGCAAAGGAAAGAAGGCAGATCACAAAATCTATAATGACAAAATATATAAGCTTGACAAGCCCTTTGAAACGGTTAAACGCCATTGGCTTGTGGTAGGCAACAGCTTTGGCCGTGATTTCGCGAACGTGATTCTTGAATCGCCTGTCGCTGACAGTGTTGAGGTGTCGTATATCTATATCAACAACTACAAAAAGCCAGAGTATTCCGACCGTTTTGCGAAGGCGGATAGAGTATTCCTATCATCGTTAGGCGCAACGAGAGAGGATGTAGTTGAACTGGAAAATGTCTGCTCGGCAAACGGTTTTGACATTGACAAATTGGTGATTGTAGGCACGAAAAATTTAGGAGAATCCAATGGTCAGATTTATGCTAAGAGAAACAGACCGGACTATTGGGGACTCAGAATAAAAATGGAAGAAGGATATCTGGAGACCAATGCAAACTTGAAAGCAGAGTTTGGTAATCGATATCTTGATTTAATCGGACTGGTTGCGGACGATGAGGGAACTGTGCCAGTATTTACGCCAGATCATCACTTTATCAGTCAGGACTGCCGTCATTTTAGCGAAGGTGGCGCAAAGTGGTTCAGCAGTTTAATTGACTGGGATTTATATTATTGACAAAGATTTCAATCGAATATACGCAATGAAAGGAATAGTTCTCGCCGGAGGGTCCGGCACGCGGCTTTACCCGATTACCAAGGGTGTAAGCAAACAATTGTTGCCCATCTATGACAAGCCGATGGTGTATTACCCCATCAGTGCGCTGATGCTGGCAGGGATCAGGGATATACTCATTATCTCCACGCCTTACGACTTGCCCGGCTTCAAGCGTCTGCTGGGCGACGGCTCTGACTATGGTGTACACTTCGAGTATGCCGAGCAGCCCAGTCCCGACGGACTGGCACAGGCGTTTATCATCGGTGAGAAGTTCATCGGTGACGACAGTGCTTGCCTTGTGCTTGGTGACAACATCTTCTACGGCAGTGGCTTCACCGGTCTGCTTCGCAAGGCCGTGAAGGATGCCGAGGAGAACAAGAAGGCTACGGTCTTTGGCTACTGGGTGTCAGACCCTGAGCGCTATGGTGTGGCGGAGTTCGATAAGCAAGGCAACTGCCTGAGCATTGAAGAGAAGCCCAAAGAGCCGAAGAGCAATTATGCTGTGGTGGGTCTTTACTTCTACCCGAACAAGGTGGTGGATGTGTCCAAACACATCAAGCCCAGCGCAAGAGGGGAGTTGGAGATTACCACTGTCAACCAGGAGTTCCTGAAGGACGTCGAACTGAAGGTTCAGGTCTTTGGCCGTGGCTTCGCCTGGCTTGATACCGGTACGCACGACAGCCTGTCCGAGGCATCGACCTTTGTTGAGGTGATAGAGAAACGTCAGGGCTTGAAGATCGCCTGTCTGGAAGGTATTGCTTACCGCAATGGCTGGATTAGCGAGGAGAAGATGCGCGAGCTGGCCAAACCGATGCTCAAGAACCAGTACGGGCAGTACCTCCTGAAGGTGATTGATGAGATGAAGGAGGAGGTTAATTCCTTAACATTAACACAAGATTGATGATAAACGTAATAAAGACAGACATAGAAGGAGTAGTCATCATTGAACCCAAGGTGTTCGGTGATGAACGAGGATATTTTTATGAGAGTTATTCTCAGCGTGACTTTGAGGAGAAGGTCGGGAATATAACTTTTGTTCAAGACAACCAGAGTTTTTCACATTATGGAGTATTAAGAGGACTTCATTTCCAGAAACCGCCCTATACTCAGAGCAAACTTGTTCGTGTAATACAAGGACGAGTTGTCGATGTTGCCGTTGATATACGCAAAGGTTCTCCAACGTTTGGCAAGTATGTATCAGTGGAGCTTACAGGTGACAATCATCGCCAGTTCTTTATTCCCAAAGGATTCGCACACGGATTTGTCGTTCTGAGCGAGACGGCCTTGTTTCAGTATAAATGTGATGAGTTTTATCATCCGGAGGCAGAAGGTGCCATTATGTGGGACGATCCCGACATCAATATTGACTGGCAGATACCAGCAGGTGATATTGCGTTGTCGTCAAAAGATGCCCGACATAAATACTTGAAGGACTTTGAAAGCCCTTTTGTCTATGATCTATAAGCAATAACATATAAGCTTTGTTGTTATGACCATACTCGTAACAGGCGCCAATGGCCAGCTTGGCAATGAGATGCGGATTGTGTCCAAGGACAGTGCGGATAGGTATATCTTCACCGATGTCGTAGATGCATCCGAAGAGGCCATTGCCATGCTGAAGAAATTGGCTGGCGAAGATATAAAGACCGACTCACTGCATCTTGACATTACTAACCTAGATGCAATTCGGGCTATCGTGAAGGAGAATGATGTTAATGTGATTGTCAATTGTGCAGCCTATACCAACGTGGATGCGGCCGAAGACCATCAGGAGCTGGCAGAATTGCTAAATGCGAAAGCTCCGGAGAATCTCGCCATAGCGATGAAAGAGGCTAATGGCCTGCTGGTGCATATCAGCACAGATTACGTTTTTGGTGGCGATCCGTATAATACTCCTTGCAAGGAAGACCAGGAGGGGACTCCTACAGGTGTGTATGGCTTGACTAAACTTCACGGTGAGCAAGCTATTCAGGGAGCGGGTTGCAATTATGTCATCATCCGTACCGCATGGCTTTATAGTGAGTTTGGTAAGAACTTCGTGAAGACGATGCTCAATCTTACCACCACCAAGCCCCAGTTGAAGGTGGTTTTTGATCAGGCAGGTACGCCAACTTATGCTTATGACCTGGCTAAAGCGATATTAGTGATACTTGAAGGGTATAAGAAGGAATCATCACCCCTTAGCTCTGAGTCCTCCACCCAAAATGGAATCTATCATTTCTCTAATGAAGGCGTCTGCTCGTGGTACGACTTTACGAAGTTGATTGCTGAATATGCGGAGAATAAGGAATGTGATATTCAACCTTGCCATAGTGACGAGTTTCCAAGTAAGGTAAAGCGACCAGCTTATTCAGTGCTGGATAAAACCAGGATCAAGAAATCATTCTGCGTAGAAGTACCATACTGGGTTGATAGCCTAAAAAAATGTATTGGGTATTTGAAATGATTTCCCGATTTATAATTGTGTAACAGATAGATATGGCCGAGACACAAAGACTGGATATAATCGATATTATCAAAGGAATAGCTATCATTATGATAGTTAATGTCCACTTAATAAGTGGCCCATTTTTTTCTATTGGAGAAACTTTCCATGTTATTGCATTCTTCTTTACGGCAGGGATGGTTCATGCTCTAAGTGAAAAATGGGAAAGGATTTCGTTTGCGCAGTTTTTTAAACAACGATCGATCCGATTACTATATCCATATCTAACATTGAGTTTTTGTTATATTGCACTCCATCTATTATTAAATCTTATCAGGGGAGATGTAGTATTTAATGAAGTTATATTAGATGCCTTGATTAAAACAGTTACATTAAAAGGTATCGGGACTTTGTGGTTTTTGCCCATTCTATTTATTGGTGAGTTAATCTTCTTCTGTGCTAAAAAGAAGAAAATTAAAGACTTCATAATTATACTTATAGGATTTTTTGCCATATGGCTTTCATCACTATTGAATTATAAAGGAGTTTGTGGTGTTAACTGGTATGGCGTTCATTCAATATATGGCCTTTTAATTAACAATCCTGTATCTATTTTGATGGCAGGCATAATTGCGGCTTTATTTATTGATATTGGTTTTATACTAGTAAACAAGTTTTCGCCTTTGTTTAAGACAGGATTACACAGCAAGAGGAGTTTTCTAATAGTTATAGTCATTTGTATCGCAAGCGTCCTCATTGATTTTATCTGTATTAAGCACTATGCGGGAGATTTGCATAAACTGAATATAGGTAATCCGATTATTTATATCCTTTGTTCTATATCAGGTATCTCTTTTGTTTTTTGTCTATCATTGTTAATTAGCCATCTAAGTGGCATTGTGCCCTCTACATTTAAGTTTTGGGGTAAAGGGTCTTTAATTATAATGACAACACATACTGAATACTATATTAATTCCGTCGTCTATCTGGCTGTCTCCAGTTTATTGCTCGCTCTAAATATTAATATGGGAGATAAGTTGTTGAGTGGAGTATCACTTGTAATAATTATGTTAGTGGAATCGGGGATCGTTTATATTGTAAACAATACTTTCTTGCGATATCTTTATATTCTGCCCAAGAGATAGCAATAAGGGAAATAACAACTTGAGATATTTAAAATGACTAATATGCTGTTTTCACGTATTTTGACATACATCCATTCTTTAAGGTTGAACAATCAATATAACATGATCGGAAAAAACTCTCGCGTATATTACAGGAGTAGAATTATCAATAAGGTCAAAAGAGGTGTTCAAATAGGAAAGAGCACCATACTGGGACGAAGTAGCATCGGCTATCATACAGGGATGCCTTTTTACACGACAATCCTCAATGATGGAAACTCTAGCCATATAAATATTGGCGATAATTGCCGAATTAACGGAGCATATATCCATGCAAAGGATTTCATTGAGATAGGCAATAATTGCGTAATGGCTGCTGGCATTACGATCATCGACAGCAATGCCCATCAGGTAAACTCTCTCGATCGAACAAAAGGACAAGACACGCCAAAAGGGATTAAGATTGGAAATAATGTATGGATTGGGTTAAATGCCATAATTCTGAAAGGCACGGAGATTGGCGATAATTGTGTTGTTGGGGCTGGCAGTGTTGTTAAGGGAGTTTTTGCCCCCAATTCAATTATTCAGGGCAATCCGGCTATGTGTACAAGCAGTCTGAGCATTAATAGAATGGATGATAACTCAAAGCATTGAGATTGCTACTCTAATCGTAATAAATAAGAAAAAAACATGACTTCAACTCAATTAATACTAGTCGTTTTCTACATCTTATTGATTATTCTTAATTATCGAGGATTTATTGATAAGAGGAGCATGTGGGTGATTACTGTCTTGACTGTGTTATTGTCCACCTTTATGTTATTCTCTGCTAATTCCGCAGACCGGGATTTGAGTGAGACCGAATTAGATGTCTCTGGCTATCGCACCATATATGAAAAATATGATGTTCTCGAACATGAGGATTTTAAGATGTACTACATGTTTTATGGTAGTATGTTTCTTGGACAATCATTGGGGCTTTCTTTTAGAGCTTGGTGGGCTATCATGAGTTGTTTGGCGATGTGCGTAGTAATAATCTCATGTAGGATACACAAATATAGTTTAAATGTATTTCTTGCGACTTTTATGGCATATCATGAGATGGTTTTCTTCTCCGGATTCAAATTTTTCTATGGTTTTTGTTTCCTATTATTAGCCTATGGCTTTCTTTTTACGAAAACGCGAAAACGGCAGTTACTATTTGCTTTATTTACTTGCATCGCGGGCGGTTTTCATATGATGTATTATTTTTTCTTGTTGTTGCTAATAAAACCTTTGAAGAATCCCCAATATATGGTAAAGATAATAGTTGGTATAACGATTATCTTTACAGTCTTGATGAGATTAAGTGGATCAGCAATGGCATTCCTACAACCATTCTTTAATGCTCTTGATAACGACCATATTGACAAATATACACTCGTTACTGTTCGATCGGGCTTTTATCTTGCACTCTTAGTGCATTTAGTCGTTGTATATGTTGCGTATAAGATAAGACAGCACAAAATTCGGGAAGGGAAGAACGATGCTAATGTTGATACTCTGTACTACACCGTATTACTGAGTTTACTGTTTTGTCCCTTCTACGCTGTTGCTTTGACTTTTATGAGATTGATAACAGCTTTTTCATTAATTGTCGTTACGGCAGGTAGTGCTCTTCTGTGCGATTCTTACAAATCGCGACAATTATGTGTGAGATTGTCTCTTCTTGTCGTTTTTTCTTTTTATGTGATAAGAATCCTCATGGGCGGTTTTATGACCACCTCAGTACTACCATATTTTAATGTGTTTTAAGGATGGATTTATCCAATAGAAATAGCCGACTGAAAATTAACACATCAACCTCCCTAATCAACCAAATAGTCACCCTGGTCTGTGGCTTCATCCTGCCAAGGCTGATTATCGGTAACTACGGGTCGCCTGTATATGGGTTGATTTCTTCAATCACCCAGTTCTTGGGTATCATCGCTCTTTGTGAGCTGGGTATGGGAGCCGTCGTCCCGGCCAGTTTGTATAAACCGCTGGCCGATAAGGATAATGATGCCATCAGCAGGGTCGTAGTTTCCTCTGAGAAATTCTACAGAAAGATCGGATTCCTAATGATAATCTATGTTATTGGATTGACAGTGTTCTATCCAATGATTATCAAGGAATTCCCGTTCTTATATACGGCTTCTCTGCTGGTTATCATTGCTTCAAGCACCTTTGCCCAATACTTTTTTGGCATAACATACTCTCTGCTGCTTACAGCCGACCAAAAGCAGTATATCACATACATCGTCAATGGCGGCACGATTGTCATTAACCTGATTCTTTCATACCTTCTGATAAAGTTAGGCTGCTCAATACATATTGTGAAATTGATGTCATCACTGATATTCATCTCACGCCCTGTTTTTTTCTCAATCTATGTCCGCAAACATTACTCGTTAAATAAAAAAATCCACTATGATGTTGAACCCATCAAGCAGAAATGGAATGGAGTTGCTCAACATCTTGCTTATGCCGTCCAGGAGAAGACTGGTGTCGTTATCCTGTCGTTGATGGCGACACTGGAATCGGTCAGTATCTACAGCGTCTATTTCTTAATCACGACGGGGCTGAGAGGGTTGATTTATTCGGTGACTTCAAGTCTGACTTCTTTCTTAGGTAACATACTGGCAAAAGGGGAGAAGGAAACCTTGGCCCGCAATTTCTATAGGATAGAATGGGCTATGCATACCATTACCTTGCTCTGTTTCTCTTCCGCTGCTATACTTATCGTACCTTTCGTGCGTGTTTATACCGCAGGCATCAATGATGCCGACTACATAGTGCCTTATTTCCCGTATCTCATGTGTGCAGCCGTGGCTTGCCGCTGCTTGCAACTGCCGTATAACATCGTGGTGCAGGCGGCCGGTCATTTTAAGGAGACGCAAAACAGTGCAATCATAGAACCGGTGTTGGATATCGCCTTCTCTGTTTTATTGGTTAGCAAATTCGGGTTAACTGGCGTTGCTTTGGGCTTTCTCATTTCCATCACCTACAGGATGCTATATTTGTCTCTCTACCTGACGAGACATATTCTGCATACCTCCAGGCGACAGCTTTTAAAACGATATGTGGTGGACATTGTCATTGTGACTGCAGTAATTGCAGCTTGTTCTATAATCCCTGAGTGTCAAATATCTTATTTCTCCTGGATTCTGATGGCAGTGAAAGTCTTGGCACTTGCTTCAATCGTAACAGCTGTGATCAATATGGTTTTCTATCGACAATTGACAATAGACTTCATTAAATCCACGGTGTTGACGAAATTCAAAAGATAAGGAAGTAGCAGATATGGCTAGAAAGAAATTTCTTTTGTTGCAAAGCAACCCCATGTTCTTGAATACGCTGGACGATATATCGCAATATGATAATGTGGTGATCTATCATAAGAAGAGAGTATCCAAGAACCGGTTGGTCAATTTGCTCTTTAACATCCATAACAGTGGCAAGATCCAGAAATATGTGGAACTGCCTTTCAAAGGGATCTGGGATAGGTTGCTATTCAACAAGTTGTTGAAAACCTTTTCTCCTGACTATATAGTCTTTACTGTGTCTTGGTATTCAGATCACCTGCTTAAGTATTTCCGGAACAATTGTGCGAATAGCAAAATCATTTTCAGGTTCACTGATAAGATAGCAAATGGCCTTGGAAAAAACTATATCCCAAAGATTAAGAGCATAGGAGAAGAGTATGATGGTGTTTTGGTGTATAGCCAGGAGGATGCTGAACGATTTGGATTTACCTATCACAGCGTAGGTTATTCTGTCGTAGATAAAGACCGGTTAATGCCAACAAAGTGTTATGATGTAGTCTTTGTTGGTGCCGAAAAGGGCCGTATAGATAAGATTCGTGAAGCCTATCAAAAATTTACCTCAGCGGGGCTGTCCTGTTTCTTTTATGTGACAAGGGTGAAAGGAGACGACAGAAAAGACGATGGGATAATCTATGCGGACCACGGTATGTCATTCATGGAGTATCTTTCGTATGTGTACTCCGCAAAATGTTTGTTTGAATTGGTCCAGTATGGCTCCACCGGGCGCACATTCAGAATGATGGAGGCCATAATGTATAACAAATTGCTGATTACCAATTGTCCGGAGATTTCCGAATCGGGGTACTATGATCCCCGGTATGTTCAACTGTTCGAGGATGTTTCTGAAATAGAAGCCAGATTTGTGACAGATGCTCCTGAAGTGGTGGATTATCATTATAGAGGGGATTTTTCTCCCAAAAAGGTTTTGGAGTTCATAGAGTTAACTTGGAAATAGAAAAGAAGTATAGGAAGAATCATATGTATTTTGTGTCCTTTATTATTCCGGTTTACAATCTAAAAGAGGAAGAGCTGGAGAACTGTATAAATTCTGTCGTGAACCAAACCGTTGAACGATCACTTTACGAAATCATTATCGTAGATGATGGGTCAAACAATGGAATTGAAAAGTTATGTGATTCCCTTGGAAAACGTTATGAGGCAACGGTTATCCACCAACAGAACCAAGGCCTTGCCGTGGCCAGAAATACTGGGATGAAAGCATCACAAGGTAAATGGATTGTCCATGTGGATGGTGACGACTGGATTGAGAGGGACTTGGTGGAGTCCTTGATGAGCTTTGACAAGAAAGAGGCTGACATTGTAGTCTGGGGTTATGTCATAAAGAATGGCAATAAAAAACAGGAGCTGCTATTGAGAAACAAGGCTGCTTTCAATGAAGACTACTCTTTGATAAAAGAAAAAGTGCTATGTTCCATCCTGGATTATGATTCATCATTCTCGGCATTGGCGTTGAACACATCGTGGGGGAAGGCTTACCGAAGAGAGTTCATCGAACAAAACGGATTGTTCTATAACCCTGCATTGAGAAGGGCACAGGATGCGGTGTACAATCTTTACGCTTTTGATCGGGTCAAGAATCTCGGCTATATCGACAAAGCCTTAAACTACTACAGGGCAGACAATGTATCTCTTTCCCGAGGTTTTAATCCTAAGACATTCGATTATCTCCAAGAAACCGCCAAGGCCGTTGAGGGCTTTGTTGACAGGCAAACGACATCCCCCAGATTAAAAGAAGCAGCTGCAGCCTTTGTGCAACGCTGTTTCCGTATGATAAACTTACAATACTATCAGCATAAGGGCAACCGACAATCATATAGGAGCAGGAGGAAGGCTTTTCTGTCCGGAATGGAAACAGAGCCCTTCAGAAGTGCATTTGCAATGAAAGTGAACAGGCCGGGGGCGATGAACAGGATTACGGATTTTCTATATGGGCATCGGTTGTTCGGATGTATCGCCATATTCAACCAGATTGTGGTAATTGCGAGCAATGTCAGAAGACGGTTTATATAAAAGCATTTCATAAGAATACGACAACGATGGATATTAAAAGACGGCTCAAGTTATTATTCCCCGATATATACATTTGGAGCAGTACCCGTCAAATCAGACGGCATGCCAGTATGAACGAGGAGGAAGTCAGACGGGAGATTTCCAGATTATATAGTTATTATCTTCATCGGAATTTGGATTGGAACAATCTGCGGTCCTATACCGAAAAAATGCAATGGAAGAAGTTATACTATATAAACCCTTTGGAGAAGACGGTTTCCGATAAGTATGCCGTTCGCAACTGGGTGGCGAAGAAAATAGGGGAAGAGTATCTGATTCCCATGTTAGGTGTATGGGACAGATTTGAAGATATAGATTTCAACCAACTCCCAGACCGTTTCGTGCTGAAAACGACGCATGCTTCCGCCAATATCATTATTGTGAAGGATAAGGATCATTTTGATAAGGCGATGGCTGCTCTTAAGTTTAAGCTTTGGCTTTCCATAGACTATGCTTATGCCAGTTTCGAGATGAATTACAAAGATATCCCCAGGAGGATTATTGCTGAGCAATATATGGAAGACCGGAATGGGGAACTGCCGGACTACAAGTTTATGTGCTTTGACGGGAAACCCTATTGCTGCTGGGTTGACCAAGGCCGTTTTACCAACCATACCAGGGACATATTCGATATGGATTGGAACTTGATGCCCTTTTCTCAGCATTTTCCGAATTCGGGTAATCCAATCTCGAAGCCAGCTAATTTTGAGAAGATGGTAGAAATCGCCACTGCGCTTGCAGAGGGATTTGCTCATGTCAGAGTGGACCTGTATAATCTGGATGGTAAAATCTACTTTGGAGAACTGACATTCTGCGAGTCAAGCGGCTTCTGTGAGATCGATCCGATTGAATATGACAATAAGATGGGTGAGATGTGGCGGTTGCCAATAAAATAACAACAACAAAATCGGACGCTACTACTTTTATGAAGATCATTTTAAATGCGATTATAGCCAAACCGGAAGGGATGGGTGGCTTTAATGTCACCAAGAATTTTTATCTCAAAACCCTGGAAGACAAAGAGAATGATTGGTACTATTTCGTATCTGACGCATTCGATAAAGAAATGAAGGGAAGAGAGAACGGTATTGATGAGGAGCACTATTTTGTTTTTCCTACGCAACCTGATTTTAAGCATTTCTTCTCAGGCAGTCGCATGATACGTCAAGCCGAAGATTCTGTTCAACCCGATATTGTGTATAGTATTCTGGCTCCGAGTTACCATAGGTTTAAGGCTACTGAGGTTATGAGATGCGCAAATGCCTGGACTGTAGTTGGAGGCGTAAATAAGTATGCTTTAAAAGTTACGCCGCTAAAATACAGGTTGAGATACTTTCTTAAAGCATGGTTAACGCGCTTTCAGATGCGGCATACGAAGTATTTTATTACCCAGACCGAGGTTGCCAAGAAATGTATTCTACGTAGTGTCAAGACTTCTCCAGAGAATGTATGTGTAGTGTCTAACGTCCTGCCTGAGAAGTATTCAAAAGTTGAGGTTAATAAGGTTGAGCATAAGGGGTTTAATATGGTATATATAACATCTCCTGCTGTGCATAAGGACTACTTACTTCTTCCCGAGGTCGCTTCTATATTAATTAGAAAATATGGCATAAAGGATTTTAAGATTCATGTAACCGTTCCTGATAATTGTAATGAGTTGTTTCTTAATAAGCAAGCACAATACAATGTGCATGATTATTTTGTTAATCACGGTTTCCTAAACCTTGACGGTCTGGTCAAGTGCTATTTGCAATCGGATATGGGCCTTTTTCCATCGTTATTGGAAACATTCTCTGCTACCCTTTTGGAATATATGTATTTTCAGTTGCCTATTGTCGCATCAGATCTTGATTTTAATAGAGAAGTTGCGAAAGAAGCTGCTTTGTATTTTGAGCCACACAATCCTGAAGATATGGCTGCAAAGATCTATCAAGCGTATTCAAACGATAGCATAAAACAACATTTGCTTGAACAAGCTACGGGTAGATTATCCCTTTTTTGCAACAATGCCAATAAGTTTGCTGAAACAGTTAGGTTCCTGGATAAGATTGTATATCTGGAACGCCGATAATAATATAAGTTGAAAGGATTATGGATAGTCTTGGCATATCTGTTATTATCCTCACATTTAACGAGGAGATACATATTCGCCGCTGTTTGGAAAATGTCTTCCGCGTGGCGCAGGAAGTATTTGTGATTGACTGCTTCTCAAAAGACAGAACTGTAGAAATAGCCAAGGAATGTGGTGTAACCGTGCTGCAACACGAGTATATTAACCAGGCACAACAGTTCCAGTGGGCATTGGAGAACTGTCCCATTAAAACGGAGTGGACACTAAGAATGGATGCTGATGAGTATTTGTCTGATGAGCTCATCGAAGAAATGCGAAAGACGTTACCTTCTCTACCTGAAGAGGTAACAGGATGCTATCTTCCCTTGCGTGTGGCTTTCATGGGTAAGATACTGAAGCACGGACTACGCCATCAAGTACAGATTCTTAGGCTATGGCGGACAGGAACGGTCTATATGGAGCAGCGCTGGATGGATGAGCGGTGTGTGCTGAATAGTGGTAGGGCTGTTCATATGAAGAACAGTTTCATTGATCATAACCTGAAGGGCCTCGGTGAGTTTACTATTAAGCATAACGGGTATTCGAACAGGGAAGCTTTCGTAGAGATAAACAGACGGTATCACCTAATTGAAGATGAGGAATCAGGAGAGTTGGCATCGAGGAATAGCCCAAAATCGTCGTATTATAAGTTGCCAAGATTCTTTAGGGCCTTTATGTATTTCTTTGTGAGATATGTTATCTTCCTTGGATTCTTGGATGGACGAAGGGGCTTTATTTGGCTGACACTCCAAGCTTACTGGTACAGGTTCCTTGTAGATGCCAAACTGTATGAGATGGATAAAAGGCTAGGGAAGAATCCCTCAAAGGAAGAAGTGCTGGATTATGTTAGGACTTATTGGGGGATAAAGATTTGATTCTGAAGGGTAAGTGCTTCGAAAAGTATGTGGAGTTGTATGAGAGAGTGGTTGGGGAACAATAATCTTTACAATAAAGGTAAACGATAACGAATGAAAAAACGAGTTCTGATACATAGTTTGATTTTCAGCCCCGACGGGGTATCAACGGCATATCTCTACAACGACATCGCCTTGCGCCTCCAGGAGCGGGGCTATGAGGTGGTGGTGCTGACGACGACTCCGCACTTCAACATCGTGCCGGAGCAGGTGGAGAAACAGCCGATGCACTGGAAGGTGTGGGGGCTTTGCAAGGAGAGTGATTACCACGGGATGCGGGTGCTGCACGTGCCGCAGAAGAAGTTCAAGAGTACGGCTCTGCGGATGCTGGGCTTTGTGTACTGGCATTTCGTATCGTTCTTCATCGGGCTTTTTATCCGGCACGTGGATTTGATGCTGTCGCCATCACCTCCGCTGACCATCGGCCTGCTAAACCTATGGCTGGCTCGGCTGAAGGGTTGCAAGGTGGTATATAACGTGCAGGAGATTTACCCGGACATCTTGAAGCTGAAAGGCGGGATGGCGCAGAAGGTGCTGCGCTGGAT
The DNA here is from genome assembly GCA_017962375.1 of Bacteroidales bacterium. Lineage (GTDB taxonomy): Bacteria > Bacteroidota > Bacteroidia > Bacteroidales > UBA932 > Egerieousia. The sequence continues at coordinate 200,708 of JAGCVJ010000010.1, forward strand.
GGAGCGGAAGGTGTATAACGGGAGCGATGCGGTGACGACGATTGACAAGGTGTTCTACGATACGATTGTAGGACGGTTCAAGGAGCCGTCGAGGCTGCATATCATTCCGAACTTTGTGGATACTGAGTTGTATCGGCAGGTTGAGTGGAAAGGACGGCTGGATGCGGCGTTGTTCCCGGAGACAGAGTGCATTAAGCTGCTATATGCCGGAAATATCGGGCATGCACAGTCGTGGGAGCCGCTGATTGCTCTGGCGGAGCGGACGAGAGATCTGGAAGTGGAGTACTTCGTGATTGGCGAGGGGGCAAGGAGAGATTATGTAGCTTCGGAGATCGAGAAACGAGGATTGAAGAAGCTGCACCTGCTGCCGTACCAGCCTCGGGAGTTGATGCCGGCCATCCTGTCGTATTCGGATGCGTCGTTTATCTTTATGGCTCCGGAGTCGGATACGGACGGGTTCCCGTCGAAGGTATATACGATTATGGCGTGTGAGCGACCGCTGCTGGTGCTGAGTGGCGAGAATACGCCCATCGTGAATTTCCTGAAGGACAAGGGCTGTGCGAAGTTGATCACGGAGCAGGACTTCGGGAAGAAGGTGGACGAGATGGTGGCTTGGTTGCAGAGCGTGACGCGTGAGGAGCTGAAGGAGATGGGCTGCAAGGGGCTGGCAGAAATCGAGGCGAATTACACCAAGGAGAAGGTGACGGATATGTATGTTGAACTGGTTGATACATTGACAAAATGAAGATATTGATTACTGGAGTCCACGGTTTTGTGGGCTCGAATCTGGTGAAATATTTGGCTCCGGCCAATGAGATTTACGGGCTGGATATTGTTGCGCCTGATAAGGAGGGCTTGATAAAGACCTATTCGTGGGAGGACCTAGATGCTGGGAGAGTGCCAGAGGTGGACGCTGTCGTTCATCTGGCGGGTAAAGTGCACGACACGAAGAATCAGGCGGCTGCGGAGGTGTATTTCAAGGTGAATACAGGACTGACGCAGAAGATGTTTGATTACTTCCAGGCTCATTCTGGTATTCGGAAATTCGTGTTCTTCAGTACGGCAAAGGCTGCGGCTGACAAGGTGGACGGTGTGCTGACGGAGGAAGTCGTTCCAGCTCCGGTGGGGCCTTATGGGGAGAGCAAGATAGCGGCTGAGAGGTATATTCTGGATGTTTTGAAGGAAAAAGCTAATCAGATGAAGAATCGCGGAGTATATATATTCAGGCCTTGCATGATACACGGGCCTGGTAACAAAGGGAATCTGAACTTGTTGTATAGTGTAGTTAGAAAGGGAATTCCATGGCCGCTAGGAGCCTTTGATAATAGACGTACGTTCACATCGATTGGAAATATATGCTTTGCAGTAAATGGCGTGTTGACCAAGAATGTGGAATCGGGCATTTATAACATGGGCGATGATGAGGCTTTAAGCACCAATGAGCTTATTGAGGAAATTTGCAAATCACTTGGCAAGAAGGCACATATTTGGAAATGGCCAAGAGAGCTGATGAATGGATTTGCAAAGATGGGCGGATGGCTTCATTTGCCATTGAATCAGGAGAGACTGCGTAAGTTGACAGAGAACTATATCTCATCAAATGCCAAGATTAAGAAGGCTCTTGGCGTTGAGCGGATGCCAGTAGATGCCCGTGAAGGATTGAAAATAACATTGGATAGCTTTAGAAATTAGAATAATAATTCAGTTATGACACCATACATAATGTATTTAATAATTGGCGTATTGCTTATAATCGCTGAGATAGTATACTTTCGAATAGCTTTGCATTACGGTATTGTTGATAAACCGAATCTAAGGTCTTCTCACAAAAAGGTTACAATCCTTGGAGGGGGTGTAATCTTCCCGATAGCTATGGGATTGTGGATTTTGTTTGTCGGTGTTCGCGATCCGTGGTTTTTGCTGGGTTTGGCTTTGGCTTCGTTGATAAGTTTTATTGATGATATTTGGGGTGTACCAAATAAGATACGCCTTGTTGTGCAGTTTTTGGCAATATTGCTGATAATTCGTGATTTCGGATTATTAAGTATAGACTCATGGTGGTTGGTGCTGATTATCTGGATTGTAAGTGTGGGCGTAATTAATGCCTACAATTTTATGGATGGAATCAATGGAATGACTGGTGGTTATTCTTTGGCTGTTATTCTACCTCTAATAGTGATGTATTCTATAGTTGGACAGAATTTGTCAATGCTGATAGTTATGGCTATTAGTTTATTAGTATTCTGTTTCTTCAATTTTAGAACTAAAGCTAGATGTTTTGCTGGTGATGTCGGGGCTGTTAGTATGGCTTTTTTGATGATCTTTTGTACTGGCTGGCTTATGCTCAAAACAGGAGATGTTTCATATATTGTTTTTTTAGCCGTGTATGGTGTTGATACTGTGATGACTATTATTCATAGGATTATGCTTCATGAGAATATAGGTGAGGCACATAGAAAGCATATGTATCAGATAATGGCTAACGAGCTTCAGATTCCACATGTGGTGGTTTCTGCCATCTATATGGCCGTGCAGCTTCTGATTTCAGCGGGACTGATTTGGTTGCCGGTTAATCATTATGTATATGCAATTGTTGTCTTGTTGGTTCTGGGTGTAATCTACATTGTGTTTATGAAGAAATACTATCATTTGCACGAGGAGTATTTGGCGAGTGTTGCGGAAATGCAGAAAGATTAAGTTTGCTGACTATATGAAAATTGACGTTGAATTATTGGATAATCTCACAGCCCAAGCAAAGGTATCCCCAAGACTGAGGATGAACTATGACTTGAGAAACTCGGCTTCTGATGGGAGCCAGAGAATGCTTAATGCCATTGAGCCAGGAAGTCCGCTACCAATACACAGGCATAGGAAGTCTTCTGAGACCGTGGTTTGCCTGCGAGGGCATATAAGGGAGATTTTCTGTGATGATAATGGTAAGGTTACAGAGGTCATAGATTTGAAGCCTGGAAGTGAATGCGTGGGAGTGTGTATTCCAATAGATCAATGGCATACAGTTGAGGTGCTGGAAAGTGGAACAGTGATAATGGAGGTGAAGGATGGGGCTTATGAGCCGCTGGGGGAGGATGAATTGTTTAATGGTTAAGGAAATAATAAGTTAAAAAGTTATACAATGAGTGTATTTAAAGACAAATGCCTGCTGATTACCGGAGGAACTGGTTCGTTCGGAAATGCAGTGCTTAACAGATTCCTTCGGACCGATATTGGAGAAATCCGCATTTTTAGCCGTGATGAGAAGAAACAGGATGACATGAGGCATGATTTCCAGGCAAGGATGCCGGAAGTAGCTAATAAGATCAAGTTCTACATTGGAGATGTAAGGAACAAAAGTACTCTGAAGTATGCCATGAAAGGCGTGGATTATGTGTTCCATGCTGCTGCGCTGAAGCAGGTGCCGAGCTGTGAGTTCTTCCCAATGGAGGCCGTTAAGACCAATGTTATCGGTACAGACAATACGCTGGATGCTGCTATTGACGCAGGGGTAAAGTGCGTAATTTGTTTGAGCACGGACAAGGCTGCTTATCCTATTAATGCGATGGGTATTACCAAGGCTATTGAAGAAAAAATAGCTGTAGCAAAGAGCCGTCTTTCAGGAAATACGAAGATATGTTGCACTCGTTATGGGAATGTGATGTGCAGCCGCGGTTCGGTTATTCCGCTCTGGATAGATCAGATAAGGAAGGGGAATCCAATTACACTTACAGAGCCAAAGATGACTCGTTTCATTATGAGTTTAGAAGAGGCTGTGGATCTGGTGCTGTTTGCCTTTGAACACGGGCAAAATGGTGATATCCTGGTGCAAAAAGCTCCAGCTTGCACAATTCAGACGCAGGCAGAGGCAGTATGCGAATTGTTCGGCGGGAAGAAGGAGGAAATCAAGGTTATTGGTATTCGTCATGGAGAGAAGATGTATGAGACACTGCTAACCAAAGAAGAATGCGCCAAGGCCGAGGATATGGGTAACTTCTATAGAGTACCAGCCGATAACCGTGATTTGAATTACGACAAGTTCTTCAAGGAGGGTAATGTTAAGCAGGTAATGATAGAGGAATTTAACTCGAATAATACTCGCCAGCTGAATTTGGAAGAAACGAAAGCAAAAATTGCCTCATTGGAGTATATCCAGAATGAGCTGAATGGCATTCCTAATATTGTGAAGTAATGCGGATACTAGTTACCGGTGCCAAAGGTTTTGTTGGCAAGAATCTTTGCGCACAACTAAAGAATATAAGAGACGGAAAGGCACGTTTCTATGGAAATGTGTCGGTTTCTGAAGTGTATGAGTATGATATAGATTCAGATCCGGCTGATTTGGACAAGTGGTGTTCTAGCTGTGACTTTGTGTTCAATCTTGCAGGAGTGAATAGGCCGAAAGAACAGTCAGAGTTTATGGCGGGGAACTTCGGATTTGCATCTATTTTGCTGGATACGCTTAGGAAACATGGTAATAAATGCCCCGTGATGCTGTCAAGTTCACAGCAAGCTTCGCTGACTGGACGTTTTGGGAACTCGGAGTATGGCCGTTCGAAGAAGGCTGGAGAAGATCTGTTCTTGCATTATGGGGAGGAGACAGGAGCTAAGGTGTTGGTATACAGATTTCCGAACTTATTCGGAAAGTGGTGCAGGCCAAACTACAACTCAGCAGTAGCAACTTTTTGTAATGCCGTGGCAAATGATCTGTCTTATACAGTTAATGATCCAACAGTTGAGTTGGAACTGCTGTACATAGATGATCTGGTTGATGAGATGATGGCTTGCCTTCGTGGAGAAGAGCATAGATGCGAATTTGACGGGCTGGGAGTATTTCCCATGGAAAAAGGAAGATATTGCTATGTGCCAGTAACTCATAAGGCTAGGCTGGGAGAGATAGTGGATCTGCTGCAGAGGTTTGAGGAGCAGCGTTCTACGCTGGTTATGCCGTCTATTCCTGACGGTTCGTTTGCCAAGAAACTGTATAGCACGTTCTTGTCATATTTACCAGCTTCCAAGACTGTGTTTGACCTGAAGATGAACGTAGATGATAGGGGGAGCTTTACTGAATTGCTGAAAACTCTGGATTGCGGTCAGTTCAGCGTGAATGTGTCAAAGCCGGGAATTACCAAGGGCCAGCACTGGCATAATTCTAAGTGGGAGTTCTTCATTGTGGTTTCAGGTAAGGCGCTGATTCAGGAAAGGAAGATTGGTACATCTGAGGTGCTAAACTTTGAGGTTTCTGGAGAAAAGATTCAGGCAGTGCATATGCTGCCAGGTTATACTCACAATATCATAAACCTGTCTGATACTGAGCCGCTTGTTACGCTTATGTGGGCAAACGAGCAATTTGATCCGAATAGACCGGATACTTATTTTGAACCAGTAGAATAATAGAAAAGCAATAAGATATGGATTACAGCAACGTTTCTTTTGCCAATGATGGCAAACTCAAGCTTCTGATTATTGTAGGAACAAGGCCGGAGATCATTCGTCTGGCGGCGGTGATTAACAAGTGCCGCGAATACTTTGATTGCCTGTTGGCGCATACGGGCCAGAACTACGACTATAACCTCAATGGAGTGTTTTTCAAAGACCTGAAATTAGCAGATCCTGAGGTTTATATGAATGCCGTAGGAGAAGATCTGGGATCTACAATGGGTAATATCATAGCAGAGAGCTACAAGCTGATGGTGGCTGTTATGCCGGATGCTGTGCTGGTTCTTGGTGATACAAACTCTTGCCTTAGCGTAATCGGGGCTAAGAGGCTACATATCCCAATCTTCCACATGGAAGCCGGAAACCGCTGCAAGGACGAGTGTCTGCCGGAAGAGACCAACCGCAGGATTGTAGACATCATTTCAGATGTGAATCTAGCATATTCTGAGCATGCGAGAAGATATTTGGCAGACTGCGGATTACCGAAGGAAAGGACATACGTTACTGGTAGTCCTATGGCTGAGGTGCTTAGGGCTAATCTTTCTTCTATCGAGGCATCCGATGTTCATAAGAGGTTGGGATTAGAGAAAGGAAAGTATATCCTTTTGTCCGCTCATAGGGAAGAGAATATTGATACAGAAAAGAACTTTTTGAGTTTGTTCTCTGCAATAAATGCAATGGCAGAGAAGTATGATATGCCAATTTTGTACTCCTGCCATCCTCGTTCAAGGAAGAGGCTGGAGGCTTCGGGATTTGTTCTTGACAAGAGGGTTATACAGCATGAGCCGCTCGGATTCCATGACTACAACTGTTTGCAGATGAATGCGTTTGCTGTGGTGTCTGATTCAGGTACGCTTCCTGAGGAGAGTTCGTTCTTCACATCAATAGGTCATCCGTTCCCGGCTGTGTGCATACGTACATCAACTGAAAGGCCGGAGGCTCTGGACAAAGCTTGCTTCATCCTGGCTGGAATCGATGAGAAGAGTCTGCTCCAGGCAGTAGATACGGCTGTGGAGATGAACAAGGCCGGGGATCATGGAATACCGGTTCCTGATTATGTAGATGAAAATGTTTCAACCAAGGTGGTGAAGATAATCCAGTCCTACACAGGAGTGGTAAACAAGATGGTTTGGAGAAAGTTCTAATGTCGCTGATAATTAATGGTTCTGAATAAAGCATATCTGTCTCTGATAAAACTGGGAATTGGACACGAGTCCGATATCCCAGAGGAGATAAACTGGAAAGCCGTCAGGCAGCTTGCATCTAAGCAAGGCCTGGCGGCTGTTGTTTTGGATGGCGTAAAGGCTCTGATAGAGAGGGGGCTGCTAACAGGCGGCAGGGCTATGGACATAGACCTAAAGTTCGACTGGATGGGAGAGAGCGTTGTGGGTTATGAGCAGAGGTTTGAGGCTTATCGGAATACGATAGCTTCTTTGGCTAAGTTCTATGCGGAGCACGGGTTTAAGATGATGGTGCTGAAGGGGTACGGTCTTAGCCTGAATTATCCGGTTCCTAATCATAGGCCATGTGGAGATATCGACATTTGGCAATTCGGAAAGTACAAAGAAGCCGATGCGGTGTTGTCCAAGGAGCTGGGAATAGTCATAGATAATGGGCATCATCATCACACCGTGTTTACTTATAGTGGCTTCATGGTGGAGAACCATTATGACATCGTAAATGTTCATTATGGCAATAGAAGCAGTGATCTTGAAGTTATTTTAAAGAAGTTGGCAGCGGATGACTCTAATTTTGTTGACATTGCTTATGAGGGGGGATCAGCACGGGTTTATCTGCCGTCTACCAATCTTCATGCTCTGTTCCAGATAAAGCATTGTATGTCTCATTTCGCCTCTACGTTCATTAGCCTCAGGCAATTGCTGGATTGGGTATTGTTCGTGGAGAAACATTCAACGGAAATCGACTGGAAGTGGCTGGTTGATGTTCTGCGGGACTTCCACATGCTAGATTTCTTTAATTACTTGAATGTCATTTGTGTGGAGGATTTGGGATTTGACGCCGGGCTGTTCCCTGCAGTTGCTGAAATGGAGGGGGCGTCTGGCATTGATCCTCAGATGAAGAAGAGGATCTTGGCTGATATTCTGACGCCTGAATTCACTGAAGAAGCGCCTGCTAAGAAGGGCCTTATTCCACGTGTTGCCTTCAAGTTCCGCCGCTGGCAGGCCAATGCCTGGAAGCAGAGGCTTTGCTATAAGGGCAGCCGCTTTGTGGCTTTCTGGCGCAGCGTTTATGCACATCTCCTGAAGCCGGAGAGTATATAGGTTTTCTTTAATCCATCGCTGAGCAATAAGATTTCTCTTAACATTTGGCTTTGGGTGGTTCTGAGGCGACGCCAATGTATGATTCTGCTAATCGCTGGAAGAGAAAAGCAAAGAAGGTGTATCGGTTTATACTTGCCGCTGGCAACTTCGGGCAAAATAGGGATATGAGCTACTATTCCAAGTATCCGTATGTGGTTAGGAAGGCGGTGTCGTTTGGGCGTCGGGTTGGGGATGTTTGTATGCATGCGGGGGTGTTTCCGGTGGATTCTTTCCGGTTTTTGCCGTCGATTGTGTTCCATGGGGTAAGGAATGCGGCGAGTGGGGAGTAATCGTTGAGTTTAAGCTTGAGTATATGAATAAGCAGATTCTTTTGGAATTTATAGACTTCCTAAAGTTTAAAATTGAAAATGGTTATTCTGTAATTGGATAATTAATAAAGCCTTCGAACTGATATGCTGTTCGAAGGCTTTGATGAGTCAGCTTGCAATTGCTGATTACATTTGTAATGAAAGGTAGTTACTTTTGTTTCCTGGTCGAACTACTTTTTACCTTCATGCCTACAGTAATGTCAGGATGCTTTTTTGCAAAATCCTTTGTGACATATTGGCCTGTAATTGCGCTAATGTAACGTATGACTTTTTTTGCCATATCGTATTTTAATTTTTAATTATACCTCTACTAAGGTTTCGAGGTTTTACCTGACTCAATTCAAGGCTGGGCCAATACCTTTTCGAGTGTGAAAATACAGCAAATATGTCTGCGTGCAACACGTATAAATAAAAGACTTGTTGTTTGTAAATGATTTAGATAATAGCTTGAACCTAAGAATGATACGCCTATTTGTTGAGGATTCCTGCATGGTTCGAAGGCCTTGGATAAGCTAATCGCTGAAAAGAAAGGCAAAGAAGGTGTTTTAGTTTATGATTGTTTTCGGTTCTAATAATTCTTTATTAACATTTTACGGGCCAGATTTTGTCGGGTTTCTCCATGAATAGATGCTAAAAGGGCGTACGCTTTCTTTTTATGTTATTTATGGTTGGATATTTCTTCTTTAGGAAAAGTTGTTTTTATGTCGAAGAATGATTTAAAAAGAGAAAGACAGATATTAAAAGCTAAAAAAATTGCGGGAATTTTGGCTGGAAGTGTTTTGTTATTTGGCATTCTTTTGATTGCTTTAATTTTTTGGCTGGGGTATTCTACTTCTTGGATGAAATTTGTTGGGTATGCGTTGTTTGCCGTTACGTTTTTGTCGCTCATTCTCGTTCTTTCTTTAAGTTCATACGATAATAAAGGCGGTCTGTTTGGTTGGGTATACAAAGTATCTTTCTGGATACTTCAAGTTACAATGCTATTTTTTGAATTGATGTTTCCATCCTTATTAATTATTATGGGCTTTTGTTTTGTTGTACTATTCCCATTCTCTCTTATTTACGGACTGTTAAGGCTGTTGTCTGAATCTATAGGGATTTGTCATCAAACTAATCTATTTGTTTCATTATCGTTTGGCGGAATTCTATCGGCACATTACTCGAAACCATTCTTTGGTTGTTTATCTCGCTTGTTGATGTCAAAAGGGCATGCATATGAAAAGTATTTTAAAGAGTTGGTTGAATATGTTTATCAACCTGCAAACATAGAGTTTGGAATATGTTTCTTGTATGTGTTATTTTTGATTGTATCTACAATATGTAGATTTCAAGAAGTTAAAATGTCTTTTCTTAGTGACAATAATGATATTGCTATCTTAACTTCATTCCTTGTTTTCATTGCTTTTTCAAATATGAAAGCAAAGCATAATGCATCTAAGTTTAGTTTTTCTGAAGTGTTCCGAATAATGTATGGTATGTGGTCAAATCACAATTAACTAGTTCCTAGTTGTGAATATTTTGCAATGAGTGTATTAATGATTATTCTACAAAGGGAAGAGGTATTTGGGGCATGGGGGCAGTTGTTTCTGGTGCCGGTGTTTGTTATTGCGCTTGTTGTGTTTGTGGTAAAGATTATTCTCGCAATTAGAGATCAAAGAAGGGATAAGTTTGACAAGAGGTTTAGGGATAAGGAAGATTGGAGAAATAGGGGGTGGTAGTATGAGAGGAGTTTGTGGTATGAGGTTTATTGGAGTTTTGATGTTGCTGGTCTTTGGTGTTCAGGGTCAGGTCTTTTGCTATGGGCAAGATGCTGATAGTGTGGCTGCTAATTCGGTTCGGCGTGTGAAGTATAGATATGTGGCGCAAGAGACAGGACTGTTTGTGCCGCTGGCGGAGGATGTGCCGGCTGGGCATTATTCAGGAATAACGTATCTGGGAGGAACAGGGTATGCAGTGGTGGATGACAAGCAGGCAGGGAACGGGCTGGTGCTGTTCAACATAGATATCAATGACCTGGGGCAGATACAGTCAGTTACGGCAGTGGTGCCGGACTGTACGGCTCAGTCTAAGGTAACTGGGAAAGACAATGAAGGCATAGTGTATGTGGGGGCGTGGATGACGCCGGCAGATTCGCTGATGAAGGAGTGGAGGACGAAGTTTGGGCTGGAAGACAGGGACAGTATAGCGGCGTTTGGGAATACGCTGTTTATAAGCGCAGAAAGCGATCAGAGCATAACAGAATACACTTTGGAAGGAGAGGCAACGGGGAGGAAGCTGGAGGTGCCGGAGATGTTTGCTCGGGACAAGATTTACGGGAACAAGGGGTTCGAGGCGCTGGCGTACAATCCGGTTACCGGGCTGTTTTGGACTACAACAGAAGGGCCGCTGAAGTCTGACGGGGAGCTGTCGCTTGTGCGGTATCTGCAGAGCTTTGACAGAGGGCTGAAGCCTGTGGCTGCGTTTGAGTATAAGATGGATGCTCCGAGGAAGACGCTGGCCGAGAGCAAGGAAGCGCAGGCGTATGTGCACGGGATATCCGCTATGACCGCTCTGGATGACGGGCAGCTGATAGTGCTGGAAAGAGAGGTGTATGTGCCGAAAGGAGGGATTTTGAAGATGGCGCTAGGGTCGTTTGCTATTGCCAAGCTGTATGTGGTAGATCCGCTTAGGGCCGTGTATGCAGATGGGCTGTGGTGCGGAAATGTGGGAAAGACGCTGTTGCTCAGCTTTGTAACAGGAGCCTTGGGGCTGGCTAACTATGAGGGAATGTGCCTGGGGCCGGTATTGCCTGACGGAAGGCAGACGCTGGTGATGATTGCGGACTCGCAGGGCGGGTCCAAGGGCAGGATTCTGGAATGCGTGAAGGTTATAGCGCTGCAGGCGGTGCCGGAATATGTTGAAGAGTAGATGTTAGGGAGTATCAGGAGGGGGGATTTTTATTATATTTGTGAAATAAAGTGGACCTATATTTATGGCGGTAAAATGAAAAAGAGACCGAGGAAGAGAAAGCGTATTTACCTATGCTTGGCTCACATGAGCGAAGCAGGCCTTGAAATGAAGTACATAAAGGAAGCATTTGTTACCAATTGGGTGGTTCCTTTGGGGCCTAACGTAAATGGCTTTGAAAAAGATTTGGAGAAGTTCTGTGGACAGGATAAACGGATTGTTGCTCTTTCTACAGGAACGGCGGCTGTGCATCTGGGGCTGCTGGCCTGCGGTGTTGGGCCGGGAGATGAGGTGCTGGTGCAGAGCTTTACATTCTGCGCATCGTCGCATCCAGTAAAGTATTTGGGGGCAACTCCTGTGTTCATTGATTCTGAGGAAGATACATGGAATATGGATCCTAAGCTGTTGGAGAAAGCGATTAAGGACAGAATTAAAGTAACGGGAAAGAAGCCGAAGGCTATTGTGCCTGTGGCGCTGTACGGAATGCCGTACAAGATTGACAAGATTATGGCAATCGCGGAGAAATATGATATACCTGTGGTGGAGGATGCGGCAGAAGGCTTTGGATCGCGATTCAACGGGCAGGTGCTGGGAACGTTTGGGAAGTACGGAGTGCTCTCGTTTAACGGCAACAAGATGATAACTACTTCCGGCGGCGGGGCGCTGATTACCTCCAACGAGGAAGAGTGGCGGGAGATAATGATGTATGCAACGCAGTACAGGGAAAGCTATCCGTATTACCAGCACGAGAAGATAGGCTACAACTATAGGATGAGTAACATCTGCGCAGGAATAGGGCGCGGGCAGATGACGGTGGTGAATGAGCATATTGCCCACCACAAGCATGTGCAGAAGATGTATGAGGAGCTGCTAGCAGATGTGCCGGGCATTAAGGTGCACTCACAGCCGGCTACAGGTGAGTATGACAGCAACTACTGGCTGTGCGCCATTACGCTGGATCCAGCTCTGAAGATAGTGGGGCAGGAGAGGGCGTATTCAACTGTGGTGAAGGGGGCTGTAGGCGGCGCTGCGGGAGTGATTCACATGGCAGAGTCCGCTACTACAGACTGCCAGCCGAACGACAACGTGGAGGCTCTGCGTGTGGTTATGGACGCTGCGGGCATTGAGGCCAGGCCGGTATGGAAGCCGATGCACAAGCAGCCGGTTTACGCTTCCGCTCCTGCGTATGTGAATGGCGTGTCAGAGGCTGTGTTCAAGGTGGGCATGTGCCTGCCTGCCGGGCCGTATGTTACGGACGAGGATGTAAGATACATCGTTGAAACAATCAAGAATGCGATAGTGGGGTAAGGGGGGTGATACAATAAACGAAAAGGCCAGCAGAAAACTGCTGGCCTTTTTTGTTGCGTAAATAACACATTCTGAAGAGAAAGGGATTAACTCAATCTCCTTTCTTGTGAATATGTGGTTTTAACGAAGGTGTATTGCCAGGAGTATTTTTATTGTCTCTTTGGCGTTTGTCCGGTTTCCCGGTAGATTTTGCGATCCTTTTTGGACCTGGTTTAATTCCCATAATTTAAAGTTTAAAAGTTTAACAATACAGTAGTTTTTATCTTAACATATCTCTACGTGCTTATTAAATTCTTGCCCTTCCCAATATTTAATTATTTTCAAGTGCTTCAGACGTCCAACAAGTATTGCAGGGTGTGTATGGTATTTTTTTGCAGATTCTATTATGACTTCTTTGGGGAAGAATTTGTTTTTTAGGAATTCCCTTTCATCAGATTTAGAAAGGAGTATGTTAGAGGCAAAAGAATCTGCTTCTTGCTCCTTTATTTGGTCTTGTCCATAAATACCAGCATCTTCTAAGAATATTTCTTTTTTGCCATGAAGAAGTATATGTCCAATCTCATGGAAAAAGTTAAACCATAGATTATCATATCCTTTATAACGTCCAGAGAGTTGTATAATAGGTGTATCTTTAATCCATCTAGTTGCTCCATTAATTGGTGCTTTAGATAGGTTTGGGGTGGCTATAAGAACCATACCACAGGCGCTGCAAAGTTCCCTAAGCTCAGAGAAGAAGTCTTTTTTATCGTCAACCATGATTTGTTTCATATCCGAAAGGGTGGCTTTAAGCTTCTTCTCATTATAAGATGATTTTAAAAAAGCTGTTTTAGCTTGAAGTTCCCCTTGTCTAAGCCATGCAGACATTGAATGAGGGTCTTTTGTAGAGGATAAAGAAATCCTAAAGGATACCCTCAATTGCTGGTTCAAGTAATAGTCAGCCCAGGCTTTCTCAGTACTTACACCAAAAAACTCAAAAAGATGTCTAACTCTTTCTTCTGGGGTCTTAGCAGATGGAATCCACTTGCGTTTAACCATTTCCGCATATGGAAATTGTCTCATCCATTCTATTGAAGCCTTGGCATCTTCTTCTTTTTTCTTCCTAACCTTATACTCATCGTATAGTTGTTGCTTTTTAAGCCAGAAAGAGGCCGGAATTTTGGTAACAGATTCAAAAGAAACGGCCATCTCTGTTGTAATAGAACTGCTACCATTAATGATGGCAAAAATCGTTTTATCGGGTTTAGAAACCCGTAACGCAAATTCCTTGATACTCATTTCCATCTCTTTAAGTTTTTCTAAAAGAGTTACTCCGGGATGATAAATGGTTATAAGTTTAGATGCATTTAATTTGATACTCATAATACTTGCTCTATAACTCCACTTCAATAACTGAAATGGAGCATATTACTATTTACTGTGATAATTTTCTATTTCTAATATTTCTACGCCTTTAATTTCAATCCAAATATATTGTCCATCAGGATTTGTTGGGATAGGATCCTCGTGAGGTTCAAATATCAACCTATATGGCTGGTCTAAATCGCAAGCCCATTGTCCTTTTCTATTATGGGTTAATTCGTGGTAGTTGCCTGGTAAGTACCTTGTATCCTCTAGTGTTTCAGCTGCCAAAAGATTACCTATGTGTTGCAAGTATAATTTAGATCGTATTGGTCCTAGCTGTCTCACGCTAAATCTTTCATCCTCAGCATATTTTCTGAGTTTATTGTTTTTGTATGTAACATCCATCTATCCAAAATTTAACCAACAGTTCCTGTTACTTATTTTATGCAAAGATAAAACAATTTTTAATAACACAAAATGTTATAAATATTTTTTTTAAAAAAATATGCCGGTTAATCATTAACCGGCATATATGACAGAGAAATATATTGGTAAATCTTGTTAATGCTGGATTGCCATCAGGCGTATGTACTTGAGTACCAGGTCGCACCAGACAGGGTCGCCGGGGTACTGGTAGCGGGCGTTGCCGTTGGGGTTGGGGGTGAAGATTGTTTCACCGTTAGGGGTGAGGGTCACAAAGCCGCGCTGGGAGAGCTTGTAGAGAGCGTCGCCCTCCACGGCGTTGATGACTGCCTGAGGGTCCCACATCTTCTGGCCGGTGTCGCAGTTCAGGTACTGGTAGGTCCACTTGATAGGGTGGAGGTCGGTCCAGCTCATATCGCTGATGACGGTTTCAGGACGGTAATCCAATGGGTCACCGACTTCGCCAGGGGAGAAGACGATGTCCACATCCTTTGGCCAGAGGGCGAAGAACTTGAGGGAGAAGTCTATGGCAGCCTTGAAGTTGTAGTCCGGCTCCACTGCATCGCCGAAGACTCCGCCCATGGCGTAGATGGCATTGACTTTTTGTCTTACGAGTTCAACTCCGTTGAGTGGCGAGTATTCGTCCGGGCCCGACTCAAGAAGCCGTGCAAGGGAGGTTACGAAGCCTATGGAAGCGATGGTAACGGACTTGTCAGGAGACTCGGCCAGGAGCTTGCGGTAGAGCTTGTAGCCTTCCATGTAGGTGCCGCTGTCGCCAACGGTGCGCTTGAACATCACTTCCGCATCTGTGGAGCGGGCATACGGGAGGTTGTGGTAGGAGATGAATACGTGCGGGTTAGGGATGCCGTTGGTTTCCAGGCCGATAGGAATATCTGGATAACCGTAGAAGTTGTTCATTATGTCTGCTATGTCTGCATTGGCCCGGCCCATGCGGTCTACTACTATGCCAATCAGATTGCAGCGCTTCATGTCCATATAGCGGTAGAGCATCATAAGGGCAAACAGATCGTCGGTGGATGAGCCGAGGTCTGTGTCCAGTATAATGCGTATGTCTTTCTGCTCGTAGTTGGTCCAGAGGTTGATGCCCTTGGAGGCTATGTACACCGTGTGCTGGTCATTGTCTCTGGCAAACTGGACGGCGGCTGCCAGGCTGTCTTCCGGGAATATGCGGTTGGAGTCGAAGTAGTACTTTCCGTTCTCGGGGTTGTACCAGCCGCCTACTACGTTATTGTTTGCTCTGGCATGCTTTACCACGTTCGGGATGCTTTTCTTGTCAAAACTGTTCTGCGTGGCGACGTATGAGACCACGATGCCTTCGGTCGGCTGGCGCATTGTGCTGATATCCAGGGTGAAGCCATCGGGATACATCTGCCCCATAGCCCAGATAGCGTTGTAGAGTTCCTTGTCTGTGAGACGGTTTTGCGTATTGTTCTGCGTATTGTTCTGGGCGTTGTTCTGGGCTGAAATGCCTGCCGGCAAAATAGCCATAACTACAGCTGCGGCTATCGATAGGTAAAGTTTCTTCATAAGTCGTCTTTTGTTTCATCAAATTTACAAAAAAATCCATGATGGCGGTGCTTGCGGCGATGGTGTCTTGTAACTGACTGAATATCAGCGTGCCCGAAATATTACCCATGGTTTCCGAGGGGGTGATATTAGGGAGGCGTTGAGTATCAGCTACTTACAAAGCACCATAGCCCCGGGCTCCTTCGGGGTTTCTTCGAAGGGGCCTTCTATGGAAGAATTCGCGAGAAATGAGTATATTTGTTGGTTGTGTAATATGGGGAAGAAGCGCTATCCATATCAGTATGAGGAAGTGGTCAGCCAGCACGGCTATACGGAGCCGGGTTCGGACGGGAGCGCGCATCTGGATGTGGAGGGTCTGGAGAATGCGGATCTGAAGCGGCTTATGGTGGAGACTGGTGAGATGAAGGTGCCGCAGACGCTGGAGTGGATTGCGTTGCATCGGGGGGAATTCGGCTCGGGATCAGTGGTTTACGAGGGGACGGACGGAGAGGAGGTTGCTGCGTTGTTCGGTAGTGGCAGTGGCAGTGGCGGAGACGGAGATGGTGCTGAGGAAGGAGAAGGGAATGGCAATAGAGGTGGAGCAGATGCGGGTTGCGGGAAGGTGTCGCTGATGGTGCTGACGGCGGGGCTGAATAGTGTGAAGGATCTGAATGTGCTGCTTAATAGAAGCAGTGAGGCGCTTGATTCTGGAGGGTATATTTGGGTGCATACCAATACATCGGGAATCAGAAAGGCAAGCATTTTCCGTGCAAATCCGCCGGTTATAAGGAATGTGATATACTTTTTCTGGTATCTGTGGTATAGGGTGATGCCGAAGCTGCGGCTGACCAGATGGATGTGCAGGCTGTGGGAGAAGATTAACGGGACAGTGAACAGGTGCTACCATAGAGTGGAGGTGCTGGGCAGGCTGTACAGGGCTGGATTTGAGGTGGTTGACGAGAGGTTCAGGAACGGGCACTTTTATGTGGTGGGCAAGAAGGTGAAGGATCCTATATGGGAGGACGAGCCTACGGGAAGTCCGATAATAAAGCTGCATAGAGTGGGGAAAGACGGAAAGCTGATACCGGTGTTTAAGTTCAGGACAATGCACTCGTACTCGGAGTATCTGCAGGGGTATGTGTACAAGTACAACAGCCTGGACAAAGACGGGAAGTTTGCAAACGATTACAGGATAGCCGGATATGGGAAGGTGCTCAGGAACCTGTGGCTGGATGAGCTGCCGATGGTGATTAACCTTTTCCGCGGAGACGTGAAACTGGTGGGAGTGAGGCCGATCTCAAGGCAGTTTTACAGCTTGTATTCGCCTGAGATGCAGCAGCTGAGGATAAAGGTGAAGCCGGGAATCTTTCCGCCGAGCTTGAGCGAGAAGAAACGTCCGGAGGGTATAATTGAGGTGCAGGAAGGCGAGAAAAGATACATAGAGGCCTATATGCAGCATCCGTTCAAGACGGACTGGAGAGTGTTCTGGACGTCGGTGGGGCATATTGTGTTCAAGGGGGAAAGAAGTAAATAGGAAGGATATGTGGCTTAAGGCCGAATATTTTGGAATACTATGAAAATTATTAGAATAAAAGATTTAGCAGCATTTCTGGGAGCGGAAGTTCACGGAAATTCTGAACTGGAGATTACCGGGTTTTCAAAACTGGATTCTGTCAGGCCGGGGACGGTGGTGTTTGCCAAGAAGTTCAAGGAGGAGTTTGTGGGACTGCTTAATGTTTGTCCGGATATGCTGGCAATAGTAACTCCTGAGTATGATGTGAAGGTGGATTGCGGAAGATTGTTAAAGTGCTCGTACATAGTGTCTTCCAATCCTCGGTTGGACTTTATCCGGGTGCTGGCGGAGTTCTTTGATCCTGGCGTTGGGAATGTTAGCTGGCGGAGTAAGGGAGTAGGAGGTAGTTCTGGCGCTGGGAGAAGGTTCGTGCATCCGACGGCTGTGGTTGAAGAAGGGGCGGATGTTGCTCCGGATGCGGTCATTGGGCCTTTTTGTTATGTGTCCGCAGGGTCTGTAGTGGGGGCCAGGAGTGTGCTGCATTCGCATGTGACGGTTTATTCAAAGTCGGTGATCGGTGAGGACTGTGAGATCAAGTCCGGAGTTGTGATTGGGCAGAGCGGGTTCGGCTTTGAGAGAGACAGGAACGGGAAGCCGGTGAAGTTTCCGCATTTCGGGAAAGTGGTTATCGGGAACAATGTGTATGTGGGGGCAAATACGTGCATAGATCAGGGAACGCTGGGAGATACTGTTATTGAGGATAATGCAAAGATTGATAACCTGTGCCACATAGCTCACAACTGCCATATCGGAAGAGGGGCGTTTGTGATAGCGGGTGCGGTGCTTGGCGGAGGAACCCAGGTGGGTGAGAACTGCTGGCTGGCGCCGAATATATCCGTGAAGGAGCAGACGAGAATAGGTGACAAAGCGCTGATTGGGCTTGGAGCCGTGGTGCTCAGGCCGGTGGAGCCGGGGGCTGTGATGGTGGGGAATCCGGCTCGGAAACTTGTGAAATGAGTGGATGAGAGTTTTGGTTTTTAGATATTTGAAGATTATATAGTTTTTTGTAGATATGTTTGAAAGTTTTAAGAACATACTGGTGCTGGCTCCTCATACGGATGACGGAGAGCTGGGGCTGGGCGGAACCATCAGCCGTTTTATATCTGAGGGCAAGAAAGTTACATACGTGGCTTTTTCAACAGCGGAAGAGTCTGTGCCTGAGGGCTTTCCTAAGGACATACTGAAGACGGAGGTCAGGAATGCAACGGCAGCGCTGGGCGTTTTGCCGGAGAATCTGATCATCCACAGCTATCAGGTGCGCAAACTCAATTACGTAAGGCAGGAGATACTGGAAGATCTGATAAAGCTCAAGAGGGCCAACAGCTTTGATCTGGTGTTTATCCCGAGTCTTCACGATATTCATCAGGATCACTCCACTATAGCCCAGGAAGGGCTGCGTGCGTTCAAGAATACCACTATTTTGGGTTATGAGCTGATATGGAATAACTTGCAGTTTAATACGCAGTGCTTTGTGAAGCTGGAGGAAAAGCATGTTGAGGCAAAGATTTCAGCCCTGAAGGAGTATCATTCCCAGGGAAAGAGAGATTACCTGTCAGATGATTTCATCAGGTCGCTGGCAAGGGCCAGAGGAGTGCAGGTGGGGTGCGAGTTCGCCGAGGCGTTTGAAGTTGTGAGGCTGTTCTTGTAATGATGTTTTCGTTACTTTTTGCAGGTTTGGGCTTTTAGGGTATGCTTAGGAATTTTATCAAGAACATATCAATTTACGGGATATTGCCTATTGTGGGCAAGTTCCTGAATTTCTTGCTTGTTCCAATTTATGCCAAGTGCTTTTCGCCTGAGCAGTACGGGATTATAGACCTGTACGATGCTTTTGTGTTCTTTTTGCTTGTGGTGGCGTCGTTTGAGATTCCGGTTGCTATGGGAAGGTATTTCTATGACGAAGACAACTTTGCCCACAGGCAGAAGATTGTGAATACATCGCTGATACTCACTGTTGTAATTGTGGCGTTGACAATTGTGGCGGCGCTGGTTTTCAAGAGGGAGGCGCTGGAGCATTTTCTTGTGGGGGAGGAGAGCAAGGGGCTGTTCAACATAGCTATTGTATGGCTGGGGTCTCTGGCCATCAACACTTTCCTGAGTTTTATCCCGCGATACGACAACCGCCCGAAGGTATATGTTACGGTGGGCGTAATCTCGATTGTGACGAAGCTGCTGTTCTCCATTCTGTTTGTGGTGGTGCTGAAAGTGGGGCTTAGAGGAGTGCTCTACGGCTATATCTGCGGCAACGTGGCGTCTATATTTATGTATATCTGGGTATCAAGGCATTACTTCAAGGCTGTGTTCTCCCGAAGGTATGCCGGGCGGATGCTGGTGTACGCTTTTCCGCTTCTGCTGGGAAGCGTGATTCTGGAGGTGTGGAAGCCGTGGCTGAGGCATTTGATTACGCTGTACTATCCGATTGCGATTGTGGGAATGTACGCGTTTGCGATGAGGCTTACATCGGTGAACATGATTGTGCACGGAGCTTTCAAGATTGCCTGGAAGCCGCTGCTGTTTGAGAAGAAGGCAGACTTCATCCAGGGCGACGCTATGAAGAAAGTGTCTGGGCTGGTGGCTCTGGCGTCCATCATCCTGGGCTGCCTGATCACCTGCTTTGCTAAGGAGGCTACCATAATAGTAGGCAGCCGCGACTATCTTGATTCTGTGCAGATTACGGGACTTCTGGCCGTATCGGGAGTAATACAGATGCTCTGCGAGCTCAGGGGCTTCGGGCCGTATATTTCAGACAGGACGTACATTGTGACCATAGCCAATGTGATTGCCATTGCGGCTTCTACCGCTTTCCTGATGACCGTGAAAGACTCGGCGGGATTGTTCGGAATAGGCTATGCCTGCATACTGTACGAGCTGATCTGCTATGTGATACTGGTTGTCTATACCAGGATCAAGTACAAGATAGCCCTGCACAATAAGTGGGAGCTGCCTCTGGCGGCGATGCTGGCGCTGTGCGTTTACCTGTCTGTGACGTTGTCTCACTTCCGCTACCGCGTAGTGGCGGCGGGGCTGGCCTGCCTTCTCGGGGCGTACATTTTCTTTACCAGATACTATAAGCTGAAAGTGAAGCTGCGCGACTCCGGCGAAGAGTCTTAACCTGCGCTAATTCAGGATATTCCATCCGAGGATGATGAAGATAGAGGCAGCCGTGTAGATTATGAACCACAGGCTGTCTGTCTTTTTGAACATTCCTCCGCGAGACTTGTCGTATTTGTCTATCCACCAGAAAGCCACAAGCAGGAAGAACGGGAAATGCGGTAGGGCTTTCCTGAGCTCCAGACTGTCCATCGCGATAATAAGCCCCAGGCTCTCCAGTACCACATAGGCAATCATCGGAAGCACGTCGTGGTCTCTTTTTTTGAAACTGTAGAAGACTCCTTTCCAGAACGCGAAGAACAGGAACAGCTTATACATGAGGCCCGGGCCGTACAGCGGCTTGAATGTGATTTCGTCTCCCGTCTGAAGCAGGTGAGGGAACGGTCCGATAAGTCCGCCCAGGATGAAAACCAGGCGGTTGAAGAATGAGGATGTCACATTTACGCTCTCGCCGCCGGTGCTGTATCTGTAATAGTTCTCGACAATCAGCCTGAAGGCCAGGTAAATTATCAAGATTCCGAATACGGAGAAGAAAATCACCAGCACTCTCCTCTTTTCAACGAACAGGTAATAAACCAGATACGCCAGCCACAAACCGAAGGTAACTGCCGGCCTGAAGAAGAACAGCAGGGCGGACATTACAAGTCCCAGCACAATGTTGCGCGTATGTTTTGTGCTTTTGTGGCGGTAGAGGCAGAAAATGCACGCGATAACCAGGAACAGCAGCAGAATCTCCTTGAGGAAGCTTCCCATGAAGAATATCGTGTAGGAAGAAATGCTATAGGCCAACGAGGCGGTGTAGGCGTATCTCTTGCTCATTAGGCTTCTTCCGATGGAGAAGAGCATCCACGCGCTGATGGTGTTCAGTATGATGAAAAACAGGTTGATGAACTCCTTAGAAGGAACAATCTTCATAAGGTAGGACATCACGATAGGGGCTCCCAGGTCGTCGTACTCCAGGTCTTCGATTACGGTCAGATAATAGATGATGTCTTTGTTCGGCATGTCTTTTATCTTGTAGCTGAGCTCTTCGTAGATTCTGGCGTCCTGCTCGGAGAAGATGAACGTATTGCCCGTGTAATAGTACGAAATCAGCAGATATAGAGCCACAAAGACAAACGAGAAGACGAAGACAGTTATAGCCAGCCTCCTGCTTGTGAGCTTCTCCTCATTGATGGTGAGGCTTCGGTAAACTACGGCGGAAAATGCCGTGAACGTTACAAGAATCAGGGCGTTGTAAGGGCTCAGCGGGAACTTCCAATAGAAGAAAAGTATCAGGTAGAGAAGAATACCCGACACAATGTAAACCTTGTTGATCCTTTTCAGTAGTCCTGTCTGCATCATAAATCGCGGAAGAAAGCCCCGCATCTTGTAAAGATATAAAACTTTTTTGATGATTGGCAAGGTGATTCATATAGAAGAAAAGCGTATATTTACATTTGTTATAAAATTTTGCAGTTATGAGCGGCAGAAACTTTAAAGTACTGGTTGTGGCCCATGTTAAAAATGGGAAGTTTTCTCCATTTGTGATAGAGCAGGCAGAGGCCCTGAAGAAGGCTGGCTGCCAGATAGATATGTTCGGCGTGGAAGGGAAAGGCGTTTTCGGCTATCTGAAGAACTATCCTCGCCTGAAAAAGACGCTCAAGGCCTTCAAGCCGGACATTGTTCACGCATATTACGGGCTCACGGGGCTTTTGGCCAATTTTCAGCGCAAGTACCCTGTTGTTACCTCATTCCTTGGGAGCGACATCCACAAGGGGGGCTGGGTTTTCCGCCTTTCCAAGAAATGCATGAAGCTTTCCAAGTACAATATATTCGGCGGAGTGTGGCTGAAGGAGAAATCGGGATACAAGAAAAGCAATGCCTGCATTGTGAGGTTCGGAGTGGATGGGCATACTTTCTTCCCGATAGACAAGCAACAGACGCTCGAAAGGGTTAAGAAGGATCCTCATCTTTGCGAGCGGCTGGAGAGCTTTTTGTCTGGGAAAGTGAAGCATCCTATTCTCTTTGCCGGAGCATTTGCAAACGCCGTTAAAAACGCCCCTCTGGCCCAGGCGGGCGTAGATTTGCTCAAGGCGGAAGACACTTACGAACTGATTGAGCTGAAGGGATATACGAGGGAGCAGGTAAATCTCCTGCAGAACTTTGTAGACTGCCTGGTTGTAACCTCGCTCAGAGAGGGCGGCGGACCGCTGGTTGTGAAGGAGGCTATGGCTTCCGGCTGCCCGGTGGTTTCCGTTGCGGTGGGAGACGTCAAGGAATTCATAAGCACTCTCGACGGCTGCTTCATAGTGGAACGAACCCCGGAGGCAGTAGCCGACGGAATCCGTAAGGCGATTGCTTTCGGCAAGAAGACCGACGGCACCGCAAGGCTGAAGGAACTAGAGCTGTTCAACAACATAATTGCGGGCAAGATTATGGATGTGTATTCTAAGGTTTTGGAATGAGAATTCTGATAGACATCAATCATCCTGCGCACGTGCATTACTTCCGTAACTTCATCCGCCTGATGGAGGAGAAGGGGCACAGCTTCTGCATTGTCAACCGCAACAGCAAGATGATTAACCGTTTGCTGGACGCATACGGCATTGAGCATATTGTCCGTAATGCCCGTCCTCAGAAAAAAGGCACTATCACCGCTTTGAAGTATCTGTGGGGCATGGTCCGCCATTGCCGCATGGCATCGCGGAAGTTCCGCCCCGACCTTTACATGGGATTCGGCTCGGCTCCTTGCGCAATTACCTCGTTCCTTAGGCGCAAGCCTTGCATACTGCTGGAGGATACCGAGCATAACTCGTTGAACCATAAGCTCTACAAGCCGTTTGTAAACAAGGTGGTTACCCCGTTCTACTTTGAGAAGGAACTCTGGAAGAAACCAAACGGCAAGCAGATCCGCATGAACGCCTACATTGAGCAGCTGTATCTGCACAGCAGGTTCTTTTCTATGGACAGGTCCGTGCTTGACTCCCTGGGCCTGGAGCCTGGCAAGTACGTGGTTATCCGTTTCACGGCCTTTGGAGCTCATCACGACATGAAGGTAAACCACATCAGCCCTGAAACCAAGAAACGCATAGTTGCCTCTTTGGCAGACAGATACAAGATTGTACTTTCTCTTGAGAATCCTAAGGACGCCGAGGATCCAGCTTTCTCATCTCATTTAATGGACTTTCCTCCGGAGAAGATCCACGACATCATGGCCGGTGCTGCGTTTGTGCTGACAGAGGGTGGCACTATGGCTTCCGAGGCCTTTGTTCTTGGCGTTCCGTACATCTTCCTCAGTCCACTGCTGGCCGGAAACCTGAATTACCAGAGCAAGAACTATCCGGACCAGGTGTTTTTGACCAACACTGAAGAGGAAGTATATTCCGCGATAAAGACAATAGAAGAAACAACGGCTTCAAAGCCAGACTTGTACGGACCGGCTCGCCGAAAAGAAATAGAGGCCGTGACAGACAATCCAACGGCCTTCGTCGAGGACTTTGTCCTGTCATATTTTAAACAGAACAAGAGCTGATGTCTAGGAGTTTATGGGACTGTACGGCAAGAAATACAAGGTTGACGATGTGAGTGTGAGGGCTTTTCTGGCTCTTGCATCAGCCGGTATGTGGGGTGATAAACAGACTTTGGACTGGAAGGCCGTAGACTGGGATGACGTCTTTCAACTGGCTAAAGAACAGGCTCTTGTGGGAATAGTTTCCTCTGCGTTTGATCCGGCTCCAAGCGGACAGGATCTTGGCTTCGAGTTGCAGGAAGTGCTTTCCAGAGACCAGAGGAAGGCCCTGGCCAAGAAAGTCTACTCCATAGAGCAGCGCAACCTCAAGATGAATCTTTTCATTGCCAAGCTGTTCAAAATGCTTGAAAACCATAATCTTCATCCGGTGCTTCATAAAGGCCAGGGCTTGGCTTACGACTACCCGAATCCTTTGCGCAGATCTCCGGGAGATGTGGATATACTTCTTAAGCCGGACGAGTACGCCAAGGCCAGAGATCTTCTGTTGCCCAAAGCCTCAAAGGTCATCGACGACGGCAATGAGGGTTCTCACGCTTCCTTTTTCTTCTCAGGCAATATCGTGGAGCTTCACGAATCGCTTCATATAAGCCTTAAAAAGTCTATAGATCAGGAGATTGACCGGTTGCTTGAGGAGATGTTCAAGCAGAAATCGTTCAGGACGCTAGATTTCGAAGCCTCTGATATAAACCTTCCTGCCGTAAACTACGATGTGGTTTTCGTGTTCTGTCACATTTTGCAGCATCTGTTCACAGGCGGAATTGGACTTCGCCAGGTTTATGACCTGTCTCGGATCCTTCATGTTTATCGCGATGAAATAGACCGTGGCTTTCTTGAGACCGAACTGAAACGGCTGGGTCTCATGGATGAGTGGAATGCTTTTGCCACCCTGATGGTCAATTACTTGGGAGCTCCGGCAGAGGATATTCCTTTCTTCCCGGTACATACTTCAGCCTGCAACAACTCCACAAAGTGGAACCGCAAGGCAAAGAAAATCCTGTCCTACATACTTTCCACTGGAAACATGGGCAAGAACCGCGACCTGAGCTACAGGAAGAAATCCCCGTACTTGATCAAGAAGACCGTTACTTTGTGGTTCATAATCAGCAATGCCGTACGCCTGGGCTCAATCTTCCCGAAAGATACAGCTATGATTTCTTTCAAAGGTCTTGCCTCAGGACTGAAAGACCTTGCCGAGCATAAGTAAATAAATCGTATTTTTACTATTTGAAATATGAGAGTTACCGATAATAATACAAGGACTGTTATGAAGAAAGAGACTATTGCCGTTGTGGGGCTGGGATATGTGGGGCTGCCGCTGGCGCTTGCTTTCGCCGAGAAATTCAAGGTTCTGGGGTTTGACATTAACAATCGCAGGATTGCAAGGCTCAGGAAGGGGGATGACCCGAGCGGGGAGATGAAGGCTGCGGATTTCAGGAACAAGAACATTGTGTTCACTTCTGAGATTGCGGATATCGCTGAGGCTACTTTCTATGTGGTGGCTGTGCCAACTCCCGTGAATGACGCCAATGAGCCGGATCTGTTTCCGCTGCTGTCTGCTACTGAGACAGTTGCAAAGGTGCTGGCAAAGGGAAACTGCGTGGTTTACGAGTCTACGGTTTATCCCGGATGCACGGAGGATGACTGCGTGCCGGTGCTGGAGAGGATCTCGGGGCTGAAGATGGGCAAGGGCTTCAAGGTGGGCTATTCCCCGGAGAGGATCAATCCGGGCGACAAGGTGCATACTCTCAGGAACACGGTGAAGATAGTTTCAGGCTGCGACAAGGCGGCGCTGGACAGGATAGCAGGCGTGTATTCGTTTGTGGTTGAGCCGGGCGTGCATCGGGCTCCGTCTATCAAGGTTGCGGAAGCGGCAAAGATTATCGAGAATACCCAGAGGGATGTGAACATAGCCCTGATGAACGAGCTGAGCATACTGTTCGGCCGTATGGGAATCAATACCTACGATGTGCTGGACGCTGCCGGGACCAAGTGGAACTTCCTGAAGTTCTACCCGGGGCTTGTAGGCGGGCATTGCATCGGGGTGGACCCGTATTACCTTGTGCACAAGGCTCATAAGCTCAAGTATCATACGAAGGTTATCAATGCCGGAAGGTTTGTCAACGACTCCATGGGCGGCTACATAGGCAAGAAGATTGTCAAGGGGCTGGTGGAGAGCGGACGGGCTATCAAGAACTCCAAGGTGCTGATTCTGGGCATCACCTTCAAGGAAGACGTGTCGGATATCCGCAACTCCAAGGTGGTGAACATCATAGAGGAACTCAAGAGCTACGGGGTGAAGACCACGGTCTATGACCCGATGGCTGATCCTGAGGAGGTGAAGAATGTTTACGGTATCACCCTGAGCAAGACTATTGGAAGCGGGTATGACGCTGTGGTTGTGGCGGTTGCGCACAAGCAGCTGAAAAGTCTCAAGGAGAAGGACTTCATTGCGATGAGCGGCCCGAACGCCCTTCTTTGCGACATTAAGGGCCTGTACAGGGGCAAGATCAAGAAGATGAAATACTGGAGCCTGTAGCGTACGGGCTTCGGTGACGTTAATATTTTACTGATATGCAGAATTTTGCGCTTATAGGAGCTGCGGGTTATATAGCTCCGAGACATATAAAGGCAATTGCCGACACGGGCAACAATCTGGTTGTGGCATACGACAAATTCGACAGCGTGGGGCGTCTGGACAGCTCGTTCCCGGAGTGCTCGTTCTATACGGAAAACGAGCAGTTCGACCGTTTCTGTTCCAAGAGGATGCTTACGTCTGATCCGCTTAACTGGCTGAGTATCTGCACTCCTAACTATACTCACGATGCGTTTATCCGCTACGGCCTGCGCCTGGGCGTGGATGTGATCTGCGAGAAGCCGCTGGTGCTCAACCCGTGGAACATAGACAATCTGGAGGATCTGGAGAGGGAGACCGGCCACAAGGCGTACACGATTCTGCAGCTGAGGCTTCACGATGCCATTGCGGCACTGAAGAAGAAGGTGGACGAGGGGCCTCAGGACAAGATCTATGACGTTGACCTTACGTACATTACATCGCGAGGAAAATGGTACTACGCTTCCTGGAAGGGCGATGTTCACAAGAGCGGCGGCGTGGCTACGAACATAGGCGTGCATTTCTACGATATGCTGCAGTGGATCTTCGGCCCGGTGCAGAAGAACATAGTTCACATCATGAGCTTCGACCGCGTGGCCGGGTATCTGGAACTGAAGAAGGCCCGCGTTCGTTACTTCCTGAGCATCAACGCACAAACGCTTCCTGAAAATGCTGTTCAGGGCGAGAAGAAGACCTACCGCACCCTCAACATAGACGGCGAGGAGTTCGAGTTCAGCAAGGGCTTCACCGAGCTGCATACGGAGAGCTACAAGAAGATTCTCGCCGGCGAAGGCTTCCGCATCGGCGAGGCCCGTCCGTGCATAGAAATCGTGAGCCAGATCCGCAACTCCAAGCCGATAGGCCTGGTAGGGGACTATCATCCTCTGGCCAAGATGCCGCTTGCCAAGCATCCGTTCGGCTGGGATGACATGAAGTTCTGATTAGTTTCCGCAAAACAAATGGTCAATCATTTGCGTCCTGTGTATGTCTCGGACAGGCAGTCTGCCTGTTATTATGCAGACGATCTGCATAGAATTGCATATTCGGCCGACGCTTCTGTTTACCGTGAGATTCCTCTGGGAGTGGCTTATCCTCAGACGGTTGAGGATGTGATTGAACTTGTTCGGGCTGCCTGTAAGATGCACACTCATCTTATTCCCCGGGCGGGCGGCACTTCCATCTGCGGCCAGGTTGTGGGAAGCGGCATTGTATGCGACATCTCCCGCCACTGGAGCAAGATTCTGGAAATCAATCCTGACCAGAAATGGGCCAGGGTTCAGCCGGGAGTTGTGCGCGATGAACTGAACCTTGCACTGAAGCCTTACGGCCTGTTTTTCAGCCCGGAAACTTCCACCAGCAACCGCTGCTGCATTGGCGGAATGCTGGGCAACAATTCTTGCGGCACTCATTCCCTGGTTTACGGCTCCACCCGCCATCATGTTCTGGAGGCCACCGCTATTCTCAGCGACGGCACGGTTGAAGTCTTCAAGGAATACACGATAGCCGAGCTGGAAGACCGCTTCGGCAAGCGGTTCTGGGAGAAGGAAAGCGGCGGAGATTCCCTGATAGAAAAGATTTATGCTCAGCTTATTAGATGGGCGCTTGATTCAAATTCAGTTGCTCTTGTCCGTGACAATTATCCAGATCCGAGCCTCAGGCGCAGAAGTTGCGGCTACGCAATAGATGAAACAATTTCAGACATTCCGCAAAATATAAACCTTTGCAAGCTGCTTTGCGGCAGCGAGGGCACGCTGGCATTCATCACGGAGATCAAGGTTTCTCTTGATCCTCTTCCGTCTGAAAGCAAGATGGTGGTATGCGCCCATTGCAACAGCCTGGAAGCCAGTCTCCAGGCCAATCTCGTAGCCCTTCGGCACAACCCCGTGGCCGTGGAGCTGATGGACGGGCAGATTCTGGATCTTAGCGCAAACAACCTTGAGCAGCAGCGCAACCGTTTCTTCATACAGGGCAATCCTGCAGCGCTGATTATCGCTGAGTTTGAAGGGGAGCAGATGGAGAAAAACGCTGCTGAGTTTGAGAAAGAGGTTCTGGCGGCAGAAGGGGCTGATGCTTTAGCGTATTGCTGCACAAGGGTTTACGGAAGCGATATAAGCCGCGTATGGGATCTGAGAAAAGCTGGCCTGGGCGTATTGAGCGGAATGAAAGGCGATGCCAAGCCGGTGGGAGTTATCGAGGACACAGCAGTTGCTCCGTCTCGTCTTCCGGCATATATTGCGGACTTCAAGCAGATGCTCACAAACCTCGGACTTTCCTGCGTATACTACGGGCATATAAGCACGGGCGAGCTGCATCTTCGTCCGATTCTCAACCTCAAAGACCCGTTTGACCGCAAGAAATTCCGTCAGGTGGCTCACGACACGGCTCTTCTAGTACGCAAGCACAAGGGTAGCCTCTCCGGCGAGCACGGCGACGGCAGGCTCCGCGGGGAGTTTATTCCGCTGATGTACGGCCCTGAGGTTTACGAGCTTATGCGCCAGGTGAAAAAGACCTGGGACCCGGACGGCGTGTTCAATATGGGCAAGATTGTGGATACTCCGCCTATGGACGAGTACCTTCGTTATCTGCTAGGAGAATCGGGATATATTCTTCCAGAGGAGACTTTCTTCACTTGGAACGGGGAGTTCTCTCACGGCGAGAGCAATCCGTACGCAATGCTCTGCAGCATAGAGCAGTGCAACGGTGCCGGAGCCTGCCGAAAGTCTTCGCTGATGGGCGGAACCATGTGTCCGGCATTCAAGGTTTCAGGCGAGGAGCTCTGGAGCACTCGCGCCCGTAGCAATGTCCTCCGCGAACTGCTGACATACGGCTTTTCGGGAAAGGAGAGTTTCAAGGAAGTTGTATGCAGCGCTGAAGTAGGGGATATACTCTCATCATGCCTTGCGTGCAAGGGCTGCCGGAGCGAATGCCCGTCCAACGTGGATATGACAAGGCTCCACGCCGAGCTGCTTCAGCACCGCTGGAAGTACAAGGGTACTCCGCTCAGTATCTGGATGATAGCCCGCATGGCTTCGTTCGAGAGGCTGGGGCATTATGTGCGTCCGCTGTACAATTTCTTCGCCGGATGGAAGCCGTCTGCATCGCTGATAAAGAAGATTGTCAAGTTCTCGTCTGAGAGGAATATTCCTAAGCTCAGCCGCTGGTCTATGCGCAGTCTTGTGGCCCGCGAGCTGAAGAAGGAACAGGTGCGCCGGGAAAAGAGTTCACGGAAGGTATATCTTTTCGCCGACGAGTTCACCAACTATCAGGAGGCGGAGCTGGGCCTGACGTTTGCGCGTCTGCTGATGAGTCTGGGCTATGATGTCCAGATTCCGCGCCACGTGGAAAGCGGCAGGGCGGCCATATCCAAGGGTTGCCTGAAGTTGGCCAAGAGGTTTGCGGCAAAGAATGTTTCTCTGCTGAGCGGCATAATCGCCGAAGATGCTCCTTTGGTTGGCATTGAGCCGAGCTGCATACTGAGTTTCAGGGACGAGTACCCGGATCTTGTGCCTGCTGAAATGCGGGCCAAAGCCAAGGCTCTGGCGAAGAACTGTCTGCTCTATGACGAGTTCATAGTCAGGGAGATAGAGAAGGGTAACATTTCCGCCCGAGACTTCAATTCCGTCAGGTGCGACATTTATCTGCACGGCCACTGCCACCAGAAGGCGCTGGTGGGAATCGGCAAGACGGAGCAGATGCTCAAGACGCTTCTGCCAAAGGCTGAAGTGCATACGATTCCAAGCGGATGCTGCGGCATGGCAGGCAGTTTCGGCTATGAGAAGGCCCACTACCAGACCTCTATGGAGATTGGGGAGATGGTTCTCTTCCCGGCTGTGCGCCAGGCTCTTGGTTCAAAGGGCAAATGCGTACCGTCATTCCCGGTTCTGGTTGCCGCTCCGGGTACTTCCTGCCGCCAGCAGATTCTGGATGGCACCGGCGTGAAAGCCCTCCACCCGATCGAGATACTGAGAGATTTCCTCAAAAGGCAATAGATTTTGTAAATTTGTAAGAACGTAAATAATTATCGCGATATGGAAAACCAGCCCAACAAAAGAATCCAGTTCGACAGAAGCAGCCTGGAAAGGCGCAAGGCCAAAAACAAGAAAAGCACTGTAACGCTGTTAGTTCTGCTGCTTATTCTGATTGGCGTATTGATTTATCTGTCGAGGTTTGCCGCCCAGAACAAGAAGGACCAGACTTCTGCCAATACCGAAACTCTAAAAACAAACGATATGAAAACAGTTACCGATTTCTCCCTGATTGGCAAAAACGGCCAGGAGATCAGCCTTGCTGAGTACAAGGGCAAGGTTCTGCTGATAGTAAACACCGCCACCGGATGCGGCTTCACTCCTCAGTACGATGAGCTGGAGGCTATGTACAAGAAGCTCAAGGACAAGGGATTCGAGATTCTGGACGTGCCTTGCAACCAGTTCGGGAACCAGACTCCGGGAACGGATGAGGAGATCACCGAGTTCTGCCAGGTCAAGTTCGGCACCGACTTTCCTCAGTTCAAAAAGAGCGACGTAAACGGCCCGAACGAACTGCCTCTTTACACCTGGCTCAAGAGCCAGAAAGGCTTCGAGGGCTTTGACGCCGAGAACAAGCTCACTCCGATCCTGGAGAAGATGTTCGACGAGAACAACCCTGGCTGGAGAGAAACCTCTGACATCAAGTGGAACTTCACCAAGTTCCTGGTTAACCGTAACGGCGAGGTTGTTGCCCGCTTTGAGCCTACCTGCCCGCTGGACAAGGTTGAGGCTGCCGCCACCCTGCTTCTTTGATGGACGTAATTGAACATCCGCTGAAGCCTTTCATCCCTGAAGGCGCACGTCTCCTGGTTCTGGGCAGCTTTCCTCCGCCCCAGGTCCGCTGGAGCATGGATTTCTTTTACCCTAATTTCATCAACGATTTCTGGAGAATATGCGGCATTGTCTTTTTCAGCGACAAAGATCACTTCATCGCTGAGGATAATGGAAAGAAACTCAAGAAGTTTGACAGGGAGAGGATAATCGCTTTCTGCCGGGGAAAGGGGATTGCGCTATATGATACTGCTTCAGCGGTCAGGCGCCTCAAGGGCAACGCTTCCGACAAGTTCCTGGAGGTTGCCCGCCCTACAGACATAGTCGCACTGCTTGCCCAGATGCCTGATTGCAAGGCCATTGCTGTTACCGGACAGAAAGCCTTGGAGACATTCATTGAGGCCAACCGCCCGATAGCTGATGGCATGCTTCTCAACGTAAAGAACATCAAAATAGGGGAACCGGTTGACATCCTTCTTGCTTCTCGTACTGTTAAGTTTTTCCGTATGCCGTCCACCTCCCGAGCCTATCCGCTTTCGTTGGAGAAAAAGGCTGAGTGTTATCGTAAACTCTTTGCTTATGTTTAGGAAACTGTTCATAGCCATCATCGTCTGCCTTACTGCCATATCCTGCGCTTCAACAAGAAACGTGGAAACTGAGAACAATGAAGGGAAACCTGTTCCACCAGTGCCTCCTGTCTTTCTAAATAAGTACAGACCTCTCACAAATGATAAGCTGGCAACTTTTATGGAGGACTGGCATGCCTGGTCCAAGAAAGTTAACGCATCCATGCCTAAGTCAGACAGCATTACTATACTGTTTGCCAAGGTGTTCCATCATTATCAGAAAGATCTGGAGAGTGATATAAGTGAATACATAGTCCTGCCGTTTAGCGTGGAGGTAATAGATAACAGGCACGGCAAAAAGGATACGACATACATGTTTCCGCGCTACATGAAAACTAACAAGAACGAGCCGGACAGAAAGGTTTTGTACATTACTCCAGAAATCCAAGGCCATCTTTCCCGATTCCTGGGCAGGCTTCGTCTGAATAAACCAGGAAAGTCACATCTTAAGCGTTCTCCGGTGAACGAAAGGGGACTTTATACATTGGCTGGCTACATTCCAGTTCACGAAGGCCACTGGGGTGGCTACTGGCATCTTCAGTCTATGCCGATAATCTATGACATAACCATCACCCCGGACGGGTATGAACTATCTTTGCGAACAAGCTGGTGGTCAGGTGAAATAACCCGTGTAGACAAAGACATGAAGACTATAACCCAAGGCATGTCGTGGGTGGAATAGGTATAAAAGAAAAGTTGCCAACTGATTGTGTGTCATTCAGTTAGCAACTTTATTCAGTGATTCGGTTGGGATTCGAACCCAAGACCCACAGCTTAGAAGGCTGTTGCTCTATCCAGCTGAGCTACCGAACCAGTCCCGTGTGCGTTACACGATCAATGCTTTGGCATTGGGAGTGCAAATGTAGCAAAATTTCTCAATCTTCCTAAACTCCCTAGGCTTTTTCTTTACTTGCCCTTTACGGTGGCCAGGATGTTGAGGACTTCCGGGTCGTTAGGGTTTTCGAGGGAAGAGCCCACTCTGACAACGCCTTCCTTTACCTGGGCAACGTAGATGGTCTTGAAACCCTGGCCGTTTTGGAATACGCTCCAGGTGATGTCGCCGGTAGAAATGGCGTCGGTCTTTTCGGCGTCTTTGCCTATGTTTTCAATCCATTTTTCAACATCTGCCTTGGCCTGTTCCTTGAAGTTGAGCTCTGCGCCTTCCTTCTTGGCGGTCATCTCTGAAACATACTGCTTTACTTCCCAGTTGGTTGGGATGTCTACAGTGTACCAGGCGCGATCTTCTGTGTTTACAGGTATTGCTTCCTCGGCTGGGACTTGAGTCTCAGAGGCTTGTGGCTGTGCCTGAGCTTCAGGCTGAGGCTGATCGGCTGCCTGTTTCTGAGGCTCCGGCTTTTTGTTGTTGCCGCAGGATGCAATCATCAAGCCTGCTGCCAGGAGGGCTATGCTTAAAATAGCTTTGTTCATTATGCTTTTATTGTTAAATGATTGTTTGCTTATTCGCTGGCTTTCTGTCTGCCGGCCCAGGTTTCCAGGACAACAACTATGGCGATGCCCACTATTGCCATGATTATGGCGGTGAGGATCTTAGGGTCCTGGCCGTAAAGCTCGGCGTACTTGGCAGGAAGAATAGGATGTGTGACAGCCTTGTCGCCTTCGCCCTGGAGGATCTGCTGCCACGGCCAGATCTTGACCAGAGAGCCCACCATGAAGCCTGTAAGCAGGGCGATGGTCTGGTTGTACCAGTGCTTCATGAGCCAGGCCAGGAAATGGGAGAAGGCCAGAAGGCCCGCAACGGCGCCAATCAGGTATAGAGCCAGGCGAGGAAGGTTGAGGGAACTGATGCTGTGCATAAGGTCCTCGTACTTGACCATCAGAACCAGAAGGAAGCTGCCCGAGATTCCGGGAAGAATCATTCCGCAGATGCTGGCCGCGCCGGCAATTAGGATGAACCACCAGGTGTCAGGAGTCTCGGTAGGGGATGTCAGCGATACCCACACGGCTATGGCAATGCCCAGCGCAAGGCTGATGAATGTGCCTATGTTCCAGACCTTTATCTCCTTGGTTACATACCAGCAGGAAACCAGCACCAGGCCGAAGAAGAAGGCCCAGGTGGCAACCGGATGGTTGTGGAGAAGGTAGAGCATGAGCTTGGCCAGGGAGAAGGCGCTGATCGCGATACCAAGAATTATGAACAGCAGGAACACGATGTCGGTTTCCTTGGCCCACTGGCGGAACTTGCCCTTGAACAGGAGTTTGGTGGTCTTGAAGTTGAACGACTTGAGGCTGTTGATCAGTCTCTCGAAGATGCCGGTCAAAAAGGCGATGGTGCCGCCGCTTACGCCTGGAATGACGTTTGCCGCTCCGATGCCTATGCCTTTAAGCGTCCAAAGTATGTAGTCTCTAATCTTTCCCATTTAAATATTATCAGTCTTTCGGGTTGTTTCCTTCATTGTCGCGATGTCTGGACTTGTATTTCTCCCTGAGTTTCTTTTCTGACTGGACTTCCGTCAGGCCCTTGAGCGAAGCCTGATGGTCGGGGCAGAAAATCAGGGCTTTGCGGTAGAGGATCTCGCTCTGCTCCAGGTTGCCCTTGAGGAAATGCGCCAGGGCGAGGGAGGATATGGAGTCCGGGTTGTCCTTCTCAATCTTGCAGCAGTCCTCAAAGTACTGCTGAGCCTGGTCCAGCAGGTTGCATTCCAGGCAGAGATGCCCCATGTTGAACAGTGCGTTGACGTTCTTGGGGTTGAGGGCTATGGCGTAGCCGAATGCCTCGTAGGCCTGCTTGAAAAGGCTTTTCTTGCTGTAGATGATGCCCAGGTTGTGCCATACGATATCGTTGAACGGGTCTATGTCCAGGCATTTCTTGTAGAGCTCGGCAGCCTTTTCCTCGTTGCCGGTCTTCTCGGAGCAGAAAGCGTAGTCGAAATAGAAGGAAGCCTGGTTCTCGGCCTTTTCCGTTTCGTTGTGCTTGCGGTTCCAGATGGAGGTCAGCTCCCCGGTACGGTCGAGATAAAAGAGTGCCTCGCCCCACATCTCAATCTCCATGCAGTCCTGGGCCAGGGTGTGGATGGAGTCGCAGATATCCTCCGGCGACGATTCCACTTCAATGGCCATATCGTAATACCTGCGGGCATTCTCCAGGTCTTTCATCCCGATATATACTCGGCTGTAAGACAGGTAGATGTCTGAGCTCGGAGGGAAGCTGTCCTTGTAGTCGTCCAGAACCAGGAGAGCCTTGCCCAGCTCCTTGCCTATGATCAGCGCGTCGCAGTACTTGACCAGAGGCGCCGAGGAGTAGGGGTAGGCCTTGAAGCCCATCTCGGCACTGACGCGGGCCATGCGGTCGTTGAAAAGGTCGATGTACCGGTCTGTTATGTACTCGTACTCATCCTCCTCAAACGACGGGGCTTCCTCAGGATTGAAATCTTTGAACAGGTCTTCTTCCGCCTTCTGGTTTTGAGCGTCATCTTTGAGGGAATCGTTGAATTCATCGGGAATATAAGGATATCTCTTGGACACAACAGAATTCCTTTCCCTGCCGTTGTTGTACAAGGAATCAAATCTGTTGAATGCAGCCCTAAGGCGGTCGTTTTCCTCTCTGTCGAATTGCTGTTCTTCCCTCTCCTGTTCCATAGGGTGCAAAAATACTAAATATCTGTAAATCTGCATCAGATTGTAACAATAAAACACCTTCCCCGGTTTTTCAGGGAAGGTGATTTGTTAAGATGCTGACTGTCAGATATGTATCCGGCAGGGGTTAGCTGATTACAAGTCCGCCGTCTATGCAGTCTATGGTGATGGTGCTGCCTTTGGCTACCTTGCCGCCAATCAGTGCCTTGGCCACGTTGTTGATGACCTCCTTCTGGAGCAGCCTCTTGATAGGCCTTGCGCCGTAGGCTATGTCGAAGCCCTTGTCTGCCAGGTAGTCCAGAGCTTTCTCCGTGAAGTTCAGGGATATGTTCTGCGGCTCCAGCATCTTGGCTGCCTGGTCTATCTGCAGCTTCAGGATGCCGCGGATCTCGGCCTTGCCCAGAGGACGGAACATTATGATCTCGTCTATTCGGTTAAGGAACTCCGGGCGGACGGTGTGCTTCATCAGGGCCAGTACCTTTTCCTTGCACTCGTCCAGCAGCTGCTCGTTGTGGGCCTTGTTGATTGTCATCTCGGCATACTCGGCGTTGTCCTTAGGGTCTGGAATTCCGTCGCCGTCCTTGTCGGTGAAGTCTACAATCTCCAGGCCTTTCATCTTGGACATGTAGCTCTGGATGATGTCGCTGCCCACGTTGCTGGTCATGATCAGGATGGTGTTCTTGAAGTTGACCGTTCTTCCCTTGCCGTCTGTAAGACGCCCGTCGTCAAGCACTTGCAGCAAGATGTTGAATACGTCCGGATGGGCTTTCTCTATCTCGTCGAAGAGCACTACGGAGTAAGGTTTTCTCCTTACAGCCTCGGTCAGCTGGCCGCCTTCCTCGTAGCCCACATATCCTGGAGGCGCTCCCACAAGACGGGTGGCTGCAAATCTCTCCTGATATTCGCTCATGTCGATACGAGTCATCATATTCTCATCGTCGAACAGGAACTCTGCCAGAGCCTTCGCCAGCTCCGTCTTGCCCACGCCGGTAGTACCGAGGAACAGGAATGATCCGATAGGGCGCTTCTCGCTCTGAAGGCCTGCCCTTGAGCGCCTTACGGCATCGGCTACAGCCTTGATTGCCTCGTCCTGGCCAATGACTCTCTTGTGCAGCTCGGCCTCCAGGTGCAGGAGCTTGTCCTTTTCGCTCTGCATCATCTTGGTTACAGGAATGCCGGTCCACTTTGCCACTATCTCGGCAATGTCCTCAGGGCTGACCTGCTCGTCGATAAGGCGGTGCTCATTTGCCTCGATCTTCTTGTTCAGCTCTTCGATTTCCTTCTGCAGGTTTGCAATCTTGCCGTAGCGGAGCTCAGCAACCTTGGCGTAGTCTCCGTTGCGCTCGGCGTTGTCTGCCTGGAACTTGAGGTTGTCTATCTCCTGCCTCTTGGCCTGGACGCTGTCGTAAACGGCTTTTTCCTCCTTCCACTGCTTGTTCAGCACCTCCAGCTGCTTCTTCTGCTCCTCGAGCTGGTTGGTGATGTCGGTCAGCTTCGGCGACTTGCCTTCCCTTCTGATGGCTTCTCTCTCGATTTCCAGCTGACGGATTCTTCGCTGAAACTCATCCACTTCCTCCGGAACGGAGTTCATCTCCAGACGGAGCTTGGCCGCTGCCTCGTCTATCAGGTCTATAGCCTTGTCCGGCAAATGTCGGTTGGTGATGTACCTGTGGCTTAGCTCTACGGCTGCTATGATGGCGTCATCCTCAATCTTTACCTTGTGGTGGTTCTCGTACTTAGGCTTGAGGCCTCTCAGTATGGAGATGCTCTCTGCCGGAGACGGCTCGTCCACCATAACCATCTGGAAACGGCGCTCCAGAGCCTTGTCCTTCTCAAAGTACTTCTGGTATTCGTCCAGCGTAGTGGAACCCACGCAGCGGAGCTCTCCACGGCTAAGGGCCGGCTTAAGGATGTTGGCCGCATCCATTGCGCCGCTGGTCTGTCCCGCGCCCACAAGCGTGTGGATTTCATCTATGTAGAGTATGATTTCTCCGTCGCTCTCCACAACTTCCTTCACCACGCCCTTGAGTCTTTCCTCAAATTCTCCCTGATATTTGGCACCCGCAATCAGAGCTCCCATATCCAGGGAGTAGATTACCTTACCCTTCAGCATCTGCGCTACATCGCCGTGCACGATCCTCTGGGCCAGACCTTCTGCAATCGCAGTCTTGCCCACGCCCGCTTCTCCCACGAGAATAGGGTTGTTCTTTGTACGGCGGCTCAGAATCTGGAGAACTCGCCTGATCTCGTCGTCTCGTCCGATAACGGGATCCAGCTTGCCTTTCTCTGCCCTCTCGTTGAGGTTGATGGCATACTTCTCCAGCATCTTTCCTTGTGCCTGATTGTTCATTACATTCATATCTAATCCTCCTTTTTTCCAGTTAAATTATTCTCGGCGATTATTTCACCAATCCAGCAGGCGTTTTTCGCCCGCCAGAACAACTATGCAATATGCCCGCCACTCCGTTTCCGGCCTAAAAAAGCCCCCAGATATGCCATAATGTCAGCGCAGAAGGCCTTCTCCACCGGAATTCCCTGCCCCAGTCTGCCAGAAAGTCAGCACCACGAATAAAATGTCCATCTAAAGAAGCTGGAATGGGGACCTTTCGGCGATGGTGTCTTGTAACTCGTTGAAAATCAACGCGCCCCCAATATTACCTATGCGTTTTCGAGGGGTAATATTAGGGAGGCGCTGAATATCAGCCACTTACAGCGCACCATCGCCGAGCTGGCTCCCTCCCCAGTTTAGCTCATCGCTACATGGGGAGGGGACGGGTTTAGATGATGGTGGAAGTACGATAATTATTAGTATATTTGTGGATAAGTGTTTTGTCCGCTTAATGAACGTAGAGAGATCATATCCGTCGTTGGAAGGGGGGCGTCTGCTGCCGCTGGTGGAGAGCTTCTATACCATTCAGGGTGAGGGTTTCCATTCGGGGAAGCCGGCGTTTTTCATTCGCCTGGGCGGATGTGACGTGGGATGCCGCTGGTGCGACAGCAAGGAGAGCTGGAATCCGGACCTATTCCCGCCGGTGGATATCGAGACTATAGTCAGAGACGCCGCAGCCACTCCGGCAAAGTCCATCGTGATTACAGGGGGCGAACCGATGAACTACCCGCTGGATCCTTTGTGCAACTTGCTGAAAGACTACGGCTTGGAGATTTTCCTGGAGACCAGCGGAAGCAGCCCGAAGAGCGGCCACTTCGACTGGATCTGTCTCAGCCCTAAGAGGAACAAGCCGCCGAGAGAGGAGTTTTTCCGCATCGCCGATGAGCTGAAGGTGATTGTTGAAGACCCTTCGGACTTTGAGTGGGCGGAGAAGAATCGCCGGAAAGTGATTGAACAGCAGGGGCGTTGCCTTTTCTACCTGCAGCCCGAGTGGAGCAGAATGAAAACCGTGGCGCCGTTTATAGTGGAGTATGTGAAAGAGCATCCTGAGTGGAACATTTCCATCCAGGCGCACAAGTTCCTGAGAATACCGTAAAATAAATAATTATAAAACAACAAATTATGAAAGTATTTAAGTATTTCTTGGCAGTTGCTGCTTTGTTCTGCATGACAGCTGCTTTTGCTCAGCCGAACGTTCCTCAGAAGGAACAGAGAAATGGTTTCGAGTTCACCACGGTAAAGGCTAATCCTATCACCGGCATCCGCAACCAGGGAATCAGCGGCACCTGCTGGGCTTTCTCAACAACTTCTTTCTTCGAGAGCGAGGCTATCCGCAACGGACACGCAGACACATCGCTGAACCTCTCTGTAATGTACACTGTTACAAAGAACTACATTGAGAAGATGCGCAAGTTCATCCGCGTGGACGGCTATCTGTGCTTTGCAGAGGGCGGATCGTTTGAGGATGTTTCCCATTCATTTGAGGACTACGGCGTTGTTCTGGAGAAGGATATGCCTAACCTGCTTCCTGGCGAGAAGAGGATCAACTTCCGCGAACTGACTGCTATCAGCACTGGTTTGGCAGAGGGCGCAAAGAAGGCTGGCGGAAAGGTTTCTCCAAGATATATGGAAACCTACAAGACCATCCTCGAGACCTATCTCGGCAAATGCCCTGAGACTACTACTTACAAGGGAGTTGTTTACACTCCAAAAGAGTTTGTGACCAAGGGTCTGGGTCTGGATATGAAAGACTATGTTTCAGTTACTTCCTTCACTCACTATCCATTCTACACTCAGTTTGCTATCGAGGTTCCGGACAACTGGAGATGGGATCTGAGCTACAATGTCACTATTGATGATCTTATCGCGATTATGGATAACGCCATTGAGAAGGGCTACACAATTGCTTGGGGATCAGACGTGAGCGAGACCGGCTTTACTCGCGATGGCATTGGAGTTGTTCCTGATATGGAAGAGCTGCAGAAGACTTTCGTAGGCTCTGACCAGGCACGATGGGTAGGCGGCAACAATCCGCAGGCAAGACCTCAGATCGTTGCTCCTGTAAAGGAACTGGCTATCACTCAGGAGATGCGTCAGGAAGGCTATGACAACAAGAGCACTACCGACGACCACGGAATGCAGATCTTCGGCATTGCCAAGGACCAGAACGGCACCAAGTACTATATGGTGAAGAACTCTTGGGGCCCAACCGGCCGCTACAAGGGAATCTGGTATGTATCAGAGGCTTTCGTAAGATACAAGACCATGAACATCCTCGTGAACAAGAACTCTATCCCTAAGGACATCCGCAAGAAGATGGGTATCTAAACAAATCTGATAATCAATACAAAACAAACACAATATGAAAAGATTATTCATTGCAGCAGCTGCTCTGTTCCTTGGAACGGCTATGTTTGCACAAGAATTGCAGACCAGCTTCCCGTTCTATGAGTTCACCATCGTGAAGAACAACCCGGCTACCGCTGTCAAGAACCAGGCCGCTACCGGTACTTGCTGGTGCTTTGCCACCACTTCATTCCTTGAGAGCGAGGCTATCCGCAAGGGTACTGCCGACACTTCCCTTGACATCTCCGAGATGTATATCGTAAGGCAGGAGTACCTCAGAAGGGGAGCCGACTTCTATTATCGCAGAGGAAAGGGCCGCAGAGGACCTGGCGGAATCAGCCATCAGGAAACTTACCAGATGGACAAGATGGGCCTTATGCCGGAAGAAGCCTACCACGGCATCAACTACAACTCCAAGACTCACAATCACGGCAAACTCCAGAAGGAGATTGACGACCTCCTGGATAAGGCTGTTCAGGAGAAGAAGGGCATTCCTTACGACCAGATGAACGAGATCATGGACAATTATCTTGGCAAGGTTCCTGAGACCTTCACCTACAAGGGGAAGGAATACACTCCTTGGTCATTCAAGGAGAGCCTGAAGCTCAAGGGAGATGATTACGTGGAGATTACAAGCTTCCTCCATCATCCTTACTACGAGGAGTTCATCATCGAGATTCCTGACAACTGGGACATGGCCAAGTCTTACAACGTTCCTCTGGACGAGATGGACGAGATCTGCACCAGGGCACTGATGAAAGGCTACACTGTTGCCTGGGATGCTGACATGAGCGAGATCTACTTTGCCCAGAACAAGCACCTGGCTTTGTTCACCCCGGATGTAAACCTCCGCGGAATGAAGGCCGTAGAGAAGAAGTACGAGGAGAATCCTATTGACGCTGACATCCGTCAGGCCATGTGGACCGACTTTACCACCTCCGACGACCACCTGATGCACATCACCGGCATCGCCAAGGACCAGGACGGCGTAAAGTACTACATCGTGAAGAACTCCTGGGGCCCGGACAACGGAGACGGCTACATCTATGTATCAGAGAACTACTTCAAGGCCAAGACCATCCAGATCATGGTTCACAAGGACGCTCTGAGCAAGAATGTGAAGAAGAAACTCCACATCAAGTAGGCAAGCGTTTTTGGCAAATAGCTGAGAACCAGTTAAATGAGATTTTGTAGGGTATTGTTCTTCAGTACCCTACAATTTCTTTTATTGCTGATCTTCAGCGATTTGTGAAAAACGCCCAGTGATTTATGTTAAGCTGAGAATTTTTTCCTATATTTGTAGCGAAATGGCTGTTTCGGAAATAGCGGTTTCGGAATAAAGGAGGATGAATTTATGAAGTTCTACGACAGGGAAAAAGAAATAAAGTTTCTTCTGGAAACCAGACAGGCGGCAGAAAATAATGCTAGGTTTACCGTGGTTACCGGCAGGAGAAGAATAGGAAAGACATCGCTGATAACAAAGGCTTATGAGGATTCTCCATTCCTATACTTCTTTGTTGCAAGGAAGGCGGAAAAAGACCTATGCGATGGCTATCTTGAGGAGATATCACAGAAACTGCTGCTCCCCGTGCTGGGGCAGGTCAAGGGCTTTGCGGAGATATTCGAGTTCCTTATGAAACTCTCTTGCGACAGGAGTTTTACCCTGGTGATTGACGAGTTCCAGAACTTTTTTAGGGTTAACAAGAGTATCTTCAGCGATATCCAGAAGATCTGGGACAAGTACGAGAAACAGTCCAAGATTAATTTGGTAGTTTGCGGTTCTGTGTATTCTATGATGCAGAAGCTCTTCAAGAACAAAAAGGAACCGCTCTACGGCAGGGCTACAGGAGAGCTTAAAGTAAGGGCTTTTGCTCCGTCTATCCTTAAAGAGATAATTGCTGATGCCAATCCAAGCTACACCAAAGAAGACCTCCTTGCTCTGTTTTCCTTTACCGGTGGCGTAGCCAAGTATGTGCAGCTTCTGGTAGATGCAGGTGCCCTTACGAAGGATAAGATGATTGACTGCATAGTTAGCCCAAACTCCACTTTCCTGACAGAGGGCAAAGAAAACCTTGTAGAAGAGTTTGGCCGCGACTACGGAACATATTTCTCAATACTGTCCTGCATCTCAAGGGGATACAATACTCGTTCCGACATAGAAAACGTAATAGGCAAGGAAGTTGGCGGTTATCTTACCAACCTTGAAAAGGAGTATGAACTCATCCATAAGCGCCAGCCGCTGTTCGAGAAGACCTCCACCAAGAACGTAAGATACGAAATAGATGATGTCTTCTACAGTTTCTGGTTCCGTTTTATCTTCAAGTATAGCTACATCGTTGAAATTGAGAATTATCAGAAATTGAAGGAAATAATCCTCCGCGATTACGAGACCTTTACCGGCCTTATGCTTGAGCGTTACTTCTTCCGGAAGGAAAAGGAATCCGGCAGATGGACCCGTCTTGGCCGCTGGTGGGGCCGCAAGGGAGAAAACGAGATAGACCTCATTGCAGAGGATGAGCTAAGCAAGACGGCAGTCTTCTACGAAATCAAGCGCAATCCTCTTAAAATCAACCCAAACGATCTTAAAACCAAATCCCAAATCTTTTTGGACTCCACCCGCCAGTTCAAGCATTATGACATCTCCTTGAAAATGCTGTCTATGAAGGATATGTAAATATCGTATTCTATTTATTAACTTTGCAGAACGATGGGAATCAAAAAGCACATACCAAACGCATTAACCTGCTGCAATCTGCTTTGCGGCTGTTTGGCTATTATCTGCTCATCCAATCCTCTTGCACCCCTTTTATTCGTTCTGCTGGCAGCTTTTTTCGATTTCTTCGATGGTCTTGCTGCCAGATCCCTGAAAGCTTACACGCCAGTCGGGAAAGATCTGGATTCCCTTGCCGATATGGTGAGCTTCGGTGTTGCTCCGGCCATTGTAGGATACAAATACATTCTTGGCCTTGGAATAAAGGCATTTGGATATGATCAGCCGTTGTCGGTTTATTTCTTCAGGAATTGGTGGCCGGTGGATTATATTGCAAATCAGCCGGCTATGAAGATTCAGGCAGATGGGGCTTTCCTTCCGCTTAGTGGCGGAAATATCACTCTTTTCCTTATAGCATTGATGTTGCCACTTTTTATTGCGGTCTTTTCGGCCCTGAGACTGGCCAAGTTCAACAACGATACTCGCCAGAGAGATAATTTCATAGGGCTTGCCACTCCTGCTTGCGCTATATTCTACATTTCACTCATTTGGGCATTATATCTTGAACTTACCCATAGGTATTTCTTGTTTACAGCTGATCAAGGTGATCCTCAAGGTTATCCAAATCCGGCTCTTTGGGTTACCAATTGGCTCCCGGCCGTCATCGTGCCGGTTCTGTGCTGGCTGCTGGTAAGCGAGATTCCTATGTTCTCGATGAAGTTCAGGAACCTCTCCTGGGCAGATAATCGTGACAGATTTATCTTTCTTCTGATAGTGGCCGTTGAGATTGTTATGGCTATAGTAGGGGGATTCAGTTTCCCTGCGCTTATAGTGGCGGTAATTACCACCTACATCATCATCAACCTTCTGTTGCTTGCTTTTCGCAAGAAACCAAAGTTGAAGGAATGAATCAGAAGAATCATAGCATATGGAAAGGGTAAAACATTACGAATCCATTGTCAGAAAACGATTACGTGTTGTTTTCCTTGTCTATGCGCTGATTGTTGCTGTGGCCTTGGTTCTGTTTCTGTTTTGTACCGTTATATCTGTAGTCGGGCTTTTTAGAATGATGCGGTATGCGGCAGATTATAATATCAATATTCTTCTGACACTTACGTTA
The DNA here is from genome assembly GCA_017962375.1 of Bacteroidales bacterium. Taxonomy (GTDB): domain Bacteria; phylum Bacteroidota; class Bacteroidia; order Bacteroidales; family UBA932; genus Egerieousia. The sequence continues at coordinate 244,720 of JAGCVJ010000010.1, forward strand.
TTGGCTGTTGTGTTCGGCTTTAGTCTTTTCTTCATTATTTCTCCTGTTTTTGATTTTTTTAGGAAAAGAGAGACTATATCTGGGACAGAGATCTTTGAAAATGAATATCCGGAACTTTATGGTATCATCAGAGAGGTTGCAGACAGGTTGAAGGTTCATTATCCCTATAAGATTCTGGTCAGCAACATCTGCAATCTGGGAGTTAAGACATCGCTGAGGAAAAAGAACAAAAACTATACGCTTCTTGTAGGCTTTCCGGCTTTATTTGGGGGTAACAAGACAGAGCTGAAAGTAGCTTTGAGCCACGAGCTTGCACATTTGAATCAAGATGCATTGCATATTAATTCAATGGCATCTCTTTTAGATGTATTCGGTTCATTTCTTTATGATAGACTTGTGGATGATATAGAAGAAACTCACGGCATAATTGGCTGGTTGTCATCTTTTTTCAAGGCTCTTCTTCACAGAGCTTTAGTACGTCCTCTGGATAAACTGAAGGAGGCGAACCAGAATCTTTCCTGGGCGTTGGAATATGATGCTGACAAGATTTCCTGCCTACAGTGGGGGACCGAAGCCTCTGTCTCATTCCTATGCAAACTGGAGGTTGTTTCTCAGCGATGGGTGGATTTCATTGATGGAATACGTCTGTTGGGCAAGGATGAAGGGCGTTGCCCTAAGGACTTCCTGACCGCCTTTTCTGCGTATTCTGAGGATAGAGACCGCGGCTATTCCAAGAAGCTTCTTCCTGCTTCTCATTTTGAGTACGAAGATTCTGATATGTTTTTCTTGCCGCTAATCATAGGAGATGATAGTCATCCTGAAACGTCATCAAGGATAGAAGCCTTGAAAAATAATCCATATACTCCTTCTGAGTGGGACGATACTCCTGCCTTTGATTTGTTTGAGAATGAGCTCATAAGGGAAATTATTGACAAGACTACTATTGACCTCTCTCGCAATTATCTTGGAAACAGATCATTAGTCCACAATCTTTCCGAAGAGGATGTGCGAGTCAAGTTAAATGCCTATCCTTCTTATCTTAACTGTTTCTACTCAGATGACTTGTTTGTGAGAAAACAGATTTCTGGCACTCTTGAGGAATTATCCTTGCCTCAGTTTCAGGATTCCCCATTTACATATGAAAATGCAAAGGTGCTGATGAATTATCTTAATTCTCGCCCATATAATCAATCTCTTGATTTTGAAGATATTAGTCCTCTTCAGAAAAAAGCTTTGGACATAGCTCATTGGTGCAATTGCTGGATGCTTAGAAAGACAGACGAAAAGGGACTGAAATTTGAATTCAACTGTATGCGCTTGTCTGTCTTGGCTTTAATGTATTTAGAAACCCCTGGCGTTGACGAGAGCTTAAGAGTCAAAGAGGCACTGGGGTCGCTAATGGAAGAAAGGCAGGGAATGATTCCTTTTGACGAAATTGCAGATAACGTCAAACTCTCGCCATCTGTTCGCAGATGTATTATCAGATATTATAAAGGCATAGACCGTTCCGAGAACAATTTGAAAGACACTTATTATTGGCTCCTGGAATCTTGTTACAATTATCGCGATATAGAATGGCGAGACCTGATCAAGAAGGTCGTTCTCAGCTCTTAACGGGTCTTTTCTCTTATGTAGTCTTCTGCTATGTAGCCGGCGCTGAAAAGGTAGAGGCCGGTGCTTCTGTCGTGTAGCTGGCGGCAGGTGTTGCTTTCGTAGAACAGCTGGAGAGCCAGCAGAGGTTCTGTCTTGAGCCTCTCTGCAAGCACACAGGCTATTTCCCCGATGAGATTGCACAGAACTATCTCTTTGAGAATTATATCGTTTTGTTCCTTTTCTTTCTTAGATAAATTCCATTCCATTATATTCCAGGTATTTGTCTATTGTCGGTTGATTGAGAAAACACATCTGGCTGCTAGGCTCGACTGTAGAGAGTGTCTTTAGGGCAGTTTTGTAATCCATAAGTCCAGAAACAACGCTATTTACGGTATCAATTACCCGGTCGTCAGCCACGCCGCCTTCTATGTAGTCGAATTTTCTTGAAGGATCATATCCTTTGCGGCAAAGGACCACAAAATTCAGCCAATCTTCATCATAATATCCAAAGAACCTGCATTTTGCCTGTCTTACGATTGAGTCCCAGTCAAGCAGATATCTGCTGACTACTGGCTCCAGGCCACGTTTTTTGGCGATTATCTTTGCCCACATAATGGCCTGTTCCTTTATATCGGTGACGTAGAAGCCTTTGCCGAAGTCTAGCAGGCTTCTTCCATAGTTATAAAGAGGGTGCTCAATTAACTCTGTTCCTCCGTGATATACAAGGAGTTTTCTCTTCTCATCCATAATCTTTCGAATTAGTTGTTCATTCTTTTTTCCCACATTTCTAGACACTCCAGTATATCCACCGCTAAATTCTCGCGGCTTTCTGTGTGTAGCCCGTCATAGCATGGATAGATGTAATTCTCTATCAGACGGACTTTCTTCATTCGCTTGTATATGGCTTCATAAGAGCATTTTGCAGTTCTGGCCGCAGCCTCGATGCAGGTTGAAACAAAGCTCATTATAACTTGTTCCTTTGGTACATCGATGAACTTCAGGTCATCTATTATCAGGTATTTTACCTTAGAGTAAGCTGACGGCTTGATTACAGGTTTAGGTAGAGTATGATAAGTCGCGCTTGGTTCTTTAAGTAGTGATGGTTCCTTGTCTTCAGGAATAGGGTATTTTTTCTCCTTTGACAATAGTTCTGGCAGATCAACATCCAGTATATGCGCAATTTCTTCAAGTGCTTTTGCAGGCGGCTGAATAGTGTTGCTGCAGTACATATTGACCGTACGGAAACTCTTGCCCAGCTTCTTTGCCAGCCAAGTTTGCGAAATCCCCTTATTGTCAAGCAATTCCTTTATTCTGTTTCTCATATCCGCATTAATTGTGCTTTGCAAATATAAGAAACAAAATTTCCTAAAACAAGGAAATAGCCGATTTGCTTAATTTAATTGTGCTAGTTGTGGCTGACTAGCTTTATTGGCATGTTTGCCATGTCTTTGTCAACAATAATGATCAATACAGGGCGGATGGTGTAAGAGATGTCTTCTCCTTGCTTGATGGCGTAGTGGAACACTAGCTTGCCGTCGTGGTGGTTAATCAGGTATTCCGGAATCAGAGTGGTCTCTTTCTGGACAAGGCCGGTCTCAACTGCAATCACGAAGCTCTTGTCAAAGTCAATCTCGGTTGGCTTGCCGTTTTCTCCCATAGTGGTGGCCATGCCGAAGATGCTGTCAAATGTTTCTTTATCTGTAATCTTATGGTTGTCAGGAAGCTTAGCGCCGTTTTTGATGAAATAGTTTTCAGCCTTGGTAAATGGTACTGCAGTAGGCCTGCCTAGTGGGGTTGCTTTGTGTGGGGCTTCTACTGAAGGTTCTGCATTTGCGTCTGAAGGGGCTTTGGAGCTATTGTAGCAAGATGTCATTGTGATGGCTGAGGCCAGGATGATGGCCGCTGCTGTGATGATTGGGCGAAGGGTTTTCATATTTGTTGTTTTTTTGTTTCTTTGTTTCTTGTTTCTGTTAGTGTTAGTTTATTGCTTATTGCTTATTGTTAATTGCTGGTTGTTATTTCTCCAGCACTTTGACGAATGAGCCAGGGAGGAGGATGTTGTCAACCTTCATTGCGGCCCTGAAGAGCGGGGCCATTTCTTCGTCTGTGAAGCCTGCTATGCCACAGCCGATACGGGTTACGAGGAAGGTAAGTTGAGGGTGTTGCATTGCGTAGGCAATAAACTGGTCTACATAAGGTTTGATGGTTTCAACGCCACCTTGCATGGTTGGAATTGCGTAGGTCTGGCCGAAGTGGCCGACGCCTTCTCCCCAGACTGCGCCGAACTTTTGGTAGGCAACCAGGGCCGCTCCGCCGCCATGTGATCCTCTCAGGTTGCTGCCGAAGACAAAGACTTCGTTGGGCTTGAGATCTATGATGGAGTTGGGGGAGCAAGGCTTGCGCCTAGGCTTTGCGCCTGCGTCAGGTTTTGGGGTGCGGATAGCGTGTTTCATTTCAAATGGTATTTCCATAGAGAGTTCCATAAAGCCCTTGTATTCGCCTTTGTCATACCACGGGGTCTGGTAGATGAGCTTTTTAACGCCGTTTTTCTCAATGGTGTAGGCGTTGTTTCTAGGATGGGCAAGAAGGTCGCTCAGAAGAGTCCTGGCAGGCTCCGGGTGGCAGTCCAGCACGTTTTTGCCAATCAGATCTTCATCTCCGGGCTTCAGGAAAGTCTTCCTGGATTTCTGGTTCATGTAGATGATTTCGCCGTCTGCCTTGCATACGGTTACGGCAAAACCGGCCTCTTCTATGTAATTCTTCTGGTTTTTCATAAAGCATTATGCTTTTAGGGATTATAAAGGTATGAAAAAAACACTATCTTTATAACGGAAAAACAATTACATACAATATATGAAACGGTTTTTGATTCTTCTGGTTGTGGCTCTGGTGCCGGTTTTTGCTCAATCTCAGGATTTGTCCAAGGAGGATGATTTGAAGGTCCGGCAGGCGATTCAGTTTATGAATAACGGCAATCTCGACAAGTCTGTTGAGTTGCTGAAGGAGGTGCAAAAGGCTAATCCCAAGAACTTTATTGTTGGCTATGAGCTCGGCCTGGCTTATTACAGCAAACAAGATTATGACTCGGCGATAGATATTTTCAAGAAACTTCAGAAGAACAAGGATGCCAATTCAATCCTGTATCAGGCTTGGGGCAATGCCTACGATATGAAAGGGCAGAGAGACAAGGCTCGGGAGACCTACGACAAGGGACTTAAGCTGTTCCCGAATTCCGGTCCGCTGTATCTGGAAAAAGGCAACCTGGAGAATATGGAGGGCAATTACTATGAGGCGTTGCTGCTGTATGAGAACGGCATTAAGGTGGATCCTGACTTTACGTCTAACTATTTCAGGGCAGCTGAAATACTGGGCCAGTCTAGCGAGCCGATCTTTGCTATTCTGTACGCTACGGTTTACAGGCTGCTGGACCCTAACAGCGATAGGAGCGCCATTATGGGGGCGATGATTGCGGACGTTTACAGGGAGCATATAGCATTTGAGGGAGATACTGTTGCCAAAGTGCACGTTACTCTTACCAAGAAGAACAACATTCAGATATCCCAGGCAGATTTATCTTCTCCGGAGGCGCTGTTGGCCAAGATGACTTGCTTTGAGCTTACATATGAGCGTGGCGTTCTGGCATCTGGAGCCTTGACTGAGGCCGCAAAAAGTAAAGAGCTGACATTTGATGATTTGATAGAGATTAGGGGAGATGCTCTGGAGTATTACCTGAAGGAGCAGCAGGAAAAAGGAAGCATTATTCCGCAAAATGATTTGGTGGCAGTTCTCAAATACGAGAAGAAGATTAAAGATGCCGGTTTCTGGAGGGTTTACAATGCCTGGCTTATGGGCAGCAACGAGTTCTATGGCGGATATGAGATTCTTGGGGCCGAGCAGGAGAAATTCAAGGAGTTCATCCAGTGGGAGTCCAACAACCTCTTTGTTCCGTCCAGAGACGGCCTGACTTTAAGGCAGGAATAGGCGTAGTTCCGGTCACAAATTTGGACACAGGTAATAACAAAAAAGCCTTCAGAGTTACTTCTGAAGGCTTTTTTGTGACCCGCCAGGGGATCGAACCCTGGACCCCAACATTAAGAGTGTCGTGCTCTACCAGCTGAGCTAGCGAGTCAGCTAATCGCGGAATTGCTTCCGTTTTGGGACTGCAAATATACTGCCTTTTTTCAATTCTCCAAAACTTTTTTAAGTTTTCTTGAAAGATTTTTCGCTCGGCGATGTTTTTCGCTGAGTATAAGCGGGTTAATATTGCTGGTTAAGGCCGTCATATTTTGGAGACGGGCCCCATTTGTTCGGTTTAGGGTCGCTGTCTTTGCAGAGCCAGACTATCATTACGATGAGTGCGGCAAGCATCACGAAAAACAGTATCGGGTAAACTAACCACACCTTCGGATTGAGGAAAATGGCCAGATAGAACAGCAGAACCGACCCGATAAAGATCATCTGCCACCAACCGCTCTTGCCTGTGTCGTAGAGCCTTCTGCAGATGACGGCCAGGTTAGGTATGAGCAGGCCCAGCCATACCACTACAGACAGCCACCATACCGGGTTTGTGAGCATTGAGCCCATTGAATCCCACGCAATGCCGAACAGTTCTCCGCTGTTGCCGGATAAGTCTGACAATGAATATGAGGAAGTCAGCGATACCGCTCTGGACAAAATATAGGTGAGGATTGTCTGGGCCAGGTAGAACCACCAGAACTCGCTTCGGCGGGCTCTGCCGGTGAAAGTGGAGTATTTTTCTACCAGGCAGGTTTTTATGGCCTTTACGAAAGGCATCTTCGGGATTGGCTGAGGGTACTGGTATCCGGGAGGATAGCCGTAAGGTGCTTGGCCGTATTGCTGCTGAGGGTCAGGGCCGTAGGTCTGCTGCGGGCCTTGGCTGTAGGAATCCTGGCGGTTCCAGGTGTAGCCGGAGCGAGGGCCGTCTTGCTGCTGGTCCTGGCCGTAGGCGTTTTGCTGCTGATCCTGGCCGTATGTGTTTTGCTGCGGGCCCTGATTGGAGCTGCCGGCAGTTCCTTCCTCGTTTATAGGCTCGAGGTTGTCAGGCAGCGTTTCGGCGCAGTAGGGGCACCGGTCTAGTCCGAGGTAAACCTTTTCCCCGCAGAACGGGCATTTTGTCTCTTGCATGTTATGAGTTTTGTTCTATCGGGAAGTATTTTGGTGAAGGGCCCCACTTGTTGGTTTCCTTCTTGCCGTTAGTAGCCATCCAGACAAGCATGATAATCATTATGGCCAAGGTTATGACATAAGCTACAATCATGAAGAACCACAGGTCGTGATTGAATATGGCGAGCACAACAGCTCCCCCAACCAATATCGGAGACAGGAAAGGCAGAAGCAGATACCAGCCGCTTTTGCCTATGTCGTGGAGCCTTCTGACCATAACTGAAAGATTCGGGATGATGAGAGCCAAAGAATACAGGCAGTAGATCCAGAATACCGGGTTTTTGAACATGAAATAGAAACCGTTTTCTTCTGTGATGCTTCCGTTGGAGACTCCAATGACAAGCTGTACTATCATGACTATCACCATTAAAAAAGAAAGTGCCATAGCTATAAGATACTGGGCGAGCATGAACCACCAGTATTCGCTTCTGCGGGCTCTGCCGGAGAAGACAGCGTATTTTCTGAGGCAGGTTTTGGTGGCCTCAATCATAGAAGGCATGGGTCTTTCTCCGTACATCGGCTGGCTGTAGTTGATGTTTTCTTCCATAACTATTTTACTCTAATAACCTTGATTCCGTTGATGTATTTGCTGGCGTTTGCGTACTCGGCGATGGTCTTTTCATCTATCACCACTTTCATCTTGCCCATTGAAGCGTGGATGAAGCCGAGCTTGCCGTCTTTTCTCCAGTAGGCGATGGCAACGTGGGCGATGTCCAGGCCGTCAGTGGTGGACATGTAGCCGATGATGTCGCCGCTCTTGATGTTTTTCTCGCAGGCTTTGATCTTGTCCTGAGGGATGTAGGTGTATGGCTTGGAGTTGAGCTCTTTCTCAACTCTGGCTATGGTGCGGTAGTCTTTGGTGGCCTGGTTCATGGTGCAGGTCTCGTTGTCTTCTTCATTGCCGCAGCATTGCTTGGTTACTTCAGCGTCTTTGAGGTGCTTGTATTTCTGGTAGTTCTTGGTCATGAAGAAGATAGGGTGGTCGTAAACCTGTCCTCCGCACTTGAGGGTGATGTCTTCCAGTATGCCGCGCTTTTCGCCCTGGCGGATCCACTCTGTGGTGTAATGGATGCGGTCTGAGTAGCAGCGTACCATTCCGTCGCGGTAGCGGCTCTGGCGCACCATCTGGCAGAGTTTCTCGAAGTCTGCATCTTTTCCGTATTTCTTTACGGTGAGAACCAGGTTCATGCAGGTTTCCACAAAGATTATGCAGTCTGTCTTGCTCAGGTAAACCCTCACGTCTTCGCTGTCTCCTTCTTCCAGAGTTCCTGCTACATAAGGGTTGCCCAGAAGCTTCTTGGCGGCCATTATCATAAGCTCTCCGGAGGTCTTGGTGTCTTTGTAAGGAAGCAGCTCCTTCATTATCATTTCAGCCGTAGGAATGTCTTTCTTCAGGGTGATGGCATAGAAGTCAGGGTCTGAAGAAAGCTTGATGGTGTCGCTCTGAGCGTAGGTGCTAATCGCTGAGGATAAGGTAAATAACAACGCAAAAACAGTTGCGTAGACGATTCTTTTTGGCATTGCTTTCATATTTTGCTATTTTTGTATTCAGCAGTGAGCAAGACTTGTACCAGTCTTGTTTCAAATGTAAAGATAAGAATTATCGGACATAATTTTCAAAGCTGTTTTCTTTATGGCTTTTAATTTGTTTTCACGACGCGGAGGCGGTGAGAAGTTCTTTCCGCTTTTCAGGGAGCAGAGCGCTCTGATTGTCAAGGCTGCGGCCTTGCTGGTTGAAATCCTCAAGGAGGAATCGTACGAGAAGAAAAAGGAGCTTTCCAGGCAGATGAAGGAAGTGGAGAGGGAAGGGGATGTGGTTGACGCCAAGATCTCCGAAACTTTGTACAAGAGTTCCAGGGTGCCGTTCGACAGGGAGGATATCCAGACTCTGGGCTCCAGGATGGAGACTTTCCTGGACATGATCCACGACAGCGCCAAAAAACTGGTCATCTATAGGCCTAACTACACAGACAATTCCTGGATTGAGATCGGCGACCAGATTGTTGAGGACGCTCGTCTGCTTTCAGCCATTACCGCAGACTTTGACCAGTGGAAGAAAAAGGGCGAAGAGCTCAAGTCTATGTGCGGCAAAATCAAGGAGATAGAAAGCGAGGTGGACGACATATACGAAAACTATATGAGCCATCTGTTCGAGGCTGAGACCAACGGCATCGAGCTTACCAAGTGCAAGAACATTGTCCAGTCTCTTGAGGATGCCACAGATGTGGCCAAGGAGATTGGAGACTGCATAAAGCTAATGCTCGTGAAGGAAGGGTAATGGAACGGTTTTCCTTGACAAAGATTCTTGCCTTGCTTATTTCTCTGGTTGTCATGTCTGGCGGATGTAAGGATAAAACTCCAAAATATTCAAGTGGTTATATGCGAGGCCCCTGCTATCTTGACATAGATGCTGGTGGCAAGGATTCTTCCCTGGTAATCTATACTCTCCATTTCAACGATGTCGATCTTGTCTGCGGGAAAATGCCTGACTACAACGTTGAGACAGATATTATCTTTTGTTGTGAAGCCGCTTTCACTGGAGAACTTCTGGAAGAGTTCTCTCACGGCAACATAGCGGGGAATCATATAAGTGGGGGAGTGCTTTACAAGGGATACGACTGCCCTGACAATACCGGCGAGTTTATTGCTGCAAAAGGTACAGCTTGGGGATTTGTTCTTACAAAGAGCAAGCCCGGAAGTGAGTGTGATATTGAAAGAAGTTTCATGCTTGATGAAAATCACCTGCCTTCTGTCAACGGTTTTCCTGTAACAATGGGCTTCGGGCAGAATATGATAATCTACGACTTCAAGACTCAGCCCAGATTCCGTGACAGACTTCCGGACGGGAAATATTATTTCCGCAGCCTGTGCTGCCTGAACAGGGAATTGTGCATCGTTGATTCAAAAGAGGAAATCCGTTATGCCGAGTATGTGGAGCTTTTGGAGCAACTTGGCGTCCAGTATGCTCTTTATCTGGATATGGGAAGCGGATGGAACCATTCCTGGTACAGGGAAAGGCCGGCAGGAGAGGTCACGGTCATTCACCCGTGGGTGGAGAAATGCAAGTATACCACCAACTGGATTGTATTCAGGTAAATAGTCCGGCTACCGGGAGAACCCAAATTGGATAATCGCGAATCTAAGGCTTCAGGAAGGGTAGCGGGTTCCCCTGTTACAGAATGCCTTTCACGTGGGCGGAAACCGTGACTATCAGAGCGGCGACAACGACAAACACGAAGAATGTCAGTATTCCGTTGATAATCAGAGTCAGTATTGTCTTGCCCAGGCTCTTTCCCCAGCTGATTCCGAACAGCTGCTTGAAATCCCATATCATTATCACCGGGAGAATCCATATAGGAAGGTCTCCGGAGCTTGTCTGCCAGAACGGGAGTATCAGGATGGCAAGGACTATAAGCTGGCAGCTTATGTAAATCTGCACGAAGAAGTGCTCCGTGTATGAAAGCCTTCCGATTTCAGGGGCTCTCTTGAACATGAACCAGCATACAAAGGCGAGGGTTATGTTGAGAATAAGCGTGTACAGCGGCTTGTTTCTGTCTATCCAGTCCAGATATTTGTTTTGATAGTCAAGAGTGGTGCTGGCGATGCCAATTACCCTGTCTTTTTTCGCCTTCAGCTTGAGATACTCTTCTTCTTCGGTCTCTGTCAGTTCAAATGATAAAGAGTCATCAGATTTTTTTGCAGCTTCTTGTGCCAGGGCAGTGTTTTTATCGGCGATGCCAGGGGTGCCGTCTTCGTCCTCAAAGTCATCTTCAGCCCAGACCCAGGCGAGTGAGTCTAGCTTGGCCTGAGAAATCTCTTTTTGTGCTTCTATCTGTTTTTTAGGGCTCTTGATGATTCCCAGGTTGACTTCAATCGCGAGTATGACGCAGAGGAAGAAAAGGAGCTTGATAGGGGCATAATAAGGTGCGCGGTGGCCTTTGAGGAAGTCCCTCATATAGTAGCCTGGTCTGTAGAACAGTTCCAGGATGGTTCCGATAACGCTTCTGTTGTTGAAGTCTCCGACCTCAAGCACACTGCTTATGATGTTGCCTGGCGTAAGCTTTTGGGTGGCAGCCTTCTGACCGCAGCGGGGGCAGAACTTGCCCTCATATTCCAGCCCGCAGTTTGCGCAGGTATGCTTTGTCTGCATGCCTTTGAAATCGTACCTTTTGCTCTCCTTGGGGTGGGAAATGCTATGGCCCAACTCTATGAAATAGAGTTTGAGCTTGGAGAACAATCGGCGAAAAAACTTCATCGCGGGCTTAAACTGAGAGGCTTATTTTAATCTTTTGAAAACTATTGTTATACCATCTTCAGTGGCCTGGATTTTCTGGCCGTCTTCAAGAAGGGTGAAGGTGACCGTTTCTTTGTTCGTGGCGTCCCTGATGTTAAGGTTTTTGCCTTCAATGGTATATGTTCCAGATGTTTTCATGTCTGCGCTTAACTGCATCAGCATCGAGTTTGCCTCCTCAATCTGTTCGCGTCCCATACTTGCTTTATGGGCCAGGCTGTTGTTAATGCTCATCATTACGGTGCTGACAAACCTGTTCTTGCTTTTGAAAGCCATCCCGATCTTTATGTCGGTCATGGCCAGAAGGGCTACTATTGCTTCTTTTTCCACAGCCGGAGCATCGCTGAAACTTTTGTCCTTGGCCAGAAGTTTCAAGATCATCTGGTGGCAGACTTCAAGGTCTTCAGTGATGTAGCGCCTTCCGTTCCAGTCCTGTGCAGCCAGGCTGTTGTCAAAGCAAAATGCTGATGAGATAACCATCAGGAATATAGCGGACAGTTTGAGTGTAAAAGCTCTCATTGCAGTATGTGATATGCGTTTGGATTCAGTAAAATTTGCACAAAAATAAGAAGATTTTGCGAATTAGGGCTTCAGGAAGGCCCTTATCTGGTGGATAGGGATGCCGAAGTTGAAGCTCTGGGTGCCGCTCACTGCCGCAAAGTTCACGGCTACAAGGTCTCCGTAGGAGTTGACAACAGGGCTTCCGCTTGAGCCCTGGAGGATTGGAATTGTGTATAGAAGGCGGTACTGGTCCGGCTTCTGCGATATCTTTCCGCTAGTCAGCTGGGCCTTGATGCCTTCTGTGGTGGAAGCCAAGGCTATGCCCTGGTTATAGCCGATCAGGTAGAGCTGCTGGTCCAGAGTGAGCTTGTCCGCCGTGTTCTCGTGAATGTTGCCCATAGAGTCTATTCCTGCGTTGAAGATAGCCGCTCCTTCAGGTGTCTGCTTGTCGGAGAGCCTTATAAGGGCAAGATCCACATTCTCGTCTTCAGACTCTTTCTCTACTGTGCAAGGCTTGAAGTCTGAGGGTCCGGTTACGTAGGAGTCGTTGTAGGCGATGCCTATCTTGCCGTGGCATCTGACGGCTATCTGGGATGCGTCTATTCTCTTGATCTGGGCAATGTAGCTCTGGGCCTCTTCGTATTCCTGGCTCAGCTCGTAGAGCCTTTGCTTTAGGGCTTGGCTGTAGGAGTCCGACATGTCGCTCTGCCTGAGGTACTGGTAGATGCGGCCGCCTTCGTACATTGCCTTCTCCTGCCTTTCCTGGGCGTAGGAGGCCAGGGCCGTGAGCAGGTTCTGCACATAGTGAACCACGTCGCTCTTTTTTACATAGTGGTTCACCACGTGGCGGTTGGTGAGGATTCCGCCGTACTTGTCAACGAAAAATCCCGTTCCGAAGGAATATGCAGTCTGGATCTGGTTTTGGGAGAAAGCTACGTTCTGCAGCTTCCCGTCCTCGATTCCTGTAAAGTAAAAAGTGTTTCCGGTTGGCAGAGTAACGCTATAGAAGTGCTCGTTGAGTATCATCACTACTCCGCTGGCTTTCTCGTTATAGATTTCTTCTGCGCTCTTTTCTCTGGTGCATGACAGCAGGTTAAGGCACAAAACGGCCAGAAATGCCGCTGAAATTAGGTTCCTTTTATACATATCGCTGATAAAATTTTCAAAAAGTCTTGCAAAGTTTTTGCCAACCGGTTGATTTTTAAGCAGAATTTTTTTATTAAATTTGTAAGTAACACTTTTTAATACTACTACCATGGATTACAAAATCATTGACATCGAAGGCGTAGGTGACGTTTATGCAAAGAAACTTACCGAGGCCGGCATCAACAAGGTCAGCGAACTCCTTGAAAGATGCGCAGCTCCTAAAGGCCGCAAGGAACTTGCAAAGGCTACCGACATTCCGGAGAAACTCATACTCCGTTGGACTAACCACGCAGACTTGTTCAGAATCAAGGGTATAGGCCCTCAGTTCTCAGAACTGCTGGAGGCTGCAGGAGTTGACACTGTTAAGGAGCTCCGCAACCGCAAGGCCGAGAATCTGCAGAAGGCTCTTGAGGAGACCAACGCAAAGAAGAAACTCACTAGAGTTGTTCCTCCTCTGAAATCTGTAGAGAAGATGATTGCACAGGCCAAGGAACTTGAGCCTAAGATGACTTACTAGTTCACGGTTACTCCGCCGGAACATCTGGCGGATGTTAAGAAAGTGGAAGGGGTTGGCAAATTGCCAACCCCTTTTTATTCATATTCAGAGCTTCAATTAATTATTTGTCTTTTAGCTCGTTATATAAGGCCTGGAGATAATTGAGTATCCCGAAGAGAGCCTCGTGATGGTCCGGGCCCGACATATATCCGCCAGTGGAGAGGAATACCGGCCTGAGCTTGTCTGAGTTCTTGTATTTCTCAGTGCCTTCTATCACTGCGCTCATGTTCCATCCGGTGCCGTCGGTCACGTCGTAGAGCGGCTGGTAGTTTTTAGATTCTTTGTACAGCTCGCCATCTTTGATCATGTTGTAAACCTTTACGAATACCGAGTCATCCACTTCTACAGCCTTAGCCTCTTTCGGTTCCTCGTTTGCCATCCTGATCATTTGCTTGGTTTCACATTTGAGGGTTCCTTTGTTGTTCTCATCGCGAGAAAGCCTACATTCAGTACTCCACCCGGCAAAGCCGTTACCAGCTGTGTATGAGAAAGAAAGCAGCCTGCCTTCAGGCATTGTTTTCTTGCCTCTGGATTCCTTAGTTCCATTGGCCATTCCAAGAAACCTGGCGGCCCTTTCCTTAAGTATTTCCGCCTCGCTGAAGAAAGCGAGCGCCTGTGCTGGCTCATTGAAATACTTCTTGAGCCTCTTTTTGATCTTGGATTCCTTATTGGCGTCGCCGATGATGGCGTTCTTGGTTTCCAGTATCTTGTCGAGCATGGCAATCTCCTCTTCCGCCATCTTGGCCACCTGATCCAGGTCTCTGATTTCAAGATCCGGGATGGTTGCAGCCATCCTGTCATAATATCTCTGGTCAAAAATAAAGTTGGTCGACTTTATTTTGCCGCCTTTGTTTATCAGATCAACTATTTCCTTGTCCTGGGCATTCAGGCAGGCTATTCCAAACAGTGAAGCAAGTGCCATGATAAAGATTCTTTTCATATCTGAATATTTGAAAATCTGCAATTTTGTCAGTTTGTAAATCCGCATTTTTGGCGGTTTCCTCTTACAACAATGTAAATATACGCAAAAATGGCGGTTTTTCCTAATCATATCTAATCTGCTGATATGCAAATCCCTTCAAAGTTCCTTAAAATATTTTTGGCATAATACTTGTCTGTGTCAAATCAACGCATTATATTTGCGTTAGAAATACACAACAATTAACTTTTAAAACTATTTTAATTATGAGTACTTATCATCTTGCTTTTAATTTGGAAAACGACGGACGCTGGTACATTGATCTTCCTAGCTGGCCATTTGCTCACCATAACCTTATGATGGTAGCTGGAGCAGACAAGCTCTGCGAATACGCCGCAAAACTTCAAGGCCGCACGAACCGGGCTGAAATAGATGTTACTGTCAATGACGATAGACTTGACGGAAAAGAACCTGACATCAGGATGGAGCGCTTCAAGAGGGGCTATGGAGCATCATACTATAATTATTTAAAAGACGGTTCCTCTCCCAAAGTCGTTAAAGACGGAAAAGAAATAGAGGTGAACACTTCCTGGATCTGCCCTGTAACCTTGTTCGTTCTCGGAAGGTATCCAAAGACGATCAATGCCTACATTCCGATACCTGCAAGCACCACAAATAATAACACCAACATCAGCTAAGACAACAAATTAACAAGCAACTATCAAAAATAACTCAAACACAGTATTAACCTTTAGATCTTGATTTATTATGGAAAAGACAAACAACAAAAAGCAGAATGTTTACAACCTTGTGATTATGGACAAGAGTGGCTCTATGAGTTCAATTAAAGACGCAGCAATAGAGGGCTTCAACGATGTGCTAGCCGGCGTGAGAAAGCTCGCCAAGGATTACGCTGACACCAAAGACCAGAAGATGTCACTTGTCCTTTTTGATACCTCAAGTATGGACGAAGTGGCATGGAATGCCGATCCCGAAAAGGTGGAGTTCCTCAACAACGAGAACTATCGTCCTTGCGCCTGCACTCCTTTGTACGATGCTATGGGGCGCAACCTAACAAAGCTTGAGAAAGAGGTTGGTAACGAGGACGCTTCCGTAATGGTTACAATAATAACCGACGGATATGAGAATGCCTCTACTGACTATAACCTCAAGGATATCAAGGAGCTGATCAATCGCCTGAAGGAGAAGGGCTGGTCATTTGCCTATATGGGAACCGACCACGATGTTGACGCAGTAACGGTAGATCTCTCTATTACAAATGTAATAAAGTTCGAGAAGAACTTGGAAGAAACCAAGAGAGCCTTCGCCCGAGAAAGGAGAGCCAAGGAGCGCTGGATGGAAAATGAGAAATTGTTTGACTCTTCCTGCCCTTGTTATACGTCTGAGGACAAGATAGCTTTCATGAAGAGAGCCGCTTCCCACTACTATGACGAGGACTGGAAGGAAGGTTCTGATAATGCCGACTCCGGAAAATCCGACAAATCAAACAAATAATTCGGATTCTGTATTTGTCTATATTTGTGGAACAATATAAGCACGAGTAAAAAGATGGTACGGTTAAGTAAGGTTGAAGTTAAGGAACTGATTAAAGGATCAGTAGAAAGGGTATTGTCCATGCTTGAAAGCAGCTCAAGTTTATTTCTGAAAAAAGATGAAGTATTCGACTTGGATAAGATACCTCAGGACGTACTTGACAGAAATTATGTTTTGTATTCTCCTTATAGGCTAAGTGCATCTTGTGACAGCAGGTTGCAATTATCTGTCAGCGGAAGATACTTGTGCGATGATATTGACTATGAAGAAAGTGTAGATGAAGCTATAGAAGGAATAACTCATACTTTTCCGATAGACGAGGTATATCAGGTCAGTAAACAAAAAGGGTATCATGATATTTATGTTGCCTTGCTGGTGGCCAATAAGCAAGGCAACATAGATATTATAATAGAGAGTATGGGGCAATACAATTATTTCCTGAGCAAGAATACTCCAAGCGTTGTTCTCAAGAAAGGGGATCAGGAATGGATAGATTTGAGATTTGAACCGCGTCTTCAAGATGATGTTTCCGATAAGGTCAGGAAAATGTATGCTACTCTTGGACATTTGTCTCCTGCGATAAATAAAGATAATATTCTGGAAAACGGATTGTTGGCATCTAACAATAATCCTGTTTTCAAATATCCTTCGCCGAGATTGTACTTAATAGAGGAAAACGCTACAAACAATGACATAAAAATGCTAACGCAAACATTGTTTGGGCAAGCATTGGAAAAGGGTATTAAAGGATTGACGCCTGAGTATATTCTTTTTTCTATTGATCTGAGTAAAGTACCGGATACAACCCATTTTTATTGGGATGTGAATGAGAAATTTGGGCTATTCACGGATTCAAATATTCCTCCGGAAGCAATAAGTATTGTGAGAACTGTTTGGGCGGAAGATAAAAAATAGGTGCACTTTTAACATGATATAGACAAACCCGTTTTTGTGTTAAAAGCCTCTTCCGTAGGCCATCCAGAAGTCTTTTTCCATCTGGTTCCAGGCTTTGACAGCGGTTTCGTAGATGTTGGCCGTCAAGGCGTTGAGTTCTTCTGCCTTTGTGGTTTTGGTTAGTTTTGATACGGAGTCGAAGGAGAGTTTCTCTATTTTGGAGATTTCTTCTTCGACTCTTTTTCTTGACTTCTGCCAGGCAACGGTTGCAAGACGGTTAGGCCTTCTGAACTGCCAGAGAATGCAGTCTTCCTTGTACTGTTTCTGGCCGCAGAAACTAAAGCCGTCAGGAAGGGTGGTGCCGCCGGCAAACAGCGGGATTCTCGGGCTTTCGGCAGGATTGTCAACTGCATACCAGCAGATGCCTCCTACAGAGTCGGGGAGCCAGTTTCTGAGCTGGATGACAGTAGAGTAGGAGCACCAGCACACGGCAAGGGTGCGGCTGAATTCAACGGTTCCCGGAGCAATGGTGTTGAGGGTGTTTCTTGTATCTGCCGTAAGCCAAGGGTTGGCTACGGGGCTTGTGATTATTTTCTTGGAGCCGTCTTTAGCGGTCAGCTCCATCTTCCAGTTCTGAGTCATGTCGAACTGGCTGCCCTCAAAGGTGGAGCGGAAGAGTTCCATTACTTTTCTCACGTCAACTTTCTCGTCCGGCTTAACGGAGAACGGAAGCTCGTCCATGTAATAGGTGAAGTTCTGCGAAGGAGCCAGTTGCGAGAACACGTAGAAGTCTCTTTCTCGGAAGTTTTTGCCGTCGCCGTAATTGCCGTGGTAGGCCTTGTAGAACTTGAACTCTCCCTGTCCGTCCCATAGGCCGTGTTCAATGGCCACTTTCTCCACGTTGTCGGAGCAGAGGAAGTTCTTCTTGTCCTTTTTGTCAATCTTCCCGATTCTAGGAATGTTGCAGGAGATGGAGATATGGTCGTCAGGCACTCTCTGGGCAGCCCATACGGCACCTTTGCTGTGCTTGCCGTTGCCCAGGATCTCAAAGCACCAGACCTCGTTCTTGTCGGCTACCGTAAGGCATTCTCCGCCGTCTCCATAGCCGTATTCCTCGGCGAGTTTTCCCATCAGCTTTACGGCATCTTTGGCATTGTCGCATCTCTGGAGGGCGATTCTGGCAAGCTCCTCAATCATGAACATCCCGTTGGGATTCTTGAGAGTGTCGGGGCCGGAGAAAGTGGTTTCACCAATGGCCACCTGCTTTTCGTTCAGGCAAGGATAGCCGGTGTTCAGGTAGGCGTAGGTGTGCCTTGCCTGAGGAATCTCTCCTCTGTATCTTACTCCTGTGGTGTCTCCCTTGAACTTGGTCCAGCGAGTGCCGTAATAGACTTTCTGAACCTCTCCCTTCTTGTGGTCTGCGGCAGGTTCGTAGCTTACCCAAGTGTGTGACACACCATCGCAGGTATGGGATGTGATGACCGAGCCGTCGGTGGAGGCCAGCCTTCCGACCATAATACTGGTACATTCTTCAGAAGTCTGATAATCTTGTGTCTGCGCCCAAAGACAGGCGGAGGACAGCACTACTGTCGCGATTATAAAAAGTCTTTTCATATTATTCATATCGTATAGCTTCGATAGGGTCGAGGTTGGCGGCTTTCTTGGCAGGGTACCAGCCGAAGAAGATTCCCGTGATGGAGCAAACGGCGAAGCTGAGGATCACGCTCATTGGCTGGATGGCAATAGGCCAGCCGGCAAAGAACTTGACTCCGTAGGCCGCTCCCACGCCCAGCAGCACTCCGATAAGGCCGCCGGTGATGCTTATCATCACGGCTTCTATGAGGAACTGCGTCAGGATGTCCAGGCCCCTGGCTCCCACGCTCATTCTAAGGCCGATTTCCTTGGTCCTCTCGGTAACGCTCACATACATAATATTCATGATGCCAATACCGCCCACAATCAGCGAAATGCCGGCTACGCAGGCCAGCAGTATGGTCATGGAAGTGGTGGTGGAAGTCATCATTGAGCTGAGCTCTTCCTGGCTTCGGACATTGAAGTTGTCCGCCTTGTCTGCCTGGAGCTTGTGGTTGGTGCGGAGAATCTCAGAAATCTCGTCTATGGCCTCGTTGGTCTGGCTTTCAGTTATCGCTGAGGCGTAAATCATGGACAGATAGTTTACGGAGAGGATCCTCTTCATGACGGTTGTGTAAGGAGCCAGCACAACATCGTCCTGGTCTTGGCCCATAGTGTTGTAACCCTTTGATTTGAGTACTCCTATGACCGTGAACGGCATATTCTTGAAGCGGATGATCTGGCCGACAGGATTCTCTCCTGCGGTGAAAAGGTTGTCCGCGATGGTTTTACCTATGACGCAGACCTTGGCGCTCTGGGCAATGTCCACATCGTCGAACATTTCCCCGTCTTCCACCTCCAGCTGGCGGATTTTCAGATAGTCCTGGCTGACTCCGCTTATAGAGGAGGAGTAGTTGTTGCCGCCGAAGATGAACTGCCCGCCGGAAGAAACGCTGGGGCTTATGGCCGCAACATACTGGCACTCTTCCTTCAGGGTGTTGTAGTCGCTGATTTTAAGTGTCTGCATATCAGACGATCCCATCCTCACTCCGCCACGCCTTTCCGCACCCGGCATTATCATTATCATATTGCTGCCCATCTTGGAGATCTGGCTCTGGATGCTCTGCTTGGAGCCTTGTCCGATGGCAAGCATCGTGATGACGGAAGCCACGCCGATGATGATTCCCAGCATCGTGAGGAAGGTGCGCAACTTGTTGTTGGCTATGGCCTTGAGGGCAATCTTGAATAGATTCGACCAGTTCATTCTCAATCCTCCTCGTTTTTAGGCAGGGCCGCCAGGCCTTCCTCTGCCGACAGTATGTTGTTATTGTAGGTGTCTTCACGGACTTTGCCGTCTGCCAGGAAGATGTTTCTCTGGCTGTACTGGGCGATGTCAGGGTTATGGGTGACAAAGATTATGGTCTTGCCGTCTTTCCAGAGTTTCTGGAAGAGGACCAGTATCTCGAACGATGTCCTGGTGTCCAGGTTTCCCGTAGCCTCGTCGGCGAGGATAACGGCCGGATTGTTGACCAGAGCCCTGGCGATTGCAACTCTCTGCATCTGGCCTCCTGACATCTGGTTTGACTTGTGTTCCAGGCGGTTGCCCAGTCCCACCATCTGCAGGGCCTGGACGGCGGCCTCTCTTCTCTGCTTTGAATTGTACTTGGTGTTGTACATCAGCGGCAGTTCCACGTTCTCTACGGCAGTGGTCTTGGCCAGCAGGTTGTAGCTCTGGAAGACGAACCCGATCTTGCGGTTTCTGAGTATGGCACGCTCGTTCTTGCTCATTTTCCTGACCGATACCCCGTCGAGATAATATTCTCCCGAAGTGGGGGTGTCCAGGCAGCCCAGGGTGTTCAGAAGGGTGGATTTTCCGCTTCCGGATTTTCCCATTATGGTCACGAACTCCCCTTCGTAGATCTTGAAACTCACGCCCCTCAGGGCACGGACGGTTTCTTCACCCACGATGAAGTCTCTCCTTATGTTCTGGAGGTCTATTACAACTTTTTTCTCGTTTTCTGCCATAGCCGGTTATCTCCTTGGGACTCCGCCTCTTCCGCCCGGCCTCTGAGGCATGAACGGATTGTTGGCGCCTTCGCTTGAAGCAGATTTCTTCACCTGTTCTTCCGTGCTGGCTTCCAGGACTATGACATCTCCTTCCTTTATATTGCCGCTGACTTCGGTGGCTATCTTGCTGCTCATTCCGGTGGCTATCTGACGGCCCTTGAATACCTTGCCGTCCAGGGTCCAGATTATGGCCTGCCCCTTGGGAACTCTTGCCTGTGCGAGTTCCCTGGATGCCGGATCTATGCTGTAGCCCTGAACTCCGTCGTATTGCATCGGGTTGAACTTCAGGGCCTTTGGCTGAACGGTGAGCACTTCTCCGCTTTCCTTTGTAAAAATGGTGATGTTGGCGGTAAGGCCCGGCTTGAGTTTCAGGTCCGGGTTAGGTGCGTCCACCACGACCTCGTAGGTTACCACGTTGTTTGTGGTTGTGGCGTTCTGCCTTACCTGGGTGACTGTTCCGTTGAAGGTTTCTCCCACGTATGCATCTACGGTAAATTCAACTCTCTGTCCTTCAAGTACGCTGCCTATGTCGGCCTCGTCCACGCTGGCTATAACCCTCATCTGTGTCAGGTTGTTGGCTATATAGAACAAGGTAGGGGTGGAGAAGCTGGCCGCAACTGTCTGGCCTTCCTCCACGCTCTTGCTCAGCACCACTCCATCTATCGGGGAGGTGATGGTTGCGTATGAGAGGTTGGTCTTGGCTTTCTGGAGATTCTGGCTAGCCACTGAAAGCGAGCTCTTTGCACTCTGGAAGCTCTGCACGGCTGCCTCATACTCGTTGTCGGCGATAAGGCCCTTGTCGTGGAGTGTCTTCATCCTGTCGTGGTTGGATTTCTGGTAGTTGTAGTCGCTCTGGGCCTTGGCCAGGTTGCTCTGCTGGCTCTGGTACTCGCTCTGAAGGTTGGTCTTGTCAAGCTCGGCAATCACCTGTCCTTTCTTTACCACGCTGTTGTAGTCTACGTAGAGTTTCTTCACGATACCGGATACCTGGGTACCCACTTCCACCTTCACTACCGGCTCGATGGTTCCCGTGGCGGTTACGTAGTTGGTGATGACTCCGGTTTCCACCCTTGCCATCTTGAAGGCGATTTTGCTGCTTTCCTTCTTGGAACTGAGATACTGCCAAAGCGCTATCAGGCCCACAAGAACTATTATTCCAATCCAGATGTACTTCTTTTTCATATCGTTGATTATTATAAATATTCTAAATGTTGATTTCTATTCCGGTGTAGAACTTGAGTACCTGCAGGTTGTACAGCGCCATATATTTGGACTGTGCAAGAGACAGTTCCGCTGCCATGTAGGTGCTTCTCTCCTGTTCCATCTCGGCGATGTTCTTCATGCCAAGATTGAATTGCTCAACTGCGAGCTCATAGCTTAGGCGGGCGCTCTCGTAGGCTTTCTTGGCGCTTATGTACTGCTGCTGGGAGTTGCGGGCGTTCAGGTAAACGGTCTCGATAGTTGTGTAGAGGTTGTCTTCCGCTTCCTCGGCTTCCAGCTTGGATTGCTCAAGATCGTTTCGTGCCTTTTCCACCGCGCTCTTATTCTGCCGCTGGCTGTAGATAGGGATGGAAAGGTTGAGGCCGAGGGAGTTGCTCCAGTTGTTCTTTAGCTGTCGGCCGAAGTTACCGCCGCTGCTGTTGTTGGTTCCGGAAGATGCAGAGAGCGAGAGCCTTGGGGCATATCCCATCTTTGCTCCCTTGAGGTTCAGTTCGCTGTTCTGGATGCCGATGTTTCCTATCTCTATTTCCGGACGGAGTTCCATTGCGCGGGCAAACACCTCATCCCTGGAAGGAAGGATCTCGAGAATTCTTTCCTCCGATATTTCCGGTGTTATGATGTCCAGAGCGTCTCTCTGCATCCTCATCGCGGTTTTCAGAGACAGCAGATCATTGTCATACTGGCTCTTGGCGTTGGTTATCTGATAGAGATCGGATGCGTTCTGGCTTTCCAGCTTTGCCACGTCGGCCTTGGACATGCTTCCGGCCTTGAGGAATTCCAGGCCTCTGTCCCACAGGGCCTTGGATGCGGCAGCATTCTCTTCCTTCATCTTGATGGTCTCCTTGTCGTAGAGAACCTGTATGTAAAGCTGTGCTATTCTTAGCTTGAGGTCCAGAATGCTTTTCTCCATGCTTAGATTCTGGATCTTCAGGCTGTTCTCGCTCTTTTCTATGTTTCTGCGGATGCTTCCTCCGTTATAGAGGGTCATTCCGGCCGATACGCCGTAGTTTCCGCCATAGCGGCTTTTTGAGGAAGCGCTGTTGAACCAGTTGTTGCTGACGCTCTGGCCCATGGAGGCGGATATGTCGGGGTATCTGGCGGCTTTGGCTGTGAGTACGTCTATCTTGGCATTCTCCATATTCAGCTGATTGGATTCAATGTCGTGGTTGTGCTCTACAGCGTAATCCGTGCACTCCCTGAGAGTCCATAGCCGCGATGCAGGGCTGTCTGTGTTTTGTGAAAAAGACTGTGAAACTGAAATAACCGGGAGCAGCAAAGACAGGAGAAGTCTGCTTACGTTGTTGATATAATGGGCCATAATGATGCTGTGTTCTATTATGTCTGAATGTTCTCAATATGTAAATAAGATGCTCCAGACATTGTAAAGTTAAAAAAATCAGTGTAAATTTGAAAAAATAAAATCGCGATGAAATTAGAATCTCCGCTCAAGGAAAAATACGGAAAAGACAAAAAATCTATATTCGAAGCACAGCGTGCCGCTCAGGAAATTGCCTTTGCGCCGATTGCGTTCCAGGCTTCCAGGATGATGCTCAAATTGGGTGTATTCCAGGCTCTTAAGGATAATCCGGACGGTCTTTCAATGGAAGAAATCGCCGAGAAGACCAATATCTCCAAATACGCTGCAAAGGTTCTGGTTGAGGCATCTTTGTCTATAGGCACGGTGATAGTGAAGGATGACAAATTCTTCCTGACCAAGACCGGCTGGTATCTTCTCACTGACAAGATGACTAGGGTGAACATGGATTTTGTCAACGATGTCAACTATCTGGGATTCTTTCACTTGGAGGAGGCTCTGAAAGAGGGCAGACCTGCCGGGCTGAAGGCTCTGGGAGACTGGCCTACGGTTTATGACGGCCTTAAATATCTGGATGAGCCGGCCAAGAGCAGCTGGTTTGCCTTTGACCATTTCTATTCCGACCATTCATTTGACGAGGCTCTGGGGATTGTCTTTTCCAGGCCGGTGGGCAAACTGATGGATGTTGGCGGCAACACAGGCAAGTTCTCGATGAAATGTGTCGCGTACAACGATAAGGTAAACGTTACCGTCATGGACCTTCCCGGCCAGCTGGATATGCTCAAGGAGAACATCAAGGGCAAACCTGGCGCCGACAGGATCAGCACCTGCCCAAGAAACCTCCTCAAAGACTCTGACTATCCGAAAGGATTCGATGTCATCTGGATGAGCCAGTTCCTGGACTGCTTCTCGGAAGAGCAGATATTCCAGATCGTCTCCAACGCCAAGCAAAGCCTGAACAAAGACGGCAGGCTCATCATTATGGAAAACCTCTGGGACAGGCAGCAGTACGAGACTGCAACTTACTGTCTTACAATGACCAGCCTCTACTTCACCGCCATTGCCAACGGCAATTCCAAGATGTACCACAGCCAAGACTTCATAGACATCCTAACCCAAGCGGGTTACAAGATTGCCGCCATTCACGACAACGTTGGCGGCTACGGCCACACCATCCTGGAATGCATTTTAAGTTAAAATGATTGGTCTAAACAAATAGAGGGTGGCTGAAGTCTGTTTTGACTTTGAGTCACCCTCTTGTTTAATTATTTCACCGTAAAGCTTCAGAGCGATGCTAAGTCTTCTTTCTCGAGTCCAGTGCATTGAGAGATAGTCTCAATAGGTATGCCCTGCTTGAGCATCTTGGAAGCTATTTCTCTACGAGATGTTTCACGACCTTCTTCGCGGCCCTCTTCACGGCCTTCTTCGAGCCCTTCCTGGCGATACTCTTTCAAGGTTTCTTCGTACTCAAACTCGTTCATGACAGCTTTCTTGTAATTGTGTTTGTCGTTGCTTTTGTAAGTGTGAAGATCTGCAGCGTCAAACATCCGAACAAGCATATCGTCATCCATCACAGAAGGCCGCTCGTCGTAAGAAGCCATCGTCTTCATTGCCACTGCAAACTTGCTTAGAAAAGATGAATCCTCTTTCAGATCCTCCAGCTTATCTGCAAATTTAGGAAGTTCAATAAAGATATGCAATATCTTGTCATTTAGAACGCTTGTTTTCTCAGCATCCATATCGCACAAGGCTAGACGGACAGGAGCATGCTTGACTTTCGGAAAGATCTTTTCACCAGTAATGGCAATCAGGTAGGTTTTTTGAACACGGTAATCCCTGCTCTTGGAATAGGTGTAATTCTCAAGAATGGAGGCGGAAGTGTAAACCAAAGCCCTCTCTACAAAAGCCGTTTTGGCATAGTTCTGCATTTCCACGATTACTCTAGAACCATCTGTGCATTTGCAGTACACGTCAAAGCTCATGCGCCGGACGCTTCCAACAGGAACTAGCACGTCCCTGTCTAGATACTCCAGGTCTTCTATGACCCGGTCGTCGATGATTTTGTTTAACAGGCTGATAAGCAGCCCTTTGTTGATTTCGGAGCCGAAGAGTCTCTTGAAGCCCCAGTCTGAGGTCGGAATGATGTACCGTTGCCTCTCGTTGTAGATTTGTGACACCATAGTAACACAGTGTTAAAGGTTAAACAAATCCGGAACGGCTAATGCCGCCCGACAATGTTACTATTAGCGCCCTGAATCGGGAATCTCAGCAGATTGGCAAAAAGCAACGAGGCCCCCCGTAACTGGGTTTCTATTAATATACGACTCCGCTCTGCCTCAGCGATTCCCTCATCGCTTGATGCAAAGTTATATCTTAGTTGATGATTTTGTATTATATTTGAAAAGGAAAATAATTGAACCAATTACATACTATGAAAAAGATTGTTATCGCGATTATGCTTCTGGCATTGCCTGTATCGGGATTCTGCCAGTTTACTGAAGAAGGCTCAAAGATTGCAAAAAAGCATCTGGATGAGCTTCTGAATGATGCGGATGATGACCGCAAGATTGATCTGTATGCAGATTATGACGTGGATGGTGACGGAGTGAACGAGCTGGTACTTGCCAGCTATGACCTGAAGCGCACCACGGTTTATTCCTTGAAGGCAGACAAGAAATTCCTTGAGCCTATGCCTCTTACAAACGAGCAGGTGGCTAAATTGCAGGACAGGAGCAATATGTATTATAATTCTGTAGCATATCTGCTGAGCGGCCTTATGCTGGACGAGGATGATCATCTGAAAGTGCTGGATCCTATGTTTATATGGGATGCAAACCTGGCCGGGAACCGCTTTACTTTTGACATTGGAAAGGATGATGCACTCGGAACCAGGGACGATCTTCTTCCGCTGTATAACAAGATGGTGTTCAAGCCGCACGTGGGAGACGTTAAGTATATGGGCGTAAAGGAATGCGGCAAAGACTATTATGACTATTCCCTTATCTGGAAGATGGTGGATCCTGAGTTCATCAAGAAAGAGTTCAGAGGCTACAGGAGCGAGGAGGTTGCCCCGATACTGTTCAAGGAAGGTTTTGACAAGACTATCCATCTTCTTAATTTCTCAAGATGGAAGAACGGCGAGCCTATAAAGACCGTGGGCAAAGACGTAAAGGATATTATTCTCAGATATTACCGCACGGAAAAGATAGCCGGAATACGCTATGTGGCTGACTGCAAGGATAACGAGAGAAGCTGGTACAGAGTGGTATTTGCAAGGAAAGGAAACGTAGGGCACTGCGCGCTGGTATGTATAGCGGAAGGAGATGTGGCATCTGTATGGGATGAGTTCTGGGATCTGAACGAGTTTGGGGCAGATCCTAACGACCTGTGGTACGGCGGAAGCCTGGAGGAATTCTGGGGCTGGAAGCAGGTGGAATTCATGGCTATGTGGGGCTCGCCTAAGGGCCTGGAGATTGCTGTTAGATGGCCGTCTCTGGAAGGATTCCATTACAGTATCCTCCGCGAAGCTGGCAACAAGATAATGATTGCCTCAGACGAGTACCAGTATTTCGGAGCTTATTAGTTTTTCTTTACAACGGCTACGTAAATAAGCAGCACAACGTTCATCAGCAGGGCATAGATTATGGCTGGGATGGCCAGAGCCGAGTTGTTGAAAATGAACGGGCTGGACGCTATGGCTATGGCTTGGGCGGCGTTCTGCATGCCCACTTCTATAATGATGGTCTTGCGGTCTCTTTTCTGGAGCTTTATTGCTCTGGAAATCAGAGCTGATACCGCAATGGAAAGAATCAGCATTGAAATAATAACCGCTCCCAGAAGCAGAATGTTCTCAGCGATGGTCTTGTGATGCTGGATGAAGAAGACTGCGGCAAGGAGCATCAGGGCCGGGAAGGCGATCTTGGAGATGACCTTGTCGGTTTTCCTGGCGGCGTTAGGCCAAAGCCTGGTCATAAGGAAGCCCAGGAGAATGGGAACGAACATCAGCACTATGTTCTGGATCAGGAGCTTGCCAACGGGAAGGTTTATGCTGCCGAACGCCTCGAATCCGCTGCAGCGGTTGAGGGCCATCTGCAGTACAACGGGGATGGTGAACATGGTGATAATGCTGCTCAAGGCCGTGAGAGTGATGGAAAGAGCCACGTTTCCGCCCGCAATCTTGGAGAAGACGTTGGAGGAACTGCCGCCGGGGCAGCAGGCAATCAGTATTACACCAATGTAGAACAGGGCAGGGAGGCTGAAGATTTCAGCAATGGCAAATGCCAAAGCCGGCAGAATGATCAGCTGGCCTACAAGGCCTGCAATAAGAGCCGCCGGCTTCTTTGCCAGAGTCTTGAAATCGCTGAGATTCAGGCTGAGACCCAGCCCGAACATCAAGACTATAAGAATCGGGATTACAATGAATATTGAATTCATTACTGCTCAGAGTCTTCCATTTCGCTTGGATCCGGTTCATCTCCAATCATTCCGTTAAGGAATCCAAGCGGGGTAAATCTGGAGTCTTCAATTCCGTTTGGGATTAAATGCCAGCCGTCGTTTTCAAGCATTTTGTCCAGCTTTTCATAGAAAGGGCGAGTTTTCTCTTCCGGATAGGAAGTGTTATGGTTACCGGCCACAAAGAACTGCATCTTAGGTTCTCCTGTCTCGAAATCCATCTCGCCGCATTCCATGAAGTCAGGGCCCACTACGTGGCTGTTTTGCAGCTCAAAAAAGCGGAGGACGGTGTATCCTGAAGGGAAATGAATGTCCATCCTGATGATATTGCCGCAATATGTGAGCTTGGAATGCTCGTTGTCTTGGTCGGCAATTAGTTCAGCATTGCCGCTTCCGCAGCAGAAAAGCCAGGCATTTTCGCTATAGTCCTCCTTGAGGTACATCTCCTGAATCCCGTCATTGTCAATATCCAGGAAGATGTAGTTTGTGCAGAGAAGGTCGGCATCGGGATTACATTCCAAAATGAGCTGCTCAACCCTCTTGACGCTGTCTTTGAAGAACTGCTCGGCATCGATCTTCTTGGCCTCGGTCTTCTGCTCAGGCTGCTGAGGGGTCTGGTTCTGGCTGGTCTTGCAGCCTGCGGCAAGGAGCGCAAGGGCTAATGCTGTTGCGAGTATCTTGTTCATAATCAGCGATTATTTGTTATTCCTGCTCGTCTTCAGGAATCTTGCCGTTCAGCTCCCAAATAGGCTTGAAAGTCTTGCCTTCGTTCAGAAGCTCCCAGTCTGCGGTCTTTTTCAGCTCATTTACCTTGTCAAAGAACGGGCGGGTCTTTTCTTCAGGATAGTCTCCGTCAAAGTCTGTAACAGGGTGATAGACAGTTCTTGTGGAGTCTTCAGTTCCCCATACGAATTCATTCAGCTCAAAGAAGTCCGGGCCCACGCAGGAGCTGTTGACAATCTCGTAGTATCCTGAATAGAAAGTGCCGGTTCCGGCTGAGCCGGCGAGCATCAAGATGTTGCCAAGCTGTGAGAGATGGAGCTTGAAGTTCTCAGCGGCAACCAGCTGGAGAGTGTCAGCTCCGCAGCAAAGCAGCCATCCGCTGTCTGAGGCGTCGTCTCTGACGTAAAGTTCATCCACTCCGTCTTTGTCTATATCCACGTAGGTATAGGTTGCGCCGAAAAATTCAGCTTCGTCTGAGGCCCTTTCCTCCATGCATAGGGTTTCAACCTTTTCTATGTTTTCCTTGAAGAATTTCTGGGCGTCAACTTTCTTTACTGGAGTTTCTGCCGGGGTGTTCTTGCAGCCGGACAGGGCAAATACTATTGCAGCGGCAATGATTAGATACTTTTTCATAGTCCTTGGATTTATTTTTTGCAAGATACGAAATTCCCGCTGGATGAAAAAGATTATCTTTGATATAAATTATGATAGAAAGGCTGCTGGACATATATTCTGACAAAATTCCGGCTTTTTTGTACGAGATAGCTGATTCTCCCCAGATGCAGAGGCTCAAGGGGATAGGCATGAACTGCGGGTGCGAGTACACCTCATTTCCGCTGTTTGCCGCCCTGGAGCCTTATTCCAGGTTTATGCACAGCGTGGGAGTGGGGGCTATCGTCTGGAACTTTACCCGAGATCCAAAGCAGGCCATTGCCGGTCTTCTTCACGATGTGGCCTCTCCCGCTTTCGCCCACGTGATAGACTTTATGAAGGGCGATTACCTGGTGCAGGAATCCACCGAGGAGAGGACTTCGTCTATAATTGCTTCCTCCGCTTCTATCTGCGAAGTACTGGCCATGCTGGGGATATCCATAGGTCAGGTGTCTGACTATCATCTGTATCCGATTGCAGACAACGACACTCCGCGCCTTAGTGCAGACAGGCTTGAATACACAATGGGGAACATTCTCAACTACAAGTACGGCACGCTGGAAGATGTTGCAAGATATTACGGCAATCTCGTTGTGGCCAAGAATGAAGACGGGGTGAATGAGCTTTGCTTTGCCGATGAGGATATCGCTGAGGAATTTGCCCTCAAGGCGCTGGATTGCGGGAAAGTGTATGTGTGCGATGCGGACAGGTATTCCATGCAGTATCTGGCTGAAATAGTGAAGAGTGCAATTGGCCGCGGAACGGTGACGGAAGACATGCTATACGAAACTGAGAGCAAGGTAATTGCGGCATTGACATCTGATGATGCCGGGCGAAATGACTGGGAGAGTTTCCGGAAAATGAGCAGAATGGAAAGATCAGACCGCTCAACCGGTTATCCAGTCCGCAAGATAAACGCCAAGAAACGTTACATAGACCCGTATGTTGCTGGAAAGGGGAGAGTATCTGTTATCAGCGACAAATTCCGCCTGTTGGCCGAAGCTTTCAGGGAAGAGACATTTGATTATTTTATAACTTGCAGCATAATTAAATAACATAAACGATGAAAAAGTATTTGATTCCGCTATCCGCGTTCTTTCTGGTGATGGGATGCGCATCTCAGCAAACGCAAGATGACAATACGATTGCCTTCAGGCTGTCTGAAAGTCAGCAGAGTATGTATGACAGTGTAATGGCCTTGTGCAATTCGGAGGAGACTCTTTATTTTGCCGATGAAGAATTTGCCCAGGACTGGGCGGGGCATGAAACCGAGCTGAAGGCTGCAAAATTCATAACCTATCTTCTCAGGGTGAATAACAGCAACCGGGGCGACAGCCGTACCGTGGCGGTAGGCCATAAATTCCTTGACGAGTGCCTGGATTCCCTTGGAAAAGAGGTTCCTGCCGCTTATCCTGAAAACTTTAAGGCATACGCTTCTTTCCTGGACAGCGTTCTCAAACCTGTTGAAGATCACATGATAGGAGGCAGCCAGCTGGATATGAACCAGTACTCGTATGCAGACGATGACATCCAGAAATTCAAGGGAATGCTTAAAAACGACTTGCTGAGAGGCTGTTTCAAGGAATCTAACCTCAAGGCCGCGCTGGAAAAGGAGGCTTCTGCATGGGACAGGCTCAGAGAGGAAATCGGCGGCCTTTTCTACAATTACAGGGTCAAGCTTAACGGAGGAATTGGCTATTCAATGCTTCCTCTGGAGGTTTCAGGCGTCACTACCAAGTTAGACCAGGCCAGGGAAAAGTCTATGGATGTGCTTTATGCCATCTCCAAGGAAGGTCAGGACGCTGTTTTCCCTGAGATGGAAGACGGAGACTGTTCAGACATTGTCCCTAAGTTTTTGGCCGCTATGGAAGAAGAGGGAGTGGATACAGCAGTTTTCAAGGAAAAGCTTGACACATTCCTTGCAGCAAGAGAGGACGTGAAGAACCTTCTTTCTTCCGGCATGGCTGACATTTACAACAAAGATACTCAGCGATATATAAAGCTCCTGCCCGTTGTTGAACACTTTGGCAACGAAGACTGGGAAGCTGAACAATAGCAATACTTGATATGACTGGATGGTTAGTTCCGCTGCTGGTTTTCGTGGCGGTAATAGTTCTGATGATTGTGGCCATTTCCAGATGGAAGATTCATCCTTTCCTCTCGATTATGGGTTCGGCCCTTCTGCTTGCTCTTGTCATGGGCATTCCTTTCAGGAACATAGCAGACGTGATAGGAAAGGGGTTCGCTACAATTTTCGCCAGCATCGGCCTGGTTATCATACTGGGCACGATTATCGGCCTTGTTCTGGAGAAAAGCGGAGCTGCTATAAAGCTGGCAGAGACAGTGCTCAGGCTGCTTGGCAAGAAGCATCCGCAGCTGGCTATAATGCTGATAGGGTGGGTGCTGTCTATTCCTGTATTCTGTGACAGCGGGTTTGTGATAGTGAACCCGATCCGTAAATGGATGAGCCGCCAGAGCGGAGTTTCATCCGTAACGATGACCATTGCCCTGGCTGCCGGATTGTATGTGGCTCACGTGTTCATTCCGCCTACACCGGGGCCTGTAGCCGCCGCCGGACTGGTGGGCCTTGGGGACAACCTGATTTTGGTTATACTTGTGGGCATTGCGCTCAGTATCTTTCCTTTGGCTGCAGCATACTTCTTTGCCAACCATGCAGGAAAGAAGATTCATTCGTCGGATGAAACGGATGATGTGAACGTATCTGAACTGATAGACAGCAAGAATCTTCCTTCCGCCACGCTTTCGCTTCTTCCGATAATTCTCCCGATTTTGTTTATGGGAATTGGCTCCCTGGTTTCTGTCCTGAAGCTGGAAGGCCTTGGCGCTGACATACTCTATTTCCTCGGCAAACCTGTGATTGCCCTGGTATGCGGCGTGCTGTGCTGCATTCCTCTGCTGAGGTTCATACCGTACGAAGACGGCAAGACTCCGGTTACAAGGCTTCATCACATTACCGAAAACTCTCTCAGGACCGCAGGTCCAATTGTTTTCATAACAGCTGCCGGAGCAATGCTGGGGCAAGTTATCTACGATGCTGGTTTTGTGGAGCTTATCAAGGCAAATGCCGGTTTCTTCTCTACGCTGGGCATCCTGTTCCCGTTCCTGATAGCGGCTATTCTGAAGACCGCTCAGGGCTCTTCTACCGTGGCTATGACAACCACTGCCGGAATTATGGGCATGTTCTCGTCTTCGGAATCGCTGATGAGTGCCATGGGTATGACCACTCCTCTTAGCGCAGCTCTTGTGGTTATGGCAATCGGCGCCGGCGCAATGACTGTTTCACACGCCAACGACAGTTATTTCTGGGTTGTTACAAGGCTTGGCGGCCTGAATGTGAAAGACGGCTACCGTACCCAGACAAAATGCTCTTTCATTCTGGGAATCACTTCAGCTGCAGTGCTGTTTGTGGCATCGCTGATGATATAGAATAAACTAGACTTCCGGAGCAGCCGCTTCTGCAGTCTGAGCAGGGGCGGCTTCTTTATTTTCCTCTGGTTCAGCCGGTTTAGGTTTCGGCTTAGGAGGGTAGAAGGTGGCGTGATCCTGGGTGAGGAACTTGCTGTAGCGTTTGGCTATGCTGTTGGAATAGGCTGAGAATATGTTGTTTGCAAACAGGATGTCGGTAATCTTGTTCTCCTTCACATACTGCTCCATGTTGAAGGTGAAGTAGCGGTAGTCTATCACGTGGATTTCCTCGAAGGAGAAGAACAGGTAGCCCGGCAAGGCGTTGCCGAAACTGTCCTTGATTATGATCAGCCTTCTCTTGTTCTTGGTTGAGGTTTCCACCTTGGTGAGCTTGGTGTCTCCGCCCATGAACGTGCAGTAGGCGCTGCCGCTGCCGTCTTTGTAGTGGAAGAAGTACTTGCCCTTGAACGGCCCGCTCTCTCCTGTAACCTTGTAGTTCTCGTCTATGGTGTAGTTGATGTAGGTGGTGGTGTAGGTTACGGTGGAGTCAGGCTCCCAGAATATGAAGTCTTCCGGCGCCTTCTTCACGCTGATGTCTTTGGAGTAGCCGTACATGCTTCCTACATAGCGCTTTACCACTTTCCTTATGTAAGATGTGGTGTCTTTGAATGGAACTCCTGCCACCTGGGCGAACTTCTGGGCTGCATAGTAGGCTCCAAGCGGAGACCAGTGGTGGTCTGTCCTCAGGTAGATATCCTCTCCCGCGTGCCTTCCAAGCGTGGTGTAGACATCCACGGCCTTCACTGAGTCTGACAGATGGGCGAATATGTTGTTTATTGTGGCCCTCTGGCTCTTGGTGCGGCTCTTTACGGCATCAGGGCAGTAGAACTCTATGGAGGTAGGGATTACCATCAGATAGACGTTCACCTTCTTGCCCAGCTTCCTCTTGTAGATGTTGGCGGCCTCGGCGAATTTCACTCCGCCCGTGGAGTCTCCGGCGTAGGCCATAAGGGCCCTGACCTTGTCTCCTGTACCAACAATCACGATTCCGGCGTGGGCTATCTTGGCGTTTTCCTCGGCCGTGAGCTTGTTGCGGTATTCTTCAATCTTGCGGTTTTCCGTAGTGTCTTTAGGGTTTGCAGGTATGGTGTCGTTTGCCTGGAGGTCGGTTGAGTTGATGTCCGGGGCCTCTATGTCTATAGGGGCTGCGTCAGGGGCGTGGAAGGTGATGGCGTTCTCCTTGGAGAAGTTCATCCTCATCCAGTCCTTGATGTTCATGCTCAGGTTTATGAAATGGTCGCGATAAGGCTCGCTGTCTGAGAACCAGGAGGATAGTTCCTTGGTGAACTTGCCTTCTTTCAGGCTCTGGAAAGAAAACTCAGGGAACTTGGCAAGCTCGCGCTTCTCCACTTCGCTGACCGTGCTCCTAGGGAACGTGTTGAACACGATCACGAAGGCCGCGAAGAGGGTGGTTGCCAGTATTATGTAAATTTTCTTTCCCATTATGCTTTATTGAGTCAAAAATCTTGCGTAAGCCTTGTTGGTTGTGGCAAGCACGGCTCTCATTATGTTGTTGGCAAACAGTATGTCTGTAATCTTGTTTTCCTTTACGTATTTCTTGATGTTGCGCTTGAAGAAGCGGCAGTCAACCACGTGGATTTCCTCAAAGGAGAAGAACAGGTAGCCGGGGATGGCGTTGCCGTAGCTGTCTTTGAAGATCAGGAGCCTTCTGCCGTTCTTGGTGGAGGTTCTCACCTGGGTGATCTTGGCGTCTCCGCCCATGAAGACCACGTAGCAGCCTGCGCCTGATACGCCTTTCTGGAAGTAGTCTCCCTTCTGGGCTGCACGCTCGGAAAGGGCCACTCCGTTTCTGGTGTTGTAGTTGATGTAGGTGGTTGTGTAGCTGACAGTTGAGTCTGGAGTCCAGTAGATGAAGTCCTCAGGGGAGTTCTTCACGTCCTGGCTCTTGGTGAACATGTACATTGTGCCAACATAGTTGTGGATGACGTGCTTCTTGTAATGGGACAGGTCCTTGAACGGAACTCCTGCCACGGCTGCAAACTTCTTGGCCGCATAGAAGGCTCCCAGAGGCGCCCAGTGATGGTCTGTACGGGAGTAGATAGCCTCAGCGGCGTGTCTTCCGAGTATGGAGTAGATGTCTACAGCCTTCACGTTGTCGTCCAGGTGGGAGAATATGCGGTTGATGGTAGTGCCCTGGTTCTTTCCGGCAGATGCTTTGTTCGGAGTGTAGAAGGCGCCGGCGTTAGGGATTACCATGCAATAGACGTTTACGCTGTCGCCGAATACGCTCTTGTACTTGTTGGCGGAATTGGCGTACTCAACTTCACCTGCGCTCCTTCCTCCGTAAGGCTCTGCAGCCCTTACTTTTCCAGGTTCGCCGATAATCATTATTCCAGACTTGAGAGTCTTGACAGGAGCATTTGCCGTCACCCTGTTCACGTATTTTGCCACCGTGCGGTTAGGGTGGATGTCGTTGGCGTCGGATGTTGGCACAGGGTACTCCTTCTTGGCCGGAGTTTCAGACTTCACAGTATCTTGCTTGACAGATAGAGAGTCCGGGTTTTGCGCGGCTGCAAAAGAGCCGCACAGAATAATAATGGCTGATATAAATAATGTCTTTCTCATAATCAGAATCTGAAATAAAGGAACGGGTTGTTGGTGGCGCCCACAAGCAGGGCCACGCTGAATATAAGTATCACGACGGCAACTGCCGCCCTGAGGTACCATACGAAGCTTAAACGGGAGAACAGCCTTCTGACAGGCATAGCGAACAATATGGCGGCTATCCACAGCCAGAAGTTGTTGGTCAGGGCGCTCACTGCGGTGAAGTCGGAGGCTGCTCCGGCGTGCCCGAACAGGCTGGAGAACAAGGTCTTCATCTTGCCCAGATCGTCGAAATAGAAGATTCCCCAGCCGAGAGTGAAAAGGAATATGCTGTACAGGTGGAGGAATATCTTCGGAATCTTGTCATAGACCTTGAGAAGGGTGTATTTTTCTATCATCACGATCAGGCCGAAGTACAGGCCCCAGATGATGAAGTTCCAGCTTGCTCCGTGCCACATTCCGGTCAAGAACCACACTATCAGTATGTTCAGTGCCTGATGGCGGCGGTTTCCTCCCAGCGGTATGTAGAGATAGTCGCGGAAGAAGGAACCCAGGGAAATGTGCCATCTCCTCCAGAATTCGGTAATGGAGGTGCTGATATAAGGATGGTCGAAGTTCTCGTTGAAATGGAAGCCGAGGCATCGGCCAAGGCCTATAGCCATATCGGAGTAGCCTGAGAAGTCGTAGTAGATCTGGAACGTGAAGGCCAGAAGGCCGATCCAGCTGCCGGCGGTGGAGAAGGTCTCAGGATTTGCCGCCAGGAAATAGTCTGCCACGGTAGATATCTGGTTGGCAATTATCACTTTCTTGCCCAGGCCTATCAGGAAGCGGTAGCTGCCCTCGGCAAAGTCGTCCCAGGTTACTCTCCTGTCGCTGATTTCCTGGGCTATTGTTCCATACCTTACAATAGGTCCTGCAATCAGCTGCGGGAACATGGAGATATAGAACAGCAGGTCCAAAAACCTTTTCTGCGGCGGTGAAACCTTCCTGTAAACGTCTATCAGATAGCTCATGCTCTGGAAGGTGTAGAAGCTGATTCCGATAGGAAGCGCCAGCGTAGGAACCGCCACGTGAAGCCCCAGATTGCCCAGAATATCCGCAAAGAATCCCAGATACTTGAAGGTTGCCAGAACTGCCAGGTTGAATATGATTCCAAGCACAAGCCCCAGCTTGCGGTGCTTTACGTTGGTGTCTATGGCTATGCCGCACAGGTAGTTGACAAAAACGCACAGAATCATCAGGAAAACGTAAACCGGCTCTCCCCAGGCGTAGAATATCAGGGAGAAGATAACGGTTATAAGATTCCTGCCCTTGAAAGACTTTTTCAGGCCGTCTGACGTCATCTTGGCCCCGTTGCGGTCTATCAGACCTGCAATGAGGTAGCACAAGGCGAATGCCGCCAAGAATTCGAACAGAAACAGAAGGTCTGAAAATACCATATCCGGGCTTGATTACTGCTTTTTTTTGCGACTTCAAATGTATGAAAAAAATCGGGAAACGAATTAACTTTTGTATATTTATGAAATCTAATCTTTGGTTATGAGATACATTAATATACACTTCTATATTCTGCTGTTCTCAGCGACGTTTTTTCTCTCTGTCTGCAAGTCTTCTGCGCAGGATTCGCTGAACATCCCCAAGAGTCTAGAGGAAAGATATGACGCCTTTGCCAGGATTCTTTCTCCGGAGAAGGTTTATCTCCACTCTGACAAAGACGTTTACGCGATAGGGGACACCATCTGGTTCAAGGGCTATGTGGCCAACGCTTCTGCGCTTTCCGAGTATCCTGAAAGCCGTTTCATCTACGTTGAGCTTGTTGGAAGCACATACTCCAGAAGCATTACATCGGGCAGATACGAGGAAATGAGCTATGTGATGCAGAGGGTGAAGATCCGTTACAGCGGGGGAGTGCTCCAGGGGCATATTCCGGTTCCGGAAGACGCCAATACGGGCTATGCAACAATCAGGGCTTTCACTTACTGGAACCTGAACGAGGAGCCCGATTTCCTGTTCTCCAAGACAGTATCCATAATAAATCCCGTTAAGGACAACTATGTGGAGGAACTAAAGGAAAAGAAACTCAGAGACAACTCTTTCTACGAGGAAATAGGGGCCGGCAACCCGTTTGACGAGAGGAAGCTGGTGCCTAAGTTTGACTGCCATTTTCTTCCTGAGAGCGGCCGTCTGCTTTCAGGCCGTGCCACCAGGATAGGCGTCAAGATCATCAACGAGAATGGTCTGGGCCAGCAGGCTGACGGAAAGGTTTACAACCACAACAATGTTCAGGTAGCATCCTTCAGCACAGACGAGTACGGTTTCGGAAGCTTTGTTCTTACTCCTCAGAGCACGTCCGAGAAGTATTATGCAATGGTGAAGGATGTCAGGGGCACTTCCGAGAAGGTTTCTCTCCCGGCCGTGGATGCCGAGGGGGCAGCAATCACCATCAAGCCCGGGAAGGATATGATGGAAGCCTCAATGGCTGTCAGCAGCGGCCTCAGAGCTGAGAAGCTGAGGTTCATCCTCTGCTCCAAAGATGAAATCTACTATGACGAGCCGCTGGACAAAGTGCTGAGAGTCAATCTTCCTACGGAAGGAATGCCGGAGGGCGTGAACAATGCCGTAATCTGCGACGAAACCGGATACATTTACGCCAAGCGCCCGTTCTTTGTGATGCCTGATGGCAAGGAAATCAAATGCGACCTGTCTTACGAGACTAAAAAAGGAGCTGGTAAAACGCGTTTTCCGCGCCAGAAGGTTAACGTAACCGTTCCGATTGAAGGAGCGGGTGAGGGCGGCTCTTTCTCCGTATCGGTGACAGACAATGTTCTTGCGCCGGTCAATACCCAGAATGACAACATTGTTTCCTATATGTTCCTCTCATCTGAAATCAGAGGGAACGTGGAGAATCCCCAGAGATTCTTCTGCGACACCATTCCTCTGGAAAAGAGGATAGAGGATGTGGACCTGATGCTGATGACGCAGGGCTGGGAGTACTACGACCTGCCTTCCATCCTTTCCGGGCAGTATCCTATGCCTAAGTTCGGCAGGGAATATGTGCAGTCTATTTCCGGCCAGGTTAAGAGGGGGCTTCTGAAGAAGCCTAAGGCATCTATGGTGGCTTTCCTGGCTCCTTCAATCAACTTCGCTGCAGTGGAGAAGATAGACAAGGAAGGGTATTTCGAGCTCAAGGACCTGAACTTCCCTGAAGGCACCACCTTTATCGTGAGCGCCACAAATGTCAACAACAACCGCTCTTTGAAGCCGGTTATCTTCGAGGATTCTTTCGCCCCGATGACCAAGTTCATCTACAATCGCGAGAAAGTGAAATACACTCCTGAGGTTTCCAAGATATTCCAGGACAATTATTACAATGCGGGAGGAGATCTTTCCTACCAGCTGAATTCCATAACCGTTTACGGCAAGAAAAAGACCCTGTCGGGCATTTCTCCGCTCACAAACTGGGAGTTCAAGAGCGACCAGATAAGGGAGGGCAAGCGTCTTGAGCCGTACAAGAGCTATGACCTTATCAACTATCTGGCAGAGACTTGCCAAGGTTTGAGGCTCGACCAGCAGGACGGAACCAGAGTTCTTTTGTGCAGGGTTCCGGCTTCTGCTTCCAACTGGAGCGTGGGAAACGACTGGGTGCCGATCAAGGTTTACATGAACGGCCTTGTGATGAGCGACTGGATGGAGCTGGAGGGCATGATGATGGATGATGTTGAGGCTGTTGTCTATCTCAAGGGAATAGACGCCGCCCCGTTCACGATGGGGGAGATGGGCTATGGCACCAGCGCCAATGTAAGCGCTGTTCTGATAAAGACCAAGACTACTCATAACGTGCTCTGGCACGTGAGCTACGGAAAGCCTCTGGGCTGGCAGATACCTAAGAATTTCTATTCTCCGCGATACGATGTGACCACCGGCTATATTCCTCCTCAGGGAACCGACAAGAGATCAACCCTTTACTGGAATCCTAGGCTCAAGGCGGACGCCGACGGAAATGTAAGGTTCGAGTTCTTCCACTCTGATCTTCCTGAAGACAATTACACCATTACGCTTGAAGGCGTAACCGCTGACGGAAAGCTGGTGTCAAAGCAGGAGGCTCTGATTAACCGTTAGCGGCCTCTTCCTCCTTTTCGGCTTCCTCGAATTCCTTGACGGTCTGCTTGATGAGCTTTTGGCGTTCTTCGCAGTCTTCCATCGGGATGAAAATCCAGTTCACGTGGTATTCCAGACCGGTTTCAGAGTAGCCGATTGCTCCCTCCAGGCTCACGTAGAAGAAACTGCGGTCTCCTTCCTTTCTCGGATGCTCGTCGTCCCATTTCTGGGCAAATCGCAGAACATCAAACATCTGGACAGGGGTGCCGTCGCTGGCCAGCCTCCAGGCAGGAACTTTCATAGAGGCGATGGCGAATGCCTGGACCATATACGGATAGTGTCCGGTAAAATACGCTTTCTTTGCCTCTTCCGGGGTGCATTTGTTTTTGTTATCCATAGTTATTCTTATTTGTTCTTGTTGTAGTAATTGGTGTACATCTGCTCAACTTTGGAGTTCTTCCAGTCGTTGAAATCACTTGTTATATGATGAGAAATGTTTTCGTCAGCCACGGTCATGTTGTCGTGTGCCCTGCTATAGATTTCACCGGAGGCGCCTTTGGCGGCGTTGGCAATCTTGTACATGTTGAATACGTTGTTTACGCTCATCTTCCCGCCGTAATTCTTGCCCACAACGCCGGTTCCATAGTCCGTGATTCCTCCCACAATTGTGCTGAACGCCACCTCTCCGGTCTTCTTGACCATCGATTCCTGGGCATGTTCTATAGATGATTCCAGGTCTTTTCCTCTGCTTAAGTCGTGGATTACGGTTTTTGTTCCCTCAAACCATACGGTTCCGGCTGCTGTGGCCACCGTTTGCTTGATCTGGCCTCCGCCGAATCCCTTCATAGCATCTCCCATCTCATTCTGGGCAACGGTTAGAGCTCCTTCGGCCATTCCGCCGATTGTGCCTGTAACCACGTTTCTGCCTTCCAGATAGGCTTCTTCAGCGCCCAGAAGGGTGGCCTTGGTAAAGTTGTGCCAGTTCTTGACCTGTCTTCCGGCCGGCCCCGTGCACTCGCCCAGAATGTTCACAGTGCCTTCTGCCACGTTGTCAACCAGTTCCGCGGATGCAATCTTTTCGGAGCACTCCAGTTCTACATCGCTGTAAATCTTCTGGATAGCCAGCTCGTTCTTGTAGACTTCCCTGTTTACAAAGCCCTTTATTGCCCTTTGGTTGTCTTTCTTGATGTCATCTATGTTCCTCTGGTTGCCTTTCTCGTCTGTGGTCTTGACTCCGTATTTTTCGGCCGTGTCAAGTATTCTCTGCTCACGGGCACGTTCAGCCTCGCTCTTTTCCTGCTCCTTCATCTCCTTCTCCACTTCCTTGTTTATCCTTTCCTGGTCGGAAGTGGTGCTGAATTTCTCGAAGTCTTTGTTGAAGGCTTCCTGGTACTTTTTGTTTATGGCATCCTGCTCGGCCTGAATTCTGGCCCTTTCAGCCTCATAGTCGTAGTCGTCTTCCTCAACTTCCTCTTCTGCTTCTTCTTTCGCTTCTTCTTCCGCCTCCTGAACTTCTTCCTCTTTTGCTTCTTCCTCAGGTTCAGCTTCCTGAGCGGTTTCTTCAGGCTCATCGTCCTGACTATCGTCGGTTATATCATCATCGCGATCATCGTCAGCATCATCTTCTTCGGGCTCAGGTTCATCTTCTGGTTCTTCCTCCTCTTCGGCCTCTTCTTCTTCCGGCTCCTCTTCATCTTCCGTTTCTTCCTCTTCTTCGTTTTCCTCTTCACTTTCTTCTTCTTCTTCCGGTTCTTCACTTTCTTCAGTCTCCTCTTCCTGCTCTTCTTCCGATTCTTCTTCTGTTTCTTCTTC
>JAGCVJ010000002.1 GCA_017962375.1 Bacteroidales bacterium
CTATCGTCGGCGTAGGAGTCTTGCGTGGTCCGGCCACTAGTACGACAGGACCGTGGTTGACCGACCTCCGGTATGCCGTTTGTGCCGCCAGGTCCACCGCCGGGTATCCGCGTCGGGTTAGGATAAGCGCTGAAAGCATCTAAGCGCGAAGCCAGCCGCAAGATTAGGACTCCATGAGGGTCGTCCTAGACGAGGACGTTGATAGGATGCAGGTGCAAAGGCAGAAATGTCAAAGCCGAGCATTACTAATCGCCCGAAGACTTCTATACAGAGACGTTTTCTTGGCTTGTATTGTCTTTCTCTCGAGCCATACGCGGGAAACCGCGATCGATATATATTCAGGTGGCAACAGCAACGGGGATCCACCTCTTCCCATCCCGAACAGAGAAGTTAAGCCCGTTCACGCCTATGATACTGCTATACCAAGTGGGAAAGTGGGTAGCCGCCAACTTCAAAAGGCCTCAGGACAAGTCCTGGGGCCTTTTTTTGTTGGCGGCCATGCCGCTTTTTTTTACGCCGCTAAAGCGGCGGGAGCTCCCTCCGGTCGCGGCGCTTTGCGCCTTGTTAATTCCGTGTGCAGAGCAGGCATGGTTTCCAAGGGCCTGTGGCCGCCCAAGGCCTCATAAAGTTATTTCAGGAGGTCGGGACGGAGAGCCTTGGTTCTTGCTATGGCCTGCTCGTCAAGCCATTGGGAAATCTTTTCGTGATCACCGCTAAGGAGAATGTCAGGCACCTTCCAGCCTTTGAAATCGGCAGGTCTGGTGTAGATCGGAGGAGAAAGAAGCGAGTTCTGGAAACTGTCTGTCAATGCAGAGGTCTCGTCTGAAAGAGCTCCTGGAATGAGGCGAACCAG
The DNA here is from genome assembly GCA_017962375.1 of Bacteroidales bacterium. Classification (GTDB taxonomy): domain Bacteria; phylum Bacteroidota; class Bacteroidia; order Bacteroidales; family UBA932; genus Egerieousia. Next base: position 854 of record JAGCVJ010000002.1, read on the forward strand.
CGTGTCTGTTATTGCAGCAGCTGCAATCTCGCCTCCGCTCAGAACATAATTGCCTATAGAGATTTCTTTTGTGATCAGATGCTCTCTGATTCTCTGGTCTATGCCTTTGTAATGACCGCACAGAAGAATGATGTTTTTCATCAGGCTCATTTTGTTTGCCATTGGCTGGTCGAAGAGTTCGCCGTCCGGGGACAGGTAGATTATTTCGTCGTATTTTCTCTGCCTTGTCAACTTCTTGATGACCTTATACACAGGCTCTATCATCATAACCATTCCGGCACCACCTCCATAGCTGTAATCGTCTGTTTTCTTGTGCTTTCCTGTGGCGTAATCTCTCAAATCGTGAATAAAGACGCTAACCAGACCCTTGTCTTTGGCACGCTTGACGATGGAGTAGCTGAGCGGACTTTCAAGAAGTTGCGGAACGCAGCTTATGATGTCTATTCTCATAGAGCCTTTTTTCCGGATTTGCCTTTTTGGCAACTGTTTCTTTTCTTCCATGAATAACTGCGGTTGTGCGTGCAAATATAGTGATTATATAAAATCGATATAGATAGCGTTGTATTGCATTTTTAGTTATATTTGTGGTCCATCAATTATAGTGCACTTATTAATAAAAGTCTAATGGAAGAAAACACCACCGCTTTGAATGCGCAGCAGGAAGCTGAAGCAAAGCAGGAATCGATTAAAAATGAGGTTCAGCCAGAGTCTGAGATTGTAGCCCCGGTTGCCGAAGAGTCTGTTGAGCCTATTGTTGAAGTACCTGAAAACCAGGAGAATGTAATAGCAGAGGAGAATGTGGACTATTCTGAAAAGTCTCTGAATGAATTGCTGTCTGTCTTCGAGCAGATGATTCAGAAAGGAGACCAGCAGATGCTCTACAAGAATGCCGAGTCTATCAAGGCAGGTTTTTACAAGGTATTGAGAAAGGAGAAGATTGCTTCTGGACTGTTTGTTGAACCAGGTATGGGCCAGCAGCAGAGCAACCCTTTCGAGGAGGTGGAGAAAGCTTTCAAAGACTTGTATGCCAAATATAAATCTTCCAGGGCCAATTTCAACCAGGAAATGCAGGCCAAGAAAGAGGAGAACCTCGCTGAGAAGACTAAGATAATTGAATCTATAAACGCCCTTCTTGAAAAGGCAGAGGACGTGAATCATACTCTCCCGGCTTTCAGGGAGTTGCAGGCTAAATGGAAAGCAACCGGCAATGTTCCTCAGGAGAATGCCCGCGAGATTTGGGACCAGTATAACCATGCCGTTGAGAAGTTCTACGATTATCTGAAGATTAACAAGGAATTCCGCGATCTGGACTTCAAGAAGAACTATGAACTGAAGACAGAACTCTGCCAGAAGGCTGAGCTTCTTGTAGAAGACAAGGATCCTGTAAAGGCTTTCAACGAGCTTCAGAAGCTTCACGAAGAGTGGAAGGAGCTGGGCCCTGTTTCCAAAGAGCAGAGAGAGGAAATCTGGGAGAGATTCAAGGCGGCAACTTCCAAGATCAACAAGAGGCATCAGGACTTCTTCTCCAACCTCAAGGAAGAGCAGAAGGCAAACCTGAAGGCCAAGACCGAGATTTGCGAGCAGGCTGAAGAGATTGCAGCCACTGAGGCCACCGATTCTAACAAGTGGAACTCCCTGTCCAAGAAGATGGACGAGCTTCATGCCAAGTGGAGAAGCATCGGCTTTGCTTCCAAGAAAGACAACCAGAAGATTTACGACCGCTTCCGTGCCGCGTGCGACAAGTTCTACAGCGCAAAGCGTGAGTTCTATACAAAGTTCAAGGATGTGATGCAGGAGAATTTGAGGAAGAAGGAGGAACTTTGCGAGCAGGCGGAGAAAATCAAGGATACAGACGACTGGAAGAAAGGAACAGACCAGCTGATAAATCTGCAGAACGTATGGAAGACCATTGGTCCTGTAGCCAGGAAGCAGTCTGATGCAGTTTGGAAAAGGTTCCGCGCTGCCTGTGACGAATTCTTTGACAGGAAGGCCAAGCATTTTGGTGCTGAAGGCGAGAAATTTGAGGAGAACCTTGCCGCCAAGAAGGCTGTCATCCAGGAGATTAAAGACTATGTAAGTACTGGGGCAGACTCTGACAAGGAGGCTCTGGAGTCATTCCTGACCAAGTGGAATTCAATAGGATTTGTTCCGTTCAAGGAGAAGGATTCTCTTCAGAAAGAATTTGACGCTGCTCTGAATCTGCATTTTTCAGCCATCAGGAATCCTGAGGCAGAAAAGAAGATGGGCCGCATCCGCAGGCTTATAACAGAGGCAAAGACAAGCGGAAAGAGCGACCGCGGCATCCGCACTGAAAGGGAGAAGCTCCTCAACAAGTTCCGCAAGCTGGAGACTGACATAGCCACGCTGGAGAACAATATGGGATTCTTTGCAAAGAGCAAGAATGCGGACAAGCTCATAGAGGAGATAAAGGGCAAGATCGCTGCCGGAAAAGAGGAACTCAAGTCTCTTGAGCAGAAGATCAAAATGATAGATAAGGAATTTTAGAAATGCAGAAGAATACTATTTTGGGATTTGTCCTGATAGGGCTTATCCTCATTGGTTTCAGCTGGTATAATTCACATAACTACAAGAAACAGGCCCGCGAGGCTTTCGTAAAAGATTCTCTGGCAAGGATAGAGGCTCTCACAAACCCGAGAGTTGCCGATTCTCTCAGAGTGGCTGATTCAATTCGGAATGCCGCTTTGGGAATCAAGCCGTCTGAAGAAGTTCAGACAACGGCCAACCCTGATTCTCTGGCAGTTGCAGACACTACTCAGGTTGTTGCATTGGCAGATTCTACTCTTTCTGCAGCCCAGGGAGGGGAAGAAGAGCTGATCACTCTGGAGAACGAAAAGCTCAAGATCATATTCACTACAAAGGGCGGCCAGATCAAGCAGTGCCAGGTTAAAGGCTACAAGACATACGGGAATGATTCTCTCTATATCGTGAAGGAGAATTACTCTGACATGTCTTTGGTGTTCAACACTATGCAGGAAGTGAGAACTTCCTCATTCAACTTCAGCGTGGCTGAGCAGACAGATTCTTCCGTTGTTTTCCGCCTTCCGTTTTCCGGCGGAGCCTATATGGATTTTGCCTACCGCCTTCCTAAGGACAGCTATCAGCTGGACTTCAACATTATAACCAATGGGCTGGGTAGCCAGATGTCCAACAATGCCAGCGACTTTGACCTCGACTGGTCTTTGAGGATATCCAGATTTGAGAAAGGCTATGACAACGAGAAGAATTATTCTACCGTAAACTTCAAGTATCCAGGAGAAAAGACGGTGGAGGACCTCGGAATGAGGAAGGCTGAGAGCCAGAAGGAAATACCTACCAAAGTGAACTGGTTCGCTTTCCGCCAGCAGTTCTTCTCGGCGATTCTGATGTGCGACGACAATTTCTCCAACGGAAAACTTTCTTACAAGTTCCTGCCTGAGACCGATCCTGATTCTGCCTTGTTCGACTGCAAGGCCTATATGCAGATGAGCTACGGCAGGGGAGAAGATGTGAACATTCCTCTGCACTTCTATTTCGGCCCGAATCTCTACAAGACGCTCAAGAGCTACGGCAACTATTTCGAGAAGATAATCCCGATGGGCGGAAGCATCATCGGCTGGATAAACAGAGTGGTGATAGTCAACACTTTCGACTTCTTGAGGAAATACATTTCCAATTACGGAATCATAATCCTGATTATGACCATCCTCATCAAACTGGTGCTTTCTCCTCTGACATACAAGTCTTATCTGTCATCGGCGAAGATGAGGGTTCTCAAGCCTGAGATAGACAAGATCAACAAGAAATATCCTAAGCGGGAAGACGCTTTGAAAAAGCAGCAGGAAACGATGGCCCTATACCGCAAGACCGGGGTGAACATGATGGGAGGCTGCCTTCCTATGCTGCTGCAGATTCCTATCCTGTTTGCAATGTTCCGCTTCTTCCCTGTTTCGTTTGAGCTTAGGCAGCATCCGTTCCTCTGGGCTTCAGACCTCAGCGGATATGACTCCATACTGGATCTGGGATTCAACATTCCGATGTACGGCAACCACGTCAGCCTGTTCGCCATACTGATGGCCATCTCTATGTACCTGTTCTCCAAGATGAACATGCAGCAGATGCCGGACAACGGCAGCATGCCGGGAATGAAGGGAATGCAGCTGTATTTCATGCCTATTTTCATGCTGGTTCTGTGTAATAATTTCTCCGCCGGACTGAGCTACTATTATATGCTGTCCAACTTTATCGCGATAGGGCAGAACTGGCTTATCCGCAAATATGCTGTAGACGAGGAGAAACTCTACGCCCAGCTCAAGAGCAAGGCTGAATCAAACGCAGGCAAACCTGCAAAGAAATCAAAATGGCGCGAAAGAATGGAGCAGATGATGAAGGAGCAGGAGAGGCTTCAGCGCGAAAGACAGAAGAAAAGATAATGAGCATAATTGAAGAACTGTCAGCTCTCAGGAAGGAGGTTCCTTCCGGCGTGAAACTGGTTCTGGTGTCTAAATTCCAGAGCAACGAGAGCATTATGGAGGCATACAATGCCGGACACAAGATTTTCGCTGAGAATTACCCTCAGGAGTTCGAAAAGAAGGTGAATAGCCTTCCTAAAGACATTGAGTGGCATTTCATTGGCCATCTCCAGTCCAACAAGATAAAAATGGTGGTTCCTTACGCTGAACTCATCCATTCTGTAGATTCCGAGAAGCTTCTGTACGAAATAGAGGATTACTGCCTAAAGCACGGCCTGAAGACCAAGGTTCTGCTGGAGATTCACGTTGCCAGAGAAGCCACCAAGCAGGGTTTTACCATGAAGGAGGCTGAAGAGCTGCTGGAAAAGCTACGGGTGCAGCCGCTTCAGTGCGTTACGCTTTCCGGTATAATGGGAATGGCCACTCTCACCGATGACAACGTAGAAATCCAGAGAGAATTCACGCTTCTATATAGTTTCTATGCAAGGATGAAGCAGCGCCATCTGCAATGGCCTGAATTCAAGGAACTTTCTATGGGCATGAGTGAAGACTACAAATATGCCATAAGGCTGGGCAGCACCATCCTCAGGATAGGAACCAAAGTGTTCGGCCAAAGAGAGCAGAAGTAGGCTAGACTTCAATATCGCATTCGAAGACAAGGGTTGCAGGACCGGTCAGATAGACTTCCCTGAAGCTCTTGTCTTCTGCTTTATAGTCTGCCTTCACCTCGAGTTTTCCTCCACGGGCCTGAAGCTTGTATGCAAAGCTGCTGCCCTTTGAAGAATGAGGCTTGACTTTGGATGTGAAAGCGGCTATGGCAGAGGCGGTGGCGCCGGTTCCGCACGCGAAGGTCTCAGCTTCCACTCCTCGTTCGTAAGTTCTGATTTTCAGGATAGAAGGGCATACTTCAACAAAATTCACATTGGTTCCGCCCTCGAAATAATACCTCCAGTACTTTCCCTTGGTGTCAACAGGATAGTTGTCTACGTCTTTCACGAACTCCACATAGTGAGGAGAACCGGTATCGAGGAAGAAAGACTTCTTGCCGAACTTAGGGCAGGATAGCACATCGCTCATCTTGAGCCTCACTTTCCACTGCTTGTCTTTGCGGGAGAGAATCTTGGCGTTATGGTAGCCGTCTATAGCCTCGAATTCCAGTTTCTTTATGCCCAGATAGTCAGCAAAGGCCGAGATGCATCTTCCGCCGTTCCCGCACATTGAGCCTTCACGTCCGTCAGCGTTGAAGTATCTCATTGAGAAATCGTATTTCTTGCTTTTCCCGATTAGCATCATGCCGTCGGATCCAACTCCGAATCGCCTGTCGCAGAGGCGGTTGATTTGCTTTGTGGTTAATTTGACATCACCTTTGCGGTTGTCTATGCACACGAAGTCGTTGCCGGCTCCCTGGAATTTGTAGACGTGAATTTTCATATCAGTTGATTTATGATTTTCCGTTAAGTTTCTCCAGCTGCTCAACCATAGCCTTTGCTACCGCAACCGATGCTCCGCCGCCTCCCAGAAGGCGGTGAACTTCTGCATAGTCTTTCTTCATGGCCTCAATGTAAGGCTTGTCTTCCAGCAGCCTGTGAAGCTCGGCCGTAAGATTCTCGGAGGTGGACTGATACTGCAGCAGTTCTTTGAAAATGAATTTGTCGGCAATCAGATTTGCCAGGCTTATGTATTTGAGTTTCTTCATGTTGACCAGATGCTTGGCTACGATATAGGAAATGTAGCTTGATTCGTAGCAAACCACCTGTGGAGTGCCTATGAGCGCAGCCTCCAGCGATGCCGTGCCGGAATTTACTATTGCGGCATCGGACTGCTTCATGATAGGGTAGGTCTGGTTGTGAATAACCGGAAGGCAGAAGCCCGAAGGAATGCCTCCCGCTTTTCTGAAATGCTTTTCTATTACGCTATTGTAATATTCAACCGGCACGGAAGGAGCCGCTGCCAGAAGGAATTTGCGGTCTGGAAAGTTCTTTATGACATCCAGCATCCTTGGCAGAGTGTAGCTGATTTCACTTCTTCGGCTTCCGGCCAGCAAGGCTACAAACTTGTCATCGGCAGTGAATGTCTGTCCTGTCAAAGATGAAATGCGGCTGCAGAACTCTTCTTTGCTTTCCTTCATGTATGGATTCTGTTCCACGCTGTCCAGCAGAGGATTGCCTTTGTAAATGGCATCTATGTTCCATCTGTTCTTGAAATAGTTTATCTCGAACGGGAAGATTATGAACAGCCTGTCTACATATTTCTGGAGCCTCTTTCCACGGTTTTCCTTCCAGGCCCAGATTTTAGGGGCAATATAGTAGAACACCTTGAAGCCTTTTTCCTTGGCGAATTTGGCCATCCTGAAGTTGAAGCCCGGATAGTCTATCAGCACCACAACATCGGGATTGAAATCGAGAATATCCTTTTTGCACTTGGCAAAATTGCGCATTATCTTCCCGATTTTCATCACCACCTCAAAGAATCCCATTACAGCAGTGTCTTTATAGTGGCTTACAAGCTCTCCTCCGGCCTCTTTCATAAGGTCTCCGCCCCAGCACCTTATCTGGCAGAGGGGATCGGCCTTTTTCAGGCCTTTTATAAGATTTGAGCCGTGGAGGTCTCCGGAGGCTTCTCCCGCAATCAAGAAGTATTTCATCTCAGAATTTCCAAAGTTTCTGCAAACGGTACATTTCCTTGTATGATGTGGAGTCCACAAGATGAGGAACTATGGTTATGTATCCGTCATCTATCAGGGTGTGGTCTCCTTCATGGTCCACTGCCTTGTCCAGGAACTTTCCGCAAATCCAGTAGAACGGCTCTCCGTGAGGAGTTTTATAGTCTTCAAACTCTTCTATCCACATCCCGTCTCCCTGGTGGGCGAACTTGATTCCCTGTATCTGCTCAAGCGGAATATCCGGGAAGTTGATGTTCAGGTAAACGCCTTTCTGAGGCGGATTTGCAAGGTAGTTTTCAACGATAGGGCAGAACCATTTTTTTACTGCTGAAAAGTCTGCGTCCGGATCGTGAGTGTTGACAGACAGCGCAATGGCCGGCACTTCATAGATGGCCGCTTCTGCCGTTGCCCCGAGGGTTCCGGAATACACTGCCGCCGTAGAAGCGTTTGAGCCATGATTAATGCCGGAGAACATCAAGTCTGGCTTATTCTCCCTGCTGAAGAACTTGTTCATGGCTATTTTCACGCAATCAGCAGGAGTTCCTGTGAAACTGTATATCTTTATCTTGTTCCCCGATGCGGTGGTTCTTTCATCTTCTTTGTTCAAAAACAGAGGCTTTCCCATGCTCAGGGCCGCGCTCATCCCGCTTTGGGCGGTTTTGGGAGCCACGGCGGTCACGTTGCCTATCGCTGAGCACAATGCAACCAGGGTATTGAATCCCTTTGATATGTATGAGTCGTCGTTGGTGATAAGAATTTCCAATTGTCTGTCCATAATGTTACAAAGATATACCAAAAAATTATAACTTTGCCGATTGGAATATTCAAATATAAATCTATACAGAAATGAGTAAAATTAAAGTTGGTATTAACGGCTTCGGCCGTATCGGCCGCCTGGTATTCAGGGCAGCCCAGGAAAGGGATGACATTGAGATAGTTGGAATCAACGACCTTCTAGATGTTGATTACATGGCTTATATGCTCAAGTACGACACCATGCACGGACAGTTCAACGGAACCATTGAGGTTGCAGATGGAGCTCTGATTGTTAACGGAAAGAAAATCAGGGTAACTGCTGAAATGGATCCTGCAAACCTGAAGTGGGATGAGGTAGGCGCTGAGTATGTAGTTGAGTCAACCGGCCTGTTCCTTACAAGGGAGAAGGCTGAGGCTCACATCAAGGCCGGTGCCAAGAGAGTTGTAATGTCAGCTCCTTCCAAGGATGCAACTCCTATGTTCGTATGCGGTGTAAATACAGACACTTACGCTGGTCAGGATATCGTTTCCAACGCATCTTGCACCACCAACTGCCTTGCTCCTATCGTTAAGGTTCTCAACGACAACTGGGGAGTAAAGGAAGGCCTTATGACTACCGTTCACTCTGCTACCGCAACCCAGAAGACCGTTGACGGCCCTTCAAAGAAAGACTGGAGAGGCGGACGTGCAGCAAGCGGAAACATCATTCCTTCTTCTACCGGTGCAGCAAAGGCTGTGGGAAAGGTTATTCCTGAGCTCAACGGCAAGCTCACAGGAATGTCCATGAGAGTTCCTACTCTGGACGTTTCTGTTGTTGACCTGACCGTAAACCTCGAGAAGCCTGCAACTTACGATGAGATCTGCGCAGCCATGAAGAAAGCTTCAGAGGGCGAGCTGAAGGGCATTCTCGGATACACTGAGGACGCAGTTGTTTCTTCAGACTTCCTCGGCGACAAGCGCACTTCCATCTTTGACGCAAAGGCCGGCATCCAGATCACTCCTACATTCGTGAAGGTAGTTTCCTGGTACGACAACGAGGTTGGCTATTCAAACAAGGTTCTGGACCTGATCAAGGTTATGAGCCAGAAGTAAAGCCTACAGCATCAATTCAAAAAGGCAGATTCAAGCGAATCTGCCTTTTTTTATTAAATTTGTGCCGTATATGTTCACAGGTTAAAGAACGTATGCCTATTACAGATGCTACTTAAGAGAAAAATATCAGTCGGGTTTGTGATACTGGGTTTCATCCTTCTGCTGTCCAGTCTTATAGCGATATTCGAGTTTATCACTATGAGAAAGACGATAGGCAAGTTCGTCAAGGATGACATCACGAGCATAAACACTACCCGAAAGCTGCTGGACATGGCGGATCAGTACAATTTCGAGCTTCTGAGCACGATGGGTGACTCCACTTATACGGATGTCAACACTATGCCGACCGTGGGCGAAGACGACAAGTTCCTGGATACGCTGCTGAGCATCCGAAACTCCTTCAAGACGGAGCTGGAAAGGGAAACGGCAGACTCAATCCGCTATGCGTTTGTGGTTTACGCCCACATACTTGAAGAAGCCAAAGGGGTGTGGAACGCGCCTAAGTACCAGACAAAGAAAGACTGGTACTTTGAAAGGATGTATCCTGTGTACACCCAGCTGCGCAAATATATCAAAGACCTTAACCTGTCTTCCCAGAAAGCTCTAAGGGATAATTCCGACGAGCTTTCGGAGGGTTTCTACCGCAGCCTGATGCCTTGTGTTGTAGCTGTTGGAATAGGTATTATCCTGCTTTTCCTTTTCAACTACTATCTCAACTTCTATTTCTTCAATCCTATGGTGCGCATAAACAGGGCCTTGCACAACTACAAGCTTACCCGCAAGACATACGACGTGAACATCGACACAGGAGACGAAGTTGAAGAGCTGAATGAAAATATCAAGGACCTGGTAAGGGAACACAAGCAGCTTACAAAGAATCAGCAACAGTAAAACAGTATGAATATCAACTACATATCGAGAAACGTGGGCATTGCGCTCGTGCTCAATGCCGCATTCATGTTCTTGAGTGTGGTTGTATCGCTGTGCTATGGAATGGACGAGGCTTTCTCTCCGCTTTTCCTTAGCGGAGTAATCACTTTGGCTGCCGGCTCGTTCCCTCTTGTTTTTGTCAGGACCAGCGGAACCGTAACCATGAAGGAAGGGTTCTTCACCATAGTTCTCACCTGGCTTCTGGTGTGCGTATTCGGTGCGCTGCCATATATTCTCTGGGGCGGAGACTTTGCCGTTATAGACTGCTGGTTTGAAAGCGTAAGCGGCTATACTACAACAGGATGCACTGCGCTCAGCGATGTGGAGGCCCTGCCTCACAGCCTTTTGTTCTGGCGTAGTTCAACGCATTATCTGGGCGGTCTGGGAGTAGTGGTGTTCATGATACTGGTGCTTCCTAACGCCAGGTCTACATTCGGACTGAGGCTTTCATCCTTGGAGATGGGTTCGCTTTCCAAGCAGAACTACAAGTTCAAGGTGATGGAAACGGCCAAGATCATTATTATCGTTTATATCGGTTTGACAGTGCTTCAGACCATTTGCCTTGTGCTGGCGGGGATGAATTTCTTCGATGCCCTGAACCATTCGATGTCTATAGCGGCAACGGGCGGTTTCAGCACAAAGAACAACTCGGCAGCCGCCTTTGGCTCTCCGGCCGTAGAAATAATAATGATAGTATTCATGTATCTGTCCGGCCTTCATTTCGGCCTCATTTATGTCTGCTTCCACACCAAGAGCCTGAGAATGTTCAAAGACCCGATAATCAAGTTCTACTCCCTGGTGCTTGTTGGCTCTATAGCCATAACCACTTTCAGCCTGCTGTCGGGAGGAACGGAGAAGAACTTCCTTACGGCTCTAAGGCACAGCGCGTTCATGAACGTGTCTGCCGCTTCCACCACAGGATTTGCCAATGCGGAAACAGTGCACTGGCCGGTAGCCGCGTTGCTTATTTTCTTCTACCTGGCTTTCCAGGGGGCCTGCAGCGGCTCTACCACCGGAGGCGTGAAGGTTGACAGGATCTGCGTGAGCTTCAGCTCTCTCAAGGCCAGGCTCAGGCGCAACCTGCATCTGAACGCGGTTATCAAGCCTAGAATCGGCAGCAGGGTCCTCAGCGGCGAAATGATAGGCGAGACCAACCTCTATCTGGTGTTCTTCACTTCCATTATTTTCGTGGGAGCCATACTGCTTTCGGCCACAGGCCTGGATCTGAAGACATCGGTGACCACCTCGCTTGCCTGCACTGCAAATACGGGCCTTACATTCGGCAGCATCAGCTCTTTCGGAAACTATGACTCATTCCCTGTGGTGAGCAAGATAATCTTCACGATAGAAATGTTCCTGGGCCGTCTTGAAATTTATCCTGTGCTCGCTTTCTTCGTAATCAAGAGGTGGAAATGAGTGCTCTCTCCAACTTCCTGACTTCCAAGATGGGGGAGAGGCTGGGCCTTGCTCCCACACCTTGCCAGAGCAATCTGTTTTCCAAGCTGGGAACCTTTCTGACAGGCAATGCAGACAAAGATTTCATGATGATAGTTTCCGGTTATGCCGGAACAGGCAAGACGTCTGCCGTGGCAGCATGCATATCCACTCTGAAGTCTTTGGGAATGAAGTATGTGCTTCTGGCTCCAACCGGCCGCTCAGCCAAGGTTCTGTCCGGCTTTACGGGAGAGAATGCCAGCACTATCCACCGCCATATATACAGGATGAAGTCCCAGACAGATCCTATGGGAGCTTTTTCGCTGAATTTCAACAAGGCCAAGGACACGGTCTATTTTGTGGATGAGGTTTCGCTGATTACCACAGGCGACGGTTCGGATTCCATTTTCGGAAGCGGAAATCTTCTGGACGATTTGCTGGAGTTTGTCCGCCAGTCATCTTCCAACCGCCTGGTTCTCATCGGCGATCCGGCACAGCTTCCGCCGGTGGGGCTGGACATAAGCCCTGCGCTTGATCCGGAGTATATGAAGCGTTACTGCCCTGATCTTGTGACAGTTTCTCTTACAGATGTGGTGCGTCAGGCCTCCGGCAGCGGAATACTTGTAAACGCCACCGCTTTGAGGCAGCAGATAACGGACGGAGACATAGACCCTCCGGTTTTCGACATTTCTTCTTTTACCGATATAGCGGCGGTTACCGGAGCTACTTTGATTGAGGATCTTCAGGACGCCATTTCCAGATATGGAAGCGATGAGGTTGTTGTCCTTTGCAGAAGCAACCAGCGGGCCAACCGCTATAATCAGGGCATCCGGTCCCAGGTGCTTTTCCTGGAGGAGAAGCTTTGCAGGGGAGACAGGCTTATGGTAGTGAAGAACTGCTACCAGTTTGAAGGCGGAGACGAGAATTTTGACTTCATAGCAAACGGCGATATGGCAAAGCTGGTGAGCATTTCCAACTACAGGGAAAGGTACGGACTGCATTTTGCCGACGCCACTCTTGCCTTCCCCGACTACAACGACTGCGAGGTGGACGCCAAGGTAATTCTCGACACGCTGGACAGCAAGACTCCGGCGCTTGACAGAGAGGCGCAGACGGCTCTGTTTGAAGGCGTTTTTGCTGACTATGAGGGCATTTCACCCAAGAAGAAACGCTACAAATGCGTTCGCGAAGATCCTTATTACAACGCACTCCAGATCAAATATTCATCGGCGATTACAGGACACAAGAGCCAGGGCGGCCAGTGGAGGTGCGTATTCATAGACAACATCCTCTGGAAGGACGAGATTACCATCGACGACAAGAAGTGGCTTTATACCGCCCTTACCCGTGCCCAGGAGATGGTTTATTTAATTAACTTTGACAAGAAATACCTGAAATAACACAAGACATATATGAAAAGAATAATCCTTGCACTCTCTGCACTGCTTGTTTGCTTGAGCGTTTCCGCCCAGAAGAAGAACTTTACTCTGGAGCAGATAGCAAATGACAAATTCCCGAATGTCGAGAAATACTTGTTGCCTCCGGTCTGGGAATCCGGCGATATCCTCCAGGTAAGTACAATGGAATTTGGAGTCCTCAAGCGTGAAAGAAAGTTCTACAATGTGAAGACAGGAGCTTTCGAAGAGAATTACAAACCTCAGGAAAGCCCTCAGGAATCTCAAAACGATATCAGGGAAGACGCCAAAAAAGCCAATAAACTGATCAAGGGCGACGGAATGATTGCCAATCCTACCTACAGCCCGGATGGCAAACTTATGGCCTTCACCAATAACGGAGATCTTTATGTGTTTGACAAAGAGGGGAACAAGGTAAAGAGAATCACGACCGACGGAAATGCCGTGATTCTCAACGGACGCGCTTCCTGGGTTTACTTTGAGGAAATCCTGGGACGCTCTTCACAGTATAAGGCTTTCTGGTGGAGCCCGGACAGCAGGACAATAGCCTTCTACCGCTTTGACGACAGCCAGGTTCCTATGTTCCCGATCTATGATCCTTCCAAGGCCAAGGACCAGATTCTGGAAAGCCATTATCCTATGAGCGGCGAGAAGAATCCTGAGGTAAGGATAGGGTTCGCCGATGTCCAGACGGGAAGTATCGTATGGGCTGACTTCAACGAGAAGGAAGACCAGTACTTTGGCATACCATTCTGGAATTCAGAATCTTCACGCTTTATCGTTCCGTGGATGCCAAGAGTTCAGCAGGATCTGGTATTCTACTCTGTAGACCCTAAGGACGGAAGCAAGGAGTCTATTTACAAGGAGCATCAGGACACCTGGATCGACTGGCCTGAGCAGATGCTCTTCGACCAGAACGGCCTGTATATGGTAAGGGATTTCACCATGTGGGAGCAGATCTACTACCTCTCATTTGACGGAAAGACACAGAAGTGCCTGACAGACGGCCGCAACTGGGATATCAAGCTCCTGAAGATAGACCCTAAGAAGCAGGAGCTCTATTTTACCTCCAAGAAGGAAATAAGCACTCGCGTGGATATCTACAAGGTGTCTATAAAGAAGGCCAAGACTACGAGAATCTCCACCGGGGATTATTCTTACAAGTCTCTGCAGCTCAGCGATGATTTCAAGTATATGGCAGCCATTTGCAGCAATGCCAGGACACCTAACAAGGTTGTGGTTCTCCCGACTGACGGCAGCGGAAAGATGACTGTTCTTGAAGATGCCAAAGGGAAAGACTACGACTCCTACAATATCGCTCTTCCGGAGATGGTCTATATCACCACTCCTGACGGCTATACGATCCCGGGCAAGATCACCCTTCCTCTGAACTTTGATCCTGAGAAGAAATATCCTGTCATCATCTATATGTATGGCGGACCTAACACTCCGGTCGTGGCCGACAGCTGGAGCATAATCTCATCTTCCAACCAGTGGTGGGCTAACCAGGACGTTATCCAGTTCTCGATGGATCACCGCGGAAGCGGCCATTGCGGAAAGGAGGGCTGCAACTTCATGTACCGCAACTTCTTCTCTATCGAGCTTAAGGACTTCATAGAGTGGGCCAAATACCTCAGGAGCCTTCCTTACGTGGATGCCGACAAGATCGGAATCTACGGCTTCTCTTACGGCGGAAGCATGGCAACTCTCTGCGTGACAGAAGGATGTGAATACTTCAAGTACGGAATTGCCGGCGGTGGAGTGTATGACTATATGCTTTACGACACCCATTACACCGAGAGGTTTATGGATACTCCGCAGCGTAATCCTGAAGGTTTCAAGCGCACCATCATGGCAGACAGGATAAGAAAGTCCGGCTACAAGGGAGATGCCACCAACTACCTGATGCTCACCCACGGAGCCGCAGATGATAACGTCCATATCCAGAACACAATGAGCCTGGTTCTGGAACTCCAGAAGATGGGCCGGCAGTTTGACCTTATGATCTATCCTAGGCAGCTTCACGGATATCGCGGAGTACAGGGAGCCTTCTCAGACTTCAACGACTACCGCTTCTGGTACCGTCATCTCCTCGGGAAAGAAGTGCCTGAGCCTCTTGCCAAGGCATACGGCAACTGATCAGGATCCTAGAAACATTACAGTTTTTCTGAGGATTTCTATTATCAGCGACGACAGCCATCCGGCCCACTCTCCAAGGTGAGGGACGCCGCCAAGGGCAGCAGAAACCGCTGATCCATAGACAGAAAAGGCCACAAGAGGAGCTGACACGATATTGGATATCAGGAAATTCCCGCTTATTTTGCCAAAGTAGAGCAAGATGAGCGGGAATGTTGCTATCTGGCAGGAAAGACTTATTCCGGCTCCCCTGAACAGTGCGGAAGGTATCCTCATTCTCTTTCCGAAGACTTTGTCTATGCTTTCCTCTATGACAGGGTAAATGAAGACGATTCCGCCAACTGCCAGGAAGGACAGCTGGAAACTTATGCTTTTAACCGCCATTGGGTTGAAGATAGTTATGATCAAGGCAGCTGCCATAATAGGCCCCAATCTATCCCTGGAACCGCTCAGCAGCTCGCATAACTTCCATAATACAAGCATGATGCATGCTCTTGACACAGAAGGGGACAATCCTGTGCAGACAGCATATAGCAGTATAACGATGCTGCTGAGGCCAAATCCCAAGTATCTGGTCCTGTAATTTCTTCTTGAAAAGGAAAACAGGGCGCATATAATTCCCCAGACAATTCCCACGTGCATTCCTGAAAGCGCCAGGGCATGGCTGATTCCGGCGTTGCGGAATGCAGTCTTTGTCTGTTTGTCCAGCCCGCTCTTGTCGCCGAGCAGAAGGGCACTTGCCACAGCCCTGTCCTGAGGATTTCCAATGGATTTCTCCATCCGGCTTTGCATGAAGCCTCTTGCTGAATTTCCCCAGGATTCTATTTTGGACTCAATTCCTGAAGGCGATTCCGCACAAATGGCCCTTCGCTGCATTCCACTGAAAAAGAATGATATGCAGCAAACAAATACAAACAGCCTTTTATTTTTCCGAAACAGATATAGCCCCATTATGAATAATGAGGTCATCAATGATGTAAAGAAAAAGTTCTCAGAAAATTCGGAGGGATAAAACTCTCCGTACGAAGCAATTCCAAGAATGAAACTCAAAGTCAACGCCACGCCCAGCCTCTTCATATCTCTATGCTTTTAACTTGTTCAAAGTTAATGCTATTTTTATTAAATTTGCACGATAACGAAACAATTTTCAAGAATATGATAATACTGGTTTTAAACTGCGGAAGTTCTTCAATCAAGTACCAGGTGCTGGATATGAGGAGCGAAAGTGAGTATTCTCTCCTGGCTAAAGGTCTGGTGGAGAGAATCGGCATGGAAGAGGGTGACATTACCCACTCTGTTCCGGGAAAAGACAAACACAAGATACACAAGCCTGTAGCTGACCACACCGAGGGCATAAAGGACGTGCTCGGCCTGCTGGTTGACTCTGAATGGGGAGTTCTCCGCTCTCTGGACGAGATAGAGGCTGTAGGCCATAGAGTTGTGCACGGCGGCGAGTATTTCACCCAGAGCTGCATCATAGACCAGAGGGTAAAGGACGGCATAGAAAAGTGCGCTTCCCTGGCTCCGCTTCACAATCCTGCCGGACTGCTCGGAATCAACGCCGTTGAGAGCATTCTTCCAAAGGTGCCTCAGGTGGCTGTATTCGACACTTCATTCCTCCAGACAATTCCTAATTACGCTTATACATACGGTCTTCCTTACGAGTATTACGAGAAGGACAAGATCCGCCGCTACGGTTTCCACGGCACCAGCCACAGATTTGTTTCAAAGGCCGGAGCCGAACTGGCAGGCATAGACTACAACGACTCCAACATCATTACCTGCCACCTCGGAAACGGCAGCAGCGTAACCGCCGTAAAGAACGGAAGAGCAGTGGATACATCTCTGGGACTCAAGACTATAGATGGTCTTATTATGGGTACGAGATGCGGCAGCCTGGATCCGGGAGTTGTAACCTACATAATGAAGAAATACAATCTTACCGCAGACCAGATGGAGAACATACTTACAAAGAAGAGCGGATTTGTGGGAGTATCCGGAGTGTCTTCAGACTGCAGAGATCTGGAAGAGGCAGCAGCACGCGGAGAAAAGAGAGCCCAGCTGGCTCTTGAGATTTTCCGCTATGGCCTTCTGAAGTTTGTGGGAGCATTCTCTGCCGCAATGGGCGGTGTAGACCTGATTGTGTTCACCGGAGGAATTGGCGAGAATGACCCTAAGACCAGAGCTTATATCGGCCAGAAATGCGCTTACCTGGGAGTTGACTTTGACGATGAGCTGAATGCCGGCCTGAGAGGAAAAAGCGCAATTCTTACCAAGAAAGATTCTAAGGTTAAGGTTGCCGTGGTATGCACCAACGAGGAGCTGGTGATTGCCACCGATACTATGAAGCTTGTTAAAATGTAATTGAAAACCAATAAATTAAGCAATAGAATTATGAGAACATTTGACGAAGTATATGAGCTTCTCAAGGCTAATCCAAAGAGAAGGCTGGCAGTTGCCTGGGGCGTTGACGAGCATTCTGTCTGCGCAGCAAGCATGGCAATAGACGCCGGATTCTGCGAGGCCACCCTTTACGGAGACCGCAAAATGATAGAGGCTGTCTGCGCCAAGGAGAACATCGACATCAACAAGTTCAGCATCGTGGACGTTCCTGTAGAGCTGAAGGCCATCCAGGCTGCAGTTACCGCTGTTCACAACGGCGAGGCAGACGTTCTGATGAAGGGCCTTTGCTCAACCGACAAGTACATGAGGGGAATCCTGAACAAGGAGTGGGGCCTGCTGCCTCCTAAGGCAGTTTTGAGCCACATCTCTGTGATGCAGCATCCTAACTATCCTAAGTTCTTGGTATTCGGCGATATGGCTGTGATTCCTCTGCCTGACTTCAAGCAGAAGACCGCCATTCTGAAGTATATCGTGAACGTTTGCAAGTCTCTGGGCGTAGCCAATCCTAAGATTGCCGCTGTTGCCGCTACCGAGCAGATGCTGGACGGCATGCCGGCCTGCGTTGAGGCAGCAATGCTTGCAAAGATGGCAGACCGCGGCCAGCTTCCTGGCCAGATTGACGGCCCTCTGGCTCTGGACGTTGCCATCAACAAGGAGGCAGCTGCTATCAAGAAGCTCAAGAGCGAGGTTGCAGGAGATGCTGACGGACTGCTGTTCCCTAACATCGAGAGCGGCAATGTGTTCTACAAGTCCAACACCATGCTTGTTCCTGGCGTCAGGACAGCTGCTTTCGTAGCCGGCGCATCTGCTCCTTGCGTTCTTTCTTCAAGGGCAGACAGCATAGATACCAAGCTCAACTCCATAGCACTGGCCTGCCTGCAGGTTAAATAGTCTATGAAGCGTTGCCTCATACTTGCTCTGTCCCTGATTCTGGCCTTTTGCCATAGGTCCGGGCAGCAAGTTGCGGATAATGCGGCTGGAGAGGGTTCCTCTTCGGCCGCTTATTTTATCATCAAGGGCAATGATACCCTGATTTCTCTAAGCAGCTGGGATCTTTCTGTTGACAGATATGTTCTTGTTCCCAGAGACAGTTCAGCTCTCCTTGCGGCCGATCCTATGGCCATTCCTTATCCGATTGAGAGCTGCGTCTGCATGTCAACTACATATCTGCCTCATATAAAGCTTATTGGAAAGGCAGAATCTGTCAAGGGAGTCAGCGGCACAAGGTTCATTTACGACAGCCTCTACAGCAGCAGGGCTTCCAATGGCTTGATAGCCGATGTAGGTGCCGAGACAGCTCCGGACTACGAGAAGATACTGAGCCTGAAAGCCGATGTGGTTCTGGCATACGGAATAGAAGGCTCAGACAACAGCTATATAGAAAAGCTCCGCAAGCTAGGCCAGAAGGTTGTGGTAATCAACGATTATCTGGAACATACTGTAACCGGTAGGCTGGAATACCTGAAACTGTTCGGCAAGCTTTTCGGCAAAGAGGCGGTTGCCGATTCGGTTTTTAAAGCCCGCAAAGAAGAATATTTGAATGCCAGGCAGTTGTGCGCTGAGGTTGAGAAACCGGCCAAGGCGCTGGTAAACATGCCATTCAAGGGCATTTGGTATCTCCCCGGGAATAACAGCTATATGGCTGAACTCGTGCGGGATGCAGGTGGAGAGATAATAGGGGCGGAGGAAGGCGAGTGCGCCTCTTCTCAGAAGAGTTTTGAGCATATGTATTCCCTTGCTCTTGAATCAGATGTATGGATTCATCTCAACTCAGCCCGAAGCAAGGCTGAGGTTCTGGCAGAGAATCCTCTGTTCAAGAATATTCCTGCCTTTAAGAGCGGGCAGATGTATAACAATGTGAAGAGGGTAACTCCAGAGGGGGGAAGCGATTTCTGGGAGAGCGGAGCGGTCAATCCCGCTGAAATCCTGAAAGACTTGATTCAGATTTTCCATCCCGATATCGCGGAGAAGAATTTCCCTGGCAGAGAAATGGTTTATTATATCAAACTGGATGAATAGAGTTTATGATTTGGCAATAATAGGGGGCGGGGCTGCAGGCCTGATGGCAGCTGCCTGGATCTCAGAAAAGTACAGGGATTCTGAGAGCCGTCCTTCTGTTGTTCTTTTGGAAAAGATGCCTCGCTGCGGCCGGAAAATCAACATCACCGGCAAGGGGAGATGCAACCTGACCAATACCCGAATGTGGGATGAGTTTTCCCCTCATGTTCACCCCAACAGCCAGTTCTTCAAGAATGCCTTCTACAACTTCTCCTCTCACGACACTATGGATTTCTTCAAGTCCATAGGCCTGGAACTCAGCGTGGAAAGAGGGCAGAGAGTTTACCCCAAGAGCATGAGGGCAATGGATGTCACCGATGCTCTGGTGAATCATATAAGACGGTGCGCTGTTGTGGAAACCGTTACCGGGTTCGAGGTGAAGGAAATCAGCAGGGATGATCTTTTCTGCATAAAGTCTGAGCAGGAAACAATTCTTTCGAAAAAGGTTCTGCTGACCACAGGCGGGCTTTCCTATCCTTCCACAGGCAGCAGCGGAGACGGCTATGCTTTTGCAAAGGCTCTGGGTCACAGCATAGTGCATTGCCGCCCGTCCCTTACTGCTCTCATTCCTTCCGGATACAGAGAAAAGGACGGCACGCTTCTTCCGTTTGGCAAGTCTTTGCAGGGCCTTCAGCTGAAGAACGTCTCATTGTCTCTTGAAGTCAATTCCAATGTGGTTCAGGAGGAGTTCGGCGATGTGGATTTCACCGACGGGGGAATCGAGGGCTCTCTGGGCTTTCGCCTAAGCCGCAAGGCGGTAGAGGCTCTGGACAACGGCCAGAAGGTGGCTCTTCTGCTGGATCTCAAGCCTGCTCTTTCAGAAGATCAGATTACCCAGAGAATAAAGAGAGAAGCCTCGTCGGGGAACAATACAGTTAAATATCTTCTTTCTAAACTGCTTCCAAGACAGCTTGTTACACCTTTCCTTATGATGAACCGCCAGCTGCTTTCAATGCATAATGCTGAGGCTGCAAGACTGCTTCCTGCCTTGCTTAAATCTCTCAGGTTTGATATAGTTTCATACGTGGGATTTGAGAGGTGCGTGGTTACAAACGGAGGAGTATCTCTCAAGGAAGTTTCCCAGAAGACTATGGAAAGCAAGCTTGCCCCGGGGCTGTTCTTTGCCGGGGAAGTGCTTGATCTGGATGGAGATACAGGGGGCTATAATCTTCAGATAGCTTTCTCCACCGCCGTTCTTGCCGTATCCGGCATTATGAGCGCAGCTCAATAGCAACATCTTTGTACGTTAGACTGTAATTTTTATTGGGCTCGATCTCGAAAGCCTGGATGTCTTCCAGTTCCAGGGCTAAGATGTCTCCGCTTCTTAGCGACATGTATTCCGAAGCTCTCTCTAGAGCCGAGTCAAAGAAATCAAATCCTTCATAAGGGCCGGAGCCTTCAATTTGCGTGGCTTCAGAGAGGAAGATGCTGTTGTCCAGGGTGCGTCCTTCATTTACATCGTATGTGGCCAGATGCACTCCGTAGCCGCATACCGAGTAATGCCTGTGGGCATAGTCTTGCCTTACGCATTTTCCTGCTCTTGAGATCTTTACGAATACAAGCGGTATGGCCCTGACTGTCTCTATCCTGTCGGGAACATAATAGACGAACTTGCCGTCATCTGACTTGTCGCGGCAGAGTGCGGTGTCGGGGCTGGTGTAGAAATTCTCGCTCTGGTATGGGAAAAAGAAAAGGTTCATTTCTTGTATTTTTCCGGATGAACGCGGATGTCCCTTAGGACTCTCTTGGTGTATTCGGTGAATTTGCCGTTTTCCATCCAGCTGTAATAGCCAGGGTCCTGCTTTAGGACATCAACCACGCTCTTGTCCTTGTATTTCCCGAACCCGAACACGGCGTCTCCCTTGTCGTTGAGAACAATGGCTCCGGCAAGGTCTATATTGCGGTTCTTCACCGAAAAATCGGCCAGGGCATCCACATCGTTTTGAAGCGAATCGCTGTATTTGTCGAGCTGGGCCTTGAGAACCTCCATTGTTGCAACTGTGTCTGCCTCAGCTCCGTGCGCTCCTTCCAGCTCCTTGTGGCAGTAGAACTTGTAGGCTGCCGCCAGAGTTCTCGGCTCCATCTTGTGGTAAATGTTCTGCACGTCTATCAGCTTGTGGCGCCTGAAATCAAAGTCCACTCCGCATCTCATAAACTCTTCGGCGAGCATAGGGATGTCGAACTTTATGGAGTTGTATCCGGCTATGTCGCAGCCTTCCATCTGCTGGGCCAGGCTCTTGGCTATCTGCTTGAAGGAAGGGCAGTCCTTAACGTCTTCGTCCGTGATATGATGAATGGCCGTAGATGCCTCCGGAATATGCATCCCGGGGTTTATTCTGCGGGTTTTGATATCGGTGTGCCCGTCCGGAAACAGTTTTACAAACGAGATTTCTATGATCCTGTCTTGGGACACGTCGAGCCCGGTACTCTCTATGTCAAAGAATACCAGAGGTCTTTTGAGGTTGATTTCCATATTGAGTTATGTTAGAGCCTCATAGGCATAAGCAGAGCGCAGATTTCCTGGTTGGAGTCTGTCTGCTCTGCAGGCTGCATAAGGGCTGCCTTGGTAGGTTCTGCAAGCTTGATGCAGATCTGGTCGTAAGGCAGGTTTGCAAGTATCTCAATCAGGAACTGGCTCTTGAAGGCAATTCTCATAGGCTCGCCTACATACTGGCAGCTTATGGTTTCTTTTGCGCTCATTGAGAAGTCCAGGTCCTGAGCCGTAATCTCAAGCCTTCCGTCCGCAACCTTGAACACTATCTGTCCGGTAGACTGGTTTGCGCATACTGCAACTCGTCTTGTGGCGTTGAGGATATCTGTCCTTGAGACTGTTATGATATTGTTGTTGTTCTTAGGGATAACCTTGGTGTAGTCTGGATAGGTTCCTTCAATCAGGCGGCAAACCACCAGCTGCTGGTCGAACTTGAAGAAAGCGTTCTTCTTGTCGAAGCTGATGGAAACGGTTTCATCCGACAGCCTTGCCAGGTTGTTTTTCAGTATGTTGGCCGGCTTCTTAGGCAGCACGAACGAGCTTTTTACTCCTGCCACGTCTTTTCTCTCGAAGCAAACCAGCTTGTGGGCGTTGGAAGCCACAAAAGTGGTGTAGCCTTCGTTGATATCGAAGAATACTCCGTTCATCACCGGCCTCAGTGGTTCCTCAGCTGTAGCGTAGATAGTGCCGTTGAGAGCCTCGCAGAGCACTCCTGCAGGCATTTCTATCTTCTTTGGATCCACCAGCATAGGGAGTTCAGGATACTCGTCCGGAAGCAGGCAAGGGATGCTTGCGGTACCGCTTGCCCAAGTGATGGTCAGGATGTTCTTTTCTTCATTTGTCTCGAACTTTACCGGCTGGGTAGGGAGTTCCTTGAAGGAGTTGGTCAGCAGAGTAGCGGGAACAGCAATACGTCCCTCTTCTCCAACGTCCTCAATGTCCATAATGGTCTTCAGTGTTGTCTCCTGGTCTGATCCGGTGATTGTCAGGCTCTTGCCTTCCAACTCAAGAAGGAAGTTCTCCAGTATCTGGAGTGAGCTCTTTTGTGGAACTACCTTGGAAACAGACAGTAAAGCCTGTAAAAAATCTGTACTTGTTGCTGTAAACCTCATATCTGTTGTTTTTTAAGTTTCAATAAATATTATGACTCAGTTCTTAACCCAACAAATATACTAAAAAAACTATATCCCTGACAAAGGTTTTATGTCAAATCCTTCACCGGTGCCAACATGGAAGTTTGCGCCTTTGAGCTGGTCCTCGTAAATGAAGTAAGGCAGGTCCTTGAATATATTGCGGGCAGTTTCCTCGGCTTTTTTGTATTCATTGTCTTCAGGCATTCTCCAGCGGCCGAACTTTACAGCTGGCTCACGCCTGATTGCATCAATGAGGGAAATGTCTGGAATTATCTCATTGTGGACTGCATCAGCCAGAATGTCCAGGATGTTTGGATTGCTCTGGACGTATGCCTTGGAGAGGCCGCAGACGTTGGATGTGGAAATGAGCTTGTACTTGAGGAATTCATCTGCGATAATATCGTCAAAGGTCATTCCCAGGGCCTTCTTGATGATATCCATGGTGCGTCTTGCCTGCATCTTGCCCACTGCCATGGCAGAAGCCTTGCTCAAGAATTCTTTTCTTGGGCAGTTGCCTGTAGCAATCATTTCCATAAGACCTTCCTTGCCTTTAGGGCCCCTGTAAATCATTAAGTGGAGACCAAGCTGTATGACAAAGAGTTCTGGCTGGAGAAGCTTCTGTGGAGTCTTTGCGTTGTCTTCTGAAAACAGCTCCTGAAGATAGTAGGCATCAGCCTCGCAAACTGATTGTTTCCACGCTTCAATATTCGCAAGGGTAGAGTAGGTGAGGCCCTTGTACAGAGGATCCATTCCGGAAAGAGTGATATCCAGGATTCCCAGCGTGTCTTCCGAGGTGATTTTCCAGAGGAGATTCTCCCTTTCCACTTCCGCAAGGAATTCAGTTATGTAGGTGTGTTTGTCACCGATCTCGAAGAGTTTGCGGTAGACGGCAAGGCCTCTTTCTCTTATCGGGAGGTCCTTGATGAAGTCATAGGAAGTCCTGAAAGGCTCCAGCCACTCAGAGGGCGTTGCAATGTGCTTTTCTTTCTTTTCGCCGGATTCCGCCTCTTGGCTGGCATTTGCAGCCAAGGTTATCTTTGTGGTAAGGTCCATATATTTTCCCATCATTCCAGAGTCCTGGAAATGAGTGAAGAACGTTGACGGGTCATTCTCCTTCTCTCCAAAGGCCAGCAGTTCCTTCTTGAAATCCTCAATCTCCTGCTTGAAGCCTTCATTGTTTGTCTTCAAGCCGTCCAGGCCGTCTATGTAGCCCTGGACCATCATTTTTATAACAACGTCCATATTATTCGATTTCTAAAAGTTTATACTTGCCATCCGGAGAATCAGGTGAGAGCCTGAGACATACTGGCTTGACAGGCTGGCTGTACCACTGCCTGCATTCTTCCGAGAGGGTTTCCTTCTTGTTCCAAAGCTCCTCAATCTGGTCCTGGTAAGGCTGGGCGCTCCACTGGATCGTCTCAAGGCTTCCGGTTGCAATTGCCTTGCAGATCGTGTCGGTGAATTCCTTGTAAAATTCATTGCTGCAGTCGATCATAGCCCTGAATTGAGGCATTGCGGCTAGAGCGGCGAAATCGGAACTCGGCTTTGATAGCATCTTGAGGTTCTCAGCGATGCTTGCCATGGCCCTCTGAGGGTCGGTCCTTGTGTCGTTGTATTCTACAAAGTCCTTGTAAAGCCTGCCGAACCCTTCAATGGTCCTCAGCCATCCGCTTTTCTTGGCCTGCAGGTCTGCCCACAAGCTGCTGTGGGTGAAGGTGTAATAGGGGTCTGCCTGGATTTTCTGGATGATCTCGTCGCAGTACTGTGCAACATCCGTCCATCCCATTTTTTCGGCCGCCTGCTTGTTGGCAAACACGCGGTCCATAGCCACGGCTCCAGCGCCTGCGGTATAAAGCCCGTTCTGCTTTGACTTTTCCTCCGCCTCCTCGTTTGTGGAGCATTGGTTGAGAAGGTCCAGCCATTTTCTGTAATACTCTGCCTGATAAGGTGTTCTGGGGCAGTTCCCGAATCTCTGGACATAGAGCCCATAGAGTTCCTTAGATGTATTTATATCGTTCATTGTGTTGAGGTATGATTCAAAATCTTTCTTGAACACTCAAATTTACAAAATAACTTGTAACTATGGAAAGCCGGCATTCGTATAAGACTTGCAACACTTTTTGATTGTTGAATGTTATCAAGACTTAATAATAGATGAGACAGCTAAAAATCACAAAGTCCATCACGAACCGCGAAAGTGCGTCATTGGACAAGTACCTCCAGGAGATAGGAAGGGAGGAGAGAATCACAATTGAAGACGAGGTAGAACTCGCCCAGAGAATCAAGAAAGGAGACCAGGCAGCCCTTGAGAAGCTGACCAAGGCCAACCTGAGGTTTGTGGTATCTGTGGCAAAGCAGTACCAGAACCAGGGCCTGAGCCTTCCGGACCTTATCAACGAAGGAAACCTGGGACTTATAAAGGCAGCCGAGAAGTTCGACGAGACCAGAGGCTTCAAGTTCATTTCATACGCAGTGTGGTGGATCCGCCAGTCTATTCTCCAGGCTCTGGCAGAGCAGTCAAGAATAGTTCGCCTTCCGCTTAACCAGGTGGGCGCCTTGAACAAGATCAACAAGATAATCAACAAGTTCGAGCAGGAGCACGAGAGGCAGCCGTCACCGGACGAAGTAGCCGAACTGCTCGAGACCTCAAAAGAGAAAGTGGCTGATACACAGAGAGTGTCCGGCCGTCATATCTCTATAGACGCACCATTTGTAGAGGGCGAGGACAACAGCCTTCTGGACGTGCTTCCTAACAACGACTCTCCTTCAGCAGACCGCGGCCTAATCAACGAATCGCTGAAGATGGAGATAGAAAGAGCGCTTTCAACCCTTACAGAAAGGGAGAGAAATATCATAAAGTACTTCTTCGGCATCGGATGCCAGGAGAAGACTCTTGAGGAAATCGGCGAGACTTTCAACCTCACACGCGAGAGGGTAAGGCAGATAAAGGAGAAGGCAATCCGCCGCCTCAAATCTTCCGGCAGGAAGAAACTTCTGATGAACTACCTCGGTTAACATTCACATTTGCAGCAAGATATGTTTACCTTACTGTCTTTTGAGAGAATATCAGAGGCTTTCATAAAGTTCAGCGATATGCTCTGCACCTATCCGGAGTTCGTGCTTCTGATAGGCGGCGGCCTGTTCTTCTTGTTCTATTCAGGATTTGTCCCGATCAGGTACTTTGGCAAGGCAGTCAAGTCTCTGGGCAAGAAAGACGACTCTCCGGGTCAGATCAGCTCCTTCCAGGCCCTTATGGGCGCCATTGCCGCAACCGTGGGAATGGGCAGCATAGCCGGCGTGGCAATAGCCTTGATGCTCGGCGGACCGGGCGCCATCTTCTGGATGTGGGTGAGCGCCATCGTAGGTATGGCAACCAAGTTCTTTGAAGGAACGCTGGCTATTATGTACAAAGGAAAGGACGATGCGGGAGAAGTGCAGGGCGGCCCAATGTACATGATTACCGAAGGCCTTGGAAAGAACTGGAAGCCGCTGGCCGTATTCTTCTCCGTGGTGGGACTTATCGGAACCCTCTGCATTATGCAGGCAAACCAGTTCACTGAGGCGGTGATGACCATATTCACCAAGCCTGCCGGCATTCCTGACAGCCTTCTTGTGAAATTCATAATCGGCTGCTGCATAGTGGCTATCGTGGCTCCGGTTATCCTGGGAGGAATCAAGAGAATCGCCAATATCTCATCCAAGATAGTTCCTCTTATGGTGGGCCTGTACTTTATTCTGGTGGCCTATATCATCCTGACCAACCTTTCTGTGGTTCCTCAGGTCTTCGGCGATATTTTCAGGGGAGCTTTCAATTTCAAGGCAGGTGTAGGCGGAGCGATTGGCTCCTTCTTCATGGTGGCAACAATCGGTGCCAGAAGAGCAACTCTGGTGAATGAGGCCGGCGTGGGAACCGCCAGCATGATGCACGGCGCGTCAAAGAACAACGAGCCTGTAAGAGAGGGTCTTGTGGCCATGCTCGGGCCTTTCTGCGATTCCGGAATCGTCTGCACTCTCACCGCTGTAGCCATTCTTATCGCATCGGCCTCGGGAGGCTATGTGATTCCTGCCGCTGGTTCGGACGTCAAAGGCCTGGAGATAGCCCTGAACGCTTTCAGCGCCGCTGTAAACTATGGAAAACTAGGAGGATATCTGCTTATGGTGATGGTGTTCTTCTTCGCCTTCTCCACCATGTTCTCCTACTCATATTACGGAATGAAGTGCACGAGCTACCTGTTCGGCACCAAATACGGCAAATACTACAATTACTTCTTCCTGGCGATGCTCATCGTGTGCGCCATGATTCCTCTGAAGCTGGCTGTGGCCGTTATAGACCTGGCTTACCTTCTGATGGCCTGCGCCACAATGTTCACCCTTCTGTCCCTTAGCCCTAGGGTCAAGAAGGCTGCAAGGGAGTACTTCAAAAAGAAATGACAATGACACCAGACATATTCTTAAGACCGCTTGTAGCCCAGGCCATCAAGGCTCTGTACGGAGTGGAGGCTGATGAAAAGATGATTCAGCCGCAGCCTACAAGAAAGGAATTCGAGGGAGACATTACTGTTGTGACTTTCCCGCTTCTTAGGATCAGCCACAAGTCGCCTGAGGAAACCGCCAGTCAGATAGGCAATTATCTGAAGGAAAACAGCAGTGAAATCGAGTCTTTCAATGTGGTAAAGGGCTTTCTGAACATCAAGCTCTCCCAGAAGTTCTGGCAGGAGGTGTTCACCGCTATTTTCAATGCTCCCGACTACGGCCAGCTGCCATCCAGCGGCAAGACGGTGATGGTGGAATACTCATCGCCGAATACCAACAAGCCGCTTCACCTTGGCCATATCCGCAATATTCTCCTGGGATGGAGCATCTCCAAGCTGATGGAGGCCAACGGCCATAACGTAGTGAAAACCAACATAGTCAATGATAGGGGAATTCATATATGCAAGAGTATGCTCTCCTGGCTGATGTGCGCAAATGGAGCCACTCCGCAGTCTACCGGAACAAAGGGTGACCATTTTGTTGGAGACTACTATGTGAAGTTCAACAACATACTCAAGGAGCAGGCGGCCCAGATTCTGGCAAAGGGAACCCCTGAGGAAGATCCTGACAAGGAAAAGGCTAGAGTGAAGGAGGCCGAAAGAACGGCTCCCGTGCAGCTCGAGGCCCAGAGTATGCTCCGCCGCTGGGAGCAGGGCGATCCTGAGGTTGTGAACCTTTGGAAGATGATGAACGGCTGGGTGTATGAAGGCTTTGACCAGACCTACGAAAGGCTGGGCGTGAACTTTGACATAATCTACTACGAGTCAGATACCTACAAGCTCGGCAAAAAGACCGTGCTGGAGGGCCTGGAGAAAGGCGTTTTCGAGAGGCATCCGGACGGAAGCGTATGGTGCGACCTAACCTCTGACGGACTGGACCAGAAGCTTCTTCTCAGGAGCGACGGCACTTCCGTTTATATGACTCAGGACATAGGAACCGCACAGGAAAGATACAAGACCTATCACTTCGACCAGATGGTCTACGTGGTCGGCGACGAGCAGAACTATCATTTCCAGGTGCTGAAGCTCATACTTTCCAAGCTCGGATTCGACTGGGCCAAGTCTATCTACCACATGTCTTACGGAATGGTGGAACTGCCTGACGGCAAGATGAAATCCAGGGAAGGCACTGTTGTGGACGCAGACGATCTGCTCCAGACAATGTACGAGACCGCAAAGGAGAACTCCCTAGAGCTGGGCAAGCTTTCAGACATGGACGAGAGCGAGAAGGAAAAGCTCTTCGAGATGCTCGGCCTGGGCGCTCTCAAGTACTTCATCATCAAGGTTGACCCTAGGAAGAAGATGCTCTTCAACCCTAAGGAATCCATCGATTTCAACGGCAATACAGGCCCGTTCATCCAGTACACTCACGCCCGCATCAAATCCATCCTCAGAAGGGCTGAAAGCCAGGGTCTGGAGTGCAAGGCGACAGAAACGGAGTTTAACCCTAAGGAGATTGAGCTGGTGAAGATCCTAAACTCTTTCCCTGCCAAGGTGAAGGAGGCCGGTGACGCCATGAGCCCGGCCCTGATAGCAAACTACTGCTACGACCTGGCAAAGGAATTCAACCAGTATTATCACGATTATTCTATCCTCAGAGAAGAGGACAGCAGCATAAGAAGCCAGAGGCTCGCCATTGCCGCGTCAATAGCAAAGACTCTGGTTAAGGGAATGGATATACTTGGAATTCAGCTTCCTGAAAGAATGTAAATGCGCCAAACGGAGGAAATAGGACATCCGAAGTTCCTGCCCACGACAAAAGACGAGGTCAAGCGTCTGGGCTGGGAACAGCTGGATGTCATTCTTTTTTCCGGTGACGCCTACATCGACCATCCTTCCTTTGGCACTGCTGTCATAGCCAGGGTTCTGGAAAGGGAAGGCTACAAGGTGGGAGTGGTTCCCCAGCCCAACTGGAGAGATGACCTGAGAGACTTCAAGAAGCTAGGCCGCCCAAGGCTTTTCTTCGGGGTGAATTCCGGTGCAATGGACTCAATGGTAAACCATTACACCTCTTTTAAAAGACTCCGCAGCAACGACTCTTACACTCCTAATGGAGCTGCCGGTTTCCGTCCTGACTATGCAGTTACCGTATATACCCAGATTCTCAAGAAGCTTTTTCCCGATGTTCCTGTTGTAATTGGCGGCATTGAGGCATCGCTGAGGAGATTCACCCATTACGACTTCTGGCAGGACAAGCTTCTCCCGTCTGTGCTTGTTTCAAGCGGAGCGGATTTCCTTACCTACGGAATGGGGGAGAAGGGTACCCTCCAGATTGCCAGATATTTAGACGGCAACCAGGAACAATACACCCTAAGACAGCTCCTCCAAACCGCATATTTCAGCGAGGACAAACCAGAAGAAGACTCAAACACCACCATACTCCCATCTTACGAGCAGTGCTGCAAAGACAAGAAAGCATTCATAAAGAATTTCAACGAGGTTGAACTTCAGGCCAATCTGCTCAAGCCCAAGCGTCTTATTGAGCCTTGCCAGGGCGGATTTGTGTATGTGAACGAGCCTTTCCCGCCACTGAGCCAGAAGGAGCTGGATTCCGTGTATGACCTTCCTTATACCTTCCTTCCTCATCCAAGATACAAGGGCAAGCCCATTCCGGCCTTCGAGATGATCAAAAACTCCATCACCATCCACCGCGGATGCTTCGGCGGCTGCAGTTTCTGCACCATAGCCGCCCACCAGGGAAAGTTCATCCAGAGCCGAAGCAAAGACTCCATAATCAAGGAAATAGAGCAGCTCAAGACCATACAGGGCTTTGCCGGCAACCTTTCGGACGTTGGCGCTCCTTCTGCCAACATGTACAAGATGGGCGGCAAAGACAAGACTCTCTGCGAAAAATGCAGGAGAAAGACCTGCCTCTTCCCCAAGATGTGCCCAAACCTGGACCATTCCCACAGGCCTTTGATCAATCTTTATCGCGATATAGACAAGATCAAAGGCATCCGCCATTCCTACATCGGAAGCGGCGTTAGATATGACCTTCTTCTGGATGAAAACGGTTTCCTTGACGATACTTCAAGGGAATACTTCACCGAACTCATTACCAAGCATATAAGCGGCCGTTTCAAGGTGGCTCCGGAACATACTGAAGACCACATCCTGAACCTTATGAACAAGCCTTCCTTCAAGCTGTTCTGCACAATGAAGCGCGAGTTCGAGAAAATCAACAAGAAGCAGAACCTCAGGCAGCAGATTGTCCCATATTTCATCTCCTCCCATCCTGGCTGCAAACTCTCCGACATGAAGGCCCTTTCTTCCAACAAAAACCTGAAGGGAGTGTTCACCGAGCAGGTCCAGAGCTTCACTCCAACCCCTATGACACGAAGCTCTGTGATGTATTACACCGGCCTTGACCCGCAAACCCTCAAGCCAGTTTTCGTTGAAAAGAACATCTCCCGCCTCAGGGAGCAGAAATCTTATTTCTTCAAGAAATAAATCAAAATGTTTTGCGATTCAAAAAAATAGATTATAATTGCATCGTAAAACATTTACCAACCTAATAACCTTTTGAAAGTGACTACTGTTAAGAAGACTCAGAAAAAAGAGACTTCAAAGACTGTTGCCAAGAAGGCACAGCCGGTGAAGGCTGCTAAGGCTGCTCCCAAGAAGGAAACGCCAAAGAAAGCTGCCCCTAAGAAGGAAGCTAAAGCTCCGGTTAAGAAAGCTGCGGCAAAAGTAACTGTAAAAAAGACTGTTGCAAAGAAGCCTGTTGCTGCTGTTGCAAAGAAAGTGGAAGAGCCTAAGAAGAAGGCTCCTGCCAAGAAAGTTGCAGCAAAGCCGTCGCCGAAGAAGGTTGAGGTAAAAGAGCCAAAGAAGCCTGAATCCACTCTGGACCGCATAAAGATCAAGCCTTCCACAGTAGATGTGCAGAGGACCACTCCGGTTTCCGTGACAACAGAAAGGCCTAAGAACGTGGGAATGGATCCAAGCGGAAAGCGCAGGCTGGTAGTCAGCTACGACAACATGAAGGAAGATGTTGCGGCTGCTTTCAAGGAGAAGTATCCTAGAGGATATTCAGACTATATGGCAGACCTGTTCAAGGTGGACAAGCCAGATGGAACCTCTTTCTACGCAATTACCCTGGAAACCGATGACGCTCTCTATCTGATAAAGATGGTAGTAACCATAGACAGGCTGGAAGATGCCCAGAAGAGTCTTTTCCCTGATGCAGACTCCTCTGACGACATACCTACCGAGGGAGAAACCTTCCCTGACGACAATACTGAGAACATGTCGGACTCTGACGATGACTCTGAGTAAGCGACTCGGAGAATGGCTCAGGAGAATGCCGGAGAACCGCGAGGTTCTCCTTTTGGC
This sequence comes from Bacteroidales bacterium, assembly GCA_017962375.1. Lineage (GTDB taxonomy): Bacteria > Bacteroidota > Bacteroidia > Bacteroidales > UBA932 > Egerieousia. The sequence continues at coordinate 32,697 of JAGCVJ010000002.1, forward strand.
ATTTATTGTAGGCCTGGGATGCGGCCTGGCGGCAACTTTGCTGCTGGAAGCCATCCATCTGGTGCAGTGGGTTCTGGTGGGCTGGTTTAAGACTTCCTCTTCCAGCTGGCTGTATCTGGTTTACCCTGGAGTGGGCATGCTGATTGCCTATCTGATAGTAAGATACATTGTAAAAGACAACATAGGGCACGGAGTGACAAAGGTGCTGCTGGCAATCTCCCGCTACGATTCCAAGATCAAGCCCCACAACACCTGGTCTTCAATGCTTACCAGCGCCATCACAATCGGCTTTGGAGGTTCTGTTGGAGCTGAGGCCCCGATAGTTTATACCGGAGCTGCAATAGGCTCTAACATAGGCAGAAAGGCAGGCTTGTCGTACAAGAATGTTACCCTGCTTCTGGGATGCGGAGCTGCCGGAGCAATAGCCGGAATCTTCAAGGCTCCGATGGCTGGAGTGCTGTTTACCCTGGAGATACTGATGTTCAACATGTCCATGACGAGCATCCTGCCTCTGGTTTTAAGCAGCGTTACCAGCACCACGGTTACCTATCTTCTCATGGGAGATGCGGTTGCGTTTGACAACACGCTTACTCCGTTTATGATGGGCAACATCCCGTTCTATGTGCTGTTCGGAGTGGTCTGCGGCTTTGCCTCTCTTTATTTTACCCGCGCTACTCTGTTTACGGAAGACAAGGTGAAGGCCATAGCCAATCCATTCACCCGCTGGGCTTTGTGCGCAATAGGGCTGGGCATAATGATTTTCCTTTTCCCTCCGCTTTACGGCGAGGGCTACGGAGTGCTTACAGACCTTCTTAACGACAATGACATGCACTCGGTGGGCAACACCGTGTTCGCCGATCTGTTCTCCTGGAAGTGGACTCTTCCAATATTCTTTGCCCTGGTATTTCTTGTAAAGGTGTTCTCGATGAGTTTCACCAATGCCGGCGGCGGAGTGGGAGGAACCTTCGGACCTACGCTGTTCATGGGCGGAATTTTCGGCTTTGTGGTAGCCCGCAGCTCCAATCTTCTGGGCCTGGACCTGCCTGAAACCAACTTCGTTCTGGTGGGAATGGCGGGCCTTATGGCGGGAGTTATGCAGGCCCCTCTGACGGCAATCTTCCTTATCGCCGAGATAACAGGAGGCTACACCCTTCTGATGCCGTTGATCATCACCTCCGTGATATCTTACGCAACCATCAGGATGTTTGAGCCTTATTCCATATATACCAAGCGAATAGCCAAGAGAGGATACCTTCTCACTCACGACTCTGACAAGGCCGTTCTCACCCTTCTGAAGATAGAGGATGTGCTGGAAACCAATTTCTCCCCGATAGAGGAAGGATCTTCGCTGGGCGATTTGCTGCCTGTCATATCTAATTCCACCAGAGACATTTACCCGGTTCTGGACAAGGAGGGCCGGCTGCTTGGCACCGTGTGGCTCAACGATGTGAAGAAAGTTATGTTTGACAGTTCCAATTACTCCAAACCGGTTTCGGACTATATGGAAAAGGAGGAAATCTGCGCCTATGACACTGACAGGATGGAGGATGTAATGAACAAATTTGAGCAGACCGGCGGCTGGAATCTTCCTGTGATAGACAAAGACGGCAAGTGGAAAGGCTTTGTGTCAAAGTCCCATATATTCTTTGCCTACAGGGAGCGGCTCCATGAAGTTAGCCACGACTGATTTTTTCGTATCTTTACACGTTAACCGACGTGTAACATGAATACACTTTACATCAATTTCATAGCAGACAAGCTGGGCGTAAAGCCTTGGCGGGTAGAGAACTGCATCCAGCTCCTGGAAGAAGGGGCAACTGTTCCTTTCATTTCCCGTTACAGGAAGGAGGCCACAGGAAGCATGACAGACGTGGAGGTGGCCGAGACCAATTTCCATTACCAGAAGTTCCTGGAACTGGACAAGAGGAAGGAAGCTGTAGGGGGGAGCATAGAAGAGCAGGGGAAGATGACGCCCGATCTGAAAGCCCTGATAGACAGCTGTGTGGAAGCCCAGAGGCTGGAAGATATCTATCTGCCTTACAGGCCGAAGAGGAAGACCAGAGCCTCCGTGGCCAAGGAAAAAGGCCTGGAGCCGCTTGCCCAGACTATGCTTTCTCTGGAGCTCAGGGATCCGGCCAAGGAAGCGGAAAAGTTTCTCGGCAAGGATGTGCCAAACGTGGAAGACGCTCTTCAGGGAGCCCGTGACATCATAGCCGAGCAGATATCGGAGACCATAGAAATCAGGGAAGAGCTCAGGAGCTACTACGGCCGCAGCGGCATTCTCAAGACCAAGTTAGTCAAGGGAAAAGAGGAAGAAGGAGAGAAGTACAGAGATTATTTTGGATACTCCGCTCCGCTTTCCAGAATGCCTTCACACAGGGTGCTGGCAGTGCTCAGGGCTGTGAACGAGAAGATTCTTTCGGTAAGCGTGAAGACCGATCCTCAAATATCGCTGAAGATAATCAACCGAATATTCTACAAGGGGAAGAGATATCCTCAGAAGGAACTCTTTGACCAGCTGAAACTCGCTCAGGAAGACAGCCTTGCAAGGCTCTTGTACCCTTCTGTGGAGAACGAGACTCTGAAGGCCGCCAAGGAAAAGGCAGACCTGGAAGCCGTCAAGATTTTCGGCGAGAACCTCAGGCAGCTGCTTCTGGCCGCTCCGGTGGGGCAGAAGAGGACTATGGCCATAGACCCCGGCTTCCGCACGGGATGCAAGGTGGTGTGCCTGAGCAATGAGGGAGACCTTCTTCATCACGATGTGATTTATCCGCATCCGCCTGTAAACCAGAAGATGGAGGCCATGACTAAGATTACCGGAATGGTGGAAAAATACGCAATTGAAGTTCTCGCGATAGGCAATGGAACGGCTTCCAGGGAAACGGAAGGCTTTATCAGAAGATTGGGCTTTGACCATCCGGTAAAGATATATTCCGTGAGCGAAGACGGGGCTTCCATTTATTCCGCTTCCGAGACCGCAAGGCAGGAGTTCCCGGACGAGGACGTAACCGTAAGAGGCGCTGTATCAATCGGAAGGCGCCTTATGGATCCCCTTGCAGAGCTGGTGAAGATAGACCCCAAGTCTCTGGGAGTGGGGCAGTACCAGCACGATGTGGACCAGACGCTTCTGAAGCAGAAGCTGGACGATGTGGTGGAATACTGCGTGAACACTGTGGGTGTGAACTTGAACACCGCCAGCAGGCATCTTTTGTCATACGTTTCCGGCATCGGGCCTGCGCTGGCTTCAAACATAGTATCTTACAGGGCTTCCAACGGAGCTTTCAAGTCAAGGAAAGAACTCTCCGAAGTTCCTCGCCTGGGGCAGAAGGCCTATCAGCTGAGTGCGGGTTTCTTGAGGATTCCGGGCGCTGCCAATCCGCTGGATAATTCAGCTGTTCATCCGGAGCGTTATGCCCTGGTTGAGAAGATGGCAAAGGATGCCGGATGCAAGGTTTCGGAGCTCATCGGCAACACGCAGAAGATAGATTCCATACCGCTTGACCACTACGTAAACGATGAAGTTGGAATGCCAACTCTCAAGGATATTGCCCAGGAACTGAAAAAGCCCGGCAGAGACCCTAGAGAAAGCGCCAAGGACTTCGAATTCTCTTCCGAAATATCTACTATAGAGGATCTTAGAGAGGGAATGGAACTCCCCGGAATAGTTACCAACCTGACGGCTTTCGGAGCCTTTGTAGACATAGGAATTAAGCAGAACGGCCTGATCCACATATCCAATATGGGAAGAAAATTCGTGCGCAATTCTTCGGATGTGCTGAAGCTTCACCAGCAGATAAAAGTGCAGGTTATGGGAGTGGACCTGAAAAGGCAGAGAATACAATTGAGGCTGCTGGAGTAGGGATGTAGGGCTATTCTTATTATCTTTACAGGCTAAATGGTTAGAATATGGCAGAGAAGCTGGTAGTGATACCTACATATAACGAGAAGGAGAATATCGAGAAGATTACCCGCAAGGTCTTTTCCCTTGAGGGAGATTTCCATATACTGGTGGTAGACGACGGTTCCCCTGACGGAACGGCAGACATAGTGAAGAATCTCCAGGGAGAATTCCCGGAAAGGCTGCACCTTATCCAGAGAAGCGGCAAACTGGGCCTTGGAACGGCTTACATCACGGCTTTCAAGTGGGCGCTGGAAAACGGCTATGAGTATGTGTTTGAGATGGATGCGGACTTTTCCCACAATCCGGACGATTTGATCCGCCTCTACGATGCCTGCGCCAAGGACGGGGCGGATATGTCAATAGGCTCCCGCTACTGCAACGGCGTGAGCGTCATCAACTGGCCGATTGGCCGCGTGGTGATGTCTTACTTTGCATCATACTATGTGCGCAAGGTGCTGAGGATGAAAGTGTACGACTGCACAGCCGGGTTTGTCTGCTACACCCGCAAAGTGCTTCAGACCATAGACCTGGACAAGGTCAAGATGAAGGGTTACGGCTTCCAGATAGAGATGAAGTACACCACCCACAAGCTGGGCTTCAAGATTAAGGAAGTGCCAATCATCTTCGTTGACCGCAAGGAAGGATCCTCCAAGATGAGTTCAGGCATATTCGGCGAGGCCTTTTGGGGAGTTATCGCAATGAGATTCAGAAAATTCAGGCCTAAGAAAGAAAGCTGATGAACCTTCTCCTGAAAAACGGCACCATTGTTAACGAAGGCGAAGTCTTCAGGGGAAGCATTGTCATCAGCGGCGAGCGCATTTCTGAAATAATCAGGGAGTCTGATCCTCAATACAATTCACGAATAGATAATGCTCTGCAGAAGGCGGAGGTCATGGACCTTACAGGCCTCCATGTGTTTCCGGGAATTATAGACAGCCACGTGCATTTCCGTGAGCCAGGAGACGGGGTGAAGGGAACTATCGAGAGCGAAAGCAGGGCTGCCGTTATGGGCGGCGTGACTTCCTTTATGGATATGCCGAACAACTCTCCTGCCGCCACAACTCTCCAGATGCTTGAAGACAAGTTTGCTTCAGCCGCAAAGAGTTCTTACGCCAACTATTCATTCTATCTTGGGGCCAGCAACAGCAATCTGGAAGAGATACGCCATATACCGGAACGGGATGTTTGCGGAGTGAAGGTGTTTATGGGTTCGTCTACTGGCAACTTGCTTGTAGACAGCGGCAAAGCCCTGGAAGACATTTTCCTCGTAAGCCCTTGCCTGATAGCCGTTCACTGTGAAGACAACAGCATTATTTCATCCAACCTGAAAGACGCTGCGCAAAAATACCGTGACAATATACCGTCACTGGCCCATCCTCTGATCAGGAGCCGCCAGGCCTGCGTCAGCAGCAGCGAGAGGGCCATTGCCCTGGCCCAGAAATACAACTCGAGGCTTCATATCCTTCACATTACCACAGAGGAAGAAGTCCAGATGCTGGAAGATATAATTAATCCCGATTCCTGGAATTTCAACGATTCTCATCGCAGAGCATTGATAACAGGGGAGGCGTGCCCTTCCTACCTGTGGTTCTGCAGCAAGGACTACGAGCATTACGGCAACCTGATAAAATGTAATCCTGCAATCAAGGATGAAGAGGATATGCTTGCTCTCAGAAAGGCCTTGAAAGACGGCGTTTTGAAGACTGTGGGAAGCGATCACGCCCCTCATCTTCTGAGCGACAAGCTGAAGCCATACGCCCAGTGCCCGTCCGGAATACCTCTTGTCCAGTACAGCCTCCAGATGATGCTTTCTCTCTGCAAGGCAGGGGTTTTCACTCTTGAGGATGTGGCTGACAGGATGGCTCATGGCCCGGCAAAGTGTTTCTCTCTGAAAGACAGGGGATTCATCAGGGAGGGCTTTTATGCGGACTTGGCAATAGTTGACCTTGAAAAGGCATCCGATTCTGCCGAGAATCCTCAGACGAAGTGCCGCTGGAGCCCGTTCTCGGAGGAAGGCATAGTTTTCCATCCGGAGGAAGGCACAGACCAGATGCTGCCTTCATTCCCTTGCTCGGTGACGCATACCATAGTAAATGGATGCCTTGTTGTAAACAACGGCACAATTACAGACGAAAAGCGCGTTAAAAGGCTTGAATTTGACAGATAATACTCAAGATATATGACTCAAGGCAAAGGCTTGTGGAAAGCGTACATATTGGCCATTTTCTCAATCACGGCGTGGGGATTTTCCTTTGTCTGGGAAGATTATCTGATCAAGAACCACATTGAGATTTTCACTTTCATCTTCGAGAGGATGATCCTTGCCGCGGCCATTATGTGGATAGTGGGGGGAATTCTTGGGAAAATCCAGAAGATCCAGAAAGGGGACATGAAATGGATGTTCCTTCTGGGCTTTGGCGAGCCTTTCATCTATTTCCTCGGCGAAAACTTCGGCATCAAATACACATCGGGAGTTATGGCTGCCATAATTATAGCCACCATTCCGCTTTTCTGCACCGTTGTAGACCGTATTCTCTACAAGTTCAGGCTCTCCTTTGCCAAGGTCATGGGCTGCCTGCTTTCCCTTATAGGAATAGCGCTTTTCATGCTGGAGAAAACCGGTTCCGGATCTTCTCAGCTCAAGGGCATATTGCTTCTGCTTTTCTTCGCCGTTGGCGGCGCACTCATTTACGGCTATGTAACCAACAAGATGATAAGCCGTTACAACCCTATGACCATTGTAACTTACCAATTCTCCTTCGGTGCATTGCTCTTTTTGCCTTTCTTCCTGATCTTCGGCTTGAAGGGCCTTACACCTGAGTTTTTCTCAGCTCCTGTACAGTCCAAGATTCTGGCTCTGGCCGTGCTCTGCTCCTGCGTATGCTTCGGCCTTTGGGCCTTCTGCACCGGAAAGCTGGGCGTTACAAGGGTGAACATATTCTCGGCTCTTATACCTCTTGTGAGCGCCACCGCCTCATACTTCCTGTATCCGGGCCAGGAAACCTTTACTCCGCTCAAATTTGTCGGCATAATACTGACGATTTTGGGAGTGATTATAGTTCAGATAGTTAAAGACAAACAAATACAGCCATGAAAAAGATTTTAATTATTGCCGCGGCAGTTTTGCTGCTTGCTTCCTGCCAGGACAAAAAGGTTTTAGACGCAGACCCTGCTGCCTATGACTTTACCGAGGTTATCACCACTGGCACTCCTTTTGACCTTGGAATCATCGGTGACGACTTTACCCGCCTGCAGATTCATTACGCTTCTGTAACCAAAACAGATGCAGAGCATTACGCTGTAAAGGGCTTTTCCAAGGCAGGGGAGACAGTTCAGCCTTTTGAGGGAACCATGGAGATAGCTTCCATCTACAAAATCAAGCCTAATCCTGATGAACCTACGGAAGAAATTGATCCGGACGCCTATGAACTTGTTTGCAATTATGTCTTCACACAGCCGGACGGCAAGTTTGAAGGCAAAGCTGTCAACGATATTCTTCTCAAAGGCGGCAAGGCTTCTACAGACGACAGCTTTTTAGGCGCAGACGGCTATTCCAACAACCAGCATATCGGAACTTTCACATCCACAGACGGAGTGAAGAAGATTGCCAACTGGGGAGACTGGCGCATTCCAGAGTCCGGAGACCTTGACCAGGGAGTAGGCGAGTTCATCCCGAGCGAGAAGTATCACAGCAAAGGCTGGGCTTCTTACTACAACGCCCTCTATGCCAGTGATGAGGTTGAAAAGGAAAACGCTATGTTCGCCGAGAGCAGAAAATGGTGGGATCCGGAGGCTCCGGTTCTTACCGCTCAGGGCCCTAGAAACTTGATGGACAACCCAATGAAGCAGTATGAACCAGACACCTATTTTGTAGAAGCCACCACTCCAAAGGGCCCAACTACCATCATATTCCCGACAACAGACGCTCCTGAATACACAGATATCAACTTTGACGGCTATCCAGATCTTTTCCAGATGTGCGACGACGGTTATTGCTATCTGTATGATCCTCAGCTCAAGGAATTTGGCGGCTGCCCTTCCTACAACAGCATAAAGTACAAGGGCTATATCCAAATCTATCCTGAAGGCCAGTACATTACCACCTCCAATTATGACCTGTACACCGGCAAGCATTTCTTCTGTATGTACAAGTACGACTCAGACAAAGGCTTCTATCCAATCGGCAGCATCACCGAGAAAGACGGTGCATGGGAAGAGTTTGACCAGGACGGCAACAAGGTAAAAGACGCCTCCACTCCTGCCGAACTTTCACAGGTGTGGAAAGATTACATCGACCGCACAATGGCTCAGTACTAGACCCAATTGCATAATAAAGATTAGCTCTGGGATAAGGACTCTTTAGAACAACCTCCCGGAGCTTTTCTTTTAGCCCATAATCCACAAATTCAACTTTAAGAAGGGGGTCGAATTCGACCCCCTTTGGCAATGAATGCCAAACACATTCTCATGGACATTATTAACGTTGATGTAGCCAGACAAAGCCGCATATTTCTCCCGTTAAATCTCTATGCTCCGATTACATTATTTAACGTAATAGCCGCCGTTTTTTCGTGAACCACGATGCTCAATAAGTCCCATTTTTTTCAGTATCGCCATTTGCTTCTCTACCGTAGGTAATGGACGTGTTAATTTTTCGGCCACTTGATTTGTTTTGATACCGGGCGTTGAATATATAAGGAGATATATTTGTTTAAGATTTTCATTTAACGCTTTTATTCCACCATTTATTCCACCATTTATTCCACCATTTATTCCACCATTTTCTTCTCTATCAAAATGTGGCGTAAGCGGATGCTTGAAGCGTATGGTCAGGCAAACAAAGTTGGGAATGATCTCAAATTCCGGTTTGGGCAGGCCTGCAGCCTTGCACTCTCCGAAGATATCTGGAATTCCTCTCCCCCAGGCTTCCATAAGCCCGCTCTTGAAGAAAACATTGGAAATGATTTCATTGATTGGCTCAGAATGGGGATGTTTTTGGAAGTCCTCTACTGTGGTGCCGTGAGGAAAGTTGCCTGGGTTCATAAACTCGATGCGGTTGTCGTAGATAGCAACGCTTGGAGTTCTGGCTCCAGACCACCATGTCCTATGAACAAGAAGGTTCAGCGTGGCTTCTCTCAAGGCCTTGAAAGGAATAGTTAAAGTATCAACTCGTTCTTTCTGATTCATATTGCCAGCAAGGAACATATGTTTCTGGCAAAAGGAAATAATGGCATCATATTGTTCAAATAGGTTCCCGTAGCAGACCATCTGGTCTCGGAACTTGTCCATATCTATTCCTTCAAAGCGTGCCAGCCTGACTTTGCACTGGGAAAAGATACGGTTTGGCGCCTTGCCGAATAGGGCAATTGCTCCGTTTGTAAGCAGGCCATCACCAGTTCTGAGATCAAAGTGATCCAATTTTGCCTGACGGCTTTTGAGATAGGCAGCTTCACGAGGAATACGGCCTTTGTTGATACCGGAATTAATGACATTGTCTATGGATTTTGCACTGATGTTCTTGATTTCGGCTTCAAGGCAAGGGGTTTTCTCCCAGCTGAACTTTTTGGGATTGCTAAGACGAATGCGTTCATCGTACATTTCTCGAGGCATCGGTTTGGTAGTGTTCTCCACTTTGTAGAAAGGCTTGCCGTCATAAGTATAAGGTGCTGAATATCCTATTGGGGCCGGGAACCAGATAGCTATAATTTTCTTTCCAGCACTAACAGGTATATCAATGTACTGGGCGGAGAGATCTATAGCAGGAGAGATTTTTGTCATTTCCCACGCAACCTCCTGCATTGTCCTGTCTGCCACATCCTGTCCATTGATTTTCAGGGAGTCTGGTGTGATGCCAAAAAATAGCCAACCGCCTTCTGTATTGAGGAAGGCACAACCAGACTGCATTCCTGCAACAATCTCCCCAGTTGTCTTCTTTACTTCAAGAATCCTTCCTTCATCTCTGTGGATAATATTCTCGATGTCTTTAATAGTCAATTCCTTCACACTATTGCGCGACAGCTTTCCCTTCTTCTCCATAGCCATAATACTCTTTTTAAAAGTTTATGGCTACAATAGTATACCATTTATTCTTAAACCGGATGCCAAATGGTACATTTATCCTGTCCGCCCCCAAAGATTTACGAATCTACGATTATACTCAACGATTAAGGGTTATTCACAATCGCAGGATTGTACAATCAAATGTTGGAAATAAGTGCATTATTTGGTAAATTTGGAAGCATTTTGGGAGAATTGTTTACCTCGATATCAGGATAATACCATTTTCTCATCTTGCAGACATAATGAAAGAAAGCGTTTAACGCTATTCTACGATAGTGAATCTGGACAATTCAAGCAAAGGTAGAATAGAGCGAGACGCTCGCACTGGCTATATCTCGGGCCTCGGTCCGCGCTATGATTTCCGGTCCTGAGGCCATTGAGCGCTCTGTCCGTAAATATTGCGAAGTGGGACTGTTCAATGTGGCGGTAGGTACTGGGGAAAACTGGGACAAGATTTACCAGAATACAGATACCATCCCATTCCTCAATGCCCAAAGCGAAGAGTACTGGCTGGTTGATCCGAGCGTACAGTTCAAGCCTGAGGGTACTTCAGATGCGACCGAAAAGCCTGATATGCCGGAGCCTGGTACTCCAGAAGGCGGAGAGACTCCTATACCTCCGGAGCAGACGGTCAAGGCATTTAAGTCCCTAACTATATCCGGTAGCATAGATATGGCCAGTTGGACTCAGCTCTTCAGCAGTTTCATTATGCCCCTAAAGAACAACAATCTAAAATTGGAAGTTTCCTTTAAAGCCAAATCCACCCATCTTGCTCCGCTTGACGAAAATTCACCTATTTATAGAGCCGTCAAGGAATCTGCTGCCCAACTTGGTCTAGATATGGAAACTGAGGAATAATCTTTTGTCCAATAAAAAGGTACACACTTCCCATTGTAGATAGTTATCATAGCCATATCTTTGCATAAAAGATAACGGTTATGAAAACAACAATAGGTAATCTTATTGAGAAAGAAGTCCGTAAACAACAATGGTCTATAGGTAAATTTGCCGAGGCTATTTGTTGCGGAAGAAAGAATGTTTATGACATCTTTAAAAGAAGCAGTATCGACATACTGCACTTAGCTAAAATTTCGGAGGTTCTTAGACATAATTTCTTTGAAGATTTGGTGAATAATCCTGAACTTGTTGATTTTAGCAATCCAGTGATAGCAAGAGAATTCGAGAAGAAGCGAGCTTTATCGCAATTCATGGAAGTAATGCCTAGAGTTCTTGATAAACTGGGTTTCAATACTTGCATAGTAAAGATTATTTCCAGTGAATTTCAGGAAAAAGATTTACCTGATTTTGGTCTTTCTGATTTCAATGTTACTTTCACTGAAGGTGAGTGGTTAGCAGATAGGATTCCTAAATACAAGGAGTTCATGGGGTATCAATCAAAGTTTTCTTCAAAAGGCATAAGAGTTGATTTCTGGAGGAACCCGATTTCTGGTTGGATATCGATAGATATTAAGCTTGATTTCAAGACGGAGGAAGAATGGATGGAGACAATGAGCTTTGTAAAGGAAGAATGCATCCCCCAGGCGTTTAGCTTAAGCTATTATAGGTGGTCTCTAAAACATTAACGATTTGAGTAGCTGTTATGAATGATTTGTTGATCAATTTTGCATTTGATTCTAATAATAACATTGTTTTTGCAAAGGATGCCATTAAAGGAATTCAATACAAGTGTCCTGAATGTGGAGAGGAACTGGTTTTTAAGAGCAGTGGGAAAACCGGACCAGGATCCCGAAGGCCACATTTTGCTCATAAAGGAGGTGGAGGATTGAACTGTACTCCGGAGTCTATGTTACATTCAGCTTTCAAACTGAAGACAGCTGAAATCCTGCAAGGGAAGATAGCATCCGGATGTAAGGAATTTATAATCAACTGGAAATGTGATGAGTGTCAAAAGTCCTACAAAGGGAATCTGTTGTATCTGGCAAAGGATGTGAAGATTGAGTATGATTTGGGAATATGTCGGCCGGATATTGCTTTGCTGGATGGTAATGGTAAGGTTATAATTGCTATTGAGATAGTGAATACTCATTACCCGGAAGAAGGGGTGCTTAAATACTATAGGGATAACGGAATCGTGCTTGTTCAGTATAATGTTACGGAAGATGATTTGCTCAACATTGAAGGAAGATTGCAAAATCCGGATAATGTGTCATTATGTTTAGATTCGAAATGTCCTGTATGTAATATTTCATTTTTTAGACGAGTATTAAGGAAATATCCTGTCGTCTGCCGCCAATGCAATTCTAAAGGATATGCTTATGTGGCAGAGTGCTATTCACTGCTAGGCCATATTTGGTATCCAAGAATTTCTAATAGCGATTGGGAAATATTGAAATCCAATGGATTTGATTTGAGTCAAATGATGATAAAGAATCTCATTATAAACAATGTAAATATTGAGGTTATAGCTGATAAATGTATGTGTAAACCTAGGTTTGTTTTAAGCTTACCTCGTCCAACCAAGAGGAGTCGGAGGTTTTAAGTAATTCTTTCATTACCTTTGTCTTACAAAAACAGATAGCGTTTTTTTAGGTGCTATGAAAAGATTATTAATGTTCTTGTTATTGTGTGTGGCTGTATCTATGACTGTATTCGGTCAGGATGTCAAGAAGAAAATCATCAGACGGATGGATGTTCTTCAATATCTGCCGGATACAAGTGACGGTAATCCTGAGACATTCTGGAAAGCTCTGCTGGAAACTGAGAATCCGATAACAGAGACATTTGATAAAATCTACAAGCGGGATAGGGGAATTGGTGCAAAAGCCAGGGAAAAGATTGACGAGGCTATACTTCTTCATGTACGCCATTATGCAGACATTATAAAGTATAATCCAATCTTGGACTCCATCGCTGAGAATATTCTTATCGGGAGTAGCGGAAAGGTTCGTCTGTATGATTTGGAAAAGTTTACAGATAATGCTTTTGCTGCTCCAAATGGCAATGTGGTGATATACCGTGGTCTGCAGAATTTGTTTTCAAGATATAAAGAAGAATTGCTTACGGCAATCATTGCTCACGAGGTTGCCCATGTTTTACTCAGGCATAGTCTTGTGCAAGAGTATATGCAGAGAAAGAACGAACGTAACAACATGATTGCAGCTTCTATTGCTGTTGGATTACAGGCGTTTGCAGACGGAATGAATTCAGCTTATTCCGGTCAGGCCGTCAATAACGCAGCCTATTATACCAGCATCTTCAATTCGGCAAAATATGACTCCTTTATGTATCAGTTCAAGTATAGCCGGGAGATTGAACTTCAGGCCGATATTGTGGCATTCAGGCTACTGGACTGGGTTGGTATAGGCGGAGAGCGAATGAAAGAAGCTCTTAGATTAATGGCAGATCCTTTTGAGTATTTCTCGAAGCTGGACGATCATTATACTATTCCTCAGCGAATTGCTGTTTTGGAACAATTGGAGATGGGGCCTAGAGTAAAAGGTGTCAAACGCGTGGCGCCCGGAACAGAAAAGAATGTAGGAATCGTCCCAGGAAAGGTGAGAGAAATCTCGTCCCGTTATGTGGTAATTAAGGTTGGTGAAAAAGCAAGGCTAAAAACTATCTCAGGCAAAGAAGCTTTGTGGCGGACCAAAGATTCTTCTGTGGTTAAGGTCTATTCAGATGGCAGGGTCAAGGGATTGACCTCAGGGATTGCTATGGTCTGGGCCTATGAGAAAGAAGGTTCCGATAATACGGAACTGCATGCAGTCAGCGTGGTTGACCTCTAAGTCTGAATATGCTCGGCGATGGTGCCTTTTGCCGCGAAAATCTCGGCGATGGTGTCTTGTAAGTAGCTGAGTTTCAATACATCCTAAAAAGCACCTGCCGTTTTTGCGGGGGTGCTTTTTGGGATGTGCTGTCTATCAGGATGTTACAGCCCACCATCGCCGGGCAGCGATCTCCGGGAGGTCATCGCCGGAGCTGGCAACGCTGAGCCCGGTTATTTGAGCAGGCTGAGGCTTCTGGAGACGAAGTCTGAGAGCTGCTTGCCTTTTAGCATGCCGTTGGCAAGAAGGGCAAGGTCAGAGATCTGCTTGAGAAGGGTGTTGCCTCTGCCGAATTCTTTCATCAGGTCTCTCTTCTGGTCCTGGAGACTGGTGAGGGTGGAGTTGAGCTTGGTGCGTTTGTCCTTCATCTCCTGAGGAATGTCCTCGTCCTTTTTGTCCTTGGTGTCTTTTTCTATGAGGTCAAGGGCGTCTTTGACGTTGGCTATCTGGGCCTTGAGGTCGTTGGCCTTTTCTCCGGTCTGCTCGTCTTTCTGCTTGATGATCTGCTTTACCAGAGGGTTTTCAACGTTGAGCTTGAGGGTGTAGGAGTCTGGCATCTCGCCGTAGAAGTTCAATCCTCCGCCAAGGGAGCTCATCTCCTTGTAGCGGCGCATGAACTCGTTCTGGGTAATAAGCAGAGGAGCTCCGTTTTCGCCCATATTCTCGGCTTGGAGAGTATATCTGCCTTCCTCCGGGAGAACGGCCGCAAAAGCGTACTCCAGGTCCAGTTCCTCGCCTTCCTTGAGCTCCGGTTTCTTGTTGTCTTCCTTCTTTATGAGGTTGTCTATGCTGTCTGAGTCTACGCGGGCGAATGTGCTGTCCTTGATCTTGGTCTCAAGCAGATTCACGAAGTGGGAGTCCAGCTGGCTGTCGAACAGCAGAACCTGGTAGCCCTTGCTCTTGGCGGCCTCAATGAACTGGTACTGGGCCACTGCGTCTGTAGCGTATAGATATACTACCTTCTTGTCTTTGTCTTTCTGTTCTTTTTCTATAAGCTTTGCAAAGTCTTCATAGTTAAGGTATTTGCCGTCTGTGGTCTTGAACAGGGCAAACTTCATGGCCCTTTCGCAGAACTTCTCGTCGGTGAGCATGCCGTATTCTATGAAGAGCTTCAGGTTGTCCCACTTGCTCTCGAATTCTTCCTTCTTGTCCTTGGATATTTCTTCCAGGCGGTCGGCCACTTTCTTTGTGATGTAGGTGGATATCTTCTTGACGTTGGCATCGGCCTGAAGGTAGCTTCTGGAGACGTTAAGAGGAATGTCAGGAGAGTCAATCACTCCGTATAGCAGGGTAAGGAACTCAGGCACTATGTTCTCCACCTGATCGGTGACGAACATCTGGTTGCAGTAGAGCTGGATACGGTTCTTGGACACATCCATGCGGTCCTTGATCTTAGGGAAGTAGAGGATACCCGTCAGGTTGAATGGATAGTCCACGTTCAGGTGAATCCAGAACAGAGGATCTTCCTTCATAGGGTAGAGCTTACGGTAGAAATCAAGGTACTCTTCATCCTTTATATCACTTGGAGTCTTGGCCCATAGAGGCTCTGAGTCGTTGACTATCTTGTCTTTGTCCGTATCTACATACTTGCCGTCTTTCCATTCAGTTTCCTTGCCGAAGGCAATCTTAACAGGCATGAACTTGCAGTATTTGCTGAGGAGTTCTTCAATCTTGTTCTTGGTGGAGAATTCCTTGCTGTCGTCGTCAAGGTACAGGGTGATCTTGGTTCCGCGGTCATCTTTCTTGCACTCTTCCATCGTGAACTCAGGACTTCCGTCGCAGCTCCACTTGACGCCTTTGCTGCCTTCCTTGTAGCTCAGCGATTCGATTTCCACTTTCTTGGAAACCATAAAGGCGGAATAGAAGCCCAGCCCGAAATGGCCGATAATGCTGTCTATCTGGTCTTTGTACTTTTCCAGAAACTCTCCTGCGGAGGAGAATGCTATCTGGTTGATGTATTTGTCGATTTCCTCGGCAGTCATGCCGACACCTCGGTCGGTTATGGTGAGTATGTTCTTCTTCTCGTTAGCCTCGATGTGGATGGTGGTGTCTCCCATCTCACCCTTGAACTCTCCCTTGCCGGCTATGGCGCCCAGTTTCTGTGTGGCGTCTACAGCGTTGGCTACCAGTTCCCTGAGAAAGATCTCATGGTCTGAATACAGGAATTTCTTTATAACCGGAAATATGTTTTCCGTAGTTACTCCTATCTGTCCTTTTGTCTTGGTCATATTGTTGATGTTTTTGTTATTGTCTTCTATTGGGTACATAAAAAACCTCCCGATGGTGTTTCAATCTTTGTACCATCGGGAGAGTTGTGACAATTTGTCACTCTATGTATGGATTTGTTTTGGTCTACTTGTGCGTGACTGCTGCACCGCGGCTCCTTTCAATAAGCACTTTGTCCGGATCTCCGTGATATACCAGGGTGGAAGCTCCGCTGACTTCTCCTGAAATCCTCTTGGTAACATTGATATCAGCCTTGGAAGCTCCGCTCAGTTCAATGGCGAGTTCCTTGGTCTGGAAACTGGAACCCTTGAAGATAGAGGCTCCGCTGCAGTCCAGGGCGGTGTTGTCTGTCTTGCCGCTGGCATTCAGAATAGATGCTCCGCTCAAGTCGGCGTCCAGCTTGTCGGAAACGTTTCCGGTGAGGAAAAGCTTAGACGCTCCGCTCAGGTCGCATTTTGCCCTGTCCCAAGAGCCGGCAATCACGACTTCAGCCGCTCCGCTAAGGTCAAAGTCTATAATGTCTGCGCTGAGCTTGTTAAGCCTTGCCTTTGCGGCTCCGCTGAGGTCTATCTTGCAGCTCTTTTCAGAGAAAGACTCTCTGCACATCAGAGTTGCGGCGCCGGAAAGGTCTATTTTAGTCAGAGAAGCCAGGTCAGCAACAACTTTCACCGGGCCCTTGAGGTTCTTTGTGCGTGAGAACCATTTGTTTTTGCTGTCGGATATGTTGTATCCGTTCTCAACTCTCAGAATGAGAATTCCGCCGCTTTCGCTTACTATGATGTGTTCCAGAGTCTTGGCCGGAGCATAGACGGTAACCTTGCCGCTGCGTCCGCGGGTAACTTCTACCTGAAATACACCGCCCGCCCTCACTCCGTTCAGGGAGGAGAATTTATAGGTTTTGTTGGCGAGGTTCTCTTCAGATGAATTGACCACTATAACTTTTCCGCTCTTGCTGTTCTGGGCATTAGAGCTGGCTGCAAGCAGAATGGCCGATACAAGCAGCAATGATGCAAAAATCTTTTTCATATCTGTAATGTTTTAATTATCTGGTTGTTATTCTTCTGTTTCATTATTCATCGCGATGAAAGTCTTAATCTTCTTCAGGCCTTCCATCTTCTGGTTGTAGTACTCCTTGATGATCTTCTGCTTTTCCTTCTTGGAAAGATTTGAAGGAAGCTGCAGAGCCAGAAGCTCGTCATCTTCAGTGATGGAAGATATGGAGTAGAGCGCGTCTTCCTTGTAGCCTTCTGACAGGCTGTGGCTGTCTTCGGTCAGCTCTTTGCCCATTTCCATAAGGCTCAGGCGGTACTTTTGCTCCATCCTGTTGATGGATTCGTCCGGACTGGCCTTGGCAAGAAGCAGAATGACAGCTATTGCGCACACGGCAGGTGAGAGAACCCAAGCGGCCTTTTTTCCGGCGCTCTGGTCGTTGAACCAGGAAGAAATCCTTTGCCAGAAGCCTGTATTTTGGCTCTCGAGTTTCTTCAGGAACCTTTCCTGGTGCCCAAGAGGCAATTCAGCCTCTTCTGTCTGCATTCTTCTCTGAGAGAATACTTTCTCCAGTCTGGTGTCAAAATCTTTCATATAAACCTTCTTTTTTCAACATGGAGGCAAGCTTCTGCCGTCCTCTCATATAGTTGCTTCTTATTGAATTTTCTTTCATGGAAGTGATCTCGGCGATCTCCTCGTAGTCATAGCCTTCTATCAGCTTGAGAGACATTATCTGGCGGCAGCCTTTAGGCAGGCGGGCAATAGTGGCGATAACCTTTGACACTATGTTTGTCTGGCTGCCCTCGCCGTAGTCCTGGGTGAAAGAGACCTCCTCTTCTGCCTTGATCTCAGACTGATAGGTCTGGTATCTTTTTCTCCTTCTGACGACATCCAGCGACTTGTTTATGCAAGAGCGCATGAGGTAGGCGCCGATATTGTCTATTTTCGACAGGCTGGAGCATACCTTTAGTATGGTGTCTTGCATGACATCTTCAGCTTCCTGGCTGTTGCCAAGGATGCGAAGCGAGGCAAGATACAGACTGCGCGAATGCTCGCCGTAGATTTGTTCGATTTCCTGTCGGTCTGTCTTCATTCCACTATAATGACGCAACAATTTTGCCGTTGTTGCAATTTAGGCATTAAAAAGTTAAATTTGTATTCATTCATACCGTAATATCTATAAAAGACTTTATATGAACAATTCTATTTTCAGTTTTCCTGTGCCGGCAAACGAGCCTGTAAAGACTTATCTTGCAGGAAGTCCGGAGCGCATTGCAATAGATGCGGAACTAAAGAGACAAAGCAAAACCATAATTGAGATTCCTCTTATCATCGGAGGAAAGGAGGTGAAGACTGGCAATATGGGCCAAGTAGTTGAGCCTCATAACCATAAGCACGTGCTCGCCAAGTACCACAAGGCTGGCGAGAAGGAGGTTCAGATGGCTGTTGACGCAGCTATGGCGGCTCACAATAAATGGGCCGAGACTCCTTGGACAACCAGAGCTGCCATCCTTCTGAAGGCAGCAGACCTGATTGCCGGAAAATACAGGGCTCTGATCAACGCAGCCTGCATGCTCGGCCAGAGCAAGAACATGTTCCAGGCAGAAATAGACTCCGCCTGCGAGCTGATAGACTTCCTCCGCTACAACGCGGCATACGCTTCAGAGATCTACGCCATGCAGCCAAAGTGCGCCGCCGGCCAGATCAACTCAATGGAATACAGGCCTCTGGAGGGCTTCATCCTGGCCGTAACTCCGTTCAACTTCACATCCATTGCATCCAACCTTAACATGACGCCAGTGCTGATGGGCAACACCACCGTATGGAAGCCTTCTACAACGGCTCTGCTGTCTAACTACTATGTAATGAAGGTGTTTATGGAGGCTGGCCTTCCTGCAGGAGTTGTGAATTTCGTTCCGGGCCCTGGTTCCGTTATCGGAAAGGTTGCCTGCGCAAGTCCTGACCTGGGCGGTATTCACTTCACCGGTTCAACAGCCACGTTCCAGGGTCTTTGGAAGACTGTCGGGATGAATATAGACAAGTACAAGACATATCCTCGCCTGGTTGGAGAAACCGGCGGAAAAGACTTTATTTTCGTTCACAAGAGCGCAGACGCTGAGGCAGTTGCCAACGCCGCTTTCTGCGGGGCATTTGAGTTTGCCGGCCAGAAGTGCTCTGCCGCCAGCCGAATGTACTGCCCTAAGAGCCTGTGGCCAAAGGTGCTCAAGGGAATGAAGGAAAGGTGCGAGCAGGTAAAGGTAGGGGATGTCACCGATCCTGAGAACTTCGTGAACGCCGTAATCGACGAGCCTTCATTCGACAACATAGCCAAGGCAATCAACTACGCCAAGAGAAGCAAAGACGCTGAAATAGTTATTGGCGGCCAGTGCGACAAGAGCGTGGGCTACTTTATCCAGCCAACCGTAATCCTTGCCAAGAAGCCTCATTTCAAGACAATGGAAGAGGAACTGTTCGGACCGGTTCTGACCGTGTATGTATATGAGGACAAGGATCTTGACAAGACTCTGGAACTCTTGGACACCACTTCTCCATACGGCCTTACCGGCTCCGTATTCGGGCAGGACAGGCTCGCTTGCGACTATATATCCGGCAAGCTTCGCTACTGCGCAGGAAACTTCTATGTAAATGACAAACCGACAGGCGCCGTGGTAGGTCTGCAGCCGTTCGGAGGCAGCCGCGCTTCAGGCACCAACGACAAGGCCGGCAGCTCGTTCAACCTTATGAGATGGGTTACTTCAAGGGCTATCAAGGAGACGCTGGTTCCGCCTACCGCCTGGAAGTATTCATACATGAAAAAAGACACAAAATAATATTCATACAATGGCAAAATCTGTACATCAGCTTCATCAGGAGGCAATGGTGGTTGACACCCATTGCGACACGCCTCTGAGGATAGATGAAGAGCACGCAGACCTCGGCGTAAGGAGCAACGAGGGACACAACGATTTCATCAGGATGAAAGAAGGCGGACTGGACCTTATGTTCTACGCTATCTTCACCCGTGTAAGGCTTACTCCAGACCAGTCTACCGTTCAGGCAGTCAGGCTGATAGGCGAGACCAAGGACATGATTGCCGCCAACCGCGACAAGGTGGCCCTGGCTTATTCCGTGCGCCATGCCCGCCAGATCAAAAAGAGCGGAAGGGGAGCCATAATGCTTGGAATGGAGAATGGTTCTCCAATCCAGAACGACCTGGCTCTTCTGCACGAGTTCTACCGCATGGGAGTGCGTTACATAACTCTTTGCCACTGCGCCCATAACCAGCTCTGCGACAGCTGCGCTCCAAAGGAGGCCCAGTGGCACGGCCTTTCTCCTTTCGGAAAGAAGGTTGTGGCCGAGATGAACCGTCTTGGAATGATAGTGGACGTAAGCCACCTTTCAGATGAGTCTTTCTATGACTGCCTCAAGTATTCCAAGGCTCCTATCGTAGCTACACATTCCTGCTGCAGAGCGCTTTGCAAGCATCCAAGGAATATGACCGACAAGATGATCAAAGACCTGGCAAAGGCCGGCGGAGTGATCCAGATCAACTTCTATCCTGCTTTCCTCAGCGATGCCTACGGCACTGACGCTTACTTCGATGCGGCCGACGCCTACGATGCAGCAATGAAGGCCTACTGGAGAAGCGGCAAGAAAGGCAAGAAGGAAATCGCCGAGCTTAAAAAGCATACGGCCTATCTGAAGAAGAATTTCCCTTCTCCTTCCTACAAGCTTCTGGTTGACCACATTGAGCACGTAATTGACCTTGTTGGAATAGATTACGTAGGTCTTGGCTCAGACTATGACGGAATCGAGATGCCGCCAATCGGCCTTGAGGACGTAAGCAAGTTCGAGGTCATCACCCGTGAGCTTCGCCACAGGGGATACTCAGACGAGGACATCAAGAAGGTTCTCGGCGAGAACTTCCTCAGAGCTTTCACCCAGGTAGAGGACATGGCTCTCACCTTCTAGAATTTTGCTTTGCATTAAAAGAAAGAGAGTGACTGTATTCAGCCACTCTCTTCTTTTTATAAGTTTCGGTTTCTATTCGGTCTTTGTAGTGTCGGCTGGCGCTTCTGACTGCTCCTTTGCGATAGGCTCGGTAAGGCCGGCGTCTTTCAGTATCTGGTCAATCTTTCTGACAAGATCCCAGCGGTCTTTGTCATTGCGGTTCTCGAATACCAGAACGGTAAGGTCTGCTTCAGGGAAGTAGCCCTCGTAGATCTGGAATCCGCCGTTGTCGCCTGTGTGGTAAACCTTCTTAGGGAAGCCAGGCTGCTGCTCGATGAACCATCCGTAGCCGTAGAAAGTGTTGTCGCGGTTCTGGTAGGTTGAGAACTTGCTGCCGGATACATTGTTAACCAGACTCCAGGCCTCTTCCTTTGCTCTTGCAGGGAGTATCTTGTTGTCTCTCATGGCCTTGATCCAGTTTGCAAACTCGTGGGTGGAGGTGTAGAGTCCGCCGTCGGCCTTGGTGGCGAAGAAGGTTTCCTCTCCGTAGTCGCATTCTGCGAATTTGCTGTGAGGAGTGTCGTCGGACTTCTTTTCAGGCTCGTAGTTGACTGCTCCTGCAGGCTTGTCGGAATCTACGCTGGCGGCCTCATTTCCGTCTTCCAGAATGTAGCCGTGTGCCATATTAGGTATCTTGCTTTCGTTCTCTTCTGAGAAATAGAGAGTAGAAAGCATCTTGGCTGGGGTGAACAGTTTCTCCTTCATGAAGTCGTCGAAACTCATGCCGCTCAGCTTTTCGATGAACAGGTACAGCAGCTGGAAGGTAGGGTTGATGTACTGGTATTCAGTGCCAGGAGTGAAGTTGAGTTCTTTAAGGCCCTTCATGTACTCGATAGACTGCATGTCTGTGCACTTGAGCATGAAGTTGAGGTCAGTCCTTGGACGGGTGTCAGGAATGCCTGAGGCGTGGCTCATCAGATGGGCCGGAGTGATGTCGGTGAAAGGCGCTTTCTTCTTTGGAAGATAAGGAGTTACAAGAGGGGATACATCGTAGATGCTCTTTTGGATATCCAGTTTTCCCTCTTCTGCCAGCTTGAGTATGGCAACTGCTGAGAACTGCTTTGAGCAGGATGCGATGTTGAAGAAAGTGTTGCCGTCTATCTTGTAGCCTCGGGCGATGTCGGAGCATCCGTATCCCTTGTCAAAGAGGATGGAATCTCCCTTCATGATAAGCACGGCACCGCCTGGTTCGGCGAACATGGTGTCGATAGGGGTGTACCTATCAACCATCAGTGAATCAACTTTCTGCATTGCATCGGCGATAGGGTCTGCCGCCTTCTTTTCAGAACAAGCTGTCATAGCTGCAATTGTTAATGTTAAGAGCAAGCTCTTGATTATAAACTTTTTCATATTATTAGTTGTTTGTCAAATTTTTCCGGCTATAAGACTCCT
The DNA here is from genome assembly GCA_017962375.1 of Bacteroidales bacterium. GTDB lineage: Bacteria > Bacteroidota > Bacteroidia > Bacteroidales > UBA932 > Egerieousia. The sequence continues at coordinate 55,062 of JAGCVJ010000002.1, forward strand.
CCTGAACAGATCCAGGGCGGAGGCTGCGAAACGTTCTATGTTGATCTTCCTGGTGCTCTTGGAAACAATGGTTGCCGTAACCGTGCCCTTAGGTCCGCTGGCGGCCATCCACAGTGTTCCCACCGGTTTAGACGGGGTGCCGCCGCTCGGGCCTGCAATGCCTGAGGTGGAAATGGAATAGGTGGTTCCGAGCTTCTTCCTCACTCCTTTCGCCATCTCCTTGACACACTCTCTGCTTACAGCTCCGTATTTCTTGATTGTCTTTTCGCTGACTCCGATAGTGCTGATTTTTACGGAGTTGTCATAGCTTATCACGCTGCCCCAGTAATATCTGCTGGAGCCCGGTATTCCGGTAAGAAGATGTGCAACATATCCGCCGGTGCAAGATTCCGCGGTGCTGATGGTGGCTCCTCTTTCAAGCAGAAGCTCTCCCGCCACTGTCTGAGGATTGGTTTCTCCCTCTCCGTAAACAGCATCGCCGAGAATCTGTTTCAGAGAAGCTGAATACTTGTCCAGTTCCTCTTCTCCTTCTTTCTGGGTGGTACCGTAAATGGAGAGCCTGAGCCTGACTCCCAGGATAGGGTTAGGCAGGTAGGCCAGATGCAGGTTTTCCGGCAGGGAATCCTCCCATTTTTCAATCATTTTGCTCAGGACGCTCTCTGCGATCCCGAAGGTGCAGATGGTCCTGTGGAATATCTTGTCAAGCTTGTAATGTGCTTGAATTGCGGCAATTACATTTGGAACGGCATTCTCGGTTTCAAACGGAACCCCGGGCATGGAAAACAGCAGATTGTCTCTGCCGAACTTTTCCTTTGGGAAGTGGAACTGCATGATAGGGGCGGTTCCGATCTTGTTTGGAATGACAGTGCAGTTTTGAGGAACATCTGCCTGCATACGGTTTATGTCAAGCATTTGTATTCCTCTTGCTGTGAGGATGTTCTTGATGATTTCCATCTGAGAGCGGCTGCGCTTGAACCTTTTGCTGCCGCTAAGGGTCATAAGGACGTTTTTGGTTATGTCGTCTTTGGTAGGCCCCAGGCCGCCTGTGGCAATGACTATGTCAGAAGATTTGAGGCATCGTTTTAAAGTGTCCAGGATATCCTTGCGGGAATCTGAGCAGGACGCTATATGAACCACCTTGATTCCTGACTTGTTCAGAGCTCTGGAGATGAAAGCCGAGTTAGTGTCTAAAATCTGTCCTATCAGTATTTCGTCTCCGATTGTGCATATAGATGCAGTTGTCATTTCTGTCTTTCCATTAAAGTTCTGACAATGAACTTGTTGATTTTCTTTACGAACTTAGGCCCGTTGTAGATGAATCCGGTATAGACCTGAATGAGAGAAGCGCCGCTGTCCAGCATTTCCATAGCCTGCTGCGGCGTCATTATGCCGCCGCTGGCAATAATCGGCAGATGGCCGTTGGTCTTGGCGTAGATGTATTTCACCAGTTCCAGGCTTCTGTCGTACAGAGGCTGGCCGCTCAGTCCTCCCTGGCCTGCCTTGCTGATAAGCTTCTTGTTTGATTTGAGAGCCTCTCTCTTGCTGGTGGTGTTGGCTGCAATGATGCCGTCCAGGCCCGAGATGAGCACAAGATTGATGATGTCATCTAGATAATCCTTGGTCACATCCGGAGAAATCTTCAGCAGGATAGGGCGGTAATCATCATACATTATCCTCAGTTCCAGCAGCTTGTCTATGATAGGGGTAATGTTCTCAAGGCTCTGGTTCTTTGTGGCGTCCTTAACGTTGGGGCAGGAGACGTTCAGAACAAAGTAGTCCACGAAATCGTACAGGTATTCAAAGGAAAACTCATAGTCTTTGTAGGCGTCTGCCATGGAGGTGTCTCTGCCCTTGGTTATGCTGCAACCGATAGGGCAGCGGCTCTTGTCCTTCTGCAGATGAGAAACAGCGTGCCTGATGCCTTTGTTGTTGATTCCCATCCTGTTGACTATAGCCTTGTCTTTGGTCAGCCGGAAGCATCTTGGCTTAGGATTCCCGTCTTGTGGCTTGGGTGTGAGACTACCAATCTCCACAAAGCCGAAACCGAAGTTAGCCAAGGCGTTATAGGCGTCTCCGTCTTTGTCAAAGCCGGCTGCAAGGCCAACCGGATTCTTGAACTTCACTCCAAAGACCTCCTTTTCCAGACACGGCTTCCTATAGCTGTATATCAGTCTGATCAAAACCGGCATCAGAGGAATCTTGTCCAGCAGTTTCAGTACGGCTGAAACAAAGTCGTGAATCTTCTCGGGTTGCCAGAGAAACAAGATGCTTCTTATGAGCTTGTACATATATACCTTATATTATATAAGGCAAATTTAAGAAAAAGACTCGAAGGTTCCGTCGGAGTAAAGCAGTATCACTTTCTTGATTGTTTTTTCTTTTTGTGGGGCTGGAATTTGCCTGGTAGGGGCCGGTTTTTCCTCAAATTTTGGATTCTCAGCGGGTTGAGGAACCTTTGCTTCGACCTCAACTTTCTTATAATCAGCCTCTTGCATTAATTTAAGGCGTTTTTCCAGTTCTCCTTGTTCCAGAGGCGGAAACGGGTGAAAAACGGGATTTTCGTCTTCGGCCGGGAAATCATCAATCTCAGAAGGGAGATCAGAGTCGGATGGAGCAGTTTTCTCGTCCGCAAAACCAAAAAGATTCCCGTTTTCATATTGAGGCTCTTCATTTGCGTCAAAAATACCCATATCTCCGTTTTTCTCGGTATTTTCTTTTTCTGCGTTAAATTGACGTATAGTTGAAGGCACTTCGCCAATGGTATTATTTGCGTCAATTAGACGCTCTCCGCGAAAATTTTTGTCGGGATTCTTATAAGGCTGTCCCACTCCGCTGAGCAACCACTCCACATTCAAATTCGGCAATTTTGTCATAATTGCCTTTATGAAGTCATAACTAGGGTTGTTTCTTCCGCTCATCAGGTTCGACAGAGTAGACCTCTGGATGTCCAAAAGAGAAGACAGTTGGGCGGCTGATAGTTTTTCGAGGTTGAGAATGGTCTGTAAACGCTCTTTCATAAATGTCAACATTAGTTTTTACAAAAATAAACAAATGTTTTGAAATTTGCAAAACAAAATAGAATAATTCGTCAAGTTCACAAATTTATCAAAATTGCGTAGTTCTTATAAATACGGCTTAGAATAGCGCAGAAAGGGCATACGCAAAGCAAACCATATTTAAAGATGCAATTTAGATAACTCTATATAATAATCATTATATCAAATAGATAAGTAAATTTTCAATTATAGATACAGTCCTAATTACGCATTTTGCCCTCAAGATGCATGCTCTGTTGTTAAAGCAATACTTTGATGATAATTTGTAAATAATGAAAAATCAATACTTTACAAAACTTTCAAAATTTTCATAAAGATTGCTGATACTATGCACTCCTGAAGCGAAGCTTTATTGCGCAATTTGAAAATTCAATGTTGTGAATTGTGAACTTTTTGTGTTCAATGTTGTGAAATTTGAAAAATGCAAAACCTCGTATTTTAAGAGATTTCTTCTTTCGTGGACAATTATGTATCTTTGCTGAAAATAACGCGAAATTGAAGCCGATTGTTAAAATATCTGATTACACCTATCCCCTCCCCCAGGAGCGGATAGCCAAATATCCGCTGGAGCAGAGAGACTCTTCCAAGCTTCTGGTCTATGAAAATGGCAGTTTTTGTGACGACTCCTTTTTTAATTTGAGCAGCCATATTCCGGAGAATTCCTTTATGGTTTTCAACGACACAAAGGTGGTTCCTGCCCGACTTTTCTTCAAAAAAGAAACGGGCGCTTTGATAGAAATTTTGTGCTTAAATCCGGATTTTCCGTCTGATTATGCCCAGTCTTTTGCCTCAAAAAAGAGCTGTATTTGGAGTGCAGTTGTCGGAAATGCCAAGAAATGGAAGGGCGGATTAGTGTATTTTTTCTCTGATTCGGCCTCAAAAGGGCTCAATTTTAGGGCTGAACTGGTGGAAAAAGGAGAAGGAAAGGCGTCAAAAGTCCGTTTTTTGTGGGATTCAGACCTTACTTTCTCCGAGGTTCTGGAAAAATGCGGGAAAGTTCCTATTCCGCCGTACCTGAATCGCGACACGGAAGACATAGACAAAACCAGATACCAGACCATTTACGCTCATTACGAGGGATCCGTGGCTGCTCCTACTGCCGGCCTTCATTTTACTGATAGAGTGCTTAAATCTCTGGATAACAAGAATATAAAGCGCGAAAATATTTGTCTTCACGTTGGGGCCGGCACATTTGTTCCGGTAAAAAGCGAGTACATATCCGAGCACAAGATGCACAGCGAGCCTTTTTCCGTAACCAGGGGTTTCCTGGAGGATCTTCTTGCAGCTGTAGCTGATCACCGCGTGGTTGCCGTTGGAACCACTTCTACGCGCTGCCTGGAGAGCTTATATTATATAGGTGTGCATTGCATAGAGAATCCGGATTCCTCTCTGATGCCTGTAACTCAGTGGGAACCATACGAAAAGGATTATCCATACTCTATCTGTGAGGCTCTGCAGGCCATAATAGGCTATATGGACAGGTTCAATATGGGCACTCTGATGGCAGGAACTTCCATTATCATTGTTCCTGGCTTCAAGTACAGGGTTGTGGATATGCTTGTGACCAATTTCCATCAGCCGCAGAGCACTCTTTTGCTGCTTATTGGAGCCTTTATAGGTGACGGCTGGAAGGATCTCTATGCCCATGCTCTGGAGGGCGGATACCGTTTTCTCAGCTATGGAGACAGTTCTCTGCTCTTCCGTAAATAAAACATTTGGAATTTGTTACGTTTTTTGGGGAAATTGAAACAGATTTCTAAATTTGTAATGGTCAAACAATTGCGAAATGCCTGAACAAAACACCATATTCGACTCCATAAGGCCTTATTATGACAGTGAAATTCCTGCCTCAATAGCCCGTATGCGCACTTTTGAGCATATAGATGACATTGCAGAGTTCCTGAAGATAGAGGGCGGCGGAGACACTCTTCGCAAGACTTTGGACCAGTGTCATACGGTGGATGACTTTCAGGACAAGATTATGGCTGCGGTGGTTGAACATGTGCTTTCAAATACCAGCGCGGGGGTGGAATTCACAGGTCTTGGGTATTTCGCCCACGGCAAGAAGCATCTGATTCTGGCCAATCATAGAGATATTGTGCTGGATCCTGCCATAATTCAGCTCATTTTGCACCGCAATCATGTGACTACCACTGAAATAGCAGTGGGAGACAACCTTATTACCTCTCAGTTCATAGAGGACGTCTGCAGAAGCAACAAGATGATAAAAGTTACCCGCAGCACTTCTCCAAGGGAGGTTTACATGTCTTCTATGCTGCTTTCCAAGTATATCCGCTGCCAGGTGGCATCCCAGACCAGTTCCATCTGGATTGCCCAGAGGAACGGGCGCACCAAAGACGGTCACGACCTGACAGAGCAGGGGCTTCTGAAGATGGTTCAGATGAGCGGCAGCGGAGACTTTTACGCAGACATGTGCGAGCTGGACATTCTCCCGGCTGCCATTTCATACGAGTTTGAGCCTTGCGATGGCTTGAAAGCCAGAGAGTTGTTTATATCCAGGCGGCATGCTTACGTCAAGAAGGAAGGGGAGGATCTGAATAGCATCCTTACGGGAATGAGCGGCTGGAAGGGGCGTATCAGAATATGCTTCACCGAGCCGATTCTCCCTTCTGAGGTTGAATACTGCGCCAAATTCGAGAAAAACGAGAGATTCCTGGAGCTGGGCAAAATCATAGACCGCCAGATCCATTCAGCATACTATCTGTGGCCGAACAATTATATCGCCGAGGCCATTCTGGCTGAAAGAGAGGGCAGGGAACCTGTTCAAAGGGGCAGATACAGCAAGGCCGCCCAAGAGACCTTCCTCTCCCACATGGAAGAGCAGCTGAAACCAATTGTCAAGGAAATGGTTGAAAGCAAGGAGCTTGGAGCGGAGGGCAAAGAAAATGTGCAGAAAGAGCTCGAAGACATCTTCCTGCACATCTACGCCAATCCTCTGCACTAGTATTTCTTCTCTATCTCGTCTTCACGGTTTTCTATGTATTCCACAAAGCGCTTCCTGAGGCTCTCCGGAAGGCTGTTGTCTGCCTTTACTTTCTTCTCGATTTCCCACATCTGGTCTTCCACCCTCTTGGCTTCTTTTTTATTGCGTTCCTTGAGTAGCCTTTCATACTTGGAAAGCATGCCGTAAATGCCATATTTCTCGCAGAGGGAGTTCAGGGTAGGCTTTTCCTGCTCCTTTTTCTTTGCTTCTTCTTTGGCGGCTTCAGCCTTCTTCTCTTCAATTTCTTGAGCTACAATCGTTTGCTGGCTTTGAAGCTTGTTAATGATCATAGACAGATTCTCGGCTTTGGCCAGGATTGCGTCAGCTTCTTTGCGGCTGAATTCCTTGTTTGACTTGAATACAACAACCTTTTCCGTGGAGTCTGAAGTGTTCAGCACAGGGAGTATGTTGTCCAGATCCTGGGCTTGGAGAGTGAGGTCTTCTCTGACCTTCACGCCACGTTCATCTACGGGAACAATCTCTATAGAGAGGGAGTCAATGGCTTCCTGGGAAACCTTCTTCATAGGCACTGTGGCCTGGATGTTCCATTTGGAATTGTCTTCTGGATTCTGAGCTGTGAAAACGGTTACGTCTTCGCCCAGAGTGAATTCGGAAAACGCGTTGCCGAGGAATTCCACCATTGACTTGTCAAAAACGGCATCTTCGGCAGGGGAGGAGCAGGAGGCTATAACCAATGCGGCAGCCAGGAGTAATGCAATTCTTTTCATATTATGAGTTTTTGTCAAATGTCTATGTCCAGTTCAACGGGGCAGTGGTCGCTCCCGAAGATTTCTGTATGTATCTTGGCGTCAGATAGTTTGCTGTCAAGCCTTTTGGATGACAGGAAATAGTCTATTCTCCATCCGGTGTTCCTCTTCCTGGCCTGGAAGCGGTAGCTCCACCATGAATAAACGCCTTCCAGATCGGGATAGAAGTGCCTCCATGTATCGGTGAAGCCCGATTCCAGAAGGAGGGTGAATTTCTCCCTTTCCTCGTCTGTGAAGCCTGCGTTGCGGCGGTTGGTCTTGGGGTTCTTCAGGTCTATCTCCTTGTGGGCCACGTTCATGTCTCCGCAAACTATGACAGGTTTCTTCTTGTCCAGACCGGTCAGGAAGGCTCTGAAATCGTCTTCCCACCTCATCCTGTAATCCAGCCTCTTGAGTTCCTCCTGGGAGTTGGGCGTATATACGCAGACCAAGTAAAAGCCGTTGAATTCCAGGGTAATGACTCTTCCTTCATGGTCGTGCTCGTCTATCCCCATCCCGTAGGTTACATTCAAAGGTTCAACCTTGGTGAACACGGCGGTTCCGCTGTAGCCTTTTTTCTCTGCAAAGTTCCAGTAAGACTTGTAGGCTGGGAAATCCAGATCCAGCTGGCCGCTCTGCATCTTGGTTTCCTGAAGGCAGAAAATGTCTGCGTCCAGGCTTTTGAATGATTCGGAAAAACCTTTGCCTTCGCAGGCGCGGAGGCCGTTTACGTTCCAGGAGACGAGTTTCATCGCGATTAATATTTTGCAATAACAAAAATACGAAATATTGTGTATGATAGAGAAAATGTTTAAATTTGCCTTTGAAATGATACGACTTGCATCTATAAACTTCTGGTGGCGCACTTGCAGTATTCCTCTGTAAGTCGGTAACCTGTAGTTTTTTATGATATATGGCACGCTGGCTTACAGCGTGCCATAGTTTTTTTATTAACTCTCAAAACCCATATCACCATGAGACAAAAAAAGTATCTGTTAGGCGAATCTGAGATTCCGACCCATTTTTTCAACATGCAGGCTGTAATGCCTAACAAGCCTCTCCCGATTCTGAATCCGGCAACAAGGGAACCATTGAAGGCGGAGGATCTTTATCCGATTTTCTGCCAGGAATGCGCTAACCAGGAGTTCAATGCAAAAGATGTATGGATTCCCATTCCGGAAGAGTTGAGGCAGATGTACGCTTCTTACAGATGCACGCCTCTTGTCAGGGCATACGACCTGGAGGAGGCTCTGGGTACTCCGGCTCACATTTATTTCAAGAACGAGAGCGTTAGCCCTGCCGGTTCTCACAAGCTCAATTCCGCTCTGGCACAGGCGTATTACGCCAAGAAACAGGGAATTACCAACATCACTACAGAAACCGGAGCCGGGCAGTGGGGAGGGGCGCTTTCATACGCTGCCAGCAAATTCGGCCTGGAATGCGCAGTCTATATGGTGAAGGTCAGCTATGAGCAGAAGCCGTACCGCAAAAGCATAATGCAGACTTTCGGGGCGGCAATCACTCCTTCTCCGTCTATGAGCACAAGGGCCGGTAAAGATATAATCACGGCAAATCCGGCCGACAACGGTTCGCTTGGATGCGCCATCTCGGAAGCCATTGAGCTGGCCGTGACAACTCCGGGCTGCCGCTATACTTTGGGCTCCGTGCTCAACCACGTGTGCCTGCACCAGACGGTAATCGGCCTGGAGGCTGAAAAGCAGATGGAGCTTGCAGGGGAGTATCCCGATATAGTAATAGCTTGTTTTGGAGGCGGTTCCAACTTCTCTGGCATTGCCTATCCGTTTATGAGGCACAATATCCTTGAAGGAAGGAAAACCAGATTCATTGCCGCGGAGCCTGCATCCTGCCCTAAGCTTACCAGAGGCCGGTTCGAATATGATTTCGCTGATGAAGCGGGGCTTACCCCTCTGCTTCCTATGTACACTCTGGGCCACACTTTCAAGCCTTCCAGCATCCACGCAGGCGGACTTCGTTATCACGGAGCAGGAGTGATACTGTCTCAGCTGATGAAAGACGGGTATATGGAAGCCGTGGACATTGAGCAGAAAGAGTCTTTCAGGGCGGGGATCCTCTTTGCCCGCACAGAAGGAATTATACCGGCTCCAGAGTCTTGCCATGCCATTGCCGCAACCATAAACGAAGCTCTAAGGTGCAAGGAGACAGGGGAGAAGAAGACCATCCTTTTCAACTTGTCCGGCCACGCGTTTGTGGACATGGCGGCATACGACCAGTATATCAGCGGCCAGATGCAGGACTACAGCGTTTCAGACGATGAATTGAATAAGTTTATATCCTCCGCAGACGCCCTGAACCGATAATTATTAGTATATTTACAATCGTTATGATTGAATATGCAATGAAGAAGATTCTTATAGCTTTTTTGCTTTTTACGGTTGGCCCAAGGGCTTTTGCACAGGAGATTGAGCCGGCGGCAGTACCAGATGACAGTTTTTACGAACAGACTCAAAGGCAGAGGTTTCCCGTGTTTGGGATGTTCAAGGAAACGTATTTCATAACCGGAATTCCGGCAAACACCTCGAGCATAGACAAGCACAACGCAGACGTGCGTTTCCAGGTGAGCCTGGCCTTGAGAGTGGCAAGGATAGACAATGTGGACATTCTCGGAACCTATACCGAAACGGGCGTATGGCATGTCTATGACACTTCCAGCCCGCTGGTGGAGAACGCTTTCAATCCGGGGTTCTGCGTTTACTGGTACGTCAATCCCAAGCTGGATATGATGTTCGGCGGAGACCACATGTCCAATGGCTATATAAACGAAAAGTCTCGTTCAGTAAACAAGGCATACGCAGGTGCCATCTATTCTCCCGACAAGCATATTTCGCTTGGCGGAAAGGTCTGGTACGGCTATTACGAGCATATTCCGGGGCTTACGCACTATTTTATTCGCAGAGGCTACATGCAGGCCTGGGCCACTTACAAGGCATTTGACAACCGCCTTAACTTTACGGCTCTGGTCAATCCGTCCAATACTTTCAAGAACTACAACCTGGAGTTCAACCTCTCATACAGGCTCAGCGACAAGGGAACCTTCCTTCCTGCCGTTTTTGCCCAGTTCAGGAGCGGCTACTGCGAGACTCTGCTGAATTTCAACAAGTACGAGTCTCACTTCAGGGTAGGGTTCTCTCTGGAGCTCAAGCACGGCTATAACTCGTCAATCCACTAATTTTCAATATAGTATGAAACGGTTATTTTTTGCTGCTATTGTACTGATGGCTTGTGTTTCCTCTCTTTGGGCGCAGAAGAATCTGCCGCCGCTGGACCAGCTGGCAAGAATCAACGACAGCATAATCGCTGAGGGGCACAATCTCTATTTTTCAGAGAAGATAAACTGGGTGGCCACAGATTATTTGTTTGAGAAATATACTGAAGAGGATGTGGGGGGCAGTTTGACTTCATTTCAAGACAGCCTGTTTTCTTGTCTTTTCTGCGACAAAAAAATGGAGAACTGTATTTTAGAACTTCGCTGGAGGGTGACAAATGACGGCATTCAAGAAATGAAGATAGATTCTTCGAGAGCTCTCACCCAAAAGGAAAAAGATGAGATTGAACGCAAACACAGGCTGGTTCTGAAGATTTTCGAGTTTTATAGCGACAGCATAGCTTCTATTCAACCTGAGTACGGGCAGCTGAATTTTGACTTCTTGCCTGTAAACGAGAACATAACCAGAGTATATATCCTTCAGGGAATTACTTTGGAGGGAATCCTGCCCTGGGGAAATGACTATGGAATAGACATTGACAAAGACGAAAACATTGTCCGCTTTTGGAAATATCACAGGTCGTTCATTCCGGTACAGATTGAGGCCGGAAAAGAGGGGATTCCAATGCATTCTCACCTTGAGGATAATCCGTTCATCACACCAACAGATATCTGCAATTTCCTGCTTTACGGAAGGGATATTTACAAAATGAATTCCTTTGTGGTTCTCAGCAATGCTTTCAATTGCAGTTTCATGTATATGGATTCATCAAAGACGATAGTCACAACACAACATTAATAAACGCTTATGAAAAAGATTTTGACAATTGCTCTTGGAGCAATGGCAATTGCAGCAGTTTCAGCCAGTTGCAAAAGCAGCGGAAACAACGGAGGAGAGGCTGAAGTCAAGGATACGGTAACAGTGGCTCAGGCCGTGGATCCGGAATTTGACGAGGAGATTGCTCCGGAAGAGGGGCAGGAAGTTTGGAAGAGCTTCGGCGGAACCTACTTCTTCTGGGGAGACGGAGAGGGTCTGGTAGTGGATTTCCCTCTGCCTCAGGAAGGCGGCTGCATTAAGCTCAGCTACAAAGGCGAGGAGTATGAGGCCACCGCAGACGAACAAACCGGAAAAATTGTGGCAAAGGACACTCTCGGGAAAGTGGTGTTCAAGGGCTATTTCTATGACGGCGGAAATACCGTCAAGGGCCTGTTCAAAGGAGAGCCTATTGAAATGGGCGGAAGCGGAGACTAGTTTTTTATCGCGATAAATAGTTAAATATGAAGAAAATACTTATTGCCCTGCTGGCGGTCTTGATGCTGACTCCGGCATGGGCCGATGAAGGTATGTGGCTGCCTGTTCTGATAGGGCAGAGGATTAAGGACATGCAGGCCAAGGGCTTCAAACTGAAGGCTGAAGACGTTTACAGCGTGAACAAGGCCTGCCTGAAGGATGCGGTGGTGCTTTTCGGTTCCGGATGCACCGGAGAGCTGGTTTCTGCCGACGGGCTTCTGTTTACCAACCACCATTGCGGCTACAGCCAGATCCAGAGGCACTCCAGCGTGGAGCACGACTATCTTAAAGACGGTTTCTGGGCAATGAGCAGAGACCAGGAGCTGCCGAACAAGGGATTGACCGTAAGTTTCCTGGAATATATGCAGGATGTCACAGATGCCGTATTGGCAGGATTTGACGCGTCTATGACCGAAAGGCAGAGGGATTCCGTTATAAAAGTGAATTCCATGGCTCTTGTGGCCGATGCCGTAAAGGACGGCAAAGGGCTCAGGGCCAACGTGGAGGCTCTATTCTACGGTAACCAGTACTTCCTGTTCGTGTTCCGCACTTTCAAAGACGTTCGTCTGGTAGGCGCTCCGCCTTCCTCGATTGGCAAGTTCGGCGGCGATACAGACAACTGGATGTGGCCGAGGCATACCGGAGACTTTTCCATTTTCCGCATTTACGCCGACAAGGACAACAATCCGGCAGACTATTCTCCGGACAACGTGCCTTACCATCCTAAGAAATTCTTCAAGATTTCCACCAAGGGTGTAAAGGAAGGGGATTTCACCTTCGTTTACGGATGCCCTGGCTCCACCAAGGAGTACGTTACTTCCGACGAGGTGGAATATACCGGCAATGTGTCTGATCCTAAGAAGATTGCCCTTAGGACCAAGCGTCTGGACATAATGAAGAAATATATGGCCCAGAGCCAGGCCGTAAGGATTCAGTATTCCTCCAAGGCCGCCAATGTGTCCAATGCCTGGAAGAAATGGCAGGGTGAGGAAAAGGGAATCCGCAGGATGAAGACCGTGGACAAGAAGAAAGAGTATCAGGAAAGGTTCAAAGAGTGGGCGAAAGGAACCCGCTACGAGGGTCTTGTGGAGAAATTGGAAGCCCTGTACGCCAGGAGAAACCCTTATTTCCTTGCATACGAGTACTATAACGAGACCGTTAGGAGCATAGAACTTCTCCAGATTGCATCGGGCGTATTGAACGTTATAAAGAACAAAAGCTCCAAGGATGCGGCAGTGGAGGCATTTTTCAAGGACTATTATCAGCCGATAGACCAGGAGATATTCGTGGCAATGATGAAGGCTTTTGACGCTGAGATGCCAGACGATTTCAAGCCGGAGTATTTCAAGCAGATGCTTAGCCAGTACGGCAGCGTGGAGGCCTGGCAGAAAGACCTGTTCTCCAAATCAATGTTCACCGACAAGGAGAAGGTGCTCGCCCTGACAAAGGACGATACCCAGGCCGTGAAGGACGATCCCGCATATCAGATGTACGACGCATTCTACAAATGGTATTTCAATACCCTGAGGCCTGTAATCAACGATGTAAACAGCGAGATAAGGCTTGCATACCGCGACTACATGCAGGGACAGATGGACTTCGAGCCAGGGAAGCAGTTCTATCCGGACGCTAACCTGACTCTGAGGATCGCTTACGGAAATGTAAAGGGATACAGTCCTGCTGATGGAGTCTACTATTCCCCGGTTTCCACCCTCAAGGGAATCATTGAAAAGGATAACCCGAACATCTTCGATTACAATATCCCGCAGAAACTAAGAGACATCTACGCAGAAGGAGGGCACGACAACCAGCCTGTCTGCTTCCTGGCCACCAACCATACTACTGGCGGAAACTCCGGCAGCCCTGTCATAAACGCAGACGGTAACCTGATCGGAATCAACTTCGACCGTGTCTGGGAGGGGACTATGTCAGACATAGTCTACGACCCTTCCGTGTGCAGGAACATCTCCATCGATATCAGGTACCTGCTGTTCAACATCGAGCAGATAGGGCACGCGGAATACCTGTTCAACGAGATGGTGTTTGCGGACTAGACCCGGGATACTCTAAAAGTTGAATATATAGCCGATACGGAAGAATCTGCGGTTGTTGTAGGCTGTTTCACTCCAGCCGCTGGTCTCGTCCTCGGAAATCCAGCTGGTGGTGATCTTCTGCTCAAGGAGATCTCTTCCTTCCAGGTATATAGTGTGTTTTTTGAACTTCTTCTCTACGCGGGAGTTCAGGCTGTAGTACTTGTCGAAAGAGTGATAGGACCTTGTTATCTTGCTCTGGTAGGATATGTCTGACGATATTGTCCATCCTCCTTTGAACATGAAGCCTCCTGACGCTTTGGCGGTCCAGTAGTGGTTTTTCTTCACAGAGCCTGCACTCTTTGCTTTTTCCACATAATCGTAGTAGCCGAGATCAGTCCTGAGGTAGAATCTTTTTGTGTCGTACCTGAGGAAGAAAGCCGTATTCCAGACTTTGCTGTAGGATGTGTTCACCCAGGTGAAGAACTTGAATTTCCTGTCGCCGATATAGTCTTCAAAAAAAGTCTGTTCCACCTGCCTGAGGTTGCGCGTGAAAGAGGATGACAGTTCGCTGGAAAACTTGCGGAACTTTATCCTGTAGGACAAAATGTTCCTGTAAGACCTGCTTACCTTGAGGTTCGGGTTTCCGACAATGAACTGGCCCGGGTAGTTTCCTTCCCTTGCATACCAGCAGAGCTGGGTATATGAAGGCCTTCTGACCATAGTCTGGAACCCGACGGCGATAAAGTGGTTGTCGGCGATCCTGAATTCGGCCTCGCTGCTTCCCGTAAGAGCCGGATTCTTGAAGTCGTATGACTGGTGCTCTATCTTGTTGGTCAGCTTGTCGGCGTAGAACTGCAGCCTGTAGTCCAGCTTGAGTTTCAGAAACTTATAGGAATAGTCGGCTTTGACGTAAGGGGTCATCGTGATTACCCCGTATCTGAATGTTTCCCGGAGTTTGAGACTGTCCACCCAGGAATTCTTGTCGGCGACATCGCTGAGGTAGGCCCCACGGTATTTGTCATTGTCGTAGCTTACGGAAAACAGCCCACCCGCTTCCGTGTTCAGATTCTTGATGCCGAAAGTGTGGTCCTGGCTCAAATAGGTGGCGGCATTTGCCCTCAGGCCAATTGAAAAGGGAGTTTTGCGGTAGATATAGTTGGCAGCACCTTCGTTCAAGCTCAAAGAGGCCCACTCTATGTATCGGTCCACATTGGAGTATCCGAAAGAGGCTTCAGCAAACAGTTTGCGGCCGGGAGTGTATTTTTTCGTGAGGTTGAAACCGCCTGATGAGGAAAAAGAGTATGAATTGTTGTCTTCTCCGACGAGTTTGACATCTTCTGCCTCAAAGCTCATTATAAAACTGTTTTTCTTGTTGTGGGTGTAGTTGTAGCCAACCTGGGCAAATACGTTGTAGATAATGTCGGGCTTGGTCCACTTCAGATTTGTGGTAAAGTTGTAGCGGCTTCCCATATACTTGATTTCAGCCCAGTTCATGGAAAAGTCATCCTCGTTTTTCATGGAAAGTCCCGTAGAAGCTTTCCAGTGGTTGTCCCAGCCCGAACTGAAGTTGGCTGTGGCCGTGAAATTGTCTTTTGCGTATTTCAGGTTCAGCTTTACATCCGCCGCCTCATGTTTCAATTCCGGAATAACGCCTTTGAAAGGCGATGGAGACTGGTTGTAACCTCCTGAAACAGCAGCGCTCCCGCTCCATTTGCCTTTGGCTGTCGAGTCCGCCTTCTGGGCCCAGGCAGAGCTATAGACAAGCAGCACTGCGGTAAGTAACGACAATATGTTTTTCAGAGGGGGCATTTATTGTTCTTCTTTCAATGACACAAAAATAATTATCTTTGAAGAACTTTAGAACAAGGGTTATACAGTTTCTTCGCGATGAAAAGAATTGTTTTGCTTCTTATTGTCTTTGGGGCCTCGCTGACGGCCGCCTTCTCCCAGATTGCGGATGACCTGACTCCGGCACCTGAACACAGCAAAGTCAGGACCCTTGCCAATAAGCTGGTCAACTATCTGGAAGAGAGAGAGCTGAGCGGTGTGGACACCAGTTATGTGGGGGCTCCCAAATACAAATGGGCGGTGTTTGCAAACACTTATCTTTCCCAGCTGGACTTTGACCTGAGAAGCAACGGCGACGCCAACAAGGTAGACTATGTGGAAGGTATCGGCAAGGTTACTGTCGACATGCGTTCCAAGGTGGAGACCCAGGTTTCCCTCGGCCTGTACTTTATGGGCTACGGCCTGAGTTATTCCCAGGACCTTAACAAGGGTTACAAGAAGAACCTGTCCTTTACGATGTATTCTTCTCCGGTAGGGGGAGAGTTCCGTTACCATACCACAGACAGGATACACGGCAAGCTTGCCGCCAAGGAACTCGGGTTCAATTTCGACATCATGGAAGGTGAAGCCAAGATGTCGAATTTCATCATCAACGCATATTATGTGTTCAATCCCAAGAAGTTTTCCTATGCCTCGGCGATGAGCTACTCCAAGATCCAGAAAAAGAGCGCAGGCAGTTTTCTGGGTGGGCTGACCTTCAACCAGACCAAGATCACTGCATACGACCCGATTCTGAGGGGAATGATAGGGGGAATCAACAAGATCCACCTCAGACAGTTCTCCTTCGGTGTGGGATATGCCTATAACTGGGTTCCTGTCAAAGGATTGACCGTACATCTGTCCGGAATCCCGATGATTCTGATAACTACCAAGTCTGCAACCAAGAATACCGGGGGGGACTGGGACGAAAACCAGAAAGAGACCCAGAAGAAACTGTTCGGCGGCAAGACCCACGTCTCCTACACCCATATGGGCAGGGCATCCGTAAGCTATGCCTTCAGCGACAGGTTCCTGGCCGGATATTCCGCTTACTACAACTTTTTCAGGGTGGGTAAGCACTCCGAATACTATGCCAGTACAGAAGACTGGAACATGAGATTCTTTGTAGCCTTCAGATTCTAATTGTTATGCGTAAGGTTTTTCTGTCATTTATTTTCCTTCTTGCCTTAAGCGAAGTTTCTTTTTCTCAGAATATTTTCAGCAAGCTCAAGCTTTATATCGACAAGGCTGAGCTGAAGGGGGTGGATACCAGTTATGTATGTGCCCACAACAGAAAGTGGTCGGTTTATGCCAACACTTTTTTCTCTGTGATGGACTTTGACATGAGAAGCAATCTGGTGGACATCAAAGAAGAGGAGATCCACAACGGCAGGTCGGTGATAAACATGCGTTCCACCACCGACAAGCAGATCTCTTTGGGCGCATACTATATGGGCTATGGCCTGAGCTATTCTCTGAGTCTAGGGAAGGGATTCAAGAAAGACTTGTCGCTTACAGTGTACTCTTCTCCTGCCGGCGGAGAGTTCAGGTATCACACCACACAGAACATAAAAGGCGATTTTACCACTCCATCCGGAGAAAAAATGGACCTGCTGGGGGGAGAGGCCTCAATTGAAAACATAATCCTGAATGCCTACTATCTGTTCAATCCTTCCAAATTCTCCTATGCGGCCGCAATGAGCGGTTTTATGGTGCAGAAGAAAAGCGCGGGAAGCTTTCTGGCCGGGCTTACCCTCAACCAGACCCGCATCCGTTCTTACGAGCCGTGGCTTTCCTACACTTTTGGCAGGGTGAACAGGATCAAGATCCAGCAGTTTGCTCTCGGGGCCGGCTACGCCTACAACTGGGTACCGGTTCCAAGGCTGACCTTGCACTTCTCTGAAATACCGATGCTTCTGGTAACGGCGAAATCTGTCGCCAAGATGAAGGCCAGTGAATATGACGACGGGTGGGATTCCATGCAGGAGCAGGGGTACAAGAACCTTTTCGGAAAGAAGTCTCACGTCTCCTTTTGTCACATGTTCAGGACTTCTGCCATCTATACGTTCAGCGACAGGTTCAGTGCCGGAACCACGCTGTTCTACAATTACTTCAGGGTAGGAAAGCACTCTTCCTACTACGTGAGTACGGAAGACTGGAGCCTCAGGTTCTTTGTCGCGGTAAGATTCTAGCGGCGGCGCTTGAAAGGATTTCGGGTAAGCAGATAGTTGACTCCAAACACTACGTGAGCGTTAGCTTCATGGATAGGCAGGAACTGGCTGTTCATGTTGAAGTAATAGCTGTCTGTACCCAGATATGCGCTGAACTTCTTGGCATAAACGTTGACCATGCCGCCAACTTCCCATCCGAAGCTTGTATAGGCACCGGTAAGGGAAAGGCTCAGCCACTTTAACGGGCTGGTGTTCAAGGACATCCTGATCTCGCTGTAACGGTTTATGTGGCTGTTTCTGGTGGAGCCAAGGATACCTATGGACATCTTCTTGTAGAAAGGCAACTTGAATTCCGCTCCAATGTTCGCGTTAATGCTGAGGCTCTGGGTGGTGAAGTTCTTCTTTCCAGGAATAAACTCGTAGACGCTCTTGAACTTGTTTATGACATTGTTGACAACGCTGTAAATACTGCCTGTCTCGGAATCTATGTCGTCTATCTGGATAATGTAGGTTTCTCCGAGATTTATAGCGTTCACCTTGTTCCTCCAGACAATGAAACCGAGGTCGATCACGGATGCAGATACATTAATGTAATCGTTGATTTCGTATTTGACTCCCAAGTCAACAGCCCCGCCAACGCCACCAAGGCCCAATGGACTCCACTTGATACCGTCCAAATCCAAGGCATCGTATTCATCGCTGAGGGCTCCCTTCTTGGTTTTGTTATGGATTCCGCCACCTGCTCCGGTGATGCTGCCGTAAGACTGGACACTCCAGCTGAGGCCATTAAGCTCGGCGACCATATGATGGACCTTCATATTGATCTTGTTGTTTCCCAAAATGAACTTTGCCCTGGCTCCCAGGGTCAGCTTGTCAAACTTTACAGCGCCGCCACTGGTAAACTCCAGGAAAGTCCTGGTGTATCCATAAACGTGTGACAGGTCGTATACAAAGCTCTCGCCGCCTCCTTTCATGAAATCCAGCAGGCCGTATGGAATCTTTGCGGAAGTGTTGTTGCGCAAACTGATGTCAAAAGTCTGGAAAACATCCCTGTCCCTGATTTTTGTCCAATAGCCGACAGATGCCAGGTTGTAGTTTACATTAACTCCTATCTTATTGTTTTTATGTAGTTTACTCAGGAATTCATCCCTGTCTACGGACGGGTGCATGAAAGTAGCCAGCTTACCGTCGCGAGGATAGAAAAATGTGGAAAGGCCTACATTGCTGTTTGTTCCTGCATTGACGTTGCTGAGCACTCCGCCAATAAAATTCTTCTTGTTGGTGAAAGCCGGATTAAGGCGGTATGCATAGGAGTAGTTATCTATGAAATAACCACTCTGGAGATCCTGGGCCGGACACTCGGAATAAACGGTGGTCAGGAATGCAAAAGATGCCAATATGATTTTTATAGAGTTTTTCATCGCGATCCGTTTTATTCTTCTTGGTGTTTTTTCTTGATTTTGAAATTGATTCCTTGCGGAAGCTGGATCTTGACATCCTTCAAGGCGATGCCCAGATGCTTGTCTATGAATATTGAGTGCGTTGGCATAGACTTGACTTTCAGTATAATGTTGAACCCGTCAAACCCGATTCCGGACATGGTTTGCTCTGGTGTTATGGTGAGGACGCCGTATGCAATTCCATCTCCATACTCTTCCGTAGCCGCCGGAAGCTCCACCTTGTCCAGGATAGCGGTCACGTTTGGAATCGGATTGCCAAGCGAGTCTATCACGTGGCTGCTCATCTCAAAGTCAAAAGGTAGCGAGTTGCGGAAGGTTATATAGAACTTGATTACCGGAATGCCGAAGTGACCCAAGTCTATCAGTTCCAGACCGTGGACTTCATAATGCCCGAGTTCAAAGTCCTTCAGGACCTTTCCCTGCGGGTCGTAGATGAAGTCGTCATTTTCGTCTTTCTGGAAATACTCCCTGGCTTCCTGGGTAAGGAGAGCGTTAACCCTGATTGTGGTGAAGCTGCCGACAGGGACAGCCACCTGCGAGCCGGCGTTTATCTTGTAGTCCATGTTCTTGTCTCTAAGGTCGTAGTCCTTGTCTACGGAGCACGATGCCGCCAGACAGAGCATCATCAGGACAAATGCCGGAAATTTAAGTCTTTTCATACAGTTCGGTTTGTACAAATTCGCATAACGTGTGTTTCAAAAGTAAGAAAAAAAGATTTATTATGGAATTTAACCTATCTTTGCAGGCAAATTAAATAATTAGAATATATGAGAAAGTTGAATTTTGCCGTACTCCTTACTGTTTTGGCTTCAAGTTTCCTGATGTTCCCTGTTCAGTCCAAGGCTCAGGACCAGGAGGAAGGCTTTGACAGAAACCATTGTTTCGACCTCTATGTCGGTGACATTTACTACACTCCTAAAAGCCAGGACAAAAAGACCGGGTCCAAGGTTCTGGACGTGATTGCTTCAGTTGTGACGGGAGAGTTCCAGCAGGAACACGACGGTTATGCCGATGCTGTAAGGGCCGAGATCGTGAGGGGTTTGAGCCAGGCATTCCGTTTCAATGTCCGTGACAGGCTTTTTGTTCCAAGTTCTGACAATCCTGAATATGCGCTTACAATCGACGGCAACATAGCCAGTATCACCTCCACGGCCAAGGTCTTCACCGAAGAGCATAAGGACAAGAACGGAAAGGTGAAAAAGACCACTCACGAAGATTACAGGGCCATAATTCTCTTTACCTTGACTCTCAAGGACCTGAACGGCACAATAATCAACAGCAACACTTTCAGCGTGGAAAGTAACGAGTATTCATCCTCTTCTTGGTACTCATCCCGCCAGAATGCCATCAAGAAGGCTATGGGATACGTCAGCGCCTATGTGGCAAGATATTATGACGAGGTTTATCCTCTGACCGCAGATATCATCGAAGTTGGCTCAGACCGCAACAACAAGCAGAAGGAAGTTTACATCGACCTGGGTTCAGCTCACGGCGTGTACACAGACCTTACATTCGGTGTTTACCAGCTCACCGAGGTCGGCAACAGGACTTCCAAGCATTATCTGGGCAGGATAAGGGTTAAGGAAATCCAGGGCCCGGATGTAAGTTACTGCAAGGTTGTCAGTGGCGGAAAAGACATCAAGAAATGCCTCGACAACAATATTCCTCTTTTGATTATTTCAAGACATTAAACCATTGCAATCTATGAAAAAATTCCTTTTGACAGCAGCGGCTCTCGTCGTTGCGACGGCTGTATATGCCGGTGATTACCTGACAAACACCAACCAGAGCATACGCTTTCTCAGAAATCCTGCCAGGACAGGAGCTATAGGGATTGACGGAGTATACTTCAACCCTGCCGGAACAGCTTTTCTGGGAGACGGATGGCATATCCAGTTCAACTGGCAGAGCCCTCACCAGACCAGAAACGTGTATTCCAACTATGGTCCGCTTTTCGGGGCCAACTACCTGAATCCTGGCATCGCTGAGGCAGACGGATCTTTCAGCCGCAAGTTCAGGGGCAAGGTTGATGTGCTTATCCAGCCTTCGCTGTTTGCAGTCTACAATATGGGTGACTGGTCTTTCCAGTTAGGTTTCGGAGTCCTTGGCGGTGGCGGAGAATGCAAGTTCAAGGACGGAATCGGAGCCTTTGAAGCCCTTGTAGGCCAGATGGGTATGACAAAGATGGGCGCTCTGTTCGGAGGCTATAGCCTGAACCAGCATGTGGACGGCAAAAGCTTCTACTATGGAGTCAACATGGCCGCGGCGAGAAAAATCGGCGACAAGCTGAGCGTCAGCCTGGGACTTAGGGGAATCATCGCTTCCAACCACTTCAAGGGAGCGGTTGACAACATCACATTCAGGACCATAGCCGGAGATATCATACCGTCAGACAATACCTATGTCCTTGACTGTAAGCAGAGCGGATTCGGCATTTCTCCGATTATCGGCCTGGACTACCGTCCTAACGAGTACCTTAACCTGGCTCTCCGATATGAGTTCAGGACTCATCTGGAAGTGAAGAGCAAGGCAAAGAACAACGACGCCTTCAACGCCCTGGCTGCCACACAGCCGACTTTCGCCAGATATCTTGACGGGGCTAAGCACAATGCCGACATGCCTTCAATAATCGCCTTCGGTGCAGAGGTTTCTCCGCTTCCTTACCTGAGGATAGACGCCGGATACAACCATTACTTCGACCTGGACACCAAGCAGTGGAACACATCCTTGCTTAAGGATACCGATGAGATTACCTTCGGCGTGGAGTTCGACATCACGAAGAAATGGGAGGTGAGCGCCGGTCTGCAGCACACTTTCTACAACCAGAAGGAGGACAACTATTCAGACATGAACTTCAACCTCAGCTGCACTTCCTTAGGATTCGGAATAGGGTACAAGGTTAATGATAACATTACCCTCAACGCTTCTTATTTTACTTCCAACTACAAGGACCACACGAAGCCTCAGTCTGTGGGCTATTCTACCTACAGCCGTACCAACAACGTGTTCGGAATTGGAGTGGACTTCACTTTCTGAGTTTTTTTGGAAAATAAGAGTTACAAATCAAAAATCCTCTCAGACCGGGAGGATTTTTGATTTTGTGAGCATGTTCAAGGGTGTGCAAGGATGCTTATTCGGCAAAAAATGCAATGTTGCTTGACTGAAGGCTGTGAAATGGCGAGTAAAATGGTTATCTTTGGATAATCAAACAAAAGCCTATGAGTACAATTATGATCATAGAACTCCTTATAGTGCTGGCTGCATTGTATGTGGGTTCTCGTTACGGCAGTCTTGCCCTTGGTGCAATATCAGGTATTGGTCTGGCCATTCTTGTGTTCGGATTCGGGATGAAGCCCGGAACACCTCCTACAGATGTTATCTATATTATTATCGCTGCGGTTACCTGCGCCGGAACTCTTCAGGCATCGGGCGGTATGGACTGGATGATCCAGATCGCTGAGAAAATGCTCAGAAAGCACCCCGGAAACATCACATTCCTGGCTCCTATAACCACTTTCTTCCTCACCGTCCTGGTGGGAACAGGCCATGTGGTCTATACGCTGATGCCTATCATCTGCGATATAGCCCTCAAGAAGAATATCCGTCCAGAAAGGCCTTGCGCCGTGGCTTCAATTGCTTCACAGGTGGGAATCACCTGCTCGCCGATTGCAGCCGCTGTTGTGGCTTTCGTAACCATTTCCAACGCCAACGGCTTCATGGTTTCAATACCGCAGGTTCTGATGATTACCATCCCGGCCTGCCTTTGCGGCCTTATCTGCGCATCGCTGTACTCATATCGCAGAGGAAAAGACCTGGACAAGGACCCTGATTTCTTGAGGAGAAAGTCCGATCCCGAGACATTCAAGTTCATGTATGGCAGCAGCGCCACTACCTTGGACAAGACAATCAGCAAGAGCGCCAAGAGATCGGTTTACGTGTTCCTGGGAGCGTTGCTGGTGATTGTGTTCTTTGCTTTCTGCCAGATGTTCCATGTGGACAAGAACGGGGAAAGCATTACCCTGGCCCAGCACATGGGCATTCCTAAGATGAACATAATCATCCAGATCATTATGCTCACCGCAGCCGCCGCCAACATCATGTTCTGCAGGGCGGAACCTAAGAAGGCAGTGGGCGGAGCGGTATGGCAGAGTGGTATGGTGGCTGTTGTGGCAATTTACGGAATTGCTTGGCTGGCAGATACATACTTCAGCAACTATCTGGAGCAGATGAAGGTGATGCTGGCCGGTCTGGTGGAGAGCTATCCATGGTCTATAGCCTTTGTGTTCTTCCTGGTTTCCGTGCTCATCAATTCGCAGGGAGCGGTGGTTGTGGCTATGCTGCCTCTGGCCTACGAGCTGGGAATAGCAGGCCCGGTTCTGCTGGGAATACTGCCGAGCGTGTACGGATATTTCTTCATTCCGAACTATCCTTCAGACATTGCAACCGTGAACTTC
>JAGCVJ010000011.1 GCA_017962375.1 Bacteroidales bacterium
AATCGCCCCAAGACTTCTATACAGAGACGTTTTTCTGGCCATTATTGTCTTTCTCTCGAGCCATACGCGGGAACCCGCGATCGATATATATTCAGGTGGCAACAGCAACGGGGATCCACCTCTTCCCATCCCGAACAGAGAAGTTAAGCCCGTTCACACCTATGATACTGCTATACCAAGTGGGAAAGTGGGTAGCCGCCAACTTCAAAAGGCCTCAGGACAAGTCCTGGGGCCTTTTTTTACGCCGCTAAAGCGGCGGGAAGCTCCCTCCGGTCGCGGCGCTTTGCGCCTTGTTAACTCCGTGCCGGCCTTCGGCTTATTAACTATAGAATACAGCTTTTTAGTATATTTGTGTTATGGGAGTCAGGGAAAGGGAAATATACAAGGTTACTCTTGTGGGCAGCGTGGGCAACGCCGCCTTGCTGGCATTCAAGTTTGTTGCTGGAATCGTGGGGCACAGCTCCGCCATGATTGCGGATGCAGTGCATTCTCTTTCGGATTTTCTCACCGATATTGTGGTGCTGATATTCGTAGGCATCAGTTCCAAGCCTCAGGACGAAACTCACGATTACGGCCACGGCAAGTTTGAGACGGTGGCTTCGTTTCTCATAGGCCTGGCTCTTCTGGGAGCGGCTGCGGGAATTGTGGTGTCTGGTGCGCTGAAGTTTGCCCGATGGCTATCGGGAGAGACTCTGGAAATGCCGGGCAAGCTTGCTTTGTGGGCAGCTCTTGTTTCTATTGTGGTGAAAGAAGCTCTTTACCGCTATACTGCCGCCAAGGGCAAAAGGCTCGATTCTCAGGCTGTTGTGGCCAATGCCTGGCATCACCGCAGCGATGCCTTGTCTTCAATAGCAGCCGCCCTGGGCATTGGCGGAGCCATAATCCTCGGGGGAAGGTGGACGGTTCTCGATCCGCTGGCTTCTATAGTTGTAGGAATAATGCTGGCCATCGTATCGCTGAAGCTTTTGAAAATCAGCATCGGTGAACTTACAGACAAGTCTCTGCTTCCGGAGGATGAAGAAGATATTGAGAGAATCATCAGTTCTGTGCCCGGTGTAAGTGAACCTCATCATTTGAGGACCAGGAAGTTAGGCAACAGGATATCTATCGAGGCCCATGTCAGGATGGATGGCGGTATCTCTCTTGAGGATGCTCACGACCGGGCTACGGATATCGAGCACAGGCTTAAGGAAAAGTTCGGGAAAGACACTCACGTGACTTTGCATATGGAACCCAAGAAGGCGGAAAAGGCCTGAAAAAACAATTCAGCGATATTATCATAGGGAAATAATGCTATCTTTACGCGACCAAAAGACCAGATAATTAGACGAATCAAATATGAAAAAGTTGTTTTTGACCATCAGCGTACTGTTTTTTGCCTTTGCAGCATCAGCCCAGGGCAATATGAACCAGACAGGCTTCCACGATATTTCAATTTCCGGCGGCTATGGTTCAAACATGCAGTTCATCGACAGTTATACCAAGATAATCAGCGGATATCCTAGCTATGAGGCAAAGGATTTCAAGTTCCTGCCAATTGTAAACGCCGAGTACGGCTACAGGATTTCCGAGAAATTTGCCATCGGAGCCATTCTCTCTTTCCAGGTGGCCGATTCCCATATCCTCAACGAGGGTAAAGACAACACCAAGGCAAGAGACACCTGGTATTCACTGATGCCTCAGGCAAGATATTTCTGGTACACAACCCCTCGCACCAACATTTATTCAAAGGTTGCGGCTGGTCTTACAGCCAGAAGGAACAAGTACACTAACAACAACGGCATCATCGAGAAGTTCAGGGATTTCGGTGTGGCCTGGCAGGTTTCTGCAATCGGCGTGGAGTTCGGAAATGTGGTGTGCGGCTTTGCAGAAGCGGGCTTCGGAACCCAGGGCTTTATCCAGGCCGGCTTGAGAATAAAATTCGCCTTTTAGCTAACTACTAAAGACAAAACTATACTATGAAACGATTTTCTGCTCTAAAGAGACTATGTCTCTTCTCAGCGATGCTTTTGTTTGGCATGGCTATCACGACATCCTGTGACAGCGATTCCGATGTTCCGGTTACCGGAGTTACCCTGTCCGAGACAACGATTTCAATTGTAAAAGGCTCCACCAAAACCCTGACGGCAAATGTAATGCCTTCAAACGCGTCTAACCAGGCCGTTATCTGGTATACTACAGATCCTTCTGTTGTCACCGTTGAAGATGGTCAGGTACATGGAGTAGGTGTAGGAGGAGCCTACATTATTGTGTTTACGGCGGAAGGAAAAAAGAAAGCCGAATGCAAGGTCTTTGTTACTCCGGATTTCATTAAGGTTAAATCTGTAAAACTTGACAAGACTAGTCTTGAGCTGGTGGAAGAGGAAACTGCTACCTTGACAGCTACAGTAGAGCCAGACAATGCTACGGACCCGAGTGTTATCTGGACCTCCAGCAACTCTTCAGTTGCAAAGGTATCTGACGGAACGGTTACTGCGGTTGCTGCCGGAGAGGCAACAATCACTGTCACCACCAATAACGGCGGCTATTCAGCCAGCTGCAACGTAACTGTTGAGCCAAAGGTTATCCACGTTGAAAGTGTTACCCTGCTTGAGACTTCTGCTGAAGGGTATGTCGGACAAACAATAGATCTTCATGCTGTTGTATCTCCTGGTGATGCTACGGACAAGTCTATTACCTGGGAAAGCAGCGCACCTGAAATTGCTTCAGTAGAAGCCACCAGTGAAACTGATGCAACAGTCAATCTTCTTGCGGAAGGAGAGGCAACGATAACAGTTAAGAGTGTGGACGGGGAACACACTGATACCTGCCCGATTACAGTTAAGCCAAAGCCGGGTGTTGAATATCGCAAGATCTCTCTGGTCAAACGTCCTGATATGCTGGAGCCAAAGAGCGACTTCTCAATGTTTTGGGCAAATAACGAGCTTGTAGTTGCGGGAGGGCATACTACAGGATTCAAAATTTCAAAAGAAGCCGAGTACTGGGGCACCGACGGTGTATGGCGCAGCATGACAATGAATTATGCTCATGACTTCCCGTTCGGCCTTATGCTGTCTGACGGCAAGTTTATGATAGGCGGCGGCGCCAGCAGCGATTCCGGCGTGGGCCAGAGTGCTGGTGTGGAAACATACGATCCATCTACCCACACTTTTACCAAAATTAATGATATGACCACTGCACGTCTTATGGCTCGTGCCATTCAGCTTGAAAACGGAAACGTGGTGGTTGCAGGAAACTGGTATGGTCTGCCTAACCTGGAGATTTTCAACGCATCAACCAACGTTTGGCAGAACGTTCGCGCTTTGTCCACCAGCTATTATATGCCATACGTTTTCAGGACCGGAAAGAACGAGGCAATAATTTTCAACAATCAGGCTGCCCAGATAGAAGTGTTCAACGGAGAGGATGTATATACCGAGAATCCAAGCATTTTGAACACTTGGAAGCCTATCTTCCCTGGATCCAACCTGACAATGCCTGATTTTCTGATCGGCGATTTTGCAACGGATGACTACACATATCTGATAGCAGCTGAAAATTCCGAGGGAAAGATAGGACTTCTCCTTGTCAACGGAAGGAATTTCTCTTTGGTTGATACCGATAATGATTTTCCTGCCGAATTCAATTCAGAGAAACTGACTTTCACTGGCCCTATCGTTGACAGAAACAGGAATATGGCCTATCTGGTGGCCTCCAATACCGGGAGCGAAGTATTTTATGTTTTCTACCTCATAGATCTTTCTGAAGTGAAAACTACTGGAAAGGCCCCAGTGCTGGTGGCCTACTATACAGATCCTATGACCGACTGCGCTCCGGCAGCAAGTGCATCCATGGCCCTGAGCCCGACCGGAATGTTAGCGATTGCCGGTGGTATCTACAACAGCAACTACGCTCCGTTCAAGACTGTTTACACTCTTAAGATATATTAGGATACTGCGCCGGATTTAAGCCGGTGAAAACAAAACGGGATGCCAAATATTTTGGCATCCCGTTTTTCTTGTTTGGCAATCAGGCTTACTTCTTGAAGTCAGAGAGGGAGTGGATGGTGATTCCGCTTCTTAGCTTAGGCTCGAACCAGGTAGTCTTAGGAGGCATGATATTGCCTGTGTCAGCGATGGTTATGAGCTGGCGCATAGAAACAGGATAGAGGGCGAAAGCCGCAGCCATCTCTCCTGAGTCAACTCTCTTCTTGAGCTCGCCGAGGCCTCTGATTCCGCCAACGAAATCTATCCTCTTGGAGGTCCTGAGGTCTTTGATGTCCAAAAGCTTGTCGGCGATAAAGTCTGAGAACACAGAAACGTCCAGAACCTTGATAGGGTCGTTGTCGTCGTATGTTCCGGCTTTTGCGGTAAGAGAGTACCAATCTCCGCCGATGTACATTGAGAAGTTGTGGAGCCCGGAAGGATGATAGATTTCCTTTCCCTTCTTCTCAACGGTGAAGAATTCGCCGAGCTTTGAGATGAACTCATCCTGGCTCATTCCGTTCAGATCCTTTACAACGCGGTTGTAGTCTATGATCTTGAGCTGGCTTTCAGGGAATACAACAGCCATGAAGTAGTTGTACTCCTCCTTTCCGGTATGGTTAGGGTTCTGGGCTTTCTTCTCTGCTCCCACTCTTCCTGCGGCGGCTGTACGGTGGTGTCCGTCAGCTACATAGAAAGCAGGGATTGTGGAGAAGATTTCCGTGATGCGCTCGATGGTTGCATCGTCGTCGATGATCCACATCGTGTGGCCGAATCCGTCTTCTGCCACGAAGTCATACTCAGGAGCCTTGGTCTTTACAACGTTTTCAACGATGGCGTTGATTTCAGCGTTGTCTGGATAGGCGAAGAATACGGGCTCGATGTTGGCGTTCTGGATCCTTACGTGAATCATTCGGTCATCTTCCTTCTCCTTGCGGGTAAGCTCGTGCTTCTTGATGGCGCCGCTGGTGTAGTCGTCTGTGTTGGCGCACACTACAAGGCCGTACTGGGTTCTTCCGTCCATAGTCTGGGCGTAAACATAGTACTGCTCTTTGTTGTCCTGTACCAGCCAGCCTTTCTCCTGCCATTTCTTGAAGTTCTCCACGGCCTTGTCGTAGGTCTTCTGCTCGTGCTCGTCAGCGATAGGATCGAAGTCGATCTCAGGCTTGATTATGTGAAGCAGAGACTTTTCTCCGGCCTCGGCCTTGGCTTCCTTGGAGTTGAGTACGTCGTAAGGGCGAGAAGCCACTTCCTTCACGATTTCTTTTGGCGGACGTATTGCCGCAAACGGTTTAACTTTTACCATAGCTTAGAATTTGTTAACCTGGAAACGGGTGCATCCGTCCTTGAAGAATCCAACAATCTGGTTTGCAGCGGCAAGACCTGCATTGAGGTTGGCCTCGGCGGTCTCTGCGCCCTGCTTTTTAGGGGTGGCGAAAACTCTCTTTCCGAATTTCTCCTTCAAAACCTCGATGTTTGCAGGAGCGATGTCGGTGATGTACTTGAGGTCTTCCCTTTCTTCCAGAATCTTCTCGAGTTCAGGCTCGTTGATGACTTCCTTGCGTGCGGTGTTGACCAGGCAGCCTCCCTTAGGCATCTTGCTCAGCAGAGCGTAGCCGATGGAACCCTTGGTCTGCTCGTTTGCAGGAATGTGAAGAGAAATGAAGTTGCTGTTGGAGTAGAGGTCATCCAGATCCTTGGCAACGATAACTCCCTCAGCTTCCATCTTTTCAGCTGGAACGAACGGGTCAAAAGCCATAATCTTCATTCCAAAGCTCTTGGCGTGCTCTGCAACCAGACGTCCTACGTTTCCGTAAGCCTGGATACCCAGAGTCTTGCCCTTGAGCTCGCTTCCGGTTCCAGGAGTGAACTGGTTGCGGGAGATGTAGATCATCATTCCGATAGCCAGCTCAGCAACTGCGTTGGAGTTCTGGCCAGGAGTGTTCATAGCAACAATCTTCCTCTCGGAAAGAGCGGCCAGGTCCAGATTGTCGAATCCGGCGCCGGCCCTTACCACAATCTTGAGGTTCTTGGCTGCATCAACAACTTCCTTTGTAACCTTGTCTGAACGAACGATCAGGGCGTCTGCGTCTGCAACTGCCTCCAGCAGCTTGTCCTGAGTGCCGTATTTTTCCAGAGCGGCAAAGGTGTGGCCTGCACTCTCAACGATATTCTTTATGCCTTCTACAGCCTTGCTGGAGAAAGGTTTTTCTGTCGCGATAAGTACTTTCATATCAGTTAATTATTTAACATTCTGTCTTTCGAAATCCTGCATGCACTTGATCAGAGCCTGAACGCTCTCAACAGGGCAGGCGTTGTAGATGGAAGCCCTGAAGCCGCCAACTGAACGGTGACCCTTCACGCCCATCATTCCGTTTGCCTTTGCATAGTCCAGGAAGCTGGCCTCCAGATCCTTGTACTCAGGATTCATCACGAAGCAAACATTCATGATTGAACGGTCCTCAGGATTTGCAGTGCCTACGAACAGCTTGTTTCTCTCGATTTCCTCATAGAGCATATTGGCTTTCTGAGTGTTGATCTTGTTGATTGCCTCAACTCCGCCGATGCCCTTGAGCCACTTCAGAGTCTGAGTCATAACGTAAATTGCGAATACAGGAGGAGTGTTGAACATGCTCTCTTTCTCGATATGGGTTCTGTAGTCCAGCATAGTAGGGATGTAGCTTGAAACCTTGCCAAGAACATCGTCGCGGATGATGGCGAAAATTACGCCTGCAGGGCCTACGTTCTTCTGCGCTCCGCCGTAGATCAAACCATACTTGGAAACGTCAACAGGACGGCTCATAATGTCTGAAGACATATCTGCAACCAAGGTTACAGGGCAGTCCATATCGTACTTGATTTCAGTTCCGTAGATGGTGTTGTTGGTGGTGATGTGGAAGTAGTCCAGGTCGGTTGGAATCTCGTATCCCTTAGGGATGTAGCAGTAAGTCTTGTCAGCAGAAGATGCAACTGCGAAAGCTGCGCCTTCTTTGCCGCGGCTCTTTGCAATTCCCTGAGCCTCCTTGAGGGCTTTCTTTGCCCATACTCCGGTCTCCAGGTAACCTGCCTTGTTCTCGAACAGGTTCATAGCCACATACAGGAACTGGAGGCTTGCGCCGCCGCCCAGAAATACTATGTGGTAGTTGTCAGGAATCTGGAGAAGTTCTTTCCACAGAGCCCTGCACTCGTTCATTACGCCTTCCCACTCCTTGCTTCTGTGGGAGATGGAAATCAATGGAATACCGGTGCCTGCAAAGTCCTTCAAAGCATCGATTGTAGAGTTGATTGCCTCCTCAGGAAGGACACAAGGGCCGGCAAAGAAATTATAAGCTTTTTTCATGATGTATTTTAATATTAATAGTTCATTATTGATTCAATCTTCAAATATATAAATTTTTAAGCATCAGTCTATTCTTACATCCTCAATTTTAAGCAGAATTTCCTTCAGCGATTCAGTCATGCTCAGCGGCACGTGAGCTGTAAGGGAGCATTCTTCCTCAAATTTCTTGTCGGAGTCTTCTATGTTTCTTTTCCTGAGTTCCCTGAGGACTTTGTCTGTCTGCTGGTAGGAAAAATATATGCGGACGGGAACTGTGGCAGTCTTGACTATGGTTTCGGCTGCGTCCAGGGCTTCTTGGGTGGCGGCCTTGTAGGCGCGGATAAGGCCCGGAACTCCCAGTTTCACTCCGCCGAACCAGCGGACCACAACCACCATTACATCGCTGAGGTTTCTGGAAAGAATTTCTCCCAGAATTGGCCTTCCCGCCGTTCCGGATGGCTCGCCGTCGTCGTTGATTCTCCAGGTGTCTCCCTTGAGGCCGATGCGGTAGGCGTAGCAATGATGAGTGGCGTTGTAATGCTCCTTGCGGAGAGCCTTAACTATATCCTCCGCTTCCTCGGCGCTTTTGACAGGGTAGGCCAAGGAAAGGAAACGGCTGCCGTTATCCTTGTACAGGCCTTCAGAAGAGGCCTTTATGCTTAGATATTCGTCAGGGCTCAGAGCCGGTTTTGGATTGCCTTTTTCCATTGTTGTAAAGGTAGGCCCTTTTTGGTAAATTTGCAATATGTTCTCAAGAAAGGAATTCATACGCGCTATGTCTGGTCTGGGCAGCTCTCTGCCCGGCTTTTGGGTTGAGCAGGCTCATTCGGAGAATCCTTTCTTCACGCCCTATATGCAGGCGGCCGCCATGAAAAGCATCGCCGAGAAATATCTGACAGAAGAGGCTCTGGAAAAGCTGCTTTCATATTCGGACGGCCCTCAAGGGGAGGAAAACCTTTTCCGTAAAAGGATGGAGGACAAAACCGTGGACATAATTATGGCGGGCAACATTCCTGCTGTGGGGTTCCACGATCTTCTCTGCGTTCTTTCCACGGGCGCGAAAGCCAGAGTCAAGACTTCTTCCAAAGACCGCGTGCTGATTCCTGCCATGGTGGAGATTTTGAGAAAAATTTCCCCGGACTTGGCTTCCCGCGTTTTATTTGAGGACAAGACATTTCTCAGCGATTATAAGGGCCGGCTGGACTTTCTCCTTTTTGCAGGATCTGACGCCACACGGGCCATGCTGAAAGATGAGTTCCCTTTGGTTCCTATGCTCGCAAGAGGCTCCCGCTTTTCGCTCGGAGTGTTGAGCGGGAAAGAGACGGATGAACAGTTGAGTCTTCTGGCAAAGGACATGTTCCTGTTCTGCGGGCTGGGATGCCGCAGCATTTCCTATCTGTTCCTGCCGGAAGGGTTTGATATTCAGGCAATAGTACGGGCCGCTTCCTGTATGGAGAAGCCCATGGCAGAGATTCCTCCTTTCAGGTCGGGATATCTCAGGCAAAGGGCTATAGACATAATGGAGGGAGTGCCTTTTGCCGACGGCGGATTCTTTGTCCTGGAAAAATCCGAGGCTCCTTTCCCGCCTTTGGGATGCGTCCGCTACGCCTTTTATCGCCGCAAGGAGGAAATTGACGCTTTCTGCAGTTTCCATCGCGATGAAATACAGAAAAAATATACTAACTTTGGTAATGCGCAGAGTCCTCAGACAGACGACTGGATGGACGGGGTGAATACCGTCAGGTCTGTGATTGAGGGCAGCGGGGTTGTTTAACTGATAATTGGTATTGCGATGGCTAAGATTCTGAGATACAAGATAACCTTTCCTCTGAACAAGGTTTTTTTCCGCGAGTATGAGCTGAACGATAACATTACTCTGTTTTCTCTCAACAAGTTTCTTGTCAACGACCTGGATTTTGCCCCGGACCAGATGATAGCTTTCCGCGGCTACGACAAAGACGGCAAGCTGAAGGCTATGTGGGGCCTGTTTGACTTCGGTAGCGGCACTATAGACGGGGTAAGCCTGGAGAGGACTCTTGAGTGCGGAGCTGTCACATTGCATTACGTGTTTGATATCAATGCCAACAAGTATATGGTGCTCAGCCTTGTAGGCGAAGTGGAACAGATTCCTCACATATCTTATCCGCGGCTTGTGGCCGAAAAGGGCCGGATACCAGGGCAGTTTGACAGCAAGTTTGACACTCTCGACAACCTGACTCCTGAGCTGGGAGAAGACATAGAAGATGACGACGATTCAGAAGACGGATCAGACGACGAGTAAAGAAAAGCTCCTGACCATTGTTCTCGGCCCCACGGCGGTGGGCAAAACAGCCTTTGCCATAGATCTGGCAAAGCAGATAGGCTCTCCGGTAATTAACTGCGACTCCCGCCAGATTTTCAAGGAGATGACCATTGGAACGGCTGTGCCTTCAAATGAGCAGCTGGATCAGGTCAAGCATTATTTCATCCAGACCAAATCCATTACGGAACACTATGCAGCCGGACAGTATGAGATAGACGCCCTCTGTCTTCTGGAAGAACTTTTCAAGACTCACGACCGCTTGGTTATGTGCGGAGGCAGCGGCCTTTACATAGATGCCGTGTGCAACGGGCTGGACGCTTTCCCTGAGCCGGATATGGAACTTAGGGCCTCTCTCAACGCCAAGATGAAGGAAGAGGGGCTGGAGGCTCTCCGTTACCAGCTCAGGCAGCTAGACCCCGAGTCGTACGAGCAGCTGGACATAGCCAATCCCCAGAGGATAATCCGCGCTCTGGAAGTTACGCTGCAGACCGGAAAGAAATTCTCCGAATGGAAAACAGAGCCGGCAAAGCCTCGCCCTTTCTCCATAGAGAAGACAGGGCTAAGGATGGATCGTGGCAAACTTTATGAACGAATCAACAAAAGGGTGGACCAGATGATGGAGGACGGCCTTCTGGAGGAGGTGAAATCTCTTGACGGGTTCAGGTGGAAAGACGGAGTGTTCTGCCCTGACCTTATGCATATTCCGCCGCTGAGGACGGTGGGCTACCGCGAGATTTTCGATTATCTGGACGGCAAGACAAGCCTCTGCGATGCAGTTGAGAAAATAAAGACCAATACCCGCCATTACGCCAAGCGGCAGATGTCTTATTGGGGGCGAGACAAGAGCATTACATGGAAAAATCTTTGATTTGATATGGCGAATATAGTTTTTCTGGGTTTTAATTTGCACGCGTGGATAACAATTGCAACCGTGCTGGGCGTATTTACCGTTCTGCTTTTTACCAAGCTCAGGGCAGATCTGGTTTTTGTCTGTGCAATGTTTATTCTGCTAGTTACCGGAGTGCTCACTGAAGCAGAAGCTTTTTCGGGCTTCAGCTCTTCCTCTACGGTTGTTGTGGGAGTGTTGTTTGTGGTGGTTGCCGGCCTTATGCATACGGGGGTGCTTCACTGGATTGTCAAGAACCTCCTGGGCCTGCCAAAGAAATATTCCGGCTCAATTATTAGGCTTATGCTTCCAGTAGCCGGGCTAAGTTCATTCTTAAGCAATACAACAGTGGTGGCTTTGTTCGTAGATATAGTTAAAATGTGGAGCAAGAAACTGGGCATTTCTCCTTCCAAGCTTCTTATACCGCTGAGCTATGCGTCCGGAATGGGTGGAATTTGCACTCTGATAGGAACTCCGCCCAACCTCATAATATCAGGACTGTATACTCAGAATACCGGCCATGTGATGAATGTTTTGGCTCCGACTGTCCCGGGTCTTTTCTGCCTTGCTGTGGGAATACTTTCCGTAATTGCTATGAGAAAACTTCTGCCGGATAGGAAGGCTCCGGAAAGTGCTTTTGAAGACACCTCCAATTATACCGTGGAGTTCATTGTTCCTTCAGACAATCCCAACATAGGAAAGAGTGTACAGGAAGCTTCTCTTGTTGAGATAAAGGGAGGATCGCTGATAGAAATCATAAGATCCGGACATGAAGTGATTTCTCCAGTGGCTCCTGACGAGACGTTGAAAGCAGGTGATCGCCTGATTTTTTCCGGACAGATAGAAGATTTGCTTGATCTTGGAAAAAGCCGTGCTTTTGTTACGGCAGATCACCAAGTCTTTTCAACTAGCCAGAAGGAGAAAAGGCGCAATCTACAAACTGCGTACATTTCATTCGGAAGCAGCCTTATTGGCAAAACCATACATAATTCCGGCTTTGAAAGAAATAACCGCATGACTCTTGTAGCGGTTTCAAGGAAAGGGGAGAGAATAGCGGAATCGCCGAGAGATGTGATACTCCAGGCTGGAGACACGCTTTTGCTTGAATGTTCTCCTAAGGCAGATCTTAGAGCAGCCAAGCTCACAAGGCAGGTTCGCTTCTTCGATTCAGAGCAGATTGCCAACATAGGGCCAAAGACTTTGGTTTCGGCACTGATAATGATAGCTATGGTAGTTCTTAGCGCTGCCAATGTACTCCCGCTTATGAGTTGCGCTTTCCTTGCCGCTGTAGCAATGCTGGTATTTAGGTGCTGCAATGCGGAGCAGGCTATGAAGGCTGTCAACTGGGAAATACTTATGGTGTTTGCCGGTAGCGTTGTTCTCGGGCTTGCGATACAAAAGACTGGGATTGCCGAGCGGTTGGCAAACGGAATTCTGGAAATATGCGGCAAGAACCCAATAGTGGTTATGGCATCTGTCTGTCTGGTTGCTACATTCATTACTGAATTCATCAGCAATACTGCTGCTGGAGCCATTTTCTTCCCGATAATGTATCAGGCGGCAACAGCCATCGGGTGTGATCCTTTC
Organism: Bacteroidales bacterium; assembly: GCA_017962375.1. GTDB lineage: Bacteria > Bacteroidota > Bacteroidia > Bacteroidales > UBA932 > Egerieousia. The sequence continues at coordinate 12,057 of JAGCVJ010000011.1, forward strand.
CCGTTTATGATAGCCCTTATGATAGCAGTAAGTTCCAGTTTTGCAACTCCGATCGGTTCTCCAACTCATATGCTTGTCTATGGCCCCGGAGGGTACCGCTTCTCGGATTTCTTGAAGATTGGAGTGCTGATGAATATCATAATTCTTGCAGCAAACGTATTTATAGTTAGCGTGTTCTGTGGGATTTGACAATTATTGAAGATTGATGCAGACAGGAATCTGGATATTGATTCTGGCCTTGTGTGCCAGCTTTGTGCAGCGGACCATAGGGTTCGGCTTCGGCATCTTCATTATGACGGCGCTTCCGCTGTTGATGCCTTCCTATGCCGAGGCTACAACCGTGTCCGGATTGCTGGCTATGCTCACGGCCCTAGTGGTTACCGTCAGGATGTGGAAGCACATAAACTGGAAGAGACTCCTGGTGTTGCTGATTGCTTTTTATGCGGTTTCTTCAGTATGCATATATCTTCTTGCCGGATTCCAAGACAGCAAGATAGAGACAGTTCTGGGAGTGGTGCTGATTCTGATCAGCCTGTACTTCCTTTTCCTTAGCGACAAGATCCACATAGGCAAGTCTCTGGGGTGGGAGATTGGAGCCGGAAGCGTGAGCGGGGTGATGGGAGGTTTCTTCGCCATGCAAGGGCCCCCGGCCGTGCTTTACCTGATTTCTTCAGAGCCATCGAAAGAGCAGTATATGGCCATGATATCGGCTTTTCTGCTCTTCGGCAACCTGGGGATGACCATCGTTAGGGCCATGAACGGCTTTGTTACTGCTGAAGTAGGCTGGGCCAGCCTTTGGGGAGTGGCTGGCGTTGCCGCGGGAACCTCTCTCGGAGCCTGGGCTTTCAGGAAGATTCCGAGAGAAAAGTTCAAGTACCTTGTATATTCTTATATCGGCGTCAGTGGAATAATGATTCTTTTGTCGCGATAAAAATCCTTTACAGATACTGCGCCAGGCGTTTTTTGATTCTCGGGCTGGACAGGGTTCTAAGGGCTCTGGTCTTGATCTGGCGCACTCTTTCCCTTGTAAGGTCCATGTTCTCGCCGATTTCCTCCAGAGTCATCTGAGGGCATCCTATGCCGAAGCTTGAGACCAGAACCTGCCTTTCTCTCTCTCCGAGCACCTGCATCACTTCCTCCAGGTCTTTCAGGAGTGATTCCCTGATAAGCTTGCCGTCCACCTGGGGAGCCTGGGTGTCTGCCACCACATCTTCCAGAGTCTGGCTGTCGTCGTCTCCCAGGGGCTTGCTCAGAGAAACGGTGGCGTTCTGGGCAAGGGGCAGGTCGCTGATTTTGGAAATGTCCGTTTCCATAATGGCGGCCAGCTCCTCGTCCGTTGGCTCTCTCTCGTACTCCTGGATGAAGGCCTGCCTTTTCTTGCTGGCCTTTATCTGAAGACCCACCTGGTTCATAGGCAGGCGGATGGTGTTTGAGTCCTGGGAGATTCCGCTCAGAATCTGCTGGCGGATCCACCATACGGCGTAGGATATAAATTTGAATCCTCTTGTGGGGTCGAATTTTTTTGCGGCCTTGATCAGGCCTATGTTGCCTTCGCTGATCAGGTCCGTGAGCTCAAGCCCGCGGTTCTGGTACTGTTTTGCAACCGATACCACGAACCTTAGGTTTGCCTCGACAAGTGAGTTCAGCGCCTGGCCGTCTCCTTCCTTTATCCTCATTGCCAGCTCTGTCTCCTGGTCCGGTCCTATCATCTCAATTCGGCTGATGTCTCTCATATACTGTTCAAGTGTATGAGTCCTGACCGTTATGCACGGTGTAATTTTAATTTGTTCCATAAGTAAATATTGAATGTTGGTTCAATCACATATACGTTGATCTTTTGGTTTTATTTCACATCGCGATGAAAATTTTTCTGGCATCGGAGTGTAATATTCGACGAAAAAGGCAGTATATCTCTTCGCGAACAAGTCAAAACAGAAGAAAATATGACCAGAAGACCATTACGTAGATTGAGAACCAGACAAGACAGTTTTACCCCGGGAGAGGAAATAGACTCCATCAAGGAGTACGCTCCCGACAACGTGGACACCGCATCCATGGCGTCCTGTTTTTCGCGTGTATATAACAAGGTAGACATTGCCGGGCTGAGTGCTGCAGTAAAGCAGGAGCTCAGGCAGGACCTGGACTATCTTACAGAGCAGTTTTCATTGGACGACGAGTCCGTTATACTTCTTTCCGCCATTCTGGAAAGGAGCGGCTGCCACAGCAACGCATCTTACGAGGACCTTGCAGATTTTCTGGGGTGCTCAAACATAGAATTCATGGCATATCACGAGAAAGTCAGGAACATGGAGACAACCGGGCTTATCAGGAGCACCGGAGGTGGACAGTACAAGGGTTTTTCCGTTAGCAAGGAACTTGTCAAGTCTCTTGCAAAGAACAGCAAGTTTGAGCCGGTCAAGATGTCCGGACTGAACGCTGAGGAGTTGTTCAACCGTTTTGACTCCCTTTATACCGACGCGTTCCGCGGGACTATGGACGAGGATGATTTGTCGGAGATTGTCGAGAAACTTATAGACTACAACCGCGACCTTGACTTCTGCAAAAGGGTTAAGGAAAGCATGCTCTACGCTAAGGAGTGTACAGACGACGAGAGGAGAATATTTTATGCCCTTTGCACCCACTATGTAAGTCACGGCGGGGAGTCTCTGCAGATAGACAAGCTGATGGACATTGTCAGTTTCATGCGTTTCAACATCAAGAGAGAAATAGCATCAGGAGAGAACTTCCTCCAGAAAAACGGGTTTGTGGAGTTTGCCGTCTGCGATGGACAGGCAGACGATACTTCTCTCTCCCTTTCTGACAAGGCAAGGGGCGAGTTTTTCAACAATGTTACTGTATCAGTCAAGCAGGAAATCCAGCACAAGGACCTTGTAAAGGCATCCAGCATCACTGAAAAGAAACTTTTCTACAACCAGGAGGAAAAGGAGCAGGTGGACCGTCTTGAATCTCTTCTTGACGACGGCAACTTCTTCCTGATTCAGGAGAGACTCAAGGAGTGCAAAATGCGCCCTGGTTTCAACGTAATATTCTACGGCGGACCCGGAACCGGCAAGACTGCAACAGCATACGAACTTGCGAGAAAGAGCGGCAGGGACATCTTCTGCATAGACATGTCCAAGATAAGGAGCAAGTGGGTGGGCGAGAGCGAGAAAAACATCAAGGCGGTTTTCCGTATCTACAGAGAGATGTGCCGCACATCCAAGGTTAAACCTATTCTGCTTTTCAACGAGGCGGATGCCGTATTCGGAAAGCGAATAGAGGTGGAGAGCAGCGTGGACCAGATGAACAACAGCATCCAGAATATCATCCTTCAGGAGATGGAGAATCTGGAGGGAGTGCTCATCGCAACCACCAACATGGAGAAAAACCTGGACGAGGCGTTTGCCAGGAGGTTCATCTACAAGATTGCCTTCAAGACTCCGGATGCTCAGTCCAGGGCAAAGATTTGGAAAGAGATGATTCCTTCTCTTACCGATAAGGACGCGGAGGAACTCGCTTCTGGGTACGAGTTCAGCGGAGGAAACATTGAGAACATCGCGAGAAAATACCAGGTGGAGTACATCCTCTCCGGAAACAGGCCTGATGTGGAATCGCTGAAGACTATCTGCAGTCAGGAACTACTTTCCAGAAAAAAGACTGCAAGAATCGGATATTGAAACAGTATATAGTAGCGTATGGCAAATATCAACATAAACACGGTCGAGCTGATTCAGTTGCTCGACATCACTCCTGCCTCGCATAATATAATGCTTGTAGGCAGACACGGAATCGGTAAATCGGAGATTCTGACAGACTATTTCAGGAACAAGGGGATGGACGTGGTGGCTCTTTTTCTGGGCCAGATGTCCGATCCGGGAGACTTGATAGGAATTCCTAACAAGAACGAGAAAACCGGCAAGACAGACTTCATGCCGCCTTACTGGTTCCCTTTGGACGGGAAACCTATAGTGCTTTTTCTGGACGAGCTGAACAGGGCGCGTCCCGAGATACTGCAGACTATTATGGACCTTGCGCTGAACCGCAAGCTGGCGGGGCGAAGCCTTCCGGAGGGCAGCCGCATCATCAGCGCCGTGAACGCGGGTGACCAGTACCAGCTGACGGATCTGGACCCTGCGCTTGTGAGCCGTTTCAACATAGTGAACTTCACTCCTACAACTCAGGAGTGGCTGCTCTGGGCCAGGAAAGCGGGCGTGGACAGCAGGGTGATAGACTTTATCCAGGAAAATCCGGTGTGGCTGGACAAGGATCCTGACTCCAGGGAGGGGGTGGACACAGGACTTGACAAGACTCCCGACCGCAGAGCCTGGAAAAGAGTTTCGGACATCATTTCAGGAATGGAGAGGCTCCAAGACGCGGCAAAGGCCATTTCGTGCATTGTGGGCGCCAGGGCTGCAAGTGCTTTCCTCAGCAGCGCTTCTGCAAACAAGTTGCTCTCCGCCAGGGAGATACTGATGAACTTCCCTAAGGTTAAGGAAAAGTTGGACAAGTACGAGCTGCACAACCTTTCTGTTATCAACGACAGCCTTTACCGCTTTCTTGAGATAGAGACTGTTCAGGAGAAAGACAAGGAGACTGTTGCCGGAAATCTGGAGGCATACTTCGATTATCTGGCAAAAGACAAGAAAGAGGCGGCAGCACACTTCGCGAATCTGTATATGCAGAAAACCTATCCTTCGGCAGTGAGCTTCATCGCCAGGGAGTGCAGGATGCTTACAATGTCGATGATTATTTACGTTCAGGGCATTAACGCGGCATGACAATAAAAGACAAGATAACCAAGATATTGCAGAAGTGGTATCTGCTTGAGCCTCCGATGTTCAGGGTGCTTTGCGTTCACGATATCTGCGAGAACAAGTCTATCCGCTGCCCCGTCAGGTGCGGCAGCGGGAGGCTTGAATACAATCCACAGCTTGTGGCCCAGATGGAGGACCAGGGGCTGGAGCATGCCCTTAGGGCTGAGGCGGTGAGGATCCTGCTCAAGCATCCTTACCAGAGAAAGCCGGAGGGCTGTTCGCAGCAGGCGGTTTCTGTGGGCTCCAACCTGGTGATTTCGGACAACTACATTAACTCGGCCTTCCAACTGGACTCTCCCAAAGACTACGAGCTGCCGGGAGGGATGGCCTACGAGTGGTATTCCAGGCAGATAGAATCCAGGCTGGACGGCCCGAAATCCGGCGGGGGAGGAGAGGGCGGAGGCTCAGACAAGCTTTCCTCAAAGGCGGACAGCAACCGCGACCTTTCGGAGCTTTGGGGTGAGGACGAGCTTCAGGTGGCTGTGATAAACGGAATAATAAACGGCTGCGAATCCTGGGGAAGCCTGCCGGGCAACTTTGTGGAGAAACTCAAAGCCTCCACCAAGGCAAAAATCAACTGGAGGAATATCTTCAACGGCTTCAGGGCCAGCATCCTATCTTCAAAGCGCAAGTTGACCAGGATGAAGCCCAACCGCAGAACCGGTTTTGATAATATGGGCTCGATCCGCCGTTTCAACACCAAGGTGCTTGTGGCGGTGGACGTGAGCGGATCCATAACTTCCCAGAGCCTGAGCTATTTCTACGGGGTGGTGAACAGCGCTTTCCGCTACGGCTTCGAGACTGTGGACCTGATTCAGTTCGACAGCGGAATCAGGGTGGTGCAGAGCCTAAGGAAAGCGGTAAAGGAAACGGCGGTGCTGGGCAGAGGCGGCACCAATTTCCAGGAACCCATAGACTACGCCCACCAGAACGGATACGACGGGCTTGTGATTCTGACCGACGGATACGCCCCTAGTCCTTCTATTCCGCAGGGGATGAGGTGCAAGATAATCTGGGTTTGCCAGGACAGGCAGTGCTACGAAAGGCACCACCAGTGGATGGAAAAGAGCGGAAGAGTCTGCACAATAGAATTGAAATAAGCATTATGGGAAAAGGATATTCAGACAACGAGATAGTTGTAAAGGCGGTTGCCACTATAGACGATTACGTGAAGAGTCTTTGGGGAGACCCTTTCGAGGTTTCCAAATGCCTGAAAGCCACTCTGGGCCAGGCCAAGCGTTACTGGAGAGAGGGGAAAGGCTACACCCTGGGCACGCCTCTCACTCCCGACGACGTGATGGAGCTGGCAGATCTTATAGACAGGATTGAGCCTCAGGTCAGGCAGAGCGTGGTCAAATGGTGGGAGAGAATCCAGGCTGCCGAAATCGAGAAGAAGAAAAGGGAGATGGTAAAGCAGATGCGGGTGATTACTTTCAGGGAGCTGCTCTCAGCCTATATGAATCCTCGCGATGTGAAATACCAGGCAGTGTGGCAGGGGCACAGGGCCAAAATCGGCCTTCGCCTATCCAGCGGCAGCACGCTCACGTTTGTAATCAGGTACAAGCAGTTTGAAAGCGGAGAGTACAAGGATCTGATAGACAATGTGCTGACACTGGCAGACAATATCGTGAAAGCAAACGCTGAAATCCTGGTGTATTCCCCGAGGATGAAAACAGATTTTATATTTTAACAGAGACTGAATATGGAAAGAACAGAGAGAATGCTGCAGATAGCCCAGATTCCCGAGATGATAGAACACACTTTTAAGTCCTTGTGTGACGATATATTCTCCGAAATCAAAAGGGGCTCGCTGGAGGTGGCCAACAGAAAAATCGCCAGTTTTTACAACGAAATGATTTTCTATATCTGGGTGGACTTCTTCACCAAGTTCAACCCCGTGATGCCCGGGAAAGAACCTGCTGACAAACTGAATGTAGGAGCGTATTTCAGGTCAAATGCCAGGGAAAATGAAAAATGCTCTACATACAGGCGCAGGCTTTATATCCACATGCCCAATCTTGTGTACACGGTGAGCCCTACACTGGGCAATCATCATGTGGCGCGGCCGGATATAGCAGATGCCACCATCTCCGGCCGCCATCTGAGCGGGATAAATATGCCGGCAGACAAGCTGGCAGACCTGATAAGGGCTTTTGACTCCATCGTTCCGCAGATAAAGGCCAAGGCCGATTCTGCGGCAAGCAAGCTGGATGAATTGAGAGTTGAGGAGAACAAGAAACGCATTATCGCGATGATGCAAAAGCAGATGATTGATTCTCTGTCTGCAGAATTCCTGGTTCCAGAGGGGCTGGACCTGGCAAATTACAAGTTCAGCGAAGACGGGAACACCGTCCACGTCAGAATTGAGCAGCTGAAGGCCGTGGAAATGGAAATTCCGGTGACCCGCCTGGCGGAAACCTTGAAAGATACGGAGAAGCTGAAAGAGGGGATGAAAGTCTGCAAGACACAAAAGAAGCCTGAAGGAATTCTTAAGGACTTCCTCGGCAATTTGCACGGAGTGTTTTAAAGGCTACCAGCCGTTGGCCACTTCAGTGAGGAACTTGATGCGGATAAGGCGGATCTCCTCTTCATCATAGTCCGGGCCGAGGGCTTTCATGGCATCTGTAAGAGAATCTGACTCAGCCTCTTCCTTGAAGTAGGCATAGATGTCTTCTATCTTGTCGTCATCCACCACCTGGCGGATGTAGTAGTCTATGTTGATGTAGTTTCCTACGGCCACTATGGCTTCTATCTTTTCCAGAAGCTCGTCCATGTCCAGGTCTTTCATCTTGGCTATCTCGTCCAGAGGAACGTGCATGTCCGTGTACTGGGCAATGAATTGGCCGATCTTCTGCTCGTCGTTGGTGCTCTTGATCTTGAAGTCGTCCGGGCGGATGATCTCGTTTTCCTCCACGTATTTCTGGATGAGCTCCACGAACTCCTTGCCGTATTTCTGGGCCTTTCCCTGTCCCACTCCCGTGCAGTGGGTGAGCTCTTCTATGGTGATAGGGTAGAAGATGGTCATGTCTTCCAGTGAAGGGTCTGTGAAGATAACGTATGGAGGCAGGTTGCGCTTGCGGCCTATGTCTCGGCGAAGGTCTTTGAGCATGGACAGCAGAGCCTGGTCTCCTCCTCCACCGCCTTTCTTTCCGCCGGCAGGCATATCGTCATCCACATCGTCTCCCTCTCCCGTGTCTTCAAAGTGGCGGTCTTCCGTGAGCATCACCGAATAAGGCTTTGCCAAAAATTCCTTTCCCTTGTCCGTCAGCGATATGAGGCCGTACTGCTCAATGTCTTTCTTGAGGAACTGGGCCACGCAGGCCTGGCGGATGACAGCCAGCCAGAACTTGTCGTCCTTTTCCTTGTCTATGCCGAAGAAGCGGCTGGTGTTGTGCTTGTAGGAGGTGATCATGGCGTTGATCACTCCTCCGAGTATGTTTGCCAGGTGGTCTGCCTTGAAGTTTTCCCTCATGGACCTTATCAGCTGGAAGAGGGTGACAAGATAATCCTTGCCCTCGAACTGAGGCTGGCTGTGCAGGCAGTTGTCGCAGCTTCCGCAGTCGTCTTCCGGATACACTTCGCCGAAATAGTTGAGCAGAGTCTTTCTGCGGCACTGGTTGCTCTCGGCGTAGGCCACGGTTTCGGTCAGCAGCTGTTTGCCTATCTCCTGCTCGGCCACAGGCTTGCTCTGCATGAATTTCTCCAGCTTGATAATATCGTTGAAACTGTAGAAGGCTATGCACTGGCCCTCTCCGCCGTCTCTTCCGGCCCTTCCGGTCTCCTGGTAGTAGCCCTCAAGAGACTTCGGCATGTTGTAGTGGATGACAAACCTTACGTCCGGCTTGTCTATTCCCATTCCGAACGCTATTGTGGCCACGATCACGTCCACCTCCTCCATCAGGAACTTGTCCTGGTTGGTGGCTCTTGTGGCGGCGTCCAGCCCGGCGTGGTAAGGCAGGGCCTTGATTCCGTTCACGTTCAGCAGCTCGGCCATATCCTCCACCTTCTTTCTTGAAAGGCAGTAGATTATGCCGCTCTTGCCCTCGTTCTGCTTGATGAATTTTATGATTTCCTTCTCCGGGTTTACCTTAGGGCGGATTTCATAGTAGAGGTTAGGGCGGTTGAACGAGGTCTTGAACACTTTGGCGTCCGGCATTCCCAGGTTCTTGAGGATGTCGCTCTGCACTTTAGGCGTGGCGGTTGCCGTCAGGGCTATGATTGGCGCCTTGCCTATTTCCTGCACAATAGGGAGTATCCTGCGGTATTCAGGACGGAAGTCGTGGCCCCACTCGGAAATGCAGTGGGCCTCGTCTATAGCGTAGAAAGATATCTTTATCTGCCTGAGCAGCTGTATGTTGTCTTCTTTTGTCAGCGATTCCGGGGCTACGTAGAGCAGCTTGGTGATGCCCTTTAGCAGGTCTGCCTTCACCTCCTGCACCTGGGCCTTGTTCAGCGAAGAGTTCAAGAAATGAGCTATTCCTTCTTTCTCGGCCACGAACCCTCGTATTGCGTCCACCTGGTTCTTCATCAAGGCTATAAGAGGAGAAACCACAATGGCCGTGCCTTCCATAAGCAGAGCCGGAAGCTGGTAGCACAGGCTCTTTCCGCCGCCCGTAGGCATGAGCACGAAAGCGTTGTTTCCCCTTATCAGATGCTTGATAATGTCCTCCTGCAGCTCCTTGAAATTGGAGAATCCGAAGAATTCCTTAAGTTCCTGACGCAGTTTTTCGGTTGTTATGTTCATTAAAATAGGTATATTTGTGACTACAATGTACTCATAATTTCGAAGTTGTCAAAATTTTTATGAAGAAATCTGACGGAAAAATTTTGGACCTTGCCCGCAAGGTTATTTCACAAGAGGCTGAAAGCGTGGCAAATCTCACTTCATACATAGATGAGAGCTTTCTGGAGGTGGTTGACCTGATCTACAACAGCAAGGGAAGGCTGATAGTGACCGGCATAGGAAAGAGCGCCATCATCGGCACCAAGATAGTGGCCACCATGAATTCCACCGGAACCCCGGCCATTTTCATGCACGCGGCGGACGCCATCCACGGAGACCTGGGCATAATCCAGAAAGACGATGTGGTGCTGTGCATCTCCAAGAGCGGCAACACTCCTGAAATAAAAGTGCTTGTGCCGCTGATAGCCAGAATGGGGAACAAGATAATCGCGATGGTTTCCTCCGTGGACTCTTTCCTGGCCCAGCACGCGGACTACATAGTGAGGGCTACTGTTGACAAGGAAAGCGATCCTAACAACCTGGCTCCGACTTCTTCCACCACCACCCAGCTTGTTATGGGAGACGCCCTGGCTGTGTGCCTGCTTCAGATGAGGGGCTTTTCCCAGGAGCAGTTTGCAATGTACCACCCTGGCGGAAGCCTGGGCAAGAGGCTGTACCTGAGGGTAAGTGACGTTATGGACCTGAACGTGAGGCCGGTTGTGGGAATGAACGAGAGCATACAGAACACTATAATCAACATTTCCCAGAACAGGCTTGGAGCAACGGTGGTGCTGGACGGCAAAGGAGATCTTCAGGGCATAATCACAGACGGAGACGTGAGGCGAATGGTGGAAAAGGGAATCCACGAGGGAGACAACATAGTTGCCAAGGACATAATGAGCCGCAACCCTAAGCAGATAGATATCAACGATATGGCTGTAAACGCCTTCAACATCATGCAGAAGAACAAGATCACTTCAGTTGTGGTGACGAAGGAAGGCCGCTATGTTGGTCTGGTTCATATTCACGACATTCTCAGGGAGGGCATAGTTTAATGGCACAGGAAATAGAGAACATGGATTTTGACCCTTCCGGCGTGGGAGTGGCAAACGGAAAGTACTTCGGGATGCCTTTCCCGAATGACGAGTGCCCGGTGGTGCTGGTTTCCGTTCCGTGGGACGCAACGGTTTCATATTCAGCCGGAACGGCAAACGGGCCCGAGGCCATCATCAACGCTTCCATTCAGGTGGACCTTTACGACGAGAAGATCCCGGATTCTGATTCTTTCAAGATAGGCACAGACGAAACTCTCATAGACCTTGGAGGCGAAAGCGGCCAGGTGAAGGCCAGTGAATACATCAAGGCCCTTAGCGTTGAATCGAGAGAAAAAGCCTGCGGCATAATTGACTGCCTCTCAGAAGGCAAGGAACCGGACAAGAAGCTCAGGGAAGACCTCTCTGAGGTGAACCAGGCATCTGAAAGCGTGAACTATCTGGTAGAGCAGATTTGCTCCGGCTACCTCTCCCAGGGCAAGATTCCGGGAGTTGTTGGCGGAGAGCACAGCGTTACATTCGGGGCCGTGAAGGCCGCTGCGGCTTCCCGGCCCGAGGACAAGAAACTGGGAGTATTGCAGTTTGACGCTCACGCGGACTTGAGGAACGCATACGAGGGCTTTGAGCATTCCCATGCTTCCATCATGTTCAACGTGCTTTCAAAAATCAATAACATAGAACATCTTACGCAGGTTGGAATCAGAGACTTCTGCGCAGACGAGCACGATACCGTCCTGAGGGAGGGCCGCGTTTCAGCCTTCACAGACTGCGCCATAGAAGAGGCCCTGGCTGAGGGAGAAACCTGGAAGAGCCTCTGCCAGAAGATTGTGGACACTCTGCCGGAATATGTCTATATCAGTTTCGACATAGACGGGCTGGATCCTTCGCTTTGCCCTAACACGGGCACTCCGGTTCCGGGCGGGCTGAGTTTCCAGAAGGCGGTTTATCTGCTGAGGATGGTGGCGTCGCAGAGGAGGATTGTGGCCTTTGACCTTTGCGAGGTGGCTCCCGGAGACACTGAGTGGGACGCCAATGTGGGAGCCAGGCTCCTTCACAAGATGGCCTTGCTTGCAGCCCAAAGCCGCAAATAATGTTTTGTTTTTGTGAAGATAAAGACGAGTGTTGGTTAATTGACAAATAAATTGAATATATTTGCGTCTACCCTTTTTAGGATACATAAACATTAAAAAATAAGATTATGAAGTTATTTAAGACTATTGCAGCCGGCGCTTTGAGCGCAATGTTTCTGGTTGCTTGCACCACAACAACTGTAAAGACTGTTCCTGGCATCACTCCGGGAGCTGTAGATTCAGCAAGTGTTGCAGTTGGCGTGGCTTTCGCTAACATGCTTAAGGGCTCCCAGATGGAGAACCTCAACCTGGAGAAGGTAAAGAACACTATCGTAGCTGTTCTCAAGGGCGACACCACCGTTATTTTCAACGAGCAGGAAGCTCCTATGTACATTCAGGGCTACATGATGAAGATGAACGAGGCCATGAGAACCGTAAAGAAGGACGAAGAGGCCAAGTTCTTTGAGGAAAACAGCAAGGTTGAAGGCGTTCAGCAGACCGACAACGGCCTCCAGTATCTGATCGAGGCTCCTGGAAACGAGATCAGGCCTACAGTTCAGGACACCGTAGAGGTTAACTACAAGGGCGCTCTTCTGAACGGCAAGGTATTCGACTCTTCTTTCGACAGAGGCGAGACCGCAAAGTTCTGCCTGGGCAACGTTATCCCTGGCTGGCAGGAAGGCATGCAGCTGATCGGCGAAGGCGGAAAGATCAAGCTCTGGATACCTTTCGACCTGGCTTACGGCGGACAGGATATGGGACCACAGCTCCCGGCTTACTCAACCCTTGTATTTGACGTGGATCTTATCAAGGTTATGAAGTTCCAGCCAAAGGAGGAGAAGAAGAAATAAATCTTCTTTGAACAGCGTTCACAATTAGGAGGGCGGCCTTTTCGGGGCCGCCCTCTTTGCGCTGTTTTAAACGTAATTCAATAAATTTTCGTAAATTTGCTCGTCTATGGATAAACGAAAGAGGAAAATAATTCTGCTTTTTGCTTTGTCTGTCCTGCTGTTGGGGGCTGTGCTGCTGGCATTGCTGCTCAGAAGGGGCCAGGAAGGCGAAGAGGAGGACCAGAAAGAGAAGAAGGAGCTTTCTCCCCAGACGGAGGAGGCTTACAAGGCAGTTCCAACGGATGCAGTCCTTATTCTGGACTTTGAGGCTCTGGAACACGTCCTGCCTATTCTGGAAGACACTTCCACCTTCGGCTACGGGCTGATAGACCCGGCTTCCCCTCTGGTGAGAATCCAGGGCTCCCTGAAAAGGGCGGGGGCGGGGAACTGCCACAGCCTGTTCTCCTTGCATTACTCGGCCATCAACGAGATCTCGCTGCTTCAGATTCTGGACCTTTCCGGATGCGGTAGTGGCGAGGTATCGCGATACATAGACTCCCTTTCCACCTCTTCAAGGAATTTCAACACGTTCAAGATACTCAAGATGCCGAGCGGCCTGAATGTGGCCCTGGCGGGAAACCTGCTTCTGGCAAGCTCGTCTTCAATCTGCCTGGAAAGCTCTCTGAGGCATATTGCCGGTGGAACATCCATTCTGGACAACCAGGACTTCTACCCGGTTCTCCAGAGCACGGGCGGTAGCGAGTGCATGTATGTGAACCACAAGCAGATAGGTAAGCTCTTCTCAGGCAGCGTCACATATTCGTTCCTCAAATACTCTGACTTTGTGATGAGGATGGCCACCTGGAGCGCCCTGGAAATCAACCCTAGGCAGCGCAACTACATATCGTTCGAGGGCTTTTTGACTCACAACTCGGATTTCATCAACTTCTCAGCCGTGCTCGGGGAGATGAAGACGTCTGTTTCCCAGGCCCAGGAGGTGCTTCCTGCAAGCACTATGTTTGCCGTGAGCCTGAATATCCCGTCGCTGAAGAGCTATGTGAAAGACTACCAGAGATATCTTGACGCCAACAAGAAGATTTCTTCCAGAATGGCCGAGCTGGACAGGATCCAGCTGCCGGAGGCCCCGAGCCCTATGGAATGGGTTTCCGACGAGGGCTTTACGGAGTTCGTGTCCGCGTTCTGCCTTGTGGGCAACAAATACGAGTGGGTGTCTTTCCTCTACCATAATTCCACGTCCTTCCTTGGGAAGCTGACAGGCATAAAGGGCAAGGGAGAAAGAACCGAGCCCGCCGATTTCCCTTTCAAGGGCTATCTGGCCAACCTGTTCGGCGAGGTGTTCTCACATAATCCGGAAGAGCAGTTCTGCAAAATAGGAGACTGGACCATAATCGGCTCCGCGGCGGCTGTGGGCGAGTTCTACAAAGGCAGGGCCAATGCCGTGAACCTGGACAAGTACCTGAGCCATACCCCGGCATCAGGTTTCTTCGGCGAAAAGGGAGTGGCCAAGGTGATAGCCAACATAAAGGAAGGATCTGACACGCTTTTCACCGTGCTCAACAAGTATTACCGCAAGAGGTTTGAGTCTTCCATCAAGAAGAAGAACTTTGAGTACGCCACCGTGAACGTGGTTCCGAAAAAGGAGGGCACATATATGGCTATGGACTTTTATGCCGCCCTGCTGAACACTCCTCCTCAAATGTTTGACGCTGAGGATGAGGATGTTGTATTCATAGACAGCACATTCAAGACCTTCTGGGGTCCGTTCCCTCTGGTGGACGAGAATTCAGACACCACCTGGTTTGAGCAGAGCAAGAAATACCTGTCCATCTCCTATATGGACAAGAACAAGAAGGGTATCTGGGGCATCCCGATGAAGGATACAATAAAGAACTACGCCGGACTGGTTACTATGGGCGAAAAGCCGCAGATTGTGTTCATCCTGGGCAACAAGCTCTATATGATGAGCCGCAGGGGCGCTCACTATACGGGATATCCTAGGGAGCTGGACTGCGGAGTGTCCATCGGCCCTAAGGTTATCAAAGAGAACGGCGAGCAGCATCTGCTCATTATCACGGACGAGAACATAATCACCAAGAGAAATCTGGACGGTTCTCTGTGCTCCGGATGGACAGACATCCACGCTCCGGAATTCACCCGCGAAATGCCAGAAGAGGCGGTGATTTTCGGCAAGCGCTACTATATTTTGCGCACGGTTTCCAAGCTCAGGATTTACACTCCGGAAGGCGAGGAACTTACGGCAAAGAACATTAAGCGGCCTATTTCCAGGGACAGCGCCGTTACCGAAGACAAGGACGGCTATGTGAAGGTGATGGGTATAGACGGCAAGGAATTCCTCTTCAACTTGAAGACGGGCCGCGTAAAGAAACTTTAGAGATGAAGAGCTTTTTAAGACTGCTGAACTATGCAAGGCCATGGCGCAGGTTCTGGCCCGGATACATAATACTGGCTATTCTATCCGTGATATTCGGAATTGTGAACTATTCCCTGATATCGCCGGTTCTGAAGCTTCTGTTCGAGGCCCCGAGCAACGAGCAGGTGAGCGCTGAGATAGCCACCCTGGCCGGGAAGACGGAGCATTTCTCCATGTCTATGGACTGGTTCGAGAACACGTTCCAGTACTATATGGACAAGATATTCCTTGCCGCCGGTCCGCTGAAGGCTTTGCTTTTCGTCTGCGCCCTCCTTGTGGGAGCCAGCCTGCTTTCCAACATCACAAGATACCTCTCGCAGACCATTCTGGTGAGGATGAGAACCCACATCATGAAGAAGCTGCGCACAGATCTGTTCCGCAAGATTTCCACTATGGACGTGGGCTTCTATCACACCCAGCAGAAAGGTGACATCATTTCCAGGATATCCAACGACGTTACAGAAGTCCAGAACGGAGTGGCCGACAGCTTCCACATGATTTTCAGGGAGCCGCTGCTGATTATAGGATTCATTTCCTACTGCTTCTACCTTTCGCCGAAGCTTACTCTGGTAACCTTGATTACCATTCCGCTTTCCGGACTGGCCATTGGGGCCCTGGCCAAGAGGCTTAGAAAGAAAGCCGTTGAGACGCAGAGCCTTATGGGAAGAATCGTGAGCCACTTTGACGAGGCCATTTCCGGCATTAGGATAATCAAGGGCTTCAACGCCAAGAAATACGTTCAGGAGAATTTCGAGAAAACCAACGACGCCCACAAACGGTCCAGCCGCAAGATGCTTTACCGCCAGCAGCTGGCTCATCCTACCAGCGAGTTTCTGGGAATCACCATAGCCGCTGCCGTTCTGCTGTACGGAGGATGGCTGCAGATAAACGGCTCTCTTGGGCTTAGCATAGGCACTTTCACAGTTTACATTCTCTGCTACTGGAGAGTTCTGGAGCCGGCAAAGAATATCGCCAAGGCCTACGCCAGCATACAGAGAGGCCTGGTGAGCGGAGAAAGGCTTTTCGTAATCCTCGATGCCGAGAACCACATCAAGGAGAAGGAAGACGCCATCACCCTCAAGGAATTCAAGAACGGAATAGAGTACCGCAAAGTAGACTTCTCCTACACAGACGGCATTCCGGTTCTCAAGAACATAAACGCCAGCATACCAAAGGGCAAGATGGTGGCTTTGGTAGGGCCGAGCGGCGCGGGCAAGAGTACGTTTGCGGATCTGCTGCCGAGGTTCTACGACGTTACCGGCGGCGGAATATTCATAGACGGGAAAGACATCCGCGACTATACCCTGGACTCGCTGACCTCCCAGATGGGAATTGTGACTCAGGAATCCATATTGTTCAACGATACGGTTTACAACAACATAACCTTCGGCATGGAGAATGTCTCCAGGGAGCAGGTTGTGGAGGCGGCTCGCATTGCCAACGCGCTGGAGTTCATCGAGCAGCTGCCTAAGAAGTTCGAGACCAATATCGGCGACAGGGGAGAGAACCTCTCCGGAGGCCAGAGACAGAGAATCGCCATTGCCAGGGCGGTGCTCAAGAACCCTCCAATACTGATTCTGGACGAGGCCACCAGCGCCCTGGACACCGAAAGCGAGCGCCTGGTTCAGGACGCCCTTTACAAGCTGATGCAGAACCGCACCAGCATAGTGATAGCCCACCGCCTTTCAACCATACGCTATGCAGACGACATAATCGTGATGAAAGACGGAAAGATTGTGGAGGAGGGCAACCACGAGCAGCTTATAGAAAAGAACGGAATCTACGCAGGCCTGTGCGCCATGCAGGAATTCTCATAGACTACAGAAAAACCTAAAGACCAAACCTATACCTCAAACATTATGATGTACGTTTCTGAATCTTTGATAGAGATAATTGAAGAGAGCTTCAAGAGAAACTGGAACCGTCCGGCTCTGTCCGACTTCAAGGGAATCACTCTCTATTATCGCGATGTGGCAAGAAGGATAGCCAAGATGCACATCATCTTCCGCGAAGGCGGCGTTAAGGAAGGGGACAAGATAGCCATCTGCTCCCGCAACCACTCCAACTGGGCTGTGGTGTTCCTCTCCTGCCTGACTTACGGCGCCGTTCCCGTGCCTATTCTCCACGAGTTCAAGCCAAGCAACATAGAGCATATAGTCAACCATTCCGACAGCCGCATTCTGTTTGCCGGAAGTGTCATACTGGAGGGCTTGACGCTCAGCCACATGCAGAACCTGAACACGGTTATCTGCCTGGACGATTTCTCTCTGGTGCAGACCAAGAACACCGCGGTTTACATGGCTATGGAGCATCTGAACGAGCTCTTCGGCAAAGCCTATCCAAAGATCTTCGGCCCGGACTGCATATCCTACCGCAGAGAAACCAGCCGCGAAGAGCTGGCTATGATAAACTACACCAGCGGAACCAGCGGCTTCTCCAAGGGCGTTATGCTGCCTTACAGGGCTCTGCGCTCCAACGTGCTTTTCGCCTACGAGGTGCTGCCTTCCATAAACGAGACATCCAACGTGGTTTCCATACTGCCGTCTGCCCACATGTACGGGCTGATGTTCGAGCTGCTGTTTGAAATGACGGTGGGAGCGCACGTGCACTTCCTTACCAGAGTGCCGTCTCCGAGCGTGATTGTCAAGGCGTTCGAGGAAATCAAGCCAAAGATCATCATCTCCGTTCCGCTTGTAATCGAGAAAATATACAAGAACCGCCTGCTGCCGTTCCTCTCCACTCCGGGCGTGAGGTTCCTGCTGAGGCTTCCTGTCACCGACCAGAGAATCAAGAAGCAGATCAACGACACCCTCACCAGCTCCTTCGGCGGGGAGTTCGAGGAAGTGATCATTGGCGGGGCCGCCTTCAACAAGGAAGCGGACAACTTCTTCAACTCCATAGGCTTCAGATACACAGTGGGCTACGGAATGACCGAATGCGCGCCTATCATAGCATACGCTGACTGGAAGGAAAAGAGAGTGGGATCCTGCGGCTATGCAGCCCCGAGAATGAAGATCAGGATAGATTCCGACCATCCTAGAACCGTTCCGGGAGAAATCCAGGTGAAAGGCGACAACACCATGCTGGGCTATTACAAGAACGAGATAGCCACCCGCGACGCCTTCACCAAAGACGGCTGGATGCGTACCGGAGACCTCGGAATCCTGGACAAGGACGGTTTCCTCTACATCAAGGGCAGGAGCAAGAACATGATACTCGGCCCGAGCGGCCAGAACATCTATCCGGAAGAGATAGAGAGCATTATCAACAATATGCCGTATGTGGTTGAGAGTCTTGTGATTGAAGATGACGGCAAGATGGTGGCCCTGATCTACCCGGATCTGGAGGGCGCGTCCAGAGACGGCCTGACCACAGCCGAAATGATAGAGGCCAAGATGAACGAGAACATACGTATTGTCAACGAGGAGATGCCGAACTACTCCAAGATCTCTGCCGTGAAGATAATGCCGGAAGAGTTCGAGAAGACACCTAAGAGAAGCATCAAGAGATACATTTACCAGAACTAGAAATGGACAAGCAGCTACAATTTGACCTGAGCTACCTGCAGATGGCAGGCATCTGGGCCAAAAATTCATACAGCAAGCGTCTCCAGGTAGGGGCGCTGCTGGTTAAAGACAGGATGATAATTTCGGACGGCTACAACGGAACTCCTTCCGGATTCGAGAACGTGTGCGAAGACGAGAACGGGGTGACCAAGCCTTACGTGCTCCACGCCGAGGCAAACGCCATCACCAAGGTGGCCAAGAGCAACAACTCCTCCGAAGGGGCCACGCTCTACATCACCGCCTCTCCTTGCATGGAGTGCGCCAAGCTCATCATCCAGAGCGGAATCAAGAGAGTTGTTTATCGCGATGCATATCGTCTGGATGACGGCATTAAGCTTCTTCAAAGGGCCGGAATACAGGTGGAGCAGCTCGACTCGGCCACAATAGAACTCCTTGCCAAGGAACGTGACAAAGAACAATAGGAGGACAGACAATGCCTGAGAAGCTGAAGGAACTGCTGGACAACAAATGGTTCTGGATTTTCATCCTGCTTATGTTCGCCGCCGTTACGGCGGGGAGAGTTACCCGCTGCTCAAGAGATAAGGGGAGAGTGCAGGCCGCCGCAGCAAGCCGCGCTCACTGGTCCAAGCTGCTGCTTATAATGGACTATATAGAAGACAACTATGTAGATTCCGTCAGCTGTGAAGACCTTACGGAAGACGCCATTTCTTCCGTTCTCCAGAATCTGGATCCTCATTCTGTGTATCTGCCTCCTATGGATCTGGAAAAGGCGGATGAAACCCTGGTGGGCAATTTCAGCGGCATAGGAATAGAGTTCAACGTGCCTAACGACACTGCCGTTATAGTAAATGTCATCCCCGGCGGCCCTAGCCAGAGGGCGGGCCTTATGAGCGGAGACAGGATTGTGAAGGTGGACGGCAGGAACGTGGCCGGAGTGCAGTTCCCACAGGATTCACTGATGAAAATTCTCCGCGGTCCGAAAGACAGCAAGGTCTGCGTGAGCGTGAAAAGGCGCGGCGAGAAGGAGCTTCTCCCATTTGACATAAAGAGGGGAATGATACCGGTCCACAGCCTGGATGCGGCTATAATGCTCACTCCTACACTCGGTTACATAAAGCTCTCCACATTTTCCGCCACCACTTACCGAGAGTTTATGGAAGCTGCCGCTCGCCTAAAGCAGCAGGGAATGACATCCCTCCTTCTGGACTTGAGGGAGAACCCGGGGGGATTTCTGGACCAGGCCTACCGTCTGGCCAACGAGTTCCTCGAGAGGGGCGATATGGTTGTGTATATGGAAGGCCGCAGAAGGCCTAGAGAGGAGTTCCAGGCAACAGGCAGAGGAAATCTCAAAGACATAAAGCTCTATGTGGCCATAGACGAGAACAGCGCATCTTCCAGCGAAATTATGGCAGGAGCCATCCAGGACAATGACCGCGGAACAATCATCGGCCGCCGCTCGTTTGGCAAGGGCCTTGTGCAGGAGCCGGTCTATTTCTCCGACAGCAGCGGAATCCGCCTTACCGTGGCCAGATACTACACGCCTTCAGGACGTTGCATACAGAAGCCTTATACCAGTGATTACCACTACGATATACTGGAACGTTACCAAAGGGGAGAGATGCAGAGCGCAGACAGCATAAGGGTGAACGACTCCCTCAAATACACCACCGTTCACGGCAACACCGTCTATGGCGGAGGAGGAATTATTCCTGACGTGTTCATCCCGATAGACACTACCGGCGTCACCGATTTTCTGGTGAAGGTTAATCGCCGGAGCCTGCAGATGAAGTTCAGCTCGATGTTTGCCGACAAGCATCGCGGCGAGCTTCAGGCTATTACCACCATAGAAGGGCTTGAAGAGCTTTACCGCAAGGAGGATATCGGGCGCCAGTTCCAGCTCTTCGCTGCTTCCGAGGGCGTCAGGGCCCTTCCTGGAGAGTGGGAGCAGAGCGGAAGCATCATAGTTCTCCAGATCAAGGGGCTGATAGGGCGTTATTCATCTATGAAAGACGACGCGTTCTACCCTTACGTGCTAAAAACCGACAGCCTTGCCGAGAAGGTCAAGGAACTTGAAAATAACTAGAAATTATGGCAAAGAAAGTAGGAATGGCATCAGACCACGCAGGTTTCCAGATGAAGGAATATCTGAAGAGCCTTCTCCACGACACAGGTTACGAGGTTGTGGATTTTGGAGCGTTCTCTTCCGAGAGCATGGATTATCCCGATACCGCCCACCCTCTGGCCGAGGCCGTGGAAAAAGGCGAGGTGGATTTCGGAATAGGAATCTGTGGCAGCGGAAACGGCATCAGCATGACCTTGAACAAGCATCAGGGCATCAGGGCCGCCTTGTGCTGGACTCCTGAGCTGGGCGCTCTGGCCAAGCAGCACAACAACGCCAACATCCTCACTCTTCCGGCCCGCTTCATCACCGAAGAAATGGCCAGAGACATAGTCAAGGCCTACATAACGGCGGAATTCGAGGGCGGACGCCACCAGAGGAGAATCGAGAAGATACCTGTATGATCCATCCTCTTGTAATAGACCGGAGGAACCCCATCCCCCTGGAGAAATCTCTGGAGGCATATCCGGAAGGAATCATCTTTCCGGTGGACAAGCCCTACAGATGGACCAGCTCGGACGTGGTGCGCAAGATAAAGTTCATTCTCCGCAATCACTTCAACACCAAGAACATAAAGATTGGTCATGCCGGCACCCTGGACCCTCTGGCCACAGGCCTTCTCATAGTGTGCCTGGGCAAGGCCTGCAAGATTTCCGAGGCACTTCAGGCAGAGAAAAAAGAATACATCGCCGAGTTCACTCTAGGCGCCACCACTCCTTCTTTCGACAGGGAGCATCCGGTGGACAGCCTCTATCCTGCGGAACATATAACTAAGGAAGATATGCGGAAGGCCGCTGAGGCTTTCGTGAGCCAGACAGAGCAGATGCCGCCGGCCTATTCCGCAAAATACGTGAACGGCACCCGCAGCTACTACCTGGCCAGAAACGGCGAGCAGTCTGACCTGAAGCCCGCTGCAATAAAAATCTATTCTTCCTGCCTGCTGGCGGAAGACGATCCACTGGCCCAGACTCTGACTCGCCCTTCTTACGGTGAGGACGCTCTCCACAACACTTTTGTGGTGAAAAAGAGGATTGCCTCGGAAGAAAACAACCCGGTGGTCCGCTACACGGAGAATTCCCTTCTGGACCCTTCTCAGCTGCGAAGCCTGCCTAGGGCGGTTCTCAAGATAGAGTGCAGCAAGGGCACCTACATCCGCTCCATGGCCCGCGACTTTGGGGCCACACTTTCTTCGGGGGCTTTTATGTCTGCCCTAAGGCGTACTGCCTCAGGCGGTTTCAGGGTGGAAGACGCTCTGGACGTGAAAGATTATTTCGACAAGTTGTAACCTTTTTCAATTACTTGCGTATAATATTTTGCCTATCGTGTATGGGCCAAATAGCTATTTTATGAAATTATCACAATTCAAATTTCCTTTCAGGAGCGACTTGATCGCCAAGGAACCTACCCGTTTCAGGGATGACTGCAAGCTGATGGTTATGCGCCGCAGCTCAGGCAAAATAGAAAACAGACTTTTCAAGGATATTCTGGACTATGCCCGCGAGGGTGACATCTTTGTCCTCAACGACACCAAAGTCTTTCCGGCCCGCCTTCTGGGCAACAAGGAGAAGACTGGCGCCGAGATTGAAGTTTCCCTTCTGAGGGAGCTCAACCGCGAGCAGAGGCTCTGGGACGTGCTGGTTGACCCGGCCCGCAAGATCAGAATCGGCAACAAGCTGTATTTCGGCGAGAACGATTCTCTTGTGGCTGAGGTAATAGACAACACCACATCCAGAGGCAGGACTCTCCGTTTCCTTTTCGACGGCAGCTATGAAGATTTCCGCCAAACGCTTTTCAGCGTAGGCGAACTTCCTGTTCCAAAGGAAATCAGAGAGCATCCTAACGAAGATGACACAGAGAACTTCAACACCATCTTCGCAGATAAAGAGGGAGCCATAGCAACTCCGGCAGCCGGCCTGCATTTCAGCCGCGAACTGTTCACCCGTATGGAAATCAAGGGAGTGGAGCACACCTTCATTACCTCCCACGTGGGCTTGAGCAACTTCGGCGGAGTGGATGTGGAAGACCTCTCCAAGCACAAGATGGGAAGCGAAAGAGTCATCATCTCCGAAGAGTCTGCGGAAAAAATCAACAAGGCCAAGGCAGACGGCCACAAGGTGTTTGCAATAGGAGTTACTGTTGCAAGGGCTCTGGAAACCCCGGTTACCACAACCTGCAGGGTGAAGCCTCTGGACGGATGGACAAACAAGTTCATCTTCCCTCCTTACGACTTCAAGATCCTGGACGCTCTGGTAACTAATTTCCATTACCCGCTTTCAACCATGCTGATGTGCCAGTGCGCCTTTGGCGGTTACAACAAGGTAATGGCAGCCTACAAGCAGGCAATGCATGCCAAGGATCCATCCGACATGTACCGTTTCGGAATTTATGGAGACGCAATGCTAATCGTGTAAAAAATTGCGAACGGGTACATTTTACCTTTTGGCAACCGAAATCGGCGGCAGATTCATATCTTGCCGCTGGTTTTTTTATTGAATCGCGATGGAAGAAATTGAGACTGGAATGAAGGAAGAGGCTCTGCTGTGCGCAATGAGCCGAGTGCTGATCAACCATCCGGCCTCCGGCAGAAAGCTGCTGGAGGAGGCGGGGAGCGTGAAGGCCCTTTTAGAGGGCGGAAGCAAATTGGCCTCAGCCATTCTCGGGGCTGAGGATGCGGGAGAAGTTCTGTTTTCAGAGGAAATGCTGAGTTGGGGAAAGGAAGAGGCGCTTTGGATGCGGTCCAAGGGCGTAAGGCTGCTGGATATACTTTCTCCTGATTATCCGCCCAAGCTAAGGGAAAGCCCGTTTGCCCCGTTTTTGCTTTATTGGCGGGGGTCTGCAGACCTGGGGACGGACTGCCGCAGCGTGAGCGTTGTGGGAACCAGGATGGCATCCCCGTACGGCAGGGAATGCTGTACGGCGATAGTCTCAGGGCTGGCAGAAAAATGCCCCGGAGTGAGGATCGTGAGCGGCCTTGCCGTGGGAATAGACGGGTGCGCCCATCTTTCGGCAATGGATAATTCTCTGGAAACCATAGCCGTTCTGCCTTGCGGCATAGACATGATTTACCCGTCCAGCCACAGAGACATGGCGGTCAGGATCCTTGGCCATGGAGGAATACTCACCGAATACCCCAGGGGCACAAAGCCCGTAAAGTACAATTTCCTGCAGCGCAACAGGATAATCGCTGCCCTTAGCGATGCCACCCTAGTGGTGGAAAGCCGCATCAGGGGCGGCTCAATGAGCACGGTGGAGTTCGCCTCGTCCTACAACCGGGACGTGTTTGCGGTGCCGGGCAGAATGACAGACGCCAACTCTTACGGGTGCAATTATCTGATAAACAAGAATGTAGCCCAGCTGTGCCTGAACGCCTCCACCATAATCTCCTCAATGGGCTGGACTGACATGCACCTTAGCGACATTGCCGCCCAGCCGAACCTGTTTTCCCAAGCGGGTACATTGAAGGAGAAAATATTGCTATCTTTATCATCTGTTAGAGGAAAAAGCCTGGACGCTCTGGTAGCCGAAACAGGCTCTGACGTGCAGTCGGTTAGCCTGGCTCTGCTCCAGATGGACCTGGAGGGCACGGCCAGAAACAACGGCTCCGGCCTCTGGCTTAAAAAACGGCAATGCAGTTTGTAGATACACATACCCATCCTTACGACGAGGCTTTTGACCTGGACAGAGACCAGGCCATGCAGCGGGCTGTGTCCAATGGGGTTGAAAGATGGATATTCCCGGCCATAGACTCCAAGTCTTTCGCCGCCCAGATCTCGCTTTGGGAGCGGTACAAGGGCAGGGCCTTTATGGGAATGGGGCTTCATCCCACTTCCGTTGGAGAAGACTGGAAGGATGAGCTGGACTTTGCCCTCTCCGAGCTGGAGAAAAATCCCGGCAGGTATGTGGCCGTTGGAGAAATAGGGCTGGACGCTTACTGGAGCAGGGATTTCATCGCTGAGCAGAAAGAAGTTCTGAGAATTCAGCTGGAATATGCCTCAAAGAAGAATCTGCCTGTGATCATCCACGAAAGAAGCGCCACGGAGGAAATGCTGGAGATTGCCAATGACTTCAAGGGAAGGCTCACGGGAGTGTTCCACGCCTTTACCGGAAGCGTGGAGACTTACCGCAGAATTGCCTCTCTGGGAGGCTTCATGGTGGGAATAGGGGGAGTGGTCACCTTCAAGAATGCAGGCATTGCCAAGACGGTGGCCGAGATTCCTCTGGAGGAAATACTGCTTGAAACGGACTCCCCGTACCTGACTCCGGCCCCGTATCGCGGAAAGAGGAACGAAAGCTCCTACATACCTTTCATAGCAGCCAAGATAGCCGAGATTAAAGGCATTGGCATAGAGGAAGTTGCAACTCAGACTACAAAGAACGCGGAAGAGCTGTTCGGCCTTCCCGCAAAAAATACACAGATATGAAAAGTTCTATTTTGATGATCTATACCGGCGGAACGATCGGTATGAAACAGGACGAGAAGACAATGGCCCTTGTTCCCGTGGATATCAGCCAGATAGAGACAGAGGTTCCGGAACTCAGGAAGTTCGGCTACAAGATAGACACCTGCTCGTTCGACCCGGTGATAGACTCTTCCGATATCACTCCCGATTTCTGGATAGCGCTTTGCAGCGTGATAAAGGCTAACTATCTCAAATACGACGGGTTTGTAGTGCTGCACGGAACTGATACCATGTCATATACGGCATCGGCCCTGAGCTTCATGCTGGAGGATCTGGCAAAGCCGGTGATTCTGACGGGAAGCCAGCTTCCGGTTGGAATGCTCCGCACGGACGGCAAGGAAAACATCATATCCTCCATAGAAATAGCCGCAGCCAAGGATGACGAAGGCCACCCTATGGTGCCGGAAGTTTGCATCTACTTTGAGAGCCAGCTCTACAGGGGCAACCGCACCACCAAGTACAACGCGGAGAACTTCAGGGCTTTCCGCTCGGCCAACTATCCCGTTCTGGCAGATGTGGGCATTCACATCAAGTACAACCGCCATCTTATCCGTTATCCCGACAGATGGGACAAGCCTCTGAAAGTCAGGTATCATCTGGACACCAACGTGGCCATCCTGAAGATTTTCCCGGGCATCACCCGCCAGGCCGTGGAGGCCGTGATGGAAACCAAAGGCTGCAGGGCCGTGGTGCTGGAGTCTTTCGGCAGCGGAAACGCTCCAACTTCGGAATGGTTCCTTTCCACAATGAGAAAATATGTTGACAAGGGCATCGTGATAGTTAATGTAACCCAGTGCCAGGCCGGCAAGGTGGATATGGGAGCATACGCTACCGGTATGGGACTCAGGGGAATAGGAGTTATAAGCGGGTATGACGCCACCACCGAGGCAACCCTCTGCAAGCTGTTTATGCTTCTGGGACGCTATTCTTCCCCGGAGAAGGTGAAAAAGGAGATGCAGAAAGCCCTTCGCGGAGAAATATCCTGCGGTTAGGGCGGTTTGCTAACTTTTTTGTTACTGATTCTAACCTTTTAAAGAAAAAAATTCTTAACTTGCACATCGTTTCACGCGAAGCACTAAAAGTGAATACAAATAATAACTGATAAACATTGTTTAATACTTTAATCACAACAAAATTTATGAAAAAACTTTTCATGTTTTTGGCAGTTGCAGGTCTGATGGCTATAACTGCCCAGAACGCAGTAGCTCAGGATCAGAAAACTGAGGAGAATGCAACTGAGCAGGTAGCTCCAGCTCAGGAACAGGCAGCTCCAGCTCCTGCAGACGAGAACATTTTCAACCAGAAGTCTGACAAGCCTCTTTATCAGCAGATCAAGACCAAGTTCATAGAAGGTGGTCCTGCATTCATGGTATGGGTTGTTCTCTGCCTTATCCTCGGTTTGGCAATCGCTATCGAGAGACTTATCTATCTGTTCAGCGCAACAACTAACACCAAGAAACTTCTTGGCAAGGTTGAGGACGCTCTCAATGAAGGCGGAATTGAGAAGGCAAAGGAAGTTTGCCGCGACACCAAGGGTCCGGTTGCTTCTATCTTCTATCAGGGTCTCCTTCACGCAGATGAGGGTCTTGAGGCAGTAGAGAAGAACGTTACTGCTTACGGTGGAGTTCAGATGGGACAGCTTGAGAGCGGACTTTCCTGGATTGCTCTGTTCATCGCCATCGCTCCTATGTTGGGATTCTTGGGAACAGTAGTTGGTATGGTTGGCGCATTCGACGCTATCGAGGCTGCTGGTGATATTTCTCCAACCGTTGTTGCAGGAGGTATCAAAGTGGCTTTGATCACAACCATCGCCGGTTTGATCGTTGCTATCATCCTTCAGATTTTCTACAACATCATCGTTGCAAAGATCGACTCTCTTGTCAACTCTATGGAAGACGCTTCCATCAGCTTCGTTGACATCCTCACCAAATACAACAAGAAATAATCAATCAACGCGAAATGAAAAACAAAGCGAAAATAATTCTTTATGTACTCCTCGCCATATCAGTAGTTATCGGCGTGATCTTCCTTCTCTCCAACAAGGGTGAGGGAGACGGCACAATGGTATCTCCACTGCTTAACTGGGCGTACATCCTCTTGGCTATAGGCATACTGCTGGCTATATTCCTGCCGTTGCTCTATCCAAGCGGAAAGGGAGGCAAGAAGACACTGATCAACATCGGTCTCTTCGTTGCTGCGCTTGTAGTTTCTTACCTGCTCGCTTCAGGAAACGAAGTTGCTATTTCACAGAGCGTTGAGAAGCCTACGCACGCAGTCCTCAAGATGACGGACACTGTCCTCATCATGGCAATAATTCTGCTGGTTGTGGCTATCCTTGTTACAATCTTCGGAAGTTTTATAAAGAAAAGATCTTAATCACAAATCAGAATGGCTAGAAAAACACCCGACATCAACGCTTCCAGTCAGGCCGATATAGCCTTCCTGCTTTTGGTGTTCTTCCTGATTACCACAACTATGGATGTGGACAAGGGTATTCCGAGGAAGCTTCCTCCTATGCCGGAAGACCAGCAGCAGCAAGAAGACATAAAGATCAACCGTAGAAACATTGTCGTTGTGAAGATCAATTCACAGGACAGGATCATGGTTGGTTCTACACCGGTTGACGTAAGCCAGATTAAGGATATGATAGTAGAGTTCCTGACTAACCCTAACGATGATCCTACCAAGCCTGAGAAGGAGGTAAAGAACATCCAGGGATTGGGAAGTTATCCGGTATCCAAAGGTGTGGTTTCTCTGCAGAATGACAAGGGAACTTTGTACAACACGTACATCCAGGTTCAGAACGAGATCGTGAGAGCAATCAACGAGATCAGAGACCAGTTCTCTACCCAGCGTTACGGCAAGAAATACGCACAGTTGGATGACGCTCAACAAAAAATTGTCAAAGAGGCTATACCTCAGAATATTTCCGAGGCAGAGCCTAAGGACGTAAAAGGCAAAAAGTAAGGAGGTATCAAATGGGAAGATTTAGAAAAAGCGGCAAAAAGGCTGCACCAGCAATCAGCACGGCATCCCTTCCGGATATCGTGTTCATGCTCCTGTTCTTCTTTATGATATCCACCTCTTTCCGCCAGACGGACAAGCTGGTTCAGGTAAAATTGCCTGGAGCAACTGAGAACGTCAAGCTTGAGAGAAAGGACCTGACATCCTACATCTATGTAGGTTCTCCTATTCCTTCAAAGCAGGCTCAGTACGGTACCGATTCACGTATCCAGTTGAATGACTCCTACAAGACCATCAACGAGATCCGCGACTTTGTGGCTGCCGAGAGAGAGAGTCTGCAGGAAGGCGACAAGGAGCAGATGACCATCGCCATCAAGGCTGACGAAAACGTCCGCATGGGTATCATCACCGATATCAAACAGGAACTTAGACGTTGTTCCGCCCTCAAGATTATGTATGTAGCCCGTCAAAGGGAAGCTGCAAACTAGTCTTAGGTAGTTTGGGTTGAAAGGGATGGCCAATCGGTCATCCCTTTTTTTGTCTTAAAAGACACCCCTTTGCGGAATTTTTAGTAACTTTCGCAGTTAAATGTGCACTAATATGAAAAGCAGATTCTCTTTCTTTAAGGCGGGCTTATGCCTTATAGCCGCAATCCTTTTAGTCTCAGCGTCTTTTGCTCAGGAAAAAGAGGCTCCCAAGCCGGAGAAGGCCAAATACGTGTTCCTTTTCATCGGCGACGGAATGGGCTTTGCCCACATAGGCCTTACAGAAGCTTACCAGGCCTACAAGAAAGGGAAGATGGGAAGCGAGCCGCTGCAGTTCACGCAGTTTCCTGTAATGGGAATGGCCACCAACTACTCCGCTTCCAACATCATTACCTGCTCTTCAGCATCCGCCACGGCTCTTGCATCGGGAATCAAGACCAACAACAGCACAGTTGGCGTTTATCCTGACAGCATTCCGGTTTACCAGATAACCTACAAGCTCAGGGACCTGGGCTACAAGATAGGCATAATGACCAGCGTTACCATAGACCACGCCACCCCGGCGGGCTTCTTCGGCCACAACATCAGCCGCAAGAACTATTTCCAGCTGGCTATGGAGCTTCCTGAGAGCGGATTCGAATTCTTCGGCGGCGGCGGATTCCAGGGCGCAACAGACAAGAACATCGCCGATGCAGAAAGCCAGGTCTACGGCAAGTTGGCTGAAAAGGGCTACACAGTGGCATACGGCCTAGATGAGTACAAGGCAAAGAAAGCTTCTTCAGAGAAGATGATTCTCCTGCAGAAAGGCGACAAGAAAAACAAGGTCTTGCCATACGTAATTGGCCGCAAGGCAGACGACCTGACTCTTGCGCAGGTAGTTGGCTCGGCGATAGACTATCTGTACGAACCGGGCGGCAAGGGATTCTTCATTATGGCTGAGGGCGGCAAGATAGACTGGGCCGCTCACGTGAACGACGCTGCCGGAACCATTATGGAGGTCATAGACATGGACAACGCCATAAAGGTGGCATACGAGTTCTACAAGGCTCATCCGGACGAAACCCTCATAGTTGTGACTGCCGACCACGAGACCGGCGGCCTGACTCTCGGCCAGAAGAGCGGCTACAAATATTATCCGGCCGTTCTGGACGAGGCCATGAAGAAATTCGCCGATGAGGAGACCACCCCTGAAAACTACATGACCAGGGAGGTTCTGGACACCCTCAGCAAGAAGGCCCGCATCGGATGGACCACCCGCGGACACACCGGGCTGTATGTGCCTGTATTTGCAGTGGGAGCGGGTTCCAAGCTGTTTGCCGGAAGGATAGACAACACAGACATTCCTAAGAACATTCTCAAGGCGATGGACGCCGTTGTCCCTTACACAGACCACTACTACAAGAGAAAGGCGATATTCGACAAGGAAAGGCCGATAGGCCCGAACGACATAGTGTTCCTGGGCAACTCCCTTACCGAGGGCGGAAACTGGGCTTCCTACTATCCTGAGGTTGAGGCCAAACTCGAGAAAAAAGGCGGCGCCATCCGCAACAGAGGAATTGTGGGCGATACCTTCGGCGGCATAGACGCCCGTCTGGACCAGATTCTTCCGGGCCACCCTAAGACCATCTTCTTCCTTACCGGAGCCAACGACGTGAGCCACAATCTCACCGCCGACTCCATTGCCAACGGCATCATAAATGTTGTCCGCAGAATCAAGAGAGAGAGCCCGAATACCAAGATCTATCTCCAGAGCCTTCTGCCTATCAACGAGAGCTTCAAGCGCTACCGCCTTCTCAACGGCAAGACCGCCATGTTCTCCGAGATCAATGCCAAGCTGGAGAAGATGGCAAAAGAGGAGAAAGTCACTTTCATCAACCTCTATCCGCTTTTCCTGACCAACGGTCCGGCAGACCTCGCTCTTCCTGCAGAAGAGCAAGTCCTCAATCCGAACATCACAAAAGACGGTCTGCACGTTACCAAGGAAGGCTACAAGATATGGTCTGAGGCAATCAGGAAATATGTCAAATAATCGCGATAACAATAATAAAGACTGAATATTAGGAGATTATACTATGGGTGAATTCACACGCAAAAACATCCTCCAGCTTTTTTCAGAGCAGCCGGGATGTGAAGTTACAGTTAAAGGATGGGTAAGGACAAAGAGAGGAAACAAGAATGTCAGTTTCATAGCCCTGAACGACGGATCTACCATCCGCAACATGCAGATAGTGTGCGACGGGCAGAAGTTTTCCGAGGACCAGATGAAGGACATCACCACCGGAGCCTGCCTCTGCGTAAAAGGAAAGCTCGTGGAGAGCATGGGCAAGGGACAGAGCGTTGAAGTGCAGGCAGACAGCATAGAGATTTACGGAAAGGCAGACCCTGCCGACTATCCTCTGCAGAAGAAGGGCCATTCAATGGAGTTCCTCCGCGAGATAGCTCATATCAGGATGAGAACCAACACCTTCGGATGCGTGATGAGAATCCGCAACGCCATGGCCTTCGCCATCCACAAGTACTTCAACGAGCACGGCTTCTTCTACCTGCATACTCCGCTCATCACCGAGAGCGACTGCGAGGGCGCGGGCGAGATGTTCCAGGTTACAACAATGGACCTGAAGAACATTCCGATAAACAAGGAGACCGGCGAGGTGGACTTCACCACAGACTTCTTCGGCAAGCAGACCGCCCTCACTGTAAGCGGCCAGCTGGAAGGCGAATTGGGAGCCACCGCACTGGGCAAGATCTACACCTTCGGGCCTACCTTCAGGGCCGAGAACTCCAACACTCCTCGCCACCTGGCAGAGTTCTGGATGATCGAGCCTGAGATGGCCTTCTATGACAATTTCGACAACATGGAACTTGCCGAGGACTTCATAAAGTATCTGGTCCAGTACGCTCTCGACAACTGCGCCGAAGACCTCCAGTTCCTCAACGACATGTTCGACAAGGGCCTCATCGAGAGACTGAAGAGCGTAGTAGGAATATCCTTCCAGAGAGTCACTTACACCGAGGCAGTGGACATTCTGGAGAAGAGCGGCGAGAAGTTCGAGTTCCCTGTTCACTGGGGCACAGACCTTCAGAGCGAGCACGAGAGATACCTGGTTGAGAAGCATTTCGGCAAGCCGGTTATCCTCACCGATTTCCCTAAGGAGATCAAGGCCTTCTACATGAAGCAGAACGAAGACGGCAAGACCGTCCGCGGAATGGACGTGCTCTTCCCTAAGATCGGAGAGATCATCGGCGGAAGCGAAAGAGAGTCTTCTTACGAGAAGATCATGGCCCGCATCAAGGAACTGGGAATGGACACCACCAACCTCTGGTGGTACCTGGATACCAGAAGATGGGGAACCTGCCCTCACGCCGGCTTCGGCCTAGGCTTCGAGCGCCTGCTGCTGTTTGTTACCGGAATGCAGAACATACGCGACGTGATACCGTTCCCAAGAACCCCTAAGAACGCTGAGTTCTAAAACAGACAATTATAAAAACAACATAGATATGCTGATAATAGGAATAGCCGGCGGAACAGGTTCCGGCAAAACAACGGTCGTAAGGAAAATCAAGAACCTCCTCAAGGATGAAGACGTTGCCGTCATCTCCCAGGACTCTTACTACAAAGACAGCAGCCATCTGACCCCGGAGCAGAAGGCCGCCAACAACTTCGACCACCCGAACTCCATAGACTGGGATCTTCTGGTGTCGGATCTTCAGAAGCTCCGCGCCGGACAGGCCATAGAGTCTCCGGTATATTCCTACATAACCTGCTCAAGGTCAAAGACCGAGACCGTTCACGTGGAGCCTGCCACCATCATCATAGTGGAGGGCATCCTGGTGTTCACCAACGAGGAGCTGAGAAAGCTGTTCGACATCTCCATCTTTGTTGACGCCGATGCCGACGACCGCCTGGGCCGAGTAATCCAGAGAGACATTGAAGAGCGAGGCAAGACCATTCAGCAGGTACTCAAGCGCTACCAGGAAACCGTCAAGCCGATGCACCTGCAGTTCATCGAGCCGAGCAAACGCTATGCAGACATCATCGTGCCTCAGGGCGGACACAACAGGGTTGCTATCAGCATCATTATCGCGACAATAGAAAAAGCCCTGCTCACTCGCGGAGAATAAAGTGGAAGACAAAAAGATGATAACGGACGACGACCTGGACCGGTTTGCCAAAAGTGACCGGCTCAGCCGCCGTGCGGGCATCTATCTGACCATCATCTTCCATCTGCTTCTGATAATTGTCCTTCTGATTTTCTCCATCTCCACCGTAACCCGTGGAGAGGTTTCTTTCGTCACCGATTCCGAAGGCCAGACTCACAAGACGCTCCAGGAGGAAGAGGAAAGGCGCCAGGAAGAAATCAAGGCCCTGGCCAAGGCCCAGCTCGAAGACCAGCTGGCAGGCCGCCCGGTAACCACCTACAGGGCTGTTGCCGTGAACCGCAGCTCCTCTCAGCTCAAGGACGACCGCAACACAGACGCCGACAAGCTCTACAAAGACGCCGCAGACCTCCAGGAACGCATAAAAGAGGCCGCCAAGATCTCTACCGACACTCCGGACGACGTTCCTTCTTCAGAGACCAAAACCGAGGAAAAAAAGGCCGATGTGCCCGCCTACAAGGGCCCTTCGGTGCTTTATTGGATACTTGACGGCAGAAGGGCCTTTTCGCTGCCTATTCCGGTTTATAAATGCCGTGGCGGCGGAGATGTAACTATCCAGATTTACGTGGGAAGAAACGGCTATGTGCAGAAGGCTCTTGTGCTCTCAGATGTTTCCGTTCCTGACGAGTGTATCAGAAACGCCGCCCTGAACGCCGCCAAGCGTTCCCGTTTCTCCAAGAGCGACACTGCTGATGACCCTCAGATAGGTCAGATAACTTACAGATTTATTGCTCAGTGATTATAAAGTTTTCTGCCATTCCCAGGCGGAGCGCAGCACGTCTTCGATAGGGGTGTCCGCCTTCCAGCCTAGTTCCTTTTCGGCCTTCTTAGGGTCTGCCCAAACTTGCTCGATATCGCCGTGCCTTCGCGGAGCAATCTCGTATGGCAGATTCACTCCCGTGGCTTTCATGAAGCCGTTCACCAGCTCAAGCACGCTCAGTCCGCGGCCCGTTCCCAGGTTGTAGATATACCACCTGCCGGTCTTTGCGGCCTCCACGTACGTAGGCTCGTCGGTCTGCTCAACCGGGTGAACCTCAGTCTCTCCCACCAGCTTGTCTATAGCCTTCACGTGGGCCTTTGCAAGATCCACCACATAGATGTAGTCTCTTATGCAGCTTCCGTCAGGAGTGTTGTAGTCATCGCCGAATACATTCAGATGATCTCTGATTCCGGCGGCAGTCTGAGTCACGAACGGCACCAGGTTCTGCGGCACTCCGCGAGG
Source organism: Bacteroidales bacterium (assembly GCA_017962375.1). Taxonomy (GTDB): domain Bacteria; phylum Bacteroidota; class Bacteroidia; order Bacteroidales; family UBA932; genus Egerieousia. The sequence continues at coordinate 45,933 of JAGCVJ010000011.1, forward strand.
CAGTTCACCGATAAGTGCAGAAGGATGCGCCCCGATAGGGTTGAAATACCTCAACGCGCATACCTTCAGTTCCGGATAGGCAATAACGCTGTCCGACAGAATCTCCTCGGCCATCTGCTTGCTCTTTCCGTAAGGCGACAGGCTCCTTTTCAGAGGAGCGTCCTCAGCTATAGGCAGGTGATCCTTGTCCGGCTGGCCGTAAACGGTGCAGGAAGACGAGAACACTATGTTGGCCCTCTTTCCTTTCTCCTTCATCAGAGTTATCAGGTTCAAAAGAGATGTCAGGTTGTTCCTGTAGTAGTCGAGAGGCTTTTCTATGCTTTCTCCAACCGCCTTGTACGCAGCAAAATGCACAGCCCCCACAATGTCCGGATTCTTCTCGAAAACCTTCTTGAACGATTCTATGTTTGAGCAGTCCGCCTCTTCAAAGTTCACCGGTTTCCCGATTATCTTCCCGATACGCTCAATCACGTCTCTTTCCGAGTTGTAGAAGTTGTCCACTCCCACCACATCGTATCCTGCCTGACAGAGTTCCACCCAAGTATGCGAAGCTATGTAACCTGCTGCGCCTGTAAGAAGTATCTTGCCCTTGCTCATAGTATTGTGTTTCAAAAAAATTAAGTTTCTACGCAAATTTAACCATTTCAGCCGATTTTCCCCAACCTCAGTCACAATCATTTTTCAAAACCTGTACTTTTACGCCACCAGAATCGGACATTAATATTACAATTATAAATTTTCGAATCATGAAAAAGAACATTATCCTTTCAATGGCAGGAGCACTTGCAGCAGGTCTGCTGATTGCTTCTTGCTCAGCAAAGCCTGAGAGCGTTACCGCAGTTGTAGCTGGTCCGGACGGACAGCCTGCAGCCGTAGTAGTAAAGTATGCAAAGGCAGTTTCAGCCGAGAGCGTTACAGCTGACGCTTTCCAGATCGAAGGTCAGGAAATCGAGTGTGTTTTCGTAACAGACAAAGACATCACCACCCCTCCAGCAAAACCTGAGTGCGACAAGGCTAAGGCCGAGTGTGACTCCACCAAGGCTTGCCCGGAAGCAAAAGCCGAGTGTGACAAAGCCAAAGCAGAGTGCGACGGTCAGCATAAGGACTGTGCAAAAGAGGCTGGAAAAGCCCACGACTGCGGAATGGATCCTAAGGAGTGCGAGGCTAACAACCACGAGTGCTGCCCGGAGGAAAAGGCACAGTGCGATTCCACAAAGACCGAGTGCCCTGAGGCTAAGGCAGACTGCAAAGGTCCTAAGAGCGTAGACGGCCAGTTCGTAGTTATCGTTCTGAAGAAAGCTTGCCCTGAAAAGCCAGCTTGCGACAAGGCAAAGGCAGAGTGCGATTCCACCAAAGCCGCTTGCCCAGAAGGAAAGCCTGAGAAGCCGGCATGTCCTGAAATCGCTGTTCCAAAGATCAACGTAAAGCAGGTCAAGGAAATCAAGGCCGCTGACGGTTCTGCAATGAAGGCTTGGAGCAAGGCATTCCCTGCAACCAAGGCCGTTCCTTGCTTTGGACCTAAGGGCCCTAAGCATCATCACGGAGAGGCTTGTCCAGAGGCAAAGGCCGAGTGTGACAAGGCAAAGGCTGAATGCGATGGTCAGCACAAGGACTGCCCAAAAGCTGAGGAGGCTAAATAGTCTCAGCGATGTAGATGAAGTTTCAGCTTATATACGGAATGCCTGGGGCTATGGTGTCTCGTAACTAGCTGAACATCTGTCAATTCCTAAAAGCACCCCTGCGTTTTCGCGGGGGTGCTTTTTGTATATCGTTGAGAAGTAGCGACTTGCAAGGCACCATAGCCCCTGCTAACGTCCGCCGGTACGGTGATAGTGACAGCTAAGAGGGTTGCTTAATTCGTCGATTGTGGTTTTGCCGTCTGGACTGGAGTGCCAGTTGTGCATTCCTCCGCCGAGGCAGTTTCTGAATTGAGGGCATTTGGCGCAGATGCCTTTGCGGGCCCAGTCACGCTTGCGGAAGGCCTGGAACTTGTTCTCCCAGACTTCAAAGAGATTGTCTGTGTAGATGTTGCCTTGGGAGAAGACGTCGCGGTCTATGTTAGGGCAGGCGCAGATTCTTCCGTCTATAAGCACGGAAGCTATGTTGATTCCCGCATGGCAGAAATGCCTTACCGGGCGTACTTTCTCTTCGTAGCGGCCAAGATATCCTTCACAGCTGAAGGACACGTTCAAAGGAGTTTTCTGAAGGCGCTTGTCGGCGATAAAGTCCATCAGGCGAACCATCTCCTCGTTCGTCAGATGCATCTGAGGATCGTCTTTTGCCCTGCCTATCGGGATGATGGTGAACAGCCTCCATTTCCTGACTCCCAAAGACATGAGCGTCTGGTATATTTCTTCCAGCTGGCCTATGCTGCGGCGGTTGATGCAGCTGACCACATCCAGGTCCAGGAGTTTTTCCTTGGCAGCAATTTCTATGGCTTTGATGGTGTGGTCGTAACTCTTGGGGTTTCCCCTCATCCAGTTATGGTTTTCTCCGATTCCGTCCAGGCTGAAAGTTATGGCTTTAAGGCCGGCGGCCATGAGTTTGCGGTGCATCTCTTCTGTGTAGAAGAAGCCGTTGGAGACCATGCTCCAGTAGTATCCTCTCTTGGCAATCTCTTTTCCAACCTGCTCTATGTCAGGTCTGAGGAGAGGCTCTCCGCCGGTAAGGACAACTATCAGGCGGTCTATGTTGTCTTTGCGAGAGGAGTTCTTGGCTGAGGATTTGGACTTGGCTGCCTTGGATGCTTTGAAAGGGTTGGGGATGGTATCCAGCGCCCTCAGGAAATCTTCCAGAGGCATGTCCTGGTCTTTGGCGGACGTAAAACAATCACTCCCGCAATGTCTGCAGGAGAGATTGCATCGCTGAGTACATTCCCAGAAAAGATAATTCAGCTCGTGAACATTAGTCTCGAGCCTTCGGAATTGCCTGAAGAGAAAGGGGTTCATTCTCCTTTAGCCTCTTCATCCTCGGTAAGTGCAGCATCTGTGTTCAGAGCCTCGTTCTGGACAACGGTGGTATCCTGCTCAAGTGCTTCTGAAACAATTTCATCTCCCTCTACCGGCTGCTCCATCTTGTAGCCCTGAGGTGTGCCGTAGCAAGCCGTGAACACGAACAGCGCGGTGGTAACGGAGAATCCTTTAAGGAGATTTCTTAGCCATCTGTATTTCATAACAGTCGGTTTTAGATTTGTGACTTTGTTGCTATCAAAGATAATAAGTTTTTTCGTAATTAGGAAACTTGAGTAAATTTGCAGTAGTATTTGTTATTCCGCGATATGGACATCAAGGACAGATGGAACAGGACGATAACGTTTGACAGCTTCATCAAGGGCTGCCTGATAGTTCTTTTGGTTGTAGGACTGATAATGCTTCTGAGAAGGCTCAGCAGCGTTTTGCTGCCATTTTTCATCGGCTGGCTGATTGCCTACCTGATGAATCCTCTGGTGAATTTCTTCCAGAAGAAGTGCCGCCTCAAGTACAGGATACTGGGAATAGTGGCGGCGTTCATAGTGGTGGGCGGCGTCTTGTACGGAGCTTTCCTCATGATATTCCCACCGATGTGGCAGGAGATCCTCAAGGTGAAGGACATGCTGGTGAACTACCTGATGAACAACTATGAGACAGGCGGCTTCTCAGCGATGGTCCACGATTTTCTGGCAGAATTGCTGAGTGTGGACAAGCTCAAGAGCGTCTTTACCATAGATGGTCTTGTGAACGTGCTCAAGGAATCCATGCCGAGGATCTGGGAGTTCCTGACAGGTTCGTTCAAGGCCTTCTCCGGCATCGTGACAATTGCAATGGTGCTGCTTTACACTTTGTTCATACTCATAGACTATGACCGTCTGGCAAGAGGCTACAAGGAACTTCTTCCGGAGAGGATCAGAAAGCCGTTCACCCAGCTGATGAACGACCTGGAGTCCGGCATGAACAAGTACTTCAAGGGCCAGGCGCTGATAGCCCTCTGCGTAGGCATTCTCTTTAGCATAGGATTCCTGATAATAGACTTTCCGCTTGCGGTAGCCCTGGGCCTTTTCATAGGACTTTTGAATATGGTGCCTTACCTGCAGCTGGTGGGCTTCATACCAACTATAGCCCTGGCCGCCGTAAAGGCCGCCAACACGGGCGAGAGCTTCTGGCTGATAATGCTATCGGCCCTGGCGGTGTTTGCCGTGGTGCAGACAATCCAGGACGTGGTGCTCACGCCTAAGATCATGGGCAAGGTAAGCGGCCTCAACTCTGCCATCATCCTCCTCTCCCTCTCCATCTGGGGCAGTCTTCTGGGTATAATGGGAATGATTATCGCCATACCTATGACCACGCTGCTGATTACTTATTATCAGCGATATGTGGTAAAGATCCCGAACAACCCGACCGCCCAGGCGGGGCCTCCATCCTATACCCCGGAGAGAGAAGACCCGCTGGACAGCCAGAATCCTGAAGACGACGACTCTTCTCCTATGGACGCGAGATAGTCCGCTCTGTATTGTCAGAGTTTTTTCGTATATTGCAACTGAAACGGACCAAGCCGGTCTTACTTCACAGCTAGAAGCCTTCGGGTTTCATTTTTCAGACCGGCAATTTCCGTTTCTTTTTAACTATGAACGACAATACATTACAGCCACACGCCTCGGCTTCAGGCAAGTCGGGCGCCTTAGCCTCGGAGCAAAGGAAATCTCTCTTAGCCGTAGCGCTCCGCTACAACGCCTTGTTTGTTGACATTCTCCGCAAAGACATACTCCCGGACGCTCCTGTTACAAAGGAAGTTTCAGCCTTTTTGCTGGAGCTTTCAGACAAGGGCTATGTAGTTGAGGAAGAGCTTCTCAGGGCTTTATGCACCTTGCAAACTGCAAAGGCGGAAAATGCCGGCGAAGAAGAAAGCAATATCCTTGAAGACATAACGCAGGTAATAGACACGGCCCTGGGCGTGAACCTCAACTGGGCTCCGCTGGTCAAGGGATGGAACGTTCCTACGGGAGAATCTTTCATAGACCACTACATAACCCTTTACGCCAACTACTACAGAGAACTCTCTCACGGCAAGTTTCCTCAGGGAGCGCTAGATGTTCCGCTGCAAGATCCGAAAGAGCAAGCTTCTCAGCGAGAGACCTTTATGGGAATGACCGGCACCGTTCTTCCGTGCGGGCATTTCATCCCGGACGGCACCTTCCCGCTGGAGAGGTACAACGGCTGCCCGTTCTGCGGCACTCCGTTCAAGACAGCCAATTTCATCTACAAGGGCCAGGGTTCCAAGAAGAAATCGCTGAGGCTGATGACGGCCCAGGACCTGAATAGCCTGAAGGACTCCCTGCTTTCTTCCACCGTTCCTCTGGACGCCACTCAGATAGAGAGCCTAAAGGCCCTGATAAACATCTTCGGGGTTGAGGATGTTTCTGTTGTCGCGATGAAGGAAACGGCCATTGTTGTGGCGGATGCCCTGATGGAAAATGACTGCATAGAAAAGGCCGGGAAGTGTTTTTCTTCCCCGAACGACATACTCCGCTACCTGTGGTACAAGAAAACGGGCAAGCTGCAGATTCTTCAGCCAAAGACGCTCATAGCCCACGCCGGAAAGCTCAACGCCCACATGTGGGGGCCTCTGGACAAAAGCCAGGAAGCTTCTGCGGTCATGAAGCAGAACCTGAAACTCAAGTACGACAGGCGCACATGCCGCGCCGTAGCCCTCTGGCTCAACGGCCTGGACATGGACGCTGACGCCGCCTGCGAGATAATGCATCCCAAGAGGGGAATGTGGGTAAGAATGATCCGCGCCCTCCGCCTGGGCGAATATTCCCGCAAACCGGGCTTTGAAATGCTTGCAAAACTGCTGGACGTATTCTACAAAGACAACTATTCCGTATGGAAGGGCGAGCTTGACAAATGCCTTGGCATAAACTGCGGCTGCGTGGATTACGGCCGCGCCCTGGAGCTTTTGAAGCAGAGGCCGGGCTCGTTTGCAAGGAGCCTGTTTGCCGTAATGCTCCGCCTGGGGCAACAGCCCGCCCTGGACGCTTTCCGCCAGGTTATGGACAAGGTTCCGCCTAGGCTGATTCTCTCCCTTGGCAACGCCGCCGAGCTGTTCTTCGACACCAGCTCCACCCGCATTGCCCGTCCTCTTACGGGAGTCACCAAGACCATCCCTTACAACAAGAAGCTGGACAACTTCACTCCTGAGCAGAGAGAAAGCATGACAAAAGCCGTCAGCGACCTATACAAGGAAACCATGCTCCGCCACTTTGCCAAGGACACTTCCACAATAGGAAAAAAGATATTCATCGATCCGGCCCTGTTCGACATTCCTGTAAGCGTGGGCGACCGTTCTTCCACCATTCAGGACACCTCCGCCGCCCTTCAGGGCACTCGCTTCAAGGTTGAGGGAGACTCTGTCCGCCTGTTCATGCAGTGGGGCAAGGGCCTTCCTGCCCAGCACCTGGACATGGACCTTAGCGCTGCCGTCTGCTATGAGGACGGAAAGAAGGAATACTGCGCCTACTTCAACCTCACCCTCCCTGGTGCCAAGCATTCCGGCGATATCCGCAACATTCCGGACCAGATTGGCACAGCCGAGTACGTTGAACTCAACATCCCTGAACTAAAAGACTCCGGCGCCAAGTACGTGCTCTTCTCCTGCAACGCCTACTCTCGCGGAGCCATCTCCCCGAACCTCATGGTGGGCTGGATGAACTCCGCCAACCCTATGCAGATTTCAGACGAGACTGGCGTTGCCTACGATCCTTCCACCGTGCAGCACATCGTGAGAATATCGGAGAGCAACCTCTCCAAAGGCCTGGTATTCGGCCTTCTGGACATAGACCAGAGAGAAATCACCTGGCTCGAGATGTCTTTCACCGCCCAGTGGATAGCTCAGCTAAACGTGGATGCCGTGGAGGCCCTCCTCAAGCGCTTGAAGAACAAGCTTTCAGTAGGGGAGCTCCTTAAGATCAAGGCCCAGGCCCAGCAATTAACCCTGGCCTCATCGCCCGAGGAAGCCGACCCGGACCTCTGCTACACCTACCAGTGGGCCCTGGACGCCTCTGCTGTAAGCAAACTCCTGTTCCATTAACTCACCTAAACCCCCAACCGCCACACTCAACCCACAAACACCCAATACCTAACAACCACAACAAGCTAACATACCAACCCATAACCCACACGCAAACAATAAACATCAAAATAACAACACACAAAAGCCCCCGATTATGAAAAAACTACTTCTTTTCTCAGCCACGCTTCTGCTTGCAGTCCTTTTCGTCAGCTGCAAGAACAAGAAAACCACCCCAAGCATCAACGCAGACTATGTTGATGACATGAAAGAAATCCTCTGCCTTGAAGAGGCTCCTATGATAGAAGAACAGCCGGTAGAGCAGATAGATGCATTTGAAGGCATAGACGTATCTAACTTCCTGATTTACACCGGAACTATGGGCGAGGAAACGGTTACCCTCTGCTGGTCCCCTTGGAACAACCGTACCGACGAAGACCAGGCAAACGGCATCTGCGGATACCTTGCACTTGACTCAAACCCTCGTTTCCGCTACACCCTCAAGGAAGTTTCTGATGAGCCAAATCCGGAAGGCTACAACAAGCTGGTTATTGACATCTACCAGGGAGAAGAAAAGAAAGCCACTATGGAAGGCATCCTGGAAGGCCGCGGCGACGGCTTCAACGGCACCGTTACCTTTGCCGAAACCGGCCAGAAGCAGGAATTCAACCTGATGCGGCAGTACTAGCCGGGAACAAGGCTATGGTGCCTTGTAACTCATTGATTTACAGACCGCCCCTGATATTACCCACCCTTAATCGCTGGGTAATATTTGGGGCATCTTGATACTCAGCCACTTACAAAGCACCATAGCCCCTCGCCTTTTTGATTTTTCATTGCTATAACACCTTTATGATGTCTTCTTTCAGGGCGCACGAAATCTTGCTTATAGTTGCAATTGTCATGTTATGTGTCCCGGATAACCATCTGCTTACTTCTGTTTCCGTTTTTCCAATCAGCCGGGCAAAATCTTTCTGGGACATTCCTTTTTTCTCAAGAATGTCGTAGACCTTGTTTGCAATAGCAACAGACAGTTCCATTTGCAGTTTCATTTCAGGGGAGATACCCTCTCGTATTTCATCTAATATCTTGTTGCTCTTTTTCATATATTAAAATCAGTCTTCTTCTATTGTAAAAGACAATTCTCCAAGCAATTCTGTTCCTTTTATCACGATTACTTTTTGTTGTTCTCTCTGTTTAAGTTCAATATCGATCTTTTGAAGAGTCTTTACTTGCCTATGAAGGATTACATCCTCTTCGTATGTTGCTGTTTCTTTAAGCCCGCCGTTCCCGATTATAAGAATCTTTGCTTCAATATTAAGCAAATACAATCTCAGCGATGTTGTTTCTAAATGCGAGGGAAGAGCCATTACTCTATCTTTTCTAGTTCCTTCGTATCGAAAGTGTCTATCTTTGGCTCCATCTCTTTTTATTATGTCTAATCTATAGACAATTTGCTTTACATCTTCTGGATATAAGTCCTTGTACTTTAGCAAGAAATTCTCAAATTCAGAATATTGTTCTCCTTCAAAATGAGGAGAATAAAGGCTGACCTTTTCCCCGCTTTCCAGCAATTCAATAAACAGATTTCTTTCCATAAATCTTCTTTGCAAAAATAAACATAAAAGTTAATAATTCAAACTCTTTTCTCTCAAATATACATGTCGAAATGCATGAATCTAATGCTCAGGATAACTTTCCCCATCACTTTTTTACGATCGTACGATTGTAAATGAATGCGTAAAACACAATTTTTGCGGACAGTCGCTTCTTTGACAAAACCTGTCAAAACGCCACCATACCTTTGCATCGTGTTACTTAATGTTAGTGTTAGTGGTAGACGGCAGGCGGGGCTTCTTGTTCTGCCTGCCTTTTTGAAAAAAGGAGGTTTATTATGAAACGTACTCTTAGAATGATTTTGGCCTTTATGGGAATCGGCCTGATAGACTACATCGAGAACTACCGTTAGGGATGGTAGATGGTGCTGTGGCTATGGTGTCACCAATGGAATGAAAATCGTCCACAACTTGTGGATGATTTTCAATAGGGCAGAAGTGCTAGGCTATGGTGTCTTGCAATCAGCTGATACTCAAGCCTTCCCTAATATTACTATCATCTTTTCGCAGGGTGATATTTGGGGCATCCTGATACTCAGTTACTTACAAAGCACCATAGCCCTTATGTTCACCTTATGTTCCCCTTATCTGAACTTGATTGCCTGCATTTCGGATAAGCTGCGCGTGAAGGAAAGTAACGTGCTCCCATAATAATGGAATTGGATGTTGCAAATTGTGATATCCAATTATCAAATTCTTCTTTAGTTAGTTGAAACATAAAGTTATAGTTTGGCTTTCATTTCTTCAATGGTTGGAATAGTTCCTTCGATTTTCTCAGGATACAGTTTTGCCAGCTCGTACTCAGATATTCCAATAGGTTGATTACTAGCTTCAAGAGCATATTGCGCTATCAGATTGTCTTTTTCTTTACATATCAGAAGACCTATCGTTGGATTATCCCTGCCTGACTTTCTAAGCAGGTGATTACATGCTACGACATATCCACCGAGTTGCCCAATATCTCCAAAATCCAGTTTTCCTATTTTGACTTCGATTACCACATAACAAGACAACTTGAGGTTATAAAACAAAAGATCAAGAAATCTTTCATTGTCACCGATTTGGAGACGGTACTCTTTGCCCACATACGCAAATCCGGTACCCAGTTCAACCAAGAACTGAGAGATGTTGTCTATCAGAGAGTTTTTAAGCTTACGTTCATTGTAGGGTTCAAGGATGCCTGTAAATGCAAAATTGTATGGATCTTTCATTATCTCTGAAGCCAGATCGCTGTTTTCCTTGGGAAGAGTCCTTTCAAAATTCGTTAACGTATTTTGAGAACGTTTATATAAATCGGAATCAAGAAAGTTCAGCAGTGTATTCCTGCTCCAGCCATTCTCAATTATTTTCTTTACGAAAAAGATGGCTTTATTTACATCTCCATTTGTTTTATCTATTATTTGAGTATGGTGAGACCAAGGAATGTTAAATAATTGCTTAAAATCGTCAACAAGTTGTTGACGATTTTCAAAAGCCTGAGAATAAAGACAATAGAAATATTTTGCATACTTGAGGGTTGTTGGTGAAAACCCCTTGCTCAAACCTAACGATGCCTTCAAATCACGACTAAGTACATTAAAGAACCCGCTACCATATTTATTCTCGGCATCTCTTTGGACAATGTCTTTTCCGAGATCCCAATAATATCGCAGCATTTCCTGATTGACGTGGACAGCCGCTTTAATTTGTCCTCTGCGATAGCGCAAGCTTAGATCTTTGATCCACTGCAAATACTCCGGATCAACAATTCCCGTCTTCTCCATACACATCCTTCATTTTGATTTGTGGCAAATATAACCTCCGAAGATCTCGGCCAGCCGCCTGCTCAAACTTTACCCTTCACTTTTTTACAATCGTACGATTTTCAGGGAATATCTCAGGATCAAATCGTCCCCAACTTGGGGACGATTTTAAATAGGGGTGAAGTGCTAGGCTATGGTGTCTTGCAACCGGCTGATACTCAGGCCCTCTCTAATATTACCCGCCCTTATTCGCGGGGTAATATTTTGGGCGCACTGATACACAGCTACTTACAAAGCACCATAGCCCCTCGTAATTCAAGGTCACAATTTGCAACCTTAAAGACTTAAACGTTTCCCGTCCCTTTTTTACAATCGTAGAATCGTAAATTTTTGCTAAATTTGATAATTGGAGTAGAATCGTCATGAAAAAGCCGTTTATCATAGCAACAGTTGCAGTAGCAGCCCTGCTTTTATGCACGGCAGCCCAGTCGTGCCGTACCGTACGCAAAATCCGCGAAAGAAAGGAGCAGATCCAGAAAATCGCGGAGGAAAACAAAGAGTACATGCATCTGGAGTTTATGGGCCTCCCGATGGCTGGCAGCAGCACTGCTTTTGCCCGTTCTCTAAAGGCCCGGGGCTTTGAGGAGATCAGCGACATCCAGAAGATGACAGAAATGACCGGCACTGTTGACGGCCTTCCGGTTGAGATTTGTCTTATGCGCACCCCCAAGACCGGGCTTATCAGCCGCGTGGCCCTCTTCCGCCCCAACCGCGGCACCTGGTCCGAGCTGGAAGCCGAATACCTCCACCTAAAGGACAGCCTTCTCGCCCTCTACCCATACCCCGCCATCGAGGAGGTCTTCGACTCTCCTTTCAAGAAGGGCGATGGCAAGGAAATCCAGGCCCTCCAGCAGCAGATGTGCACCTACGAATCCGACTTCTATGTAAATGATGACGATGTTACAATAGGCATTATTTCCGTGAGCATAGTTGGCACCGAAGAAGACAACTCCAGCCGTGTAATGCTCTTATACCTGGACATCTTCAACTATGACATTGAATGCCAGGAAAAGGGCATCAAGACCTTCAGCGATATAGATGAAGATGAGCCTGAAGCTGAACCAGATAGCACTGAATCAAACAATAAACCAATACAATGAAGAAACTGTTTTTTATCGCGATGGTCTTGATGGCTGCGATGATGAGTGCAAATGTTGAGTCGTTTGCGCAGACGAAGCAACCTCATTACCTTCTTGAGAGAACATATAAAGGCAACCCTGGCGGCTATTCTGTCTTGAAAGACGGAGACCGCGTTGCTTTCAGCATAGACTATTCTTCAGCGACAATTCGTGGCTTGTCTGAACAGGACAATTCCGACCTGATGGGCAAGAAAGAATGGGAAGACGCTAAGTCTTCTCTCCGCAAACTTTTCCTTCTTGCTGTGGAGGAAAGCATGGGAAAGAAGAGCGTTTATCTTTTTGGTCCTGACGACACCAAGTCTCAATACCGCATCATCTTCAAGGTTAAATCGATAGAAAAGGACGGGGACATTGAAGGTACGTTCTTTTTGTTCGCGATGGACAAGGATAAACCTTTTGCTTCTGTTGAGCTTGACGGCAATGGCGGCAGGATAGGGGACTTTGTAAATCTTATGGGCGATGGCCATAAATCCATCGGTAAGGACTTTGGCAAATTCCTAAAAAGCAACGTTTCCAAGAAGACTGCCAAGAGCATCGAGGAATATGAGAAGATAGAAGCTGAGAAAAAGGCAAATGAAGCAGCCAGACAAGAAATAAAGAATCAGACAAAGGCAGAAAAGCAAGCCGCCAAAGAAGAACGCCAAAGGGCCAAGGAAGCCAAGTGGAAAGAGAATATTGAAAAGTACAGCAAGGATTAATCTCGATGATTGTTTACAATAGCACCAAGCATCAATTTGTAGAAGATGTCAGGCATGATAAAATCGCGGACATAATACTAGATCAAATACGTGTCCACGGTTTAAATGTCGGCAGTCCTCGTGAGTATAACGCATGGCGCAATTCTATGCAGTACATGCGTAATATCGTTGATGACGAAGAGATTGACGATGAGGTTGAGATTGCTATTGAATACAATATTCCTCTGACATCCAAGCGAGTGGATTTCATTATTTCCGGGGCGGACATATATGACAATAATCGTGTTGTGATTGTTGAACTCAAGCAATGGGAGAATGCTGAAGTCGTAGATGACGAAATGCATTATTGTGTGAGAACTTATGTTGCCAACGATAATCGAATAGTTTGTCATCCTTCTTATCAGGCATACTCTTACGCAAGATTCATCAGAAACTATTCTCAGATCCTGGCGGATGAAAAGATAGACATAATTCCTTGTGCGTATCTACACAATTATTTGCCGGAGTATCGGTCAACTCTTTCTAATTCTATCTACAAAGAATGGTACACGGAGGCTCCGTTCTTTATCAAAAATGAGATTAGCGAGTTTTCGGCTTTTATCAAGAAATTCATCACGAAGAAATCAAGTAGAGGAGATCTCCTATATTTGATTGATCATGGGCGAATTAAGCCGTCAAAATCTCTTCAGGATTCGTTAGTGTCTATGGTTAAAGGAAAAGATGAATTCCTTTTGCTTGACGAGCAGGTTGTTTGTTTCGACATGTGCTTGAAGATGATGTCTCAGTGTCAACGTGATAGAAAGAAGAGAACTATCATAATTCAGGGAGGGCCCGGCACGGGAAAATCAGTTCTTGCGGTTAATTTGCTAATGGAGTTTATAAAACTTGGATACAATTCAAGTTATGTCACGAAGAACAGTGCTCCGCGAAACGCTTTTTTGACACTTCTGGCAGATGGCAAGGCTAAGTCTTTGGTTGACATCAAGCATTTGTTCCGTTCTCCATTCGCCCTTTCCAAGTGTTCCAAGAATTTGTACGATTGCCTGATTGTGGATGAAGCTCATCGTCTTGTCAAGAAGATGTATGGAGACTGGTCTGGCGAGAATCAGGTTAAGGAGTGTATTGAATCGTCGTTGCTGACGATATTTATGTTGGATGAAGACCAGGCGGTAACAACTAAGGATATAGGTTCTATTGGCGAGATAACGAAATGGTGTCAAAGCCTTGGCTCAAGACTCGTGCTTTCAAAGGAAACCAAATTGACGTCTCAATTCAGATGCAACGGCAGTGATGCGTATATTCAGTTTGTAGACAATCTGTTGCAAAAAGGCGATGAAACGATTAACGTTTCCTTGTCGGAATTGAACTATGAATTCAAGGTATTTGATGATCCTTCTGAAATGAGGGAAGCCCTCCGCGTCAAGAATAAGATTAACAACAAGGCTAGGATGGTTGCAGGGTACTGCTATGACTGGGACGTGAAGCATCATCGAGGCTTGTATGATATTGTTATCGGGGAGAAATTTAAGGCAAAATGGAATCTGGAAAACGATAACATTTGGGCCATTAATCCTAACTCTTTTGAAGAGGTTGGCTGTATTCATACGGCTCAAGGTCTGGAGTTCGACTATGTCGGTGTCTTGATTGGAAAAGATCTGGTTTTTGACCAGGCGTCAGGAAGAGTTGTAATAGACAAAAATGCTATTTCAAGAGACGACAAATCTTCAGGCATAAAAACTTCTTCAGACGAGGAAGCTCACCGCTTGATACTCAACACATATAAAACCTTATTGACACGAGGTCAGAAGGGTTGCTATGTATATTGTGAGGATGAGGCTTTAAGGCGTTATTTCAAGTCTTTAATTTCGATGAAATTGAATAATATCGCTGAGGATAATGAATAACAATAGAAGTATGAACGGGAATGGACACAAGAAACGCGACAGTGGCGAGACGTATATAGAAATAGAGGTGCCCGTCAGGAAGAATGCCAGGTGGCTAGTAGAACTGAAGCAGGTGATGAGGGAGGGTTTTGTGCCGGTCGGATGGCAGAACGGTAACTATCACATCACGCTGGCGTTTTTGAAGAAGGTGCCTTCAATAGAGGTGGTTATCGCGATAATGAACCGGCATCTTGCCTCGTTTGAGGCGCCGGAGCTTACGTTTGACAAGATCGGATCCTTTTCAAAGAGTATGGGCGGAGTGGTGTTTCTGACGTGCTCGTATGTGCCGGATAGCCTTCTGCAGATGGTGGATGCTCTGCGACAGGATCTGGAAGCGGCAGGCTGCATGATAGAGTCGGACTTCAAGCTGCACGTGACGCTGGGGCGGGTGAACAAGGATGTCCATGTGGAAGCCGACCTGCTGCGGGAGCTGACGGAGAGCGTGGATGTGCCGGCCTTCTCGCTGAGGCTGAATGTGTGCAACTACAAGAATAAAGAAGATCACAAGACACTCCATTGCATACAGCTGAAGCCCCCGGTTCGCGGAAGATAATACAGTTTGAAAACTATGATAGATCAGGTTCTTTTGTACAACAAGAAGTTTGTGGAGGAGCGGGGGTTTGAGCCCTATGTGACGGACAAGTTCCCGGCCAAGAAACTAGCGGTGCTGACCTGCATGGACACTCGGCTTACAGAGCTGCTGCCAAAGGCGCTCGGGCTGAGGAACGGCGACGCCAAGATTATCAAGAACGCCGGAGGGCTGGTGCTTTCCCAGACGGATTCCGCCATACGCTCTCTGCTGGTGGCTATCTACGAGCTGGGCGTGGAGGAGGTAATGGTGGTGCATCACTCCACCTGCGGAGCGTGCCACATGAGTTACAAGGAGTTCCGTCCTCACATGCTGGAGCGGGGAGTGTCTCCTCAGACGCTTTCCGAGTGGGAAGGCCGCGGCATAGGGGAGTGGCTGGAGGGGTTCCACGATACTGAGGCTTCTGTTCGCAAGACCGTGTCAGCGATAGTCTCCCATCCGCTAATGCCGAAGGACGTGACTGTCCGCGGTTTCATCATCGATTCCGTTACCGGTGCCCTCACCGAGGTGCAATAGCCGCCGGCGGTTAGATGTCGAGGTGAATGTGCTTGCTCTTGAGGAGAGCGTGGTCGATTAGGGGCTTCGTGCCGTGGCGGAGGTTGTCGCGGCAGCACATCAGCACCTTGCCCATAACATTCTTGCCCTCGAAGACTCCCGTGTCGCTGAGTTCGCCGAGCCTCTTCTCGTCCATAGCCTTCTTTATCTGGGCTTTTGTCTTGCCCTGAGCCTTGAGCTCCTTTTTGTAGGCTACCAGCTTCTTTTTCATCTCGATATTGCGGGTACCCCAGACTGTGGCTGTCCTGCCGGCCTGGAAGGTGCTGTCCTCTATGATGATGGCATCGGCCGGGATGCTCATCAGCAGAAACTACAATGCCTTCAAAGCCGTCCTCGGCTAGCCAGGGATGGGGCTATGGTGGCCCGCTGCCCCTGGATGAAGAGCCATGCGGGGCTATGGTGTCCTGCAACTCGTTGATACTCAGCACTCTCCTAATATTACCCCTGCGAAAACAGAGGGTAATATTTCAGAGCCTCTGATACACAGTAACTTACAAAGCACCATAGCCCGTGTCCTTTTTCCGAGCAAATCAAGGGAAAGTTCTTACCTTTACATTGTATTAGAACTGTAACTATGGCACGGATAAAAAATGAACAGCAGTATGCTGCTATTATGAAAAGAATTGATTCTCTTTTCTTTGAGACAGGGGAGAATACTCCTTCAGATGATCCTCGTCTTGTTGAACTTGACCTTCTGTCTGAACTTGTTGAAGAATACGAAAAGAGTAAGATAACCATCGCGATATGAAAAAGTTTTTATTTATGGCAGCGGCGGTGCTGATGCTCTCTTCCTGCGGTCCGAAACGCGTGGCAGATGAAGGTCAGGAGGCTGTTGCCCAGACTCAAAACACTGAAGTTATGCAGCAGATTGAACCTAATCCCGAGAACGCCCTGAAGGCGCAGCAGTTTCTGAAAGACGCCGGCGTTTACTACCTGGCTACTGTTGAAGGCAACCAGCCGAGGGTAAGGCCGTTTGGCACGGCGGAAATCTTTGAAGGAAAGCTTTACATCCAGACGGGAAAGAAGAAGAACGTCTACAAGCAGATTGTGGCTAATCCGCTGGTGGAAATCTGCGCTTTCAAGGATGGCAAGTGGATAAGAATCAGCGGAGAGCTGGTGCCGGACGAAAGGGTAGAGGCTAAAAAAGACATGCTGGACAAGAACGAGTCCTTGCGCAGCATGTATAACGAGAATGACGACAATACAATCGTCCTTTACTTCCGCAATGCAACCGCTACTATAGCGTCATTCGGCGGAGAGCCTGAGACATTCAGCTTCTAGTCGTCGATGTCAAAGATGTTGAAGTTGCGGTCAAACTTGAGCTCCAGACTGTTGGACAGCTCAATTTCGTAGCCGTAACGCTCTTTGTCTATCTTGGTGATAAGAGCGCCTGGATGGTTGGCTGCTACATAGTTTTTGATCTGCTCCGGAACGATAGCCTCAGGAACGGCGGTGAACTTGCAGTCTACATTGTCCCAGTTGCCCTTGCGGTCGAACTCTACCTCGGCGCCGTCGTTGAACTTAACCTCGTACTTTGCTCCGTCCTGCTTTGCGTATGCAACGGTCTTGTCGGCAAAGTATGTCTTGATAAATGTCTGAGCCTGAGCCGGAAGCTGAGTTACAGGAATGATTCTGTCGTGAGCGCAGCTTACTGCTGTGAACAGCAGGCATACAGCTGCAACTGAAAGGAGTTTGATAAGTTTCATTGTCTTGTTGTGTTATATAATTTTTCCGAAATATAGCAAAAAGGTAATTAACTTTACACCAAAAGAAACTAATCGCGATATGGATAGATCTGAATTGGCTCTGGAAAAAAAGCATGCATTGGGGCTGAATTGCTGCCAGGCGGTGCTGCTGGCTTTTGCGCCTGAGATACAAAACAGTACTGAGGATTATTTGCTTGCCTTAGGTTCCGGCTTCGGAAGCGGAATGGGATGCGGCGACGCCACTTGCGGGGCTCTTGTGGGTGCGGGAATGGTGGCCGGTCTGTTGAACACTCCTGGCTCTTCTCCGGACGATGAGGAAACACGTAAAGTGCCTACAACGATGATTACCAGAGGCTTTTGCCAGAAGTTCAAGGAGCAGGCAGGGGCTCTGCGATGCTCTGACATCAAAGGCCTGCAGACCGATCCATCAACCGGCAAGGTCATCCGCGGGAAAGTTCTCTGCTCCTGCGACGACTGCGTCCGCCACGCCATCCACCTCGCCGAATCCCTCCTCCGGTGATTCTACCTAGTCGTTTTTCTTGACGGCTTCTTTGATGCTCTGCCAGGCGTCTTTGGCGCCCTGGGCGGCGGCGTTGGCTATCTTCTTGGCTTTCTTGGAGACTTTAGTGGCTCCGTCGGCTATCTTCTCGGCTTTTTCTTCGGCTTTTTCCTTGATGTCTTTGCCTTTTTCGGAGGCTTTCTTGCCGGTTTCGGAGATTTTGTCGCCTACGTGTTCAACTTTGTCGCCTACGTTGTTGATGGTGGCATCCAGCGCAGTTTCTTTGTTGTCCAGAGAGGCAACTACGTAAGACAGATCTGCGGTAATCAGGGTTATGTGGTTCTTCTGAAGGTCTCTTTCGCCTTTATTGAAATCGCCCCAGTAGCAAGAGAAGTTGCTGTCCGCCATCTCCAGATCTTCAACTATTGGCTTGCCGTATTCTTCTACAAGCCAGCTCTTTATTACATCGTAGCGGGTTTTGCAGAGGGCCTGGTCTTCGTCGGTGAACATTACTATCCGGCTTACTTTCTCCAGGTCTTCGGACGGGATGACGGTGGCGGAGACTTCTATTCCGTTGACCTTTCCTTCTAAGGTGGTTTTGGTGTAGGAGCGGTCTTGTGAGTCGGTTGCATTGACTATGGAGATGGTCTTCCAGCCTTTTTTCTCCAGCTTGGAGATGAAGGCTTCGGGGGCGGTGTTCAACGACAGCCCGTCGAACTTGACGCTTTTGACGGATCTTTGTGCCTGGAGCGTGGCTGATGTGAGTATCAGGCTCAGCGTCAGGATGATGGTTACGATCTTTTTCATATCTGATGTTTTTTTCTTTTGCCCTTAATTCAGTCTTTGGGCGGTTTTCTTCTTGTGAACCATGTTGACAAGTACGCAGCCAAGGATGGCGGCTACCAAGGAGCCCATCAGGACAGCAACCTTGCCCATATCGCGGAGCTGCTGGGTATATTCAGGGGCATCGGCGAAGGAGAGGGTGTCTACGAAGATGGACATCGTGAAGCCGATTCCTCCCAGGCAGGCTACGGCCAGAAGCATAGGCCAGGTGGCTCTGGCAGGCATTGCGCCGAGTTTGGTCTTGACGGCCAGCCAGCTGGTTAGGGTGATGCCGATAGGCTTGCCGAATACAAGGCCGAAGACGATACCCATGCCTACGCTGCCCATTTCAGGGGTGAAGTGGAAGATGTTGAAGTATTCCACTCCAGGGATGGTTACTCCGGCGTTTGCCAGGGCGAAGATCGGCATAATCAGGAAGTTGACCCAAGGGCCCAGAACGTGCTCGAGACGGTCGCTCATGGCTATGGAGTCGTTGGATGTGCGGCTAATGTCTCTGAGAACTTTTCGCTGAATAGGGTTAGGGAAGTCGTCTTTGTCTATGTCGTCGTGCTTGAGGAGCTTCCTGGTGTATATCTTGTTCTTTTGGATCAGATAGTTCTTGCTGTATCTTGGCCGTGACGGAATCAGGAACGCCATTACCACGCCGCTCATAGTTGCGTGGATGCCTGAGTAATAGAACAGGGTCCACACGCCTATGGCCGGAATGAAATAGAACCACGGGCGTTTCTCTCCCATCTTTTTCATGATTATGATTCCAATAACCAGGAGGAAGGCTATGCCCAGCAGAATCAGTTTGACGCTGCTGCCGTAGAATATGGCAATTACAAGAATGGCTATAAGGTCATCGGCGATGGCCAGGGCTGTAAGGAAGACTTTAAGCGATACCGGAACTTTGTCGCCGAGAATGGCCAGGATGCCTATGGCGAAGGCGATGTCCGTGGCCGTAGGGATTCCCCATCCGCTTCCGGCCGCTGTACCTTTGTTGATTGCCAGGAAGATCAGGGCCGGAGCCACTACGCCGCCGAATGCCGCGATGATTGGCATTATGGCCTTTTTAGTGGAGGAAAGCTCTCCCGAGATAATTTCTCGCTTGATTTCCAGGCCCACGGTGAAGAAAAAGACCACCATCAGGATATCGTTGATGAACTTCTCCACGGTCATTTCCTTAGGGAAGGAGAATGTTCCTCCGCCCGGAGATGTGACGTTTATGGAAAGGCCGGTTTCAAGTATGTTGTGATATATGTGTCTGGTGTAGGGCAGATTGGCCAAAATCATAGCCACAATTACGAATGCAATAAGCACAACTCCTTGTGACCATGGCTTTTGCGTGAAGCTTCTGCTTGAAGCGTTCATCTTCACCAGTTTCTTGTTAAGCCAGTATGTAGGTATGAACTTCATAACGCATACAAATTTAGCATTATTTTGCTAAATTGCATCTGTATCATCGTTTGCAAAGCAATGAAAAACAATATCAAAGTCAGGCGGGCCGAATCCGGGGATCTTGCCGTGGTAAACAAGCTGCTGTACCAGGTGGAGGACCTGCATCGGGTGGGGCGTCCGGACATTTTCAAGCCGGGCGAGAAAAAGTACACGGATGAGCAGCTTCTGCAGATTTTCAAGAGCGAGTTAACTCCGGTGTTTGTTGCTGTGGAGGGCGACGCGGTGCTGGGGTATGTGTTCTGCATTGTGCAGCAGACGGTTGGCGCCAAATGCATTTTTAATCACAAGACACTGTATATAGACGACCTATGCGTGGACGAGAGCGCCCGCGGAAAAGGAGTGGGGAAGATACTATACGATTATGCCATTGATTACGCCAGGAGCATAGGATGCCATAACGTCACGCTTCACGTATGGGAGAAGAACCCCGGCGCCCGCGCCTTCTACGAGAAGATGGGGATGGGGGTGCAGCAAACCACGATGGAAGTGGTCCTTTAGCTTATCTCATAGAGTTCAGGCCGGCGGCGATGCGCTTGAGGGCCTCGTCTTTTCCGATGAAGTAGATTATGTCCGAGATGCCCAGTCCGCGGGTGTTTCCGGTGAAGAACAGCCTCAGGGTGTTCATTACCTGGCCCATCTTCCACTCTTTGGCCCTGATGTAGCCGGTCAGGAGCTCTTCTATCTTTTCGCAGCAGTTCTGCTTGTAGTCTTCTTTTGTATCTGCGTCTGTGAATGATGGTATTTCATTCTCGGCGATGAGCTTCTGGAGTTCCTCTGCGTGGCTGAGGTTGTCCGGTGTGCAGAACTTCTTGACATCGTTCTCGTCGTATGCGGCAGGGGATGCGAAGAGGGCTTTGCTGATGTCCCAGAACTCGTTCACGAAGTGAGCTCTTTCCTTGATCAGGGCGCAGACTTCGGCAAGGTACTTGTCTGAAAATCTGGCTGATATGTCATCGCTGAGCATGGGGCGGAACTCTGATGCCAGCTGCTCAGGAGTGCGTTTCCTCAGGTACTGCTCGTTGAACCACTTGGCCTTGTCCACATTGAACTTGGCGCCGGACTTGATCACTCTTTCAAGGCTGAAGACTGGGATGAGCTCTTCAAGGGTGAAGAGTTCCTGCTCGGTGCCCGGGTTCCAGCCCAGCAGGGCCAGAAGGTTTACAAAGGCTTCAGGATAGTATCCGTCTTCGCGATAGCCTCTGGAAACTTCTCCGGTTTCAGGGTTGATCCACTTGAGAGGGAATACCGGGAAGCCGAGGCGGTCGCCGTCTCTTTTGCTGAGCTTTCCCTTGCCGTCCGGCTTCAGGAGAAGGCTCAGGTGGGCGAACCGAGGCATGGTGTCTTCCCATCCGAAGGCCTTGTAGAGGAGGTAGTGGAGCGGAAGGCTTGGAAGCCACTCGGCTCCGCGGATAACCTCGGTGATTTCCATCAGGTGGTCGTCAACTATGTTGGCAAGGTGGTATGTAGGAAGCTGGTCTGCGGCTTTCCAGAGGACCTTGTCGTCCAGGGTGTTGGTTTCAACCTCCATCTCGCCGCGGATAAGGTCGTTCATCTTCACTGTCTGGCCTTCCGGAATCTTGAAGCGGATGGTCCAGGTGTCGGTGGTCTCAATGAGGCGCTTTACCTCGTCGGCTGGGAGGGTGAGGGAGTTTTTCAGAGTCTTGCGGCTCTCGTAGTTGTAGATGAAGGTCTGCTTTGCGGCCTCTGCCTCGGCTCTTAGCTTGGAGAGTTCTTCTGCCGAGTCAAACGCGTAGTAGGCGTAGCCGTTGGCTATTAGCTGCTCCGCGTACTGGCGGTAGAGGGGCTTTCTTTCGCTCTGGCGGTAAGGGGCGTGAGGGTTCTTCTCGCTTTTCTCGGACGCTATCTTGTAAACGGTCTTGCCGTTTTCCTCCACGGCCTCTATTCCCTCGTCCGGCACTATGCCGCACCAGGCCAGAGATTCCAGGATGTACTCCTCGGCTCCGGGAACGAATCGCTGAGAATCTGTGTCTTCTATTCTGAGAATGAACTTGCCGCCTTTCTGCTTGGCAAAGAGGTAATTATATAGTGCAGTCCTGACGCCGCCCATGTGGAGGGGGCCGGTTGGACTAGGTGCAAACCTTACTCTTGTTTCCATTTTAGTCTTGTGTCTGATGCAAGTATCTGTTGCTTGGTATGATTGTCTGGCCGTCGGCTGTGGAGATGATTGACATTCCGCCTGCGCTGTTGGTGGTTATGCCGGGGTTGCGCTTGTTGTTTCTTCTGAGGTAGGCAGGCTCTTTCTCTCTCTGCTCGATCAGGCTGTCGTCGTCGGTGCAAAGGACGGGCCTTTCCACGCCTTCTCTGCGCTTTGGCTTGAAGTCTCCAACCAGGGAGCTGTTTTCCGGTTCCGGATAGCGGTTGTCCTTAGGGTTAGGGAGCGGATTCTTGTAAACGGCTCCGTTTTCTCCCGGAAGGATCTTGATGTTGCCGCCAGTCGGCAGGTTGAGCGGCTCGAATCCGGTGGCCAGGATGGTGACTCTCACCTTGTTGCCCATATTGGTGTCCCAGACGACTCCTCTCTTGAACTTGCCCGGATCGCCGGTGAAGCTCTTGACGTTTTCCAGGGCCCATTTCTCCTCGTCCATCTTGTAGTTTTCCGGGTTGCAGATGATGTTCACCAGAACGCCGGTGCTGGTCTTCAGGTCGCAGTCGCTCAGAAGAGGGGACTTGAAGGCCTCTTCCACGGCTTTCACGGCTCTGTCCTCTCCTTCTGCGGTTCCGATTCCCATAGTGGCGGTTCCGCTTTCTCCCATTATCCACTTGACGTCGTTCATATCGACGTTGATATAGCCCTGCTTGGTCACGATCTCGGAAATGGTCTTGACGGCGGTAACCAGAACGTCATTCACTTTCTGGTAGGCCTGCATCATAGACAGGTCGCCGTACTCGTCATAGATTTTCTGGTTATCGATGATCAAAAGGCTGTCCACGTGCTGGCGGAGTTCGTCCAGGCCCTGTCTTGCCCTGTTCATGAAATCGGCTCCCTCATATCTGAAAGGCAGGGTCACAACGCCTACAACCAGCTTGCCCATGCTTTTTGCAATCTCGGCGATTACAGGAGAGGCTCCGGTTCCCGTGCCTCCTCCCAGACAGGCGGCCACGAACACCATCTCTATCTTGTCTCCCAGAGAGCGGACCAGCTCGTCTTTGCACTGCAGGGCGGCGGCCCTTCCTTTCTTAGGGTCGCAGCCGGCTCCCAGGGTGCCCATCTTGATCTTCTCGTTTACAGGATTGTTGTCCAGGGCCTGCTTGTCTGTGTTACAGATCATCAGGTCTATGTCCTGGACTCCCGTCTTGTAGATTTCGGTGACAACGTTGCAGCCACCGCCGCCTACTCCTATGACCTTGATTATGGAGTGATTGTCTGGAAAATCTACCGGATAGTCTGTGAAGTTTTCATCAAAAAGTTCCATAGCTGTGCTGTCTGTGGGTTAGACGTCGTTTGATTCGCTGCTGAAAAGGTTTTCTCCGTCGAGGGCTTGCTGTATGCCTTTCTTGATGCCTTTGAAAAAGCCGAATGGCTTCTTTTGCTTTTTCTGCTTTTCTTCAGCGATGTCGCTTGCGCCTTCGAGAACCAGTTCAGGTTCTGGAAGTTCAGGTTCTGGAGAATACTGCCTGATTTCAGAAACGCAGTTCGGAAGAATGAGGCTGCCGTACTCCATCTTCTTGAAAGCGTAGATGAGCATACCCACTGCGGTAGATGCGGTGGTATCCATTATACCCTCGCAGCTGCCCGGGTCTATCTCCATTGTGTTAGGACATCCGATCCTTGTCTCGTAACCAGTAACAAAATCGGCAAGGTTGGCCAGGCTGTCCAGTTTTGCGCCGCCTCCGGTCAGAACCATTCCGCTGCGCAGGGCGTCCTTGAATCCGGACTGCTCCACGTGCCAGCATACGGCCTCGAGTATCTCCTCCATTCTGGCCTGGATGATTCTGGAGAGTGTCTTGCCCTGAATCTCCTTGTTGTTGCCGGAGCCGATTCCAGGAATGACAATCTTCAGAGCCGGGTCTGCATAGTCGCTGAAGGCGCAGCCGTAATTCTTCTTTATCAGCTCTGCGTTCTTTGCGGAAATGCCGCAGCCGGTGCAGATATCTTCGGTTACGGAGTTTCCTCCGAACGGAATGATGCCTGCATAGCGTATGATGTTGTGGTGATATACGATCACGTCTGTGGTGCCGCCTCCGATGTCAACCAGAACGGAGCCAACCTCCATCTCGTCTTCGGTGAGCACTGCCCTGGCTGAGGAAACCGGCTCGAGCACAATTTCAACAGGTTCTATGTTGGACAGGCCGAGGGTGGAGTTGATCATCCTCAGCGAATTCTCCTTGCTGGCGAACAGCTTGAAACGGGCAACTATGTTGCGGCCGAGCATTCCTACCGGCTCGCTCACGCTCATATAGTTGTCTACGTTGTAAGACTGTGGCACTGAGTAGAATACCTTGTACCCGTCTTCCAGGAACATATTGTATGTGCTCTTGGTTATATCCAGGATTTCTTCTTCGCTGATCAGGGAGTCGAAGTCTTTCCTCTGGATCTGGAAAGGTTCAGGCGAGATGCACCTGATGTCTTGGCCCGCTATGCCCACGAAGGCCTTGGTGATCCTCATGTTCAGCTGGCTTTCCACTTTCTTGAGGGCTTCCTGCAATGCCTGGTGAGCGTATCTCACGTTTTCAATCCTTCCTCTCTTGATTCCTTTGGAAGGAGTCTCCCCGTAGGCCACAATCTTCACTCCCAGATCGGTTTTCTCACCGACGGCGACGACGACTTTAGTGGTTCCGAGATCGATGGCAGCTATCAATTCTTTCATATTTGTTGTGTGTTACTGGTTGTTTGTGTATCTGTTGTTGTTTTTGTTTCTTTCTTTTCTTCGGCCTTCTTGGCTTCTGCTTTGGCCTTTTCTTCTTCCTTGGCCTTCTTTTCGGCTTCTTTCAAGGCTTTCTCTTCAGCCTCTTTCTTGGCTTTTATCTCGGCCTCGATAGCGGCTTTTTCTTCGGCTTCTCTCTTGGCCCGCTCCTCTCTCTTTTTCTGGAGGTACCTGGCGTCTGCCTTGGTGCAGACAATCTGGCCGCGGTACTTGAGGTTTACGCAGGCATATTTGTCCCATCCTTCCTTAGGAACGATGTACTGGTAGAAGGAACTCAGCTTGTTGAACTTTTCCGGGATGTTGTCAAAGTCGCCGAAGATTATTCTCTGCTCTCCAGCCCGGGTTATGAGTTCGGCGTCTCCCTCATCGTTGATGAAGACTTCTTCTATCTGGTTGTTCCAGAACGGGTTCCGCTCCAGGAACAAGCCCATTTGCAGCATCTTGGAGATGAGGGCGGTGCTGTCTGTGAAGCTCTCGTCTTCCAGGAAGTTCTCAGGGATGTTTCCTGTTATCACCGGCACATACGACGGATGGTCAGGTATGAGCGGGAATATGTATGCGGTCTCGTCTATGTAGAAACCTCCGTTAGGGGCTTCTATCCTTACCACCGGCTTTCTCTGGCGGATGAGTATGTTCATCTGGCCGTCTCTGGTGACAAAGGCCTGGCTTTCCTTTACCACGCTGCGGTGGTTCAGAAGGGCTTCTATCTGCTGCAGCTTTATGCTGTCTATGTTCTTGCCAACGGACGGACCAAGGAAACGGTCGATGATGCCTATGACTTCTTCTTTGCTTATGAACTTGTTGAGCGAGCTGTCAAGGAGAGTGACTTTCACGCTCTTGCATATCTGGGACGGCTGCGCCTTGCCGTACTGGAGGGAGGCGAACCAGAAATAGGCTCCAGCCGCCGCTGCCAATACGGTGTAGAGGAATGCTCCCAGAATATGTTTCCAAGTCTTGCTCATCTGCTTTTAAATCTTTGCTCTAATCATATCTGCTATAGGCTCCACGTAGCGGTCTATGTTGCCGGCCCCGAAGGTGACAACAAGGTCGAGTGCTCCCTCGTCCATTCTCTTTGAGAGAAGATCCATAAGCTCTTCCTTTTTAATCAGCACCTTGTCCTCGGCTGTAATCTTGTCGAAAATTATCGCTGAGGAAACTCCTTCAATAGGGAGTTCTCTTGCAGGGTAAATGTCCAGCAGAACCACGCTGTCTGCCAGGCTGAGGGCGTTGGCAAAGCCGTCTGCCAGGTCTCTTGTCCTGGTGTAGAGGTGCGGCTGGAACACTGCCGTGAGCTTCCTGCCCGGGAAGGCTTCCCTGAGGGAGCTGACGGTGGTGGCAATCTCCTGCGGATGATGGGCGTAATCGTCTATGTAAACGGTCTTTGGGTTGTTTACCCAGATGTCCATCCTGCGCTGCACGCCTCTGAACGAAGCCAGGGCTTCCTTGATCTTTTCCTCGCCGATGCCGTAGAGCAGGGCTACGGAAGATGCGGCAACTGCGTTCTCTATGTTCACCCAGCCAGGGATGCCTACGGTGCAGTCTTCCATTTTTCCGTTTCCTCCGGCGATTTGAGCCGGGTAGCGGAGAGTGAACGAGAACATTCCGGTTTCCTTGCCGTCTTTTTTCACAGGCACAATGTCTGTGGCGTAGAAGTCGGCCTCAGGATCGTTGAACGAGTAGGTAAGGGTCTGTGCCGTTACTCCCGCCTTGTTCAGGACGGCTCCTTTCTTTACCACTAGGAATCCGTCCGCGTCAACCTGGCGGGCGAACTTGGCGTAGGCCTCTCTCATGTTCTCTACCGTTCCGTAGATGTCCAGATGGTCAGCGTCCGTGGCTGTAACCACTGCTATGTGCGGGAACAGCTGGTGGAACGAGCGGTCGAACTCGTCGGCCTCGGCCACCACAATGTTGTTCTTCGAGAGCAGCAGGTTGCTGTTGTAGTTCTTGGATATTCCGCCCAGGAAGGCGTTGCATCCTGTGCCGCTGCTCTGGAATATGTGGGCCAGAAGGGTGCTGGTGGTGGTCTTGCCGTGGCTTCCGCTAATTGCCAGGCAAGTCTTGCCTTCTGCTATGTGGCCCAGGGCGCGGCTTCTCTTTATCACCTTGTAGCCCAGGCGGTTCACTTCCATCAGCTCCCTCATGTCTGACGGAATGGCCGGGGTGTAGATTACAAGAGTGTTGTCTTTGTCCTGAGGAATCATTGAAGGGTTGTCTTCGTAGTGGACGGCAATTCCTTCCTCTTCCAGGGCGTGAGTGAGGGCGCTTGGGGTGCGGTCGTATCCGCTCACCTGGCATCCTCTGCTCTTGTAGTACCGGGCCAGGGCGCTCATTCCTATGCCGCCGATTCCTATGAAGTACACGTTCTTTGGCTCTTTGCCCTCGGGCTTGGAGGCGCTTTTCCTGCAGAGCTTGAGGCACTCATCGGCAATCTGCCTTCCGGCATCCGGCTTGGCAAGCTTGAGAATGTTCTCTTCAAGAGTGTGCACTGCCTTTTCATCGGCGATGAGAGCCTTTACCACTCCCATAAGTTTTTCTTCTGCCTCCACGTCTTTTACCATCATTGCCGCGTTCTTGTTCACCAGAGCCATGGCGTTGTGTGTCTGATGGTCTTCCGCCACGTTAGGGCTTGGCACAAACACGGTGCATTTTCCGGCTACGCAGAGCTCCGATATGGTTCCGGCTCCGGCGCGGCTGACCACTACATCGGCAGCGGCGTAGGCAAGGTCCATCCTGCTTATGAAATCCGTACAACAGACACACTCATGAGGGGTGGATTTCAAAAACTCGTCTATCTCTTTCTTATAGACCTTGCCGCACTGCCAGATTACCTGGAACCCGTCTATCTGGTGTTCCAGGATAGCTTTCTTCATGCAGTTGTTGAGGGTTCTGCAGCCCAGGCTTCCTCCAACCACAAAAACGGTCTTCTTCTGCGGATCGAGATTATAGAAACTGATGCCTTCCTGCCTCATCTGGGGGGTGCAGCGCACTATCTCTTTGCGGATAGGGTTTCCAGTTATCAGTATCTTCTCCTTAGGGAAGAAGCGTTCCATATTGTCGTAAGCCACGCATATCTTGCTGGCCTTTGAGGCGTTTTTCCTGTTTACGATTCCGGCAAAAGAGTTCTGCTCCTGAAGCAGCACCGGAACCTTGAGGGCGGCCGCAGCCGAAACCACTGCAGCCGAGGCGTAACCGCCCACGCCCACCACGAAGTCAGGCTTGAACTCCTTTACGATTTTCTTTGCCAGGCGGCGGCATTTGAGGTAGTCTTTGGCTACGCCTATGTTGGAAAGCGAGTACAGAGGCCTGTGGAGCCCTCTTGCCGGTATGCCCTTGATAGGGTAGCCTGCTGCGGGCACCTTTTCCATCTCCATTCTTCCGCTTGCTCCCACGAAAAGGATTTCTGCATCTGGAACCTGTTCCCTGATGGCGTTTGCAATGGAGATTGCCGGGAAGATGTGTCCTCCGGTTCCGCCTCCGCTTACTATTACTCTAACCTTGTTCATAAATTTCTGTCTGCTATCTAGTTCCGCAAAACTTTCTTATCATTCGTCGCTTCCGAGCTGGTCGGCATATCTCTGCCTGAGATAGGCGTCTCTTTCCTCCTGGCTCATGGCATCCTGCTTAGCCAGCTCTTCTTTTGCTTCCTTGTTCTGTTTTTCTCTCTGGCGCTGCCTTTCAAGTTTTCTCTGCTCTTTCTCCAGCCTTTCTTTCTCATCGATTTCCGCCTGGGCGTCTTCCTTGGTCCTGGAAATGGAGAGTATGATTCCGAAGGCCGCGCTGATTATTATGAAGGATGTGCCTCCAAGGCTGATCAGCGGCAAGGTATGGCCCGTAACCGGGAAGATTCCCACGTTCACCAGTATGTGGAGCATGGCCTGAACCATAATCACAGCGCCCAGTCCTCCCACGGTTATGGCGGCGAACACCGTCCGGCATTCCTTGACAATGAGCACGCACCGGTAGAAGAACCACACGTAGAGCATCAGCACCAGCATTCCGCCCCAGAGCCCGTATTCTTCCAGAATTATTGAGTAGATGTAGTCTGAGTAAGGGTGCGGCAGCACATATCGCTGAGTACTCTTGCCAGGGCCCTTGCCCAGAAGGCCTCCTTCCTTTACGGCTATCTGGGCCATATCGGCCTGGAGAGTTTCGTCGGCGAGCCTCTGGAGGGCTCTCTTGTCCATATTCTCCTTGTCCACAGCCTCTTCGCTCTGGGTGAACCTCTTCACTCTCTCCAGTGCGGTGTCCATTCTCGGGAACAGGCCGAAGGTCACGTGGAGAAGAATCAGCAGGGCAACTGCAGCTGCTCCAAGCCCTATGGTCTTGAGAAGATAGGACATCTTCACTCCGGCTATGAACAGTATTATGAAGCAGATCAGAGCCATGTAGATGGCTGCCGAAACGCTTCCCACCAGAATCAGCACGATGCACACTCCGATAGGGGCCACAATCTTTATCAGGAAGCTCTTGTAGGTGTCTATGTTCATTATTTCCAGGGCTCTGGCCAGATAGAGCACAATGGCTATCTTGGCGAACTCGGCCGGCTGGAACTGGATGCCTCCGATGGAGAGCCATCTCTGGGCGTCGTTGGTCTTCACTCCGGCTACCAGCGTAAGCACCAGAAGCGCCACGGCCAGCAGCATCGCCCAAATTGAGAGCGTCCTCCACCACCTCGGAGGAACCTTGTAGCAGATGAACAGGGCGGCTATACCCAGCACCACAAACCTTATCTGCTTCATCAGAATGGCAAAGTTGGTGCTGCCCTTCATATAGGCCAGGCTGCTGCTTGACGAATATATGAGGGCAATGGAAATGAGGCTGAGCAGGAAGAATATCACCCAGATCACCTTGTCTCCGTGAAGGCGGCTGACGACATCTGCCTGTCTGCTTTCCTCTTTGCTGTTTATTTCCTTCTCTGCCATCTGTCTTTTTCTTTTACAGTTCTCTTACCGCTTTCTTGAACTGGTCTCCGCGATCTTCGTAGCTCTTGAAAAGGTCGAAGCTGGCGCAGCAAGGGCTCAGCAGAACGGTGTCTCCCGGAACGGAGTTCTCGTAAGCGGCCTTTACTGCGTCTTTTGCGCTGGTAACGTCTATAATCTTGTCAACCTTGTCTGCAAAGCACTCGTGAAGCTTCTCGTTGTGAAGGCCCATGCAGATGAGCACCTTCACCTTGTCCTTCACGAACTTGTACAGCGGCTCGTAGTCGTTGCCCTTGTCCTTTCCTCCGGCAATCCACACTACAGGGGTGTTCATGCTCTCCAGGGCGTACCAGGCGGAATCCACGTTGGTGGCCTTGGAGTCGTTGATGTACATAACTCCCTTTATGCTCATAACCTTCTCCAGACGGTGCTCCACTCCCTGGAAATTCATCAGCGATTCCCTGATCACCTTGTTGTCTATGTTCACGGCCTTGGCGGCAATGGCTGCGGCCATGGAGTTATAGACGTTGTGCTTTCCCTGCAGGGCAAGCTCCTTCAGGTACATGGAGTACTCGTCGTCTTCGTAGCGGACAAACAGGCGGTCTTCGTCTATGAACGCTCCCTGGTCCACTTTCTTCTTCTGGGTGAAAGGAAGCTTCTTGGCAGTAAGCACTATCCTGTCCAGCTCCTTGGTGCTGATAGGGTCGTCGGCGCAGAACACAAAGCATTCCTTGTCGGTCAGGTTCTGCACAATGCGGAACTTGGCGTCCACATAGTTCTGCATCTTGAACTGGTAGCGGTCAAGATGGTCCGGAGTGATGTTGGTCAGTATTGCAATGTCTGCCTTGAAGGCGTACATTCCGTCCAGCTGGAAGCTGCTGAGCTCAATCACGTAGTAGTCAAAGTTCTCGGTTGCCACCTGGTAGGCGTAGCTCTTTCCTATGTTGCCGGCCAGGCCCACGTTCAGGCCCGCGTTCTTGAGCATATAGTAAATCAGCGACGTGGTGGTTGTCTTGCCGTTGCTTCCGGTGATGCAGATCTTCTTGGCGTGGTCGTATCTTCCGGCAAACTCTATCTCGGAGATTATAGGAATCCTGTATTCCCTCAGGCTCTGGACCATAGGGTTCTCCTCCGGTATGCCAGGGCTCTTTACAACCTCGTCTGCACACAGAATCTTCTCAGTGGTGTGTCCTCCCTCTTCGTAGTCTATGGAGAACTTGACCAGCGTCTCCTTGTACTGGGGCTTGATCTGCCCGCTGTCCGACAAGAATACGTCAAATCCCTTGACTTTCGCCAGCACGGCGCTTCCCACGCCGCTTTCTCCGCCTCCAAGTATCACTATCCTTTTCTTTCCCATATTTGATATTATCTGATTTTCAATGTTATAACTGACAGTATTCCAAGCACTATTGTAATAATCCAGAACCTTACCGTAATCTTGGCTTCAGGAATCACGTGGTGAGGCCACTGGATGAGGGCATCCGGGTTCTCCTTCTGGAAATGGTGATGCAGCGGGCTCATCCTGAACACTCTCACTCCCTCGCCCTTCTTTACTCTGGTATATTTGAAATAGTATCTCTGGATCAGCACGCTAAGGCTCTCCACGAAGAAAATTCCGCAGAAAATAGGGATAAGGAACTCTTTTCTTATCATCACCGATGCAACTGCTATGATGCCACCCAGGGCCAGAGAGCCGGTGTCGCCCATAAATACCTGGGCCGGGTAGGTGTTGTACCAGAGGAAACCTATCAGCGCACCCACAAACGCCGCCATGAAGATCACTATCTCGGCCGTGTTCGGGATATACATTATGTTCAGGTATTTGGCAAAAATGGCGTTGCCGCTCAGGTAGGCCAGTATGGCTACCGTCAGTCCCACTATGGCGGAGGTTCCCGCCGCAAGCCCGTCCATTCCGTCGGTGAGGTTGGTTCCGTTAGACACGGCTATGATTATGAAAGTGACAACAATCACATAGACAATGTTTGTAGCCCAGTCTCTGAACCTGCCTTCGCCCGGAGCCAGCCAGGAGTACTTGAACTCGTTGTGCTTGAGGAACGGGATGGTGGTGGTACGGCTCTTTACATCGCGATAATAAATGACTTTCTCGTCTCCCACTCCCTGAACCACCTCCGTCTGCTGGCCCGGCTGAGGTGTCTCGCTGTAAAGGCGGATGACGTTCTGCTTGGAAATAAGCAGGGTGATGCCCACTACAAGCCCCACGGCCAGCTGGCCGAAGATCTTGCTTTTCTCCTTCATTCCCTCCTTGTTCTTCTTGAAGACCTTGATGGAGTCGTCCTTGAAACCGATGGCTCCCAGGCACACGGTGGTGAATATCAGAAGCAGCACATAGATGCTGTCCAGCTTGCAGAACAGAATCACCGGAATCAGTATGGAGCCCAGAATGATAAGGCCGCCCATGGTAGGGGTGCCTTTCTTGGCGAGCTGGCCTTCCAGGCCGAGGTCTCTGATAGTCTCGCCGATCTGCTTTTTCTGCAGCTTGTGGATTATCTTGGGCCCGATCCAGAAAGCTATCACCAGCGCCAGTATTATGCACGCCGCCGCCCTGAATGAAATATAGTTCATAAGGTTGGCTCCCGGGATGTCCCAACCCATCTTCTCAAACCATTTGAACAAGTGATATATCATAGCTTCGTACTGTTATCTCAAATTTTTGTCGTTTCTGAGCCTGAGAGCTTCCTTCACGGTTTCCTTGTCGTCCATGTGATGCTTCTCGGTTCCTATTATCTGGTAGTCTTCGTGTCCTTTTCCCGCCACGAGAATGATGGAGCCCGGCTTTGCCGATGTTACGGCATTCTGGATGGCCTGGATGCGGTCAGGTATGAACTTGCTCTTGAGCACGGCATCGGCGTCCATTCCTGCCTTGATGTTCTCTATGATGGCCATAGGGTTTTCTGTGCGAGGATTGTCGCTGGTGACGAAAATCCTGTCGGCATAGTTGCCGGCAATGGCTCCCATCTCCGGCCTCTTGGTCTTGTCGCGGTCTCCGCCGCAGCCGAAAACGCAGATCAAATCTCCCTTAGGCTTGAGGGCCTTGAGCGTCTTGAGCACGTTCTCCAGGGCGTCCGGAGTGTGGGCGTAGTCTACGGCGGCTATGATGTCGTCGTCTCCCCTGAAATACTCCAGCCTTCCGGACACGCTCTTCAGAGAGCTCATTATCTGCACCAGGCGGTCGTGAGGAGCGCCCAGAAGCATTGCGGCTCCGTAGATGGCGGTCAGGTTCTCGGCATTGTACTCGCCGATGAGATTGCACCACAACTCGGTTCCGTTGATGTTCAGCTGCATTCCGTCTATGCTCTGCTCCAGGATCCTGGTCTTGTAGTCGGCAATGCTGCGGGTGGAGTAGGTGTGCACCTGAGCCTTGGTGTTCTGCACCATGAACTCCCCGTTGCGGTCGTCTATGTTTACAAGCGCAAAAGCTTCAGCGTCCAGCATGTCAAAGAAACGCTTCTTGCAGTTGCGGTAATTTTCAAAAGTCTTGTGGTAGTCCAGGTGGTCGTGAGTGAGGTTGGTGAAGATTCCGCCGGCAAATTTCAGCCCCGCAATCCTCTCCTGGTCTACGGCGTGGGAGCTTACTTCCATAAAGCAGTGGGAGCAGCCCTCGGTCACCATCTGGTCCAGCAGACTGTTCAGCTCCAGCGGGCCCGGAGTGGTGTTTATGGTAGGTATCCTCTTGTCTGCCACATAGTTGGCTATGGTGGAAATGAGTCCGCATTTGTGCCCCAGGGCGGTGAAGGTGTTGTAGAGCAGGGTGGCAATGGAAGTCTTTCCGTTAGTTCCAGTCACTCCGATCAGCTTGATTTTCCTGGAAGGGTTCCCGAAATTGTTTATCGCGATTTTGCTCTCTGCCTCTCTGCTGCTCTTGACCACCACATAAACCACGAGGTCTCTGTCGCCCCTCATCATAGGGCCTTCCTCTTCCTCCGGGATGTTCTCGCACACAATGTACTGGGCGCCTCTTTCAATGGCGTCTCTGATGTACTTGCTGCCGTCGGCCACGGCTCCGTTCACTGCAATGAAAAGAGATCCGCGGGTGCATTTCCTGGAATCGGCGGTTATGCTTCTGACATCGTTGTTGTTGGCCAGGGTGAACATGGCGGTGTCCGGGGAGAGGAGCTCTCTTCCCTGGAATTCTCTGATGATCCTGATGCCTTTAAGTAGTTGACCTAATCTCATTGCCTTTGGTGTTAACTGTTATATTTATGAGTCCAGACTCAGAGTGACTGTTTCTCCCTTAGGGAGGTCAGTTCCGGCTCGCGGAGTCTGGGAAACAACTTTGCCGTGTCCTTTAAACTGTACTTTATATCCCTGGCTTTCAAGCAGGTATATTGCATCCTTGAGGCCCATTCCCTTGACGTTTGCCAATGAGTCTTTCGCCAGATAGAGGTTCTCGGCCTTTATGGAGTTGGTGTCTGAAGAGAATTTCACCCATCTGCTGTTCCCGATCTTGGAAACCACCTCCCGGCTGTTGGTGGAAGGAACGGTTGCCAGAACGCTGCGGCTGGCGTCTCCCATTCCCGAAGCCACTTCCGGATTGCTCTTCTTGTGAGACTTCTGGCTTCCGTCCAGAGTCTCGTTCCACTTAGGGGTGTTGGCATAGATGAACCTGGCTATCTTGAGGAAAGGAGGTCCGGCCTGGGTTGCCCCGTAGAAGTTTCCGGCGGTCTTTCCCGAGTAGAGCACAACTATTACTGTGTATTCCGGGTTCTCGGAAGGGAAGAAGCCGCAGAAGGTAGCCTGATAGCGTCTCATTCCGCCACGTTCGTATCCGCCGCCGTCAAAGGCTATTCTGGCGGTTCCCGTCTTGCCGCTTATGTGGAACACTTCCTTGTTCATCATCTTTCCGGTTCCGTCGGTGACAACGGCCCTGAGGCACTCCCTGGCCTTCTCGGCGGTTTTCTTGGAGCAGATGGAGCCGCTTATTTCCTGTGGCTTGAACTTCTTCACCACTCTTCCGTCTTTCTCGTATCCTTCTATGAAGTAAGGCTTCATCATCTTTCCATCATTGGCTATGGCGTTGTAGAAGGTGAGGGTGTGCAGAGGGGTGATTAGCAGTCCGTAGCCGAATCCCATTGAGGCCAGAAGACCCGGAGTCCATCCTTCCCAGTCCGGAGAATGGATAACGGCCGTTCCCTCGCCCTGGATGTCCAGGTGGAATCTTTCGCCGAGCTTCATGTTCTGGATTCGGTTCACAAACTCCTTAGGGTTGTTGGCGTAGTTCCTGGTTGCAATCTTGGCAAAGCAGACGTTGGACGAGTGGGCGAAGGCCCCCTTGACCGTCTGCACTCCCACGGCGTGGCTGTCTGAGACTTTCTGGCCCATATAGGTCCAGGTGCCGCCTCCGCCGTCCACTATAGACTCCAGAGTTTCCTTCCCGTCTTCCAGCACTGCTACCAGCGTCACCAGCTTGAGCACGGAGCCCGGCTCGGTGGCCTGGCTTACGGCGTAGTTCAGGCTCTCGTCGTAGCCGCCCTTGCCGTCGTTCTTGAGGTTGGCTATGGCTCGGATGGCTCCCGTCCTTCTCTCCATAACCACTGCGGTGGCTCCCTCCACGTTGTAGCCCTTGGTCAGCTGCTCCTTGAGAGCGTCCTCAACGGCCTCCTGAAGGTCTATGTCTATAGTTGTGCGGATATCGTACCCGTCTTTAGGCGGGAGGTTGTTCTCGGAGTTGACCGGCACCCATTCGCCTCCGGTCAGCCTCTGGTAGATCTGCTTTCCCGGAGTGCCTTTCAGGTAATAGTCCCAGCTGCTCTCGATTCCGGTTCCTCTGCCCTCGCTGTTTATGAAGCCTATGGTCCTGAAGGCAGTCCTGCCGTAAGGGTATTTTCTCTTGTATTCTTCTTCAACGATGATTCCGCCGTTGTTGGCTCCCTTGTTGAACAGCGGGAACTCCTTCACCTGCTGCAGCTCGGAGTAGTCCAGCAGCCTGCGGCTTATGTTGAGGTATCTCTTCTTGTTCTGCCTTCCGTCGGAGATCAGCTTCTTGTACTGGGCCGCGGTCTTTTCCTTGTAGAAATCGGCGAGAGCCTTGCAAAGCCCGTCCAGATACTTGTTGAAGGTGTCGGTTTCGCTCACGGTGCAGTCTATCCTCACCCTGTAGTAAGGGATGCTGCTGGCCAGAAGCCTTCCGTCCTTGTCCAGGATGTCTCCTCTTACAGGCTCGGTAGGCTTGTCCCTGAAGGCTATCTCGGCTCCGCTCTTGATGTCTTTCTTGAAGAACTGCACGTAGATGATCCTGACAAGAACTATCAGGGTTATCAGTATCAGGAACTGGTAGATCCTGGAGGACCTTCGGAATATGATTCTGTATTTGTCTGTCGTTTCCATACCGCCTCCTCTTAGTCAGAACCATATTTTTTCACTCTCTTTGCCGGCTCGGTAGGGTCCTTGAGGGAAGATCCGCTCTGCTGCAGCCTGAGGATGATCTCGCTGCGGCTGCTCTGGGCCTGGAGCTTGGCTTCCTTGCTGGTGTAGTCTGCCTTGAGGTTTTTCAGCTCGCGAAGGTTGCGGCTGGATGCCTTCTGGGTGTTGATGACGGCAAGGTTAAGGGTGATGTACAAGAAAATGAGGCCGAAGATGTAGAGAATAAACACCCACTGGCCGGCCATCTGGCTCCTTGTGAGGAACGCGCCGCCCAGCAAGTTGTTCTTTATGTCAAATCTCTTCTTGGCCATATATTGTTTCGGCTGTGCCGTTTTAAGCTTTTACAGTTCTTTCTCCGTAGCGGAGCTTTGCGCTGCGGGCCCTTCCGTTGGAGGCTATCTCCTCATCCGAAGGGAGCAGGGGCTTCTTGGAGAGTATCTCGAACTTTCCTTCGGCCTTGCCGCTTCTGAAAAAGTTCTTCACGATTCTGTCTTCCAGGGAGTGGTAGGTTATCACCGACAGCCTTCCTCCGTCTGAAAGCACTCTGGAGCTTCCCTCCAGCAAGTCTTCCAGGGCTCTCATCTCCTGGTTGACCTCAATCCTGAGCGCCTGGAAAACCTTTCCCAGAAATTTTCTCTCGCTCTGGGCGTTGAAGAATTTCTCCAGCGCCTGGGAAAGCTGGGCCGTGGTTTCTATCCTCTTGCCCGGGAGCTTTTCCCTGAATGAGCAAATTGCTGAGGCAACTTTCCCGGAATTCTCCACTTCCCCGAAGTCTCTGAGAATCTTCTCCAGCTGGTCTTTGCTGTAATCACTTGCAACATCTGCCGCCGTAACAGTGGAATTCTGGTTCATCCTCATGTCCAACGGAGAGTCGAACCTGTAGGAAAAACCTCTTTCAGCGGTGTCGAACTGATGTGATGATACGCCCAAATCTGCAATTATCCCGTCTGCCTTCCCGATTTTCAGATATCTGATATGGTTCTCCAGGAACCTGAAATTGCTTCTTACAGGAGTGATTCTTCCATCTTCCGGAATGTTTTCAAGAGCTTCGCCGTCCTGGTCAAACACTATCAGCCTTCCCTTCGGCCCCAGCCTTCTGAGGATTTCCCTGCTGTGCCCGCCTCCGCCGAAAGTGGCGTCTACAAACACTCCGTCCCTTCTCTGCTCTATGTTCAGGGCATCCACGCTTTCCTCCAGAAGCACGCTCTTGTGATACATGATTTATCCTAAGAG
The DNA here is from genome assembly GCA_017962375.1 of Bacteroidales bacterium. Taxonomy (GTDB): domain Bacteria; phylum Bacteroidota; class Bacteroidia; order Bacteroidales; family UBA932; genus Egerieousia. The sequence continues at coordinate 83,223 of JAGCVJ010000011.1, forward strand.
TTTTTCGGTAAGATTTGTGAATTCGTCTTCGTTCATCCTGTCTTTTCCGAAGTTCTCCTTTGCCCAGATCTCAATCTTGAAATCGTTGCCTGAGAACACGATTTCCTTGTCTGCGCCGATCTTGGCCAATAGATTCTTCGGTATGATTATCCTTCCCACCTTGCCGTCCAAAGTGACAAGTGCACGGTCCATCATATATTCCCTGTACCACGCTGCGTCTTCCCTGCGGAAGAGGTTCAGGCGGGAGCGGACCTGCTCAGACTCCTGGTCCCATTGCTCGTAAGTGAACATATTCAGGCAGTTGGCAAAGAGATCCTTCTTTATCACGAAAGATATCTCTCCCTCGCCGTTCTGCCTGCCCACAAGGTTCTTGAAGGCGGCTGGAACAACTACACGGCCCTTTTCGTCCAGTTTGGAAGCGTATTCTCCTATGAATTTTACCATTTCAGTCTTTTTTCCGGGAATTTTTCCCGATGGCAAAATTAAGAAATCTTTCCCACTTTTTCCCACTCTATCCCACTTTTGCACCAAAAAGTTATCAACAACAAAAACCCCGCTTTTGTTCATAAAGCGGGGTGGTGCTGTAAATCGTTATCGCCGAGTATTGTTAGATACGCAAACGAGACTGCGTCAGAGGCCGCGTCTAGTCGTCTTCCCTGACGCTCAGCTTGGCCTTGCGAAGGTCGAAGTTGCTTCCCAGATATTTCTTTCTTGCATCCGGGTTGGAGGCCAGCTCTTCAGGGGTTCCGCTGTAGAGGATCCTGCCCTCGAACTGAAGATAGGCCCTGTCTGTGATGGCCAGAGTCTCGTGCACGTTGTGGTCGGTGATGATAATGCCGATGTTCTTTTTCTTGAGCTTGGCTATGATGTGCTGGATGTCTTCCACCGCAATAGGGTCTACGCCGGCAAACGGCTCGTCCAGCAGAATGAACTTGGGGTTGATGGCCAGAGCCCTGGCAATCTCGCATCTTCTTCTCTCTCCTCCACTCAGCTGGATTCCGTAGCTCTTCCTCACTTTCTGGAGAGAAAACTCTTCAATCAGCTGCTCCAGGCGGTCGTGCCTTTCGGAAACCGGCACGTCTGACAGTTCCATTACGGCGTTGATGTTGTCTTCCACGCTGAGCTTGCGGAACACGGAGGCTTCCTGCGCCAGATATCCCAGGCCTTTCTGGGCTCTGCGGTACATAGGAAGATGGGTGATCTCCTCGTCCTCCAGGAAGATCTTTCCGCCGTTAGGCTTCACCAGGCCGGTAACCATATAGAAGCTGGTGGTCTTGCCTGCTCCGTTAGGCCCCAGAAGGCCCACTATCTCTCCTTGCTCCACATCGTAGGAGACGTCGTTCACCACGGTTCTCGGGCCGTATTTCTTTACAAGATGTTCGCAACGTAAACGCATATATCTAACTGCTTTTTACTTGAGTTCAGCGCCCAGGTCTTTCTTCAGCTGGGCAAATTCCGGATTGTTCTCCATCAGGTAGCGGTCTTTGTCCTGAGGCATGTACATCTTCTTCTCGATGTCTTCTCTGCTCTTTATCTTTACCGCCAGCCTCACCGATTCATTTTCAAGAGCCTTCCTCAGGAACGCCGCCATTTGTGGTGCCGTCTGCTGCTCTATCCAGTTCTTCTGGTTCATGTTGCTGACAAAGAACACTATGGTGTGAGTGCTTTCCTTCTCGTCAGACTCCAGGGCCGGGCGGGCCTCCTTCAGCGCTGCAATAAACCTGCCAAGGCGAGGATTCCTCTGCTCGTAGTACTTTATCATCCTGCCCCAGGCCTCTGTCACGTCTTTCTCGGTGACAGGTTTTCCTGTAGAAGGACCCATAAAGTCCAGCGGCTTCTTAGGCTCGGCCTGCTCTTCTTTCTGCTCGTTGATCAGTCCGCTGATGCTAAGTCCTGACGCGAATGCAGGCTTCACCGGCTCAGCAGGCTTTTCAGGTTCTGGCGCAGGTTCAGGCTTAACCTCAACAGGTTTCTCTGGTTCCGGTTCCGGCTCAGGCTTAACTTCTTCAGCTGCAGGTTCTGCCACCGGCTCCGGCTCTGCAGGTTTTTCCGGTTCTGGCGCTGGCTCCGGCTTGGCCTCTACAGGCTTTTCTTCAGGCTTCGGCTGAACAGGCTCTGGCTTAGGAAGAACAGGCTGAGGTTTCGGAGCCTGCTGCGAAAGCTGGCTCATCCTCACCAGCATGAATTCCACCAGAAGCCTCTGGTTGTTGCTTCGGGCATAGTCTGTCTCGCACTTTTCGGTTGCGGCCAAGGCCCTGAAGAGGAACATCAGAGGGCATCTCTGGCTCTGCTCGCGGTATTTGGCCTCCAGCTCAGGAGAAACTTCCAGAAGGGAGGCGGAGGCTGTCTCCTTGCAGATCAGCAGGTTTCTCAGGTGATTGCCCAGTCCTCCCACAAAGTAGAGGGCGTTGAATCCCTTGGAAAGAACCTGGTCGAAGAGAATCAGAGACTCGGCAAACTTGCCTTCCAGAGAGTGGTCTATAAGCTTGAAATAGTATTCGTAGTCCAGAACGTTGAGGTTCTTGATAACTGAAGGATAGTCCACTGTGTTGCCGCAGAAAGCCACCACCTGGTCGAAAAGGGTGAGAGCGTCTCTCATTGCCCCGTCTGCCTTCTCGGCTATCACGTGCAGGGAATTGTCGTCTATCTGCACGTTCTCCTTGCCGGCTATCATCCTGAGGTTCTTCACGATATCAGGAATGCTGATGCGGTTGAAGTCATATACCTGGCATCGGCTGAGGATGGTAGGGATAATCTTGTGCTTCTCGGTTGTGGCGAGAATGAAGATTGCGTGTGCCGGCGGTTCCTCAAGGGTTTTGAGGAAGGCGTTGAAGGCCGAGGTGCTGAGCATGTGAACCTCGTCTATGATGTAGACGCTGTACTTTCCTATCTGAGGCGGAATCATCACCTTCTCCGTCAGGGCGCGGATATCGTCCACGGAGTTGTTGGAGGCGGCATCCAGCTCGTGGATACAGTAGGAGCGGCCCTCGTCAAAAGACTTGCAGCTCTCGCACTCTCCGCAAGGCTCCATGTCCGGCCCCGGATTCATGCAGTTGATGATTTTGGCGAATATTCTGGCCGTGGTGGTCTTTCCTACGCCTCTTGGGCCGCAGAAAAGGTACGCGTGCGCCAGCTGACCCCTCTTGATGGAGTTTTTGAGGGTTGTGGCTATGCTGTCCTGGCCTATAAGTGTCCCGAATGTAGCCGGGCGGTATTTTCTTGCAGAAACAATGAATTTTTCCATAGGCACAAATTTAACACAAATTATTTCTAATTTTGCCATCCTTGAAAATAAGTATCACGATATATCCTTCAAATGAAGAAAGAATCTTTGCTGTTCGCCTTTACCAAGACAAAATCCCCGGTAGCATACTGCATATTGAGCATAGGAATGGGAACCCGAGACGAGGATCCCAAGTACAACGGCCTGGCCCATCTTACAGAGCACATGCTCTTCAAGGGCACTCCGAAACGCTCGTCGGTGAACATCTCCAGCACCCTGGAAAAAGTGGGCGGAGACCTTAACGCCTACACCACTAAAGAGCGCATTGTGCTGTATTCCACCACATTGAAAGAAGACGTGAAGAAGGCCGTGAGCCTTATCTTTGAGCTTGCTTTCACTTCAATCTTCCCGGAAGACGAGCTCAAGAAAGAGAAGGAAGTGGTCTATGACGAGATAATCACTTACCAGGATTCTCCGTCCGAGCTGCTGTTCGACACCTTTGAGGCTGATCTTTTCGAGGGCACTCCACTGGGCTATTCCATTCTCGGCGACAAGAAGACCCTGGAACCCATTACCCCAGGCATTCTGGCAAAGAACCTGAAAAAGTACTTTGTTCCGGGCAACATGACTTTTGCGGTTGCAGGCAATTTTGAGGAAGAACAGATCCGCGATATAGTCAGCAAGGAACTGGACAAGTGGTACCCGGAAGCCCGTCTGAACGGCTCTTACGGCAAGGTGCCTATGACCAGCCGCCCGTTTGCCCACAAATCTTACGACGGAAAAGGGGAGCACAAGCTCACTTTCCTGGAAGGCAAGAAGTTCGACAAGTGCGTGGACAAGAAGCTCCGCCAGGCTCACTGCGTTGTGGGCTGTACCGCTTACCCTTACTACGAGAGGAAAAAGAAGGCGGCCCTGTCGCTGATAAGCAATATGCTGGGCGGCCCTGCCTCCAACTCCAGGCTGAGCCTTAGCCTGAGGGAAAAGCACGCCTTGGTATATCACATAGACGCCAGCTGCGTTTCCTACAAAGACACAGGACTGTTCTGCATCTACTTCGGCTGCGACAAGAAATATCTTGACAAGTGCATGAAGCTTATGTGGAAGGAGCTGGACAAGTTCACCGCCGAGGCCCTCACTCCAAGGGTTCTCTCCGCCGCCAAGAAGCAGATGATCGGCCAGCTGGCCATTGCTTCAGACAATGCTGAGGCCCAGAGCCTTACCATAGGCAAGAGCATGCTCCTCACCGGAGATGTCACCTCGCTTGAGCGTATCCGCAAAGACATTGAAGACGTAACTGCAGACCAGATCCTTGAAGTCTCCAGGGAAATCTTCCAGAAAAACCGAATGAGCCGTCTGGTATTCTACTAATATGGAAAAGTTGCTTTCTGCATTGCGATGGATTGAGAGGCAGACTCATACCCGCACCAATCACGCTCAGATGCTGGTGGGGCAGGAGGAAGGTATGTTTCTCCGCGATTTCGTTATTCAGAACAACTGCAAGAGAGTGCTGGAGATCGGCACTTTCACCGGTTATTCCCTTGCCTGCCTGGCAGACGGGGCAAAAACTCTTGGCGGCAAGGTTGATGCCATCGAGATAAACAAGGAACTTGATTACATCATTGAAGAGGGGCTTCACAGAGCAGGAGTTTCTGAGCTGGTAAAGGTTCATTACGGAGATGCTCTGGAGATACTTCCTTCAATGGCTGAGGAATACGACCTTGTATTCATAGATGCGGACAAGCGGCAGTATCCTCAGTATTATGAACTTGCGCTTCCTTTTGTAAAGCCCGGAGGATATATCCTTGCAGACAATGTCACCTGGTACGGAAGGACTTCTTCCCACACCGATGCCAAGAGCTCGGGCATTTCTTCCTTCAACCAGATAGTTGAGTCTGACAGCCGCGTGGAAAGCCATCTGGTGGATATCCGCGACGGCCTGTACGTCATCCGCCGCAAAAAGCTGTAGTTATTTCTCATTATTTTGCCCGAAAGAGAAATCGCCGAGGAAAAGAAGAGGCGATTTTTAGTATATTTGTAGATGGCTTAGACAATTGACTAACTATTAATACAAACTTTTATTATGAAGAAATTATTCATTTTGGCAATTGCAGCAATGGCATTTGCAGCATGCGGCGGAAACGGCGGTTCATCGTCAAAGGTAGAGCCTTTGAAGGAAGGTGTTAATTTTGACATGGAAAACTACTCAATCATGCTTCCTACAGGCATGGAGGAAACTTACAAGTCAGGTGATATCCTGAATGCAAGTTGCCCTGACGGCGCCAAGTTCGTTATCAACTATTACACCGGCGGTCCAACCAAGAGCCAACTCAAGACCACAGGCGATGGCCTGAAGGGTATGGTTCATGCCTGGGATCAGAGCGCTGTAAGCGAGGATCCTGTAGTTGACGGCAATATGGTAACTCTCAAGTCAAAGCTGGGCGACAATGTAAGATATGACTTCTCATATCTGAAGGAAGACAGAATTGGCGTTACCGGAAACTTCGAATTCCCTGAGTCTGAGGCTGCCAAGTATGACGGCATGTTCCTTCCTATCTTGAAGAGCGTTGTCTTCAAGTAGAATTTTTCTGCTGAATTGCTAGGGGCGGGGATGTATTTCCCCGCCTTTTTATTTGTATCTTTGGGCAAACAAAATTCTTTTTATGAAACGGTTATTTTTCTCAGCGATTGCTGTTATTGCTTTTGTGTTCTGCGTTTCGTCCTGCAAGTATTTCAAGGTGGGCGAAAGCAAGACTGTGGAGATTATGGATACAACGGCCACTCTGCTTAAAGCCTGGGACAAGGCTTATCCAATGGGATGGATGGCTGAAGAGGACACTCCGACAATTAAGTACCTGTTCTATGACATTGACAAGGATGGCAAGGATGAGCTGTTCATCAGCCGCGGCCCTTGGTCAATGGCCGTTTTGACTTTTGACGGAGACAGCCTCAACTGCCTGAGCGCCAAATGGCACGACAGGATGGACTATGCGGTTGCGGAAGGAGGTTATCTGGTTGAATTCTTTGAGATCTACGAGAGCCAGTTCAACAGGGAGCAGAACTGGATTTTCTACCGGCTGGAAGGCAGCAAGGTTGTGGATTCAGGATGGTTTACGGAAACATTCTCCGGCAAGGAAGAAGGAGATGATCTCTTTGATTCGGAGGTTGAACTGAGGATTGCTGATTCCGCTGCGGTAGCCGCCCGTCCGTACGACCTGAAGGAAACAGATTACCGCAAGGTTGAAATGGAAGAATACACTAAGCATACTCCTGGAGAGGAAGAGGCCGCGAAAAAGGTTGATGTGTCGGATCTCCCTGGCTGGAAAGAAGTTAGGGTAGAGGAATGAAAACTCAAATAGATCCCAAGACTACGAGCAGGGCCAGGGCGTTTGAGATGTGGATGACTTCTCCGATGCCTATGGTAACGCTTTTCAAGACCTTTGACGTGAGCCGTCTGGTCAGGTACTGCAAACGGACCGGGTACAAGTTCAACATGGCTCTTTGCTGGTGCATTTGCAAGGCGGCAAGCGGGGTGGAGGAGTTCTATGCGGTGCCACAGGACGGGAAACTGTTCAAGTATGACAGCCTGGCCGTAAACGTGGTGGTGGATACCGTGGACGGAAGCATCAGCCTCTGCGATGTGCCTTACAGCGAGGATATTGCAAAGTTCAACGAAGACTATATCCGCCTGACGGACAAAGTTCGGAAAGAATGCCAGGACTGCCTTCTTTCAGATGAATGTGCAATCATAGGAACGTCAACCCTTCTGGACACCGAGCTGGACGGCATAATCAACCAGTTTTCCGGAAGGTGGAACAACCCGTTCATAGCCTGGAGCAGGTATCGCAAAAGAGGATGGTTCAAGACAGAGCTCAAGGTTAGCATGCAGTTCCACCACAGCCAGATGGACGGGGCCCACGCGGCACAATATCTTGAATGTCTCCAGAAAATAATCGCGATGTAGATGCATTTTCCTATTGGTTTTTTACGGAAATATCTTTAATTTTGTAAGTACTGAAAAACATTAATTGGCTGACTAAACTAGTTCATTTATTATAATAACCTAAAAATCAACATTATGGCACAAGTTGTACCTCAATTGGATTTTATGCAGGCAGTAAAGCTTGCTTGGAGCCGTGTTAAAGAAACTACCGGCCGTTCACGCAGATCAGAATTCTGGTGGGCAATGCTTGCAGTAGGAGTAGGCGGAGCTATTGTAGGCCTTATCTTAGGTCTTATTCCTGGCATCGGCATTTGGCTGAAATCTATTGTTAACGTTGCAGTAGTAATCTTGACAGTTCCTTTGATGATGCGTCGTCTGCATGATGCAGGAAAGAGCGATGGTCTGGTAAAGGCTTATGTAATTCTCTTTATTGCAACAATTATCCTTGGAATCGTAGCTTACTATGCAGCAAGAAGCCTTGCTCTTGGTCTGATGTCCATTACCGGTATTCTCAGCACTATCGCAGGTCTTGGCGGTCTTGTTGTAGCTATTATCCTGATAGTTTACTGTGTTCAGGACAGCGAGGGCCCTAACAAGTTCGGTCCTTCTCCAAAATATCCTGAGGGAAAGCCTGAGATTCCTGCACAGCAGTAATCCAATTTGCTATAAGGCACAAGAAAAGGCGGAAGATTTTTCCGCCTTTCTTTTTTTGTATCCCGATGAAGCTTTCCGTCAGATCTTGTCCATTCCCCTGGTGAACTTTATCCAGTAGTACTTGATAGGGTTCTTGTACTTGAGCAGTTTCCACGGGCGGCTCTGGTGCGGACGGTGAATCACAGGAAGAGTGGTGAAAAGATAGTTCTTCAGCCCCAGGTCCAGCGCCTCGTGGGAGATGGTGACGTCGTACCAGTTCTTGCTCGGGTCCAGGGTGTTGAAGTCGAATCCCTGCAGAAGGGCAGGGGTGAGAAGCGAGCAGCAGAAGCTGCAGTGCTTCTTGGTGTCTATCACCTGGTTCTCCTTGCCCAGAGCGTGCTTGTAAGGGTAGTTGATCACTCCTTGGTCGTCCACGGTTACGGCGGCGGCAATGGCGCAGTCCGGCCTTTGCAGGGCGCCTTCTGCCAGAGACTGGAGAGTGTCCTTTTTGACCGTGACGTCGCTTTCCACAATAAGAAGGCCGGCGCTTTTTTCCAGAGCCTCTTTCTGGCAGATCTGGAGCACCAGCAGATAGTTCGGGGAAGGATGGTCGGTAATGTCACTCAGGTTAACCAGACGGAAGCCGTACTGCTTGGAGGCTTCCTCCAGCTTCTTGGTGTTCTCTTCGGTGGAGAAATCGTTGTAGACGGTGTAGGTGTGAGGAAACTCCATTTCCGAGCCCTGGATGGCCTTTATGGTTTCCAGGGTGGATTCTATGGAGTCCTTCACCGGGGTTATGATGTGAATCTCTTTCATTACTGTTAGTTGGTGTCCAGATCTGAGGCTTTGCCCTTGTACTCAGGCTTTCTCTTTTCCAGGAAAGAGTTGATGCCTTCAAGATAGTCAGTTCCCTTGTAAACCTTGGTGCGGTAGGCGTTTATTCTCTCGAAACTTTCGGAGGAAAGCACGGTGGCCGCCTTGCTCAGTATGCGGAACTGGCGCTTGATGGCGCTGATGCTCATGACGCTGTTGCTGCGAAGAGGGGTAAGGAACTGCTTCTCCAGCACGTCATTCAAGTCTTCTGGCTTGGCTATCCTGTTTATCAAGCCTACGTTGAGAGCGTCCTGAGCCGTAATCGGGGTGGCAAGGAAGAACATCTCCCTGGCCTTGTTCATTCCCAGCTGGTTGATGAAGTGCATAATGCCGGAAGCGTTGTACGGAATGCCAATCTTGGCCGGGGTGATGGCAAAGGTGGCAGTGTCCGCGCTCACTATCATGTCACACGACAGGCAGAGGTCGCAGGCTCCGCCCCAGACAGTTCCGCCCACGCAGGCGATAACCGGAATAGGCACTTCCTGAACAGTCCTGAGGAGCTTTTCCATCGGCACGTCGTATGCCAGAGGGTCTTCTCCGTCACGAGGAAGCTCGTTGATGTCGTGACCGGCGCTCCAGACTCCCTTGTTGCACTTGGCTTTTATCACGATGGCCACGCATTCCTTCTCGTAGCCCTTCTTGATGGCCTTCACCAGCTCTGAGCACATTTCATGGCTCAGGCAGTTGAAATGCTCCGCATTCTGCATCTCGACAAAGCAGACGCGGTCTTTTACAGTGGTTTTTACTAGCATATCGGGAAGATTATAAGTCACCGAAATTTGCCATGGCTTCCTTGGCTGCAGTTAAAACGCCTCCGGTAATTGCAATAATGGCGCACAGGGCAAGGAATGATATAATCAGGCCTGCTATGGCCAGTCCTCTCGGCTTGCGGAATATTCCTATGAACGAGAAGATAAGGCCCAGAAGCCATATAACCCAGCCCAGGACAGGAATCCATCCGGTAAGCAGAGACAGCAGCGCCAGTATGAAACCGGCGATGCCCAGTCCGTTGCTCTTGGAACGCTGCGGCTCGTTGTAGTAAGGCTGAGTGTATTGAGGCGGCACTTGCTGGTTGTACTGAGGCGGTGCCTGCTGGCCATACTGTGGAGGCGGCGGTGGCGGAGTCTGCTGCTGGCTGTAAGACTGCTGAGGCTCCGGCTGCGGCTCAGGCTGAGGGTTTCTGGCGTATTGAGGGCCTTCGTGCCTTTCGTCAAGCCACTTGCCGCAGAAGCGGCATTTGATTGCCATTGCGTTTATTTCCTGTCCGCAAAACGGACACTTCTTGGTTTGTTCTTCCATAACTAGAGTCTTGTTAAATAACTGATGAAATTCTCAGCGGCTTTGTAAGCGCCTTCCGGTGTAGGCTGGCTGTCAGGAAAGGCTTCCGTGTTGATATTTTTTGGCACAAGGCTTCTGATCAGCTTGCCGTTCTCCCAGTAAAAGCGCCACTCAAGGGCGTTGCCGTCATACCCAAAGGCTTTGTGATAGTAGAATTCCGGCTTGCCGTTTTCGTCGTAGAGGATTTCCGTGTAAAATTCTCTGACGGAAACATTGTATTTGTTGCGGACGAAAAAGATATGGCGGTCAAAATTCCATTCTTCATCGAGCCCCATAGCGTAAAAGATCTCGGTAGTTTCCTTGTGAGGGCCGCTTCCGCTCCACATTTCCTGGATGTTTACAGTGGCGCAGTTTACGAAGACATCTTCATAATAACCTCCTGCAGTATTGATTTTTTCCAGTGCTGCAGCGTAATCCTTGCGGATCTTGGCTATGGCTTGATCTGTCTTTTGGGCCTTGAGCCCTGCCGGAACCAGAATCAGCGCGGCAAGGACGGCCAGTATTGTCTTTTTCATAATCAATAGTTCCAAAGGTTATTCATTGTGGCAATCTGGAATATCATCTTGGCAGCCTTCATGGCGTCTTCGGCAGAAGGGACCATTTCAGGGTCATCAGCAGGTATTTCTTTGATCAGCTTTTCGTTCCACCAGTAATAGCGGCACTCGTGAATCTTGCCGTTATAGTCCTTGGTCTTGGCATAGAAGAATATCGGCTTGTTGGTTTCAGGCTTGCCGTTATCCTCGTCGATATAGAGGACTTCATAATAGTAATTTTGGCTGCCTATGTTGTAGGTGGAGCGGGCAAATCTCGGGAATCTCTGGATCTCGTCGTTCTCCTGGTTCAGGTCAAGCCCAAAGAAAATCTCCATTTTGCCTTTGTGCTCTCCGCTGCCGGGCCACATTTCATCCGAAGTGATAACGATTTTGTCCTTTGCCGGATATTCCGGGTCTGACCTGAGCTGAATCATATTCATCGCTGAGGTATAATGCTGGCGTATGGTTGCCAGATTCTTTTCAGTGGTGTTCTGGGCCTTTGAAATTGCCGGCATAAGCAGCAGTGCCAGCAAAACAATTGTCAGATGTCTGAGTTTCATAATATTGAAAGTTTTGGTTTATTATTCGTAATCTACGTCCATCCAGCATTTCCAGCCGCCGTTGAGGATGTTTCCTCCTCTCCACTCGGCTTCTCCCATCTGGAAGTCAACCTCGTCGTTGTGAGGATAGATCTTGGCCGGATACAGAGGAGCCCACTTGCCGTATTCGTCATTTACAATGAGCCTGTAGGCGTCAAGTCCCTTGGAGAAGAAGAACTTGAGCATCTGCTGGTCGTCTGTCAGAACGGAGGTGGTGTCGGCCTTGTCTGTGTCTCCGCCGCTGTAGCCGAAGCTCTGGTCAACAGGAACCCAGCCCACGCCTTCGTAGTAAACTTCTGCCCAGTCGTGCAGGTTCACGTGGCCCGGATGCAGCATCCAGCCGCTCTGCCATCTTGCAGGAACGCCCTTGTAGCGGGCCATGGTCATGAACAGCAGCGATACCTGTCCGCAGTCTCCGTGCCCGTTCTCCAGAACGTACATAGGGATGTTAGGAATGGTGGAGTAGTCTCTGGCTCCGGCCCAAGGAATGTTCTCGGTAACCCAGCACCAGATTCTCTTCACTTTCTCGTAAGGCTCGGTGACGCCTGCGGTAAGGCTGTCTGCCAGGGCCTTGATTTTGTCGGTGAAGACAATATGCCTCTCTCTTTCTGCAGTGTAGGTCTTGTATATCAGCGATGTGGTGTCGTAAGGCTGAATCTGCTCTTCCAGATGAGAGAAGTACTGGTTGTAGGAAGTGAAACTCAGGTCATATCCGGCCTTCAGGGTGTCTTTACCGTTGGAAACCATCTCTATGTAAAGGCTTCTTCTTGCGGCGTCAGGGCTTGAGATGATGTAGCCGTCTGCCATATAGGCGCCTTCATTTCCCTTGATCTGGCTTCCGTCTTCATAGAACTTGGATGCCAGGGTGCCGTCTGTAGTGGCTGACGGGTATCCAAGGGTTTCTTTCTTGCTGATCTTGGTATTCAGGCCCCTGAACTTTACCTGCGGAGTTACCTGCGGAAGCTCGAGGTCCTTGTAGTCTGAGTTGTATCCGATGAAAACTCTCTTGAGCTCGATGTCTTTCTGCCTTTCTTTTTCTTTCGGGTAAGGCAGCCATATTCTAACGACTTCACCTTCAGGAACGGCGTTTGGCATGACTCTCATAAGCACGTGGATGGTCATCTTGACAGGGTCCACATAAGAACTTAAGCGGACATCCTTACCCCATACCTGCTGGAAGCAGGCGTCGGAGATTACCTTTGGAAGATAACCTTTCAGGAAGTCTCCGGTGGTTCCGGTATCAGGGCCGTCTACGGCCTCACGGGCCGCCACGCATACAGGGTCAACCAGGAAGAGGTTGCCAGGTCCCTTGCGGAAGAAATGCTGGACTCCGTCAATAGTCTTGGCTTCCAGCACTTTTGCTTCAACCCAGGCCTGGATCATTGCAGGGTCTGCGTTAGGGACATATTTCTTGACATATTCCAGGACCTCCGGCTGGGTGAGGGAGAAATCGCTGAGGATTCTCTGCATCTTGTCCTTTTCAAAGTTTATCAGATACTTGTCTGCCTCTGAAAGGGCTCCGGTTTTTTCTGCTGCGGCGAGAATCTGGTTGGCTCTCTTGAAGTCGCCGTTTTCAATCAGCTGGTCCAGAGTGGCTTCGTCCAGTTTGGGATTGATTTCTGCGGTTTCTGTTTTGCAGGATGTGAAAGCGGCGGCAAGACCTATAGCCGCTGCAAAGAAGAGTATACGCAAGTTTTTCATAACAATATGGCTGTTTCTAAAGCTATTCACAAATATAATCAAATGTCTAAAAAGGCACAACAAAAAAGCCGCATGCTTTTTTGCGTGCGGCTTTTTGTCTGGCTTGGGGTTTCTTAGCCTTTCACTCTTTCTCCGTAGGTGCGGTCTTCTACTTTTACGCTGATCTTCTCGCCGTTCTGGATGAAAAGCGGAACCATGATCTTGGCGCCGGTCTCCAGGGTGGCTTCCTTCATTGCGTTGGTGGAAGCGGTGTTGCCCTTTACGGCTGGCTCAGTGTAGGTTACCTCAAGTTCAACGAAAGACGGAAGCTCGCAGGTGAGAATCTCCTCGTGGTCTGCCCAAACCATCATCTCCACGTTCTGGCCTTCTTTCATCAGGTCTGCGTTCTCAACAAAGTCTTTGTCCAGATGAACCTGCTCAAAGGTCTCGCGATGCATGAAGTTGTAGCCAGACTCGTCTGCATAGAGATACTGGTAAGGCCTTCTCTCAACTGACACGAGGTCTATTCTTTCGCCGGCTCCGTATGTGTGCTCCAGAAGCTTTCCTGTCTGGAGATCCTTGAATTTCGTTCTTACGATGGTGTTTCCTTTGCCTGGCTTAACATGCTGGAAGTAAACAAGCTGGCAAGGATGATCGTTGAATAGGAAGAAAATGCCGTTTTTAAAATCTGCTGTAGTTGCCATAAATAATACTGTAAAATTTGCTGCAAATATAATTCTTTAGACTGATTTTTAAAAATCTGGCGCAGGAGGTGAGCTGCCACTTGGGAGTGGAGGTGGCTCCGCAGACGCCTATGCTGTCTCCAGGTTTGAACCAGCTGCGGTCTATCTCCTTTAGAGACTGTATGTTGTAGGATCGTTCGTTGTTCTGTTTGCACAGCTCGTAGAGGACTTTGCCGTTGGACGAATCCTTTCCGCTCACAAAGATTATGACGTTGTGGTTGCGGGCAAAGGCGCTGAGCCTGGAATGCCTCTGGGCCACCTGGCGGCAGATGGTGTTGTGAACGGTGAGCTGGGCTGGATCGTGCATCTTTTCCCTGATCTTGCTGCAGACCTGCTCAAACTCGTCCGGGTCTTTGGTGGTCTGGGAAAAGATGTTCACAGGGCGGCTGAAATCTACTTTGTTAATCTGCGACAGGTTTTCCACAACCACGGCCCTTCCCTCGGCTCTTCCCACCAGGCCGTTCACTTCGGCGTGGCCGATCTTGCCGAAAATCACTATCTGCCCGCTTGTGTCGGCTATCTTCTTCTGGAGCTGTAGCACCACAGGGCAGGTGCAGTCTATAAGGTTGATGTTCCGTTCTTTTGCCAGTTCGTAAGTGGACGGCGGCTCCCCGTGAGCCCTTATGAGCACTGTTGTATCGGAGAGTTTGGACATCTGCTCCAAGTCTATGACCTTGAGGCCCTTCTTCCCGAGCCTGTCCAGTTCGGAGTTGTTGTGGACAATGGCTCCGAGGGTGTACAGTTCGCCAGGGTTGGAAAGGTTCTGTTCAGCTGTTCTGATGGCTCTTACCACTCCGTTGCAGAATCCGGAATCCTTGTCTATTTCTATGTTCACTCTCATATTTGATTCAAAAGTAGGAAAACTATTTGTAAATTTGCATAATCGGTTCCGGTTTTCGGGGCCGGAATCAATAACTACTGTTTTATGGCAAGCGGAAAAATCATCATCGCGATAGACGGCTACTCGTCTACAGGCAAAAGCTCCTTCGCCAAGATTGTTGCAAAGGGTCTCGGATATATCTATGCAGACAGCGGCGCCCTCTATAGGGCTGTCACTTATTTTGCCTACACCAACGGCTTTATAGACGAAAAGGGCGAGATAGACAAGGAGAACCTGGCCAAGGTGCTGCCTAAGGTGGAGATCACTTTCCGCACCAACAAGAAGGGCGACAGCGTCACTTGCCTCAACGGCAGCAACATAGAGAAATACATCAGGACCTCTACAGTGTCTTCACGCGTGAGCCAGATTGCGGAGATTCCTTTCGTAAGGGATTTTGTGAATGTTATGCTCAGGCGAATGGGCCAGGACAAGGGCCTGGTGATGGACGGAAGAGACATCGGAACCGCCGTGTTCCCGAACGCGGAGCTGAAGATTTTCATGACCGCCTCGGATCAGGTGAGGGCCATGCGCCGTTTCAAGGAACTCCAGGAAAAGGGCGAGAAAGACACTTTCGAGAGCGTTCTGGAAAACCTCAAGCAGAGAGACTACATAGATTCTCATCGCGAAAAAGATCCTCTCACAAGAGCCAAAGACGCCATAGAGCTGGACAACAGCAGCATGAGTTTTGCGGACGAGGTGGAGTGGCTGAACAACATCCTCCTTCCTAACTTCAACCTGAAGGTGGAATACCCTGTAGAATAGAACAAAAATGAAGATACTTATAATAGACGACGAAAAGAGCATACGCCTGGCCCTGAAGGACATACTGGAAGACGAAGGGTACGAGGTGGAGCTTGCGGAAGACGGGAAGAGCGGCCTGGAGAAGGCCACCGCAGGCAAGTATGACATAATCTTCTGCGACATAAAGATGCCGGGAATGGACGGCATGGAGACTCTGGAGAAGATGGTGGAGGAGGGCGTGGAGTCTGCCATTGTGATGATATCCGGCCACGGTGACATAGACACTGCCGTCAAGTGCATCAAGGCAGGGGCCTACGATTTTGTTTCAAAGCCTCTGGACCTTAACAGGATACTCATTACTGTAAAGAATGCCACCGACCATACCGATGTAGTGAAGGAGAACAAGGCTCTCAAAAAGAAGATAGCCTCTTCTTCCGTTCAGGAAATTGTTGGCAACTCCAAGGCCATTCAGCTTATCAAAGACATGATAGACAGGGTGGCCCCTACAGACGCCAGAGTTCTGGTAACCGGAG
Organism: Bacteroidales bacterium; assembly: GCA_017962375.1. GTDB lineage: Bacteria > Bacteroidota > Bacteroidia > Bacteroidales > UBA932 > Egerieousia. The sequence continues at coordinate 98,939 of JAGCVJ010000011.1, forward strand.
CCAACGGTACCGGCAAGGAGCTGGTAGCCAGATGGCTGCATGAGAAGAGCAACCGCTGCAAGATGCCTTTCATAGAGGTTAACTGCGCCGCTATTCCTAGCGAACTTATAGAAAGCGAGCTGTTCGGCCACGAGAAGGGCTCCTTCACCTCTGCCATCAAGCAGCACAAGGGCAAGTTCGAGCAGGCCGACGGCGGCACCCTGTTCCTGGACGAGGTTGGCGACATGAGCCTTTCAGCCCAGGCCAAGGTGCTGAGGGTGCTGCAGGAAAACAAGCTTACCAGGGTGGGCAGCGACAAGGACATCAACGTGAACGTGAGGGTGATAGCCGCCACCAACAAGAACATTCCAGAAGAAATCGAGAAGGGTAATTTCCGTGAAGACCTCTATCACCGCCTTAGCGTTATCGTGATAAGAGTTCCTGCTCTTTCAGAAAGAAAGGAAGACATTCCTCTTCTCACCGAATATTTCATAGACCAGATTTCCAAGGAAAGCGGAATGGGCCCGAGGTCCATCAACAAAGACGCTCTGGAAGAACTCAAGAAGCACTCCTGGACAGGTAACATAAGAGAATTGAGGAACGTGGTTGAACGCCTGATGATCCTGGGCGGAAACCCAATCACCAAGGCAGATGTTGTTGCCTTTGCCTCACCGATGTTTAGATAGAGGATCTTTCTATCCTGATTCTCAGGATCTGTGGAGTTCCCGGATTAGTTCTCACAAGAAGTACCACGCGCAGGTTTTCAGAGCCTGTGTTCAGGTTTCCTATGGCGTATTTCATAGGAGGGTTGCCGCTTTTGTGGATGATGGAGAATGACTTTGGAGTATTCTGGGAGAAGAAATTCTTGATTATTTGGGTGGCCTGGGTGCGTGAACACTCGCTCTTGGTGCCGAAAATCTCAATCTCCAGATTGTCTGCAAACCAGGCGGAAAGGCGGTCTGCATCGCCCTTCTGGATGTATTTTGCTATGGGAATGAAAGCGTCCCCGCCACTTCTCTGGATAGAGAGATTCTGGCGAGGAGAGAACGAGCAAAGAAGCGCCATTGCCGCGGTGCAAAGCGCTATTGCCACAATATTTGGTGAAAATCTTTTCATTTCCAAAGGTTGCAACCGGTGCAAAAACCTGCAAAAATCAAACCATTTTCCGCCAAATATAGTTAAATTTGCAAGAAGGCATGAAGATTACTCTACTTTGCATAGGAAAGACGGATTTCCCTTTTGTAGAAGAGGGGATGGGAGTGTATGAAGCCAGGCTGAAGCATTACTGCAAGTTCTCCTCGGTTTATATTCCCGCGCTAAAAGGAGCGGCATCGCTGAGCAAAGAGCAGATAAAGGAAAAAGAAGGGGAGATGATTCTCAAGGAATTGGGAATCCAGAAGGGAAAGCCGGCAGGAAAGAAGCATCTGGTGCTGCTGGACGAGAGGGGGAAGAGTTTCACGTCTGTGGAGTTTGCCTCTTCTGTGGAGAAGCTGGGAGCCTCTGACAAGGAAGTTTGTTTTGTAATAGGGGGAGCATACGGCTTCAGCGATGCTGTGTATCAGGCCGCTGACCAGATGGTGTCTTTGTCCAAGATGACCTTTTCCCACCAGATTGTGAGGCTGATTTTCATAGAGCAGCTTTACCGGGCCTTTACCATTATGAAAGGAGAACCTTACCACCACGCCTAAGGATTTTGGAATATGAAGCGTTTGCTGGAATATATAAGGCGGAACATTGTCTGGCTGACTTTTGCACTGTCGGCTGTCTGCCTTTTGCTTTCCCTGGCTGGGCGAGACCGCTTCTCCGACCTGTCTTCAACGGCATCATCGCTGCAGAAGAAGCTCCAGCAGCGGGAAAGCCTTCTGGACGATTACGCTTTCAAGGCGCTGGACGCCCCGGCTGACAAGTGGCTGGAGCTGAAGGAACTGCCCGAGGATATGGTCATCTACCGATACAGGGCGGACTCACTTCAGAGCTGGGCTCACCAGTTCCCGTTTGCCAACGACGATCTTGTGGCCAGTTCCATTTACCAGATTTACAGGACCGAACATTATCTGGACGGGCAGGGGAGATTCATCTATCCGTTCTCCTATCTTTCCGGAAAGCAGGAGTTTGTGAACATCGGCAGCTGCTGGTATCTGATAAAGAGTTACCTGAAAGATGACCTGAGAGTGATTGCCGGCCTTCTGGTAAAGACCGACAGCCAGGTGGCCCAGGCCCTTTCTACAGACATTATCAATCCGGAGCTGGGAGTGCCTCAGGGTTACGACATAGTTCCTCTGGCCCTGGAGAGCAGCGGGGCTGAAATCCAGACCAAAGACAACGAGCCGCTGTTCATGCTGGTTTCAGACACTACGGCCCGCAAGCCTTCGGCAGTGAATCCTCTTGTCTGGATCTCGATTGCGCTGGCGGCCTTCGGGCTGTTCCTGATCCTGTTCAGGAAGAGGACCAACACGGCTCTGATTGTTTATATTTTGGGCATAACCCTTCTCAGGATTGTGGCATTCCGCCTGGGAGCGTTGAGTTCATTCTCTTCCAGCTTTTTCTCTCCTGCCGTTTACGCGGACGAGGGGCTTTTCTCGTCGATAGGGGACTTGCTGCTTAACAACCTGTATGTCAGCCTGATGGTTCTGGGCATCTATATGATGCGCAACCGCTATATAGACAGGCTCAAGAAAAACGAGGGCTGGGGAAGAAGACTGGGAACGGTTGCCTTGTGCATTATCCCGATAGTGCTCTGCCTGTATATCAACGACACTCTAAGAAGCCTCATACTCAACTCTTCCGTGAATATGGAGCTGCACAGGGTCACTTCCATATCGTCCTACACGGTTCTGTGCTATCTGTCATACGCCATTCTCTTTCTGATGCTCATGTTCAGCCTGCAGCTGATTATATCGCTGATGAACATGAAAAGGAAAAGAGGGCTGCTGTCTATCCGCAACACGATTTTGTTTGCGCTGGGTGTTTCGGTTTACATGCTGCTCACGGTTTCTTCTCTGAGTGCCAAGAAGGAGGCGCAGTGGACCCGCCTGCTTGCAAACCGCCTTTCCGTGGAGAGAGACCTGGGCCTGGAGCTGGAACTAAGGGAGATTGAGGACAAGCTCCTGGCCGATCCTATTTCCGGGGCTTTGCTGACTATGCCTCAGGAGAATATGCAGATGCTCCAGATGAGGTTTTCAGAGCTCTATTTCCAGTCTATAAGGCAGAAATACGTTATAAACATGTCGGTCTGCAGGCCTAACGAGAGCATTCAGGTTGGGCAGATGGTGGTCAACTGCCTGGATTACTACAGGGCCAAGATGACTCAGTACGACGCGGTTCCGATTGCAGACGGCAGCGCTTTCTACTACCTGAGCAACTTCAACGGCCAGGTGGGATATCTGGGCCTGTTCACTTACCTTACTCCGGGCGGCACGGTGAATCTTTTCCTGGAGATAACCGCCAGATATGACGAAGAGCAGGCTGGCTATCCGGACAGGTTCTCGGACTATCAGCCGGACGACTTGAACATTCCTCCATTCATCTCCTACGCCAAATATTACGGAGGCCGTCTGGTGATGGACAAGGGAAGGTATGACTACCCTGTCTATGACACGGAATTCGAGTCGGACATCGTGAAGAAAGACGGCTACATTCACAGGATAAACAAGGTGACAGACCAGAACACGGTTGTTATTTCCCGTCCTCAAAGATCCATCTTCCCTTATATAGTGTCTCTGTCTTACCTGGTGCTGTTCTTCTCGTTCTTCTTCCTTGCAGTCATTCGCCTCAAGAGGGCCAGAATCCGCGCCAGAGCCGCACTCAAGAGGACCAGGAAGTCCTGGGGCAGAAGGCTCAACTTCCTGATCACCGTCATAGTGGCCACCGCCCTGATAGCCGCTTCGGCCGGCAGCCTCTGGTACAGCGTCAACTACTACAAGCTCCAGAACAGGCTCCAGATGGAGGAGAAGATAAAGGCGGTTGGAAAGGTTCTGTCTTCCTATTTCACATACGCCCAGGACTTCTCTGACGTGAATTCTTCCGAGCTGTTTACCGTGATGGACCGTTTGGCAAACGACACTCACGCCGACATAAACCTCTACGACCCTTCAGGAAAGATCATCCACTCCACCAAGATGGATCTTTTCCGCAAATACATACTCTCGTCCAGAATGAATCCGGACGCATATGAAGATATCGTTATAAGGCACCGCAGCCAGGCCTTCAACAGGGAGAAGGCGGGGGCTTACAAGTATTATTCGCTCTACAGCCCTATATCCAACTACAACGGAAAGCTGATGGCTATAGCCGACATTCCGTATTTCACAAGAGGCGGAGACCTCAACGGAGACCTGTCCTACGCCGTGGCCACCATAATAAACGTGAGCATACTCCTGCTTGTGGTGGCGCTGTTCTTCTCCCGTCTGCTGTTCTCCAGGGTTACCCGCCCTCTGACCGACCTTAGCAACAAGATGAGGTCCGTAGATGTTTCCTCCGCTCCGGAGCACATCAGCTACTCCAGCAACGACGAGCTGGGCCTTCTGGTAGACGCCTACAACAAGATGGTGGACGACGTGGCAGAAAGTACCAGGAAGATGGCCATAGCCGAAAGGGAGAAAGCCTGGAGCGACATGGCCCGCCAGATTGCCCACGAGATAAAGAATCCGCTCACTCCTATGAAGCTCAGCATCCAGCGCATCATGTACCTCAAGCAGAGGAACGCTCCGGGCTGGGAAGACAAGCTGGATGCCATCTCGCAGTCGCTTCTGGAGCAGATAGACATTTTGTCCAACACCGCATCGGAATTCAGCAGCTACGCCAAGTTCTACATGGAGGACAACATAGCCTTCAACCTCTACGATGTGGTAAAGGAGCAGAAAGACTTCTTCGACAACAAGGAAAACATAAGGATATCGTTCAGCTACACCTCGGACAACTGCATGGTCTATGCCCGCAGAGGCCAGATAGTCAGGGTGCTTGTAAACCTGATTTCCAACTCCATACAGGAACTGGAGAATTCCGAGGGCAAGGGATTTGTATCCCTGGGCCTTTCAAGAGACGGAGACTTCTGGAAGGTGAGCGTGGATGACAACGGAAGGGGAGTGAGCCAGGAGAATCTCGAGAAACTTTTCCAGCCGAACTTCACTACCAAGACAAGCGGCAACGGCCTGGGCCTGGCCATATCGCGGAGCATTATAGAACAGAGCGGCGGAAGCATTTCCTACTCTCAGTCTGAGCTTGGCGGGGCCTGCTTCTGCTTCACGCTGCCGGTTTACCAGATTAAGGAAGAACACACACAACAATAGACATTATGGCAAAATACAATTTTGACAAAGAGCTGAACCGTATGGGTACAAGCTGTATCAAATGGGACATGACTCAAAAGATATGGGGCAAGAAGAACCTGCTTCCGATGTGGATTGCGGACATGGACTTTGCCACTCCAAAGTTTTTCACCGATGCTTTGATAAAAAGAGTGGACGGGGGAGTGCTGGGCTATGGATGCCGTCCTCAGAAATGGTACGATGCCATCAAGGCCTGGTTCAAGCACCGCTACAACTGGGAGGTGACAGACAGCCAGATCGGATTCGTTCCTGGAATAGTGGTGGGAATTGCCCACGCCCTCAGATGCTTTACCAAGCCCGGCGACAAGGTTCTGATATTCCCTCCGGTATATTTTCCGTTTGCCAACCAGATTGCATACGCAAAATGCAAGCAGGTAGACTGCCCTCTGGTTATCAGGGAAACCAAAAACGGCGAGGACTTTGACATAGACTTCAAGCTGCTGGAAAAGAAGATCAAAGGCTGCAAGGCAATGATTCTTTGCAACCCTCACAATCCGGGCGGCAGGGTATGGACCAAGGCCGAGCTTCAGAAGATTGCCAAGATCTGCATGGAAAACAAAGTGTTTGTCATCAGTGATGAAATCCACTGCGACCTGTCTTTCCTCAAGCACATACCGTTTGCCACAGTAAACGCAAAGCAGGCCCAGAACACCATCACTTTCCATGCTCCGAGCAAGACCTTCAACTGCGCCGGAGTTGGCGCCAGCGAGTGGATTGCCGTAAACCAGGAAATGCACGACAAGTTTGCCGCATACCTCAGGGGCGGAGAGTTTGACGCCGGCCACTATGACTCTTTCATGCCTTCATCCATCTTCTATTCCAAGAAAGGCGAAGAATGGCTTGCCCAGGCTATGGAATACATAAAGGGCAACATAGACTACGTGGAAAAATTCCTCAAGGACAATTTCACCGCCAAGACCATAGAGCTCAGCGGAAAGAAGATCCGCACAGAAACCTCCGACGGAAAAACCGAAGAATACGCCGAGGCCAAGATCGGCACCACCCAGTTGATCAGGATGATAAAGCCTCAGGCTTCATTCCTCATATTCCTCGATTTCAGAAAGCTCGGCCTTAGCCAGAAGGAGCTTGTGGACTTTGTTGTTGACAAGGCTCACCTGGCACTTAACGACGGAGCCATGTTCGGAACCGGCGGAGAAGGCTTCATGAGACTGAACGTGGGCTGTCCTAGAAAGACTATGGAAAGGGCAATGGGCCAGCTCAAGGCTGCTTTCGACAAGAAGTACAAGTTGTAGGAAATTTGCTATATTTGCAACCCGTTTCCAAAAGGGGACGGGTATCGGGATGTGGCGCAGTTGGCTAGCGCACTACGTTCGGGACGTAGGGGTCGTCCGTTCGAGCCGGATCATCCCGACACAAAAAAAGGCAGACTAATGTCTGCCTTTTTTTGTTTAAAAGGATAAAACCTTTACTTCTTGTAGCCTGGATTCTGCTCGAGTTCAGGATAGATGATTCTCTCATCTGAAGAGATAGGGAGCATTACCCTGTCATCACCCCAGGTAAGAGCTACGTTGTAAGGGTTATGAGGATCGTTCTTTGTGTAGTGGCCGTTACGCCTCATAAGGTCGAAGAAACGGTCACCTTCGCCGATGAGCTCCTTCTGCCTCTGGATCTCGATGTTCTCCATTGTAGCTGCGATGCTGGTAACGGTAGGATCGGCTCTCTGGGCAACTGCGAGAAGCAGTGATGCTGCATCAGGCTTTCCGCTGTTCATTCCGGCCTCAGCTGCAATCAGGTAAGCCTCTGCAAGACGCATATACCTAGGATTGTTCAGGAAGGCGGTGAAACCAGTGTTGCCGATGAACTTTCTCAGCCAGTACTCTCCAGTATGCTTGAATCCGGTAACAGGATCGTCATAGTCGATCCAGTTGATACGGATATCACTAGGAGTGAGGGTGAACAGGTCTCTCCAATGCTTGGTAGGAACTACAGAAGCTCCGGTGTTGTCATAGCCGAACCACAGGTTGTAGTAGAATGAACCGCCGAATCCGTTATCTCCGTCGATTGCGGACTGCAGGTTTACAAGACCTTCGAAGATAGACTCGTCGTTTCCAACCTCTGCCCAGGATGCAAGATACTTGTCTCTTGGAATCAGAGAGTAAGGACCGCTGGTGATAACCTCTTTGGCTGCTGAGTAAGCAAGGTCATTATTGCCCTTGTAAAGAGCAACCTTAGCCTGCAGGAACTTGGCAGCCCAGTAGTTGAAGTGACCGGTGTTCTTGTCCTTTGAAAGAAGGCCAAGAGCAGTGGTAATGTCGTCCTCAATCTGAGCGTAAGTCTCAGCAACAGTGCTTCTAGGAAGTCTTGCCTCTGATGGAGAAACAGGCTCGGTGATCAGAACTGCTCCAAGAGAAGCTCCGCTGTCGAACTTGTAAGGTCTTCCATACAGTCTTGCAAGATTGAAGTAGCAGAATGCCCTAACGGCGTATGCCTCTCCAAGATAGTTGTTCTTGATGCTCATCTTTTCAGCAGGAACTTCAAGAGCGTCTATGTTCTTGATGATGGCATTTGCCCTGGTAATGGTGATGTAGAAGTTTCTCCACAGAGTGAAGTATGAATTCTGTGAAGGGTCGTAGTCGTATGAGTAGGTGATGTAGGTACCCTCACTGGCTACCAGCAGGTCTCCTCTCATGTCACCCATCTGAATCATGTAGTTGCCAAATACGGTGTAGTATTTCAATAGCGTATACATACCGTTAACGGCAACACCGGCATCCTCAAGAGTTGCAAGTGCGTTCTCGGCAACTACAGCGTCTGTAGGTTCCTTGTCCAGGAATCCCTTGCAGTTAGAAAGGGAAATGGCAAGAACTGCAACAAGTAATATGCTTAATATCTTTTTCATATTTGTATAATCTTAATGGTTAGAAACTTACTTCAACACCGAATGACCAGGTTCTCAGAGCCGGCATACCATAGTTGTAGTATCCGTCAGACTGGAGTTCTGGCTCGCACTCAGCCTTGGAAATAGTAAGCAGGTTTGCACCTGATAGATATACGCGGGCGCCGCGGAGAGAAAGTTTCTGTACAAAGCTCTTAGGAAGATTGTAAGAAATTGTCATGTTCTTCAGTCTTGCGAAGTCGCCCTTTACGAGCATACGGGATGAGTTGTAGTAACCACCCTGGTTGTTGTCGTAGATACGCATTGGAACGTCTGAATCTGGATTTGAAGGAGTCCAAGGATTCAGCTGAGTCTTCATGATAGGCTGTCCGAAGGTTCTGTAACCGTCGTTTGCAACCTCATCCTGAGTTGAGTTGCAGAGATAGTGGCCAACCTTGTAGGTCCAAGCCATGCTGAAGCTGAGGTCTTTCCAGCGGAAGTTAGCGTTGAAACCACCGAAGTACTTAGGCATAGCCCTCTTTCCGTGGATTACTATGTTGCTGGCATCCTGCCTTCTTGCTGGAGCGTAGTTGTATCCGTCGTAAGGCATTGCGCTTCCGTTAGGAACAACAGTACCGTCTCTCAGGGTAACGTCCTGGTCAACGATTTCTCCCTTCTCATAGAAGGAACCTTCTGCATACATAGGATAACCAGGCTTAACGCCGTTGATTGTCTCGTTGCTCTTGTTTACTCCCAGATACTGTCTGGTGTAGAACTGATAGAAGTTGTAACCCTTCTTCCACCAGAACCATCCGCTGTTGATAGCCTCATCCTCGGTGGAGAGCTTAAGAACTTCGTTGTGAACGCGGCTCCAGTTGGCTCCTACGCTCAGTTCCATATCCTGCTGCTTGATAATGTCAACATTTGCAGTGATCTCCCATCCGCGGTTAACCATACTACCCTTGTTCATCAGGGTTGAGCTGAATCCGGTGGTTGATGCTACAGATGCGTCAAGGAGCAGGTCTGTGGTCTTCCTGTTGAAGTACTCAACTGTGAAGGTGTACCTGTCAAAGATTGTTGCATCGATACCTACGTTCCAGTTCTTGTTCTTCTCCCAGGTCAGGTCTGTGTTGGCGATGTTGCCAGGGTAGCTGGCTCCCTCGTCACCATACTGCCAGTATTCATAAACTGCCATATAACCGTATCTCTCTGAAGGAAGAGTACCTGAAGTACCGTAAGATCCACGGATCTTGCCGTCATTCATCCAAGGGAAGCCGAGGAATTTCTCTCTTGAGAATCTCCATGTTCCGGATACTGACCAGAAGTTACCCCATCTGGTGTCAGGAGCAAGTCTGGAGGAACCGTCACGACGGAATGTTCCGGTTACATAATACTTGGAGTCGTAGTCATAGCTTGCGCTGCCGAACATTGAAAGCAGGCCTTCCTCATCGGACCATGCATAGCCCTCATCGAAGGTTGTACCCATAACACTTTCCTTTGCTCCGAAGTAGCTGAAGTCGGTCTTGCCCAGACGAAGTCTGTTGATCTTCTCTCTTTCAGCCTCCCAACCAACCATTGCAGAAACATGGTGAACGTCGAACATCTTGTCAAAGTTCAAGGTAGTAGAGCTTACAACCTTGTTGATGTTACGGTGCTTGTCAGAAGCGTAACCGTCTCCGTAAGCTGTGAAGTTAGGGTGACCATAGAGCCATCCGAACTTGTCGAGCACATACAGCCAGTCGCTTGAGAGAGTGGTCTTGAGTTTCAGGTAATCGGTGAAAGCAATTTCAGCCCATCCCTTGAGGATCATTCTGTTCTGCTTTGCATCGTTAATCTGGTTCTTGTACTGGGCAACAGGGTTGATGGTGTTGAATCTGGTTGAGAATCTTTCCTCAAAGAGCTCTCCGGTGTCCTTGTACTTGTAAGGCCATCTGTCGATGAATACGGCCTTCCACATGAACATTGGGTTGTCCTTTGAAGACCATCCGTCCTGGTGACCGTCCTGATACTGCCATGAGTACTGCATGATACCGCCGAGTTTAAACCAGTTGGCAAGTTTAGCCTCGCCGTTTACGGTTGCAGTGAAACGCTGCAGGTAGTCAATCTTTACAACACCGTGCTGGTCTGTGTAGGAAACAGATGCGTAGATCCTGCCCTTGTCGTTACCGCCGGAAATGCTGTACTCGTAATTCTGGCTGATACCTCTCTGGAACAGAACCTTCTCCCAGTCTTTGTAGATGTACTTGTCATAGTCGAAAGCAGGATAGTACCTTGCAATCCTGTTCTCTACGTATGCGTCAATGCTTCCGTAGCTGCTCCATGCTGAAGGGTTAGCCTCGGCATAGTTGCGGAAAGACATTCTCTGCAGAGCCTCGTTCTGAGCGTCTGAAACCATTTCCAGGTTCTTCTTGTAAGAGAAGTAGGAAACGCCTACGCTAGCCTTGAAGGTGGATACGAGATCTCCTTCCTTACCTTTCTTGGTGGTGATCAGAACCACACCGTTGGATGCCCTGGATCCGTAAAGGGAAGCTGCAGCGGCGTCCTTCAAGATGGTGATGGACTCGATGTCTGAAGGGTTGAGGTAGTTCATTGCACTGGTGGAGATGTTACCTGTACTCCAGTCTCCACTTGTTGCAGGCACACCGTCTATAACGTACAGAGGCATGTTGCTTGCGTTGAATGAACCGTAACCACGGACGCTGATCTGAACCTCGGAACCAGGCTGTCCTGAATAAGACATTGCCTGAACGCCGGCAGCTTTACCTGCCAGTGCCTGCTCGAAGCTGACAACCGGAGCGTCCTTGATAGCGTCTTGCTTTACGACTGCTGCAGATCCTGAATAGGAACCTTTCTTTGCAGTACCGTAAGCAACTACGATGGTCTCATCCAGTCCGATGGCGTCAGAAGCCATAACGGCGTTTACCACGCTCTTTCCTCCTACAGGAATTTCAACTGTGGTATATCCTACTGAAGAGAAGACGAGAACTGCATTTGCAGGAACGTTCGGAATAACATACTTTCCGTTCTCGTCTGTAGCTGCGCCTGTACGGGTGCCCTTTACCATAACATTTGCGCCAGGGATAGGGCCTCCGTCTTCTTTAGCGGTTACCGTTCCGGTAACCCTGTTCTGTGCGAGCGCCATTGTAGAAACAAGGGCCGCCAAAACAAATAGTAAGACCTTTTTCATTGGATAATTTTTAGTTAGTAAATAGGTTTGCTGAACAAATATACCAAAAAATGAAACAAAAAAGTAACACAATAAGTACTTTTTTGCAATTATTTTTAATTGTTTCGTGCAACGTTTTGGGCAGAGCCTGCATCGCAGAGCATAAAAAACAGGTTCCGGAACCCCGAAACCTGTAATAGTTTGTAACTAAGCTATTCCAAAATCACTTCTGCTTGAAGTAGATGTTCACAGGGCATCCCTTGAAGTTGAACTTCTCCCTTAACCTGTTCTCCAAGAAGCGTTTATAAGGATCGCGAATATATTGCGGAAGGTTGCACCAGAAAGCGAATGAAGGCACTTTAGTAGGCAGCTGTGTTATATATTTTATCTTCACTTCCTTGCCTTTGTACATAGGCGGCTGATGCTCTTCTATTTCCGGCATAAGCGCATCGTTGAGTTTTTTCCAGTCCAGCTTGCGGGAGTAGTTTTCGTAAACTTCCATTGCCTGCTGGAGCACCTCGTGGATTCTCTGCTTGTTGATCACCGATGTGAAAACCACCGGAACATCCGTGAACGGGGCAGTCTTGGAGAGGATATCCTGCGTGAAGTTTTTCATGGTCATAGTGTCTTTCTCGATCAGGTCCCACTTGTTGACCACAATCACGCATCCCTTGCCGTTTTTCTGGATGAGGTAGAAGATGTTCAGGTCCTGGGCCTGGATGCCTTCGGTGGCGTCTATCATCAGTATGCACACATCTGAATTCTCTATGCTTCTTATGGCTCTCATCACCGAATAGAATTCCAGGTCTTCATTCACCTTGTTCTTTTTCCTCATTCCGGCGGTGTCCACCAGCAGGAAGTCGTACCCGAACTTGTTGTAGCGGGTGGTGATGGAGTCTCTGGTGGTGCCGGCTACCGGTGTCACGATGTTTCTTTCCTCTCCGAGCAGGGCGTTGGTCATAGACGACTTGCCCACATTCGGCCTTCCCACTATGGTGATTCTCGGCAGATCTAAGGTTTCCACCGTGCCGCCGAGGGCGTTGGCTTTCTCCAGCTCCTCCACCAGGCGGTCCAGAAGGTCTCCTGTTCCGCCTCCGCTGGCGGAAGCAATTACAACCGGCTCTCCAAGGCCGAAGGCGTTGAACTCGTATGTACCGTAGATCTTGGCTCCGGAATCTACCTTGTTGACTGCCAGCACTACAGGCTTGTCGCTTTTCCTGAGTATCTTGGCTATGGACTCGTCATAGTCTGTGATTCCAGTGTCCACATCGCAGAGGAAAAGTATGACATCCGCCTCTTCTATGGCGGCCATTACCTGCTTGCGGATTTCGGTCTCGAAAACGTCATCTGAATTGGTGGTGTAGCCGCCGGTGTCTATAACGGAAAATGTCTTGCCGCACCACTCGCACTTGCCATAGTGGCGGTCTCTGGTAACTCCGGCCGTTTCATCTACAATTGCTCTGCGCTGGCCAACCAGACGGTTGAAAAGCGTGGACTTGCCTACGTTCGGCCTTCCTACTATAGCTACTATTCCCATATTGTAATTATCTGTTAATCAGTTCTTTTAATTTGCACGCCACATCGCAGCTCTCGCATTCGTAGTCGGGATGTGTTTTTCTCAGGCCTTTTTTGCCTGTAACTTTTATGTGGGAGGACTTGCCCCAGATCCTCTCGTCCTCCTCTCTCATGCACACGATTCCTCTCTTGCGCAGTTCCTTGCTGTGACCTACTTCGGAATCGGGAAAACGGCCGTCTTTGCGGAAGATGATGTTGAAGCAAAGGCCGAAAACGCACAGTCCCAAAATCAGGACAGACAATAGGATCACATATAAAGTGTTCATACAAGGCTATTTGAGAAGGCACTTCTCCTTGTAGACCACCGGAGCGGAACTGATGTTCAGAATCGGCGGTATCTGGTGTATCTTGAACGACGACTTTCCTATCAGCGAGCTTATCCTGTCCAGAAGCTCTTTGCTGTAGCCTTCTTCCCGGAGCTGGGCGAAGGTCTTGCCGCCTTCGTTTACCTCGTAGAGGATAGGGTCGAGTATGTCGTAGTCCGGAAGAGAGTCGGAGTCTTTCTGGCCAGGCCTGAGTTCTGCGGAAGGGGCCTTGGTCAGGGTGGAAATAGGTATTATCTCCCTCTCCGAGTTGATGTCGTAAGCCAGTTCGTAAACGTCTCCCTTGTAGAGGTCAGCAATCACCATCATGGCTCCTGCAAGGTCTCCGTAGAGGGTGCCGTAGCCGGTGCACAGCTCGCTCTTGTTGGAGGTGTTCAGAACCAGGGCGTTGAACTTGTTGGAGTATGCCATCAGTATGGTGCCCCTGATCCTGGCCTGGAGGTTTTCTTCGGTGACGCTCCATTCTCTCCTGTCCTTGAAAACCGGTTCAAGGGATTTCATGAACTTGTGGTAGATTTCGGAGATAGGCACCACCTCATATCCGATTCCCAGGTTTTCTGCCAGATCCACCGCATCCTGCACAGAATGCAGGGTGGAAAAGTCGCTCGGAAGCATAATGCCGTGCACATTCTCGCTTCCCAGAGCCTCTACGGCCAGGGCGGCCACCACGGCGGAGTCTATGCCTCCGGACAGTCCGAGGACAGCCTTCTGCATATTGCATCCTTCAAAGTAGGAGCGGATGCCTCCAACCAGCTTCCGCCGGATTTCTTCAATAGTGAATTCTTTGTGGATCAGCATAGTAAGGAATCAGCTATAATTAATACATCAGGGTGTTTCCGAAAGATTTGTCGCGATAAACCTTGTCTATCACGTCTCCGAACAGCTCTGCTACCGATATCACCTTGATCTTGCTGGTATCGGCTCCTTCAGGCGCCCTGAGAGGGATGGTGTCCGTTACAACCAGTTCCTCCAGAGGGGAGGAGGCGATATGCTCGTAGGCGGCTCCGGAAAGCACAGGATGGGTGGCAAAGGCTCTCACGCTCTTGGCTCCCTTTTCCATCAGCATCTTGGATGCCTTGCAGAGAGTTCCTGCGGTATCCACCATATCGTCAACTATAACGATGTTTCGGCCTTCCACCTCGCCGATGGCTGTCATCGAGCCCACTACGTTTGCCCTTTCCCTGCTCTTGTGGCAGATGATCATAGGGCAGCCGATGATTCTGGAGTAGGCGTTCACTCTCTTGGCGCTTCCCATGTCAGGCGAAGCAATGGAAAGGTCTTCCAGCTTGAGGCTTCTCAGATATGGCAGGAATATGGAACTTGCGTAGATATGGTCAACCGGGAAGTCGAAGAAGCCCTGGATCTGGTCTGCGTGGAGGTCTGCGGTCATAATGCGGTCGCAGCCGGAAGCTGCCAGCAGATTTGCCACCAGCTTGGCTCCGATAGACACTCTCGGACGGTCTTTGCGGTCTTGCCTGGCCCATCCGAAGTAAGGCATAACGGCCACTACCTTGTATGCCGAGGCCCTTTTGGCCGCGTCAATCATAAGCAGCAGTTCCATCAGGTTTTCCATCGGCGGGAAAGTGGAGCAGACGATGAATACGGCCACGCCTCTGACAGTTTCCAGGTAGATAGGCTGGAATTCCCCGTCGCTGAAGACGGTAACATCAGACTTGCCAAGTTCCAGATTAAGCGATTTTGAAATTCGCTCAGCCAGGTATCTGGAGTTTCTGGTTGAGAAAATCTTGATTGGATGTTCCATATTATTTCTTCTCTTGTTTTTTTGCTTCTTTAAAAAGGTTCAGCGCCTGTTCCATGTGGGCTATTATCTCCTCCTTTCCCGTTCCTTTCTCAGACGAACTTACGAACATCGGGGGCAGTTCCTCCCAATACTCTAACAATGACTTCTTTACGCTCTCGATATTCTTCTGGAGCTCGTTTTTTCCCGGTTTGTCTGATTTTGTAAAGATAATGGAAAAAGGAATACCTTCTTCACCCAGGGCCGTAATAAAGTCAAGATCTATCTGCTGGAGGGTGTGGCGGGAATCCAGCAGCACAAACAGCGTGGCCAGCTCCTGGGACCCTCCGATGAACTCGTTGTTCATCCTGGCCAGCTCGGTTCTCTGCTTGCCTGAAATCTTGGCGTAGCCATATCCCGGCAAATCTACCAGGTACCAGCTATCGTTGATAAGGAAATGGTTTACAGATATTGTCTTGCCCGGAGAAGAGCTGGTTCTGGCCAGCTCCTTGCCCTTGGTGATCTTCTCGGCGCCAGTGCACAGCATGTTTATCAGGGAAGACTTTCCCACGTTGGAGCGCCCTATGAAGGCTATTTCCGGGAATCTCTTGCCCGGCCTGCCTTTCAAGGTGGTGCTGCTTCCTGCGAATGCCGCCTTCTTGATTTTCATACCTGAAATGTTTGGCCACAAATTTAAGAAAAAGGAAGCGGATTTGTTTTGTTATTTCCTATTTTTGCACAACAAAATTTATCGGGACAACAACATTAACAAATAACAACAATGAAAAAAGTATTCGCAAAATCCATTTTGTTCTCAGCGATGGCTTTGGCCCTGGCCTTGGCTTCATGCAAGAACAACGAGCCGAAAGACCAGCCTGAGGCAGCAACTCCAGACAAGGCTCTTGTAGCCGCTGCCGAGAACAACATCAGCGCCCACCAGGATGATATCCAGCTTTTGTGGGATTTAAGCTATGGAAATGACAGGAAGATTGCCAACTACTATCTTGCCGGCAACGATGTATTCATCAGCACTGAAGACGGCAAGGACGCTTACCTTCTCTATTTCTACAAGGATCTTAAAGACGCCGACAACTTTGACGGGATCCCTGTTACCGAAGGCCAGGACGTTTCATTCCAGGGCAATGCAGTGGTAGTTAATGCTTTTGGCCGTACTACCTATTTCGAGAAGACCGAAAACGAGGGTTTCAACCTGCTCTTCTCAGTTACTGAGAAGGACGGAAAGAAAGTCTTCACCAACGAAGACGGCGAGCCTTACGATGAAAAAGAGGCCCAGGCTTTCATAGACAAGATCAGCGCTGAGCCTGTTGCAAAGCTTGCCGACATCCTCAACAAGTGGAAGTAAACCGCCAGACTACATATCGTGGTATCTATGTTTTCTCCTGACAGGCGGGGGCGGGGGCAGCTGTATGGAGAAGACATGATATGGGGTGGCATATAAATGCACTTCTGAAACATCTCTTGGCAGTGTCTTCATCTCTCAATTCAGTCCAAACACTGCTAAGACTATGTTTGTGCTCATTAATGTAGAAGTGGACGATAGTAGATTCTCTGGATCTTATAACTTTTGTAACCTTATAGCTATTATTTTTCGGGCTTTGAGGCGGGTTGGCGTAAGTGGTTTTTCCGCCAACCGTCCGTATGGTCTCCGTCTGTGCACTCACTGCCAAAGCCATGAGAAGCCCCACAGCCATCAAGACCACTTTTTTCAAGCTATTAAATGACTGTCTGTTAATACACATTAATATTGACGGTCTTGTTGTTATTGTTGTTCTTATTGTTAGACTGAGTTTTGATAGGTGATAACTGCACCGTTATACTCCATCTTAAATAACTGTTGTCATTGGAACTCTCTCTGAATCTCACAACAGAAACACTTTTTGGAAGAGGAGGGAATTGAACTTTAAATACCGGATTGCCATGGTAGGCTGTTTCGTTTTTGAAATTCAACGCCTTAGTTGCTTTATATGCCTTTTCCGTGTCATCATCAACTAACGTCATTTTAGCCGTATTCATTTTCAAGGCATTATAGTTGCCCAAATTACAGCTGAAGTGTACGATTGTGTATTCATTTGTCCTTATGACTTTTACCACCTTAACGCTCTTGTTGTTTGATTTCTGGCTCGGGTTATTGTAGGTCTTTGAAAATCCATTGGAAGACCCTTGCTTGTTAGTATTGGTGTTTGCCTTTTGAACCGGCAGCGCGATGCTCTTGATTACCCAGCCGTCATTTCCCGCATCCCTGTAAGTCACTGAGGTCGTGCTCTTTGGCAGAGCAGGAAACTTGATTTTATATGTGCGTGTTCCGGTAGAAACTCCGTTCCAATTGAAGTTCATGGCTTCTTTCGCCTGGTATTTCTTGCCTGTAGCCACGTCGGTCAGTGTCGGATAAGGTTCAAGCCAACTTTTAGTATTGCTGTTATTTGTAGTAAACTTCAGATAAACTATTGTAGAATTAGCTGTTCTTTCCACCTTGACAACCTTTGCCCTGCTGTCATTTGAACTTTGGCGCGGGTTGTTGTAGGTCTGGGCATTCACGGCCAAAGCCATGAGAAGCCCTGCTGTCAACAAAAGAAACTTTTTCATCTTACTGGTTCAATTATTTGTTATAAGTGAAGTTAACAAAGTACCATTTGTCTTTCTCGTATCCAGTCTCGTTGCCCTCGGTATTCTTGCCTATGCCTTCAAACTCCATGTCAAGCTCTTCGCCGGCCTTTTCCTTGGCTTCCTTGATTTCATTGGCTTTTTTCATGAACTGGTCATACTCATACTCGTTGCGGAAAGCGATGGTGCCGTAGGCTACAGACTCTGCGGTGAGATATACCACAACACCGTTGTCATCGTCTGAATCTACCTTTACGAGCTGGCCGTCTTTGTCAAGCTCAACAGAAGCGCCATTTCCGTAGTAGTAGTGTTGAACGTCACACTGAGCGTCTTTTACTTCTTGAAAGAAAGAATTCAGCGGCTTAACACCCATAGTCTCAAGCAGATCCTGTGGTACAGCATTCCATTCGGCATCTACCAAAGCAACTAAATTCTCAGGAGTAATGTTGAGTACAGGAACTTCTTTCGGAGGCTCCGGAGTTTCAGCAGGCTTTGCCTTGCAGGCGGAAATCATCACGATGGCTGCCAAAGTGACAATGGAGAAAATAGCAATCTTTTTCATAATCTTTATTTTTAAATGTTTTACTTTTCAATAATCATGACAAGACGGAAGCCGAGGCTGCCGAATACATAGCCAGGGGTATAGCCCCTCTTGGAAACCCTGCAGTCCGGGGCGGAATCGTCGCAGAAGTTGCCGCCGCGGGTTACCTGGCCCGGGGAATCATCAGCTTCCACCTTAGGGTCGGTCTGGGCGTCTTCCCTGTAAGGAGCATATTCATCTGCGCAATACTCATCAACGTTGCCGCTCATGTCATAGATGCCCAGTTCATTTGCAGCCTTGCCTTTCACAGGATGAGCTCCGCCTTCAGTGCTGTTGCACCATGCAACATCTTCAACATTGTCGCTTCCGGCATATTTGAAGCCCTTGCTCTTGTTGCCTCCTCTTGCGGCATATTCCCACTCGGCCTCCGTAGGCAGGCGGAACTTGCGTCCGGTAAGTTCGCTGAGCTTCTGGGCAAATAAATCACAGTCTCCGCCTTCAATATTTACAACAGGCAGGTCAGCACCAACTTTGTCGGAAGGATTCTTTCCCATAACTGCCTCATACAAAGCCTGGGTTACCTCAGTCTCAGCGATGTAGTAGTCAGAGAGAGTGACCTGGTGAGCCGGTTTCTCGTTGTCCAGAGCATCGCTGCCCTGCTCTGCGGTGGCACCCATCGTGAATGTGCCGCCTTCAACCAGGATCATGTTGAATGCAACGCCGTTAGCGGTTAATGATACCGTCTGTTCAAGGGCAGGACTTGCTTCAGCCTTGTCTGCGGCTTTGTTTGCATTGTTAGAGCGGCAAGACAAGATGGCCAAAGGAAGAGCCAAAAGAGCGAAAAAGAAAATAAGCTTCTTCATATTGATGTTTTTAAATTTATACTTATCTCATCCATCCTTCTACGCGGTAAACCTTCTCCAGAAGCTTTGTCTCCTGATTGGTTGCAGCGTTTTTGAACCACACTTCAATCCTGGCGGCATAGTAGTCTTCCCATTCGCCTTCGTAGATGGAGAATTCCTGCTGGCTAACCAGCTGGGAGAATGCCGAGGTTGAATCTACAGCCACTTTGCTGCGCTCTTGGATCTCGTCCGCGGAAAGCGGAATGTTTTCAGTTGCCTCAAAGCACTTGAGGTAGATTTCTCCTGCCGGAAGCGGGCCGTAGTAGAAGTCATACTTGTAAACGCCGCCCTGAACGCCATTACGGATAACCAGATAAGTGCTGGAGTCAAGAGTGTCAGCTTGTGCCATTGAAGTGGAATCAAGAGGCAGGCTGTATTCCAGCCCATCGGGAATAGGATGGTTTTTTCCGAATTTGTCGTGACTTGGACGTGCGAAAAACAAGATGGCAAGAGCTATCAATACCAATACTAAAAGCAGTATGTACCAGTATTTGCCTAAAGAGGATTTCATAGAAAAAATATTTTGCGCAAGGTACGGACTTTTGCCGCCAACAGCAAACTATTCTTCAAAATTCGTACCTTGCGCTCTGTTATGCCGAAGGAAAGTTTGGAAACGGATGCTTTCAGGGAAGAATTTATGACTCTTTCCGCATATCTGGACCAGGTTCAGGGCCTGATAGAGGATGCCGAGGGGCTTCCGGGGTGGATTGTGTGCGAACTGGCCAAGGTTTCCTGGAGCAAGGGGCACTGCTACCTGGAGCTGGTGGAAAGCGATCCGGGCGGAATTCCGCTGGCAAAGGCCAGAGGCACTATCTGGTCTTACAAGGCAAAGCTGCTTAACAACATATTTCGCCTTGGAACCGGAGATGACCTCAGGGAAGGCATAAAAGTGATGCTGCAGGTGCAGGTGCAGTTCTCTCCCGTTTATGGCTTGAGCCTTAACGTGCTGGATCTGAACCCTTCATACACTCTGGGAGATATGGAGGCTCAGCGAAGGGCCACTCTCCAGAGGCTGGAGAAAGAGGGGCTGATGGAGAGGAACAAGGAGCTAGAAGTGCCGGCCCTGCCTTACAGGATTGCCGTGGTGAGCGCTCAGGGAGCGGCTGGCTACGGAGACTTCATGAAGCATCTGTCGGATTCCGGAATCAGGTTCGAGGTGGAGCTTTTTGAGGCGGCTATGCAGGGATCAGAGGCACCCGCTTCCATAGAAAAGGCCTTTGAGAGAATAAATGAGGTGTCTTTCAAGTTTGACGCGGCGGTGCTGATAAGAGGCGGCGGAAGCAACCTGGATTTGGTATGCTTCGACGACTATCTTGTGGCAAAGGCCGTGGCGATGAGCTCACTTCCTGTAATCAGCGGAATAGGCCACGAGAGAGACAACCACATCTGCGACGATGTGGCCAGCGTGAGGGTGAAGACTCCAACCGGAGCGGCGGATTTTCTGATACAGAAGTTTGCGGACGCATCTGAAACCATAAATTCTCTGGAGCAAAGGCTGCTGGACGCATATTCACAGATGCTGGAAGAAAATGCTTCAGCTCTGGAAAGGTTTTCGCTGAGGATTTCATCTGCATTGAGCCGCTTTGTCGAGTCCCGTTTTTCAGCTCTGAAAGACCTGGAGCACAGGATAGATTCTGCAGTGTCGGGCAGAATTCTCAGCGAAGAGCATCGCCTCGACAGAATGCAGATTCTGTTTCAGGGAGCAGATCCTACCGCAATCCTTGGGAAAGGGTATGGAATCATACTCAAGGACGGGCAGAAAGTAACTGACATACTGCAGATTGAGGAAGGCGGCCGCATTACGGTAATGATGAAAGACGGAAAGGTTACTTTCACCGCCCGGGAAGTAGTTCACGAAAAGAAAAAATAAGTTTAGATATGGAAGAACTGAAAGAAGAACTGACCTACGAGAAGGCTATCGCCGAGCTGGAAGAGCTGGTTGCAAGAGTGGAGGAGAAAGACGCTCCGCTGGACAGGATTGAAAAGGATATTAAGCGGGCGATGCAGCTTATAGCGTTCTGCAAGACTCAGCTCAGGGGCTACAAGGAAAGGTTTGCAGCCCTTATGGATTACAATGTAGAGGATACTGAAGAATGAGCGTAGCGGCAACAGGATTTTTTGACGGAGTCCACCTGGGTCACCAGAAGGTGCTTTCCGCAGTGTGCGCCAAGGCCAGGGAACTGGGGACGGAGAGCCAGGTGGTTACATTCTGGCCCCATCCGAGGAGCGTGCTGCAGCAGGAGGCCTACGACCTGAGGCTCCTTACGGCGCTCCAGGAAAAGGAGACGCTTTTCAGCAGCCTGGGCATAGACAAGATAACCGTGCTGGATTTTACAAAGGAGTTCAGCAAGCTGACCACTGAGCAGTTCCTTCGCCAGTATCTGGTTGAAAAATGCGGAGTTACGCATCTGGTTCTAGGCTATGACCACAGGATAGGCCACGACCAGGGAGAAAACCAGAGCCAGATGATGGACACTTGCCGCAGGTGCGGGATTGAGCCCATCAGGGTGGACGAGCTTGTCATGGACGGGCAGACAATCAGCTCAACCAAGATCCGCCGCCTGCTGGAAGAGGGGAATGTGATAAAGGCAGCGGACTTTCTGGGAAGGAAATATGCCCTCAAGGGCGTGGTGGTCAGGGGAAACCATCTGGGAAGGACAATAGGCTTCCCGACGGCCAACCTGGGGATTTACAACCCTCTGAAGCTTGTGCCGGGAAACGGCGTGTATGCCGTGGACGTGTATCTTAGACGGGAAAAGTACAAGGGAATCTGCAACATAGGCTTCAGGCCAACTGTCAATTCCGGGCATCATATTTCAATAGAGACTCATATTCTCGACTTTGACGAGGATATTTACGGCCTGGATCTGATTCTGGAGTTTGCCGGGAGGATCAGGGACGAGGTGAAGTTCCCTTCTTTTCAGGCACTGAAATTGCAGTTGGAAAAAGACAAGGCAGAATCTCTGAAATATTTTTTGTAGATTTGCATTGTTAACGAGAACTCAGGGGAGTCCCTTGCGGGATTCTTCTTAATTTTTTTACTATGGCAACAGGACAATATGTAACAGCAGAAGGGCTGGAAAAGCTTCGCGAGGAACTGAATGACATGATTACAGTTCAGAGGCCGGCCATTTCCAGAGCCATCGCAGAGGCTAGAGACAAGGGAGACCTTTCTGAGAATGCGGAATATGACGCGGCCAGAGAGGCTCAGGGGCTGCTGGAACTCAAGATTTCCAAGCTCCAGGACCTTATCGCTAATGCCAAGATCATAGACGAATCCAAGATAAACACCGACCAGGTGGGAATGCTCAACAAGGTGACTGTCAAGAACCTGAAGACAGGAGCCAAGATGGTGTTCACCCTGGTGGGGGAGAGCGAGGCCAATCTGGCTCAAGGCAAGCTGGCCTCTTCAACTCCTATCGGGAAGGCTCTGCTGGGAAGACGCAAGGGCGAGGTTGTGGACGTGAACGCTCCGGCAGGAATCATCAAGTTCGAGATTTTGGACATTTCAATCTAGAAACCCCTTAAAAGACAATACTATGGCATCTATTTTCTCCAGGATCATAGCAGGCGAGATACCTTGCTACAAGATTGCCGAGACAGAAGACTATTTTGCTTTTCTGGACATTTCTCCGGTGCAGCTGGGACATACCCTTGTAGTTCCGAAAGACGAGAAAGACTACATCTTCGACTATGAGGACGAGTATTATGCCGGGCTGTGGAAATTCGCCAAGAAAATTGCCGAGGCCCAGAAAAGAGCAATTCCTTGCCGCAAGATAGGAGTTGCGGTAATAGGTCTGGAAGTGCCTCACGCCCATATTCATCTGGTTCCGATGAACAACGAGGGCGACCTGGACTTTGCTGCAGAGAAAAAGCTTCATCCTTCAGCAGAGCAGATGGAACAAATCGCTGAGAAAATTAGGAAGGAACTGATATGAAAAGACATCTTTTAGTTCTGGCTGCATTTGCGGCCCTTTTGTGCTCGTGCAGCAGCAAGAAGGCCGGCATCAGCATAAAAGTTGCAGACGCTCCGGAAAGCGACATTGTACTTAGCGTTCTCAATATCAACAAGGTGGACGTGGTGGACACCCTCAAGACCGACAAGGCCGGAAAGGCATCCATAAAGTTTGACCTGCCGTACGAAAGCCCTAATTTCTACTACATTTCCTATAACGGAGTGCAGCTGGCTTCCCTGCTTCTGAGCCCGGGAGACCGCGCCAAGATAGAAGTGGACGGCAAGGGGCAGAACCTCAAGGTCAAAGGCTCAAAGGAGTCCGAGCTGCTGCAGACGGTAAACGCGCTGATAGACAAGGGGCAGAAGTCTTTCGACTCCCTTTCCGTTCAGATGATCGCCTGCTCTGAGATTGGCGACGTGGAGAGTGTGCAGAGGCTCAGGTATGAGCTTGGAAAGCTGTATGTCAGCCAGAAGCAGGCTGCGGTAAAGCATCTTGTGACAAATCCTCACTCGTTCACCAATATCCGCAACCTCTACAGGCAGTTCAACGAGAACTTCCCTATGTTCGCTGAGCTTACAGATGCCGTTTACTTCAAGCAGCTGGCAGATTCGCTGAAGGCAGACTATCCTCAGTCTCCTTACGTGAAGCTTCTGGAGAAGGAGGCTGCCGCTTCTTTCAACGAGATGGAGCTCTCTTACAGGATGAAGGACCTGGAGCCGGAACTTTACCCTGAAATTGCTATGACAGACACAAAGTCCGAAGTGAAGAAACTTTCTTCTCTGGCCGGACAGCCTTTCATTCTGCTTTTCTGGGATCCGTCCAAAAACGAGCAGAAAATGTTCAACGCCGAGCTGGAAAAGCTTTACAACCAGTTCAATGGCAGAGGACTGGAGATTTACTCTGTGTGCATAACAAACGACAAGGCATACTGGAATTCCATAGTGAACAGGTTCCCTTGGATCAACGTGTGCGATGGAATGGGAGTGGATTCTCCTTCACTGGTTGCCTACAATGTCAGCAAGCTGCCGACACTGTTCATATTCAACAAGAAGGGCGAGATAGCCGCCAGAGATATCTTTGACAACAACGGGCTGGCTAAAGCAGTTTCTTCTGTTTGCCTGGAATAAATTCTTTGAGATAGAACGGCTGGAAATAAGCCAGGTCTGAAAACCTGCCTTCTTCCAGAGCCTTTGACGCTGCAATCCTGAGACCTGAGGCCAATGGCGCCTGGTCCAGGATTGTGATGTTTTCAGGTAGGCTGCCGAATGTTTCACTGAGCAGCCTGCCGAATTTCGGGGCCCCGTTTCCGCAAAACAGCACATTTGTCTCAGCGATCAGTTCCTTGAAGCTTCCGCTGTCCAGAATCTTGGCCTGTGTAGGGGATATCTGCTTGAGAGAGTGGTCGTAAACGGCAGTGTAAACCTCCATCCTGCCGGCGTCAATCATAGGAACTATGTGAGCAAAGCGGTTTTCTTTCTCGTCCAGCGCGCACTGGGCTATCACTTCCAGTGTGCTGATGCCAATAAGCTTTGTATTAGCCGCGTAGGCAATGCCCTTAGCCAGAGAAACGCCAATTCTGAGGCCCATGTAACTTCCCGGCCCTTCGCTTACGGCCACTGCCGCAAGGTCTTTTGCCTTCAGGCCGTTTTCTGAGAGTATGCTTTCTGCAAAAGGGGCCAGGATGGTGTCATGGCTCTTTCCAATGCGGCAGATTTTCTGGGCAAGTAGCGTCTGTCCGTCAGAAAGCGCGGCAGAGCAAGTGTCCGTGGCAGATTCTATCAGCAGAATGAATTTAGGCATTGCAGTCTATTTTGCTGTTGAGGTCTTTACCTTGGAGCCGTTGTTGAGAGTTTTGCTTATCGCCGAGAAAGGTCCTGTAACCACAATAGAGGAATCTGACAGGCCTTCTTTTATCTCGATGTTTGCCATATCCTGGATTCCGGTCTTAACAGCAACGGCCTTAACGGTTTGGTCTTGAGGGTTGTAAGTGAAAACGAAGGTCTTGCCGCCTTCCGTGGAAAGGTCGCTGCGGCCGGTAATGGCGGCAATAGGGAGGGCCAGCACGTCTTCAGCCTTGCTTGTCTGGATCTGCACAGATGCGCTCATTCCCGGGCGGAAAGGATCTTTCAGGTCTGCGTAGGACTCAGGGACTATCCTGACCTTCACTTCAAACGTGGTAGCCTGGTCCAGAGAAGCCGTGGCGGAACTCTTGGAAGAATTGGCCACCTCGGTAACCACTCCGTAGAAATCTCTGTCCATATACGCGTCCACGGTGATCTTGGCGCTGTCTCCTGGATTGAGGCGGATAATATCGTTCTCGTTCACGTCCACCAGCACTTCCATCTGGTCGAAATTGGCCACCCTGAACATCTCGGTGCCGGCCATCTGGCTGGTTCCCACAACTCTTTCGCCGAGCTCAACCGAGAGCTTGGAAATGATTCCGTCCATCGGGGAATAAATGGTGGTCTTGAGCAGATTCTCCCTGGCTTCCTTGAGCCTGGCCTCGGCGCTGCTGATGTTGAAACGGGCGCCGTCCAGCTGCTGCTGGGCCACATCCCATTCGGCGCTGGCGTTCTCGTACTCGGCCTTGGAAACGGTCTTCAGCTCATAGAGCTTGGAATATCTTTCAAAGTTCTGCTTTGCCCTCAGTGTCTGGGCCTGCTGTTGCTTGTAGGATGCCCTCACAGCATTCAGTGATGCCATAGCCTGATCCACGGCAGACAGGTAAATGTCCTGCTTGATCTTGATAATAAGGTCTCCCTTCTTGACGGCGTCTCCTTCTTTGACGTGAAGTTCCACAATTTCTCCGGACACATCGGGAGAAATCTTGACTTCCGTCACAGGCTGGATCTTTCCGTTTGCAGGAATGTTTTCCACGATAGTCATCCTGCTTGCCTTCTGCGTTTCAACTATAGGCAGCTGGTTTTTCTTGCAGGTTTTGGACATTATCATCATCAGCACTATAACGGCTGCGGCAATTATCCACCAGATATTTTTCTTTTTCTTCCCCATTAGTTTATAGATTGATGGCTTTTCCTTTGTAGAAATCCAGGATCTTCAGCTCGAACAGATACTGGTATTTTGCCTGGTAATAGGCAGATACGGCTTTGAACAAGTTGGTCTTGGCAATGTTGTAGTCTGTGGCGTTCATCATTCCCACGTTGAACTTGTTCTCTGTATATGTGAAGGATTCCTGTATGCTTCTCATGTTTTCCTTGGCGGCTTTCATTCTCTCGTACGCGTTCAGCGCCTCGTTCCAGGCGGTCTGGATTTCCTTGTAGAGCGACTGCTTCTGCATCTGGAGAGTGAGCCTGCTGTTTTCAACCGCCAGCCGGGCATTTCTTGCGCTGGTGCGGGCAGACAGGGAATTGAAAACCGGTATGCTCAGCGAAAAGCCCAGCGACGGGTTCTTGTTGTGCTCGAACTGAGTGAAGAACGCTCCGCTCTGGCCGTCGGTATAGTAAGAGCCGTAGCCTGCCTGCACTGATAGTGAAGGCAGCATCCTGCCCCATATTGCTTTGTAGTCGTACTTGCTTTTCTCCAGGCTGTACTCAGCGATTTTAACCTGCGGCAGATCAAGCGCCTGCGCATAGATGTCCGAGGCCGTTCCTTCCGGAAGGGCGATCTCGGAGGCCGTGCTGTCTGGAGCCATTACATCGAAAGAGGCGGCCACATCGGCAGGCAGGTCCAGCAGCTGGATCAGGGTGAGCATATTGGTCCTCACGTCTGAAGACGCCGAAACCAGCTGAGACTTCTCGTTGGCAAGCTGGGCCTTCACCTCCAGAAGGGTGCTGTAAGCCTGGCTTCCCGCATCCACCAGCTGGGCTGTGCGTTTCACCTGTTCCTCGGTGCTCTTGCAGCTTTCCTCGGCAGACCGCTCTATCTCCCTGGAGAGCAAAAGCTGAAGGTAAGCCCTTGTAATCTGGATGGTTATGTCGTTCTTGATCTTCTCCACCTGCTGCTCGGCAATCTTCAGGGAAGTGGTGTTGCTCCTTATGGAGTTGGCCTTGGAAAAGCCCTGGAATATTGTCGCTGAGGCGCTGAGGCTTCCGCTGGTGGACATGCTTCTCTTGTTCTTTATGATTTCCAGTGTCTGGAGATTGACGGAACGGCCCCAGCTCATGTTGTGGGAAAGGCCGGCATTCACGCTCGGCGCCAGATCCCACTTAGACTGCCTGGCGCTGTTTTCGGCCTGCTCCACTGCAATTTCTTCCATCTTTACCTGCAGGTTGTTTTCCCTCGCGTATTCTATGCACCGCTGCAAAGTCCAAGGCTGCTGCCCGAAGCAGTCTAGGCAGAAGCAAAGCAAAACGCAGGCAGATATCACTAGTCTCTTTTTCATCCTCGCAAAGATAGTCATTTAATGGTTGTATGATACTATAATGAATGAAGGGATTGACTTTTGGCCAACCCCTTCATCCTTGTCACATAGCGTAAAATCTTGCCAGCTGCTGTGCAAGCTGGGGATTGCGCCCCTTGCGGATATCTTTTATCATCTTGACAATCATTCCAATGCCATACCCCAAAAGTTCCATGAACTTGGCAATGTCGGAGTCTTTTCCGCCCAGAACCATAATCTTTTCAGAAGCGGAAATCTCAATAAAACCTTTCATAGCCGCCCTCCTATCTCATTAAAGCGAATAGCGGCTTCCCTTCGAGCGCCTTCTTGTAACCCTTGTAGAAATCTTCTCCATAGGTGGAAATCACGTCTATGATGATTCCCAGAATCTTGGCGATTTTCCTGATTGTTTCGGGGCTCAATCCTCCCCGCACTTGGGATTCGTCTTCTTCTATACTGGCAAATCCTCTCATCATCAGTCTGTTGTCTTCCATTTTCTTGTCAGTGCTAAAATTTTCCGGCAAGTTTGGCGCGCCGGATTCCGCCTTTATAATCAACCGGTCAATTGTATCAAGTTGTCGCACAGCCGCTCTAGCTCTCTGTCGTGGGAGATCACCACCACGCATTTTCCTTCCTGCTTGAGATGCTGCAGAAGATGAAGGAAAGAATCTTTCCCGCCGCTGTCCATATTGGAGGCCGCCTCGTCAAATATCATGACGGGAGTGTCGGCATACAGCATCCTGGCAACCAGAATCATCTGCTTTTCCCCTCCCGACAGAGCCACTCCGCAAGGCCCGGCATCCGAAAGCAGGCCCTTGTCCAGATGTTCCAGCATAGGGCCCATTCCGGCCATAAGGGCCGCCTTGAGAGCCTTTTTCAGCTCTTTTTCATCTATTTTTTCCTCCGTTCTTCCCGGAGTCATCGCGATGTTGTCAAAGATGGTGGCATTGAACAGGTGAGATCTTTGTGGGGCTATAGATATGGCGCCCCTCCAGCAAGTAGAATCGATACTAGAAATATCAATGCCACCGTAAGTTATCTTGCCGCTTACGGGAGTGCAGTCTCTGAGCATCAAAGCGGCAATGGTGCTCTTTCCGCTTCCGTTAGGGCCCTGTATGCAGTTTATGCTTGAGCCCTTGAGCTGCAGGTTCAGGTTATGGAGCAGCCTCCGCCCTCCCGGGTATCGGAATTCTACATCCCTGAATTCCAGGACGGCGCCACTCCCCGGCAATATGGTAACCGGGGCTTTTGCGCCGCCGCTTTGAATGGAGTTGAAAGAAGCGGTTATGTCGTATATTCTGTCTGAAGCCACAAGGGCCTCGTTCATAAGAGAGTCGAATCCTACAAGGGAGGTGGCGGAGGAAATGAAGAAGGCGCTAAGGGTGTAGAACGAAACCAGCTCTCCCAGGCTGAGCCTGCCGCCAATCACTCCGGTGCCTCCCACAACCAGAATAAGGCTCATTATCACCTGAGAGGCTCCGTTTCCTATCCCGTTTATTGCCGCGGTTATCTTGCCAAAGCTGAATCCCTTGAAAATCAAGTTGCTGAAGCTGCTGTTGAACTTGAGGGCGGACGGATTCACCCCAAAGTGGCGGATAGCCGCCTGGCCTTCTATGCTGTCTATGACATCGCTCTCGAAAGCGGCAGAGGCGGCCATCACCTTGCGGCTCATCTTCCGGTTCAGCCTGTCCGCCGTTCCCAGCAGCACAAGATAAACCGGAATGCAGGCGGCCAGAACCGCGGCCAGCCGGCTGTAGAAGGTAAACATCAGAGCCGTAACCACGGCAAGAGTGGCCACGCACACTCCGAGCGACACCATCCCCTCGCAGATGAAAGCCCTGATCTTGCCGGTGTCGGAAAGCCTGGATTCCAGCTCTCCCTTTGGATAGTCCCTGAAAAATCTCTCGTCCATCCTGAGAATTCTTCTCATGAAACCCATAATCAGCGACGAGTCTATGGCTATTCCTCCCTGAAGAAGGTAAAGGTCTCTCATATAGCCAATCAGAAGTGACACCGGAATCAGGGCGGCAAGAATGCAGGCCACTGCAGCTAGAGCCGAGGAGCTTCCTCCGGGCAGTATCTTGTCTATGAGCATCTGCAGAAGAAGGGAGTTGCATATTCCTATGGCAGTCAAAGAAATGGAACCCGCAAAAGAGAGAACAATCTCCCTGCGGTGGAAGGCCATAAGCCTGAGCAGCCTTGCCGTTCTGCTCTCGGCTTTTTCCGCTGCACAGATTCCCTCTCCCGCGCACATTATTACTATGTAGCCGCTCCACATCTGTGCAAAATCCGCAATATTCACCCGCCTAATTCTTTCTTTTGCGGGGTCCATAATCTCCAGGCTCTTCTTCCCGGTCTTGAAAATGACCACATAATGAAGCATTCCTTCCTTAGACACCGTATGCGCTATCACCGGAGCCTTGGAAGATGACAGCATCCTGAGCTTGGCGGTCTTTGCCGCAGTGTCTGAAAGGTCTATCCCCTCTGCCTTCAAAGCCTTGGCGCACAGGCCCACGGCAGCTGCCCCGTCTGTCAGCCCCTGGAGGCTGATGCCGTTAGGGGAGCAGCCGCACTCCCGGCGGAAGCGGCTCAGCGGAAGCCTTATGCCCCACCATGCCGCCACGCTTGCCAGGCAAGCTGCGCCGCAGTCGTAAGAATCTGTCTGCCTTATATGTATCTTCCTTCTCATTGCATTCAAAAGAAGGGTGCCGGAAAAAGCCCGTTTGTCCGATGTAGAAGAAAACCCGGCACCCTGAGAAAATTATGATAACAACACACTCAAAGTGCCAATGCAAATAGCTGTACCTATAATTATCGCGATGATATAGAGGGCCGAGCCGCCCCTTGCTATTCTCAGCGACGCCCATTCCGGGCTGCGTGACAATTCACTCCCTTCCATCTTTCTTGCGTTTTAGACTTTGCAAAGATGGGGGAGGAGAACAGGCTTCTCCAAACCATTCGGTAAAATTGACGCGTTACAATCGTACGATTGTACAAAAAAGGGGAACTTTTTTCAGTTTTAGCTGATATTCGAGAACAGCTGCCTTACAAAAGGCATGATCTTGTCTGCCGCGGCGTTTAAATAAGCGTAGGCTTTGCTTGCCTTCAGAACCTCGGGAACCTCTACATTCATGGTTTCCAGAGCGCCGTCAACCAGAGAGGCCACAGCTACCAGTATCAGAGCAACTTTCACTACGCAGAACACGGCTCCCAGGAACTTGTTCAAGCCGCCCAGAACGGTCAGGTTCATAACCTTCTCCAGCAGTTTTCCCAGCAGGTGGCATACAATGATTATTACAACCACCAGCAAGATGAATGAGACGATCTTTACGGCTGAGGCGGAATCCTGGGCCCCGAAAAGGCCGATTGCCCATTCGGATACTGAAGGCGTGAGCTTGGATGCTCCCCAGATGCCTATCAAAACTCCGAGTATAGATATCAGCTGGGCCAGAAATCCTTTGTAAATGCCCCATATCGCTGCCGCTATTCCAAGCGCAATTACAACTATATCAATCCAATTCATAGCATGACGGTTTAAACATTACAAAGATATGCGAAAAAAAACTAAATTTGTCACCTTAAAACAAACTATATAGATATGGGTTTTGCAGAATACAAGAAATTTGATCCTGTAGAGATTGGAAAGCAGGTCCTGGAGAAATGGAAGCAGGAAAGGTGTTTTGAGAATGTGGTCAAGGCCAGAGAGGGTGCTCCCAAGTTCGTTTTCTTCGAGGGTCCGCCTTCCGCAAACGGAAAGCCTGGCATTCACCACGTTATGGCAAGGAGCATCAAGGACGCTTACTGCCGCTACAAGACTCAGAGAGGTTTTCTGGTCAACCGCAAGGCCGGCTGGGACACTCACGGGCTTCCTGTGGAGCTGGGAGTTGAGAAGATGCTCGGGATCACAAAGGAAGACATCGGGAAGAAGATATCTGTAGATGAATACAATCTGGCCTGCCGCAAGGAGGTTATGAAATACACGGCGGAGTGGGTGGCCCTGACCGAGCAGATCGGCTACTGGGTGGATATGGAAAAACCTTACATCACCTACGACAACCGCTATATAGAAACTTTGTGGTACCTTCTCAAAGATCTGTACAACAAGGGTTTGCTCTATAAAGGTTATACCATTCAGCCATATTCTCCGGCTGCCGGAACAGGCCTTAGCTCTCACGAGCTGAACCAGCCTGGCTGTTATCGCGATGTGAAAGACACCACCGCCACCGTGCAGTTCCAGGTGAAAAAAGACGAGAAGAGCGCCTTCCTTTTCAAGGGAGTGAACGTTATCGGCGAACAGTCTCCGGAAAATGAGCTCAGTGAAGGGGAGCTTTTCTTCATTGCATGGACTACAACCCCGTGGACTCTTCCTTCAAACGTGGCTTTGTGCGTAGGCCCTAACATAGAATACGTTAGGGTTGCCGCATCCAATCCTTATTCCGGCAAACAGGCAATCTACATAGTGGCAAAAGACCTTGTTGAGGTCAACTTCAAGAAGGTTGAGCACAAGGTTCTGGACAGCTTCAAGGGCAAGGCTCTGGAAGGAGTGAAATACTTCCAGCTGCTGCCTTGGATTCTCCCTGAAGAGAACACTATGAGAGTTATCTGCGGAGATTTTGTATCTACGGAAGAAGGTACCGGCATTGTGCACATAGCTCCTACTTTCGGAGCGGACGACGACCGCGTGGGCAAGCAGAACAACATTGCCCCGTTCACCCTCAAGGACAAGGAGGGAGTTTGGAGGCCTATGGTTGACCGCACGGGCAAGTTCTTCAGGATTGAAGACCTGGACGAGGAATTCGTGAAAACCAGGGTTCAGGACAGCTATCTCAAATATGCCGGAAGATATGTAAAGAACGCTTACGATTCTTCGCTTGCTCCTGACGCTGAGACTCTTGACGTTGACATTTGCGTTCAGATGAAGATGGAGGGCAAGGCTTTCAAGATAGAAAAGCACGTGCACTCCTATCCTCACTGCTGGAGAACTGACAAGCCGGTTCTCTACTATCCTCTGGACAGCTGGTTCATCAGGGCAACCGCCGTTAGGGACGAGATGATCGAGCTCAACAAGCAGATAAACTGGAAGCCGGAAGGCACCGGAACCGGAAGATTCGGAAAGTGGCTGGAGAACCTGCAGGACTGGAACCTTTCCAGAAGCCGCTACTGGGGCACTCCGCTTCCTATATGGAGAACTGAAGACAAGAAGGAGGAAAAGTGCATAGGCAGCGTCGCTGAGCTTTACGAGGAGATCGACAAGGCTGTCTCTGCCGGAGTTATGAAGAGCAATCCTCTCAGGGACAAGGGCTTTGTTCCGGGAGACTTCAGCGATGAGAACTACTTCAAGATAGACATTCACAAGCCTTATATAGATGACGTTGTGCTGGTTTCCGGGAGCGGAAAGCCTATGCACAGGGAAAGCGACCTGATTGACGTATGGTTCGATTCCGGCGCAATGCCTTACGCCCAGGAAACCCTCAAGGCTCTGGGAACCCCGGAGTTCGGCCAGACTGCAGACTTCATCGCCGAGGGAGTGGACCAGACAAGAGGCTGGTTCTACACTCTGCACGCCATCCATACAATGGTTTCTCATACTCCTGCCTTCAAGACCGTGGTTTCCAACGGACTGGTTCTGGACAAGAAGGGCGAGAAGATGAGCAAGAGGCTGGGCAACGCAGTGGATCCTTTCGACCAGCTGGAGAAATACGGTGCAGACGCCCTCAGATGGTATATGCTTACCAACGCCCAGCCTTGGGACAACCTCAAGTTCGACGAGGCCGGAGTGGATGAGGTAAGGCGCAAGTTCTTCGGCACTCTCTACAACACATATTCCTTCTTCGCTCTCTACGGCAACGTGGACGGCTTCACCGGCAGGGAGGAGGAAGTTCCTGTAGAGCAGAGGCCTGAGATAGACCGCTGGATTATCTCCTATCTGAATTCCCTGATTAGAGACGTGAAAGCCTGCTACGACGACTATGACGTAACCACGGCCGGAAGAAAGATCCAGGAGTTTGTCTGCGACCACCTTAGCAACTGGTATGTAAGGCTCAACCGCAAGAGATTCTGGGGAGGCACCATGAACCAGGACAAGCTGGCCGCTTACCAGACTCTCTACAGCTGTCTGGAGGCCGTTGCCATTCTGGCTGCTCCTATTGCTCCGTTCTACACTGAGAGGCTGTTCCTCGACCTTAACGCCGTATCCGGACGCCACAGCGAGCCTTCTGTTCACATGGCTCTGATGCCAAATGAGAACGAGAGCCTGATAGACAAGGATCTGGAAGAGAGAATGGCCCTTGCCCAGAAGAGCACCTCAATGGTTCTGGCCCTTAGAAGAAAGGTGAACATCAAGGTGCGCCAGCCTCTTGCCAAGCTGATGATTCCTGTAATCGATTCCAAGGTTCAGGACCAGCTCCAGAAGGTTCAGGGCATCATCCTCAGCGAAGTGAACGTGAAAGAAATTGAATATATCACCAACACAGAGGGCCTGATTACAAAGAAGATAAAGCCTATGTTCAAAACATTGGGCAAAAAATATGGCAAACAGATGAAGGAGATTTCATCCGCATTTGCTAACTTTACACAGAAAGATATCTCTGCAATTGAGAGAAGCGAGGAATACACCCTCAATCTTCCTTCCGGAGACGTGGTTCTCCAGAAGGGTGACTACGAGATATCTTCAGAAGACATGCCGGGATGGCTCGTGGCCACTGAAGGGGCTCTGACACTTGCGCTTGACATCCAGATTTCCGAAGACCTGAGAAGGGAAGGCACCGCCAGGGAACTGGTGAACCGCATCCAGAACATCAGGAAAGACTCCGGATTCGAGGTGACAGACAGGGTATCGGTGACCATAGAAGCCAAGGAAGACGTTTCCCGCGCCCTTGAAGGCGACAACAACTTCAGTTCTTATGTCTGCGCCCAGACTCTGGCCAACAAGCTCAATCTGGCAGCTGCAGACTCCCCTGAACTGGAAGGCGCCCAGGAAGTTGAGTGGGAAGACGGCAAAACTTTGAAAATAAAAGTTGAAAGATAATAACACGTAAAAAGTTCTATTATGGCAACAAAAGAGAAAAAGACAGCCAAGACAGCTCCTAAGAATGCTGCGGCTCCGGTAAAGAAGACTGTTGCAAAGAAGGCTCCTGCAAAGAAAGCTGCTCCAGCCAAGAAGGCCGCTCCGGCCAAGAAGGTTGTAGCCAAGGCTCCTGCCAAGAAGGCCGCTCCAGCCAAGAAAGTTGTAGCAAAAGCTCCAGCCAAGAAGGCCACTCCAGCCAAGAAGGTTGTAGCAAAGGCTACAGCCAAGAAGGCTGCTCCAGCTAAAAAAGTTGTAGCAAAGGCTCCAGCCAAGAAGGCTGCTCCAGCTAAGAAGGTTGTAGCAAAGGCCCCTGCAAAGAAAGCCGCTCCAGCTAAGAAGGTTGTAGCAAAGGCTCCTGCAAAGAAAGCCGCTCCAGCCAAGAAGGTTGTAGCAAAGGCTCCTGCAAAGAAAGCCGCTCCAGCCAAGAAGTCTGTAGCAAAGGCTCCTGCAAAGAAAGTGGTTCCTGCAAAGAAGGAAGAGCCTAAGGCCGTTGTAAAGCCTGCTGCTCCTAAGGCAGAGCCTGTAAAGAAAGAAGAGCCTGTTGTTCCTACAGTCCGCTACAGCGACGAAGATCTGCAGATGTTCAAGAAAGTTATTCTCGAGAAGCTCCAGAAGGCCAAGGATGATTATGAAATGCTTCGTTCCGCTATCACGCACCGCACCAGCAACGGAGTTGAGGATACATCTCCTTCATTCCAGGTTATCGAGGAGGGCGCATTCTCCCTTTCAAAGGAAGAGAGCAGCCAGCTTGCCAACCGCCAGTACAAGTTCATCCAGAACCTTGAGGCAGCTTTGGTAAGAATCGAGAACAAGACTTACGGAATCAGCCGTGTAACCGGAAAGCTCATCCCTAAGGCCAGATTGCTGCTTGTTCCTCACGCAACTACAAATGTAGAGGACAAACAGAACAGGTAATTCAGTATGAGCATCCGGGGGAAGAAGTGGACAATCCTTCTCGTGGCGATAATCCTGCTTGCCATAGACCAGGCTATCAAGTTCTATGTCAAGCTGAGTTTTTCGTACGGCCAGGGGTTTGAGATGTTCGGCCACAGCAAGTGGGCCCAGATTCTGTTCATCGAGAACAACGGCATGGCTTTCGGCATGCAGCTGGGAGGAGTGTGGGGCAAGATTCTGCTCAGCTCTTTCCGCCTGATACTGATCGGCGTGCTGATCTGGTACATCAACCGTATGATAAACAGGGGCAAGGCTCCTTGGGGCGTGGTGATAGGATTCACCATGATTCTGGTAGGGGCTGTGGGCAATATGATAGACAGCGCCTTCTATGGCCTGATCTTCAGCGAGTCCACCTACGGCACGGTTGCCACTATGGTTCCTTTTGGAGAAGGCTACGCTCCGTTCATGCAGGGCAAGGTTGTGGACATGTTCTACTTCCCTATGATTCACGGCACCTGGCCTAGCTGGGTTCCAAGGGTAGGAGGGCAGGAATTCGAGTTCTTCCGTCCTATCTTCAATTTCGCCGATTCCTGCATAACCTGCGGCGTTATATATATGATTCTTTTCCAGCGCAAGTATTTCGCGAAGAAAGAAGAGAATAAAGAAGAAGAGAAAAAGCAGGGCTGAAAATCTTTTTTGCGATTTTGATTAAATCGCTTATATTTGCAGCCCAATTGGAGAGATGGCAGAGTGGTCGATTGCGGCAGTCTTGAAAACTGTTGAGGTGAAAGCCTCCCGGGGTTCGAATCCCTGTCTCTCCGCGCTAGGCAGCTTTTTCGGGCTGCCTTTTTTTATGGTGAGTTGTCCGAGTGGTTGAAGGAGCCTGCCTCGAAAACAGGTTTGCAATAACATGCAACGGGGGTTCGAATCCCTCACTCACCGCGTTATTCCAAGATATTTTCTACATTTGCATATAAATAAACAAAAAACATACATCGATGGAAGACAATTACCAGGGCTACGACCCATCTCAGAACCAGTGGCAGGGCCAGGACCCTAACCAGCAGCAGGGTTACGGCTACCAGAATCAGCAGCCGAACTACGGTTATCAGCAGAACTATCAGAACCAGCAGAACCCTTATGGCTACCAGCAAGGTTATCAGCAGGGCTATCCTTATGGAAACCAGCCGCCTAAGCCATCAAACAACCTGGTTTGGGGAATATTGACTACAATCTGCTGCTGCCTTCCTTTTGGAATAGTGTCTATAGTATTTGCGGCAAAAGTAGATTCGCTGTATTATTCAGGAAGATATGAGGAGGCTCAGACTGCAGCGAGAAAAGCCGGAACGTGGGCTGTGGTAGCGGCAATCGTGGGATTCCTTTCTTCTTGCGCCTATGGAATTTTGCAGCTGTATGCGGCCAAGAAAGGTCTCAGCCTTATTGACACCAGCATTTTCGACGGCACAGGACTGTATTAGCGGATACTGATGCCTCGGTCCTTGGGCAAAATATGGATTTGGATAATTCCTGTCGCTATAGTGGCGGCAGGAATCTTTTATTATTTCTTTGATCCGACAACATCTGTATTGGCGCCCAAGTGCATCATGAAGGAGATTACCGGCTACCAGTGCCCGGGGTGCGGGTTCCAGAGGGCCGCGCACGCTTTTCTGCACGGGAGGGTGCTTGAGGCGGTGTCCTACAATCTGTTTTTCATTATCGCGATACCTTATTTTCTGATTCTGCTGTACTCCACTCTGATGATGCACAGGGAGCATCCGTCCAGGACAACGGTGAGGCTCTACGATATGGCTACAAGCAGATACGCCGTTTTTTCATATATTGTCCTTTACTTGATCTGGTGGGTTGTCAGAAACATCATCGGGATGTAAAATTGACTATATTTGTTGTATGGCTGGTTATGGGAGCGATATTTCTAATCAGATTTCAAGTCTGTACGAAAGTCACAGGAATTTCCTGTGCTTCTATGCTATGGGTTTTCTGAATTCTTATCAGGAGGCAGAAGATATCGTTCATTCTGTGTTCGAGAAGATGCTCAGCCGTGATTTAGATCTGAAAGACCAGTCATTGGCTTATTCTTATATGCTTTCTTCAGTCAGGAACGCCTGTCTTAATTATCTGTCCAGAAAAAAGGTTCACGGAAAATACGCTTCTCATTTCTTGTCCGAGAACAAAGATTATGATGACCGAAGCTTTGTAAACAGCCGAATAGAATCGGAAGTGCTGTGGGAGGTTTTCTCGAAGATAAACAATCTTCCAGATGGATGCCGTCAGGTTTTCACGATGAGTTATCTTGACAATTTGTCCAACCAGGAAGTTGCAGACAGGCTGGGCATTTCGGTAAACACGGTAAAGAGCCAGAAAGCCAGGGCTAAAGAGTTGCTCAGGGAGTCTCTTAAAGATCTGTTTGCCGTTGCCGCCATTATTTTCGGCCTCTGATTCCATCCTTTTTACTTTTTTGACTGTCTATATAACAGAAGGGGACATATACCCTTAATGTTATATGGAAAATATCGGTATAGACAGAGTCAAGCAGCTGCTTTTGTTGCATCTTATGCACGATCTGGATGAAAACCAGGAAAAAGAGCTGGATGACTGGAGAAAGGCGTCTGACGAAAACGAGGAATTGTTCAGGAGGATGTCGGATCCTAATTATTTGAGCCGCCGCCATCAAGATTATCTTAAGGTCTTGGAGTCTGGAAGGTCTGCTTCTGAAAGCGGCGGCAAATCAAGGCGATTCTTATGGTGGGCGTTGGGGCTTGCGGCAGCCGCCGCAATTGCCATTGCCGTTCTTGTTCCGGGCCTTTGGAACGTGAAGATGATAACAGTGAACGCTCCTCAGAAGGGAATCGCTTCTCTTGTGCTTCCGGACGGGTCAAAGGTGTGGATGAAATCTTCTTCCTCAATCACTTATCCGGAACGGTTCGCAAAGGAATCCAGAGAAGTTTCTTTTACGGGGGAGGGTTATTTTGAGGTATCTGACGACTATTCCATTCCGTTTGTAGTTGACTGCGACGCCTTCAAGGTTAAGGTTACAGGAACCAAGTTTGACATCAAGTCTTATCGCGATGACAAACAGGCTCTTGCAGCTCTTATTGAGGGTGAGGTTGCGATTCTCTACGCGGACAGTACCGGCGCGGACAAGGTTGACAAGATGGTTGGAGGAGACCTGTCGATTTTCGACAAGACTTCCAGGACGAACACGGTGGTCAAGTCAAACACTTCAATTTATTCTTCCTGGATAGGGGGAGTCTACAGCTTTGACTCTGAAACTCTGGAAAATATCCTCAGGGAAGTTTGCCGTTACTATGGCTACAATTTAATTGTGGCCGACAGCTGTATCAAGGACAAGGTGCTGTCCGGCAGGCTTCAGATGGGCGATGACGCGGAAAACATAATTTCCGCATTCCAGGATTTTCTTCCTGGACGCATAAAACTTGAATCGGACACCATTATTATTCAATAAATATTTTTGGCCTATGAAAAAAAGAGATTCCAAATCCCTTTTTATGCTTCTTGTTGCGGCATTGGGCCTGTTGATTACAACAACGGGCTTTGCGCAGAAGAAAGGTCTTTACGACGTAAAGTTTGATAACCTTTCTTTGAAAGAGGCATTGAACAAAATCTCCACTCAATGTGGGTACTATTTTGTTTATGAGGATGCAGATCTTGCAGGGGCTCCAAGGGTAAACAAGGAGTTCAAGCAGAGCACCATCGAGCAGATCCTTTCAGGCTGCCTCGAGGGAAGCAAGCTGACCTACACCGTAAACAAGAAGAATGTTTACATCAAGAAGGCGGCTGCAGCGTCAAACGCTCCTCAGAACAAGGCTTCCACGGCTAATTCCCAGCAAAACAAGACGGGGTATGTGACTGGAAGAATTACAGACATCAACGGAGAACCGCTTCCTGGAGCATACGTTAAAGTGAAGGAAGAGCCTTCTGCAGGAACTTCATCAGACGCAGACGGAAACTACAGGGTAAGAATCAGCGATTTCTCCTCTCCAAGGACTCTTGTGATCTCATACGTGGGAATGCAGGAGCAGGAAATCAGCGTGGGCGGCCGCCAGGTGATTGACATCACACTCAGGGAAGAGTATAACAAACTCGACCAGATTGTGGTTGTAGGTTACGGCGCTGTCAGGAAAAAGGATATCGCCGGTTCTGTACAGAACGTGACATCCGACCAGATCTCCGAGACCAATAATCCAACCTTCGAGAAGGCTCTCCAGGGAAGGGTTTCCGGTGTGCAGATCATCTCCAATTCAGGTATTCCTGGAGGTTCTGTATCCATCAGCATCCGTGGTAGGGGATCTATCAATGCCGGTACTCAGCCGCTGTATATCATAGACGGTGTGCAGATGACAAACGGCGGACAGTCTACCAGCGTGGTTGAGAGCGCCAACGTGATGGGCGGTATCAACCCTAACGACATCGAGTCCATCACCATCCTCAAGGACGGTGCATCCGCTTCCATCTACGGTGCCCAGGCAGCTAACGGAGTCGTTATCATCACGACCAAGAGAGGTTCTGAAGGCAAGACTCGCGTTTCTTTCAGCGCAAGCGTAGGAGCACAGAAACTTGCCCGCAAGGTAAAGGTGATGACCGGTCCGCAGTGGGCCGAGTTCGCTCTTGAAGAGTACAAGAACTACGACGCTGTGTGGGGAACCAACTACTACCAGCAGCACAGGGATCTGTTCAAGACTTTCGGCTGGGGAGAAGACGGATATTCCGATGCCCAGACCACAGACTGGTACAAGGAAATCTTCCGCACCGCCATCTCTCATAACTACGAGCTCGGAGTTTCTGGCGGAAACGAGAAAACCCGTTTCTACATTTCAGGAAACTACAACAAGACAGACGGTGTTATCCGCCATACCGGCTATACCAGGGCAACGGGCAGGGTCAATCTTGCTCACGACCTGACAAAGTGGCTGACCAT
Source organism: Bacteroidales bacterium (assembly GCA_017962375.1). Lineage (GTDB taxonomy): Bacteria > Bacteroidota > Bacteroidia > Bacteroidales > UBA932 > Egerieousia. The sequence continues at coordinate 139,160 of JAGCVJ010000011.1, forward strand.
CAGCACCAAAAACACTTTCAGCCGCAATAACTACAACCAGGCTTCTACAGTGGCTGCGGCCAATCCGTCCAGAGCTGCAATGTTCCTCAATCCTGGAGTTTCTCCAAGAGACGAGGACGGAAACTGGATTATGGACCTGCCATACGGATACCCTTTGTACAACATCCCTCAGATGCTGGAACTCAACGAGTATAACGCAAAGGTCAATAATCTGATTTCTTCAAACGACCTGACCTTCAAATTCATGGAAGGGCTGGAGTTCAAGAGCAGTTACAATGTGGATTACACCTGGATCAACGAGCATCAGTACAGCGACCCTCGCACCAGGCTCGGTAACCGTCAGAATGGTGTTGTTTCAGCCCATACTACTGATGAAAGCATTTTCCAGACAGACCAGGTTCTGACATACAATACAGAATTGGGCAAGGATAGATTGACTGCAATGGCCGGTTTCTCTTACAGAGATTCCAGGTTCCATAGCATTACCGCTTCCGCAATCGGAGCGGCAACTCCTGGACTCCATCTGCTGGACAGCGCTCCAACTCCTCAGGAGACTGGTGAGAGCTTCTCAGAGAGCAAGCTGGCCGGTTTCTTTGCAAGGGTGAACTACGCTCTCAGAGACAAATACATATTTACCGGAACTCTCCGTTACGACGGATCCTCAAGATTCGGAAAAGACAACCGCTGGGGTTGGTTCCCGTCATTCTCATTTGCCTGGAGAGCCAAGGAAGAAGATTTCCTGAAAGATGTTGACTGGCTCAGCGATCTCAAACTCAGAGCCAGCTACGGTGTAACCGGAAACTCCAGCATCTCCAACTACGGAGCAAGAAGACTGTATTCCGGCGGATATGCCTATGACGGTATGACGGGCCTGATCGCTTCCTCTATCGGAAACCCTAAACTCTCCTGGGAGAAGAAACACTCCAAGAACGTGGGAGTTACCGCAGGTTTCTTCAAGGGCAGAATTACATTTGACTTCGACGTTTATCGCGATGATACAAAGAATCTGCTCTATTCCAGAAGCATTCCTGAAACTACGGGATTCAGTTCCATTTCATCCAATATGGGTGGCGTGAAGAACGAGGGATTCGACTTCCAGTTGAATACGATCAATATAGACAGGGAGAGTTTCAGGTGGGAGACAAACTTCAACATCTCCTATACCAGAAACGCCATCACCAAGCTTCAGGACGGTCTGGACCAGATCGGAAGCCTGAAGGTCGGAAAGCCTATCATGGCGGAATTCGTTTACAAGTGGGCCGGCGTCAACGCATCTGACGGACGTCCGATGTACTATGACAAAGACGGTTACATTACATACAACCCTAGTCTTGCAGACAGATACTGGATAAGGGGAAGAGACCCTAAATGGTACGGCGGTATGCTCAATACCATCAGCTGGAAGAACTTCACGCTGTCGTTCTTCCTGCAGTTCCAGGCAGGTGCCGTCAAGTACTGGAGCGACAAGACCGTGCTCATCGGACAGGCAGCCGACAACAACCTCTTCCGCGAGATGTATTTCAATTACTGGAGAAATCCGGGTGACATTACCTGGGTTCCTAGACCATTCTATAACGGAAGTTATCCGGGCAGCCCTAGGGCATATGACTCCAACACAGATCCGGGTATGAGCCTGATTTACGAAAAGACAGACTTCATCAAGTTGAAGAACATCAATTTCAGCTATGACTTCCCTAAGGCAACCATCCGCAAGATTGGTCTGGAGGGACTCCAGCTCTTCGTAAATGCTTACAATATTTGGACTACTACACCTTACCAGGGCTATGATCCTGAGTCTGTTGGTAATGACCGCGGTCTTTACCCTCAGTCCAAGAGCATCAGTTTCGGTTTGAAGTTGAACTTCTAAAAACGAGAGGGAAATGAAAACATTAAAGAACATATCAATTATACTGCTTCTGGCTTTCAGCTTTTGCGCATGCGATTCTCTCCTTGATGTAGAGACCAAACACGCTCTTCCTCAGGAAGACATGGAGAACGAAGACGGTGCAAGAAGCCTTATCATAGGCGTTTATGATCGTATGCAGGAACCTACTTACGCGGGCAGGGACTTTTTGACCCTTCCTGATGTGCTCGGTGATAACGTCAAACTCAATCCGGGTGCAACCAGATACACACGCCAGTATCAGTTCACTCCGTACTATAACATAGATATCTGGAGTGATGCATATCACCAGATAGTATCTCTGAACGAAGCCCTGTATTATCTGAGCAAACTTGAAGAGACTTCTTCCGTGAAGGCTCTCAAGGGCGAGGCTCTCTTCCTCAGGGCTTACGACTATTTCTATCTTGCCAGCATCTACGGCCGTATGCCAGGTCATCTGGTTGACGGATTCGACCTCTGCGTTCCGCTTATCAAGGAGCCTTTCTTCAACAATGGCGGAAACATTTCCGAGGAGGCTTCCGTGGCCAGGGACAAGGTGGATGTCGTATGGGCACAGATCGTTGAAGACCTTAACAATGCCTTCGAGCTGATGAACGGTAACGACAAGGGCAACTTCCCTAACAGGGGTTCTGCAATCGCGGCAAAGGCTTTGCTCTCAAGAGTATATCTTTATATGGGCAAGTGGGCTGAATCCGCAGCCGCAGCAACCTATGTCCTGGACAACGCCAGCGTAAAGATCTATTCCGGCAAACAGTACACCAGCGTGTTCTCTTCCGGAAGCGAAAGCATCTGGCAGCTCCATTACACCGAGGCCGAGAATCTGCTTTCTTCATCACTCCACTCCGCATACGGAACCAAGGACGATGGCTATAGGGATGCAGAAGGCTACGGCAACGGAAAGGGAACAGGAGACGCAGTTCTGTCTGTAACCGACGAGTTTGTGGCTCTTCTCGACCAGGAGAAGGACATCCGTTTCGGAGCACTCAGAAAGGTTAAGTATTCAGGACTGAAACTCTGGTGGACAATCAAGTTCAATTCCTGGAAGAAGGCTGACCTGTTCGGTCTGGATGACGTTCCGCTGATCAGAATCTCCGAGATGATTCTCAACAGGGCCGAGGCTTACGCTCACCTTAACAGTATGACCAACGCCAGAAAGGATATCAACGAGTTCAGGGGAAAGAGGGGCATCGGCGACACTGATGTTCCGGATTCCGGACTGCTTGACGAGATCCTGCTTCAGAGAAGGCTCGAGCTTGCTTTCGAGGGCCACAGGTATTTCGACCGCAAGAGACTCGGACTGGATATCCTCCGTCCTGAGGGACTTCCTACAGTTCCTTACTCAGACTACAGAGTAGTGGCAGCAATTGGTACAACCGAGCTGGATGTAAACAAACTGCTTGTTCAAAATCCGGGTTATTAACAGACAATACCAGATCGAGATGAAAACAACAATATTTAAATCAACGATAGTTATTGCGGCCGTACTGGCCCTGTTCTCCTGTCAGAAGCAGGACTGGACATACAAAGGCCCGCAGTATTTCGAGTTCAGCGCCTTCGAGAACGGACAGACCGCCAACAACGGAGTCTACACCAAGGAGAATGGCGATATCGGCATCGACAAGGTTTGCGTCCAGCTTGTAAAGCATTCTGACGCTCCTGTTACCGTTGCCTACAAGATCGTGCCTGAGGTTTATTATCTGAAGGACGAGAGTGCCCTCGTTTCAGAAGTGCCGGCAGGAAAGGCTGCAGACCAGGTGGAGATTCTGCCTTCGACAGCCGAATACGGTGTTGACTATGAAATAGTGACAGACGGCACCTCAACATTCAACCAGTCTTCCATGAGCGGAACCGTGACGATTCCTGCCGGGGAGTATTTCGGCTACATCAGTGTGGACATGAAGGTAAAGTCCGGAAACAATTTCTACATCGTGCTTGTGGATTCTCCGGACACCAAGGCCAACAAGCCTAGTTCCATACTCAACTACGTGATGATGCCGGACAAGATAGTTTACTTCGAGGAGTCATTCCTGGAAGAGCTTCCTGAAAGCTTCTCCCTCATTGACAAGGACGGTGACGGTTACTGCTGGGAGTACTATGACGGCGAGGTTACCTCAGACTCCTGGAAGAGTGGCGGAATAGGCGCTCTGACACCTGAGAACTACCTCGTAACTCCTGCTATCGAGATCGGAACCAAGATGAAGACCGCTTTCGTAAGCTTTGACGTCCGCGCAAAGTATGACGAAGGTTACAGAGTATTGATTTCAACTTCACCGATTACAGAGGCCAATTGCCGTGAAGCAGATGTTGCCCTTGACTGGCAGGTAACTGTCAACGAGTGGATTACCGTAACTGTGGATATCAGCGATTACAGAGGTGAAACAGTTTATGTAGCTCTCTTGCACGGAAACTGCACGGACGGTTACTACATCAGAGTCAAGAACCTCTCTGTTTACGGATTGTAAAACATTGCAATACAAGGAAAGATGATAGATGAAAGACTAAGGCGGATTTTCGAAGACCTTACTTCGATAGACGCCACTTCAGGAAACGAAGCGCCTGTAGCCGCTTACATAAAGGAATTCGTGGAAAGACTCGGCCTGGAATTCGATATGGACGGAGCCGCTTCCCTCTCCAAGGGAAACAGCGGAAATGTCATAATCCGGATCAAAGGCGGGGGAGACCATTTCCTGGCCTCCCACATGGATACTCCAAGGTCTACAAAAGGCCTGGTGAGAATTTTCCACGAGGACAGGATTACATCCGACGGCACCACTCCGCTCGGAGTGGATGACAGGGGAGGACTTTCATCTATCCTCTATGCCTTGGAAAAGGCTGTCGCTGAAGACACCATAAAACCTTGCACCCTGCTTTTCACGGTGTGTGAGGAGACAACCCTTGCCGGTTCCACTTTCTTCACTCCGGATCCGGGAATTAAATACGGCTTCATATTCGATTCCTATATGAGCCCGCCTGCAATCGTCAGCGAGACCTGCGGGCTTCTTGAATTCGACTTTACCTTCCACGGGCGGTCGTCTCACGCGGGCATCGCCCCTGAGAAGGGCATAAGCGCCATCCAGGTTGCCTGTGAGGCCGTGACAAAGTTCCCTTATGGAAAACTAGGGGAAAAAGATACCGGCAACATAGGCAGGATATCGGGTGGCACTGCCACCAACGTTGTATGTGATTCGGTGAAGATTTCCGGAGAAATCCGCAGCGGAAACCTTCAGGACGGAGAAAAGCGCTTCAGGAAGATCGTCGAGGATTTTGAGGAAGTCTGCAAAAAGCACGGCGCAACAATGGAATACCGCAGCGCCTGGGATTTCACGCCGTACCATATACATCCCGAGGACGAGCCTTACCGCCTCTTCGAGAAGGTGGTGGGGGCTATGGGCCTGAAACCGGTTCCTATGAAGTCAATGGGCGGCAGCGACGCCAATGCAATGAACAAAAAAGGAATTAAGACCATAAACCTGGGAGTCGGCGCCCAGAATCCTCACGGGAACGATGAATTCATTCTCTACGAGGACTTCACAAGGGCAGCCGCCATTGCCTACGGTTTAATGACAACAACATTGGACTAGTTTATGAAAAAGATATTTCTGACCCTTGGTGCCATTTCACTGCTTTTCCTTTCTTCCTGCAAATGCGACAAGGGAGAGCAGCTGGAATTCCTTCCTGAAAACATAACGGCTAAAGGCACTTTGGTTATAGAAGGAGGCGGAGACCGAATCGCTCCTATCCTGAACAAGATAATCGAGAAGGGCGGAGGCCCTGAAAAATGCAAGCTCCTGGTGATTCCGTTTGCAAGCCAGGTTCTTGAAACCGGAGAAAGGCAGGCTGCCGAATTCCGGGCCCTTGGATGCAAGAATGCAGACTACATTCTCTGCCCAAAGGATTCTATCGACACTCCTGAAATGCTGGCCAAACTGGACGGCGTGACTGCAATCTTCCTCTCCGGAGGAGACCAGAGCCGCCTGAAGGATTTCCTCAACGGGACCAAGTTCTTTGACAAGATGCTCCAGATCTACAAGGACGGCGGAGTTATCGGCGGAACAAGCGCCGGTGCTGCCATCCAGAGCCGCATAATGCTCACCGGAAGGCAGGTAAACCCTGGTCCGGACGATTCCGATTCTCCATACTTCAACGAAATCAAGAGCAACTATGTAGAGACCAAGGAAGGCTTCGGCTTCCTGGACAACATAATCATCGACCAGCACTTCATCGCCCGCCGCCGTCAGGTCAGGCTGATCAACGTGCTGCTTGACAACCCTGGTTATCGTGGACTCGGCATTGATGAGGAAAGTGCAGTTGTGGTTAATCCGGACAATACGATCGAGATTGTGGGAACCGGATGCGCCATGCTTTTCGAGCCTTACAAGAAGGGAGAAGACGGAAGTAACGCCCATAGCTTCAAACTTACCATCCTTTATCCTGGGGACAAGTATAAAATCTAGTATCTTTGACCCATTATGGCAAAAGCGAAGAAAATACCCCATACTTTCGTAATCATAGGTTCCGTGCTTCTGCTGTGCGGAATCCTGACCTGGATTATCCCGTCGGGAGAGTTTGACCATCAGACCATAACCGTCAACGGAGCGGAAAGAGACGTTATCGTAAACGGCTCCTACCACCAGGTGGAGAGCAATCCGCAGAGCTGGCAGATACTTGGAGCCATCGTAGACGGATTCAAAAGGCAGGCTGCCATTATAGCCTTCGTGCTTATAATCGGCGGCGCATTCCAGATCCTGAACAGCAGCCGAGCCATTGACTTCGGCATCCAGTCGTTCCTCAAGAAAGCCCGGAAACACTGGGTTATCATAGTGGCGACAATGCTGATTTTCAGTGTATTCGGGGCGGTATTCGGGATGAGCGAGGAAACCATAGCCTTTATAATAATCTTTGTCCCGATGGCCATATCCATGGGCTACGATTCCATTACGGGATTGCTTATGGTTTATGTGGCCGCGCACGTGGGATTGAGCGGGGCTGTTTTCAATCCTTTTACCATAGGAATTGCCCAGGGTCTGAGCGGACTGCCTCTGTTCTCCGGCTTTGAGTACAGGATGGTTGTATGGGTGATTCTCACTCTCCTGATAATCGCATTTACGCTCTGGTACGCAAACCGGGTGAAGAAGAATCCGCAGCTGAGTCCTACATACAAACTGGACGATTACTGGAGGAAACGCCAGGAGGAAAGTCAGGCGATGGGATTTGAGGAGAAGACTCCCGTGAGCGCATGGGTTATTTTCATCCTTTCTTCCATAGTCCTGGTGATAGCTTCTATTCTTTACCCTAAGACTACGGTAAGTTTCGGAGGAAATGAGGTTACATTTGTTTGCATCCCGATAGTCAGCGCCCTGTATGTTCTTTTCGGAATAATGACATTGCGTAAATCTTACCTTTACTTCATCCTGAGTGTGCTGGCATTCACCATTATCTTCCTGATCGTGGGAGTGCTGGGCTACGGATGGTATGTCAAGGAGATATGCGCCTTGTTCCTTGGAATGGGAATCATAAGCGGAGTGGCTATGGGAAGCAGCGCCAACAAGATCGCCATCGAGTTCATAGGCGGCGCCAAGGATATTCTCTCAGCAGCTTTGATCGTCGGCCTTGCAGGCGGCATCATAGAGGTGCTTACGGCAGGAAGGGTGATGGACACCATTCTCTATGCCCTTGCCAACACTATGCAGGGAACCAGCCAAGGAGGAACCGTTTCCATAATGTACGGAATCCAGACAGCCTTGAACCTTTTCATCCCGTCGGGAACAGCCAAGGCAGCCCTGACAATGCCTATTATGGCTCCGTTCAGCGATGTGATAGGTCTTTCAAGGCAGGCAACCGTCATGGCCTACCAATTCGGCGACGGATTCACCAATATGATTACTCCGACTTCGGCTGTGCTGATGGGTGTGCTTGGCGTGGCCAAGATACCTTACGACATCTGGCTGAAGTGGTTCTGGAAGATACTTCTGGTGTTTATGCTGATAGGCCTTCTTCTTCTGATGCCTACGGTCTACATGAACCTCAACGGTTTTTAGAGCTTACTTGTTGTAGCCGATAAGTTCCACGTCTTTATCAGCCAAGGCCAAACTGATTTTCGGGTTGTTGGTCAAGTCGACTTTTGTAAGCTGGTTTCTGTCGCACATCAGCCATTCCAACTTAGGGTTCTTGCTGACATCCAAAGAAGTAAGCTGGTTGCCTTCGCAATTTAAAGATGAAAGCTCAGGGAGATTGCTTAAGTCAAGGCTTGTAAGCTGATTGTTGACGCAATACAAGCGTTCTATTTTGGTGTTGTTGCTTACATCCAGGTTTTTGATCTCATTTGTAGAGCAAGCCAGATCCGTCAGCTTGGTGCTTTTGCTTACGTCCAGGCTAGGGATTTGATTGTCGCTGCAATTAAGATTAATTAGTTCGGTGTTCTTGCTCACATCCAGACTGGTCAGGCCACATGAAGAGCATTGCAACTCTATCAGCAACGGATTGTGGCTCACGTCCAGGCTGCCGATTTTATTGGAGCTGCAATACAGATGTTTCAGTTTAGGGTTCTTGCTTACATCCAGACTTGTTACCTCATGCTCCTCGAATACCAGTGCCTCAAGGTTAGGGAAATACTCAAGACCTTTCAGCGAGAACAGAGGCTGGTCATATTCCCATCTGGAAGGACCTTCTTCACTAGGGTAAGTGGAAGGAAACACCAGCTCGAGTACACCTGCCGCTTCAGCCATGGAAAGCTTGCCGTCTGAATCGGCATCAAAATTTATAATGCAGAATGATTTGAATGAAGGGTCATCCATAACAGTGCAGACGTCTTCAACCTCAGGAAGGACAAAAGCTTCCTCTGCAGGTGCTGCAACCTCAGTGTTCTCGGAATTAGCGGCATTCTCAGTGTTTTCTCCGCTATTCTTGCAGGAACAAACAAAGCACATTAAGCCGATCATCAGCGATGCAAAAACGAGTTTTTTCATATTCAAGTTATTTAAGAGTTATTATTGCCGTAAAATTTTCTGGTAGGCGAGCCTTTCATCTCCGCTTTCCAGATAGATGATTCCGCAGTATGTAAATCCTTCCTTGAGGATGTTGTGCCGCATTATCTTGTTGTCGCGGTGAGTGTCTAACCTGATATTCGGATCTTTCTCAAAGCACCAGTCCATAATGGACTTGAACACTCCGTGAACATCGGGAAGGCTCCCGATTCTGTGTACTACGTGATAGGGAAGGCTGTCTTCCAGCCACTTGCCTTCATAGATCTTTGCGTAGGTTGGTTCCGGAGATGGGATGCAGGCGAAATACCCTACAACCTTTCCGCCGTCTTCAACCATAAATCCGTACCCCCTGGAGATATCGCTGAGGACAATCTCCTCCGAAGGATAGCCTCCCGTCCACTGGTTCGTGTTGCCGTCTGAGCGCATAATCTTCTTGGCCTCTGACAAGACTTTCATTATTTGAGGAAGCTGAGGCTTGGCGGCAGGTCTGATATTCCTTGGGGCATTCATAGCGTTTACTTGGCTACGGGCATCGGCTCTGCAAGCATAGGAATCTTGCGGTAAATGATATCCTTGTCTTTAATGTACACGTGGCCGAGGATGCCGAAAGACACTCTCTGATTCTCATCTCCTGCATTTATGTATCCTATGCTGAACAGCCCGTAACCCATTACCTTCAGGCACGGATTCACGGCGCTGTTGTAGAACTCGTAGTTAACGTCCTTGAAAGATTTCGCGGCCTGGCCCAGAGGATTGAGATCGGCTTTTTTAACAAGAGCGTTGCCTATGGCGTCTATGATTGCCTCCCTGTGAGCCCTTCTTCCCGGGCAGGTGACAAGCAGAACCGCCAAAGCCAGCGCCAGGACCGCCAGAACCCCAATTTTTGTTCTCTTTGCTTTCATATTGTCTTAATCGTGATACAAATTTAGCAAAAAAAGAAATTTTACATTAGCCCCTGCTCTCAGTCTTAATATCAGTTAGCGAAAAACAATGGTTATGAAAAAGAGTTTGATTTTAATCGCGATGCTGCTGGTGGCATTCTCAGCAGCCGCACAGGACAAGAAAGACCAGGACCCTAAGGAGAGATTCTTCAAGGCAAAGGTCAAGGAAATGGTTTACCATCTTGACATTACAGACGAGCAGAAACCCGAGTTCGTGAAAGTTTACAGGGCATATACAGATGAAGTGTCCCAGCTTATGAGAGACGGCCGCCAGATGCCGCCTAAAGACCAGGCAAGGAAAGGCGAGAAGCCTCGTCACGAAAAAGGCGAAAAGCCTGAGCGCAAGCAGCTGACCAAGGAAGAAGCTACAAAGGCTGTAAAGGACAGGCTCGAAAAGCAGACCAAGTTCCAGACTGAAAACGCCGCAAGGCAGGCCAAAATCAACGAAGTGAAGATTAAATACGTTGACCAGTTTGCCGAGGTTCTTACCCCTGGCCAGCTGAACCGCTTCTTTGTTGTTGAGCAGCAGATTCAGCAGAAGATGCGCAAAAGACAGCCGGGCCCGGGAAGGCAAGGCTTCAACGGAAGACCTGGAATGAACGGCCCTCGCCCAGGCAACCATCCTGAGGAAGGAGCAGAATAGGCTGCTCTTTAACACTCTCATTGATAGACAAATGCGCAAAGTCCTACTAGGGTCTGACCCAGTAGGACTTTATGTATTTTTTGTATCTTTGTTGTGTTATGAAAAGATACGTTTTGCTTGCTTCTATGGTGCTTGTCTGTGCAGCTGTTTCTGCGCAGGTCAAGATAAAAGACGCGAAAGCTCTGCCGCTGAAGGCAGAGCTGGTGGCCGACCTGGCCGACTGGACTCTCGGACTCTGACCAGAACGGCGAGGTGCATCTCAAGGATTCGGATGTTCTGGACGTAACCAGGATTGAAAGCGGCATTAACATCTGGCAGGGAAGCTATGTAATGGGGGATTACGCCTTCCTTCCGGACGGATACGCTCCCCGACAGCCGAGGCATTCCAAACTGTGGCGTTTCAGCCTCAGGTAGTGGCTAGTGGAGCTGGAAGATAATCGGGAAGGTGTACTTTACCTTGGCCGGTTTTCCCCTCTGCTTTCCCGGAGTCCATTTCGGAGACTTGCTGACAACTCTTACGGCCTCGTTGTCAAGTGAGGAGTCTACGCCTCGGAGAACTTTCACATCCTTTACGCTGCCGTCCTTGTCTATGGTGAACTGGAGGGTCACTCTTCCTGAAATGCCGGTTTCCTTTGCTATTTCAGGGTAAACTATATTGCCGTAAACCCACTTGGTGAACTCGTTGGCGTCCTTGCCCTGGAACATAGGCTTTTCCTCGACAATGGCAAACGGGATGAACTCTTCTTCTTCAACTTCCTCAACATTCGGCTTGGCCTCTATGTAAGGAACTATCTTTATAGGAGTTGCGTTGTCGTCAGGGCTGAGGAACTCGGTGTCTATCTTCACGTCGTTTTCCACAATCTGGAGATCTTCGCTCATTACCGGCTCCTTTATGGTCTCTGGTGGAGGCGGAACTTCCTGCTGGGTTACAGGCACGGTCTCGTCGTCAACCAGAAGGGTGTTGCCGGTCACTAATGTTGCTACATCTTTGGTGGAGGAGTTCCACTCGAAGGAAGTGAGTACAATCGCAAGTGCTGCGACAAGCCCGATCTCAAGGAACATCGTCCTTCTGTTTTCCAGGCTGGCTCTGTTGGTTTTCTTGGTTTCCATAGCAAGATGTATTAAGTGTTGAACTTTATGTCCGCTTGTTTTTCCTGATGCAAATATCGGTTCATTATTGCCCTTTGCAAAATATTGTATATCAATAAATTATCAAAGTACATAATCCTCAATTTATCATCAATCAAAACTCAAATCTTTCTCATTTTTTCCTCAAGGGAACATCAAGGTTTTTCTCGTTTTCCGCGATAGGGGCATCCAGAAGCGGAGTTGGGAATTTTTGCTTATTTTTGAAAGAATTTTTGCGGTATCAATTTTGCGGCGCGCTATGACTCGTTTTTCCAAGCTGTGTGTTTTGCTTGCTGCGGCAATGTTTTTTGCCGCTGCCCCGATTTCCTTGAAGGCGGCTCCTGCCCAGGATTCCGTATGTGTAATGCTGGAGTCTTTGTCCGCGTCTTATTCCCTGGAAAAGGCCAACCGGATAATGTCTTACCTGGAGCGTCACGGCCAGCAGCTGGACGAGCCTCTCCGTTTTGCTTCCAGGACAAAAAAAGAGGAAGTGCTGATGAATGTCTTCTACTATGCCGCGGATTATCTTTACGGCATCCAGCAGTATCAGTCGTGCGTGGACTACGCTTTCCAGGCTCTGCCTTTCAGCAAGGAAATAGGGGACAAGGACTACCAGGCGGACATTCTGAGCCTGCTGGCCATAAGCAGCATGAGGATGGGCAACTACGACAAGGCGGGCAGCTATGCCGAGCAGTGCTATGCCCTGGACCTTGAAAGCAAAGACCATGACCGCATAAGCTCCAGCCTGAACACTCTTGCCGGAATCTATATGTCCTCCAAGCAGTATAACGTAGCCGAGAAATATGTTCTCAAGGGCATTGAGGAATGCGGCAAGGCCAACAACAAGCCTAGAGAGGCCGTTCTTCTGGGTATGGCCTCTGAAGTTTACCATGCAATGGGCAAGAGCGACGTGGCCCTGGACTACGCCCAGAAGGCTTACGACCTGGATATGGCTCTTGGACTCGAGCCTCAGGCCAAAGTCAGGCTTTCGCAGAGAGCTGCCGCTCTCATAGGCCTCGGGAGGTACGAGGATGCCGAGAAAGACCTTCTGGAGGCCATCCCGTTCTTCAGGGAGATCGGAAATCTCCAGTCTCTGGGCATTTCCTGCAACAAGATGGGAGGCGTGCTGCATTATCTTAATCGCGACCAGGAGGCTTCGAAATATTATCGCGAGGCGGCTGACATCTTTGTCTCCATCGGTGACCCTTACAATGAAATGCATTCCAGAAAAGGCCTTTATGAGAGCCTCATAGACATAGACCGCAAGGAAGCCAAGCTTCAGCACGACCGCTACGATACTCTCAAGGATTCTCTCTACACTCTGGCCGCCGCCGAAAGCCTGGGCCGCTACAACGCCACTCTGGACAACGATACGCTGAAGGCGGAAAACGAGCGGGCCAGAAGGGCAAAATACTCCATACTGATGGCAGGTATTTTTGCCGCCCTGCTTCTGGCAGGCCTGGTCTGGCTGCTGATGCACCGCCGCGTCCGCCGACAGAAGGCCGCTATGGAGGCTGCGCTTAGAAAGCTCCGCGAAGATATCGCCCAGTCTAAACAGACAGAGCTTGAACCGGAACCTGAGCCTGCGCCGTCTAAGGAAGAAATCGCCATCAGCAAGGCTGACAAGGCATTTTTGGACAAGCTTTCTTCTTACGTTATCGGCAACCTGGACTCTGGACGCCTGGGAGTGGAGGATATCGCTTCCCACATGTGTCTTTCCAGCGGCCAGCTCAACCGCAAGGTAAAGTCCATTGCCGGAGTCACCACCCAGAATTACGTTCTACGTCTCCGTCTTGAGCAGGCCAAGATCCTGCTTCAGAGCGAGCCGGACAGCCAGATAGCGGATATTGCCTTCCGCTGCGGCTTTGAGGATGCCGCTTCATTCTCCAGGGCTTTCAAGCGTGTTTTTGGCTCTACTCCGTCCCAGATCCGCGGATAAAAACTCACTTTGCACGATTTTGACAAGGAGTTGCACGATTGTGCATACCCCTTTTTTGTCTGCACCCGTACCTTTGCATCAGCAAATTCGGATTAAAGTATAGTGTTGTATATATAAAACACGCTTCAAACTATGAAAACAGGAAAGGCCGGCATCAACCGGCCTTTCCAATTGTCTGGAGACGCTTCTCAGCGATAGAGTGAATTCAGATGTTTCACCGCTTTCTGCATTATAGCCTTTGCTATTTCGTTTTCTTCTACGGCGTAAGCCGCTTCAAGGTCTTTCTTTCCTGTCAGAAGCTCGGTTGAGGCTATCCAGGCGGCTGCGGCGCCTCTTACTTCAAAGTCTTTGTCGTAGAGAAGGCATGGCGCCCAGGATTTCATGCTCCAGGACGGATGCTGTGTCATCCACTCGATGCCTTCCAGCTTTTCTTCCTTGGTTCCATAGACGAAAGTCCTGTACAGGGAGCCTTCTTTCTGGAGGTCTTCTTCGCTCATTATTACTTCTCTGTCCAATGCCGGGGCCTTGTACTCAACCGGCAGTGCCAGATCCTCTTTCTGGGCGCACCAGAACAGGATTCTCGGAATCATCCAGCTGAAGGATGCGCTTCCTTCCGGATGGCCGATGGAAGTGAAAACTCTGCCTTTTCCGTAGTTGTTGGCCAGCAGGAACGGCTTGCCTGGGCTTATTCCAGGCTGGAACTCGGCTCCCACGTGCACATCGCTGAGCATTGTTGCAAATACCGTATAGTCTGTGGCAGGGCTTTCTGCCAAGGCTGCAGAATCTGCCGGGGCCAGCATAGGGCCGTTTTCAAACAGTACGTGTATTGTATCCAGTTCTGCGAGTTCCGGGAACAGCTTCTTTCCGTCCTCGGTTACTCCGAGGGCGCACAGCCCCTGGCCTCTGGAGGAGTGGTCCAGATCCACCACCTGGGCTCCGTTCATCCCGAAGCAGGCATAGTCCGGGGTATGGCTCAGGGCGTATGCTCCGGCGCAGATGCAGAGTATTCCTCCGCCGTTCTCAGTCCATTTCTTTATTATGCTGATGTCTGTCTGGCCGAGGTTGAAGGTGTGCATGCTGCCTCCTCCGCCGGGGATAATCAGCACATCCAGGCTGTCCAGCACGCCAAAGGCTATGTTGGCGCTGGTGATATACTTTATGCTTATGCGGGAATCCAGCTGCGCTGCTGCAAAGGCTTCGGTCATGTTGGTGTGGCCGCTTCCCAGCCCGTACAGCATTCCCACTTTCAACAAAGGCTCCGCTGTCTTTTCATTCTTGCAGGAGATTCCCAGCAGCATTCCGCACAGAACGGCGGAAATCATTATCAGAGTTCTTTTATTCATATCGCTGAAGATTATACTTCAAAAATACAGCTTTATTTGTAATTTTACACTCCGTAAATTTGATTCTTATGAAAAGATACTTGTTTCTTTTTTCGGTTGCTATAGCAATTTGCCTGGCCGGCTGTTCAGGCAAGAAATCTCAGACTGACGTTAAAGCCATTCCGGACACTCTGGCGGTTGTGGATGTTGTAAAGAAACTTCCTGCAAACCAGATCAGAGAGGGCTTTGTGGTTATTTCCGAGGCCGTTCCTGATGTGATTCTGGAGATCAGATACTATTCCACCTATAACTTTGTGGGCTCAAGGATAGACGGCTATGAGGAGCCTGTTGCCCTTATGACCAAGGAGGCCGCCAAGGCCCTGAAGGCTGTCAGCGATGACGTGAAGGCCCAGGGCTACCGCCTCAAGATATATGACGCATACCGTCCTGCCAGGGCCGTTGCTCATTTCTGCCGCTGGGCAAAGGACAAAGACACCTCTATGAAGCGTGCCTTCTACCCGAACTTGGACAAGGCCAACCTCTTCAAGCAGGACTACATAGCCACCAAGTCCGGCCACAGCAGGGGCAGCACCGTAGACCTCACTCTCTTTGACATGAAAACCGGAAAGGAAGTGGATATGGGCGGCACATTCGATATGCTTGACCCGAGCGCCCATCCAGACTACAAGGGCGTAACTCCTCAGCAGTATGAAAACCGCCAGATTCTCAGGCAGGCCATGATGCGCCACGGCTTCAAGCCTCTGTATTCCGAGTGGTGGCACTTCACTCTAAGGGATGAACCTTATCCTAACACTTACTTTGACTTCCCGGTGAGGTTTGAGTAGGGGCCCTACAAGTACCTCGTCCACCGGTAATGCTTCCGCTGGATCAGGTAGCCGGGGTTGCTTTCGTTCTCGTAGGCTTCCCTCTCAAAGCTGATATTAGAGTATGCCTTGTAGGCTGAGAAATAGCAGATGCATCTTATCAGCCACTCAAGCACATACCAGATGTAGAAGAACACATAAAGCATCTCCCGCATCTGGGCGGTGTGGATTCTTTCGTGGAATACCGTGGTAGGGGATAAAGTCCTCCCTTTCCGGGCTAGTATCATCCCGAAAAGATTCATCGCGATGACATTCTTGCCCAAAAAGGGAGGTCTTTTCAAGTAGAAAATCTTCATTTCACAGTTACTCGGTGACAGTTATTCTGCAGGAGCTGGTGTGAGCAGTGTACTCAGGAGCGTAGGCGCACTGGAGGTTGGCAAGGCCGGCTTCGTATTCTCCGGCTCTGGAGGCTCTGTAGTTGACTTCAAGAACGTATGTGCCCTTGCCCAGAGAGTAGAAGAAGAAGTTGGTGGAAGCGTCCTTGATCTCCTCGTAGTAGCCTGTGCCGCCACCGTAGCGGTAACCTGAAAGCTGGGTCATAGGCTCGAAGCAGGCTGCTCTCTGTTCCTTGAGCTGGACAAAGTCCATGCGGCGGTCTATCTTGATAACCATTCTGGCGGTGACGATGTCTCCAACCTTTATCTGGGCGCCGTTCTTCAGAGGCTCAAGAGTGTAGGCCAGGGCTCCATTGGCGGTGTTGCCGGTTTCGGAAACCTTGTTCACTCTCTTGACATAGAGCTCCTTGACGATGCTCATTTCCTTGCTCTCGTTGTCTTTGACATTGGAGAGTTTCTCAAAGAAGGTGGCGTAAGCGGCTCCCCAGGCTATGCCGGCATCTTTCTTTTCTACGGTAATGGTGCGGGCATTGGTGGTCTTGTCGTCTGTGTAGGTCCTCTTGATGTAGTTCAGGCCAGGAACAGGGGCGTTGCCCTCCTCGTCAGGCTTGTTGGTGGAGACGGTCCTGTCTGCAAAGGTGAGGTCTGCGATGCCCTCGCTTGCAAGCCAGTTGTCACCTCTTGCCAGAAGGGCGAACACTGCGTCTGCGGTAAGGGTGGAAGTGCCCCACATCTGAGTCTGCTTCTGCTTCAGGAGCCAGATCTTCATCTCCTCAACAGTCTGCATGTCACCTGCAACTTGGTCAAAGGCCTCGATTGCGGCAACCTGGGCGTTGAGGTTCAGGCTTCCCCAGCGGTAAGGGTTCTCGTTGAAGGCGAAGTACATGCCCATCTCGTCTGAACTGGTCAGATGCTCTCTTATGGACTGGATGTACTCATCTGCGAGCTGCTGCTTTCCGTTGGCCTTGAGGATTACGGCAGCCATGCTCTTTTCCTGCATGTCCTGGCTCTTAGGAACCTCGGCAACCTTATTCAGGAAGAAGTTGTACATGGTATGCCTGTTCTTAGGAACAATGTCAATAGGAGCCTTGCCGTCTGCCTGGGCTTCAAGGGCTACCAGGTAGAGGTACTTGAGTATGAAGTAGGAAACTCCCTTGCTCTTGATCTTCTCCTTCTTGATCCAGTCATAGTCTTCCTGAGCCTGGTTGTGCATGTAGTTCATGCCCTTGGAGTGCATCTCCATGCGGGCTCCGGTAGGCTTTTCGCCTGTCAGTATCCTGAGCCTGATGTCCTGGGTAAGCACGTATTCGGTAATCCAAGGGCTGGATTCCATTCCCTTGAACCAGGTCCATCCGCCGTCAGGCATCTGGAGGTCGCCGAGCTTCTTGATGGCCTTGTCCTGGATGTTCTTGATGTTCATCACGTCGAACAGGGTGGAGATCATCATCTTCTGGTCCTCTTCGCTCTTGGCTTCAAGCACCCAAGGAGATTCGGACAGGAGGATGTTCTTCAGCTCCTGGTTCTTCTGGAGGTTGCTCAGCAGAGTTTCCTTGTTCTGGCCGCTCTTCTTCCAGGCCTCGAACACGCTCTTGATCTTAGGCTGGGAGTTGGCTACCTTGCTTGCCAGAACGTTTGCGTAAAGGGCGTTTGTCCAGCAGATAGCACAGTCATCGTCCGGCTCGGCCAGGCTTGGAAGGGCCTGAACTGCATACCATGCAGGGTTGCCGGTAAACTCAACCGTAAGAGTCTTCTTGGTGGCCGAAGGAGAATGGTGGTTGAAGAGTTTCTCCAGAGAGAATTCCTTCTTCTGGCCGCCTCTTACAGGGAGAGCCACGCTTTCTACAATGCGAACCTTGTCGCTGAGAACTGCCAGAGAGTGCTGCTCACCGTCTGAGAATTCTCCTCCCTCGGCGATGATTCTCACTCCGATTACATCATATTTGTCCTCTACAGGGAAGCTGAAGCTTACCTTGGAGGTTCTGCCGGCGGCAGCGCTCACTTTCTTGCTTTCGGTGTGGAACACCTTCTCGGTTGCAATGTCAAACAGCTCGAACTTCACGTTGGCATCAATGTCCTTTTCAGACAGGTTGGTCAGCGATGATGATATGGTGGTTATGTCTCCGTTCCTGAGGAAGCGAGGCATGTTAGGGGCAATCATGAAGTCTTTCTTGGCCTCTATCTCGTCCTGCAGATAACCGGTCTTCAGGTCCTTGGTGTGGGCCATGGACATGAATCTCCAGCGGGTAAGGCTTTCAGGAAGGGTGAAGCTGATAGCCACGTTTCCGTCCTTGTCGGTGACAAGCTGAGGCAGGAAGAATGCGGTCTCGTTGAAGTTGGTCCTGAGCTGAGGCTCCTGCTCCTGTTCCTTGGCTTGAGGCTGGCTATCGTCGTCCTGTCCCTTTGCCGCAGGTTCTTTTTTAACTGATGACAATTCGTCAAGAGACTCTTCATTCTTTGCGTAAGCCATTGGCATGGCTGCATCTTCAACTTCCCTGGCATCATACAACACAGTTCCCGATTTAGCGCCCAGTGCCCTGTACATAACGTGCATGCGTCTGCCGGCAAGGATGTAAGGAAGATTGATGAACTTGTCAAACTCCAGATCCTGAACATAAACGCTGAGGCTCGGAGAGTAGTTCATTCCAAAGAAGCTGAGTTTGGTGGACTGCCAGTTGGCATATGTCAGATGGCGAGGGTAGTAGCGGGAGATGGAGCTCAGGTAGTGGCTTCTAATCTTGTCCAGAGAAGCGTCGTACATCAGAGCAAGCACTTCTGCGTCCGCCGGCTTTCCGTCAGGGCCTACAACGTTCAGAGTCCACTGTTCTGCCTGGCCCGGAATCAAGGTGTTGCGGAATACGCTCCACTTGAGCCTAAGGTGATTGTCTGGATAAGGCTTTGAGACAACGTATGAAGTCTGGAAGAACTGGTCGTCTCTTACCATCCTGAAGTAAATGCAGGCGCCGTCCTTGTATTCAGGAATGTATGCGAATTGCTTCTCCAGCAGCTTGTCGCTCAGGCGGAACACCTTGCTCTCCACGTTCTTGCCGTCTGAATACACGTCCATGTAGATAACGGCATCCTTTTTAGAGGTTCCGAACCAGATCTTGTCCCCGTCGCGGTAAGTCCACAGATAGCTTCCATCCAGAGGCTTTCCGTCTTTTACAGAGAACATTGCAAAGGATGTTTCTCCCTCGCAAACATCTCCCTTGTCGTCCTTTACGGAGTAGGTGATTATATATCTTCCGGACGGCAGAGCCTTCCAGTCATCCATGTTCACCGATGTGTTGGACTGAACCTTTCCTTCCTTGACCTTGTCGCCTTTCTCTCCGTTGTTGTCTTTCCAGAGAGTGTATGATACCTCCTTGTCCAGTTCAGTGCCGTCGAGGTTGGTAACGCTCATCCTGATCAGGATGTCTTTCTCCTTGTCTATCTCCTTGCCCACTGAGCAGCGTACGACAAGGCTCTTCTTTCCCACGTAAACGCTGGTAGAAGTGCTCTGGGTTTCTCCGGCGGCGTTGGTCACGTCTATCTTCACCTGATAAGAGCAGTAGTTGCTGGAGTACCTGTCTTCATCTTCTTCATCCATAGGCACAAGGGTTACTGGAATCTTAACATTTCCCAGTTCGTCGGTCTTGGCCTCGCCCTCCTGCAGAATGGTTTCATCCGCCATTCTCCACCAGCTCCACTTGCGGCGGATGACGGTGTACTTCACGTCCGCCTCGTCCAGAGGAACGCCGGAGAAGGTCTTGGCATTGGCCTTCACCTCAATCTGGTCACCAAACTTGTAGCTTCCCTCAATTCTGTCCGCCTTCACTTCAAACGTAGGCCTCTTGTATTCCTCAACGCTAATGGTTGCGGCGTCGTAAGTGAATTCACTGTCCTGAGCCTCAATTCTGTAAGTGCCCATAAGGCCGGATGTCGGAACCTGGAGAGAAGTTTCGAACGAGCCGTAGACATTGGTCTTGACTTCTTTCTTGTCAACAATCTCGCGATTGTGGTTTTTCAGGATGACAGTGTAGGCCTTGCCTTCCTTTATGCCGGCATCTTCTCCTTTACACCAGTAGGAGATGCCTTTTACGTACACTGTCTGGCCAGGGCGGTAGATAGACCTGTCTGTGAGCAGATGGAGATTATCGCTTTTCCCATCTTTTGATCCACGGTACTGCTCGTGCAGGTAAACAGAAGTTTTAGGCATGTAGATGTCGCTGCCCAGTTCGGCTTTCAGTCCGACATTAGGATTGAAGCCCTTGAAATCTTCATCTGTCTGGATAAAGATGGTCTTTCCGTCCTTGTCGCTGATTTTCTCCAGTATCTGGTCATCCTCCTTTCTGTTTTTGTGCTTGATCATCAAGACCTTCGCTCCCTGGATAGGCTGTCCGGTCAGGCGGTCTACAACAACCACTTCCAGATTCCTGTCTTTCCAGTTGTTGTACATCAGCTTCATCCGTCCCACTCTCATTATGTTCCAGTTGAAGACTTCATGCTTTTCAGCCACGGCCTTGAATGTATAGATTCCGGGTTCGGACGGAATCTGGAACTGGACGCTCTTGCCCGTAGTCTGGTAGTCGGCCGGCCTTTCAAGAGCATAGGTGACGGTAGAAATCACAGAGCACTTTTTCAGGTCCTCGTCCTTGAGCTTGTAGGCTTGATTGTTGTTGATTAATTCATGAAGGCTCTCAGGAATCTTGTAGATGATGATATCCACCTTGTCAAGGTTCTTGTGGCTGATGTAAAGCTCTCTGTCCTGTCCCGGATATGCGTAGTTAGGAAGCGTGAAACTTACGAAAGGCTTGAGGATATTCTCCTTGATCTCCTTCAGATACCCCGTCCTCTTGTAGCCGGAATAATTCTTCATGCCCATTTCGCAGTACTCCATAGCCTTGGCAGGGTTTTCTCCCATAAGCTTTTTGGCCAGCTCTATGAGGATTTCGGTGCAGGTCTGCCTGGACTTGACTTTTTCGTCGCCGAGAAGTTCCTCCAGAGACTTCACGTACTCTTCAGTCTTGTCTCTGTACTCGAGCCTTCTCTGCAGCATGTCCATAGAAGACAAAATGTAAGCATCGGTGTTGTCTGCATTCAGGTAGGAAAGCACGGCCTGGCTCTCAATCTCGTTTATCCTGTCGTTGATGGCCTTCTTGTCCTTGGCCACATTCTTGACATTGCCGAGGGCGGAAATTGCCCTTTGCGTGATTATATGGAGCAGATCGTGATTATAATACTCTCCGTCCTTGTGCTGTTCAACAAAAGGAATGAACTTGGAGTTGTCGGCCTTCCTGAGGGCTTCAATGTCCAACAGGGAGGCGTTGACGTTGTCCAGCACTGTCTTGATGAACTTTATGCTGCCCCATTGCTCCACATCCGGAGTGTCTTCTCCGCCGTCTATGTTGGTTCGCCCGTTTATTTCCCAGGAGTTGCCCTCCACATAATTGGAATAGACAGATGCTATGCAGCTGTGCAGCACCATCTTGGTTACAGGATCCTTCTCGTCCCTTGCCCAGGTTTCCAGTTCCCTGAGGCTTGAATAGAGCGTGTCAGGAGTAATGTCCGTCTTCTTGTCCACTCTGTAGAACCAGGCCTTCAGCAGCTGGCCCTGGTTTCCCTCCTTTCTTGCTTTTTCGAGGATCTTGTCGCAGATTTCCACCACCGTCTTAGGATGGTCTTTCTTGTCAGCTTCCTTTACCTGGTCCCACAGCTGCTTGTATGTAGCATTCTGCCCGGAAGCGTTCCCAAATCCGAATATTGCCATTACAGTAATGATTAGGGTGATTAGTTTTGTTTTCATAACCCGAGGTTTTATGTTTTCAAATTTACAAATCTCTTCTGAATTTTCACTGCATAAAAAGAGGCAGTCGAAGAAATATTCTCAATAATTGTGCACTAAAAGGAATTTTTTGCTCAGCGACAGGATTATTGATAGAAAAATGATAATTCTTAAATTTGCTCTGCGATTAGAATTATGGATAGATTCTTTAAGGTATTTATACGGTTTGTCATTGTCTTGGCTGCCGCGGCCTTTCTCTGCCGCTGCGGCGGAAAGCCGCTGGACGTCAACCCCAAGCCGGCTCCTTCGATCTCCGTGGAGAGCCAGGCGGTAACGGTTAAGGTGGGCAAGAGCATAACCATAACTCCAACCTACACAAACGCCGACGGGGCCTCTTTCCAGTGGACTATGGACGGCAAGGTTATCTCCACGGCAAAAAGCCTTACATTCTCTTCCAAGGAAACGGGAATCTTCTATGCCAAGATAACCGTTACCAACTCTAACGGCTCTGCCAGCATGGAAATCAAGATTACCGTAGCCGAAATGCTTCCTCCGAGGGTTGCTATGGCGGTTCCGCAGGGCGGCTTCTCCATCCAGAAAGACACGGAGCACGAGTTCATCCCTTCCGTAGAGAACGATGAAGGATGCTCCTACAGCTGGACTCTGGACAACGCTGAGGTTGCAACCACCAAGTCTTACAAGTACAAGCCAACCGCCACCGGCACCCATACATTCAAGTTCACCGCCAAGAACGAAGACGGCCAGGCATCGCTGAGCTTTACGGTAAAAGTTCTCGAAGAAAAGGACATGCCTTTCAAATGGAGCTTTGAAAGAGAAACCTACAATTATTCCACCGGCAGAAGCATAAGGATTCTCATCCGCGACCTGGAAAACGCCTTTGACGCCAAGTTCGTCTGGACTCTGGATGGAACCGAGGTCCAGAATTCAGCCCTGCCTTACTATGTCTGCTCTGAGGCAACAATTGGCAAGCATACGCTCACGGTCACCATGAAAAATTCCTTCAGGAGCCAGTCCAAGACTCTGACCGTAAACGTCTGCCAGCCTGAGGGCACATACAAGAGAACCGGCGGCACAGCCCCATGGAACAAGATTTACGAGTATATGCCTGCTCCTGGCCAGTTCATAAACGAGGGCTTTACCGCAGGTACGATGGAAGAGGCCTGCGCCTGGGCACAGAAGAGGATGGAGGCCAAGACATTCGTTTCACTTGGTGCATGGGGCGGCTATATAACAGCCGGCTTTGACCACAGTATAGAAAATGACGGAGGCTACAACATTGCCATTGCCGGCAACGCCTTCCACAATTCTTCCGAGCCTGGCATCGTTTGGGTTATGCAGGACGAAAACGGCAACGGCCTTCCTGACGACACCTGGTACGAGCTCAAGGGCAGCGATTACGCTTATGAAACAAAGGATTACGCCATAACCTACTACAAGCCAAACGCTAAATCCAGCGTGATGTGGACCTCTTCAGACGGCAAGTCCGGCAGTGTGGATTACCTTGCCGCCTATCATTCCCAGGACTTCTATTACCCGAACTGGGTCAAGACATCATCCTATACGCTTTACGGTTCCAAATTGATATCCAGAACCAAGGAAGTAAGCAAAGACAGCTGGATCAACCAGGATTTTGACTGGGGCTATGTGGACAATTACAGTGAAGTGGACCGCCTCTCCTCAGACAATAATTCTTCCGGAGGTGCCTCTGATAACCACTTTAAAATCAGCGATGCAGTCAGATGGGACGGACAGCCTGCCAACCTTAAATATATGGACTTCATAAAAATTCAGACGGCCGTCTGCGACAAGGCCGGATGGATAGGGGAAGTCTCCACGGAAATCCTCTTCATTGCTGATTATAACATGAGCAAGTAGTTATTTATATTGTTTTTATGAGAAAAATGATTATATTTGCATAGGTTTTCCATTAGGAAATTGTAGTAAACCTATTATTAATTCTTAATTCATAAAATGAAAAAGAATAACTACTATGAATCTCCTGTGATCAAGGAAATTGAAACCAAGCTTGAAGGAATCGTATGCCAGAGCGGGTGCGAGGGAGATGGGTGTTTCCATGGTTATGAAGGCAACCAAAATGCTTGTAGCTCTGGTGGCTTCCCAGGTATGCCAGGTGTCGCAGAGTAAGAGATATAACTCTGCATCTTCATTTTTCAGCACGATTTCTGTCCTACTTCCAAGATTCGTGCTAGTAAATCTATGTACTCCATATTTCGGGTAGTCATTTGATGCTCGAAATACTCTTATTTTGATAAGCAATTTGCCCATGCAAGAGATATTCCCAATCATAGATCCGTTCGACAAGTTGCTCGGTAAGTTGTCATACTCTCAAGATACCTGGGAGCAATATCGTCCCTTAACATATTGTATTACAGAGCGTATCCCAGAAGGAGTGCTTCTTTTTAACAATATGACAAAAGCTATGGTGTTGCTTTCCGATGCTGAGATGGAAAGCGTCAGGTCAGGAAGTGCCCCATTGCCCGAACTCGTGGAAAACTGGTTCTATGTTCCGGAAGACCACGACGACAAGACTCTTTGCCAGCAGGTCAGGAATGTTGCCAGGATGCTGCTTCCTCCTGCCAGAGGTATAACAAACTATACAATCTTTACTACTACAGACTGCAACGCACGATGCTTCTATTGCTTTGAGAAAAGTACCAAGCGGATTCCAATGAGTCTGAAAGTGGCGGAGAAAACAGCACAGTTCATCATCGGGTATTGTGGCGGCAAAGAAGTAAACTTGTCCTGGTTCGGCGGCGAGCCTCTCTATAATATGGAGGCAATAGACATTATTTGCCGAAGACTTGAAGAGAGAGGGATTGTCTTTTACTCGAAGATGATATCCAACGGTTATCTATTCGACAAGGAGATTGTCCTCAAAGCCAAGGAGAACTGGAAGTTGAGACATGTGCAAATCACTCTCGACGGCACTGAGGAAGTTTACAACAAGGTCAAGGCATACATATATAAGGGGGTAAATGCTTTTAGGAGGGTGATTGAGAATGTTCACCTCCTACTGGAGGCGGGTATTGCTGTTAGTATTCGCCTTAACATAGACACCTATAACTCTGATGACCTGATGAACCTGTCCCGCTTTCTCAAAAAGGATTTCTATGGGAAAAAGGGGTTCCATGTGTATGTGCATCCTTTATTTGGGGAAAATAATCATTACGCAGTAGACGATCCCGTAAGGCGAAAAGACCTCTTCGTTAAGATGGAGCAACTTCAAGACACTTTTGATGGTGCTGGTATGGGAATAGATTCATTATATACGCATTTCATAAAAACGAACTGTTGTATGGCGGACCACCCAACATCCCTGGCCGTTTTTTCGTCTGGGCAACTTGGAAAATGTGAGCACTATGTGGAGGAGAAATTCGTAGGGCATCTAGATAATGGTGATGTTTTCGACCAGGAAGAGGTGGCCGCTTTTAGGCAACTTCATCCTGAAATCGAGGAGTGTGACAATTGTCCGTTATATCCGGACTGCATCAGACTTATCAGATGTGCAAGCTTCTATGGTTGTTATCCAGAATCAAGAAATTACACGCTTCGTGAGCTCAGGTCCGGGATGCGTGCATCTTACTATGCTAAGATAAATAACGCTAAAATAGAAGTATCAACTGAAGAATCTAAGCCATGCTAAAGTATTCCATTGAAATAGCCCCATTGGGAGAGAAATATGTGGTAGCTGCAAAGGATCCCGAAAAGGGAACTGTCGAGCAGATTTTTACTCTGAATGAGACTGCCGCATATATGCTGAAATTGTTCTCGGAAGGCTTGGATGCTGAGTCGGTGACAAACCGTATAGCCACGGAATACGGTGCTCCTCACGAGCTTGTTAAACGAGACGTTGCCGCGTTCTGGGAGGATCTCGTGCTTAAAGGCATTGTATAGGTCAGTTGCAATGGCTGTCCCGAAGGGCGCTTTTCCTTATAGAAAGACACTGAGCACGAGTTCAAACTATTTCTGCTCTTTGACGAGTTCTCCCGCAATTTTGAACATCATAAAGAACCTCTCTCCAAAAAACGGGATATAATCTATTTTGTTTTCCTTTAAAAAGGTCATAACGATACTGCTGTCTAAATAGAAAGATTTGTTTTCAAAGCTGCAAATCCAAGGTGAGCCTTTAAAGAAGCTCCAAGGCTTAATTTCTATAAGATTGTACTCGCTGTCAAAGATTCTGATTGTAAACCAGGGGGTAATGTCAAACCAATATTTTGACTGACTGTTAAACAATATCACATACTTTTCCCAAGGCATTATAAAATCATCAAATTTCAAAGCTTTGAAAGCTTTCTCATTATAACCGTCATGCTCAAGGAGGAAAGCGTCGTAGTTGTCTTCGAGATTTTCTAACCCTGCCATGTACTCTTTATAATCATCTTCGGTTATTCTGAAAATATCTTCAAAATCTTCCCATTCTTTCCTGTCGTTGTATACAGAATGAATCAGTTTTCTCAGCGATTTAGAGTCAATGGAATCCGGTATAAATAAGTCTTTTATGCCATAACTTGGTTTTTTGAGTCTGAGTATAGAATTGTGTCTGACAAAAGAAACATATACGTGTGTCTCTGCATAACTACCTTCGTAATATGAAAAATCTATAGACAGCTTTTTTACTTCAGATGGCTGGGAGTGCAAATCATTGCCAAAGCCCATCAACAACAGGGCATAAACAACAATACTTATTCTTGACATCAATCTCATTTCTGTTTATGATAGTTTCACCTCAATTGCGTTTCGGATTCTTGGGAAACCAGCCCTTGCGGACTCTTTCCCTCTGGTGGAATACTTCCAGAATGCCCCAGAAACTGGAGAAGGATGCAACTCCCAGGATTGCGCTCCAGAATATGCTTGGAGTCAGGCAGGCCCACACTCCAAACCCGATTCCGGCAATAAGGAAAGCCCACCATATTTTTACACCAAAGTAATATTCACCCTTTATCACGAAAGGATGAAAGATTCCGATTATCAGGAAAGATATGGCTCCTATGAGTATTCCGTACCAGTTCATATCAGTCTTCCTGTTCGTAGTAATATGAATAGTCTATTCCCTTCATGAACAACTCACGGTCGTTGATCTTGTTTGTAAGAGCCTGCTTTAGCAGGGCGTTGATATCTTTCGGATCAAACTCGCTCTTTATCATTGCTTCCAGATACTCTTTCTTGTCTATCTTGCTCCAGTCCACGCAAAGCTTCAACTCTTTCTTGAAGATAAGATCCAGCCAGATTCTGGTTGAACGCCCGTTCCCTTCCATAAACGGGTGAGCCATGTTCATCTCCACATATTTATTCACGATTTGGTCGAAGGTTCCCTGCGGCATCTTTTCTATCTTGGCCAGCTCTCTGTGAAGGTATTCAGCCAGGCAGAAGAGAGTTTTTCCCTTGTAGATTGTTACTGTGCGGATTTTCCCGGCAAAATCATACAATCCCCCAAAAATGTAAGCGTGTATCTGCTGAAGGGCTTTAACGGTTCCGACATCTTTGTCAGCCACCAGATTGCTCTCCCAAAAAGTATAGGCTTTCTTGCGGCTTTTTCCGTCAATGGTGTTGTCTGAATAGGTGAACCAGTCCAGAAAAGCTGCTGAATTCTTGTTGGGAATACTTTTAGCAAGTAAGGCAACTCCTTTTTCGTCAATGACATCCGTTAATCGGTGCTTGCCGTCAGGTGCTAATAATTTCAACTGGTTAGTGGCACTAACCACTTCGTTGTTCTCTTTTTTGAGTTTAGATTTAAGATATTTCCAGTAATTTCGGTTTTTCTGGTAGTCTGCTTGATTGTTGATTGCGCCCACAATGTCGAGAACAGAAAACCACCATTTGCTTTCTGTTTCGTCCCATATGGCCCTTACCTCATGGTCCTTGTAGAACCGAATTGAAATCTTGTTGCTCATAATCTTATTATTCACTAATCTTTCTACGCATTTGGCAACGTAGATGTCAAGTACAAATATAAGCAGAAAATCCAAGTATTTTGATAAATTTGCAAGCCTTAATTAATGTGATTTTTAATGTTCACCGATATATTTGAAATGAAAGCAAGAACCATCGGGATAAAGGCAGTGTTGCTGTCTATCTCCCTGTTAATAAGCAGCCTGTCTTACGGGCAGGACAACGGCTCCGTCTTGGACCAGGAAGATACCATTAAGAAGTATTCGATTGAAGAGCTGTGGGTTGTGGATTCTCCTAAGGAGAGCCGAGTGCTCAGGGACCAGCCGCTTTCTTCTACAATCCTCCAGAGGGAGGCTATGGAAGACAACAGGGTGTTTTCCATGAAGAACCTGAGCGGAATAGTTCCTAACCTGTACATTCCTGATTACGGCACAAAATACACTTCATCTATTTATGTTCGTGGAATAGGATCCAGAATCAATTCTCCGGCAGTGGGCATTTACGTGGATGGCCTGCCTTATTTTGACAAGAGCGGATTTGACTTCGATTATGCAGACATTGAGAGAGTGGAGGTGCTCAGAGGCCCGCAGGGAACGCTTTACGGAAGGAATACAATGGGCGGCCTGATTAACCTCAGGACCAAGAACCCGTTTGACTATAGCGGCACGGACCTGATGCTGAGCGCCGCCACCAAGAACAACTACCGGGCGTCGGTGACTCATTATCACAGGATCAGCCAGAAGTTCGCTTTTTCCGCAGGAGGATTCTACGACTATTCGGGAGGATTCTACAGGAATTTGTTTGACGGAAAGAAGATAGACAAAGGCTCCAGCGCAGGCGGAAGGATGCACGGAATACTGAAGCCGAATTCGAGTTTGTCGTTTGACCTGAATGTCAGCTATGAATATGATGATGACGGAGGCTATCCTTACGGGGCTTATGACAAGGCCACTGGAGAGTATTCCGGTCCGGACTACAATTTTAAGAGCTCATACAGAAGGAATATGGTCAATGCCGGCCTGATAACAAAGTACGCTCCTAAGAATCTGGGCATTACAATTACTTCCACTTCTGGCTGGCAGTATCTGAAAGACCGGATGACAATGGATACGGACTATTCTCCGGCAGACCGTTTTACAATGAACCAGAACCAGCTGCAGAACACCATCAGCCAGGAAGTAATAGTAAAGGGCAAGTGGAACGAGTTCTGGGGCGGAATGGATTTCTCAACAGGAGTGTCCGGCTTCTATCAGTGGAACAGGAACCGCACCCCGCTGACCTTCGGCTCGGCATTTATATCTGATCTGCAGGCCACTATGGATGCAGCAATGGCTCATTCTCCGGTAAAGGTGAAACTCACCGACGAGAGGATGGATGTGCCGGGGCTGTTCTATCTCCCTGCAGGCGGGGCTGCGCTTTTCCACCAGAGCGTGTTCAACGATATCTTCGGCGCAAAGGGCCTGTCCCTGACACTTGCAGTGAGGTTTGACTATGAGAAGGTGAAGATAGACTATGCCACTTCCTCAGCCATGAACTATCTGATGACATTGCCGGGCGGAAAGACCAGCGAAGGATCTTACAAGGTGGAGTATATCGGAAAGCAGTATCAGGAAGCAAAGCCCGTGCTGCCTCGCCTGGCCCTCAAGTATGACTTCAACTCCAGGAACAACATTTACATAATGACCGCAAAAGGCTATCGCGGAGGAGGATTCAACATTCAGGCACTCTCTGATTACATGCAGAGTGATTTGCAGAAGAACGTGGGCACTCTGGATAATGACGAAACCATAAATGCGGCTCTGAGATACAAGCCAGAGTATTCCTGGAACCAGGAGTTTGGAGGTCACTTCACAAGCAAGGACTCAAGGCTCTCGATGGATTTCAGCCTGTTCTACATGATGGTCAAGGACCAGCAGGTGTCAAGATTTGTTGAAAGCGGACTGGGAAGATATACTTCCAATGCGGGCAAAAGCTTGAGTTATGGAGGAGAGATGTCGCTGATTGCCAATCCGGTATATGGCTTGAGCCTGATGGCTGACTACGGCTATACAGACGCCCGCTTTACCCGCAATCTCACTCAGGTGATGGTTACCAAAGACGGAAAGAGAGTGCTGGAGGAAAGAGACTACAAGGACAAGTACGTGCCGTTTGCGCCAAAGCATACTCTAAGGCTTGCGGCAAGTTATTCAATAGACCTGGGGCAGAGCAGCAAGATTACTTTTGGAGCGGATTACACTGGGCTGGGAAAAATCTGGTTCACCGAGGCAAATGACGTCAGCCAGAAGTTCTACGGCCTTGTGAACGGGAGAGTTTCATTCTCCTATGGCAAGAACGAAATATCCTTGTGGTGCAACAACATATTCGACAAGGATTACTCGCTGTTCTACTTTGACAGCGGTAGTGCAGGGTTCATGCAGAAAGGAAAAGGCACCTGGGCAGGCATAGACCTCAGGCTCAGGTTCTAGAGCTCTATGTCCTCTTCTCCGCTATAGCTGTGGTGGTGCATAATTCCCATGGAATCTGCCGGGGTCGAAGCTTCTGCCAGAGACCGGACATAGGATTCGATGGCAGCCATGCCTGCAGAGAGTTCACCTCCTGCATAGGCGTTCGTGCCGCCTGAATAGATGCTTCCTTTCTCATATTCAAGACAGAGAGACCATCCGTAGCCGTCATACACCTGCATCTTAGGGCGGTAGGAATTCTTGAGATTCCATAGCTTGTGCTGTTTTGCAATGGAGTCAATTATCTGGAGGCTTTCCTCGGGTATCCTGACAAGATGGATGTCATTGTCATCTTTTGACCAGCCCAGACGCAGAACTCCGTCCTTGTTCCTGTCGATGCGGAAATAGTCGATAGGGTAGGCCATTGTGCCGCTGTACGAATACTGGTAGGAGACGAGCTTGCCTTCGGGTTTGGTGTTGTCTCCCTCGGCGATTATGCCGAATTTTGAGCGCGAGCAGGATCCGAGAACTGCCAGAAGTGCGCACACAGAAAGGATCAGTTTCATAATTGTATGTTTTTTGTTTTGTTGTCACGATTTTTGTTTTAGCGTCCACCGCCGCCGTGTCCTCCGCCGGAATGGCCGCCTCCGCCTCCGTGAGAAGAGTGGCCTCCGAATCCGCCTCTGGAACTTCCTCCGCCTCCGCTCCACACAGACCTTGAGGCAGCGTTTCTTGCAGCGGCTACGCTGGAATTGCGGGCAGCGTAGTAGGTGGTGTAGGCCAGGTTGTTGATTGTGCTGTTGAAGGTGAATGCGTGAGCGTCCACTGTCTGGGCGAACTTGCTCATCTGGAAGTATTCAGGGCAAACCTGCTTGAACTGTTTCCTCACCTGGTCAGCTATGCCGAAAAGGGTGGCGAAAACCAGGTACTCGTCCCAGAGCTGAACTTCAACAACACCTCTTTCCTTGATTATAGTGAAGTCCTGGAGGAATTTCTTCAGGCCGAGCAGCCTGGAGATTTCAGTATAGTCTTTGTACTTGCCTTTTTCCCTGAGCTTGAGAAGCTTGTTGGCGTACGAGCTGTGAGCCCTGAGCCATACTTTCAGCTCGCTTTGCTGAAGAATCTGGTCTGTGCCTGAGGCGCTGAGGAAGACAAAATGCAGCAGGTCTTCCATCTCTTTGTCTCTCTGGCTTGCATTAGCAGGTTGCTCTTCTTCCGTCACTTCCCGCTTGCTGACCTTGATGGCATCTTTTCCATTGTCTGTTGTAAAGGAAAGAGCGCCTTTCTGGAACAGGCGCAGTATGTAGGCGCCGATGGCGTTGCTGATGTCGGGAGTTGAGGTATTGGTAAGGGAATTCAAGGCCTTCTGCGATGCGAAGACGCTGTGGTTGAAAGGTATGCTTCTCCACCATGGGCTGCCTGTTAAAATCTGAAGCAGGCGCTTGAGTTTCCATTTCTTGATCAGTTGCCTGATGTGCTTGAAAGTAAGCACATCTATGATGAAAGACAAGATAGGGACAATCTTGTATAAGCAGAAGAAGAAAAGGACTATGAAAAGGAACATTATGCCGTCGCTGATCCTGCTTGTGGTCTTCTCGTTTTCTATCCCGAAGAAGCTGCTGATGCCCTTGGCGGCGTTGTCCATCCACTCAAAGCCCACGCTGTCATTTTCTTCCGGATCTCCGAAGTAGCTGCCTTCAAGGGCCTTGTCCACAACATACTGGAAAGGAATGCCAATGCTGTCTTTTGGATGGATGATGCCTTTTTTGATGGCCAGCATTATGATCAGGCTGCTTCTGAAATTGTAGTTTTCGGTATGGGTGCGGAAAGCTCCCTCGGAGAATTCAGTGGGGCCGTCGTAGCCGAAGCCCCAGCCCCTGGCGTTGGAGGTGTCTATCGGCATTCCGTCAACTGTAACGGCAAAGCTCACGCTATCGGGCAGGGGATCCATTTCGTCTGTGAGGAAAAGATGGTTGAAGCCGTCAGCTTCCTCGTAGCCCTTGGCCAGGGAGCCGAGAGTGTATGATATCGTATAGACTTTTCTCTTTTCGCCGTCAACTTTCCCGCCCAGGCCCCAGCATAATTCATAGTAGCTGGTGCCCTTGTTCACTATGCCGCATTTTCCGGCCTTTTCAAGCCTGGAGGCGTGGATGTTCCAGCTGTCGAGCTTCTTGTACTGAAGGCCGGTTTCATCGCTGACGGAAAAGCCGGAAATCTCTATGCCGTCCATATTGTCCATCACAATGTAGCCTTCGGTCAGGCTGTTGGTAATGAGCATAGTGCGCTTTTCTGTAACGGCAACGTCTCCGTTGTCTTTAACAGTAGCGCAGATGTCTATGCTCTTTATCTTCAGCTGACCTGCCGCCGCCAGTGGAAGCAGCAGCGCAAGGCACGCAGTGATGAACCTTTTCATCAGCGATTATTCCTGGTTGTTTCCGTTGCCGCCGATGTCAGGGAAGTCTTTCTTGCTCTCGTCTGCCTGGAGGTATTCTCTCTTTCCGAAGTGCAGCAAGCTGGCCACGAACGAGCTAGGCCATTGCCTTACCATGCGGTTCATCTTGGTGGCGCAGTCGTTGTAAACCATGCGGCTGAGCCTGACGTTCTCCTCGTAGCCGCGTAGCGATGCCATAGTGTCTTTGTACACGTCTGCGGCCTGGAGCTGAGGATAAGCCTCGCTGACAGCCATCAGCCTTCCCATCAGCTGTCCGATGACAGACTGCTGGTTGTTGATGTCATCTGCCGTGGTGATGCTGTGCATCCTCCTCTGGGCTATGGTCTCTATCATGGTGTCGTGCTCGTGCTTGGCATACTGCTCGGTGAGTTTTACAAGAGCAGTTACGGCATCCCATCTGGTGTTAAGCTGCACTGCAATCTGGCTGATTGCGTTGTTGGCCTTCTCGTCCAGGTCCACCAGATTTCGCTGAGTGGAGTAGATGTACAGGCCTATAATAACGAGAATGGCAACGATTACAATTAATGCTATCATAATTCAAAGATTTAGGGTTATCAAAATTTTTCAGTCAGGCATTTGCGTCCCTGGTAAGAGACAGTCTTCATCTTCTCCAGATACTTCATCAGTATGTCGGCAGTCAAGGCGTTTATGTCTTCGCCCTGGTTGTCTTCAGGAAGGTCGCTGGTGATGATGGCGTAGGAATTGGCTATTACCTTGTAGGTTTTCTTAGGGTTGAGCGGCTTGCCGTCAGGCCCGAAGATCTTCAGGTCCTTGATTCCCGAGCGGTTATTGTCTGTATAGGTGACTTCGCAGCTGCAGCCAGAGGTGAACGGGAACCCGTGGTCATCCACAGATTTGCAGGCGATGAGCATATCGTGGAGCTGGGCTCCGGTAACGTTCACTACAACAGCGGTGTTGCCGAACGGGTCAAGACGGAGCACGTCGTTTACGGTGAAGTCTCCGGCCGGATGGTCTTCAAACCTCACTCCTCCTGCGTTGCAGTAGGCTATGTCTGCCCCGCTGAAGTCTTTCAGTGCGTCGCACATCATGATTCCCAGTTCCTCGTAGCTGGAGAAAGGAGTTTCGGCCTGGGCAAGCACTCTCTTGAATTCAGGGTTGGAGCTGAAGAAATCCACAAGAGCCTGAGCAGCCACATTGGTCTTAGGGTAGCTGGCAACGTCTATGTTAGTTGCGCTCTTGCCGGTAACCTTTCCGTTTTCAACGACAAGGACAGTGTGGGTGAGCTTCTTGAGCTTGTTCACGTTCTGGGTGATAAGCACTCCGTTGTGAACCTCTCCTCCGTCTATCTGTGTATGGGAGTGTCCGCCGATTATAAGGTCGAATTCAGGGAATTTCTTGGCAACTTCCACATCCTCGTCATATCCGATGTGAGAGAGCAAAATGAACACATCGCACTCGTTCCTGAGCCACAGATACTTTCTAATGGTTTCCTCGGCCTGGGCAAACTTCATTCCCTTGGCGTTGTTCGGGTGAGTGGAAGGTATGCCGCCGAATTCGGCTTCCACAACTCCCAGTATGCAGATCTTCACGCCTTTCACATAGAAGAACTTGTATGGCTCACACTGGATTCCCAGTTCCTGGTCCGGGAAGATATTGGCGCACAGGTAAGGGAAATTGGATTCGTTTATGTTCCTTGCCAAGCCAGCCTGGCCTGAGTCAAACTCGTGGTTTCCGAATGTGGAGCAGTCGAACCCGATCTGGTTCATAAGGGCGATCATAGGGAAAGACGGGTCTGAATACATGTCGTTTACAGGATTTCCCGTGCGGTTGTCCCCGGCGCTTATCACCATCAGGCTCTTGTCCATAGCCCTGAGGCTGTCCACAATGGCAGCCATCTTAGGCATATTCTCAATGGCGGCGTGCACATCGTTCACAGATATAATGTTGATGTCTGTCTTGTAGGATGCTCTCACTCCGTTCTGGGCAAGGGCAATGTTTGCCATGCCCATAATCGCGATGAAAGAGAGCAGTGATAGAATCTTTTTCATCTTCTTCTAGATTTTGAAAGTTATGCTCTGTCCTTCTTTCAGAGGGGAGTCGTCACCGATCTCGTGCCCTTTGCTGTCATAGACCTTGATCTTGTCAATGTCTGACGGGTTCATCTTCATCTTGAGGATGTACTTGAGGATGGCGTGCTTTGCGTTTGCGCCCTTGAAGATTCTCACTTCTTCCTTGTTTACTTTTACTATCATGGCTGTAAGGATTATCCGTTATTCTGCTGGTTATTCATCTGCTCCTGCATTTTCTTGAATTCCTGGAACTGCTTCCACTGCTCGAATTCTTTCTGCTGCTCAGGTGTCATCTGAGGCTGCTGAGGCTGTGAATTCTGCTGCGGAGCCTGCTGCTGTGGCTGTGGAGGCTGCTGATACTGAGGTATCTGGATTTCCGGTGCCGGAGCCGGCGTAGGGATCTGGGCCTTCTCAGCTTTTTTCTTCCTGGATCTTCTGACAAGCAGGAAGATAAGGGCTGCGGCAATTACCAGAAGCGTGATTCCGAGCACAGGACGGTATCTTATCCAGGCTATTGCGATAACAATCAAAGACCATACAAGGCCTATGATTCCGCAAACCAGCCCAAGCCCTGTTTCCACAATCTGGCCGAGGAACGGCAGAACCTTCAAAAGCGTAGGAACTATGCTTACTATGCTCCTCAGGCCGCCAATGACGATAAGAACTCCCAGGATCCTGAGCAGCCAGGTAATCAGTTTGTTGGTGGAGTGCTCGCTGTCGAACATTTCCTCCGCGGTGTTTTCTCCCATATAGAGCAGGTCCAGCTTGTAGCCGTTCTTTGCCTTGTAGTAGGTGAAGGTGTCTCCAGCAACTTTGGCAATCAGGGAAACCTTGCTCGGCATATCCTTGGTGAAGGTAATTCTAACGTCTCCCACTTCCGGCACGTTAGGATTGCGGCCGATGTACACCACATTGCCTTGAGTATGCACAATAGCTGCTGAATCCGGCACGAGGTCCAGCAGGCCGCCTCTGGACAGGAATGCGCGGGCATTGTCCCTAGCCGCCTTGTCTATCTGCTTTGAAAGGTCTTCGTCCAGAGCCACCTCCATGGGCTTCTCGTTGTGGAAAGACCCAACCTGTGAAGAATTCAGCCTGTAGGCTCCGAAAGTCACGTTCTCGGCTGCACTGGACTCGTCCTCAACAGTCTGGTACACAAAGTTCAGGGCCTGGTAGTCAGGGTCCTTGAATTCCGCTGAATTAATCGGTGAACCGCACCACTCCTTTGAATATGTATAGGTGTGTGTGGTTTCCTGCGCTCCGCCTATCTTGTCTTTCTTCTCTGTCTTTTCGTGCTCCATCCACTGGTAGTATTCCACGTTTCTGTGAAGCTTCAAGGCAACCGCTCCAAGGTTGAAAGCCCCGTCTGAAAGGGAATCAGTTGTGGTAGCCAGAGCCACCGCATGCACCAGCTGACCGTCCAGCTGAGGATCCTGAACTGCAGGATTTGCCATCTCCACAAAGTTTTTCTGCCCTTCCTTGAGCATGTCAGAGGTCTTTACCGCCCTGCCTTCGTTCCACCAAAGCAGGATGGTTCCGCCAATGAACATCAGGATGCCGATCAAAACGCCACCCAGTGAATTCTTTAGTCTTGTCCCGTAGCCTGTACGGGTTACTTCTGTGTAAGCCATTTCAGTTTAAAGATTATTGGTTTTTATAATTTGTTGCAGTTTTATTCAAGTTCAAATTTAATTAAAAAATCATAAAGATTTTTATTCTCCTGTTTTTGTTTTAAATTTGTAGGTCTTAATCGTAAGCAATAAGAATATTGTCAAGAAATATATAGTTTTTCACGATATGCAGGAAATTAAAGGCAGAATTGCCCAGATAGTAGGCCCTGTGGTGGATGTGGCGTTCAGAGGGAGCCAGGATGCTTCACTTCCGTCTATCCACGATGCTCTGGATGTGCTCCGTCCGGACGGCAGGCATCTGGTACTGGAAGTGCAGCAGCACATAGGAGAAGACACCGTAAGATGCGTGGCAATGGATTCCACGGACGGGCTTCGCAGAGGACTGGATGCGGTTTGGACCGGAGGACCTATCGCCATGCCGATAGGAGACCAGATTAAGGGGCGTCTTATGAACGTGGTGGGCCAGACCATAGACGGAATGGAACAGCCGAATAGAGACACTACCTATCCTATACACCGTCAGCCGCCTAAGTTTGAAGACCTGACAACTGTGCAGGAAGTGCTTCCGACAGGTATCAAGGTGATTGACCTGATTGAGCCGTACAGCAAGGGAGGAAAGATCGGACTGTTCGGAGGAGCAGGAGTGGGCAAGACCGTGCTCATCATGGAGCTGATCAACAACATCGCGAAAAAACATAACGGATTCTCCGTGTTTGCCGGAGTGGGAGAGAGAACCCGCGAGGGAAACGACCTTCTTAGAGAAATGATTGAGAGCGGCGTTATCCGCTATGGAGAGGAGTTCAAGAAGGGAATGGACGAAGGCAAGTGGGATCTGTCCAAGGTGGACAAGGAAGAGCTCTCAAAGAGCCAGGCAACGCTGGTGTTCGGCCAGATGAACGAGCCGCCGGGAGCAAGAAGCTCAGTGGCTCTTTCCGGACTTACCATTGCCGAGAGCTTCCGCGATGCCGGAAAGGAAACAGGCCAGAAGAACGATATACTTTTGTTCGTGGACAACATCTTCCGTTTCACCCAGGCAGGAAGCGAGGTGTCAGCTCTGCTGGGCCGAATGCCTTCAGCCGTAGGATATCAGCCTACACTTGCATCCGAAATGGGAACGATGCAGGAGAGAATCACATCTACCAAGTACGGATCCATCACCTCAGTACAGGCAGTTTATGTGCCTGCGGACGACTTCACAGACCCGGCTCCTGCAACTACGTTCTCTCACCTGGACGCTACAACAGAGCTCAGCAGAAAGATCGCCTCGCTGGGTATCTATCCGGCAGTGGACCCTCTGACATCCACCTCCAGAATCCTGAACCCGAGAATCGTGGGCCAGGAGCATTACGATGTGGCTCAGAGAGTTAAGCAGATTCTGCAGAGAAACAAGGAGCTTCAGGATATCATCTCAATCCTCGGTATGGAAGAGCTTTCTGAGGAGGACAAGCTGGTGGTTAACCGCGCACGCAGGGTGCAGAGGTTCATGAGCCAGCCGTTTACGGTAGCCGAGCAGTTTACCGGAGTGCCTGGCGTAATGGTGGATCTGAAAGACACTGTAAAGGGCTTCAGGATGATACTGGACGGAGAATGCGACTACCTGCCTGAGCAGGCGTTCATGAACGTGGGTACAATTGAAGAGGCAATAGAGAAAGGAAAGAAGATCCTCGAAGCTGCTAACGCGTAAAGATTATGGAATATCTGCATCTGAACATAATCTCTCCGCAGGAGAGCCTGTTCAAGGGAGAAGTTTCCGAAGTTACTCTCCCCGGAAGCGTGGCTCCGTTTACCATTCTGCCGCATCACGCTCCTATAATCTCTTCCCTGGAGAAGGGAGCCATTTCCTTTGTTGTGAAGGGGGGCGGATCTCAGAGCGTGGAGATAGACGGCGGCTTTGTGGAAATGAGCAACGGGAATGTGACAGTATGCATTTGCTGATATGGAACTGGGAATAAGGAAATACACGATTGGAATCTTCATCTG
The DNA here is from genome assembly GCA_017962375.1 of Bacteroidales bacterium. Lineage (GTDB taxonomy): Bacteria > Bacteroidota > Bacteroidia > Bacteroidales > UBA932 > Egerieousia. Next base: position 177,464 of record JAGCVJ010000011.1, read on the forward strand.
CCTGGCCGTTGTGGCGGCTCTGGCCATGGGTGCCGCATACCTGTGGTTCCCGGAGGCTTTGTCGTGGAAAATTCCTGTTCTGGCAATTGTGTTCTTTGCGGTTAGTGTATTCGGAATACTTATGCTCGCGCGATATGCAAAGAAAGGAGACAGGACGCTGGTTTCCGGCTATATGGCGGTAAAGGGCGTCAGGATGCTCATCCTGGTGGGAGTGCTTCTGGTGTTTTTCCTCATAGACAGGGCCTCCGTAAAGTGGGTGACAGCAGCCTTCATCCTTTTCTATATCGCGATGCTGGTGTTTGACACGGTTTATTTTTCAAAGAAATTCAAGAAATGATGCGCAGGGGCTTGATCATAATCGCGATGCTTGTGGCGGGATGTGTTTTCTTCCCGACACGCAGCTTTGCATCTCCTTCCGAGGAGGGCGGCGAGATCAACGTTCAGCACATCATCTTCGAGCACATGCTGGACTCCTACTCCTGGCACATAACCAAGGTGGGGGAGAAGGATGTGGTCATATACCTTCCGGTAATACTCTACAGCAAGACAACCGGCTGGCATTTCTTCTCGTCCAGAAGGCTCCACGAGAACGGAGGCAGCTACGAGGGCTTCTACCCGGCTCCGGAGGACGGGCCTCACGCCTACAAGCTGATGGAGAAGATGCCCGACGGCTCCATGGTCAGGCCTATAGACCTGAGCCTTACCAAGATGAGCCTGGCTCTGCTGATTAACGGAGCCATACTGCTTCTGCTGTTCCTTCCGGCGGCCAGATGGCACAAGAAGCATCGCGGAGACGCCAATGCAGTGCCTACAAAATACGTGAGTTTTGTGGAAATGCTCGTGGATATGGTGGAAGACGGAATCATCAAGCCTTGCATCGGCGAGAACTACAGGAAGTTCTCCCCGTATCTGCTGACGGCCTTCTTCTTCATCTTCACCTGCAACCTTATGAGCCTACTCCCGATATTCCCTGGCGGAGTGGGGGTTACGGCAAATATCTCCATTACAATGTTCCTGGCCCTTTGCACCTTCATAGCGGTGAACGTTTTCGGTTCCAGGGAGTACTGGAGAGAAATCCTCTGGCCGGATGTGCCTACCTGGCTGAAGGCTCCGGTTCCGCTGATGCCGTTCATTGAGCTGATAGGCATCTTCACCAAGCCTATAGCCCTTATGATAAGGCTCTTTGCCAACATGCTGGGCGGACACATGGCTATGCTGGTGCTCACCGTTCTGATTTTCATAGGCTTTAGCGCAAGCACGGTTATGGGCAGCTCGATGACTGTCCTGAGCGTGCTTTTCAACATATTCATGTATGCTCTGGAACTTCTGGTGGCCTACATCCAGGCATACGTTTTCACCCTTCTGAGCGCGGTGTTCATTGGCTCCGCCCAGATTTACCACCACAAGAAACCTAAAGAGGAAAGCATAACAAATACAGATAATACAAACAATTAAAAGCAATAGATTATGTTAACAATTCTTTCAGTAATCCTCGAGTACACGATGGCGCTGGCAGTCAGCAAGGCAGCAGCTGCAATCGGAGCAGGAATCGTTGTAATTGGTGCCGGACTGGGCATCAGCCGTATCGGATCCAACGCTATGGACGCTATCGCCCGCCAGCCTCAGGCAGCAGGTGACATCCGCAGCGGCATGATCCTTTCCGCAGCTCTGATCGAGGGCGTTGCCCTTATCGCAGTAATCGTCTGCATGCTTTCATACTTCGTGCAGCAGGGATAATAAAAGTTTAAAGAAACAATAAGTTATGTCATTACTTGTTCCCGACAGCGGATTGTTGTTCTGGATGCTGATATCTTTCGGCGTGGTGTTCTTCATCCTCGCCAAGTTCGCGTTCCCGATGATAACCAAGTCTGTCGAGGAGAGAAAGACTTACGTAGAAACCTCTTTGAACGACGCCAAGCAGGCCAAGGAGACTCTTGCCAGAGTGGAAGACGACACCAAGGCCCTCATCGCCGAGGCAAACAAGGAGCAGGGCAGGGTGCTCAACGAAGCGGCCGAGCAGCGTGAGAAGATAATCACCGCTGCAAAAGACGAGGCTACCGCTGAGGCCCGCAAGACTCTTGACGATGCCAGGGCGCAGATCCAGAAGGAAAAAGACGAGGCGATGCTGTCCGTAAGGAGAGAGATGGCCTCTCTTTCCTGCGACATCGCAGAGAAAGTCCTGAAGGAGAAGCTCTCCGACAAGGACACCCAGATGGCGCTGATTGACAAGATGCTTGAAGAGGTTGTAAAAGACGGCTCTCTGCAGCAAAGCAGACTGTCGTAAACAGTGTTTGATATGGATGTAGGAGTATTGGCTGTAAGATATGCGCGGGCTTTGCTTGACTATGCCCGCAGCCGCGGCGTGGCTGAAGATGTCTATCATCTGTCGGCCGCTCTTCTGGCATGTTTTGCAGACCATCCTTCGCTTTCCAGGACACTGGAAGACCCTCTTCTCTCCCGGCAGGAAAAACTTGAGCTGCTGTCTTCGGCCACTCCGGCAACCGGAGACGCGAAAGAAGTGATGGAGCGTTACTATTCCCTTGTGACCGAAAAGCGCAGGGAATCTTATCTGCCTTCCTCGCTTCGCAGCTACATGGAACTTTACCGCCAGAGCGAGGGTATAGTGGTGGTCAAGATCACCACCGCAGTTCCTCTTGAAAAAGAAATGGAGGAAAAAATCCTTTCCAAGGTTTCTGCAGCGCTTGGAAAGAAGATTGAGCTTCAGAAGATTGTGGATCCGCAGATTGAGGGCGGTTTCATCTTCGACATAGACGACTGCAGATTAGATGCAAGCGTGGCTGCGCGCATCCGCAAGATACGCCGCCAGCTGCTGGACAAGAACAGAAGAATAGTGTAATATGGCATTGAACATCAAAGCAAGTGAAGTTTCCGATGTGCTGCGCAGGCAGCTGGAAGGAATCCAGGACAAAATGGCTCTGGACGAGGTAGGAACTGTGCTTCAGGTCAGCGACGGAGTTGTCAGGATCTACGGTCTGAGAAACGCCGAGGCTAATGAGCTTCTGGAGTTCGAGAACGGCGAGATGGCCGTTGTGATGAACCTGGAGGAAGACAACGTGGGAGCTGTGCTCCTGGGCCCTACAGACGACATCAAGGAAGGATTCACCGTACGCAGGACAAAGCGAATAGCGTCTATCAGGGTGGGCGAGAGCATGCTCGGCAGAGTTATCAACCCTCTGGGCCAGCCGCTGGACGGAAAAGGCGAAGTAGAAGGAGAACTCTTCGAGATGCCTCTGGAGAGAAAGGCGCCGGGAGTTGTGTTCCGCCAGCCGGTTAACCAGCCGCTCCAGACCGGAATAAAGGCTATAGACTCCATGATTCCTATTGGAAGAGGCCAGAGAGAGCTCATCATCGGCGACCGCCAGACCGGAAAGACCGCCATTGCCATAGACACCATCATCAACCAGAAGAACGCCATGAGAAAGGGCAGGCCGGTTTACTGCATCTACGTGGCAGTGGGTCAGAAAGGTTCCACCGTGGCATCTCTGGTAGAGACGCTCAGGGCAAGCGGCGCGATGGACTACACTATCGTGGTTTGCGCCACGGCTGCCGATCCTGCCGCCCTCCAGTACTTTGCCCCGTTTGCAGGAGCTGCTATTGGAGAGTATTTCAGAGATACCGGAAGAGATGCCCTCGTGGTATATGACGACCTCTCCAAGCAGGCGGTTTCCTACCGTGAGGTTTCCCTGATTCTCCGCAGGCCTTCCGGACGTGAGGCTTACCCGGGTGACATCTTCTACCTGCACTCCAGGCTTCTGGAGAGAGCAGCCAAGATCATAGACCAGCAGGAGATGGCAGAGCAGATGAACGACCTGCCTGCATCGCTGAAGGGAAAAGTGAAGGGAGGAGGCTCCCTTACGGCTCTTCCTATAATCGAGACTCAGGAGGGAGACGTTTCCGCCTACATTCCTACAAACGTGATTTCCATTACCGACGGCCAGATCTTCCTGGATACCGACCTGTTCAACCAGGGCAACCGCCCGGCCATCAACGTGGGTATTTCCGTTTCCCGTGTGGGAGGAAACGCCCAGATCAAGCCTATGAAGAAGGTGGCCGGTACGCTGAAGATAGACCAGGCCCAGTATCAGGAGCTTGAGGCGTTCACCAAGTTCGGCGGCGAGATGGACAAGGTTACCGCAATGACCATAGACAAGGGAAGGAAGAACACCCGCCTTCTGATTCAGCCACAGTATTCACCGATGGCTGTGGAGGAGCAGATTGCCATCCTTTACTGCGGAACCCACGGCCTGTTCAAGGACATAGACATCTCAAAGGTTCAGGATTTCGAGAAGGCCTTCCTCAACTCGCTCAGGCTCAACCATCAGGAAGACGTGCTCAATCGCCTTGCAAACGGCGAGTTCAACGAAGACATCACCTCCAAGATTGAGAAGACCGCCAAGATGACTCTCAACCAGTTCATCGCTTAAAGCAACAGTTTATGGCATCGCTGAAGGAGATAAAATCGAGAATAGGATCAGTCCAGGGAACCAGGAAGGTCACCTCTGCAATGAAGATGGTGTCTGCCGCCAAGCTCCACAAGGCCCAGAGCATGATCAACGCCATGCTCCCTTACCAGAGGAGCCTGGACAGCATAGTTTCCAACTTCCTTTCCGGCGAGACTCCTTTTACCTCTCCTTACATTCTCGGCGAAGGCCAGGCTCCGGACCTGAAAAAGAGAACCGCCATAATAGTTTTCTCTTCCAACTCGTCTCTTTGCGGAGCCTTCAACTACAACGTAATCAGGGAGTTCGCTTCTCTGGTGCTGAACCTCAGGACAGAAGGCGTTCCTGAAACCATGATAGATGTCTATGCCGTGGGAAAGAAGGTGGAAGATGCTGTAAAGAAGATGGGATTCAGCCCTGAATCTTACCAGAGCCTGGCCTCCAAGCCAGACTACAAGAGCGTTTTCGCCCTGGCGGACAGCATACTGGACAAATATTCCAAAGGAGAAGTTTCAAGAGTATATGTCATTTATCAGCACTTCAAGTCTCCGGCTGTTCAGAAAGTGCAGAGGGAGCTTTATCTGCCTCTGGAAATATCGGAGTACAAGAAGGAGCAGAAGGCCACTGCCGAAGGCTGGCTGAACAACTACATCGTTGAACCTTCTGTTGCCTATGTGATTGAATCTCTGATGCCTCAGGTTCTCAAGCAGAAGCTCTACACCTGCCTTGCCGATTCCTACGCCAGCGAGCATGCTGCCAGAACCATTGCCATGCAGGTTGCAACCGACAATGCGGAAGACCTGATCCAGGAACTCACCGTTCTTTACAACAAGAGCCGCCAGCAGGCTATCACCGCCGAGCTTCTTGACATCGTTGCCGGAAGTACCCAGTAATTATTGCAAGTATTGAATTTGACCTATCCGGAGGACTATGAGGTCTTTGCCGGATTCCTCTGATGCATACTGTTCATTCTTCCGAGGTTCCCACCAGTCGTGCTGGCTGAGAGCGAACTTTGAATGATGCACGGTTATATAGTGCTTTGCATCAAGATCTTGCATAACCTTGTGGAGTTCGTGAGGCATTGTATGAATCTGAGCCCAGCGGCCGCTGTACTGTCCGTTTTCTATAAAGGCCCAGTCTATATCGTATTCCTCGCCGATCTTCTTGAAATGCTTGCCGTAGCCTCCGTCTCCGCCAATGAAAACGCACTTGTCTCCGATCTGGAGAATGAAAGATGCCCAAAGAGTCTTGTTGCGCTTGAAGCTTCTTCCTGAAAAATGCTTTGCCGGAGTGCAGATGAAAGTTACGCCGTCTTCATATCTTTCATTCCAGTCCATCTCCACCAGTTTCTCAGAGTCATATCCCCAGTATTCCAGGTGAGAGCCCACACCAAGAGGCATAACGGCTTTGTAAACCTTGTGCTTTAGTTTCCTCGCTGCCTTGTAGTCAAGATGGTCGTAATGGTCGTGAGTGATAACCAGATAGTCTATGTTTGGAAAGTCGTCCGGCTTGTAGATGGATGTTCCCTTGAAAGGGCGGTTGATGAAAGAAACGGGAGATCCGCGGAAAAGGACGGGATCAACCAGAATGGTCTTTCCGCCAATCACCAGAAGGTAAGATGAATGCCCGAACCATACCACAAGGTCTTTCTTTTCCTTGACTGCCTGTTCAACGGCCTCCTTGTCAAGCGGTTCCGCCTTTACCGGCTCTGTTGGCTTGAGCCCTTTCTTGCTGGAAAATATGAAGTTCCAGATTATGGAAACCATGCTCTGTTTCTTGGTTGAATCGGTGAACAGCTTTACATGTTCAAGGTTCACGAACTTCCCGCCTTTGTAGTTGGGGCTGCTCTGGCATCTTTCCAGCCTCTTTCCATGCGGAACCCTGCCTATGCTCACATAGTCTGTGAAGAACAGGGCCACGATGGCGATTATTATGAAAAGAGAAATGAGCATCCTTCTTTTGCTTTTGGCTTTTAGCTGTGCAAAATTAGTGCAATTCGTCATAAAAGAAAATTTTGATGGGAAAGTTGTGTATTTTTGACCCAATTAGTATATTTGCGCTGCAGATGTATTGATATCTGCTTTAAACAATTGCATTATGGCACACAGCTTTTACAAATTCAGAAAAGGGGAAGTCTATGCTCACTGCTACAAACATCCTCAGGCGGCCATTACCGCAGACTGCGTTATCTTTTCGTATGACGGCAAAGATCTTCTTGTGCTATTGGTAAGGAGGGGGCAGGAGCCGTTCAAAGACTGCTGGGCTCTTCCTGGCGGCTTTGTAAGGCCGGAAGAGACAGTTGAAGAAGGCGCAAGAAGGGAGTTGCTTGAAGAAACATCGCTGACGGCCGAGTATATGGAGCAGATAAGGGTGTTTTCCAATCCTGACAGAGATCCGAGGCAGAGAGTTGTTACTGTGCCGTTCTTTGCTCTTGTGAAACATTCTCCGGTAACGGGAGGCGATGACGCTGCGGAAGCCAAGTGGTTCCCTGTAGACCAGATGCCGGATCTGGCATTTGACCACAAGGACATCTTTTTAGAAGCCAAGGAAGCTCTCAAGCGTTCCCTCTATTTCAATCCGGTTACTTTCGATCTTCTGCCTGAAAAGTTCACCATGCCTCAGCTTCAGAGGCTCTACGAGCTGATTCTCGGCCACAAGTTTGACAGGCGCAATTTCGCCCGCAAGATGAATACTCTTGAAATTCTTGACTCTCCGGAAAGGCCTTCGGGCACACCAAGCAGAATAGCCTCCACTTTCTCGTTCAACAGAGACAAGTGGTACTACATGAAAAAGGACGGCTCAACTAACTTTGAGTTCTAGGGTTTCAGGCTGCCAGAATTTCTTCGGCTTTTTTCTTCAAATGCCTCATGTGCAGGCAGACAGCGGTGGTCACTACAACAGTGGTGACTGCGGCGAGTATTGCGCCAAGGCTCTGCTCGAGCCCCATCATCTGGCCTGAAATGAACACGAAGTCTGTGCAGATGAAAGTCATGAATATGGCCGGAATAATGGAAACCAGCCAGTAAGGCCCCTTGCCCAGAGAATTGCTTCTAAGATACAGGAACACCGTTATAGCCCACAGGGTGAATACCGCCAGCGTCTGGTTTGCCCAGGCGAAGTATCTCCAGAGGATGTCGTAGTTCATCAGAGTGATGGCGTAGCCGATGGCGAACATTGGTATACAGATATAGAGCCTCTTGAGAATGCTCTTCTGCTCCATTCCCATAAAGTCGGCGATAATGAGCCTTGAGCTTCTGAAAGCAGTGTCTCCCGATGTGATAGGGGCGGCAACCACTCCCAGCAGAGCCAGTATAGCCCCGAACTTTCCGAGTGTGGTTCTGGTGATGGTGTTCACTGCCCAGGAGGCGTCATTGCCGTTGTCGGCCAGCGCTGCGTTCAGTCCGGCCAGGCTGTCTTCCAGACCGTTGTAGCCTCTGAAGAATGCCATTGCGGCGGCGGCCCAGATCAGGGCGATTATGCTCTCGGAGATCATTGCCCCGTAGAACACGCTGCGGCTTTCCTTGCGGTCCTTGAGGCATCTTGCCATCATCGGGCTTTGCGTTGCGTGGAATCCGGAGATTGCTCCGCAGGCTATGGTTATGAACATTGTAGGAATAATAGGGAACTTGGCCGCTTCGGTCTTGAAGTTCTCGAACGATGTCAGATCAGGAATGGTGTACGCTCCGAAGAACAGCACGTAGAGAATACCCAATGCCATGAATATCAGCGCTATTCCGAAGATAGGATAAACGTTTCCGATAATCTTGTCTATAGGAAGCAGCGTTGCAAGAATGTAGTATGCGAACACTATGTAAAGCCAGATGCTCTTGTCCCATCCGGTCATGGACGCCAGGATTCCGGCAGGGCCCAGCATAAACACGGCTCCCACCATTATCATCATTACCACGGCAAAAAGCCTCATCACCTGCTTTGTGGTCATACCCAGATACCTTCCTATGATTTCCGGCAGGCTGGCTCCCTTGTGGTTGAGGCTCATCACTCCGGCTATGAAGTCGTGCATTGCGCCCATGAAGATTCCGCCCAGCGTTATCCACAGAAAAGCAACCGGCCCGTAGGTGGCGCCCAGCACAGCTCCGAAGATCGGCCCCAGTCCCGCAATGTTCAGAAGCTGAATCAGGAAAGTCTTCCACCTTGGCAGAGGGAGGTAGTCCACTCCGTCGAACATTGTCTTTGAAGGAACCTGCTTGTCGTGCTTGATTCCGCAGATCTTCTCCAGGAAACTTCCGTATGTGAAATAAGCTATTATCAATGCCGCAAGGCAAATCAGGAATGTAGTCATATCGCGATATTGATTTTACAAAACAAAAGTAGCAATAAAAACGCCCGGTTGTATTTCTGCATTTTTCATTAACTTTGAGATATCAAAAACAGTCAACTATGAAATATGTTCTTTTTATTATCTCAGCGATGATGCTGGTTGTCCCTTCCTGCAAGACCAGCAACAACAATTCAGAAGCCGTTCAGAACGCCGCTGATTCAGTTGCCGCACAGCCTGTTGAAGAGCCTGTGGCTCAGGCCCCTGAAAACACCAAGTACAATCCGAATGATGCCCGCACGTTCGGCGTGGTGGGCCCCGTTCAGGAAATCCGCTTCTCAAAAGCTTTGCTTTCCACGACTTCCACCGAGGAGCAGGGAGATCCTTGGCTGGAATCCAATGCACTTGAAATGACATTCGACGAGTGGGGAAGAGTAACTCTGGACGGTCTTGCAGGTTGCAAGTATGTCTACGACGAAAACGGCAAGTTCATCAAAGGCTTTTCAGACAAGACGGTGATGGTGCGAGACGACAACGGCCGTATTATAAACTATGCCAACACCAGCATTGAGGGAATAGATGATTATTCAAAAATCAACTTTGACGAATACATAGCCAAGAGTTTTGAATATGACGAGCTCGGCAGAGTTATCAAGGCCACATACAGCGGCTGGGAGTGGATGACAGACTATGAGTACGAGTATTTTGGCGGAAATGTCTATCCGACCAAAGCTACTTACGAAAGCACTGCCGAATCTCTTGTAATTAAAGGAACCATTACCTATGCCTATAAAGAATATGACCAGTACGGAAACTGGACTGAAAGGCAAGTGGTCTGGGAAGAAGAGACTCGCGACTGCGGCGGCGCAGGCGAGCCTGAGATCTCCAAAGACGAATACCTGGAACGCCGCGTAATAAAGTACTATCAGGAATAACCTTATCCTTTTTACCCCCCCCCGCAAAGCAACTTCCTTGCATTCTCCGAGGCTCTTTGTTGTATAATCGCAGAAGAAAGAAGAAATAGCCTCTGCAAGGCAAGTATCTGATATTTAATGATATATGACTTTTCTGGTGCGGAAAGAGAAGCACTATAAAATTCATAATGTACTGATAAACAGAGGCTTTGCGTGCAGGGGCTTATCTTGCTGGTATGGTGTTTGCGTAAGAATCAAATAGCTATATTCATCGATATGTTAAAGAATACAATTAAAGTCACAATCTTTATCGTGATGATATTGATGACCAAAGGACTGTTAGCACAAGATGCTGATATTGTTGATTCTTTAAATGTCATTTCAATAGAAGATTTAGACGGAAAGGTAATAGATGATTATCTTGATGCTGTAAAGCATATCAAGCACAACAACTTTGGAAAGTTCCAGACAACTTACAAGGTGTTTTACGGTAGTGAAAAGCAGACTCCTGACAAGACGGGCAATACCTGTTTTGTCTATAAGCTCGGAAGCAATGGAGGTGTTCATCCGGCAATATCTTATCCGCTGTCTCCTGACTATGACTCCACGGCAACTAGGTTAAGTGCTTGGAACGTATGGCTGGCAGGACATACATTGTACTATCTGGATATGCCGAACAAGAAATTCAAAGAAAAACATAAGGATCTTGAACTCCTGCTTCACAAGGAAAAGGAAGGAGAATACATACTGTTTACGGTATTTGACAGAAGATACCAGAGAAAAGATGAGACGACTATTAAATACAATCCTAAAGTTAAACAGGTTGTTGAAATTACACGAGTCATTGAGAATTCAGCTTTCCTGTATATCTCTTTTGCTTCAATTAAAACAACTCTAAAACTTGCCAGGTCCGGGAGAATGTTGTTGCCGGAAACAATATCTACGCAAATAATCACTCAACAGGGAAGCATCATTGAAATTGAAAATACGGATCTAGTCTACACAGATGTCTCTCCTAAGGAATACAAAAGTCTTAAGAAAGCCGGTGTCTGGTAATAAGTGAGATCTCTCTCCGGATTCCGTCGGGCTGACATATTCAGGCTGTTATATGCGAGTTTGCTTGCAGAACCCTCAGCGACTATTAAACGAAGTCAGTCATCTTCTTGGATATCATATTCAGCTCCAGTATTGGAGTTGATGGCTATCATGGCATTCTTTAAGCTTCCGTACAAACTTATTATCAGGTCATAGTTTATAGGATTGTAGGAACGGAGAATCAAATCACGGAGTTGCAAAGCCTCTCGCTTATTCAGTAGTTGAAATAGATGTTTCAGCATAGGGTAACTTAAGCTTTTTCCCCGTGAACAAAGTGCTTTGATTTGTCTGACAGCTTGCCTCATACATGATCTTGCGGAAGGTAAGCTTAAAGTCTCCGAAAATGGATTAGATGAGTAGCCAAAGGCTAGAAGATTCCAGGCATACTTTTCTGCCTTGCTGCATTTATGAGCTTCAACAGGATTGTTGAAGATATAAGCTATGCAGGTCCTAATGAATTTTACCTGATACTTCTCTGCTCTGCCAAATCGCTTGCTGAACAAAGGGCCTGTCTTTCCATATTCTTTGTTGTAGGACTTTGCAAACGGAATTGTATAATCTTGAACAAGGGATGACAATGCTTTGGCATTAGCCTTGACCAATAAATGTAAGTGATTGTCCATTAGGCATAAAGCGGATATTTCAACCTTAGACTTCAATGCTGTTGTATGAAGTATAGATATAAAAACAAGAGCATCTATCCAAGAGTGAAAAATCTTCTCTTTGTTTACGCTTCGTTGATAAACGTGGTAGAAAGATGGCTCGGAATCGATTTCCCGAATATCGTCCAGACAGAGGTTACCGGTTTGCATTTCCACTTCAGGATATTTGGTGATAAATTCTGCATCAGAAACCGAATGCAATTCAGTTCTAGATCTCTTGCTGGCATTGGAAACTAATTTTTCCCTTTGGATATAATTGTAGTTTGGGCAGTTGTTCATCCTGTCCATTAAGCCTGATGATATTTTGTCCGGATTGGAGATAAGAGTTCTTCCCTTCATATTCGCCCCTTCTTAAATATTTACTCAACAAATGTAAGCGATTGAGTGTTAATAAACAAGTGATTGAGTTCAAATTCTTTCTTGCAAGGCAAGCGAGAGGCTGAAATCCAGGCTGCATAGCAAGTGCGCGTCAAAATCTGGCTGCAAGATAAAAACCTGATATTTAACAATATATTACTTTTCTAGTGCGTAACCTCAATCACTAGAAAAGTTGTAATTGGTTGACCGTTAGGGAGTTTGCTTGCAGACTTGTTTTTGATGGCTCAGCGATATATTTGCCTGCAGGCGTGTTAGGGCGGTTTTTTTGCTCAGAGGATTATGCTCGGCTTCGCGTACGCATTCCATTGCGCTTGACGAAGGTGCCCTTGCAAAGATGTGGTAATGGAAGTCTTAATGTTATGATGTAAGCCACAAGCCCAGCTCATGAAGTCTTTTCTGCACAGATTCCACAAGTGCAATCCAATCTCTCCGGATTCCGTCGGGCTGGCTCCCTCCGGCATCCCTGCCCGCCTGCGGCGGGGCAGTCCAATCTGTCAATAAAAAACGCGCTCAAGCAAGCTTGGCGCGTTTCCTATTTCCATCTTGCGGAGAGATAGGGATTCGAACCCTAGTGACGGTTACCCGCCAACCCGCCCTCCAAACGGGCGCTTTCGACCACTCAGCCATCTCTCCAGGAGGTTTGTTTGGAAAAGCGAATATAGTGTTTTTTTTGTTACATTGTTACGGTATCGCGAAAAAAAGTTATCAATAGTATAAAATGCTGTTAGTTTGGGCGTTGTGAATATTGTTTACAACTTGTTGATTTCTTTGTTTGACATGTTGGGATGCCCCGCTTTTTATTCTTACATTTGTGTTGCGCAATTGCCCCCGCGAGTTGCGTGTTTTTTATTCATAAAACCTATATAACTACAATATATTTAAGAACTTATTTATGTCAGCCAGTCAGATTTCTATTGTAAAGAGGGACGGAAAACAAGAACTGTTTTCAATCGAGAAGATAAAGAATGCAATAAGAAAGGCTTTCCTTGCAACAGGGAGTTATGCATCAGATGAAGATTTGACCATAATTCTTTCCCACGTGGCAATCCGCAACGGCATGAGCGTTGAGGAAATTCAGAACCAGGTGGAGTTCGCCCTGATGAAGGAGAAATATTACCAGATAGCCAAAAACTACATGCTGTATCGCCAGAGGCATACAGAGGATAGGGACACTAGGGAGAGGCTGGATTTTCTGGTAAATTATTGCAAGGCCGACAATGCGGCAACCGGAAGCAAGTACGACGCCAACGCCAATGTTGAGCACAAGAATATAGCCACCCTTATCGGAGAAATTCCTAAGGCAGGCTTCATCCGCCTGAACAGGCGTCTTCTGACAGACCGTCTGAAGGACATGTACGGCAAGGACTTCGCGGACAAGTACCTCAAGCTCCTGTCTCAGCATTTCATCTACAAGAATGACGAGACATCTCTGGCCAACTACTGCGCCAGCATCACCATGTATCCGTGGCTGCTGAACGGAACTCTCAGTATAGGCGGCAATTCAACAAAGCCAACCAACCTGAAGAGCTTCTGCGGCGGATTCGTGAACCTGGTGTTCATAGTTTCGTCTATGCTCAGCGGAGCCTGCGCTACTCCTGAGTTCCTGATGTACATGAACTACTTCCTCCAGAAGGAATACGGAGACGACTACTACCTGAGGGCAGACCAGATTGTGGATCTTTCCATCAAGCAGAGGTCTATCAAGAAGGTTATCACCGATTGCTTTGAGCAGGTGGTATATTCCATCAACCAGCCAACCGGAGCCAGAAACTTCCAGGCCGTGTTCTGGAATGTGGCTTACTATGACAGGTACTACTTCGAGAGCCTGTTCGGCGAATTCCGCTTCCCGGATGGAAGCGCTCCTCACTGGGAGAGCCTCTCCTGGCTGCAGAAGCTGTTCATGAAGTGGTTCAACGCCGAGAGGCTGAAGACTCCTCTCACATTCCCTGTTGAGACTATGGCTCTGCTCTCTGAGAACGGAGACGTAAAGGACAAGGAGTGGGGAGACTTCACTGCTGAAATGTATGCAGAGGGTCACTCGTTCTTCACTTACCTTTCAGACAACGCAGACTCGCTTTCAAGCTGCTGCCGTCTGAGGAACGAGATTCAGGACAACGGTTTCAGCTACACTCTTGGAGCCGGCGGAGTTTCCACCGGAAGCAAGAGCGTGCTCACCATCAACCTCAACCGCTGCATCCAGCATGCCGTAAAGCACAAGATGGACTACATGGAGTTCCTGGGCGAAGTGATTGACCTGGTGCACAAGGTGCAGCTGGCCTACAACGAGAACCTGAAGGATCTCCAGGCAAAGGGAATGCTTCCTTTGTTCGACGCCGGTTACATCAACATCGGAAGGCAGTACTTGACAGTTGGAATCAACGGTCTGGTAGAGGCTGCTGAGTTCCTCGGCTACAAGATTGACGATAATCCTGAGTATGCACACTATGTTCAGGAAGTTCTCGGCCTTGTAGAGAAGTACAACAAGAAATACCGCACCAAGGAAACTATGTTCAACTGCGAGATGATTCCTGCAGAGAACGTGGGCGTAAAGCACGCCAAGTGGGACAAGGAAGACGGTTACTTCGTTCCGAGAGACTGCTACAACAGCTACTTCTACATCGTTGAGGACAAGACCCTCAACATCGTGGACAAGTTCAAGCTCCACGGCCAGAAGTATATCGAGCATCTTACCGGAGGCTCCGCTCTCCACATGAACCTGGAGGAACACCTGTCACAGGCTCAGTACCGCCAGCTTCTGAGAGTGGCTTCCAAGGAAGGATGCAATTACTTCACCTTCAACATTCCTAACACCATCTGCAACGACTGCGGCCACATCGACAAGCGCTACCTGAAGGAATGCCCTCATTGCCACAGCACAAACGTGGATTACATGACACGTATCATCGGCTACATGAAGAGGGTAAGCAACTTCTCCGCCGCAAGGCAGAAAGAGGCAGCCCGCAGGTACTACGCCACCGACCACGGCGAGATAGCTACGGCCCTCACCATGGAAGATGTCCAGAAGATGGAAGAAACCGCAAAGGCGGAGCAGACCTACAAGGAAGAAAAGGCCCACGTTGAGGTTTAAGGACAAAGGCTGCCGACGAGCAATCGAGGCAGCCTTTTATTTTTTTTCGTCAAGTGATCAAGTGCTATAATTTTGATATCGTATGTCAGGAGATTCCTGACCAGATAACCCTTGCTCTCAATATTTCGGGTTGTCCGCACCACTGCGTGGGCTGTCACAGCCCGTGGCTCTGGAGGGATGAGGGCGTGCCGCTGGACGAGCATTTCCTTTCGCTTCTGATAGGAAAGTATTCTTCCGGCATCACTTGCGTTTGCTTTATGGGAGGCGACCAGGCTCCGCAGCAGGTGAATTCTCTGGCTGCGTTCGTCAAGAGCCGCCATCCCGAGCTGAAGACCGCCTGGTATTCCGGAGATGAAGAGATTCCAAAAAGCATCACGGTCAAGAACTTCGACTACATAAAAATCGGCCCTTATATCGCGGAGAAGGGAGGCCTGAGAAGCGCCACCACCAACCAGAAGTTCTTCATCGTTGAAAAAGACGGCCGCCTCACCCAGTATCATTTTTCTCCGAAAAACAGCTTTTGACAAATCAAAATACATAGATATGAAAAAAACGCTTTTTGCTATTCGCTCATTGGCCGCTGTGATTTTGGCCGCAGTCTGCTTCTCTGGATGCGGCAATTCTTCTTCCAGGGCCGGAGCCGAGGCAGATTATATTGTCCTCAACGCCCTCGAGAACAACGACTTCTACATAGAGATAGAAGAAATCAAGCCGGAAAAGTCTGCTGTAAGGCCGGCAGAAGAGGCTTGCACCATTTCTATCAAGGATGATATCCTCAAATGCAAGCTTCCGTACATTGGCGAGGTCCGTTATTCTTTCTCCAAGAAAGACGCCGTGGCCCTCAACGCGGAAAATGTATCCATAACTCCGAAAGTTACTGTCAAGCCTCAGTACAAGAAGTATTACGCTCTGCTGGAGTTTACGGTCAGGAATAAGGTCACTACTGAAGTGCTCTATTTCAAGGTGGCTGTTTATCGCGACGGTTCCGCTTTGGTGAAAGTGGAGAGCCAGTTCAGGGATCCTATCTCCTATTCCGGCTGGCTGGAAGAAAGGCCGGAATAGTTTCTCCTCTTTTTTAGCATAGTTTTTGTAACTTCATTGTCAGAATCTATTTTTATTAAAAGAAGAAGATCATGAAGAAGCTGTTTCTTTTCTCGGCGATGATGCTTGCAGGCGTTCTGTGCATGGCTCAGAACAAGGTTTCCAATGCGGGCATATATTACTATGACTCAAACTCCTACGGAGTTATGCAGAGGGATAGTGCAGACTACTATAGAGTTGTGGAAAACAACAACTCCTTCAACGACTATTATTCCAAGGACAATAGCCTTAGGGCCAGCGGAACGGTGATTTCCGTAGATCCTTCGGACGACGGCAACACCGTGTTCGACGGCACTTTCATTGCCTACTATCCGAGCGGCAAGGTCTGGATCAAGCAGTTTTTCAAAGACGGCAAGAACGACGGAGAGTATACCGAGTACTACGAGAACGGCCTGATGAAGCAGCACGAGTTCTACAAGGCAGGCGTTCTGGACGGAGTGAAGACCGTGTTTGAGGAAGACGGCAAGACCTGCAAGCAGTGGGAGTACAAGAACGGCGAGCTGGTGAACGACGTATATACCCAGAGCGGCAGCGGCTATTCCGTGGAGTACGACACCCAGACAAAGGAGCCCGTATGGAGAGATCCCGAGACTTCAGACCTGAAAGCCTACAGGACCAAGGACGGGCAGATTATCAGGGCATACGCCATCAACGGCCTGTATGTTTCAATAGACGTGGCTTACCAGCATTACTTCGGCAAGTATTACGTTCTGCAGCTCTATATCCAGAACAATTCTCCGGAAGACGCTTACTTCTCGTTTGACAATACTTCTATCCAGAGCCCTCAGGGATACATCAAGCTTTTCTCAAAGAGCGATTTCAGCCGCAGGATGAACAGCCGCCAGGGCTGGGCCCAGTTCGGCATATCAGCCGCTTCGTTTGCAACCGCCATTACGCTTGAGGCCATTACAGACGACGCATTCTACCGCCAGGACAGAAGGCATCACCGCACCTTCGGAAGAGATCTTGCTCATGACATGTCGGCCTTCCTTATCCGCCAGAGCGCTGTTGTAGGCAGCATCCTGGTTTCCGGAATGTTCAACGAGGGCAACGCCAAGGTGCTCAACAAGAATATCGGCTATCTGCAGAACTACCAGATCAAGCCAAACACCTCCATTACCGGTTACGCTTACGCAAAGTACAGCCCTTCAGCCAAGCAGATTCTGGTCAACCTTCCTATCAACGGCAAGGTGTACCAGTTCCCTGTTGACGTCACACATCTGAAAACCATTAAATAGGAATCAGATCTTCCGGAAGTTCAGCAGCAGAGAGTTGCTGACTACGCACACGCTTGAAGCCGCCATTGCAGCTCCGGCAATCATCGGATTGAGCATGAAGCCGTTCACCGGGAAAAGCACTCCCGCGGCAACAGGTATCGCGACAATGTTGTAGATAAAAGCCCAGAACAAGTTCATTTTAATAGTCTTGACTGTCTTCTGCGACAGCCGGACGGCTGAGGCCAGCTTTCTCAGATCCGAGCCCGGAAGGGTGATCTTGGCGCTGTCCATTGCAATGTCGCTGCCGCTGCCCATAGCAATGCTGACATCGGCCCTTGCAAGCGCCGCTGAATCGTTGATTCCGTCTCCAACCATAGCCACTTTCTTGCCTTCGGCTTGCAGGTGGCGTATGTACTGCTCTTTGTCTGCTGGCAGCATTGAGGATTTCACTTCCCTGATTCCGCATTCCTCGGCGATGGCTTTTGCCGTGAGAGCATTGTCGCCGGAGAGCATTACCACTTCCATTCCCAGCTCCTGGAGTTCCTTTATAGCCTGCTTGGATGTTTCCTTTACCTTGTCCGCTACAGCGATAACAGCCAAAACTTTTGCGCTGCCTGCAAAATAGACAACTGTCTTTGCCTGAGATTCATATTCCTTGGCCTTTGCCAGGATAGAGGCGGGGATTTCAATTCCCTCATTGTTCATCAGCTGAAGGTTTCCGGCAAAGAACCTCTCGCCTTGGTGGAGGCAGCTGGCGCCCAATCCGGGCATATTCTGTATTTCAGACACTTCAGCATGCGGGTAATATTTTGCAATGGCCTCGGCGACAGGGTGCTGGGACAGGGCTTCCATTCCGCCCAGCACGGCTTTCAACTCCTGGGCAGCATCTTCCCAGTATTCGATTGTTACTTCAGGATGCCCGGCAGTAAGGGTTCCGGTCTTGTCCAGTGCCACTATATCTGTCTTGCGGAAATTCTCCAGGGCCTCGGCGTCTTTGATGAGGATGCCGTTCTGCGCTCCCTTGCCGATGCCCACCATAATGGCGGTAGGGGTTGCAAGCCCCAGGGCGCAAGGGCAGGCGATAACCAGCACGGTAACCAGGGAGAGGATGGAATGCACCAAATAGTTGTTTCCGGATGAGAGTCCGCATACATTCCAGACTAAGAACGAGAACACCGCTATGCAGATAATCGCCGGAACAAATACGGAGGCAATCTTGTCTGCCAGTTTCTGGCTCGGGGCGCGGCTTCCCTGGGCCTGCCTTACTAGTTCGATTATCTGCGCCAGTGATGTTTCAGCTCCGACTTTCTCGGCCTTGAAACAGAAGCTTCCTGTCTGGTTAATGGTGCCCGCATACACCTTTTCCCCGGCCTTTTTCTCCACCGGTATACTTTCTCCGGTAAGCATGCTTTCGTCCACGAAGCTTTCTCCTTCCACAACCGTTCCGTCCACGGCAATCTTCTCTCCAGGTTTCACCACTACAATATCTCCCGCCGCCACGTCTTCAATGTCAACGACAAGGATTTCGCCTCTTTTTTTCACCGTCACTTTCTTTGGCTGGAGACCTGCCAGGCGCCTGATCGCTGAGGAAGTGGAAAACTTGGCCCTTTCTTCCAGCAGCCTTCCCAAAAGAATGAAGGCTATGATTACAGCGCAGGTTTCAAAGTACACGTGGCTTTCCAGGCCGCGGCTTGTCCACACGCTGGGGAAGAGGGTGTTGAAGACGCTGAAAAGATATGCCACTCCTGTGGAAAGGGCTATCAGCGTATCCATGTTGGCGTGGCCGTGACGGGCCTGGTTCCAGGCGTTTACGTAGAAATCTCTTCCAAAGAATACTATGGAGATTGTGGCCAAGGCCCACATTATGAGGTTTGCGGTCTTTTGCGGCAAAAAGAAATCACCGGAATGCCCCATCGAGGACATTCCGATGATAACTACCGGAAGCGCTACGGTTATCGCCCCAACAGTTTTCCTAAGAAGCCTCTTGACTTTTTTTTTTCGTCTTCTGAGTTGTCGGATGCTGCGGACAGTGGAGTTGTGTCCATATCGTATCCTGCGGCGACAACGGCTTCCTTTATCTTGGCTGGGGAGATCTTGCTCTCGTCGTATTCTATGAGGGCGCTGTTGGAAGCCAGGTTCACGTTCACGTCCTTGACTCCCTCCAGGCTTTCTATCGCCTTCCTGACGTGTGCCACGCACATGGCGCACATCATGTTCTTTACCGCAAAACTCTGTTTTACCATATTAAAACTCGCTGCTAATCTTTTCCATCAGGTCCGGAATCGGCAGATGCTGAGGGCATTTGCTAAGGCACTCCTGGCAGCTTGCGCACTGCTCTGGACCGCCGCCGGAAGCGAATTCCTTGCGGAAGGCCTCTGCGAAGGCGGCCTTGTTCTTTGCATAGTCCTCAGGACTCTGGCTTTCCTTGTTAGGAACGGTGCCGTTCATCACGAACTTGTTGTATGTTGCAAATACTGAAGGAATCTCAACCTCGAACGGGCAAGGCATGCAGTAACGGCAGGCCGTGCAGTTGATCCTCTTGTAGCTCTGGTACTCGAGGATGGCCTTCTGGAGAGTTGTCTGCTCGTCGAGAGTCAGAGGCTTGAAGTTGGTGAAACTCTTCAGGTTATCCACAAGATGCTCCATATAGGTCATTCCGCTCAGCGATACCAGGATGTTCGGAAGGCTTCCAAGATATCTGAACGCCCAGGAGGCGATGCTCATGTCAGGATTCTTGGCCTTGAGGATCTTGTTGGCTGATTCGGACAGCGTTGCCAGTCTTCCGCCAAGCAGAGGCTCCATGATCACTGCCGGAATCTTCCTTTCTGCAAGTGAGTTGTAGAGATACTCGCCGTCTTCTTTCCAGTCTATGTAGTTGAGCTGGATCTGGACGAAGTCCCAAGGATGGAGGTCGATTATATGCTCCCAGCATTTGCGGTCAGAGTGGAAGGAGAATCCCAGATTCTTGATCCTGCCTTTTTTCTTCTGCTCTGCCAGATATGCGTATCCGCCCATCTCCTCGTAAACCTTGTCATAAGACTTTATGTCGGAAATGGAGTGGAGGAGGTAATAGTCGAAATAATCCACGCCGCACCTCTGCAGCTGCTCTTCGAATATCTTGGCTATGTCTTCTTTTTCCCTTACCCTGTAGCCCGGCATCTTGTCCGCCAGAAGCCAGGTGTTCCTAGGATACTTTTTCAGGGCGCGCCCGATGATGCCTTCGCTCTTTCCGCCGTGATAGACGTAAGCGGTATCGTAGTAGTTGATGCCGTGTGCGTAAGCGTAGTCCACCAGTTCCTGAACTTTGGCTTCATCTACAGGAGCGTTTCTGCCAGGACCGTTTGTCGGGAATCTCATGCATCCGAATCCGAGCATGGAGACCATATCCCCGTTCTTGTAGTTGAGCCTCTTGTCGCAAGGAGTTATGTCTCCGCTATCTGCCTTTGCCTGAAGGTTTGTCAAGAACGGATTGTTCTTGAAAGAAACTGTGCTGGCTGCCAGCGCTGCGGCTCCGAGCCCGAAGATTTTCAGGGCTTTCCTGCGGCTGATATCTTTGTTGTCGTTCATGGTAGGGTATCTGTTTTTTTATGTTTATGCAAGTTAAGAAAAAAATGATTAGTCGGGGAGGATGGTCACCGGCATACCCACCCAGGCGTAGTTTTCCTTGAGGTGGATGATATCTTCGTCGCGGAGGCGTATGCAGCCCTCGCTTCCTCTTCCGGGCACGCTGTCCTCGTTGTTTGTGCTGCCGTGGATGCCTATGCCGCTCCACTTGTAGGTGTTGAGCCTGAGGAACCACTTGCCGTAGGAGAGGATGCTGCCCCTTCCGTCTCCGAAGTCGTGCTTCCAGTATCCGCTAGGCTGGATCTGGGAAATCTTGAATGGCTTTCCCTCGGGCGATTCCGGAGTTCTCATATCGCCTTTTTTCTGCTTGTTGCCGGGATTCTTTCCCACGCATACCGGATACTCGGCGATGAGGGTTTTCTCTCCCTTGACCTTTGCGTACACATAGAGCTTGAACTCCTTCTTGGAGATCACGATGTAAGATGTGCTCTTTGGAAAAGTCCCCGAGTAGTGGACTTTTCTGGCGGCTTTGTCCGTGTCTGTCTTCTGGGCGGCGGATTCAGGTCCGCATCCCAGGATCATCACGGCAATAGCCATTATTGCTGTCAGTATTTTCATTTCCCTTTAATTCTGCTGAGCAGGCCTTTGTCCTGCAGGCCTCTGTCCACCAGGTCTTTGTCCGCCCTGACGGTTTCTGTTTCTCATTCTCTCCATCATCTCCTGCTGCTGTTTCAGCCTCTTGGCCTCAATCACCTGATACGCGGCAAACTGTTCTTCGGTCAGGGCTTTCTTGATTTTCTTGTCGCACCTTTCACGGGAAGCCTTCATCTGCTCCTGGGTGCTGTTCATTCCGGTGCTTACTCTGGATACGCGTGGCGCACCACCACCTCTCATTCCGCCACCCATTCCGCCAGGTCTCATTCCGCCTCGTCCCTGAGGCATCATGTTTTCAATTTCCTTTTCCCTGTTGAGAATTGCCTTGTAGACTTTCTTGTACTGGTCTTCAGTGAGCTGGAGAGTGTCCTTGAGACGGTCTGTCTGCATGGTTGCCCTTTCCTGAGGAGTCAGTCTCTTAGGTGGCTGGCGACGTTCCTGCTGAGGTTTCTGGGCTTGGGTTGAAGTCGTGTCCTGGGCCATCGCCGAGGAAAAAGCCAGAATGGCTGCCGCAACGAATAAAATGATCCTTTTCATATCGCTTTGTTTTTATGTTTCAACTTTAGTTTGACTCTTAAACCGCTGTTTGTAAAGTCAGTTTCAGCCTTCTTTATGTGTCAGTCCGAGCTGGGCTCCCTTCTGCTTCATCAGTTCGAATGCCTGCTCGAAGTTGTTCTCGATCTTGCCGTCCAGAATGGCTTCCTTCACATACTCCTTGATCTGTCCGATCAGGTTGCAAGGCTCGATTCCGTAATACTCCATCACCAGCTCTCCGGTTATAGGGTTCTTGAAGTTGCGGATGGCGTCCTTGGCTTCCACGTCCACAAGTTTCTGCTTTACCAGCTGGAAGTTGCCTTTAATACGCCTGACCTTTGCCTCGTTCTTGGAAGTTATGTCCGCGTTGCAGAGAATCATAAGGTCGTCTATGTCGTCTCCGGCATCAAACAGGAGCCTTCTGACAGCGGAATCGGTGACAATGTCCTCTACAAGGGCTATAGGCCTAAGGTGCAGGGCCACAAGCTTCTCTACGTATTTCATCTTCTCGTTCAGGGGCATCTTCATCTGCTTGAAAATGCCTGGAACCATCTTGGCTCCCACAACCTCGTGGCCGTGGAACGTCCATCCCGTGCCGCTCTCGTATTTCTTGGTTGCCGGCTTTCCGATGTCGTGGAGCAGGGCCGCCCATCTCAGCCACAGGTTATCGGACTGGGCGGCGACATTGTCCACAACCTGAAGCGTGTGGGCAAAGTTCTCCTTATGGCCTTTTCCTTCCATTGTCTCCACTCCCTGCAGGGCGGAAAGCTGAGGCAGGAATTCCTCCAGAAGGCCCGTCTGCTGCAAAAGGTTCAGGCCAATGGAAGGCTGGTCGCAGAGGAGAATCTTGTTCATTTCCTCGGCGATTCTTTCCCGGCTGAGTATCTCCAGCCTTTTCTTGTTTCTCTTGATGCTCTCGATGGATTCCGGAACAATGGTAAAGTGCAGCTGAGAGGCAAACCTGACGGCCCTTATCATCCTCAGAGGATCGTCCGAGTAGGTGATATCCGGATCCAGCGGGGTTCTCAGCAGGCCTTTCTGCAGGTCTGCTACTCCGCCGAACGGATCTACCAGATTGCCGTAGTCTTCCTTCTGCAGGCTGAAAGCCAGCGCGTTAACGGTAAAGTCTCTTCTTTTCTGGTCATCCTCGAGAGTTCCGTTTTCCACAATCGGCTTTCTGGAATTGCGGTTGTAGGATTCTTTTCTGGCTCCCACAAACTCTATCTGCATTCCGTTGTATTTGAACATTGCGGTTCCGAAGTTCTTGAACACGGATACCTGACTGTGCACCTTCTCTCCCGCGGCCTTGGCTATCTCTATTCCGCTTCCTTCCACCACTATGTCTATGTCGTTGCGCGGCCTCTGTAGGAAGCAGTCACGCACAAAGCCTCCTATCACAAAGGCTCTTACGCCGTGCTCTGCCGCTGTTTCAGAGATTATCTCGAATATCTTGTCTTTAAGGAATATGTCGTTTCCTCCTGTCATTGTCTGTTCTTTCTTTTCTTCGGGGTAGGCAGGTATGTCGCCGATGAACACATACTGTTTTTTCTCCTGGTCATACCGGCAGGCAAAGGTTTCCTTCCCGTTTGTGGCCACTATGTATTCTACCTTGAGTATCAGCGCATAATGCCATATCTGCTCAAATGTCCTGGAAGAAATCTTAACCGTGGGTCTCTTGCATTCCACAATCATCTTGGGGGCGAGGTCTTTCCCGTAGCAGACGATATCGCACCTTAACTTTACATCGCCGATGGAGATTTCAGTCTCGCTGCCCATCATGTGCAGAGGCCAGCTCCGCTTTTCGTTGAGATAGCGGATGAACTGCTGCCGGACGTTCTCTTCCGGGGTCAGCGCCACGCGTTTCTTTCTGAGCGGATCGAAAATCTCTTCCATAACACACAAATATAGGAAAAAACAACTAAATTTGGAGATACAATCAGACAGCTAGGCTATGGCTCAGAAAGTAGACAAGGAAGGCAGCGTTAAGAAGTTCCAGCAGATAATGGACAATATCCGCCAGAAGAAGTTTGCGGGCATGTATGTTCTTGCGGGCGAGGAGCCTTATTATTCTGATGTAATCATCGATGCTCTCAACTCCACAGTCCTGGACGAGAGCCAGAAAGACTTCAACCTGAGCATTGTCTACGGCAACGAGTCTGATGCGGGTCAGATTGTCTGCCTTTGCAGAAGATATCCTGTTGCCAGCCCTTACCAGCTGATCATAGTCAAGGAGGCTCAGCAGCTGTCATCTTTGCAGCCGTTCGAGTATTACCTGGCCGCTCCGGCTCCTGACACCATCCTCGTGCTCAGTTTCACGGGCAAGGCCCTGGACAAGCGTACCAACTTCTACAAGAAGCTCAAGGACAAGGCAGAGGTTCTGGAATCTTACACTCTGGACGAGTGGAAGGTCCCGCAGTGGATCACAGACTACACCAAGCAGCTTGGCTACAGCATCGAGCCTGACGCCGCCCAGCTTCTGGCACAGAGCGCAGGTACATCGCTGAGGAAGATTGTCCTTGAGATTGACAAGCTCATCAAAGGCACTGACGGCACCGTCATAAGAGTCAAGGACGTTGAGGTGAATATCGGCGTTTCAAGAGACTACAACCCGTTTGAGCTTTGCAAGGCGATAGGGGAAAGGAAAATTATGCGTGCCTTCTCCATTGCCGAGGTCTTTGCTTCCAACCCCAAGAAATACCCGATCCAGGCTACTCTTGGCGCAATGTTCTTCTATTTCAATCAGCTGCTGACTGTTGAAGCTGAACTAAGTGCCGGAGAAAGGGATTTCTTCTCCGCCTGCCAGAAGGCCGGAGTCTTTGGAACCCAGAGAGTTAGGGAATACCAGACTGCCGCAAGAAACTTCCCTCTGAAAAAGACTATGGGCGTAATCTCCCTGATCAAAGACACAGACCTCAAGTCCAAGAGCAACTACGGCGGCAATTCCACAGACGGAGCTCTCCTGAACGCCCTGCTGACAAAGCTTTTCGTTTAGGTGAATATTCCTACTCTATTTTGAGCTTGCTGGATACCAGTTTGCCGTCTGAGGTAACTCCTTCAAGAGTAACTGTATATCCATTGAGAAGATCAGACGTGTAGAACGTGAAATCAATGTTGCCGTCCTTGTCTGCCTTGAGAGATGGGTTCCAGTACAAAGACGAGCGTCTGTCGGCACCGCTTCTTATGATTTTTTTGCCTTGGGTGGCATATTGTGGAATATAGTATTTCTTTGGCTTCTGCCAGCCAAGCGGCTTGCCTTGGCTTACGTGCCAGAGAGATCTGACGATATCCTTAACCTTCAACAAAACGACAGCAACATCTTCGGAGGTGCCGAACCCAAATTGTGCTCCCATAGCAAAAGGCATAGCTTCTATTCCTCTTAAATAGACAACAGCTTCTACTTCATCCATCATTATCGTCTCGATAAATTCCCAGGACGGTTCCCTGATTCCGTTGATATAAACTATGATAGGCAGCCATGTAAGAGATTCCTGGTTCTCCATATTGAAAAGGTTCAAAACCGCACTATGGGTCCGGCATACAACCTGTCGTGCTGTTTGTGTCTGGCGAATTCTCAAGCCGGGGCAGCTCTCGGCAAGATAACTTACCACATCATAACTCTTGTAAGGAGTCAGACGCCTGCCCTGCCTGATTTGGTCGCTGCGGAATTCATATAGTGGCAGTGGGGAAATCCCCGGCAAGGAGCGCTTGTTGCCATAGACTGTGATAGGATTGAGCTGGTATGACAAGTCTCCTCCCGCGTCATAATAGTTGTTGGTAACTATCTCAGCGACTTTAGGGCTGTATGTGAACTTCTCTTTGTTGAAGGTCATTTTTGTTAGCGGAGCAAAGGCGTCCTCATATATTTCAGGACGATAATGACGGTTGCCGGCAATATTGGAGGCGCTTACCAGGAATGTGGTGCTGTCCGGGAAATTTATGTCCTTTAGCTCAAAATACCCCTCCTTGTCTATCTGGCCCATTGCGGCAAAATTGATCTTAGGGGCTATGAAACCGACAATTGTTGCCTTTTTCTTTCTGAGAAAGCCTCTCTTTACCTGCCCGGCGATGCTCTGGATGTATTCCCTTCCGTATTTTGGCATCGGATACTGACCGGAGAGAATGGCTGGAAGGTCATAGTACTCCCACCCCTGAGTAAGCATCAGCAGGTCTATGTCGGACATCCTTTTCTCCAGAGGAATGCTGTCTGTGAAGAAACGCTGAGGGTTTTCTATGTTTCCGCGGATTTCGGAAGACAGGAGGAAATGAGATATGATATTATCTCCCAGATTGCTGCACGGCGAGAGCAGGTTGTCTGAAACCGAGGCTGAGAAATTCCCGCCCTCTTTTGTTCCAATTTTGAAACTGCATCTTACCGGACTGCGCCGTGTCAAACTGTCTTTTGAAGATCCTGACAAGTAATAGCTTGGCATTGCGTCTGCCTTGACAGTGGTGTCCGGCATCACAAAGAATGAACGTTTGGCCAGTATGTTGCCGTTTCTGTCGCATACAACGGCATTGTTGATACCTGAGGCCATTCCTGATACGGGAAGGTTCACTCGCATTACTCTTGACAATGGCTCGTTGTAATAGATTTCATTCCTGTCTGCAAGCAGGAACCGCAACGAGTCCGCATTAATGCCGCCGCATACAAACATCCTTGCCTCTATGACATCTTCCTGGGGACGGAGTGATATGGCCACGCCTTCTGACTCAACTTCAGGAAGATCTGTCTTCTTCTTCACTCCCCGAATATCTTCAACTACAGCATGGTAGATTTTCCCGGGGCTTTGCGGGGAAAGCAAGACACTTCCGAACCCGTATTCATCGGTTGAGAATGACGCCACCTCCTCATTTTTCTGGTTATAGATAACACCTTTTGCCTGCTGGCCGAGCCCTTCATTGTCTATCAGCTTGATGCCTACAATGTTAGGTATGCCTGCAAGCATCCTTCCGCTTTCAGGAAGGAACTGGCAGTCCAGGGTTCCAACTCTCCTTATCTTGTGGAACGGGTTCTCGCTACCTATGTCTTCATAGAATGAATCATTTCTTATTTTCTTCTTCTCCAGACTTTTGAGGTAGTCGTCCTTTACCGGATTCATTATGGAAACCGTCTTGCTGAAGAGATACTCTGGCTCCTTATTGAGATTCCAGTAAGTGAATGCGCGTATCTTGGCATAGCCGGAATTGGAATCGTCAGAAATAGGAAGATAGCCCTGGAACACATCTCCCACCTGCTTAATCTTGACACGCTTCTCCATATAAGGCATCTCTTCATATCTTCCTGAAATCAAGTTCTTTGAAACTATCATTCTTGTCAGCTCAACATAGATATAACGGCTCTCTGGATTGGAGGACAAGACAGAGGCGTTAATCACATAGCCCTTGAACCATATAGTATCACCAATGGCATATACATCCTTGTCTGTCTGCAGATACACTTTCTCAGGCGAAAGATTGGTTACATACGCGTCATATCTTTCCTCAAAAGTTTGGGGAACCTTCAGGGAATCAGAGTGCTGACCAATTAGAAAGGCCGGATAAAGCAGGAAAAGTATGAAAAGATATAACTTGCTTATCATAATACGACACACATCTGTTACTGGTTAAGATATAATAATTAACCAAAATAAACATTGTTTGAATTTATGGTTCCTGACAAGGTATGACGATATTGGCATTGCCTTTTGAGCCTCCCATCAGCGGGCCAACGGTATCAGGTCCAGAGGTGCGTTTGAAGTATGCCATCATATAAGGAACCACATCGTCCCTGCAGGTTGCAAACCAGCACCATCCTGCCACTCCGGCATCATAATAGCTTCCGGCAGAATAAGTTCTTCCACCAACACCTGGGAAATGAATCAGCTTTCCGGTTTTCCATCCTTCAGTGTAGAAATAATAACCTTCTCCTAGTTTTAAAGATTCAGTGCTATTAATGTTGTCCAATTCATTCGTCCAGTTGCCGTCTTTTGTGAAACCGGTAAACGAAACAGCCGGCGGCACCGTAAATCCTGCAGGTGACGGGTCATAAACTGTTTTCTCAGGATAATTGACCAAATAATTACCCGGGGTAGCATTTGCACTCCACAAATTGGAGTACTTGTTGTCCATATTTTGACTCATATTGAATGATCCCGGATTCTGGATGTAGGCTTTTATATCATCCTTGAGAGACTTGCTGGTAAAGCTTCCGTCGATAAAGCCCTTAGGTCCGTAATAACCCTTGTTGGTGTTGCCGCCGGAACCTTTTGATCCAAGCATCGGGTCTTTTCTTCCCCATTGATACAGAACACAGTTGCCGTAAACATCCCCGTTCTTGCTCTTATCCGACTTCGGTTCGCACCAGCCAAGGTACACAGGCAAGAAGTTGAATGTCCGTGAAACATTCTTGACAGGTATCGGAGTAAGGTCCACATCCGTAACCCATATATGCCAGCTCCAGGCAACAAGGCCTTCTGCGTCATATGCCGCAACAATGGCGTTGCCTTGAGTGAAGTTTGCTTTGTCCAGATAGAAAGTCACATACTTGTTTTCCTTGGTTCCGCCGTTTCCAGTCATCGCGATACCTTCAACAAGGTTCTCGCTGTCCTGCCAGATCAAACCGGTCTTGGAAATGGAGTATTTCTGGCTTACCCACGGGTCTTTTGCGTCGTTTCCTGTGCCGATACCAGCTCCCTTGTGATCCAGGAAGTTTGTCAAGATTGTTTCTCCGCTTGCCAAAGAAACATATGCTCCTCTGTTGGTAGCGCCATTCTTTATGGCATTGCCGTAAACCATAGGAATCTTGTAGAAGCCAGGCTTGGAAACAACATAGCAGTTTGCCGTGGTGCGGGAAACAGTATTGCCGTATATATCCATCAGAGACAAGTCTATGGCGGCATCCAAAACTGTGACCGTGCAGGAAGCACTCTTGCCACCGGCAGTGGCCTTTATCGTTGTAGTTCCAGCAGCTTTTGCAGAAATAATTCCGTCAGAAGTAACTGTGGCCACGGATGTATTCGTAGATGACCAAGTGATGGTTTTGTTGGTGGCGTTTGCCGGCTTTACCTCGGCTTCAAGCGCAAGGGTTCCGCCTTTTTCCAAATATCCCTTTCCAGTACTTATAGTTACGGAAGTAACGGCAACCTCCCCTCCCGGAGTGGGAGTAGGGGTCGGCGTAGGAGTAGGGTCGATGGAATGACCTCCGGAGCCGGAGCATCCCGCTACTGCCAAAGCAACACCCAATAGGGTAATTGCTCTATTTCGAAGTTTAAATATTGTTTTCATGACTGTATGTTTTTAGTTCAATCTGATGTCGGTCAGGGCTTCAATTGTTTTTTCAGGTTTGTTTTTCTTGGAAAAGACAATGTCAAAGCTCTGGAAGTCTTCTCCGTTTACAGGAAAGACTAGAGTCAAAAACCTTGAGCCGCCAGGGGGGCGCACATCGTAGAAAACCTTGGAACTGCTAATTGTCTGGTCACCGATTTTTATAGATGCACTGTAATTCTTGTGCTTAAAGTCTATAGACAGCAAATTATTGTCCTCAACCAGGCAAACCAGACCTTCATCCAATTTCTTTACCAGGAATAAGTTCAGATTATTGTTTGTTGACTGGCAATATGGCAGGAAATGGATATCAGCAGGCATATTGGAATTCGCGAACAAAGCGTAATATGAGTCTTCGTCAGAAATTAGGCATTTGCGCATTTTCATATCGTTTCCATAAGCCCTCATCATTAGGTAAACCATAGCGCAGTCAGAAGCAAGAAACTTGAAATCACCTCTGCTGTCCAGAGCTTGGGTTATCCACAGTTTGTTTCTGGTTCCGTCTGCCAGTTCATAGGCTTCCACAATTATTGCTTTATTGATTTGCTCCTCATTCTTTTGTCTGGCAGCATATTTCTTTTCTCCCTTGTCGGAATGTGCAGAATTCATAGGCTGTGGAGTGTATGTTCCCTCTTTGCCCGTGCCATATAATACAGGGATATTGTTCACCATATCCTTATCGTATCCGGATAGGTAGTAAGTATGATCTCCAGCCGTGGCCAAAGGGCCGTTACCGTTTCTTGGAGCCTTGGTGACATCCATTGAACTGTTCCAGTAGTCAACGGTTGCCACAACATAGAAATCCGCATTAAGGCTGTCCGTTGCAGGAGTGGCTCCTCTCAAAATCAAAGACTCTTCCAGATAACGTGCAAAGGCCTCCTTTTGCGAATTGTAATCAGAAGGAAGAATGGCATTGTAGTTAACTGTGGAGATATAAAACTTCTTGCCGGTGAAATCATAATTCCCGGAAGCGCTAATGTCTGAATACAAATATGGCGGCTTGGAATAAGGCTGCGCGATCAAGCTGCCACCCAGACATATTATAAGAGCTAAAAGATAAAGTTTGGTTTTCATAATATGTATGTATTAGCAGTTAATATTCTTGAATGATAGTATTTCCTTGCCGTTCTTCCTGAATATCAAATCAGGAGAGCCGGAAAGGTCTATATCGTCGTTGAATTCAAAATACAGCGTGTTCTTGCCCCAGGCTTTGGCAAAAGTAAAGCCGTTGACAGAACTGTGCTGTTTTCCGCCGCTCACAAAAATGGCGCGGTGGTCTTCTATTCTGTAAAACTTGAACAGCTTCTTCAGGTTGGTAATTCCCACAAATGTTTTTCCCGATGATTTGATAATGAATCTGAGGCTCTCGTTTTTTGAGGCGGAGCACTCCGGATTAACATATAATTGGTCATCACCGGAACCGAGATTGCAGAAGACCTTAAATGCAGGCTCGTCGTCAGAGATGGCAAAATCCTGGTTGTTGACACGAGTTCCCAGCCGTCCCAAAGAAGAAAACATCATTACAGGCACCATATCTGAAAACAGCGCGTCGGATTTGAGGGAAATCGCTGAGGACCATAAAGTAGAACCGTTTAAGTCCTTTACCTTGATTTTCAGGTCTGCAGAAGAAACGGTCACCTGCCTGTGGTCATAGGTAAAAACCTGTGAAACAACCCTTCCGTTCTGGAAAGATACAGGTGCCACAGGTTCCATATTCTTGTTTCTGGTTATGGTCAAGACTCCACCGGTATAAGGAGACTTGGCTGGATAACTGCCGCCGCTTATAGGCCACTCGTCTTTCATTTTAGCTTCAAAATCATATTCAACGATAAAGTCTGAAGACTCTTTGGAATTAGCCTCAACAGCTCCCTGCAATTCCAGGGCTCTGGAGATAAACCATGCGCATTCCAGGTAATCCTCGTATGACGCCCGAAGAACAGATTCATCTTTGTTTATTTCAGACGAGTCCTTTATCGCGATATAAAACTTCTTGCCCTTTAGATCGTAGTTCCCATTTGATTTGAAGAAGACGCGGTATGACGAAGAGTACAGGCAAGTACTCGCAAGCAACATCAAAAGAAATAAAATCCGTTTCATCTTCATTTGTTTTTTGTTCGCCAACGCAATATAATGAAAAGAATTTTAAAATGAAAGATTTTGCTTTTTTTTTTCTAAAAATTTTGAATTTGAAGGGCTGAATTGTTTGCGTTGTGAAACAAGAGAGTTACAAAATTGACAATTTTTAAATAAAAAAGCATCCTGCAATGAAAATGCAAGATGCTTCTTGTCTTGAAGTGATAATATGTTACTTTACAACCACTCTCTTTACTCGTCTGGCAATGGAGGTGTAGACCTCGTAAGGGATGGTCTGGAGAACCTATTGCCTGGTCAATCTGCGGAGCCCTTCTGAACGCCCTTCTGACAAAGCTTTTTGTATAGGGCTATAGTTTATTTGGATGTTCTTTTAGAAATCGCTTTACCATAAACGTCAGGAAATAGGGAAATGTGTAGAACTTGCCATTCCAGCCGATGTTTTTGTAGCCCAGTTTGATGCCATAGTGAATATCAGAATAGGAATTCCAATCAATTAGATGATTCAGAGATGCTGTAGCGCCATCGTTGGATTTCACTTCAACAGGGATCAAGGTATTTGCATCCCGAACAAAGAAATCCATTTCCAGAGCGGGGTTATCTTTCTTGAAAAAGTACAGGTCCTTGTACCCTGATTTTACGAGCATTTCTCCAACGATATTCTCATATATGGCACCTTCGTATGTGCCAAAGTTCTTGTTAGCCCTGAGATCTTCTTGGGCTTCCTCATCAAGCGATGCAATGAGAAGCCCTGTGTCATGGTAATAGATTTTATAGTTATTGGCTTCATAATTGCCCTTGAGTGGAAGCTCTGCCTTGTCAAGACAGTAGGCAACATTAATAACCCCAGCTTCTTTCAGCCAATCCACACAGCCTACATACTCGCGGTTGCGAGCTCCTTTTGCCACCTTCGTTACCTGGAATTTTTTGTTGTCCTTGGCAAGAAAGGTGGAAATATGATTATATATAGCCAGTATCTTCGCCTTGTCAGTTTCTTTGGCATATTTCGTAATATCTTCCTCGTAGTCTTTAAGGAGTTGCCGCTGGATTTTTAAAGTTCCTCCAAAATGGCCGTTGCTGATATAGGTCTTAATTACCTCAGGCATTCCTCCAAGTGTCATATAGTCTCGGAAAACATCCATCATAGTGTCCATTTCAAGCTTGGAAAAAGGCATCAGGTAAAGCATGTGAGTATAAAGATCCTCTATTTGGGCGGGGGAATATCCCTTTGCCCAAAGGAATTCCTCAAAGTCCATAGAATACATCTCATAATCATCTTTAAAGCCGACGGCATTAGATTCAATCTCTTCATAATAAATACCCATCAAAGAGCCAGAACAGATTACGTCAAACCTCTTGTCTTGGCAAAAGGATTTAAGTGAAGTAGCACAGTCTGGGCATTTCTGAAGCTCATCAAAGAAAATAAGTGTTTTGCCAGGGATGAACTCCCAAGATGGCTCAAGAAGTGAAATGTTCTTGATAATGGTATCTACCTCATACCCGTCATCGAAAATACCCCTGAATTTCTTCTGGAGCACAAAGTTTATTTCTAGGACAGACTCATAGTTTGCCTTGCCGAAAGCCCTTACTGACTCTGTCTTTCCAATTTGCCTGGCACCCTTGATGATAAGAGGTTTGTGGTTAGGGTTCTGTTTCCAAGCTTCTAGATAGCTATCTATCTTTCTTTTAAGTAGTTTCATAGTTAAAATCACAAAATCCGGTACAAATATAAGCACTTTTTCACATATTTTGGAATAAATATGGATATTTTTCCACATTTTAAGTCTATTCCTGCTCTATTTTGCCCGACAACTACAAAACAAAAGCCCCCGGCTTCATCAACGAGGCCAGGAACTTTTATAACGCCAATAAAGACAGTTTGCTTTAATTATAATAATTCGGATACATTGTAGGGCTTACAGGTACATTGTCTCTGTCCGTAGCAGGATTATAAACCCAGCGGCCTTTGTCTTTAAGACGCTGGAGCCACATTTCTCTTCTTATTGCATCATTCTTTGGATCATACCCCCCGGACTTGCTCAAACAGTTTCTCCTATCAGGCATAATAACAAAAGAAAAAATGTAATCTTCAGCGTATATGCTTTCATAAAACTAACTATATATAAGATATTTATGGATGGTAATATCCAGAACGGTCTCCAAAGAAAGGATCCTTGCCGGAGACAGCCGGATTCCAATAATGATTGTAATAATATGTCCTGTATCCCAAATCTTTATTCTCTGTGGGTTCCTTGAAGTCTCTCGGGGTTATCCAGCGGAAGTCGAACCTTACTGTCACGGTACAAGGTATAGGGCCTTCTTCCGAATAACCGGGAGTCATATGTTTTTTGCGGGTGAAATTCTTGCACAGATTCAAAAGATGACTGTCAACAGTATTGCTTCCTGAAGTCTCAATAATTTCCGCTTTTTTCAATGAACCGTCATCGTTAAAAAGAAAACTGACTACCGGATGATACTCTCTTTCTCTGGCCGGGCTGTTACGGAATTCATATTGGATGTATTTGTATACAGCCTGCTGAAAAACCTCACCTTTGAACTTTGGAAATTCCTTCAGATGGCTGTCGCCTGTCTGGGCCGAAACATTCAACGGTACCAACAGGGCTAATGCGAACAAATAAAATAACTTCTTCATGACTGTATGTTTCTTATGGCAAGCTTTTCCTTGCCTTTTTTGCTGTAAAATACAAGGTCAAATTCTTCCAGATCGGCTGAATTGACAGGGAATTCCCAGATGGTGAGAGCAGGGTAGCTGTTGTTAGGGAGCCTCTTCTCGATATAAGAGCCGGAGGCAGGGATCTTTTGGCCGTTATGCTCCAGATAAGCCTCGGACTTTTTGAAGAACTTAGGATGCTTGTCTTTGAGAACAACAATGGTATTGTCGCCGTCCTTGATGACTGAGACAACCTCTGCCTTCTTGGAAGAGGAGTTGTACTCGGGATATAAAACAGTGTTTTGGGAATCAAGCAGACCTTCAGACCATTTCAGGAAGATGGGGTTGTCGCTGAGGAACTGCTCGGAACAGTCTGTCTCATTTCCCAGGAAACCCACAGAGGCAAATGCAAGGTATGGCATGATGGCGTCTGTTACAGCGGCAGAACGGAAATCTGTTGCAACGGTTTTCCATAAAGTATCTCCGGCCAGGGAAACTCCTTCAATAATCATTGAGAAAGAATGATCGGATACACGAACCGGCTGCAAATAAGTTTTTTTGCCGGCAGAGCCAAAGGAATTCTGATAATAAGGGAGGTTAGGGTTGTCTATGCTTGATCTGCCGGAGGCGCTTCCGTACCGGTCTCCCCTGTAAACATCAAAACCACCCAGGTTCTTGGTGCTGTATGTGGAGTGTTTTAATTCTTGATAGATAGTTCTCCTGCTTCTGTCTCTGGCAAATTTGACATTTATCAGAACGTCTGCCGAGTTTTTGTCATAAGTTCTTCTGCCGCCTTGAAGGTTTAACGCTTTTTCAATATAAGAAGCATGGCTTGAGATTTTTGAAGTATCGGTTGCCTTTTCCGGATAGACTATGTAGTACGATTTATTTTCCATAGAATATTCTCCGGATGAAAGGACATCCACAATAAACCGGGCAGCCGCAGGTCCTTTGCGGGTGGTGTCGCTCATCATCCTCTGGGCCATGCGGTTTACCATTTTGATTCGATAGTCTATCCCTTGCCCCAAACAAAGAGTGGATGCGAGCAGAAACACAAAAGCGCTTGTTGCAAATCGTTTCATCTTCATTTGTTTTTTGTTCGCCGAATGCAATATAATGAAAAGAATTTTAAAATGAAAGATTTTGCTTTTTTTTTCTAAAAATTTTGAATTTGAAGGGCTGAATTGTTTGCGTTGTGAAACAAGGTAGTTGCAAAATTGAAATTTATTAAATAAAGAAGCACCCTGCAATGAAAATGCAAGGTGCTTCTTGTCTTGAAGTAATAATGTATTACTTTACAACCACTCTCTTTACTCGTCTGGCAATGGAGGTGTAGACCTCGTAAGGGATGGTCTGGAGAACCTTGGCCTGGTCGATGGCGGTCGGCTTGTCGCCGAAGACGGTTACAATGTCTCCAACTTTGACATCCTTTACAGAGGTTACGTCTATCATGCACATATCCATGCAGATATTGCCGATGGTTGGAACCAGCTTGCCGTTCACGCAGAACTTGGTGGCTCCTCTGCCGAAGTGGCGGTTGATGCCGTCTGCATATCCAAGAGGCAGGGTGGCAATCTTTGAAGGTCTGGTGATCTTGCCGTGGCGGCCGTAGCCAACAGTGCCGTCTTC
This sequence comes from Bacteroidales bacterium, assembly GCA_017962375.1. Taxonomy (GTDB): domain Bacteria; phylum Bacteroidota; class Bacteroidia; order Bacteroidales; family UBA932; genus Egerieousia. Next base: position 213,100 of record JAGCVJ010000011.1, read on the forward strand.
AGGAGTGAGCTCCTTAATCTGGAGGATGCGGCACTTGAGGCTGGCAACAGGCATAACGTTCTTCTGGTTGACAGCGCTTACGCCGTAGATGCCGATGCCCAGCCTGCACATATCTTTCTGGAACTGGGAGAAGCGCTCGATTCCGGCAGAGTTGAGGATATGGTGGATAGGATGATATCCTATTGCCTGGTCTATCTGCGGAGCCATCTTGTCGTAGAGGGCAATTTGTCCGAGAGTGAACTTGTCCCACTTCTTCTCGTCAGAAGCGGCAAGGTGGGAGTAGATGCTCTGGACCTTGATCTCCTTGTGGGCCTTGAGGAACTTGATCAGTTCAGGAAGCTCCTTTTCCATAAAGCCCAGGCGGTGCATGCCGGTGTCGAGCTTGATGTGCACAGGATAAGTGTCAACGCCCATCTTCTTGAGGACAGAGTCAAACTTCTTCAGGGAGTAGAGGTTAGGGATGCCCGGCTCCAGGCCGTTCTCTATGATTTCCTTGTAGTAGTCAGTTCCGGTGGTAAGCACTATGATAGGGGTGTTGATGCCGCCTTCGCGGAGCTCAATGCCTTCTATCGGATGGGCAACGGCAAAGTAGTCTGCCCCTGCCTTTTCCATTAATTTTGCAAAATCCACTGCCCCATGGCCGTAAGAATTGGCTTTGATGAGGATCAGAAGCTTGGTTTCCTTCTTGAGGTAGCTTCTGAAATACTTGAAGTTATGGAGAGCAGCCTTGGTGCTTATCTCCATCTGTGCAAATGTCTCTTTTTCCATTTTATGATATTTAAGACCTTTTAATTTGTTCCGTAAAAATCTTTGTACCAGTTATAGAACTCGGCGATGCCTTTTTCAAGAGGAGTGTTAGGGCGGAAGGCATAGTCTTCTTCCAGGGCCAAAGTGGATGCAAATGTAGTGTAAACATCGCCTGGTTGCATTCCCTTCATCACTTTTTTCGCCTTCTTTCCGGCTGTTTTCTCTATAGTCCTGATGAAGTCCATAAGGCCTACTGGACGGCTGTTTCCGATGTTGTAGACAGGGCGCTTGGACTTGTTCGGACCCTCGATGACGGAAACTATTCCTTTTACAATGTCGTCTATGTAGCTGAAGTCTCGGCTCAGGTTGCCTTTGTTATAGACATCTATAGGCTCATCGCTGAGGATTTTCTTCATGAACTTGAAAGGAGCCATGTCAGGCCTTCCCCAAGGGCCGTAGACTGTGAAGAACCTCAGGCCGGTTGCCGGAAGGTTTCTCTGGTGAGTATAGACGTGGGCCATCAGCTCGTTGGATTTTTTGGTGGCGGCATAGAGGCTCTGAGGATCGTCAGTGCGGTCTTCCTCTTCAAACGGAACCTTGGCGTTGTTGCCGTAAACGCTTGAGGAACTAGCATATACAAGATGCTTTACTTTGTACTTGCAGCAGAGTTCCAGTATGTTGAAAAAGCCGATGATGTTGCAGCGGATGTAGCTTGCCGGATTCTCAAACGAGTATCTGACGCCGGCCTGGGCCGCAAGGTTGCAGACCTTGTCGAATTTGTGAGCCTTGAAGATTTTTTCCATAGCGCTGAGGTCAGCGATGTCTTTCTCGGAGAATGAGAACTTGCCCTTTGCGGTCTTGGCGCATTTTCTTACCCACGAGAGCCTGGCCTTTTTCAGGCTAGGGTCGTAGTAGGAGTTCATGTTGTCCACTCCAACAACGTTATGGCCTCTTCTGAGAAGTTCAACTGCCGTGTGCGAGCCTATGAAGCCCGCTGCTCCTGTCAATAATATATTCATTGCTCTGTCTTTTTTTCTTCTATGTTCCAGTCTTTTTCCACGGAGAAATCCGCATAGCAGACATTGTCGCCGAGCTTTACATAATTCTTGCCTTCAAGAACGCTCCTTAGGGTGGAGTCTTTCTTGAGCCTCCTTTCCTTGAAGAAGAGGATTCCTTCAAACGAGCTGAGCTGCTCTTTGCTAATCTCTCTGATAAACAAGCCTTCCTGCTTGAAGTAATAGTCCATGTTCGGAGCCGCGCTGAAGTCGTAGTAAAGCAGCGGGCTGTCTTTTTCCTGAGATATCTTTATGGCCTCCAGGCATCCGTCTTTAACTCCGGTTGTCTTGTTGATTTCCTTCATGGAGAAACTGCCCAGGAATATGGTAACGAAGATGGAAGCCGAAATGATTGAAATTGCCAGCGGAGTATGCTTGTCTTTCAGGGCCTTGAGGCCAAGCAGCCCGCCCAGGACCATAGGGAGGAGAATCACCCAGAAAGGAGCCCAGAGCTCTGGAATCGAGCCGGCAATTTTTTCAGGAATGATGAACTTCTTGAAAATGGAGGCAATGCCAATCGCGATGAATATCCAGGCAATGGCCGCCACAATTCCCTTGACAAGCTTGTCATCCTTGAAATAAGGCAGCAGAAGAGCTCCGGCATAGATGAAGAACGGAATGGCCGGGAGCAGATATATCGCGATTTTGGAACTTACAAGAGACAGCATCACCAGGATGGTCAGGGCAGTGACAATCATAAGCTTGATCCTGATGCCGCCCAGATAGTGCTTTCTCCATCCTTTGATTATCAGAACCACGCACAGAAGGCTCCAGACGGCGGCTATCCACCAGTATCCTGCAAGGTAATACCAGAACGGGGCCTTGTGATGGAAGGAGTTAACGCCGCGGTCCACCGTCTGGTGGAACAGCAGGTTGTTAAGGTAGCTCTTGCCGCCTTCAAGATAGACTCCCGTCCACCAGAGGGCGCACAAGACAATAAGTATGGCCCAGAATCTCCAGCCCAGATATCTTCCTATGCGAAGTTCCCTGTCGCTGATAAGGAAAACGATTATGCAGATAACAGGAGCAAGAAAACCTACAGCTCCCTTGGAGAAGATGGCCAGGAAGACATATAACGGAAGCAGCAGCCTGTCTCTCTTGAACATCTTAGCCTCGTGGGTTTTCTCGCCCGCCTTGGCTTCCCTGGCTCCCTTCTTGTTGGCGTACATCTTGCCGAAGGTGTACATTGCCAGCACTATGAACATGCACATAAGCATATCCATTCTCAAAACGATTGAGGCGGCCAGGAACATTACGCTCGAATGCATCATCATAAGAGCTGCGGAACTCTCTTCGCCGTCCAGCTTTTCCTCTGTCCAGCGGTCCATTATCCAGCCGGTTACAAAAGCCGGAACCAGGCTCAGCAGGGCGCTAAGAAGGAACATGGAGTGGCATCCGAAAACCTTTTTCAGAAGCATCGCGAACCAGAAATACAGAGGCGGCTTGTCGGCGTATGGCACTCCGTGGTCATAGAAAGTGATGAAATTGCCGTTAGTGAGAGCGTCGTCCACAATGTTCAGGTACCTCAGCTCGTTGGCGGGGGTGAACTCCCTGAGAATCATCAGAGGAAGCAGCATCGCGAAGATGAAAAGGAATATGACAGTTCTTCTTTTCATTCCTCAGATGCCGGTTTTTCAGATTCTTCAAGCTCTCTTTTTTTCTGCTTGTGGAGAATCATCAGGTTCCTTGTGTATGAGATGAATCCGGTGGCCTGGCCGAGAGCCAGCACGGGATCTTTCCTTATGATTGCGTAAGAAACTATGCAGGCGCTGCCTACAAGGCTGATTATCCAGAAGCCGGCAGGCAGGAAGCTCTCGTTCCTCTTCTTGGAGTAGAAGAACTGGTACACGAATCTCAGGGTGAAGATTATCTGCCCCAGAGAGCCGTAGATGACAAGCCACATAGGGATGCTGCTGTTGTGGAAAACCTGCTGCTTGAACCCTTCCAGATCGGTCAGGATATAGCCGATGCCCACTACGGGAGTTATCAGAAGGAGTGTCAGAAGAGGAGCTTTCCACCAGCGGCTGGACTTTGAACCTTCCGTCCGGCCGTCGTTTGCCATGCTCCAGGCTCCCTTGATTTTCAGGTTCCACATATAGATGTAGTAGGAAATCACCTGGCCGAACATAATGGCAAAGTCGTTTCTGAGCCATCCGTATATGAAAAACAGGTAGGAAGCCAGCAGGCTGAGCACCCAGAAGATGGTAGGGGACACCACCTTCTTCTTCCTCTCGGACATTATCCACTGGACCAGTATTCTGGCGGAGAAAAGCCCCTGCGCCAGAAACCCGATTCCGAATATGATCCATTGGCTAAGTGTCCTCTCCATGGGCGGATCTTATAAGTTATTGTCTTTGAAAGAGTAGTTGATGTATCGCTTTTTCATCCAGCGATAGGCGAAGCAGTCTTTCATAGGGCCGATGAGCCTGTTCCAGACATTGTATTTGCTCACTCCCGCAACTCTCGGGAAATGCCTTACCGGAACCTGCTTCATCTTTCCTCCGTCCTGAAGCTGGATCAGGGCCGGGAAGAAGCGGTGCATGCCGGTGAACATAGGAACCCTCTTGGCATAGTCTGTATGCAGGATTTTCAGCGGGCAGCCGGTGTCGGTGGCTCCGTCGTGGGTGAACATCTTGCGGAAGCCGTTGGCAAACCTGCTCTGGAAATTCTTCCAGGCGGAGTCTTTGCGGTTGGCCCTGATGCCCATAACAAGCGGGTACTCGTCGGCGTAAGGGAGAAGCAGGTCAAAGTCCTCGGGAGTGGTCTGAAGGTCCGCGTCTATGTATCCTACAAGAGGGGAGAACGTGTTGTCGAACCCGGCCTTGATGGCTCCGCTGAGCCCGGTTCTCTTCTCCAGAGACAGGTAGTAGAAATTCTTTCTGGAAGCACATTCTTCCTTGATCATTTCCAGAGACTTGTCCGCGCTGCCGTCGTTGACGAAAAGCACGCAGGCGCTCTTGTCTTCAGAAGAATTGATGTACTTGTCAAGAGTGTCGGCAAGCCTTCTGATATTTCCCTCTTCGTTGAATACGGGAGATATTATCGTGAGTCTGTAATTTGCGGTCTTGTTCATAACCCACAAATTTAAGAAAAAACTGCAATTAGAAAGATTTGAGATGAAAAAAGGGATGACCAAAATAATTTGGCCATCCCCCTTACTTTTGTTCAGTTCAGCTGATTATTTCTTGGCAGCCTCTACAGAAGCCTTTCTGAAATCTTTCATCAGTTTGCAGATTTCCAGAGCAGCCTTTCTTGCGCGTGTTCCAGCAGCCTTGTTACCCTTTACGATCTGTGCTTCAGCGTCCTTGTTGAAAGCCTCGAACTGAGCCTGAATTTTAGCAAATAATTTCTCCATAATTATAACTTTAAAAAATTAATTATTGTAGTTGAAGTATTCGTTTTGCGAACATAAAAATAGCAAGTTTTCTTATAATAACCAAAAAAATCCGCTCTTTTTAGTGTTTTTTCACATATGCGCCCTTGAAACCGTCGTCAAGATGAATGATTCCCGGAACTCTTGACCAGGACTTGGTCATGGCCTTTTCCGGAAGCCCCGGATACTTTCCTGAGGCGATGTAAAGCAGGCAGGCCTTGATAAGGTCTTCTTCTCCTGAGAAATCGTGGTAGAGGTCGTCATATCTCTTGTTTGTCGGAGCTATTCCATTGTCATAATCTGCCTTGCCCTCGCTGTTTACGCAGTAGAAGCAAATCGGCAGGAATGCGTATTCAATGTCTTTCTCAGCCACTTTCTGAGGATAGAGGAACACATACATTCCGTTAGGCTTTCCGTGAGTCTGGAGTCCAACAGTCTGAACGTCCATATAAGGACGGAGGCAGTTGATCATGGACTCTGAAGCGGAGGCCGTGCCGTCTCCCGTGATTATGAACAGTCGGCCAAGGTCAAAGGAGTTGGCGCTGCGTTTGATGTTGTAGCTGTGGTCTTCCTTCCTGTTTGCCAGGTTATGTTCCAATGTCACAAACACTTTGCCGTCCGCTGAGGCTGGGGCCAGCAGGCTGGCTATGTCTGCGCAAAGGTCAAGGTCTCCTCCGCCATTGTACCTGAGGTCGAGAATCAGGTCTGTAATGCCGTCGGACTTCATTTGCTGGAGAGCGGAAACAATTTCGTTCTTCATTGAGGAACTGAAAGAGGTGTAGAGGATGTATCCTACCTTGGCTCCCTTGGACAGCTTGTCGCAGTCTGCAGCGGTGAAGACTTTTGCCAGTGCAACGGAATTGCTCTGGAAAGATGACTGGTTGAGGTTCAGCTCCACCACATCTCCGCTCGGCTTCTTGAAAGTGAACTTGTTGGACGTCTTGTAGATTTCATCGTAGAAATGGTCGTTCCGGATAAGGGTTTCCACGTCGGTTCCGTTAATCTTGGTCAGCTGGCATCCTCTTGTTATGCCTGCCTTAGCCAGCGGGGAGTTCTTGTCCACGTATCTGATGTAGACGTCATAGTCTCCGAAATAGTCTATAGGCTGGGCTATGTGGAATCCGTATGAAGTGGAAATGCCCGTTTCCATTGAGTTGTAGCTCTGGCCGTTCATCATCCAGCTCCAGCGGTCTTTTTTCACAAGCAGGGCGTTGAAGTAGTTTTCCACGCTCTTTCCCTTCTTTTCAACCGATGAAGGCATTTGGTCCGCCCAGTAGTAGTACTGCTTCATGGCTTGGTCTATAAATGTCTTGACCTGCAGAGAGTCGGCGTCTTTCTTGCCGCCTGAGCCAGACTTTGAACAAGAAGTGAATGCAACTGACAGTGCCACAAAAGCCAGAACAAGCGCATAGGCTGCACCTTTAGTTATTTTTCTCATAACCGAATATTTTAATCAAACCGTTAAATTGTACTGCAATAATGGAGCCAGCGTACAACAAAGCAAAAATACAGATTTTTTGTTAAATTTGTTGATGGATATATTCATCGCGATTATGGAAGGCAGTTTTGTATCTATTTTAGGCTCATATATAAAGTCGTTCAGCGATTTTCTCTGGGGCTGGCCGCTTATCATTCTTCTTGTAGGAACACACATTTTCCTGACCATCAGGTTGAGGTTTCCTCAGCGATATGTCTTCAAGGCTATCGGAATGTCTTTCAAAAGAGACAAGAACGCTGCCGGAGACGTTAGCCAGTTTGGGGCTTTGACCACTTCTCTGGCCGCCACAATCGGAACGGGCAATATCATTGGAGTGGCCACTGCCGTTTCCCTGGGAGGTCCGGGAGCCGTGCTGTGGTGCTGGCTGACCGGCGTTCTGGGTATAGCCACCAAATACAGCGAAGGCCTGCTTGCCATCAAATACCGCGTGAAGACCGCCAAGGGCACCATGCTCGGCGGCCCTATGTACGCTCTGGAAAGGGGTGTAAAGAGCAAGTTCCTGGCTGTTTTGTTCTGCGTGCTGGCTGCTTTGGCAGCTTTCGGCATAGGAGACCTGGTTCAGTCCAACGCCATTTCCACCCTTCTGGACCATGAGGGTCTGTTCGGGCCTAACTTCGCCGGCATTCCAAAGCACTGGACAGGCTGGGGCCTGGCTTTCCTGGTAATGCTGGTAACCTTCTTCGGCATCAAAGGCATAGCCCGTGTATGCGGCCTTCTGGTTCCGTTCATGGCCATATTCTATGTGCTGGGCTGCCTGGTAATCCTGGGCATGAACTGGAGCGTTCTCGGCGACACCATTTCCCTGATAGTCAATTCCGCTTTCACCGCCAAGGCAGGAGCAGGCGGAATTGCCGGCTTCACGGTGATGATGGCCTGCCGCTACGGTATCGCCCGAGGCCTTTTCTCCAACGAGTCCGGTATGGGTTCCGCTCCTATCGCCGCCGCTGCCGCCCAGACCAAGAATCCTGTCCGCCAGGCTCTGGTTTCTTCCACCGGCACTTTCTGGGACACTGTTATCGTATGCGCCCTCACGGGTCTGGTCCTGGTTTCCAGCATTCAGGCCAATCCGGGCATAGACTATAAAGACGGCGCCAAGCTTACCCAGCTGGCTTTCGGGCAGATCCCTTACGTAGGCTCCATTGTCCTTACCGTCAGCCTTGTCACTTTCGCCTTCTCCACCATCCTTGGCTGGAGCTATTACGCTGAACGCAGCGTGGAATATCTGGCCGGCAGAAAAACAGTATTCTTCTACAGGATCGTCTGGATTGTGCTGGTTTACATAGGAGCTGTTATGAATCTGGAAATGGTCTGGAACTTTGCCGACATACTCAACGGCCTGATGGCAATCCCGAACATAATATCGTTGCTGCTGCTTAGCGGAGTTCTTGTGCGTGAAACCAGAAAATACCTCTGGAGCCGCCAGCTCGACAAAGAGTCTGACGAGCAGATACCTATCCTCACCGGCAAAAGAGCCGCCCGTGCCGATCTCACGGAAGACAGATAGTTTCCGCACGATTTTTGTACCTTGCAAACGTTTAGAATTAGAAAACAAAGATTTTTGATATGAAAAAGTTCCGTTTTTTTTCAGTTATGCTGCTGATTGCAGCTGTTCCTGTTTTGTTCTCCTGCTCAAAGAAATCTTCATCCGGAGAGGAGGATCAGACTGAAACATTCCAGACCATAAATGCACAGATTTATTACGGGAACGGCAGCGTTGCTCCTGCTACTGTCAATACAGGAGTTGGCTATACCTTGACATTTTACGTAGGCAACGGCTCTACCAAGGAAATATTCAGCGGTCCTGTAAAATGGACTGCAACCGGAAACGCAAAGGTAAGCCTTTCAGCAATTCAGAAGTCTGTAGGGCAGGCGGAACCAAAGACCAAGGCCAGCGCCGATTACACCACAACGTCGGCCACAACCTCGGCCACAACCATTTTGAAAGTGGTTACCCAGGATGACGGAATGATGTCTCTGACCGCAAGAGATGCAGCCGGAAACTCCAAGGTGCTGATGATAAACATCTATCCTAAGGAATAACTTCTAACGATAAGGTTCCCAGTGTCCTTTTAGTGTAAACCAAATCTCTTCTCCGGGCTTCATGAAATAAACACTTTTGTCAAAGATGTTGTATTTAGTGAAGTCATCGCCCCAAACTTCATATCATTATTCATTATTCAAGCGGGAAAGCCGCTCTTCAATCAGGTGTTTGTAGTTTGATTTCATTTGCTGGCTCAAGAAAGAAATGTCTATAAGTGAAAACCATACAGGTTTGCAGGACGCAACTTTTGCAATGAGTTTCTCTGCACGTTTAAGATCCAAGCCCGAGTCTGTTATTGCCTGTATGAAAGTATTCTTTCCAAAGCCGTTTTTCTTTCCTCCTGTAGAAAAAGTCAAAGCCATTTCCTCTTGATCCTCTGTGTCGGCCAGAAGCACGGGCAAAAGGTCGTATGCGGGTGAAAGAACATACTCCCTCTTTCCAATATCGATGAGGGAGAAATTTTTGCAGTGCATATCTGAATTGCCTGTAATCCAAGAGAAAAGCACCACTTCCCAATATCTTTGCAGATCTAGAAGCGGAGCGGTTGAATATCGTTTTACTGTATCGGCAAGCTGCTGGTATGTTCCGTCGTATTTGTGCTCGGTCAGACGGTTGGAAAGCTGGCAGAAATCCAGCATGGAAATCTTTTCGCCCCTCTTGCCTCTGTCCATCCTTAGGGTAATGTAGCCCAATTCTCCGTCTGACATCCTTACAAGGGAATGCTTTGCCGTTTTTATTCCAGATGCTTCCGCCATTTTCATAGTCACGTCTTCAAGTTCTGGAAGACTGTCATATCTGGAACTTTGGGGCTTGAAAATATACTTTCCCCACAGGCCCACAATCATGAATTTTGCCGGCTCGTTTTTCTTCCCTTTGTCTAAGTCCAAAGACATTTTTGCCTGAACTCCGGTTACGGAAGAACTGGTTCTGATGACTTGTTTTGCAAGTTCAGACAGATTGTCTCTTGTGTAGGGGAGAGCCGGAGCTTCTGCCGTTCCAAAAATCTTTTTAGAACACTCTGGATGAAAATCTTTCTGCCCCTCAAGCAAATCGTGATAACAATACAGACACTTACTCATGGCTCAAAGGTTTTATGCTGATATCTCCGATGCAGTCTTTGCAGCAAGCAACCAGCAAAGACATCCTGTCTCTGGGATCTATTTTCCACGATTTTGATGCAATATCCAAAAGCCATCCTTCAGGAATCAAGCCGTCAAAAACAGGGAACATCATCTCTTTATGATATGTTTCCTCAGCGATGGGCATAGTTGGACTTAGCGGCAGGGGACTTGGACTATTGATGTAGTGTCTGTCATACTTGAAGTGATACCCTTCTTCATCTTCTGTGAGGATTCCGCAGAAGATATCTTGTATGAAAACTTCTGCCTGTTTCATAACAGTTCAGTTTTTACGGGTCCGAGTTCCTCGCCGAATAGGGCGAGGATGTCATTAACCTTGTCCATTCGCAGAGTCTTTTTGCCCTGTTCCAAATCTCTGACGAACCTCAGGCCTACTCCAGCCCGGTCTGCCAGCTCGGTTTGATTCAGGCCAAATTTCTTGCGTTTTTCCTTAATATGTTTAGAAAGAGTCATAAACTGTTGCAATTTTTATACCTTATCGGGTGCAAATATAGTAATTTTTCTTATAACTATATCATAAAAGGTATAAAATTGACATAAAACAACAAATCTATACCCGTAAGGATATAGATTTGCTTGTTGAATAGAATTGCTTATTCAAAGGAGTACTTCTTGCCGTACTCCATCATCTGCTTCAGATAGTCGTCGTTGTAGACGATCTTGTAGTCCACCACTTTGCCCTTCTTCTCAACTGGCACGATGTCCGGGTTTACAAAGCCCTTGTAAGGCTTTAGGTTGAGGCCTGCATATCTCTGCAGGACTTCCTTGTGGAGAACAGGGTCTATGTCAACCGCATAGGTCTCGATGAGTTTCTTTCCGGCCTTGTAGTCTCCCTCTGACTTGATTCTCTGGATCTCTGCCAGAAGTTCCCCGAACAGTCCGCGGAGTTTCTCGAAATCGTTGATGACAAAATAGGTCTTGCCGTCTGTGGTTTTCTTCTCGATTACATTGTCTGCCTGGCCATGTTCGTATGCCCACTCGGCAACCAGCTTGCGGTTCTGCATGTGGGCCTCGGTGTTCTTCTTGCCAAGCTCAATGCGGGTGAACTGGGTGAACAGGCCGTTGCGGATGTAGGTCATGTACTCTGCCTTGTAGGCGTCCTTGTCCGGCAGAAGCCCCATCTCAACCAGCTTAGGATCTGCCAGATAGTAGAGGGCGAACAGGTCTGCCCTGGCTTCCTCCAGCGCGGAGTTGAATTCCTTGAGGGCGTTTTCCTGAACATTTGGAAGCAGCTGGCCGGATGCATGTCCCAAGCACTCGTGGAGGTCTGTGTGGAGGTTGTCGGTCATGGTGCCGTACTTCTTGCACATGTCAATTTCGTCTTGGTCCCAGGCGAACTCGGTGAGGATGCTCTTAGGAGATTCGTTGGCGGCCTTGTCGTATGCCTCGGTGATGTTGTTGATGGTAACGCTCTTGGAGCCGTATTCCTTCCTGATCCAGTTGGCGTTAGGCAGGTTGATACCGATAGGGGTGGAAGGGTAGCAGGCGCCGCCCAGGGCGGTAACGTTGATGACCTTGGCGCTCACGCCCTTCACGTTCTCCTTCTTGAAGCGCTTGTCCACAGGGGAGTTGTCCTCAAACCACTGTGCCTCGGCGCTTATGGCCTCGGTCCTCTTGCTGGCTCCCAGATCCTTGAAGTTGGCTATGCCTTCCCAGGTGGCCTTTCTTCCCAGAGGATCGTCGTAGTCCTCTATGAAGCCGTTGGTGAAATCCACAACCTTGGCCCCGTCATCCACCCACTGGATGTTGTAGGCGTCCCAGTCTCTCAGATCGCCTGTGGTATAGTACTTTATCAGAAGCTCAATGGTCTTCTTCTGGCCTTCGGTCTCGGCAAATTCCTTTGCCTTTTCCAGATTCTCAATTATCTTCTCGATAGACTTGGAGTAGAGACCGCCCACTTTCCATACCTGCTCGGTGATGGTTCCGTCTTCGTTCTTGACGAGCTTGGAGTTCAGGCCGTAGGAGATAGGATGCGGGTCATTAGGGTCTTCCATCTTGTCGTAGAAGTCGTTGACTTCCTTCTGGGTGAGGTTTCCTTCGTAGAAGTTGACGGCGGAGTTTGCAACCATATCCACGCGGCTGTCGTTGCACCTTCTCATCGGGAGTATCCAGGTCTCGTACATCACAGGCAGGAGCTCTTCGCAGAGATCTCCCTGTCCTGTCTGCTCCATAAGGCCCCTGAAATAGTCAGGAGGGCAGGCCGGATAGAACTTGTCCTCAGCATAGTGGTGGTAAATTCCGTTGGAGAAGAATACCCTCTTGGCGTAAACCAGAAACTCCTGGTAGTCTTTGCATTCCTTGTCTCCCTTGTACTCATCGATGATCTTCTCGATAACCTTGCGGATGCGAAGGTTGTACTTTCCCATCTGGTCGAACATGATGTCTCTTCCGCATTTGGCGGCCTCTGAAGTGTAGTAGAGGAAGGCCTTGTTCTCGAAGCTCAGCGAATCCCAGTCAGGGATCTGATACCTCAGAATCTGGAGGTCTGCAAACTCGTCCACGATATAGGTGAAAGGCTTCTCGCTCTCAGCCTTCTTTTCATTGCTGCAGCCTGTTGAAAGCGCCGCAGCCAAGATTGTCAACATAATTGTCAGTTTTTTCATATTTCTATTCGTTATTGTCAGAACTGGTTAACCTGATAGTCGTCATTGCTGTCCTTCGCTGAGCCGTCTTCAGGGCTGATATCGGTTTCTGCTTCGGCCTTGGGATTTGAATTGGACCTGAAAGCGTCCCTTATCTTGCTCACGAACTGGTTGATGTAGGTCAGAGGGTTTATCATCTGCTTGAACATCCGGTATTCCTGAGTGAAGGCCTCCTCCTTGTCCTTGATCTGCTGGTCCACAAACTGCTGCCTCAGGTGAAGCTCGTTCATGTCCGAGACTTTATCGTCGCCGAGCAGCATCTTGGTGTACATCTTTGCCATCTGGTTGGCAAACAGCCTCTTGCGCAACAGGTACAAAATGATTCCTATCAGCAGGACAGCTCCCGCCACGCAGAGGAAGCCAGGGCCGTGCTGCCCATCACCTCTCCCAGATAGTAAGACAGGGCAAATCCCAGAAACAGCAGGATGATGCTTCCGGCGATTATGAAAATTGCGGTCACGATGATTTTGTTGCTCACCCAGGACATCTTCTCCGCGCCCTTCATCGCGGCGCGGTCTACCTGCATGTTCACATAGTGGCGGATTGAGGAGCCCAGGCTCTCGTCCAGCGGCTTTGAGAAATTGTTCTTTTCCATATTAGGTTTTTCGTCTTTGCACATTATACAAATATACGATTCTGCCGCCATTATTTCAATACGGACAACCTTTTTGGCACAATAAATGAAGCATATTGTCTATATCTTAAAGTAAAAATTGTAATTTTGCCTTGTTATGAAGATTTGTAGGCATATAGCAACTTTGTTTGCACTGGCGCTTGTGGCATTGTCTTCTTGCTCCAAGGTTGAGCCTAAGGATGTAGTGTTTGAAGAGAAAGACAAGACCATTTTGCTGTATTTCGCTTCGCACAACAACCTCTATACGGACGCTGCTGCAAACATTGTCAAGATTATAAACGGATATGTACCGGACAACGGCAACATAGTTCTGTACTGCAACAACTTTGATCTGGAAACCAAGCAGATGAAAGACACGCTTCCTCTGCTGGTGAACATCTGCAAGAACAAGCACGGAAATGTTCAGATAGATACCATCTACCGCTTCCCTTACCAGAATTCCTGCACCAAGAACTCAATGAGGTCTGTGATCAACATCACCAAGACCATCTGCCCTGCAAAGCAGTACGGCCTGGTATTGTGGTCTCACGGTACGGGATGGCTTCCTGCCGGCTACTATACCCTGAATCCGTCTTCCACAACTAGCGTAATGCCTTCCTCAGCGATATCCGAAGAAGATTCCCAGAGCAGGCGCCAGGCCTCTCTGGCCGGAAACCGGCCTCTGTTCCCGGAACCTCCGGGAGGAGTTGACCCTTACGCCCACATGGTAAAGTCTTTCGGAAGCGAGCTCAAGACGGAGATGTCCATATTCGATATTCAGGAGGCTGTGGGTGAAACTCATTTTGACTTCATAGCCCTGGACGCCTGCCTGATGGGCGGCATTGAAGTGGTGTTCCAGCTCAAGGACTGCTGCGACTACATAATCTCCTCTCCGGCCGAAATCCTGACGGACAGCTTCCCATACGACAAAGTTATCCAGAGGATGTTCAACGAAGACTATGCGGGCGTAGCCAAGGACTTCTACGACTACTACAACGCCCAGAGCGGAGAATACCGTTCAGCCACCATCTCCACCGTGAAATGCTCCGAGCTGGGAGCCGTGGCTCAGGAAGCCAGGAAGCTCTTTGACCAGTACCGCAGCGGCATTCCGTCCCTGGACGTGACTCAGGTTCAGCGCTACTTCCGCTTCAACGACCACTGGTTCTATGACTTCAAGGATTACATGGACAACCTCTGCGGCAAGTCAGAAACCGTGGCTCTGGGCGAGGCTCTCAAAAAGGCTGTCATAGCCAAGTACACTACCGGCCTGATGATCACCCTTGAGATTGACCCTGCCAAGTTCTCCGGCCTGAGCAGCTACATCAACAATCCGGTAGAGGCTCCTCTCACCTCGTTCTACCAGAAATACGCCTGGAACGAGGCCGTCCGGATGATAGTTCCGGAAACCTCCACTGAATAAAGATTTTTGAAACCATAAAAAAAGTGCAGGACCAGCAATCCTGCACTTTTTGCTTTTGAAGAAACGATCTGTTACTTCTTGAAGAAGCGGTTGTAGAGGCCCTCGAAGCCTTGTCCGTGGCGAGCCTCGTCTTTGCACATCTCGTGAACTGTATCGTGGATGGCGTCATAGTTGAGCTTCTTTGCCTTGGTGGCAATGTCTTTCTTGCCAGCGCATGCTCCTCTTTCGGCCTCGATTCTCTTCTCCAGATTGGTCTTGGTATCCCAAACCATCTCGCCGAGAAGCTCGCAGAATCTTGCTGCGTGGTCAGCCTCTTCCAGTGCATATCTTCTGAATGCCTCGCCGATTTCAGGATATCCCTCGCGATGTGCCTGACGGCTCATTGCCAGATACATTCCGACTTCGGTGCATTCTCCGATAAAGTTAGCCTTCAGGCCTTCCCAAATCTCCGGGTCGCATCCCTTAGCAACGCCGATAACGTGCTCGTCCGCCCAGGCCTTCTTGTTTTCTTCCTCAACAACCTCAACGAATTTCTCTCTTGGCTGCTTGCACTGAGGGCATCTCTCAGGAGGTTCCGGTCCTTCGTGGATATATCCACAAACTGTACATCTGAATTTCTTGATCATAAAGGTATTGTCTAAAAGGTTTGTTAATAAATCATCTTTACCGCACAAACCATTCTGTGCAGTAAGTCAAAGATAAGAATTATTTGCCGACAAACAAAGGCAGAAAAACGCGCGTTGGAGGCTCGCTGATGAAAAAATATTTGAGAAATGGAGATTTTGTTTATCTTTGCGCCGCATTTCGCCTGACGAGTTCAGGCTCGGTGCAATGGGGTCCCCGCAAAGGCGGACTGAGTAACACTTAAAATTTACAATTATGCAGATTATCACTTTGAACGCTTCCGAGCGCAAAATCGGAACAAAGCAGGATCTGAAGAAGATCCGCAGAGCAGGCAACGTTCCTTGCATCATCTACGGCAATGGAACTGAGCACATGGACATTGCAATTCCACTTGCAGACATCAAGAAGATTACAGACACTCCAAAGTCTTACATCATCCACGTAAACGTTAATGGCGAGGTTCATCCTTGCATCCTTCACGATGCTCAGTATGATCCTATTACAGATGATGCAATTCACATCGACTTCCTGGCTATCGCTGAGGACAAGCCGGTTCAGATTGCTATTCCTGTAAACATTTTCGGTAACGCTGAGGGTGTAAAGCAGGGTGGCCGCCTGAGAATAGGCGTTAGAAAGGTAAAGGTTTGCGGTCCTATGGACAAGCTTCCTGACCAGATCGACGTTGACATCACAACTCTGGGAGTTGGCAAGGCTATCTATGCCGGCCAGCTTACAGTAGAGGGCTGCCAGATTGCTTCTCCTAAGAAGCTTATGGTTTGCGAAATCAAGCGTACCCGCGCTGCCGCTGCTGCTGCAGCTGCAGAGGCTGAGAACGCAGAGGCAAAGTAATTTGACTCTTGACGCAAAACCCGGCGCAGGAGCGCCTGAAGAAAAGTGGATGACCGAAATATTTTTTGGTCATCCACTTTAACTTTCTTAACTTTGGTTTGAAAATGGCAGGAAAATATCTCATAGCAGGTCTTGGAAACATAGGTGCCGAGTATGAAGGCACCCGCCACAACATTGGCTTTATGGTTGCAGATCAGCTGGCCGCTGATTCCGGCGCGGTTTTCAAGGTAGACCGCCTGGGAAGCATAGCCGAAATCTCTTACAGGGGAAGCAAGCTGATTCTCCTGAAGCCTTCCACATACATGAATTTGAGCGGCAGGGCCGTAAGCTACTGGATGCAGAAAGAGAACATCCAGAAGGAGAATCTGCTTGTCATCTGCGATGATCTCGCCCTTCCGATGGGTTCTGTCCGCATGCGCAAGAAAGGCAGCGACGGCTGGCACAACGGCCTTGCGAACATCAACCAGACTCTTGGAACATCTGACTACTGCCGCATAAGAGTGGGCATAGGCAACGGATTTCCTCGCGGAGGCCAGGTAGACTATGTTCTGGGCAGGTTTGAAGGAGAGGAAAAGGATCAGCTGCCGGATGTCCTCAAGAGGGCCGCCCAGGGCGTCAAGGACTTTACTTTCATGGGCGCTGACCGTGCCATGAACATCTGCAACACAGATCCAAAGAAAGCCGCTGAGGCTGCAAAGCCGGAGGAAAAGCCGGTGGCTGAACAAAAGCCGGAAGTTCAGAATAAAGATGCTGAGAAAAAGGAAACAGCCCCTGAGGATCAGCCCAGAGAAATGACTTTCAAGGAAAAGCTTCTCAGCCTTTTCAAGAAATACAGCAAGGAATAAATCAGAATCCGTCCATCAGGCGGTCTATGTCGCGCCTTTCTTTCTTGGTAGGGCGCCCGCTTCCTCTTTCTCTTTTCAGGAATATTGTTTCAACCGGAGCAGCCAGCTTGTCGAGCTCGCTTTGCGGAGTGGTGTTTTCTGCATACTGGTCCACGAGCTTGGCTCCCTGGCGCTTGTCTATAGGCTCAATCACTGTGTAACTGTAATGGACAGCCCCTTTGCGGACTTCTATGGCATCTCCCTTCTTTATTTCTCTCGACGATTTGGCCTGGGCGCCGTTGACATAGACCTTGCCGGTGCGGCAGGCTTCCGCAGCTTCAGAACGGGTTTTGAACACCCTTATGGCCCAGAGGTATTTGTCTATCCTTACAGCGTCCATTTGCGTTAATTGTAGTGGTTATGGCCGCAGTCGCAGTCATCGTGGTGGCTGTGGTGGTGATGGGCGTCACAGCCGCAGTGGTGATCGTGCTCGTCTTTATCTTCATCCTCTTCTTTCGGAGGCTCGGGAACATTGCACATATAGATGCGCAGGAACGATGAGGCGGGGTTTTCTCCCTCCTGGCTCGGCGATATAATGAGTTCTGAAATGTCGTGAGGAATCAGAGCTATTGCATTGCCGGTCAGGTTAATGAAGTTTTCTTCAGAGTTATCTGAAAGCCCTCTTATGTCTTTTGTCCTGAGCGATGTGCTGTTGTCCAGATTGACAATGGCCATGAAGCTCTCAGTCTGGTCGGGGGCTATGGTCTGCGGCTTGGTGATTGCAACCCTCTCCATACGGAAAAGGCAAGACTCCGGAGCCACGTATTCAGGGTTGCAGGAGTCCAGATGTATGAAGTCCAGAGCCTCCACCAGCTGGTCCAGGTCTTCTATGTTGAGTTCTACCGGAGAATTCTGGCTGAGGTCAACGTATCTAACGCCGCTTCCTATGCAGAACGGAACGCCCGGCCTGATGTAGAAAGTTTCGCCTTCTTCAGGGGCTATTTCGTTCATGGCCTGGAGAATGGTGCCCTCCTGGCATCTTTCGTAAATGTCTGTGGCGGAAAGAGTCTTTGAAAAACCTATCCAGATGGAAGAATCCTTGTCCGCTGAAAGTATGTAGAGCATTCTCTCCTTGCCCCAGCAGCCGTAGCGCGGCAGCGCTGTCTCGTCATCCGGAGACACTGTTATTGGAGTTTTTTGTTCCTTGATCTGGACGGTGACGGGCAGGTTTCCCTGGAAGAAGGAGAATACATTGTCGCCGAGCAGATTGCCCATATAGGTCTCAATCAGGTCATCCAGGGAATTATCCTTGAGGAAACCGTTTGAAGCCGTGCTTTCGGGGGTTATGCTGTCCAGCAGCAGGGGATATATCTTTTTCATTCAGAGGTTCTTGGATGTTATGACTGTTCAGGGTTGAAAGGCTGCTGGCCGTTGAACGGCGGCTGATTGGCCATGAAGACTTCCTTAGGCTTGAAGCTCTGCGGGTTCTTAGGCAGATACTTGTTCAGAAGCCAGATTCCGACAATCGTGATAACTGCTCCGCTGCCGAAAAGTATCCAGTAGAAAGTGTCGCTTCCGGTCAGATTGTTGAAGATCTCTCTGGAGGTGGCGTCGGCGTCAGTTTCAGGCAGAGCCCAGAACACTGCAATTGAAGAGAAATTGTTCACGAAATGCATGAAAATAACTGCCCAAATGCTGTGAGAGCGGTAGTAAACCCATCCCAGAAGGCATCCGATTATAAATGCGGGAATGGCTTGCCAAAGGTTCATGTGCATCAGGCCGAACAGGAAGGCGGACCAGAGAATGGCCACTGCCGCGGTTTTGCGGGAATCGCCCTTTCTTGTCAGAAGGCCTCGCTCTATGGTTCCCCTGAGCACGAACTCTTCGAATATCGGAGCCATTATGGCAACTGAAAGAAGGGTGTCTACAGGACTGGACGATATGCTTTCATACATTTGCTTGAAAGAATCCGGCATTGGTAAAAGACTGGTTACAGGATCCAGAACCCAAGCCATGCCAAGTGTCAGGAACATTAGCAGAATGCCCAGAGTCAGCCAGTTGAACTTGCCCAGATGAGGATCGTTCACCTTCACGGGAGCCTCCATAGGGTTCTGGCTCTTGACGTGTCCCATCAGCCAGATGAAAAGAACCGGAATAATCATCTGGGTAAAGTATATCAGCGAAAGCTTGCCTGACATTATGCCCTCCGTAGAAACTTCGCCTGCGGATAATCCTCCTGAAATTGCTGCAGCGATAACTGCCACTATTCCGGAAAAGATGCCTCCTCCCAGAATCAGCACCAGAATCAGCAGAAGGCTGCCGCCGAATTGCGGCTTGTAGTATTTTGACTTTTGGAAAAACTTGCTCATAATCTTCTAGAATAATGGTGATGGATAGGTTCCGTCTTCTGCCATTTCCTTCAGGCGGGCTACAACTTTTGCCCTGTCCTCTTTGTAAGTTACTCCGAACCAGGTAGATGGGGTCTGGAGAACTTTTACCGCAGCCATCCCTTCCTGAATCATCGTGCTGACAACGGAAGGAACGTAGAACTCTTTCTTTGGCTCATCGATATTCTGCTTGAGGAATTCTTTGAACAGTATCTCTGACTCTTCAAGATAATCGGAGGTAAAGCCCCACATATTCATCGATGTGGCGGTGGAAGGCTTCAGCTCGTGCTCCACTCCCTTGAGGTTTTCTCCCACGATCTTGCGGCCTTCCTTGCGTATGTTGGAATGCTCTTCAACCTTTACAAGCAGACCGTCCTTGTCTACGGTGCAAATTCCTCTGGATACGCTTCCCGATTCGGAGAGCGTGTTTTTCAGGCTGAAGCCCACCATGCAGAAATTGCCTTTCTCGCTTTTTTTGATTCCGCTCAGGTAATCGGAGAGCACCTTGAAGGACTCCCTTCCGTAGAAATCGTCTGAATTTATAACGGCAAACGGCCTCTTTATCACGTCTTTGGCCGAAAGAACCGCCTGGCCCGTTCCCCAAGGCTTCTCTCTTGGCTCCTTTGGCGCAAAGCCTTCAGGAAGCTTGTCGGGCTCCTGGGTAACTATGGAGTATTTAACCTTGCCTTTGAATTTGGAAGCAACCTTTTCTTCAAATTCTTCCCTGAATTTCTCCCTGACCACGAAAACCACGTCTGCAAACCCGCTGTGTATGGCGTCATAGATGGAGAAATCCATAATTGTCTCACCCTTAGGTCCCACACCGTCAAGCTGTTTGTGACCTCCGTAGCGGCTGCCCATGCCGGCAGCCATAATTAGAAGTGTAGGTTTCATTATATTTTGTAAATTTGTACTGTTTAAGCCCCCAAAGATAATGCAATCCGGGGGATATTATGCAATAAAAAACTACGGCTGTGAGCTTCTTTTCAAGATTATCGGAGAAACCTGGTTTCAGGCAGGTGATAAAGGTGTTGAAGAACAAGTACTTCATCGTCACATTCTTGTTTCTGGTGTGGATACTTTTCTTCGATACCAACAATCTGATTTCCTGGTACAAAGACCTCAAGCAGCTGGCCTGGCAGAACCGCCAGAAGGTTTATTACAAGGAGGCAATAAAGCAGACCGACGAAAAGCTCCAGGAGCTTGCCTCAAACAAAGACTCCCTTGAGAAATTCGCAAGGGAGCAGTATCTTTTCCACGAAGCCGGGGAAGATGTCTATGTCATAGAAGACGAGAAGAGTGAGTAATCAGATTCCCGTGTAGTTCTGAGGCGTTACGGAAAGCATCTCTTCCTTAACGCTTTCTTTTATTTTAAGGCCCTTTACAAACTCGGCGATGCTTTCGCGGGTGACCTTGGTGTTTACTCTGGTCAGTTCCTTGAGCGTTTCATACGGATGCGGATAGCCTTCTCTGCGGAGGATGGTCTGCAGGGCTTCAGCCACCACGGCCCAGTTGTCTTCCAGGTCCGCTGCCAGCTTTTCCTTGTTGAGAATCAGCTTGCCCAGGCCTTTCTTCAGCGATTTGAGGGCGATAATCGTATGAGCGATAGGAACTCCTGCGTTCCTCAGGACGGTGGAATCTGTAAGGTCTCTCTGCATCCTGGAAACCGGGAGCTTGGAGCTAAGATGCTCGAATATGGCGTTTGCCACCCCGAGGTTTCCTTCCGCGTTCTCGAAGTCAATAGGGTTGACCTTGTGCGGCATGGCTGAGGATCCCACTTCTCCGGCCTTGATCTTCTGCTTGAAGTATTCCATTGATATGTAGGTCCACACGTCGCGGCAAAGGTCTATGAGTATTGTGTTGATTCTCTTGAGGTTGTCAAACAGGGCGGCCAAGTTGTCGTAATGTTCTATCTGGGTTGTAGGGTAAGACCTGACAAGTCCGAAAGCCTCTTTCTGGAATGCTGCGGCAAACTTGTTCCAGTCGATCTCGGGATAGGCCACCTTGTGGGCGTTCATCCCTCCGGTGGCTCCGCCGAACTTGGAGCAGTAAGGCACGGTCTTCAGCAGCTTGAGCTGCTTGTCAATCCTTTCCACAAAAACCTTGATCTCCTTGCCCAGAAGAGTAGGGGAAGCCGGCTGCCCGTGGGTGTGGGCCAGCATCGGAACATCCTTCCACTGCTTTGCAAAACCTTCGAGAGTCTTCTTTACATCCAGAAGTTCAGGCATATAGGCATCGGCAACGCCTTCCTTCAGGCTAAGCGGAGTGGCGGTGTTGTTAATATCCTGGCTGGTAAGGCCAAAATGCACGAACTCGGAAAACTTCTCAATCTTCAACCTCTTGAACTCCTCCTTGATGAAGTACTCCACGGCCTTAACGTCGTGGTTGGTGATCTTCTCGATATCCTTTACCCTTGCGGCCTGTTCCACGGTTAAATCTTTATAGATCTTTCGAAGCGTCTGGAACTTGCTCTTCGGAAATCCTTTAAGCTGAGGAAGCGGTATGTTGCAAAGGGCTATGAAGTATTCGATTTCAACTCTTACCCTGTAGCGTATCAGAGCGTATTCAGAGAAATAGTCACTGAGTAGTTCAACCTTGTTCCTGTATCTTCCGTCGATTGGCGAAACTGCCGTAAGAGAGTGAAATGCCTTGTCCATAAATATGTTTTTTAGCCTCGCAAATTTAATGATTTTTCAAATAGCCTGACCGTCTGCACGGCTTCCTTTACATCGTGGACTCTGAGTATGGCCGCCCCTTTCTGCAATGCAACATAGTTCAGAACGCAGGTTGCCGGAAGACTCTCCTCTGGAGTTATGTCCAACAGCTTGTAAATCATAGACTTTCTTGACACTCCTGCAAGTATTGGCCGCTCCAGGTTCTGAAGTTCGTCCAGGCCTTCCAGGAGTTCATAGTTCTGCTCCAGCGTCTTTGCAAAGCCGAATCCCGGATCCAGAATCCAGTCTTCGATTCCGTACTTTTCCGCTTTCTCGGCAAATACCTCAAAGTATCTTTTGACTTCTGCCACCACCCCATCCGGATATTCTGTCAGAGTCTGCATCGTGTCCGGAGTTCCTCTCTTGTGCATCGCTATGTATGAAAGCCCCAGATCTCCGACTGTGGAAAGCATCTCAGGGTCATCTTCTCCTGCTGATATGTCGTTGACAATTACCGGCCCCAGTATGTCGCAGGCACGTCTTGCGATTTCACTCCGGAACGTGTCTATTGAGATTTGTGGCACTTCCACTCCGCCGCAGAATCTTTCCGAAACCGCTTCGGCGAGCCTTTCAAGAGGCTCTTCCAGATACTCCCATTCCTGCTCCAGAGTAACAGGAGTGCTTCCCGGCCTTGTGGAGCAGGCCCCTATGTCAATGATTGATGCCCCTTCGGAGGCCATCTTGAAAAATGTCTTTTCAACATCTTCAGCGTTGAGCCTCCGGCTTTCCTGGTAGAAAGACTCGCGGTTGACGTTGATTATGCCCATCACTTTTGCCATACTGATCCAGAAGTTTTATGATGATATGCAAATATACTTTATCGCGATGACAAAGCAACTCACTTTTATTTGTAAATTTGTACGATAGACGCCAATACTGAATATGCTGATAGTAATTGAAGGACTTGACGGTGCCGGAAAGAGCACCCAGGTCAAAAGGCTGAAGGAATACATCGTTGAAAAAGGATATGATCTGGAATATCTCCATTTCCCGAGATATGAGGCTCCTGTATACGGAGACCTGATAGGGGAGTTCCTCAGGGGAGGTTTCGGAGACTTGAACCAGGTACATCCTAAGCTGGTGGCGCTGCTCTATGCACTTGACAGGCAGGATGCTGCCGCAGGTCTGAGGAAGGCTCTCAAGGCAGGAAAGACCGTCCTTCTGGACAGGTATGTGTATTCCAACATAGCATATCAGTGTTCCAAGATTCTGGATAAGGAAGAGAGAGAAAAGCTTCGCAGCTGGATATTCTCTCTGGAGTATGACTTCTACAAGATTCCACGCCCGGACGTGAACATTTACCTGAACGTGCCGCTGGATTTCATCGCTTCCCGCCTGGCTTCTTCCCGCAGCCAGGACTCTGACCGCGACTATCTGAACGGTCAGAGGGACATCCACGAAGAGAGAATCAGCTTCCAGGAAGGCGTGAGGAAGATGTATCTGGAAGA
Source organism: Bacteroidales bacterium (assembly GCA_017962375.1). Classification (GTDB taxonomy): domain Bacteria; phylum Bacteroidota; class Bacteroidia; order Bacteroidales; family UBA932; genus Egerieousia. The sequence continues at coordinate 236,474 of JAGCVJ010000011.1, forward strand.
ATGTGAGAGAGACTCTGATTTCCAGAAAGTTGAATGTATGGCAGAGGATGGCTCCATGCTTCCTCCCGATGTGATATTTGAAAGGATAAAGGAAAAACTTCCGCTGTAATTTGATGAAAGTCGTAAGGATTCTGGCCCGGTACATTGTAGGAATCGTGTTCATCGTTTCCGGATTCCTCAAGGGAGTGGACCCTGTGGGCACTTCCCTGAAGGTGAAGGAGTACTTTCACGCGTTCCTGAATTTGGATCCGGGGCACTGGGCCCTGTGGATCGGCATTGCCCTCTGCGCCGTGGAGTTCCTTACGGGAGTGTGCATTCTCAAGGTCATCAAGTTCAGGTTCTTCTCCGGGCTGGCTCTTCTTATGTGCATCTTCTTTGCAGGAGTCACTTTCTATTCTGCCTATACGGGAAAAGTTTCCGACTGCGGATGCTTCGGCGATGTGATTCATCTTGACCCTTGGCCTTCTTTCTACAAGAACCTGGTGCTTCTGGCCCTGACCATATTCCTTTATTCCCAGAGACATAGGGCGAGACCTATTGCCAGCAACTTCTGGGAGTGGGCGTTCTTGTTCGGCTATGCAGCCTTCATAGTGGGAGTCAGCCTGTATTCAATGCGCAATCTTCCTCCTGCAGACCTTTCCGACTTCAAGCCGGGAAGAGATCTCTTCAAGGGGGATTCCACCTCAATGGTAAAATACAAGACGGAGATACTCTACTCCAAGGACGGAGTCACCAAAAAGTTCAGCCTGAACCATCTTCCGGATACCTCCTGGAAATACGTTGAAACCATTTCCACCGTAATCGAGGGCAGCGAGAGAATTGCCCACAAGATGCCGTTCCTGCTGAAAGACTCTGCCGGAGAGGATGTTACCGAGTCTGTGCTGAGAACTGAAGGCCCAGTCATATTCATCTCCTTCTACGATGCCGACGGCATAACAGACGATGATCTTGGCAAGCTCAAAAATCTCGGCGACTCCCTCAAATACGGCAGCCGCCAGTCTGAAGTCTATGTTCTCAGCGCTATGACACCAGAGCAAACAATGGCCAGCCTGAAACCTATTTCGGATGCCATTGAAAAAGAAGACATTTCGGATGTTTTCTCCGCCTCCCATTCAGACCTCAACCTGCCGTTCAAGATTGTTTACGGAGACTTCAAGACCATTGTAACCTTCAACCGCTCCAACGGCGGCGCAACCTACGTGAACCAAGGTCTAATTGTCCACAAGTGGAGTGCCGCCAAGTACAACAACAAGCGCATCCTTTCCGCCATTTCAAAGAATCCTACCGCTCTTATGACCGGCACCGAAGAGCACTCAAGGCTCTTCCTGATCATCTCCCTTGCCATAATCGTGGGTATGGTCCTGATTGTAAGGTTCATCTCCAAAGCCCTCTACAAGACTGTCAAGCACACTGTGGAAGTGATTGAAGAAATCGGCGAGGACGAATCCTCTTAAATCATTTGCTATGAAAAAGTTTTTCGCGTCTCTGGCACTTCTGCTGTCAGTTTTATATTTAAGCTCTTGTTCCATTTCAAAAAAGGCTGCAATCAAAGCTTCCGATAATTATTGGGTCAGTGTTCATGACAACGATGATTTCGATGCCTTTGACAATATAAAAATGACTATTGTCGCAGAGGGGCTAGTATACTATCATCATCATTATCCATCTTTGTTTGGCGGTCCTCAGGACATTTCAATTCTTGAGATCAACCCCAAGAAATATCGTTTCAATGTTCTGAACCACAAGAGCCTTAAAAGGACTTCTGAAGCAGCTTTAGAGGCAGGTGCAGTTGCTGCAATTAACGGAACCTTCTACAATATGAAGCAAGGCGGCAGTGTTTGTTACCTTCAGATAGACGGCGTTGTTTCAGATACTACAAAGGGAAAAGATATGCGAGTCAGGGCAAACGGGGCAGTTATAATCAAAAAGGGAAAGCTGTCTATCGAGCCTTGGAACCAGGACAAAGAAAAGGCTTACAGGTATTATTATGCAGGTGACAAAGCTTCCAATGCAAATTATGCAGAGGAGAAAGTTGAAGCTCAAAAGGTTAAAAAACAGGGAAGGAAAGTTTCCGTTATGGCAACAATGCCGCTTCTTGTAAAAGGTGGCTATGCTGTGGAACTTATTGAATACAAGGGATTTTCAGACAAGCGCCATCCGAGAAGCGTGATCTTTGAGAAAGACGGAAAGATCTGCCTTATGGTCATTGATGGCCGCAGCAAGGGCAATGCCGTAGGAATGACTTTGGATGAAGTTCAACGATATCTTCTTTCTATTGATGCTGGCAAGGGATGTGACAATGCCGTCAACCTCGACGGCGGCGGCTCCTCCACTCTCTGGATTTCGCCTGTCCTCAGCACATCTTCCTCAACCTCTTCATCTTCCAGCTCTTCTTCTGGAAACTTCTCTTCTGATGGTTTTTCCGGAGTGCTGAACCATCCGTCAGACAACGGCAAGTTTGACAATAAAGGAGAACGCCGCGTTGCCAATTCCATCATCGTCCTCAAACAATAGCCCTGCCCCTTAAATTATTGAATATAAGCTCATTGGCAAAAGTCCTTCCGGTGAAAACAACGGAAGGACTTTTGGTAAATCGCTGAGAATTAGCGCTATAAAGGGCAGCCGTTTTTTGTTTCAAATAAAACGGTTATCTTTGAAACCAGGAAAGGATACTGGAATTAAGTCCAGTCCTTGTTTTCTAAGTATAAACTTTTAAAGAGGGGGCGATATGAAGGGCTTGCATAATTCCAGGGAATTGTTCTTTGATAACAATCTTGTCCACTATTACGAAGACTTACAACAGTTTCACAATACCGGATTCCAGTCACATGAGACGGACTATGCCAGATCTCATACAACAGATTCTATCAAGACATACTCTAGCTATAACAATAAATCTGTCCGGTCGAAGTTCGCCAGTTATCATGTCTATCAGCGAAGTTCAGACAGGTCTATAGTCTTTAAGTCCGGCAAAGACGCTTTGGTTTTCATCTCCATAGTAAAGGTCAAGGCTATAAAGTTGGGAGTTGTAGTGTATGCTATCTGTCTTATGGATAATCATATCCACATGTTGATCAAAGTACGTGACAAATACTCTTTGCACAGGTTCGTTACTGACTATACTTCTTTGTTTGCCAAATTATACAACAAACGGCATAACAGAAGCGGGATGCTGTTTTCTTCTCCATTCGGCAGGGCATACAAGAAGACGGATAAATATATACGCAACTGCATTTGCTACATTAACAATAATCCTGTAGAAGCACATAAGACAAAGACTATCGAAAAATATATGTGGAATCTATTCTCGTTTGCCAATTCCAGTCATCCACATTCAGAGGCCCTAAATCTTTCAAAGGCTAGAAAACGCATGCGTTTTTGTTGTCGGGTACTCAAAGCAGAACAATCACGAGGCCGTCATTTGGCTTATGAGTTATTAGATGAAGTTTTTTCCAGTGCGGAGAAGAGTGAAACCAGTCAGCTTGTAGATTACATTCTTAATTTGTATAACCCTGTCGATTACTCTGCGATCAAAGCTTTGTATGGTAACTTGGACAAAGCGTCTATGGCTATAAATGCGAACACGGGGTCCGAGTACGAAATCTCCGAGGATGATAAAATCTGATTTTGGCTGCCGCTTAAAGTATTGATATACAGAATGATAATAAAACACCTTCCCAAAAAATTCCGGGAAGGAGTTTGAATAATTAGTTGAAAACTAGTCATTTAAGCGGCAGCCCCTTCTTAAAGAAGAAAGCCCTCGGCATTGAACTGAGGGCTTTCTGTTTGATGAATTACTTTAAGGTTCGTTGAAGAACTGATGCCAGGCACTTTTGCGGTTTGGCTTTAGAGGGTGCGTTTGATTTCCTCGATCTTGTAGGCTTCGATGATGTCGCCTTCCTTGATGTCGTTGAAGTTCTCGACACCGACACCGCAGTCGTAGCCGGCAGCAACTTCCTTCACATCGTCCTTGCCTCGTTTCAGAGAAGCCAGAACACCTTCCTTGATAACGATACCGTCGCGGATAACCCTGATCTTGGCAGTTCTGGTGATCTTGCCTTCCTTGACCATACAGCCGGCGATAGTGCCAACCTTGGAAATCTTGAATGTCTGCCTTACTTCCAGAGTAGAGGTTACAACCTCCTTCTCCACAGGAGCAAGCATGCCTTCTATACCGCTCTTGACCTCGTTGATGGCATCGTAGATGACTGAATAGAGGCGGATTTCGATTTCTTCCTTCTCTGCCATCTTCCTGGCATTCATTGATGGACGAACCTGGAAGCCGATGATGATGGCCTCGGATGCTTCTGCAAGCAGAACGTCGCTCTCGGAGATTTCTCCAACGGCCTTGTGGATGACGTTCACCCTTACCTCCTCGGTAGAGAGCTTGATCAGGGAATCGCTTAGAGCCTCGATAGAGCCGTCCACGTCTCCCTTGACAATGATGTTGAGTTCCTTGAAGTTGCCGATGGCGATTCTTCTTCCGAGCTCTTCCAGAGTGATGTGCTTCTGGGTTCTCAGGCCCTGGATTCTGAGCAGCTGCTCCCTCTTGTTGGCAATCTCCCTTGCATCTCTTTCGTTGTCAAAGATGTTGAAGGTATCGCCGGCCTGAGGAGCGCCGTTAAGGCCTAATACAGAAACAGGTACGGATGGGCCTGCTTCCTTGATCTTCTGGCCTCTCTCGTTGAACATAGCCTTTACCTTGCCGGTGTACATTCCTGAGAGCATGATGTCTCCGGTGTGGAGGGTTCCGCCCTGAACCAGCAGTGTTGCAAGATAGCCGCGTCCCTTGTCCAGAGAAGACTCGATAACTGTTCCTACGGCCTTCTTGTTAGGGTTGGCCTTCAGGTCGAGCATGTCGGCCTCCAGCAGAACCTTGTCCAGAAGGTCGGCAACGCCGATTCCCTTCTTGGCGGAGATTTCCTGGCACTGGTACTTGCCGCCCCAGTCTTCAACCAGGATGTTCATCTGGCTGAGCTGCTCGCGGATCTTGTCAGGCATAGCGCCCGGCTTGTCTATCTTGTTGATGGCAAATATCATAGGAACGCCGGCAGCCTGGGCGTGGTTGATAGCCTCAACGGTCTGAGGCATCACGGCGTCGTCTGCGGCAACAATGATAATAGCAAGGTCTGTCATCTTGGCTCCACGGGCACGCATGGCGGTAAACGCTTCGTGGCCAGGAGTGTCCAGGAAGGTGATTCTTCTTCCTGAAGGAAGCTTCACGTTGTAGGCGCCGATATGCTGGGTAATGCCTCCGGCCTCACCGGCAATAACGTTGGACTGGCGGATGTAGTCCAGCAGGGAAGTCTTTCCGTGGTCTACGTGGCCCATAACGGTAACGATAGGGGCTCTTGGCTCCATATCCTCAGGCCTGTCCACGTCTTCCTCTTCCTTGATGGCTTCCTGGATCTCAGCGGAAACGAACTCAATCTTGTAGCCGAAATCTTCTGCCACAAGGGAGAGAGCGTCGGCATCCAGCCTCTGGTTGATAGACACCATAAGTCCAAGGTTCATGCAGGCACTGATAACCTTGGTGACAGGCTGGTCTATCATCACAGCCAGATCGTTGACTGTAACAAACTCGGTGACCTTGAGGATATTGCTCTCCAGGCCTCTTCTCTGGATCTCTTCCTCTCTCTTCTCCTCGGCGATTTCTCTCTTTTCCTTTCTGTACTTGGATCCCTTGGTCTTGCCCTTGCCTTCAACCATCCTCTGGTAGGTCTCCTTTATCTGCTTCTGTACCTCGTCCTCGTCAACTTCGTTGCGGATAGGCTTGAATCCCTTCTTGCCTTTCTTGTCCTTGCTCTTCTTGGCGGCTTCGCGGTTCTGGTTGCTTTCCTTGGTGATGTCAACCTTCTCCTTGGTGTGCTTGGAGATCCTTTCTCTCTTGCCTCTTTCGCTGCTCTTCTTCTTAGGGCTCTCGAACTTGGAAAGGTCTATCCTCTGGCCGGTGTCCTTAGGGCCCTGGAGCTGCTCAACTTTAGTCTCGATGAAGTTGCTCTTCTGCTCCTCCTCCTCCTTTTTCTGCTCTTCCTCCGGTTTCGGCTGAGCTGCAGCCTCTTCCTTCTTGGCCTCGGCCTTTTTCTCTTTGGCTTTCTTCTCTTCTTTCTTTGCGCCTTCTGCCTTCTTCTCGGCTTTCTTCTCGGCGGTTTCGGCTTTCTTCTCTTCCTTAGGCTCTTCCTTTGCCTTCTTGTCGAACTTGCCGAGGTCTATCTTGCCCAGCACGGCAGGGGCCTTAGGAGCTTCTACGGCAGTCTCGATGAATGTCTCCTTTTCTTTCTCTTTCTCTTTCTCCTTAGGCTTCTCCTCCTTCTCCAGCTGATAGGTTGTCTTTTTCTCGCTTTCCGGGATTCTGAGAGAACCGGCTATCTTCTTTGCGTCTTCCTTCACCTGCTGCTGACTCAGAAACTCTTTCTGAACCAGAGCATAGGCGTTCTCGTCGAGCTTGGCCATAGGATTGGCGTCAATGGCTATTCCTTTCTTTTCAAGGAAGTTGACCAAAGTGCTCATTCCTATGTTGAACTCGGTGAGAACCTGTTTTATTCTTTTGCCTGCCATATATTTTCTCCTTTTTTTCTTAACTGTTACTCATTGCTTTCCATCGGATCCTCGAACTCTGCCTGGAGAATCTTCTTCACGTCTTCCACAGTCTCCTGGTCGAGGTCTGCTCTTTCCATAATGTCTTCGGTGCTCATCCTCAGCACGTCCTTGGCGGTGTCGAATCCAACCTTGCGGAGGGCGTCGATAACCCACTGGTCTATTTCATCGTTGAACGAGCTCAGAAGCACGTCGTCATCGTCTGCCCCCTGAACATCGCGGAAGATCTCTATGTCCATTCCGATCATCATCTCTGCCAGGCGGATGTTGCTTCCGTTCTTTCCAACAGCCAGGGAAACCTGTGAAGAATCCATGGTGATAAGGGCTTTTCCTTCTTCCTCGTTGATCTTGATAGTGGAGATCTTTGCAGGAGAGAGGGCTCTCTGAATAAGGAGCTGAGTGTTTGTAGTCCAGCTGATTACGTCGATGTTCTCGTTGCGGAGCTCTCTTACTATGCCGTGGATTCTTGAACCCTTCACACCCACGCATGCTCCTACCGGATCGATGCGGTCATCGTATGACTCAACGGCAACCTTTGCCCTGTCACCCGGCATGCGGACAATCTTCTTGATGGTGATAAGACCGTCGAAAATTTCCGGAACTTCCTGCTCGAACAGCCTCTCGAGGAACACGCTGGCAGTTCTGGACAGAATTATGCTTGGGGTGTTGTTTTTCATCTCCACCTTGGCAACCACTGCCTTAACGGAGTCTCCCTTGCGGAAGTAGTCAGACGGAATCTGCTCGGTTTTAGGCAGAACCAGCTCGTTGTCAGCATCGTCTCTTACGAGAACTTCTTTCTTCCAAACCTGGTAAACTTCTCCAACCACGATTTCCCCAACCTTGTCTTTGTAGTAGTTGAACAGGTTGGCCTTGTCTATGTCCATAATCCTGCCGGAGAGGTTCTGGCGAAGGTTCAGCACTGCCCTTCTTCCGAAGGAAGCCAGAGGAATTTCCTCAGAATATTCCTCGCCGATTTCAAAGTCGTTGTCAGGCTCCTTGGCGTCAATGTCTGCCTTGGAAATCTCGAGCATAGGATCTTCAACTTCCTCAACGATGGCGCGGTTGCGCCAGATCTGGAGGTCTCCCTTGTCGATGTTGATGATGATGTCGAAATTGTCGGCTGTTCCGTAAGTTTTTGCAAGCTGGGTGCGGAAAACGTCTTCCAGCACGCTCATAAGTGTAGGTCTGTCAATTCCCTTGAGGTCTTTGAACTCAGCAAAGAACTGGGCTAAATTTAATCCTTCCATTGTATTTTGTATTTTTAATATTTTCTAATCGGTTAATGTTCAGGGCAATAAAGAAGGGAACCGTTTGGTCCCCTTTCTCACTTGCCTTATCGTGGTGCAAAAGTATGTAAAAACACTTTAAAAAGCAAAATATTTGGTTTAAAATGGTTATCTTTGAAGATAAATATAAACAGCGTTTTATGGAAATTACAGCGGAAAGAATCGCGGAGCATCTTAAAGGGGAGATAATAGGTGACCCTAATGTGAAGGTTTCGATGGTGGCAAAGATAGAGACCGGAAAGCCTCACAACGTTTGCATTTTGCATAATGACAAATACTCCAAATACCTTTTGACGAGCAATGCCGGAATAGTGATAGTGAGCCGGCATCTGGTTCCGGAGCAGAAGGTTAAGCCAACTTTGATTGTGATGGAAGACGCGCATCCGGCATTTGCAATGCTGCTGGATCTTCTGAACACAATCAAAAAGAGCCGCAAGAAAGGTCACAGTTTCTGGTCTTACAGGGCCTCATCCAGCAAGATAGGCAAGGGCGTTTGGATAGGGCGGTACAGCCACGTGGGCAAAAGAAGCGTTGTGGGAAACAGCTGCCAGATATATCCTCAGGTCTATATCGGTGAAGATGTCGTCCTCGGCGAGAACTGCATCCTCTATCCGGGAGTCAAGGTTTATGACGGATGCAAGATTGGCAACAACTGCATTCTCCACGCCAATGTGGTGATCGGGTCTGACGGGTTCGGGTTTGCCCCGGACGAGAACAACGTTTACAAGAAAATACCGCAGACGGGTAACGTTATACTTGAAGATGACGTGGAGATAGGGGCCAACACCGTCATTGACCGCGCGGCGATGGAATCTACAATCATTCGCAAAGGCGTGAAACTGGATAACCTTATCCAGATTGCCCACAACGTGGAAGTCGGGGAAAATACCGTGATGGCGGCCCAGTGCGGAGTTGCAGGAAGCACAAAGATTGGCAAGAACTGCATGTTCGGCGGACAGGTAGGCGTAGCAGGGCATCTTACCATAGGAGACGGCACAAAGATTGGTGCTCAGTCCGGAATAATGGGTAACATCTCTTCAGAAGTTGGCGAAAAGGGAATGATGGGTACACCGGCATTCGAACTCAGCAAATTTCTCAGAAGCTACGCCAAGTTCAAGCACCTTGCCGACCCGCCTAAGAAACCTAAGGCAGAATAAGGATTTGACGCGATTTTTTTGTATATTTGTCAAATACTAAAACTCATACTTGATGTATACAAATCAGCATACCCTAAAGGGAGTCTATGAATTCGAGGGCAAAGGTCTCCATACCGGCAAAAAGGTTCACATGAAGGTGGAGCCGGCTCCAAAGAATTTCGGAATCCAGTTCAAAAGAGCAGACTTGGGAGAAAGCGCTCCGCTGGTGGAGGCTTGCGTAGATTACGTGAGTGCAACGGCTCGCGGAACTACCCTTGACAAGCAAGGAGTTACGGTTCTCACGCTGGAGCATCTTATGGGTGCTTTATATGGAATGCACATAGACAATGCCCTGATTACCCTGGACGCTCCCGAGGTCCCTATTCTGGACGGAAGCGCCAAGCCTTACGCAGACGCTTTTTCCAAGGATGGCCTTCAGGAGCAGAACGCTCCACGCAAATACCTGGTTTTGGACCGCAAAGTAGTATGCCGCAACGAGAAGGGAAGCGAGATGGTGGTTCTGCCGGACGACCATTTCTCTATTGACGTGATGATAGACTATAACTCCAAGGTCGTAGGCTGCCAGTATGCAAGGTTTGAGACAGATACAGATTTTGTAAAGGAGATAGCCCCTTGCCGCACGTTTGTGTTCCTCCACGAGCTTGAGCCGCTGTTCAAGTACAACCTGATTAAGGGCGGAGACCTGGACAATGCACTGGTAATCGTGGAGAATCCTGTTCCTCAGGAAGAACTGGACCGCCTGGCAGGTATTTTCAACGTAAAGAGGCTGGAAAGGGTGCCGGAAGGCTATCTTTCCCACACATCACTCAGGTTCCAGAACGAGTGCGCAAGGCACAAGCTGTTGGATGTGCTCGGCGATTTCTCCCTTGTGGGATGCCCGATAAAGGGAAAGGTGATTGCCTACAAGAGCGGCCACTCCATCAACTCCACCATAGCCCGCGAGCTTCGCACCCTGGCAATCAGGCAGTTCAGAAGACAGTAACAGAAAACAAACTATCACGATATGGCAATTGACATTGAAAAATTGAAGGAAATCAAGCAGAGGCTTGCAGTTGCTCCAAAGTACGACCCGGACGCAGAGCCTGTGTATGATGTAATTGGTATCCAGAAACTCCTGCCTCACCGCCCTCCGTTCCTTATGGTGGACAGGATAATCGACGTGGAGGAAGATTCAGTAACCGGTATCAAGACTATCGGAGTCAATGAATATTATTTCAGGGGCCATTTCCCTACAGAGCCTGTGGTTCCGGGAGTTCTCCTGGTTGAGGCTATGGCTCAGGTGGGTGGCATTCTGGTTCTCAGAGGCGTAGACGAGCCTGAAAGGTATTCTACATATTTTGCCAAGATAGACGGCGTAAAGTTCCGCCGCAAGGTGGTTCCCGGAGATGTTGTTGTATTCAAGCTCGTAATCACTCAGCCTCTGGAACATAATCTGGTGTATATGAGAGGAAAGGCTTGGGTAGGAAATCAGGTTTGCTGCGAGGGAGACCTTGTGGCCCAGGTAATCAAGAACAAGTAAAACAAAGACTATAGAATGGAAAACGCATTTGTCCATCCGAATGCAAAAATCGGAAAGAACGTTGTACTGAGCCCTTGCTGCTATATTGCTGAGCATGTGGAAATAGGCGACAACTGCTGGATAGGCCCGTTTGCCTGCATCAATGACTATGTTAAAATAGGCAACAACTGCAAGATTTTCAACGGAGCTGTAATTGGAGCCATTCCTCAGGACCTGAAATTCCAGGGAGAAGAATCATACGTGGAGATTGGCAACAACGTAATGATACGCGAGTACTGCACCGTAAGCCGCGGCACTGCCGCAAGCGGAAAGAACAAGACCGTTATCGGTGACGATTCCTTCCTGATGGCTTATGTTCACGTGGCTCACGACTGCCGTGTCGGAAAACATGTGATTCTGGTAAGCTACACGGGCATTGCCGGAGAAACTGAGGTAGATGACTGGGCCATCATCGGCGGAAACTCATCCGTCCACCAGTTTACACGTATCGGCTGCCATGCCATGATCAGCGGAGCTTCCGCCTTCTCCAAGGATGTGCCTCCTTACTCCATCGTGGGCAAGAGGCCTCTGGTGTTCCGCGGAATTAACATCGTGGGCCTCAGGCGCAGAGGCTTCACTCTGGAGCAGATAGAGAGAATCAAGGACGTTTACAGGATAATCTACCAGAGCAACCTCAATGTCACCGACGCCTGCAAGAAAGCCGAGGAAGAGCTGCCGGATTCTCCGGAAAAGCGCACCATCCTCGACTTCATAGCGGCCTCAAAGAGGGGCATCGTAAGATTCGACAACAACAGAGACGAAGACGAATAATGCTGCCGCTTCTGAGCACAGCCTATCTTCCTCCCGTTGACTATTTTGCGGCTATAGCAAAATACGGCGGCGCCTTGATAGAGGCGTGCGAGAACTACCAGAAGCAGTCCTACAGAAACCGTTGCACAATACTCACAGCAAACGGAAAAATGAACTTGAATATCCCCGTCGCCCGTGGCGGGGATAATTTTACCCATTCGGTTCCGATAAAGGATATCCAGATAGATTACCAGGAGAACTGGCCTGTCCGCCACATAAGGGCTATGGAGGCGGCCTATATGAACTCTCCGTTCTACGAGTATTACATCGATGATATCTCGGCCATACTGCTGAAAAAGGAAAAATCTCTTTTTGCCCTTAACCAGAAACTTACGGAACTCCTCCTCGGTTTTTGCGGAATCAAGGCTGAAATCAGCCTTACAACGGAGTTTGTCGCCGATTACGGTGAACTGGATTTCAGAAGCCGCATTCACCCGAAGAGCAAGCTCCCTTCTCTGATGAAGGAATGGAAAAAGGAGAAACCCTGGTGGCAAGTGTTTGCCAGGCAGGGTTTCGTTCCAAATCTCTCAATAGTTGACCTTCTGTTCAACGAGGGCCCAAATGCCATCAGTTTTCTTGTCTGAGGCTTAGAATCTCCATCCGAAAGTTGCCAGAACCTTTATATTGGATCTATTGATCTGAGCGAAATTGGTATTGCCCAGAACATAGTCTGCTATAGGCTCGGTGTCGAAGAACGGAACGGTGGCCTTCTTCAGGCTGGCAGCAACTGCCAGGTCGAGATAGAATCCTCCGCCGAATGTCATTCCTATTCCAAGGCTACCGGTGTAGTTCTGGATGGCTGTGTTCATCAGGTCTTTCTTAACTCCGCTGTCTGAGTACTGGAAACCGGCTCTCAGAGCCACGTTGCTTACAGGATAAACCTCAGCTCCGATTCTGAGCTTGTTGGCCATCTTGAAGTTCTCTGTCATCCAGCTGTTCTCGGCGCTATAGTCTGAATAGTCTATTGAGTCGAAATCCTTGTTGTTGCGGAATCTTGCCTGAGAAACGTTTGAGCCCTCGTAATCTACGCTGATGCTTCCGCCCTTGAATATGGTGGCAAAGCCAACATTGTAGTGGAACGGAGCGTTGAAGCGGTAGTCATAAACTCCCTCAGGAGAATGCAGGGTGGCGCTGTAGCCGTCTTTAAAGGCAACGTCGGAATCCCAGTAGTACTTGTCGGTGAGAGAGTACCAGGTTGGGGTTGAAACAGATGCGCCTACTCTAAAGTTGTAGCTAGGAGCCCAGATGAATCCGAACTTGAGGTTGATACCGCTTCCGGTTGTCTTCTGGGTGTAGTACTGGTCCATGTAGTTGAACACGTCTCCCAGCTCTCCTGCAGAGGTGTTGTCTTCTGAATACTTCTCCTCAACTCTGTTCCATACGGTGAACATTCCCACGTTGAAGCCCAGGTAGAACTGGTCGCTCAGGTTGAAACCGAAGTTCAGGTCGTATTCGCCGATGGATCCGGTGGATTTCCTGTACAGGAGCTGGCTGGACCTGTAGCTAGGGTCATCTATAGAAGGAGTGGCAATGAAGTTGTGAGGCCCGATTGCCACGGTGTCCAGAAGGCTTGAATTCCATCCCAGAACTGCCGGCCAGTAGTAGCTGCCGTAGCTGAACGGGTCAGGATTGGCGTTGTCGTCAAAGTCATATCCGGTATAAGGGCTGCCGTTTGCCATTGAGGCAAGATGGTTGGCGTAGCTGTCGTCAACTCCGTCAGCGCCTGCCTTGATGCTGGCGTTGAAGTTGTTGTGCTTGTTGTAGGTGAAGCCGAAAGTCAGGCTCTTCAGTCCGTATGAACGGCCTGTCTTGATGACTGCCACTCCGCCGATGTTGGCCAGTCCGAATGAACTCTTGTCCACGTTTGTTCCTACTCCCAGATAGTTAGTCTCGGTCTTTACGCTGGTAACTGCCGGAGTAAAGGCAAACTCGTTGTATTTGAACACTGCGGAAGCTGCCGGGTTGATGGCGATGGCTCCCAGGTCTCCGCCTAGGGCTGTCATGGCGTTACCCATAGCCACGCTTCTTGCTGTGCCTTCTCTCTGGAAATCAGAAAGCTCATAGCCGGTAAACACTCCCTGGCCAAAAGCCTGGCCAAGGGCAAATGTGCATAAAACGGCTGCTGACAATAAAAATCTTCTCATAGTATTTCGTTTGATTTATTATTCGTTTTAAACTTTCCGTTTCAAATTACCTTCTAGATGAAGATCCTCCTGAACGGGAGCCGCCGGATGAATGGCTGCTGCCGCCAGAAGAACGGCTTCCGCCTGAGTATCCGCCACCGCTTGAGCGGGTGTTGCTTGAAGAGGAGTATCCTCCGCTTGAACGGCTGGAAGAAGAGTAGCTTCCGCTTGAGCGGCTAGAGCTGCTGCTTCTGCTTACACTTGAGCCGCTTCTGCCGGATGAGGAGCTTGAGCGAGACATTGACGGTCTTGAAGAGGATCCGGAAGACTGCCTGTAAACTGTTCCTCTGCTGGCTGAAGGACGGGAAGTGGAAACACTCCTGCCTGAATTAGAAGGCCTTGATGACATTCCTGCATTTCTGGAAGAAACAGAGCTTCTGCCATGAGTGTTGCCGTATCCTGGTCTGCCGGAAGTGGTGCTGCGGCTTACAGCGTTGTGGTTGCCTGAGCTGCGGCTGATGGCAGCGTTACGGCTGGAAGAGCCTCTGCTTACAGCTGCGTTGCGGTTAGGCGCTGTGCCTCTTGGTGAAACAGTGTTGCGGTTGTGGGAATTGCCTCTTGCGTTGCCCACAGTAGGGGTTCTCCTGTAAGAGCTGCCAACTTCGCGTCTGCCGGCGTTTCTCGGGGTTACGCCTCTTGCGCTGCCCATATTGTGGCCGCCGCGGTCGTTGATGCCGCCCCTGCGGGTGTAGAATCTGCCGTAGTCGTTGTGGTGGCCTGGCCTGTGCCATCCGTGGTTATACCAGCGGTGATAGCTGTAGTAAGGCCTGTAATACCATGGGTCGTGCCATCCCCAGCCCCAAGACCAGGAATAGTAGGAGTAAGGAGTATACCACCTGTCCCAATAGTTCCAGCCGTATCCCCAAGGATCAAGCCATCCCCATCTCCAGCTCCACCAGTCGTTCCAGTAGATGGCGCTGTGGTATCCGTAGCGGTACCTGTAATAAGGATAGTTCCAGCTGAACGGATTGTACCAAGCCAGTTCGAAAGGATCTACTACAATGTTGACAGTGTATGTAGGGCTGTCAAACTTCCTTAGACGGGCTTCGTAGCTGTCATCGTCATCTACAATGACGTATGTGGTTTCCGGATTGTATTCAACATTCACGATGCTTTCATCTCCCACGAAAATCGTGTCCTGGTAGGTGGAGTATGCGTTGCTGTTTGTGTTAAAGGAAGCAACAGTCCTCGTCTGAAGCTGCTTAACATCCTGGGGAGCCTGATAGACTTCCTGGGATGCGCCGGGAACTGCATCGGAGGAGGCATAGTAGATGCTGTTGGTGTATCCTCCGTTGCCGTTTGCAGAGTAACTGCCTGTTCCGCAAGAAACAAGTGCCAGACTTACTGCAACTAAGATAGATAAGCTAATGTTTTTCATTGTTACCTCCTGCGTTAAATAAATTTTGTATTTTTGTGCGGTTCAAATATAGTCTTATTTATTTTAAAAGAAAAAATATCAAAAACTATTCCAAAGAAGGAAGGGAAGGAGAAAAGAGGTATAGATTATGGCAAAACAGATAACTTCAAGGCAGGAGAACTACTCCCAGTGGTATAACGACCTGGTTGTAAAGGCAGGTCTGGCAGAGAATTCTGCAGTCAGAGGATGTATGGTTATAAAGCCTTACGGCTATGCGATTTGGGAAAAGATGCAGCATCAGCTGGACAAGATGTTCAAGGAGACAGGGCACGAGAACGCCTATTTCCCTCTGTTCATCCCGAAATCTTTCCTTTCAAAGGAGGCTGAGCATGTTGAAGGCTTTGCAAAGGAGTGCGCGGTAGTTACCCACCACCGCCTTATGACAAATCCGGACGGTCCAGGCGTTGTAGTGGACCCTTCGGCTAAACTCGAGGAGGAGCTTGTGGTAAGGCCTACATCGGAGACAATCATCTGGAACACATACAAGAACTGGATCAGCTCTTATCGCGATCTGCCTATTCTGGTAAACCAATGGGCGAATGTGGTTAGATGGGAGATGAGAACCAGGCTTTTCCTCCGCACGGCAGAGTTCCTGTGGCAGGAAGGCCACACGGCCCACGCCACTCAGGCTGAGGCCATCGCCGAGACAGAAAAGATGGTAGGGGTTTATGCCGATTTTGCCAGAAACTACATGGCTCTGCCGGTGATTGTAGGCCACAAGACCGAGAGCGAGAGGTTTGCAGGCGCCATAGATACGCTTTGCATAGAGGCCATGATGCAGGACGGCAAGGCTCTTCAGGCCGGAACTTCACATTTCCTGGGCCAGAACTTCGCCAAGGCATTCGACGTGAAGTACCAAAGCAAAGACGGCGCCCTGGAGTATGTCTGGGCTACATCCTGGGGAGTTTCCACCAGGCTTATGGGAGCCCTGATTATGGCTCACGGAGACGACAATGGACTGGTTCTTCCTCCTAACCTGGCTCCGATCCAGGTGGTTATGGTTCCTATCTTCAACAAGCCGGAGCAGCTGGAGGGCGTTCTGGAGAAGATGAGGGAAATCAAGGCAGGGCTGGACAAGCTGGGCATAAGCGCCAAGATAGACGACAGGGAGAATGTTCGCAGCGGCTTCAAGTTTGCCGAGTGGGAGCTCAAGGGTGTTCCTGTAAGGCTGGCCATCGGCCCTCGTGACCTTGAGAACAACACCGTGGAAGTGGCCAGAAGAGACACCCTCACCAAGGAGAGCATGAGCGCGGACGGCATCGTGGAAAACGTGAAGAACCTGCTGGACGAAATAGAGAAGAATATTTATGCCAAAGCATTGGCTTACAGGGATGAGCACATATACAAGGTTGATACCTGGGACGATTTCAAGGCTCAGATTGAAAAGGGCGGGTTCCTGCTCTGCCACTGGGACGGCACTGCCGAGACCGAGGCCAAGATTCAGGAGGAGACCAAGGCCACAATCCGCTGCATCCCGATTGATTCCTGCGTCTGCGAAGAAGAGGGCAAGTGCGTTTATTCCGGCAAGCCTTCTCACCGCAGAGTGGTGTTTGCAAGAGCATATTAGTATCGCGATATAGAAATTTAGGAAACCAACAGATAGAGATATGGATAATGACCAGCCTTTGTCGCCCAACAAGCAATTGGTTGAGGCGCTGAGCGGAAAATCGAATGTGAAAGCCCTTGTGTTTGACAGGGCTTTGGAAGTGTTCAACAACCTCAAGGAGCTTCTGGCAGAGATCAGCAACGACCTGGACGAGGCTCTGGATGAGATAAAGGATTCCGGCGTGGAGCTCAGCCGCCGTGTTAAACTTGAGTACAGAGACAAGGGAAAGCTTGAGGCAGAAGTCAGGTTTGCAGACGACGTTCTGGTTTTCAGCCTTCTTCCGGACGTTTACCAGTTTGACGCCAAGCACTCTGTATGGAAGGCACCGTACGCCACCGCAGCTCCGTTCAACACTTACTGCGGCGTGATAACGGTTCACAACTTCCTGTACGAGTCAGTCAAGCTTAACCGCGAATGTGATCCGGGATACCTGGTTGCCAGGCTGTTCATAAACCGCGAAGGCTGCTTCTTTGTCGAAGGCAAGAACCAGCCTAGGAACAAGATAAGCCAGTTCGGTTCAGTAAAGCTGGACAAGAAGGAGATGAGAGACTTTGTGGAAAGCGCGATGCTTTATGCAATCAGCTTCGACCTTCTCGTACCTCCATTTGACAATGTCAAGACGATAACTGTAGGCGACAAAGATTCAGACGACTACAGGATACCTACGGCTAAGCTGAACGGATTCGGCTATTCTTCAGACGATGTTCTGGGCGAATAGGCGGCCATTTGTTTGAAACTGATGAAAAGGAGAGTTAACATATTGCTGACGATTGTCTTTCTGAGCCTGTTTTCGGCTGCGGCCTTCTCTCAGGTCAAGATCGGCTTTTGGGGCGACACCATCCGCAAGAAAAAGGTGGAGCCTATCCAGAGCGGCCTCAGCAGCGAGCAGGAGCTGGTAAGGCTCATCGGCCTTAACTTTCCCACTCCGGAAATAGACTACGGAGGGCCTTCTCCAAAGTTCTGGACCATAGGCCTTAACGACGAGCTGATCTTCTCCCAGGTTTCTCTTACTCACTGGGCAGCCGGCGGAAGCGGCTCCCTGGCTTTCAACGCCTATCTGAACGGAATGGCCAACTATGCCAAAGGCAAGATGTTCTGGGACAACAGGGCTCAGCTTGGCTACGGATTCGTGCAGAGCTTTGACGTAGGCTACCGCAAGAGCGAAGACCGCATCATACTGGACAGCAAGTGGGGCTATCAGGCATACAAGAAGATTTACTTCTCCGCCTTCATGAACTTCAAGAGCCAGTTCTCCCCGGGCTTTGACTACAACAAGAACAACGAGGCCACAATGAAGTCCAAATTCCTGGCTCCGGGATACCTGACCGTGGGTCTTGGTATGGACTGGAAGCCGGGTAACGGCAAAGTGTTCTCGCTCAACTTTGCCCCGCTTACCGGAAGCATGGTTATTGTGGCGGCAGACAGCGCCCTCAGAGTCAAGTACGGAAACAAGTACAACCGCCCAATCCGCTGGGAGCTCGGTGCCCAGCTCAAGGCCACTTTCTCCAAGGCCCTGACCAAGGACTTCAAGGTTGCGTCTCAGCTTTCGCTGTTCTCAGACTATCTGGGAACTCCTTCCAACATTGTGGTTTATTGGGATTTGCAGGCAGACTACACTCTCAACAAGTACTTCAAGGCATCGCTGAGGACCAACCTCATCTACGACGACAAGATCAAGATAGCCAGCAAAGAGGGGCACGAATGTCCTCGCGTGCAGTTCAAAGAGGTGTTCGGCCTGAGTTTCTCCTACACCATAGGCACTTACAAGAAATAAATGGCGGCACTTGACATCATAGGAAAAGTGCGTGCTTTCTTTTTGGAGCACCCGGTTGGCGACAACTTGCTTTTGGCGGTGAGCGGAGGAGCGGACTCTTCCGTTATGGCCCATCTGGTTCATTCTCTTTATCGCGATTCTGAAAAGAGAATAGGGGTTGCACATGTGAATTTCCACCTCAGGGGAGAGGACAGCAACTCTGACCAGGCATTTGTAAAAGATCTTTCTCAACGATACGGCTTTGAGTTCTTTACCGCTGATTTTGACACTCTTGCATACGCCAGGGAGCATAAACTCTCTGTTGAAATTGCAGCCCGAGAACTCCGTTACGGCTGGTTCCGGGAATTGGCCGAAAAGGAAGGCTTTCAAACTCTGCTTACAGCCCACAACGCTGACGACAACGCTGAAACCCTGCTTCTGAACCTTGCAAGGGGAACCGGCCGCCAGGGCCTGGGAGCCATCCGCCCGTTCGGTCTTCTGCAAGACGGGATTTGCGTGGCCCGTCCTCTTCTGAATGTGGAACGGTTTGAAATTGAGGCATACGCAAAGGAGAACAATCTTTCATTCTGCATAGACAAAACCAACAGCCAGAGCGAGTATTCCAGAAACAAGATCCGCAATCTGGTGATGCCGTACCTTAAAGAAATCAACCCGTCCGTCATCCAGACTCTGAACAAAGACATTTCACGGTTCAAGGAGCTTAACGCTGAGGTTGACAAGCTCGTAGCCGCAAAGGTTGAATCTCTTCTTGTAAAGACGGAACGGCCAAAAGGCGGAATCGTTGATGCCCTGAGAGAAAAGTATCTGGTTTTCAGGGCTTCAGCAGAGAGGCTCCACTCAGAGGAAAACACTGGTTTCTACCTTGCCGAACTGCTGAGGATTCATAACATTCCTCTTAACGAAGATGAGCTGGAACAGATTGCAGACGGGCTTTGCACCAATAACGATTCTACGAGAGTCTTCTTTCTCAACAGCAATGCTGCAACAATTGAAAGAGGGGAGCTGAGGCTTTACAGCCTTTTTGAGGACAACATTCAGCCGGTTGAAATTACAGGCCCCGGCGTTTATTCATTCGGCCCGTTAACTATAAGAATCCAAGAGCAGGATGTTTCTTCGCTGGAGGCTTTCAGCGGCAAAGTCTCTGTGCTGGATGCTGATAAAGTGTCTTTCCCTCTCTTTTGCAGGACTATGCGGGAAGGAGACAGATTCTCTCCGTTCGGCCTGAGGGGCAGCAAGAGCGTTGCTGATTTCCTCAACTCCAGGAAAGTGGATCTGCTACTGAAGAACATTCTTCCTGTTGTCGCAAAAAAAGACGGAAGCATTGTCTGTCTTCCGTCTTTAGAAATCGATGACCGTTACAAGGTTACATCGCAGAGCAAAAAAGCGCTGATTGTGTCAGCCCAAGTCTGCTAGTAACTGAACTCGTAGTTGTAAGGCATTCTCACGTAAGTCTTTACGCGGTTGTTTTCTTCAATGTCCTGAAGAATCTGCTCAGCCTGTGAAACATTTTTCTTGCCGAAGATTCTCTTCAGGAGGCTTTCTTCGCCGCTGCCGGAGAAGCTTTCCATCATCACTTCCATCTGAGTCTTCACTCTTGGATACTCTACAACATGATATGTAGTGGCGCCTCCCAGGCTGGCTGCATATTTGATGGCGTCTTCAATGCCGCCGATCTCGTCAACTATTCCAACCTCAACTCCCTGGGTTCCGGTCCAAACTCTTCCCTGGGCAATGGAATCTACCTGAGCTATGCTCATTTTTCTGCCGTCGGAAACGATGTTCATGAACTTGGTGTAGATCTGCTCTACGAACTTCTGGGTGTAGGCAATTTCCTCCTCATCCATAGGACGGCTCATGTCGCCGGCAGTGGCGTGCTTGTGTGTTCCGAGCTGCACTGCATTGATTTTCAGATGCTCCTTGAGGCCCTTAGCATAGTTGAACGCCAGGGAGAATACTCCGATGGAGCCGGTGAGAGTGGTCTTGTCTGAGAAGATGCGATTTGCCTGGGCTGAAATCCAGTATCCGCCGCTGGCTGCATATTCGCCGAAGGAGCATACAAGAGGCTTTTCAGCGGCGAGTTTCTGGAGAGCTTCTCTCATAAGCTCGGCAGCCTGGGCGTCTCCGCCAGGAGAATTAACTCTGAATACAACTGCGTCAATTTTCTTGTCCTTGCGGATTTTTTCCACCTGGCGCACGAACTTGTTGGCGGAAATACCGCTTCCGTTCATAGCAATCTCGCCCTCAGCGTAGAGAACTGCAATTCTCTTTTCTCCCTTCATACTTTGATCCAGTGTCTTGGCATAGGTTGCAATAGGAACAACTTTCAGGTCTTCTTCTTTCTCCACGCCTACAAGGCCGCAGATCTTCTGGGTATATTCGTCTGTAGTAAGAGTCTCGTCTACCAGGTTGAGTTCCTTGGCAGATTCTGCAGTGCCTATCTTGAGCTGGTCTATAGCCTCGTTGAAAACGGCAGGGTCTATCTTGCGGCTTATGCAGATGGCTTCAGACCAGTTCTCCCAGATGGAATTGAGCATTTCCATATTCTGCTGGCGGTTCTCAGGGCTGATGTCGTTTTTGATGTACTGCTCGGCTGCTGCCTTGAACTTGCCGTGGCGGATGAGCTGGAACTCAACTCCCAGCTTGTCCAGTGCGTCTTTGAAGAACATCATGCTGGCACCCAGTCCCTGGATCGGCATAGTGCCTTCGTTGTGTATGTAAATCTTGTCTGCAACGCTTGCAATATAGTATCCGCCAAGCGAATAGTTGATTCCGTATGAAACTACAGGCTTTCCGCAGTCGTGGAACTTTATCAAAGCTTCCCTAAGTTCTTCAAGGTTGGCCAGTCCGCTGTTTACAGCCCCTTTGTCGGTAATCAGGATCATCGATATCTTGCTGTCCTCGGCAGCCTTCTCAATGGCTCTGATGGCGTCATAAATGCCGAGGGAAGCCTTAGGCATGCTCACGAAAGGAATGCCCAGGTCTGCTCCAACGCCCTCCTGGGTTCTTTCGCCAATGGCCTCTGAGAGGTCTATTTTCAGGATAGAGCTGTTTTTCACGGTTGGAACCTCAGAAGTGCTTCCGGCACTCATAATGGCGCCAAGGAGCATAAAGAATAGAATCAGGTTCAGAATCAGGGCCACAAGACATCCCAGAAGTGCGGCCAAAAAGGTTTTCCAGAAATTCATATCGTGTAATTTTTAATTTTTGTCGCGATTATTCAAAATCCAAAGATAATGTAAAATTGTTATATTTGTATGATTTGGAAAACTGCAATTCTTCATCACGAAAGATTATGAAAAAACTATTTATCCTGCTGGCGGTTCTGGGCTTCTCCATTTCATCTATAGCCCAGAAACATATCAGAATCAACTATGTGGGATATCTCCCGAAGAGCGTTAAAGTAGCCGTTTATTTTGAGGAAAAAAGTCTGGACGCGCCTTTAGACAGAGATGGCCTGGATGTTCAGGTGAGTGCATCCGGACAGACTGCCTGGACAAGGCGGCCCGGAAAGGTAGAAGTGGATGTTCCGTTTATTGAGCAGGAATGGATGCCGGAAGAGTTTGTGGTTTTTGATGCCGTCACCGACCTTCCTGTTTTCACCGGCCGTGCCGGGGGTGCCGATGGCAGCAAATGGGCTGTGGAAAGTGCTTTCAGGCTTAATTTTTCCGCTCTGGAAAAGCCGGGAGGGTATTATATAAGATTCAGGGATACATATTCTCCGGTATTCAAGATAGGGGCGGATGTGTATGACGGGGCGGCAGATCTTCTGCTCAACTATATGAGGCAGCAGCAGTGCGGCTACAACCCGTTCACCGATACTCTCTGCCACCAGTTGGACGGCTACATTGTTGACCATCCTGAGAGGAACGGAGAGAGGATAGACGTGACTGGAGGCTGGCACGACGCTTCCGATTACCTTCAGTACCAGACTACAAGCGCTACGGCAACTTACCATATGATGTTTGCCTGGAAGTATATTGAGGACAAGAGCATTTTTGCTGACCGCTATCAGGCTGACGGAAGGCCCGGCGCCAACGGCGTGCCGGATATCCTGGACCAGGCCCGCTGGGGGCTTGACTGGCTTGTTAAGATGAACCCGGAAGACAGGGTGATGTTCACCCAGATCGCCGATGACAGAGACCATATTGGATTCAAGCCGCCTCAGTATGACACTGCCGATTACGGCTGGGGAGAGGGCAACGGACGCCCGGTTTACTTCCTCACCGGCAAGCCTCAGGGAATGGGCAAGTTCGGCAAGAACCGCACAACTGGAGTTTCTTCCGCAGCCGGCAAATTCGCTTCCACCTTTGCTCTTGGAGGAGACGTTTTCTCGACGATAGACCCTGAGTTTGCCAAGAAGATTGCCGCCAAGGCAGTTCCTGCATACGAATATGCCAAGGAGGTTCCGGGCAACACCCAGACCGCCTGCTACATTTCTAGATACTTCTACGAGGAAGACACTTGGGTAGATGACGTGGAACTGGCAGCAGCTACATTATATTCAACCACAAAAAATCCTGTATATCAAGAAGAAGCAGACTACTACGGTGAGCAGGAGCCTGTGTCTCCATGGATGGAGCTTGGCAGGGGAAGGCATTACCAGTTCTATCCGTTCATCAACCTCGGGCACTTCCTTCAGGCATCGGAAGGAGACGAGGGCCTGAAACTCAAATACACTGAATTCATGAAGGAAGGCCTTGAGGATTTGCGCAAAAGGGCAGACCTAGAGCCGTTCTGCCACGGCATTCCATATCTGTGGTGCTCCAACAACCTGACCAGCGCCGCCGTCACCCAGGCCCAGCTTTACCGCAGGCTCACTGGAGACAGTTCCTATGTTTATATGGAAGCGGCTTTGAGAGACTGGCTGTTCGGCTGCAACCCATGGGGTGTATCGATGATAATAGGCTATCCTAAGGGCGGATACATACCGACTCGTCCGCATTCCGCTTTCACTCTGGAAAACAGGGAGATAACAGGAGGACTGATAGACGGTCCGGTATATAACTTCATATTCGCTTCCAGAGCAGGAGGCGGACTTAGGGAACCTGATGAAACCCCAAGTCTGAACAGGGGAATTGCAGTTTACCACAACGACATCGGTGACTATGCTACCAACGAGCCAACGATGGACGGCACGGCAGGCTTGACATATTACTTTGCAACTTTGGAGCAGGAAGGCAACCGCCAGAAGAAAGAATACAATCCGTCCACGGCAAAAGCAGTAAAAGACCAGTATGGCGCCATCCGCCGAATAGATCCAACCAAGAAAGAAATCTATCTGATCTTTTCCGCAGACGATATGTTCAACGGAGGTGAGAAGATACTCAAGCAGCTCAGAAAAGAGAAGGTAAAAGGCTCCTTCTTCTTTACCGGAAATGCTCTGCGCAAGCCTGAGTTCCAGGATATTATCCGTGAGATTGTAAACGAGGGCCATTATGTGAGCGGCCATTCAGACAAGCATCTTCTGTATGCTCCGTGGGACGGCAACAGAGACTCTATGCTTATAAGCAAAGACAGCATACTTGCAGACATCCGCCTCAACGCTAAAGAACTGGAAAAGTTCGGAGTTTTTCAGAGCCAGTCAAGGTATCTGCTTCCGCCTTACGAGCACTACAACACGGAGGCTGTGAACATACTCTCCAGAGCCGGCTACATTCCAATCAACTATACTCAGGGAACAGCCACTCCTGCAGACTACACCATTCCTTCGATGAGCTCATACGTAGAGGCCCAGAAACTGATAGACCGCCTCTATGCATTTGAGGCCAAGAGCAACCTCAACGGCGCTATCATACTCATCCATCCAGGCATAGAAGAATCCCGCCCGGAAAGCGAGAGGCTCTATAACCGCCTGAGAGAAATGATAATGTACCTCAAGAAGAAAGGCTACACATTCAAGACTTTCAAAGACTTATAATATGTTCAAGATATCAGGAAAAAAGCAGCTCACACCGCTGATCTACTCGCTGGAAGTGGAGGCTCCCAGGATTGCCAAAAGCGCTAAGCCGGGGCAGTTCCTCATTGTCCGCCCAACGGAAAACGGAGAGAGAGTTCCGCTTACCATCTGCGATTATGATGCAGAGAAAGGAACGGTGAGAATTGTGGTGCAGATAGCAGGAGTTTCTTCCAGCAAAATCTGCATGATGAACGAGGGAGATTTCCTCTGCGATGTAGCCGGCCCGCTTGGCAAACCATCTGAATTTATGGATATTCCATACGAGGAACTGAAGAATAAGCGCTATTTGTTTGTTGCCGGTGGAGTAGGGGCAGCTCCTGTTTATCCTCAGGCGATGTATCTGCACAAGGCAGGAGCTCACGTAGATGTGATCATAGGCGCCAGGAACAAAGACCTCATCATCATGGAAGACGAGATGAAAAAGGCCTGCACAAACCTTTACATCTGCACCGATGACGGCTCAAAAGGCGAGAAGGGAGTGGTTACTCTTCTTATGGAAAGACTGGGCAACAATTACGATATGTGCGTAGCAATCGGCCCTATGATAATGATGAAGTTTGCAACGCTGACGGCAAAGAAGTTGAACCTTCCTATTACGGTGAGTCTCAACACCTTGATGGTGGATGGAACTGGAATGTGCGGAGCCTGCAGAGTGAGTGTTGCGGGCAAGACGATGTTCGCCTGCGTGGACGGCCCTGAGTTCAACGGCTATGACGTGGACTTTGATGAGGCCATGCGCCGCCAGACTCTTTACCGCAAGCAGGAGCAAGATGCTAACGAGGCCGCCGGACTTGTACTAAAAAGATAATTCTATGGCAAACAAGATAGACAGGGTTCCGGTGAGGGAACAAGACCCTAAGGTCAGGGCAGCAAACTTTGAAGAAGTATGCTACGGCTACAATGCTGAGGAAGCTCAGCTTGAGGCTTCCAGATGCCTCAGCTGCAAGAAGCCGCGCTGCGTAGCTGCCTGTCCTGTAGGCATTAAGATTCCGGCATTCATACATCAGGTGTTTGAAAGAGACTTCAAAGCCGCGTACGATACAATTTCTGAAGACAGTTCACTGCCTGCAATCTGCGGCAGGGTTTGCCCGCAGGAAACCCAGTGCGAAGGCAGCTGCATTCTCGGAGTGAAGGGACAGCCGGTTTCAATAGGAAAACTTGAAAGATTTGTCGCCGATTATAATCGCGAAAATTCTGAATCTGACAAAACATCTGCTTGCAAGGCAGAGTGTCAAAACAATGGAACCAAGGTGGCTGTAATCGGCAGCGGACCAGCGGGTTTGGCCTGTGCATCAGACCTTGCGAAACTTGGTTATGACGTGACGATTTTCGAGAGCCTGCACAAAGCCGGCGGAGTTCTTACATACGGAATTCCTGAGTTCAGGCTTCCAAAGAAAGCTGTTGTTGAAAAGGAGATCCAGAATCTTCTGGATATGGGCATCAAGATAGAGACAGATGTGTTTGTGGGCAGAACAGTAACCATAGACGAGCTTATGGACAAGGAAAGCTTCAAGGCGGTGTTTGTGGGAACTGGAGCGGGGCTTCCGCTGTTTTTGGGAATTCCGGGCGAAAACCTGAACGGAGTTTTCTCTGCCAACGAATACTTGACAAGAAACAATTTGATGCAGGCTTTCAGCAAAGAGAGTGACACTCCGATTTTCCATGCAAAAAAGGTGTGCGTTGTAGGCGGCGGAAATGTTGCAATGGATGCTGCAAGAACTGCGCTAAGGCTTGGAGCTGAGGTTACCATAGTTTATCGCCGAAGCGAAAAGGAATTGCCTGCAAGAGCAGAGGAAGTGCATCACGCAAAAGAAGAGGGCATCAACTTCCAGCTGCTGACAAATCCGGTAGAAGTCCTCGGCGATGAAAACGGATGGGTAAAAGGCATAAGATGCATAAGAATGGAGCTCGGCGAACCGGACGAGAGCGGACGCCGAAGCCCGATTCCAATTCAAGGCTCTGAGTTTGACATAGAGGCTGATGCTCTGATAGTTGCGCTCGGTACGAAAATCAACCGCCTGATAGCGGACACCACTCCCGGCCTGGACACAGACCGCAAAGGCCGTTTGATTACAAGCGATACGGCAACGAGCAGAAAAGGAGTATTCGCCGGCGGAGATGTTGTAACCGGAGCCGCCACCGTAATACTCGCGATGGGTGAGGGACGCAAGGCCGCCAAAGCCATTCACGAATACCTGAAAGGCTAAAAACTTATATCTTTGCAAGAGAAAATTTTTTGAAAATGGCACAAGTGCAGAAACCAAGCATTCCCAAAGGAACAAGAGACTTTTCTCCGGAGCAGATGGCCGGAAGAAACTACATATTCGACACCGTAAGAAGCATGTTCAAGAAGTTCGGTTACAAGCCGATAGAGACTCCTTCAATGGAGAATCTGTCCACTCTTCTGGGCAAGTACGGAGAGGAGGGCGACAAGCTCCTTTTCAAAGTGCTCAACAGCGGTGACGCTTTCTCCGGCATTTCGCCTGACGAGTTCAACAAGTTCATCATCAGGCAGAACAGTTCGAGAGAAGATGTTGAGAAATCAGGTCTGGAGGGCGGCTATCTTTACGATGACGACGAGGCCGGAATTGAGAAAGTTGTCAACAGCAATGCCCTGAGTTTAAGGGTTTGCGAGAAGGGCCTCAGGTATGACCTTACCGTTCCTTTTGCCAGATACGTGGTGCAGCACCGCAATGAAATAACCTTCCCGTTCAAGCGCTACCAGATTCAGCCGGTATGGAGGGCAGACCGTCCGCAGAAGGGCCGCTACCGTGAGTTCTACCAGTGCGATGTGGACGTGATCGGAAGCAAGAGCCTGCTCAACGAACTGGAGCTTGTTCAGATAGTGGACGAGGTGTTCGGAATCTTTGGAATCAATGTCTGCATCAAGATCAACAACCGCAAGATTCTCAGTGGATTGGCTGAGGTTATGGGCTTCCCTGAAAAGCTGGTGGAAATCACCATCGCCATGGACAAGATAGACAAGATCGGCCTGGATGCGGTGAAGGAAGAAATGCTTGCTGGCGGAGTGGATGAAAAAGGTTTCTCAATACTGGAACCGGTACTCACTTTTAGCGGCACAACAAGTGAGAAAATTGCTCTGATCAGCGATGTTGTAAAGGACAGCGAGACCGGCCGGACGGGCGTTGAAGAACTGAAGACTTTGTTCGGCTTGATAGAGAAAGCGGGCATTGGCCAGAAGGTGGAAATAGATCTTTCCCTGGCCCGCGGACTTAACTATTACACAGGTGCTATCTTTGAGGTAAAGGCATTGGACTTTGCCATCGGAAGCATCTGTGGCGGAGGAAGATACGACAACCTCACCGGCATCTTCGGCCTTCCTGACGTTTCAGGCGTGGGCATATCGTTCGGAGCAGACAGAATCTACGATGTTCTTACAGGTTTGGACAAGTTCCCGAAAGACGCAATTACCGCAACAAAGGTTCTGCTTTCAAACATGGATGAATCTTCTGTTGCATACCTTCTTCCTCTGGCAAAGACACTGAGGGAAAAAGGCATCAGCTGCGAGGTGTATCCGGACCAGAGCAAACTCAAGAAACAGTTCGAATACGCAGAGAAAAACCATATACCGTTTTTCATTATTGCAGGAGAGAGTGAGGTGGCCGCAAATACGGTGAATGTCAAGAATTTGGAAACAGGAGAGCAGACCACTCTCCCAATGGCCGAGGCAGCGGAATTTCTGGATAAATGAAGAAAAATTTGGTAATTAAGATTATTTAATTACCTTTGCAGCCCAATACCGCGGGGTAGAGCAGTTGGTAGCTCGTCGGGCTCATAACCCGGAGGTCGGATGGTTCGAGTCCTCCCCCCGCTACTAGATGACCGGAGAATCGTTGATTCCCCGGTCTTTTTTGTTTGTGTCATTTTAGTTCATTTTGTAACATCGCCATTCTCTGGCAAAAAAATTGCTATACCTATTTATAATTATAAAACAACTCAAAAAAACATAAAAGTATCATTTTGAATATAGTACTAACTTGTATACTATCTGCATTTGGCAGCTTTTATAGGCTGAAATGACCATATTTTTCCATCGTTTCACGATAATATTTATGTTACTGAAAATCAGCATGGTGGGAAGCGTGTCAAATAAAAACTTCAAAAAATGTTGCGTTTTTGTAACAGACTAGTAATTTTTTTTCATACTTTTGCGCCGATTGTGCCGAAGTAGGTAAAGGGCACAGCACGATTGAAGAATATTTATAAAGTATAATATATTTTGAAAAAGCTAGTATTACTGTTAACGCTGTCCATCTGCGGATTGGTTGTAGCCCGGGCTCAGGAAAGGACTACAGGCAATTTCAGCAGGCAGATATACTTCCAGAAAATGTATACTCTGCTGGACACTACTTATAAAGACAATGCAAAGAACATTGCCTTTATCATCAATGAAGTAGGAAGGATTCTCGATGATCCTCAAATGGGCATTACTTCAATCTCTGTCGTATCCAGCGCATCCCCTGACGGATACCAGATACGCAATGAGATGTATTCGAATGAAAGAGCTGCCAGCATCCAGAAGGTTATCGTAGGACGCTACCCTCAGACCAAGGACTTGTTCAAAGTCAAATCTCTCGGAGTTGACTGGGAAGGAGCTATCAAGGTTGTGGAGGCTTCCGACGTAAAGTACAAGGATGAAGTTCTGAAGATACTCAGGGAATATCCTGTAGAGGAAGAGCAGAACGGCAAGCTTGTATATCCTCGTATTGACAATCTGCGCAGGCTGCATGGCGGTATCCCTTACAAGTGGCTTACCGACAACGCCTTCAAGGAACTCAGAAAGACTGTTGTTGTAGTTGATTTCTACAAGGAGATTCCTGCTCAGCCACAGGAGCCAGTTGTAACTCCTCCACCTGCAGCAAATCCTCCTGCTCAGCCTGCAGAGCCTGTTGTACAGCCGGCTCCAGAACCGCTGCCGCAGCCGGTACTTGCAGTGAAGACCAACTTCCTGTATGACTTTGGCGCTACTCCTAACATTTCAGTTGAGATTCCTCTCGGAAGGAAATGGAGCGTTGCTGCTGAGTACACATTCCCTTGGTGGGTTTGGAACGACAACTCCAGGGCATGGCAGGTTCTCTACTGGGATATGAGCGCAAGACGCTGGCTCGGCAACCGCAACGTAAAGGATGTTCTTTCCGGATGGTTTGTAGGACTGACCGGTGGTGCAGGCTACTATGATGTTGAGCCTCACCGCTCTCTTCCTCACAGAGGATGGCAGGGCTGGTTCTGGACCGGAAGCATAGAAGGCGGTTACGCTTTCTGGCTCAACGACAGATGGAGCATGGAATTTTCCGTTGCCGCTGGATATCTTGGCACGGATTATTCAAAGTATAAGGGTGTGATGGGTGACGAGCACCTTGTATGGCAGCACGACAGCCACCGCCACTATTTTGGCCCTACCAAGGCAAACGCTTCTATTGTCTACCATATATACAAAAAAGGCGACAAGGCTAAGAGAAAGCAACTTAGAGAACAAAGGAGGAACGAAAAATGAGAATAACCAAGTATATACTTTCACTGGCTGTACTGATTGCGGCTTTTGGATGCGAGAGGCGTCCTCTGGAGTACTTCTACAAACCAGAGGCTAAGATTATCCTCAAGGTAGACTGGACAGACTTCCCTGAGGAGCCTACCGGAATGACCGTATTCCTCTTCAAGGAGGGCGAGGTAGGAAAGGCCTTCACTACTTCTGAGGTTGATCAGACTGAACTTAACATCACTGCCGGCCATTACAAGTTATTCGTAATGAACCAGTCCATGACCGAGTTCGGTGGTATCACCTTCAAGGACATGGGTTCATTCGAGACTGCAGAGGCAGTTATCTCCAAGGTTGCTTCCAAGTGGTATGCAATCATGAAGGGAGTGATTGCTTCCCAGGAGGGTGACGAGCTGCCTGGTGTTGGCGCACAGCCTGAAGATCTGGGTATCGGTATCGCCGATGAGTTTACCATCTCAGAAGAAGAAATTAAGAACTTTGAGTACGAATATGCTAAGTGGAGAAAGGGCCACGGCAAGAAAGACGGAGACGGTGAGGCGGCAGATGATGCTCCTGTAGACAAGGATGCTCCTGCACTTAGGACTATTTCTGCAGTTGCACACAATGTGGTTTCAAGACTTCATGTAAAGATTTATTTCCACAACATTCCTACTCTGTATTCAGTAAGAACTTCTATGGAAGGTCTTGCAGACTCTTATCTGCTTACTAAGAACACCACCTCACAGAAGGAGGTTGCACAGTTGATGGAGAAATGGGACATCCACGTAACCAGCACAGACGGAGTTGACGGTTACGTTGAAACCACAATCCACACCTTTGCCCTTCCTAATGGAGAAAAGAGCGTTACAGGAAGAAACCCTCAGCTGAATACCTTCACTGTTCAGGCTCTCCACAAAGACCTCAAGACCATCACCGAGGAGGTTTATACAGTAGGTGACAAGTTCAAGATCAGCTTCCCTGGCAAGATCAGGATGTACATGGACCTTGAGGTTGGTCCTATCAACCTGCCTTACGATCCTAGCGGGGACGCTGGAGGATTTATCTCCTACGTAGAAGACTGGGATGATATCATCGATGTTCCTATTCCTATTTAATAGTAGAAACTAATTCAGGAAACTGAAAACAAATAATTAAACAACTCAAATATTTTTATTCACTTTTAAACCAAATTTTTCATGAAAAAATTTTTCTTATTGGCTGCAGCAGCTGTAGTTGCATTTGCAAGCTGCTCAAAGAACGACCAGCCTGAGCAGAGAGAGGCCGCTATCGCTTTCTCAAGCTACACTGGACGTGCTATCACCAAGGCTGACGCTGGTTCTTTCATCGACAAGGGAACTACCGAGCTGCTTACTGGATCCAAGTTTGCTGTTTGGGCTTACGCTACAGGCGCTGACGCATTCGACGGAACCAACACTTCCAACGTTTTCATGAACAACGTTGAGGTTACCTATGCAGGTGGCGGTTACAACGATGAGACCAAGTACTCTTACAGCCCACTGAGGTACTGGCCAAACGATGAGGCTAACAACAAGCTCTCATTCTTTGCAGTTTATCCTTTTGGCGCTACTGGACTCACCGCTCCTTCAAACGGTTGGGGTGCTTACTCTTTCACCGCTCAGACAGATCCTGCAGACATGGTTGACTTCCTCTTCTCAGAGGTTGCTAAGGACCAGGTTTACAGCTCTACCAACAGCGGAAAGAAGGGTGTTGTAAACATGAAGTTCCACCATGCTCTTTCAATGGTTAAGTTCAAGGTTAACACCGACGCTGACTATGCAACTGACGGAACCGTTATCACTCTTAAGAGCATAAAGGTTGCTGCTGTTAACACCAAGGGTACTTTCACCCCTGCAGTTACTTCTCCTTTCGGAGCATGGTCTGCACAGGGAACTCCTGCTGAGTTCACCGTATTCAGCGGATCTCAGGCACTCAACACCACTGCTGCTTTCCTTCCTACCGGAACTGAGGCTGACGACGCTTACCTGATGGTTCCTCAGACTCTGTCTGACGATGTAATCGTTACCGTTGTTTACACTGTTAAGACCGGTTCTGACGCAGAGATCGAGAACACAGCTACCATCGTTCTCAACACTGCTAAGGACAAGAGCGACAACGCTATCACTGAGTGGGCTATGAACCAGAACACTGTTTACACTTTCACAGTTGGTCTGAAGCCTATTAAGTTCATCGCTGAGGTTGTTGACTGGGATGCTATTACCGCAGCTGACATCACTATCCCTACTATCTAATCTTGCATTAGACAGCTGATTTTAACCCGGACGGGCCTGACCGCCTTTCCGGGTTCCAGGGAACCGAAGATGAGTTCGGTTCAAAACAAAGAAGAAAGAAAAAATATAAGATTTAACAGATATGAGATTAAAAATCAGACAGATGATCAAGCTGATGTCAATAGGCTTCATGAGCCTGGCTGTCCTTTCCTGCAGCAAGGGAGACAACCAGTTAGAGTATGAGAAGCCTATGGAATTCAGCGGTTACACAGCCCGTTCCATAACAAAGGCCAATGGAAGCTTTGTTTCAGGAACAGAGTTGCCTTCAAACCAGGCATTCGGCGTGTATGTCTACAACACCGGTTCAAATACAACATTCGACCCGGCCAGCCTTTCCACCTACGGAAAGTTCATGGAGAATGTAAAGGTTACTTATACCGGTGGCGGAGCTGCTAATCCTGAGAAGTACACCTATAGCCCTAAGCGCTACTGGCCAAACTCTAAGGAGAGCAACCGTCTTGCTTTCTTTGCTTATTATCCTCACGATGGAGCCGGCATCACCAAGACCGGTTTTGCTGACTTCAGCTTTACGGTTCAGGACACTCCTGCAGACCAGGTCGACTTCATGCTGGCTAACGTTTTGGACAATCAGATGTACGGCGCTGCCGGATCTGCCCACACCAGCACGGACATAGTGGACCTGAAGTTCTACCACATGCTTACCATGATCCGTTTCAAGGGCAAGACAGATGCTCCTAGCGGCGCTACTGTAAAGGTCAATTCAATCGTTCTCGAAGGAATTTACAACAAGGGAACCCTTGCTCCGGATGTTGCAGCCGCTTCATCCGTTTGGACTGTGGATGACACCCAGACAGCTGACTATACCGTCGCCATGAAGGACATCAACCTTCCTAGCACCACGGTAGATCCGTCCGCTGAGGCCGTCCTTCTGGCTGAAGACAACCAGACATTGCTTCTTCTGCCTCAGACCATTTCTGATGTCAGCCACATCACAATTTCCTACACCATCACCACCACCACTCCGGCAAGAACCATCACCGAGACAGTTTCCCTTCCTCTGAAGGATCTGATCGCCGAGTGGCAGAGAAACAACCAGATCGTCTACACACTGACAATAGGTCTCCATCCTATCGAGATCAGCGCAAGTGCAGAAGACTGGCCGGTTGATGAATATATAGTTATCGTTGAGTAAAAAATTAAGGATATGCGTATATATAACTTTTTTGCAGTTTTACTTCTGAGCGCCGGTCTGCTGGTTTCCTGCTCCAAAGGTTCAGGAATTGACGAACCAGTAGTTCCACAGCCACAGGAGCCAGAAACTCCTACAGCAAAACTCCCGAACATCACATTCGGCAAGCCGGCTACCAAGGCTATGCTGAACGATGCTGATCTTAAGGAAGTCGGAAGCAAGATTCAGGTCTATGACCTTCTGACCAATTATACCGGAACAACCATCGAAGGTTGGAATCCTGCTACAGACCCTTATATCAACGAAGAGATAATCTACAACGGAGTAGAGGTTTGGAAGTATGCCTCCAACGGAATCTATCCTTGGACAGCCAACGGAACCCATACGTTCTTCGGCTATCTGACTTACGACAAGAAATCAGACCTTCCAATTCCGGTAACTCCAACCCTGAGCGGTAATACCCTGTCGGTTCCGGCTATTACTTTCACTCCTGCTTCCACTCAGTTTGACTTCCTCTATTCTGATGCAGTTGTAAGGAATGCAGCCGAGAAGAATTACAGCGTGGTGCCTCTTGTTTTGAAGCACCTGTTCACGGCTTTGAGCGTGGAAGTGGAGAGCAAGACAGACACCAAGGTAAGGCTTCACAGCATTGATTTCGAAGGCCTGAAGAACAAGAACAGCGCAACCATCACGTTTGCCGCTCCTTCTGTGGTTGCCCTCGGAACTCCTTCTGTCAGCGGAAGTTTCTTCCCGACCATGTCTTCATATGTAGAATTGTTGGAGGATGATTCTTACGATGCTCTTACACAGCAGAAAAATCCTTCCTCAAGGACATTTTTCCTGCTTTGGCCTCAGAGCATAGATGATGTCGCTCCTACAAATCTGGAAACAGATCCTGCAAGAATCGCTGATGGATACACCCATCTTTCAACAGACTCTCTCATAGTCATCAATTATGAGATGGAGGTTGCAGGAACTTGGGAATCACATTCTACAAGGATAAAACTCCCTAAGATGGCTTGGGAGGCCGGAAAGAAGACTCACTTCATTATCCAGTTCTCCGACAAGCTTATCCAGCTTACCACCAAGGTGCTTCCTTGGGACTACAACGAGTATGACGTAGACTACTCTGAAGGAACAGTTGTGGTTCCTACCGGACTCAAGTTCGACGCCTCCACCTGCAGCGTTTCAGGCAATGTGGCAACTGTTGTTTCCGGAAAGAACCCTGTAGGAACCTTCACCATCATGGCTCCTGTAGGCGGAACCTGGATGGTCGGCATGACTGGCGACACTGAGTACTTCACAATTAGTCCTACTTCTGGTACAATTGATCCTCACGGATCTGAATCTGGAAGGGTTACCCTGACTGTCACTCCTAACCTCGGTCTTGCAAGACCTACCGACAAGCAGATCAGACTTAAGTTCACAGTAACTGCAAACGGAAGAGAGATTGATGCACAGAGTGAAATCAATCGTGATGACTGGATTATATTACTCCCTAAGAACTAGTAAGATATGAAAAGATATATATTTCTGTTAGCAATCTCAGTCCTGGCCTTTGCTTCTTGTACAAAGGAGGAGAATACTCCTAAGGTTGAGGAAAAGAGCGGCATCGCCCTAGATGTTATTTGCTCTACTCTTACTCCTTCTACCAAGGCCGGAATATCCGGAGTAAAGCCGGGAGAAGACGCTTATGATGAGAATATCATCAAGACGATAGACTACTACTTCTATCCTGATGGACAGACCGACCAGAATTCCGTCCTTCACGGCAGGGTTTCTGTAAGCGCTCTTAACCAGTACACGGTTAACGTCAGCATCGACGAGGCAATGCTTAACACCATCCTCTTCCCGAGGCCGGTAAACACCTGCCAGGTTGCTGTTCTGGTTAACTATCCTGGCGAGCACCCATCTGCAAACACCAAGATGGTGGACATCCAGAATCTCCCTCTTGTACTTCAGCTTACAAGTGACGGCAAGGGCAAGGACCAGACAGAGTTCGTGATGTACGGAGTTCAGGAGGTTGAGCTCATCAGCCGCAAGGCCACTCTGATTGCAAATCCTGTAGTAGACGTACACAGGGTTGCCTGCAAGATTACCTTGGACGCATACGTTACTCCTAGCACCATAGCTCCTGTCAAACTGATTGACGGTGGTGTTGAGTACACCCTCAAACAGGAATGGCAGCCTATGATCGACCAGATGTACATCTATCTGGAGAACGGCGTAAGCAACGCTTTCGTAAGCGGCGATCCTGAGGCAGCCAAGCCTTACAACCACTTCAAGTATTCACAGAGGGAGTTCACAGGTGAGATGGCTACCCATCAGATTGTAAGGGATCAGTATTCCGACGACGATCCTCCTGTACTGATTGGAACCACTACAGTTACGGAGCAGTTCCACAAGTCATATCCGTTCTACACTTATCCTCAGACCTGGGCTACTTCAGATCCTAAAGAGCCGTTCCTCAAGCTCGTCCTCCCTTGGACCAGAATTGCAGGTGACGACCACGAGACCAACCCAGACTGGGCTACCAAGCCTCATACATGGGGAAGCATTCAGAAGCAGTTCTACTATCGTATCATGCTTCCTCACGATGCATCAGGTTTCGTAAGCAACAACTGGTATCACATCAACCTGGATGTAGCCATCCTGGGAAGTGACATCGACGATGCATCTGTTGATATCGAAGGAACTTACTATGTTGTTGACTGGGGTTCTGCAGATCCTGTAGAGGCTGACATCAAGGGTTCGAGATACCTTTCAGTATCTCAGTTGAGCCACACAATGTACAATACCACTCAGCTGAAAATACCTTATGTAACAAGCAACAAGTGCTCAATCACCAACCTGAGCGTAAGGCAGTACAACTTCGTTTCAAGTTCTTATACAAACTATACTTCTCAGGCTCAAAGCGGCAACTGGGTTACTCTGGATGAGAACAACAACATTGTCATCAACCATACCCTTAACAATGACATCACAAGCAGCACATTTGATGTAGCTCCTTACGAGTACTCATTCCGCATCAGGCATGAAGATTCTGAGGGCTCGATTTACTACAAAGACATTACCGTGCTTCAGTATCCTGCAATGTATATCGAAGAGCATCTTTCCAATGGATATGCTTTCGTGAAGGGTACAGGCAATGCCACTGCTTCAGAAACGATTCAGGACAATAATACTTCTCTGGCCGCTCAGTACAGAAACATGGGTACCATGGTTCAGCGTTCTACAGTCAACGGTTATGGTACAAACAACAACCAGCACCAGTACACAATTCACGTGACAGTGCTTCCTGAAGGTTCCACCAGCTCAATCGGTGACCCGAGGTCTGCTACACCTAGCACCCTGAACAGCGGCATTACCGCGCTCGACAACTACAGGCCAACCGCTGACAATACTTCGGACATTATCGCTCCAGTATTCAGAATTGCGTCTTCTTACGGAAAGACGGCACAGATGACATTCGAAGGAGCTCAGAAGAGATGCGCTGCATACCAGGAGAACGGTTATCCTGCTGGAAGATGGAGACTTCCTACTCAGGCAGAAATTCTGTACCTGATGACTCTGTCAAATATGAACAAGATTCCTACTCTGTTCGACCCTGAGCCTGATGCTGGATATTGGTCAGGTGACAAGTGGTTTATGATTAGGAACAATTCAGGAAACCTTGAATTTGTAAATGCAAATGGAGCCACACCGAATAATAGGCAGTACACAATCAATGGCTCTAATTATTATGTATGGGCCCGTTGCGTATACGACGAGTGGTACTGGGGTTCTGAACAGGTAGAGCCATTGACAACTTGGGGAGGTTACAAAGATTAATATACTTGGAATATGAAAAAGCTTATATATATATTCTTGATTTTGCTCGGCTTCACTTCCTGCATGAAGGAAGACAAAGTTACTATGGAGCCTGACGCAACAGACAAGGTTGATATTATCTTCGGAGTAAATCTTCCTGAACCTCTCACCAAAGTTATGGCTGACCAGCCTCAGGTCCAGAACCTCAGGGTAGCGGTATTCGGAGGATCCGGTTATCTGAAGGAGTATGTTCAGGCAGAGCCGGTACAGTTAGCTACGACAAATAATACAAGATATACCTATAAGGTGAGGCTTTCGCTGAGCGACAGTCACCTGAAGGTACATTTCATAGCCAACGGTCCAGCAACCCTGCCTTTCAGGTATGAGGATGAAGTGATGTCTACCCAGACAACTTCCGGTAACCAGGATGCTTACTGGCAGAGAATAGAACTTCCAAATGGTATCACAGCCAAGAAAGATGCTGACGGTGTCTATGAAAAGGTTAACGGAGAGTATGTGGTTTCTGACGAGACCAAGGCTCATTTCCAGGAGATTCCTCTTATCCGTAACTTCGGAAAGATTACGGTAACCAGCGAAACAGCAGATTTTGACCTGATTTCATATGCTCTGGTAAACAAGCCAAGTGAAGGCAGCATTGCCGCATACAACAAGACTACCAGCGCTTTCGTGATGAATTACAAGGATCTGGACTTTGCTACAATCAAGAGTACTTATCCTGGAAACATCCCGGCTGCCGCTACCATAGACAAGACCATTCCTGCAGCATCTGATTTCTCTGCAAATCCTGTCTATATGTACGAGAGGCCTATACCTACCGAGGATGCAACATTCCTGTTGGTTTATGGAAGGTACAAGGACGGAATAAACTACTATTACAGGATAGAGCTCCAGGATGCCGACGGATATTACGCCATCTACAGGAACTTCCAGTATACCGTAAAGATCAAGGGCATACTCAGACCTGGTTCCGACACTCCTACAGATGCGGCTAACTCAGCAGGTTCCGGTGACATTTCCACTGACCAGAAGGCTGAGAACCTTACAGACGTTTCCGACGGTGTAGCCCGTATCTTCGTTGAATATACAGAGAAAACACTTGTTGGTCAGGGAACAGTAAGCCTCAAGTTCAAGTTCCTGCCTGATGCCTCTACAGACACTCCTGCAAACAACCAGGTAACTGTAACCGTAGGTGATCCGGGTGCTTCAGGTGCCGTAATAGACGGATCCATTACAATTGCTTCTTCTGATGACGCCCAGGGCTGGAGGGAACTCACTTTCACCTCAACCACTCCTAGTGATGTTACCAAGACACAGACAATCAAGGTAACCGGTACTTATGGAAGCAATTCCAAACTCTTCAGGAACGTAACCTACAAACTGATGAGCATTCAGAATATGCAGGTAGTCTGCGATCCTCACGACCTTCTGAAGGGCAAGGGAGAGAAAGTTGATGTCCTTATAAAGATACCTAAGGACCTTCCTCGTTCAATCTTCCCGCTCCAGCTCAAGATAGAGTCAAGCGCAAACAGTATAACTCCGGACAATGATAACCTTCCTGTTACCCCAGGCGAGTCTATCATAAATGGAACAACTTCAACTTATCAGTTTGTCAAGACAGTGTCTTATGATGAGTACCTGGCACTCCAGGCTGCTTCAACTGATGAGTGGGTAACAATCACGACCCACTTCAAGACCACCAAGGAATCCAGTGACTGTGATGTATATGTTGCCAACGAGTACTTCAATACTGCTCACGACAACTTCATCACATACACGATGAAGAACTTCACCAACCTGGCATTTGACAACTACACCCAGAATGCAGCTGACATGCCTGTAACATTCTCATTCCTCATGGATGGATCAGATGTGCCTGAGAAGGTTACCATCAAGCTTGTAGGTCTCAAGCCTGCCGCTGGAAGCACCTTGGTTCAGGTTGGAACCAACACTTATGAGTACACAACAACCGGTTCTTCAGGATCTATAGATTTGTTGACATCAACAGATGACGGATACTACAGAGCTGACATCAGTGCACCTCATTACTATGATGCTTATCTGGATAACCTGCTCGAATACATCAATCCGAGATTTACGGTTGCAAACGCTCCTGCTGGAAGGAACAAAGATGTAAGCTTCGCGTTCAGTTATGTTAACAGTGCTATACAACCTGTAACATTCACTCTGACTAACTTGAAACCACAGTCTACAGATACTCGTTTCTCTTCGTTGGGAGGTGACAAGTGGCTGTTCACTCCGAGCAATTCCAGTGAGGCCCAGACTATTACCTTCCAAACTATAGCTTGGGACGACGTGGCTGTATCCATGAGTGGAGATTCTTACAGTGATGCTGGTCCTATTAATCTTGCTACTGCCGCAACGATGACTATTGAAGCAAACTCACTGCACTTCACTCGTACAGGTGGCGATATGAATAATCAGACATTGAGAATTTATACATCTGGTACAGCATATACAACTTCCTCAACAAGTGGATCTGCATATAACAGACAGTTTACCATTACAAGAGCTAATCTCAACAGTAACTACACCATATACTTCAGACGTAATAATAATAACAATTACTCAGAGCCGATAAGTGTTTACGACCTTGATGAGCATACCACTGGTGATGTTATGGAAATTGCTCTGTCAAGAACTACAGCTCCTACGTTGTAAAGAATAGTAATAGATAAGCAATATTTGAAGGGGCCCCGGAGATGATTCCGGGGCTCTTTCTTTTTATGGAATTGGGGTACGTAAAGTAAAAACTTTCGGGGCGGACAGAGTCAATTGTACGTTTTGGCTTGGTGGTTATTATTAAAGTCGATACTTTTCGGTTGTTTTTATGGACAGTTATGAGGTATAAAGACTTTGAGGAGATTGTCTCTAAGGAGAGAATGGGGCGCTACTTGTTTGCTTGTAGCAATAACACCAAGAAAGCAATGCAGTTGTATCGTTACAACTTGATCTTATCTCAGGAGATGTTCAAATTAATAAGCTGTTTTGAAGTGTCTCTCAGGAATAAGATAGATATTATAATGACTGCATATTTATGAAGAATTGCGGAGAAACCATATTTATACTCATAGCAGATTGTTGTCTCAGATGGAATTCGGTGTTTGGAAATATATGTTCAATAATGTCCAATATCGTTTAACTAACAGGTTGCTTTTGAGAGCCTTTCCTAATAAGCCTAGGAGTTCTATAAGATGTAGATATGACAATACCTATATATTTAACGAGTTGAGTGTTGTTAATGATATCAGAAACCGAATTGCACATCATGAGCCAGTCTGTTTCGGAACAGTAGTGGGGGTAAGTACAGCCAAAGTATTAATATGTTATGAAAAGATGATCAGACTTTTGGAATGGATGGATATAGATTCTCATTCTTTATTATATGGTTTGGATCATGTGCATAATGCATGTGAAATGATAGAGAATGTGTAGAAGATTTTATCCAAGGGCATTGATTTTTTTCAAAGTATATCTATATTTGCATTGTTAAGTCCCGACAGTCCCTGAGTAATCAAACTGCCGGGTTTGGTTTTGTAGGGCCTCGGATTGATTCCGAGGCTCTTTCTTTAGGGGCGGACAAAGTCAATTGTACGTTTTGGCTTGGTGATTGGGGAAATGATGATTAGTTTTGTTGTGTAAAAGAGTTTCTGATTTGAAAGTGAAAAGGACGGTAAAGCGTATAATAGTATTGGTTGTGGCCTTTGCTTTTGGGGTCACTGGGACTTTATACGGGCAGGTTAGCACTGTTATGCCTAAGATGAGCGC
Organism: Bacteroidales bacterium; assembly: GCA_017962375.1. GTDB lineage: Bacteria > Bacteroidota > Bacteroidia > Bacteroidales > UBA932 > Egerieousia. The sequence continues at coordinate 277,391 of JAGCVJ010000011.1, forward strand.
GGATTCTGCAGCAGTTGTTCAGGCGGGGGCTGATAGATATGTTATGAGCTGCTGGGAAGGGTTTGACTATTCCAGATTCAGCCATTTGGATATGGATGCCGAACCTGAGATCAGATCCAATGCAGAAAGGCTGGAGAACAAGCTTGCGGCGTATTTCTGGGTACTGAGGCTGGCTTCAGACAGCGTGGCTCATATGTCGGTGAACAAACTGATGGACAGCGTGGCTGCCTCATGCGGGAGAGGGGAGTATCCTACGGGCTATGACAAGGTGATGGAGGCTGCTGAGAGGTATTTCTATACTCCCGATTCGCCTTATTACAGCGAGAAAAGGCTGCTGCTTTTCCTCAATCACAAGATTGGGCGCACGGATATTGACGATATAGATAAGGCCAGGAGCAAGTATCTGGCATATATGATTAGGCGCAATCCGGTGGGTTATGCGGCGGAAAACTTCGATTATTATGATGTGGACGGTAATCTCCAGGAGTTTTGGGATTTGTTCTGGAGGTACACAATACATATAACCAAGCCGGCTTGCAACGGTGCTGGTGACGGCACGGTGGAGTTCAAGTATGAAAAGACTTTGGCAAGCAGTCCGGTGTTGGTGGTATTCTTTACTTCAGACTGCAGAGATTGCAGGAAGGGGATTAAAGCCTTGAAAGAGGCCGCTGTCATAAAAAATCTTGTGAAAGATAAAAAGCTGAGAGTGTTGGCAATTTGCACAGAGGGGAACTTGTCTTCCGTTTCTTCTTTGATTCCGGAAGACTGGATTGCAGGGAGCGACAGGGGCTTTATTGCAAGAAATCGTTTGTATGTTATCAGGCATACGCCGAGCGTGTACTTGATGGATGGGGAAGCAACAGTTCTGCTTAGGGACGCTTCGGTCTCCGAGGCCTTGGATTTCCTGCTTGAAAAATAAATTGCTATCTTTGAGATTCGAGAAAAATATTAGTTTAATTATAGTCAGTATGAAGATCAAGACTATTTTCGCAGCAGCGCTGCTGATGCTTGTATGCTTTGGCAACCAAGCCAAGGCGCAGAAGGCAGCCATCAAGACAAATCTGCTCTATGACGCCACGGCTACTATCAATCTGGGTCTGGAATTCGGATTGGGAGAGAAGTGGACTATGGATTTGTCGGGTAATTTCAACCCGTTCCGTTTCCATGAAGGAAGACGCTGGAAGCATTTTATGGTTCAGCCTGAGCTCAGGTACTGGACTTGCGACCGCTTTGCGGGCAGTTTCTTTGCTGTTCATGCAATGACAGGAATGTATGACGTAGGAAACATAGATTTTCTGAAGTTCAAGGTTCTGAACGCTGATTTCGAGAAGATGAAGAACAAGCGCTACGAGGGCTGGATGGCCGGCGTAGGCGTAGGCTGGGGCTATGACTGGATTCTGTCAAAGCATCTGAATCTGGAGTTTGAGGCAGCTGTTGGCTATATGTACGCCAATCATGACAAATATCTGCCGTACAATTCTCACGTGCCTTACATCAAGAATGCAGACCGCCATTTCGTTGCTCCTACAAAGCTGGCTCTGAGTTTAGTTTATCTATTCTAGTCTAATCGCGATAAAAATGAAGATCATGAGAAAATATATGATATTGGCGGCTGCGGCACTGTTTTGTGTTGCAGGATACGCCCAGAAGCCTGTAAACCGTACCGGTGATGTTTTCACCAAAGGCGTAACGACTAGCAACGTGCAGCTCTATGAGCAGAACGGAGCCATGAACGTGGCTATGGATATAGACTATGCCGCAGCTTCTGTTGAGAAGAAAGAGGCCCTGGACATTGTTCCGGTGCTTACCGATGGAGTTCATTCCGTTGAGCTTCCTGCAATTGGACTTTACGGCAGCAACCGCTACTACAAGTATGTAAGAGACAACGGAACTCCTCGTTCCGGCTCTTTCAAGCTCTACAATACGAAGAAAGCTCCTGCTAAAGAGCATTATACCGCAAAGGTTCCTTACGAGAGGTGGATGGACAACTGCCAGCTGCTTTTGAAGCAGACCAGCCGCGGATGCTGCAACACTACTCTCGGACAGGGAATTGAGACTCTGGCTGCCATCAAGAAGGAGTTCAAGTTTGCTCCTGAGTTCGTGTTTGTACAGCCAGTAGCCGAGGCCGTGAAAGCCAGAAGCGAGAAGGGCGAGGCCCATCTTGAATATGCTATAGGCAAGGGAGTTGTTGATCCTGACTTCAAGGACAATGCAGCTGAGATCAAGAAGATTACAGACCTTGTAAACCAGCTCAGCAGCAATGCTTCCGAGTATAGCGTTAAGGACATTACTCTGAAGGGATATGCATCTCCGGACGGCAAGTTCTCTACCAACGAGAAGCTGGCTATGGATCGTACCGGTTCTCTGAAGGTTCTGGTAAAGCATGCCCTCAAAGACGGCAACATTCCTATCGAAACCTCTTACGAGGCTGAGGACTGGGATGGCGTTGCCGCTTTCGTGGAGAATTCCTCTATGGACAAGAAGGCCGAGATTCTGGACATTGTCCGCGGAACCCTTGCTCCTGACCAGAAGGAGAACAAGCTGAAGGCTTCTTATCCTGCCCAGTGGAAGACTCTCAAGGACGAGTGCTTCCCGGCTCTGAGAAGGGCTACTTACAATGTAGGCTACGAAGTGGTTCCTTACGTAGATGTTGAGCAGATAAAGAACAAAATCAAGACTAATCCTAAGGATCTTAGCCTGAACGAGTTCTTCATGGCAGCAAATTCCTGCGAGACCGGCAGCCCTGAGTTCATCTCCATCATGGAGAAGGCTCTGGAGCAGTATCCGTCCAACGAGATTGCAAAGGTAAATGCCGCAAATGCTGCAATGAGCGCAGGCAACCTTTCAAGGGCCGGAGAGCTTCTGTCTTTGATCAGCGACGGCGGAACCAGCCAGCAGGCTCCTATGTTCACATACGCCAAGGCTGTGTACGAGGCTCTGAGCGGAAACTTTGCAAAGGCAGCCCAGCTGTTCACCTCTATCAAGGGAAAGGTTCCTCAGGCAGCCGCAGCTCTTGAGCAGCTTGCAAAGGCAAGATAAGACTTTTAGTCATGTTGAGTTGGGGATGGCCAAAGTTATTTTGGTCATCCTCTTTTTTTGGGGATAACCGCGGAATTTGCTAATTTGGTGCTTGATTTATGAGCAACAGGGAGAGGGCATTCTGGAGAAAAGCGGGCCGAAGCGCCTGGATATGCGCAGCCGTGCTGGCTGTGCTGGCGGGAGCGTTGTATTTGACGGTGAAGGAATACGGCCTGAATGCAAGGTTTGCCTTGTCTCCCGATGGCCCTCAGGCCGATTCAATCGCTTTATCTGTTGCTCACAGGCTCAAGTCTGATTATCTGGCAAAGGGCGGGGCGTTGAGTGCCATGGAGGGAGATTTCTCCTGTTTGCTGGCAAAGAGCATCGCCGAGCCAAAGGGCAGGGTAAATAAGGCTCTGAACTCCTTCAGCCCGGATTCCAGCCTGCTGGCAATGAAGAAACTGTGTGTCAGAGCCAGGGGGAATGAGGTCGGAATCAGTTATTTTTCATACGATTCGCTTTGTGCAGAGAGAACGTTCAAGTTTTTCAAAGACCGGTGTGTTGGAATGGTGCCCAAGGGGTTTGAAGTGAGTGAAAAGGCCGGCGGAACTTTTTGGGATAATCTTTTGTCGGGCAAGTGGGCCGGAACATTTCCTTGGAGAACATGCGTTTTAGCTGCCGCAATCCTTTTTGTGATATGGCTTCTGAGCTGTCTGTTTGCCTGGCTCAGGTGCAGGAAGATCTACGGCAAGGCAGGCTTCAGCAATATGAAGCAGGCCGGGAAGGCCGTAGGGGAGTCTATGCTTCTGGGCGGGGTGGAGGAAGTTTCTCCGTTCAGGGAGAAATACGGCAATGTCCTAAGGTGGCAGTTTCAGAGCGAGGATATTGCAAAGAGAATTGCAGAAGAGGCCGGAGGGGATATTGGCTCTATGGTTAACATTTTGGGAATCAGGGAGTCTGATATTTATTTCTTCAAGCGATGCGGTCTGCTTTCTGCTATTCTGAAATCAGGAAAGGTTAATCTTATGGAATGCGGCAGGGATATTGAGGCCTCTTCAACCGCTTATCTTTATCCCGACATATCCCGCCTGAAGGAGGAGAATTCAGCCAATATGCTTTTGATGGTGCATCCTCCGCTTTCAGAGTGCAAGGTTCCGCGTCCGTATCTGGAAAATGCATCGCTGAATGTCATTCTCAGCCCTGCGGAAGACGGATGGCCGGAATCAAGCAAGGCATTGGTTGCTGACATTCCGAACTGCAGGGTTGTGCTTCTGGGGCTTCCTTGCGGAGCTGTGGGAATAACAGACCCGGAAATAAAAAAGCAGAGTCTTAAGGCGCAAAAAGCCGGGGCTTTTCTTCCTGCCCGGCGGCATTTCAGGTTCATAGTGCTCTTGTCTGACAGCTATACTGATGCTCTTGTGGAGAAGACCTGCAAGAACCTTTATTATTCATCTACCGGAGAGGACGTGAAGCAGGCCGAAAGCTTGCTGGAGGTTTCCACGGCGCTGCTGGACTATGTTGTCAGGCCGTTCCGCACAACATCTTCCAGGATTCTGTCAAATCTGGAGTTTTCAGCCTCTGACGCGGACGCTGTGGTAATGCTCAAGGCCGGGTGTACGGTAAGCAAAGGTTTTCTGGACAAGATTGCCTGCGCTCTGGATGCCGGTGTGGAAAGCGTGCAGTGCCGCCTGAAAGGGAAATGGCCGAAGGGGTCTTTCACGGGCTTTGCGGTTACCTGGCACAGTCTGGAAGAACTGAAATCACTTGAAGAAAAGGAGCGCAGAAAATTTTTCATGGACTATCTGGCAGATACTTCCGTTTTCTTTTCGTAAATTCGCCTTGTTATGGACAACAATTACAATACTACAAGGGCAAAGCTTCTGATGCCCGAATACGGCAGGCACGTGCAAGATATGATTGAGTATGTGGTGAACATTCCTGACCGCAAGAAGCGAAACGAGCAGATTCAGGCCGTGGTTTCAGTTATGGGAACCCTGAATCCGCAACTGAGAGACGTGGTGGATTTCCGCCACAAGCTGTGGGATCATGTGCAGATTATTTCCGACTTCAAGATTGACATAGACTCGCCTTATCCGCTGCCTTCCAGGGAGAGCGTGCAGACTAAGCCGGATCCTATTCCGCTGAAAAAAGACAAGATACGGGCTTCCTGCTATGGCCGCAACATCCAGAACATGATAGACCTGATAGCAGACCGTGAGGATGACGACGTGAAAAAGCACATGATCAGGGTGATTGCCTATTACATGAAGCAGCAGTATCTGATCTGGAACAAGGATTCCGTTTCCGAGGAAACCATTTTCGAAGACATAAAGATGCTTTCAGGCGGGAAGCTGACAGTTCCTGCCGATGTGCATATAGGGGCCGGAATGGCCGATGCTTCTACCCGCAAGCCTCATATTCCGGGCAATCAGCAGCAGCCGAGGCCTCAGCAGCACAACAAGAAGCAGAAAAAGAAATGGAAGAAGAATTGATTTTATGGGAAAGAGCAAGAAAAAACAAAAGGAAAACGACAGGATAATTGCAGAGGGCGAGATGGCCGCTCCCCAGAGGAAAGACGGCATCTACCTTATCTGCGGGCTTGTGGCGTTAGCCATATCGGTGTACACGTTCATCGCCCTGATTTCTTATCTGTTCACCTGGGCTCAGGACCAGAGTTCCATTATGGGAACCGATATCTTCAGCTCCCTCTCCACGGTTGAGAACGGCGGCGGTAAGATAGGGGCCAAGTGGGCCAATCTGCTTGTGTCCAAATGGTTCGGGCTGGGCGCGTTCATAATTCCGTTCTTCTTCGGCGGCGTGGCTCTGTTCTGCCTAAAGATCAAGAAAGTTAGGCTTTTGAGGCTTTTCTTCATCACCATTTTCGGGTGCATTCTGCTTTCGGTGCTGTTCTCTTTCATCTTCTCCTTCACCAAGGTGGACAGGCTGTTCGGCACCAGCGCGGGCGGATCTTACGGTTACTATGTGAACAACTACCTGAAGACAATGATAGGGTCTCCGGGCACGGCCGCCATTTTGATTATCGCGATAATAGGCTGGCTCATAATAATAAACAAGAGCCTTATACATAAAATCAGCAGCGGCATTGAGACTCTGGGAGGAAAGATAGCCGGAGAGGGCGACTCTGAGGAAGAAGGAGGCGATCTGGAAGGCGAAGAAACTCCAGAGGGAGCCGAGGAAGGCGATGAGGCCACAAAGCAGGTTGAAGAGGGTACTGGAGTGCCTTCGGAAGGAGGAACCGAAGCAGTTGAGCCTTCTGACGCTGAGGTTCAGAGGATTCTGGAGCAGAGGCGCAAGGATATGGAAATCAAGGTGGTGACAGGCAAGGAAGAACAGCCTTCCCAGCCTGAGCCTGATGTTCCTGAAAGCGATGTGGAACTGGAGGTCAAGGACACTTCCGGCGCGGAAAGCAACGAGCTCCTGGGCGAATATACCGAGGAAGAGCTGCAGAAGACCTTTGATCCTCGTCTGGAACTTCCTTACTACGAGGCTCCTACGCTGGACCTTCTGGATACCTACAAAGACAAGTGGTACGAGGTGTCCAGAGACGAGATGGAGCGTAACAAGAACAAGATTGTGGCCACTCTGGCCAACTACAAGATAGGCGTTTCAAAGGTTTCGGCGGTAAAGGGCCCTACGGTGACTCTCTACGAAGTGGTTCCCGCTCCGGGAATCAGGGTTTCCCAGATCAAGCGCCTGGAGGAAGACATCCAGCTTTCACTGGCAGCCAAGGGCGTGAGAGTGGTTACGCTTCCTGGAACCAACGCTGTGGGAATTGAGGTGGCAAACGAAAAGCCGAGCGTGGTTTCCATGCTCTCCTGCCTGGAATATCTGCAGACCAAGATGAAAGAAGAGGGCAGCAAGGAAAGCGGCTACGCCCTTCCGGTGGCAATCGGAAAGACCATTTCCGGAGAAGTGTTCACGTTCGATTTGGCCAAGACGCCGCACCTTCTGGTGGCCGGAGCTACAGGACAGGGCAAGTCTGTGGGCCTGAACGCTTTGATGTCTTCTCTGCTGTACACCAAGCATCCGTCTGAGGTGAAGTTCGTGCTTGTAGACCCTAAGAGAGTGGAGCTTTCGCTGTATTCAAGGCTGGACAAGCACTTCCTGGCCTGCCTGCCGGATACCGAAGACAAGGAAACTCCAGTTATCACCGATACCCAGAAAGTGGTTTCCACCCTCAAGTCGCTCTGCGTTGAGATGGACGAGAGATACAAGCTCCTGGAAGCTGCCAGAGTGCGCAACATCAAGGAATACAACGAGAAGTTCCTTGAAAGGAAGCTCAATCCGGGCAAGGGCCACAGGTTCCTTCCTTACATAGTTCTGGTCATCGATGAATATGCAGACCTTATAATCACCGCTGGCAAGGACGTGGAGATTCCTATCACCCGCCTGGCTCAGCTGGCACGTGCAATCGGCATCCATCTGGTAATTGCAACCCAGAGGCCTACCGCTTCCGTGATTACCGGCAACATAAAGGCCAACTTCCCTGCAAGAATAGCCTTCTATGTGCGCTCAAGCATAGACTCCCGCACCATTCTGGACGAAAGCGGCGCCAACCAGCTGATTGGAAGGGGAGACATGCTCTACGCAACCGGCAGCGACATCACCCGCGTGCAGTGCGCCCTGATAGAAACCAAGGAGATTGACAGGGTTGCGGAATTCATTTCCAAGCAGGCCGGATACTCTACGGCACTGTATTTGCCTGAACCTCCTGATGACGAGGAGAGCTCTGCTGACGTGGGATACAAGGCGGTGCCGATAGGAGAGACCGATCTTAGCCGCAGAGACGACTACTTTGACGACGCAGCGCGTCTGATAGTATCGGCCGGAAGCGGTTCAGCATCGTTCCTCCAGAGGAAGATGGATGTGGGATACAACAGGGCCTCCAAGCTTATCGACCAGCTGGAAAAAGCCGGAATTGTGGGCCCTGCAGACGGAGCCAAACCTCGCCAGAGCCTGATACCTGACCTTCTCTCGCTGGACGACAAGCTGGAAGAGATCAGGAATCAATACGGACGGTGATGAAAAGATATCTTACAACAATCCTTGCTCTGTTTGCGGCAGTCTTCTCATACGCCCAGACAGACTCTACGGCTGGAGAGAAACTTTTTCAGGAAGCTTCTGAATATGTGTTCTCCGGCAGGAAACTCGATCTGGTGATTACCAGTCTGGACAAAAAGGGCAATCCGTATTACAACGGGGGATTCTTTGTGGCACTGCCTGACCGCGGATATATGGAAATTGAGGGCGTGAGCCAGTTCCAGTACACGGAAAAGCTGGTGACTTCATATAACTACCAGACCAACGAGTACATCATCCAGCCGAGGAAAACCACTTCTTCCTCGGTTTCGGACAATCCTTTCTCCATACTGTCCAAGTCCAACAAGGGCATTTCGGTTTCCGAACCTAAGGCCGGGGATGTGAAAGGCGTTGCATGCACAAAGATATCGGTGACGCCTCAAGGCAAGGCTTATTACAAGAGAGCAGATGTATATGTTTCAGGCTCTCCTGCCAAAGTGCTCAGAATCACCATAGTGATAAAGAAAGACCAAGCATTTGTAGTTGATGTGGTGAAAGCCGGGGCTGCCGAGCCTGAGAAGGTTGGAGACTATCGCCTTCTGATTTCAGACCATCCGGGAGCCGAGAAGGTGGATCTTCGCGACTAGTTTTTCTTAGCCGATTCAAACACGTCTATGACGGAAGGGTAGGTGTTGGCCAGGCGGTAGTCCAGGTCTTCATCTGTAACCCATTCGCATTTCTCGATTCCCTCTTCGGTCTGAGGTTTTGAAGGGGCGTCCTTGGGGGCGAACATACGGTACCAGCTGGTTTTCTTGACTATCAGCGCTCCGTCCAGCCAGTAGGTGTGCCAGGTATCGGTGAGGAATTCTCCCAAAGTGGCTTCCACTCCGCTTTCTTCCTGAACTTCCCTCAGGGCCGTAACGGATATGTCTTCTCCCTCTTCCTGCTTTCCCTTTGGAAGATCCCACACGCCGTTGCGGTAGATCATAAGGTGCTTTCCCTCCTCGTCCTGGACAAGGCCTCCTGCGGCCTTGAGCACCTTGACGCCGGAAAGAAGCTTTTGCAGGAGTTCTTCTTCGGTCATTTCATCCGGAATTTCCAGAATCAAATGACGGAGATAGATAGAAGACTCCATCATATATGGAATCTGGGAGAAGTTATAGTCTGGAGCAGGATGCATTAGAAACCTGTCATCGGCGATGACGGGAATTTCTTCTTTCCCGCATAGAGTGAGTTTCCTGTGTTTGAAATATATGTCAAGCATCGTACAAAAATACGAAGATATAGCTGATCTTCAAATTTTTTGTATATTTGAAAGTTTTGATAAGTTGCTGAGAAATCGGCGGCTTGATTTTATAGAGTTTTAGAAAGAATCGAGGAGATTATGGAAAACATTGAAATAACTGTAGCGCAGCATTTGCTCAAGGCAAAAGCTGTGAAATTATCGGCAGATAATCCTTTCACTTGGGCATCTGGTTGGAAGTCACCGATTTATTGCGACAACCGCAAGCTGCTCACATATCCAGAAGAAAGAAAATTTATTACGGAGGCTCTTGTTTCCGTAATCGGAGAGTCTTTCAAGGACGTTGACGTGATTGCCGGAGTTGCAACCGGCGCAATAGCCTGGGGAGTTATGGTGGCTGAGGCTTTGGGCAAGCCTTTCGTTTACGTTAGGCCTAAACCGAAAGACCACGGCACCCAGTCTCAGGTGGAGGGCGAGATAGAGCCTAACCAGCGCATTGTGGTGGTGGAGGACCTGGTTTCTACGGGAGCCAGCAGCCTTTCTTCCTGCGACGCTCTGCGCAAGGCCGGCTGCATAGTTCTGGGCATGGTTGCAATCTTCTCCTACAACTTCCCTCTCTCCAGAAGAGAGTTCGAGTACAAGGATGTGGAGCTGCATACCCTTTGCCAGTACGATTCCCTGCTGGAGGAGGCTGTAAGGGAGAATTACATCGACGAGCAGCATCTGGAAGTGCTCAGAGACTGGAGAATCAACCCTTCCATCTGGACGGGAGTGGCAAAGCCGGAAGAAAACCAGTAGAAATTCAAGCAATATGTTAGAGACTTTCAAGAGCAAGGACGTGGAGATGAATTCTCCTTCCTGGGCCGTGTTCGCTTCGTTTTCAGACCTGACTCAGATGAAAGACAGGCTTCCAGCTGAGTATCGCGACAAAGTTACAGTTACCGCCGATACCGTTGAAGGAGACTACCAGGGCATGCATCTGGGAATGAAGGTGGCCGAAAGGATTCCAACTTCCCGCATAGTGATGAAGCCTATGGAGGGGTTTCCGCTGGATTTCACCCTGCTTTTCGACATCGAGAACATAACCGCTGCCACAAGCAAGCTCAGGGTGAGCGTGGTGGCTGAAATGAATTTTCTTCTGAAGGCCATGCTTGGCCGCAAGATCCAGAGCATTCTGGACCAGATTACAGATCAGATAGCCGCCAGGCAGGGAAAGTAGATATGGACTTCCGTTTGCCAGAAGAATTTGAGAGACTGCTGCATGAATCTTTGCCGGATTATGCAGCAGATGCTCTTTTTGGAGCTTTCGGTTCTTCTGCGGCCGTGTCTGTAAGGCTCAATCCGCTGAAACCTGTATCCGGCCTTAAGGTACTGGAAGGGGAGAAAGATCCTGTGCCGTGGTGCAGCGATGCTTTTTTCCTGGGCGAAAGAAAGCAGTTCACCCTCGACCCGGCATTTCACGCCGGAGCTTATTACGTGCAGGATTCTTCCAGCATGTTTCCGCATATAATCAAGGACTTGATTGCGGAAGCCGTGGTGAACGGGGCGGTGCTGGACCTTTGCGCCTCTCCGGGCGGAAAGTCCACCCACCTGATATCTTTGCTGAAAGACCTTCAGCCTCTGGTTGTAGTTAATGAGGCAGTTGGGAAGAGGGTTCCGCCGCTGTGCGACAACATTGCCAAATGGGGGGCTTCCAATGTTCTGGTTACCAACACTTCCGCCGCCACCCTTGGCAAGCTGGAAGGTTTCTTTGACGTTATTCTGGCAGATGTGCCGTGCTCGGGAGAAGGCATGTTCAGAAAGAGTGAAGACGCTGTTTCTCTATGGAGCCTGGGCAGTGTGAAAGAATGCGCTGCCCTGCAGCGGTCTATCATCAGCGACGTCTGGCCTTCGCTCAGAGAGGGCGGGCTGCTGATATATTCCACCTGCACCTACAACCATTTCGAGAACACGGACAACGTCAAATATATCGCGGAGGAACTTGGCGCTGATATAGTTAAGGACGGATGCCAGTTTGTCCCGGGCCTGGTTCCGGGGGAGGGGCAGTTCTACGCCGTCTTGAGAAAAACAGCCCCGGCTGCAAAGGCCCCCAAGAAAGAGAAGCGCTCCTCAAGCCGTTATTCATTCATAGACGGGAATATGAGCGTCTGCCGCTCCGGCCGCCAGGAAACGGTTCCTTGTGTTTTCCTCCAGGACAGAAACAGTGAAGATATATTTCTGCTTCCTGGCAGCAAGGATCTGGCTTCAAGGATGAAGGCTGTGGCGGAGTCTCTTTCCGCTTTCGGAAACTACATCAAGATGCTTGGATGCAAAATCGGACAGGTCAAGGGGCGCAAATTAGTTCTTGACGCTGACCTGGCTCTCAATTGTGCTCTCATTGGCTCGGAAAACGCCGAAATTTCGCTTTCGACAGCCGGGGCGGGCAAGTTGTCCTGCCGCATTCATTGCGCTGAAACAGACGCCCAAACAGCCCTGAAGTTCCTCTCCAGAGAAAACATAGCCCCGCAGCCGGAGTGGCCGCAGGGCTACATGCTTCTAAAGTATCAGAATCTGGGGCTCGGGTTTGTCAACAATCTTGGCTCTCGCTGCAACAACCTTTACCCCCTGATGAGGCGCATCAGAACATATAATCCCACATAGGGAGCATCTCAGGCTTCTGGTCGAGAGCCTTTATAGCCTTCTTGTCCAGGAACTTGCGGTTAATCACAATGCGGAACATATATTCGTCGAACCACTTGTCGGTGAAGATGAGATATCCGCCCTTTCCGGCTTGAGGTCCCCAGCTGTTCTCGAATTTCCACTTGAGAGGATTGTCATTCTCGTCAGTGTCAACAGCCACAATCAGCATTGCGTGTGAAGATCCGCTCTGACGGGTGAGGATTCTGGCTTTCTTGTCCATATCCAGGTCAACGCCAAGAAGCTGGCCGTAGTTATAGATGCCCGGATCCATATAGCCAACGCCTCCGGTTGTGTTGCTCTGCTTGCCCACGTCGCAGGAAGCGTACATAGGCTCGCCGGCCTTGATGGAGGCTACTGCAGCCTTCTTGATATCTTCGTTAGGAAGGTTCAGGTAGGTCCAGTTGATTCCCTCTATGGTGTTGCGGTAGTTGTCTATCTCGTAAATCTTGTAATACTCGCGGGTAGGGTCGTTCATTATCATCACATAGTCCTTGGCGTTGTAGTCTGCAGGAACTATGCTCTTGTAGAACTCCAAAGGAGTGGTCTTTACGGTCCTGACCTTGCCGTCATTGTCTCTGAACTTCCAGGTAAACTCGGTTGGAGGTTCGCCCAGGCAGATGGCCAGAATGCGGTACACGTCCTTGAGGGTTTCCATCTTCACTTTCTCGGCTTTGGTATGAGGGTCGCCGCTGAGGCCGCTGCTCATTACCTTCATAGCCTTCTCGTAAACCTGGCGGATTTCATATCCTCCCTTGCGGAGCCTTTCGTTCACTATGCCCAGGAACTGGCCGGTTGCGTTGCTCTGCTCGGTCTCAGGCATAATTTCCGCAGGCACCACACCGTATTTCTCGCCGATGTTGTAGAACAGGTTCCACACTCCGCCGTCACCTACAGGAGACTTGAACAGCTCGTCTACAGCCCTCTCGCCGAACGGAAGGCTGGAGGTCTTGATAACATTCTCCAGGAAGAGGTTGGCCTTTTCCAGTATGTCCCAGAAATAGCTGTAGTTGTGGGAGAAGTCAAAGTTCTTGATGTTGTATTTCTTCATCACGATTGGCCTGAGCTGGTTCATTGAGGTGAACATCCAGCATCTGCCGCTGCTCTTCTGGTCTGTGATTCCGCTCACGTCCACGTTGTACTTGAAGAAATCATCGGTTCCCTGAACAACGGAAGGGTCGTAGGCAAGGGCCTTGATTCCCTTGTTTGCCACGATGATGTTGTGGATGCTCTTGGCGTAGGCGTCGTTGTTGAAGCTGGCCTTGAGCTCAGCGAGTTCATTCTGGCCGAGGCTCTGGGCCATCAGGCTGCCGCCCAGAAGCATCGCGATAAATAACAGTGCGGTTTTCTTCATATCGATAATAATTAAAATTTCTTTTCCTCTATTGTTTTGTCTGTAGGAGGAACTCCGAGTTCATCGCACAGATACCTATAAACATATACCATGGTTTCTGTTCTGGTCTTTAGCAGCAGTTCTTGAAGTAATTTGCATCTCTTGGCCAGCTCTTCCACATGTGCATAGTCATCTTTTTTGTGAGACCTGTCCGGACGGTCTATCATGAGGCTTTTTTCAGCTTCATATGTCTTGTAAAGATGGACATATTCATCGTTGAGCTTCCTGAATATGCGAGCGCCACGTGCAAGTATCGCAGATACGTTGTCAAAGAGCCCATCAGGCTTTTTCAAATATAATCCGTCCGGCATCAGCTTCTCAGGGACGCAACCATAAGTTCCTATGATATAATCAAATACGTCTTGGTTCCCGGTTTCTGAAATAGAATTGTTGAGAAGGTTGGTTGCGTATGGCTGATCTCCTGTATAGCCGGCCGTAGCCACAACTGCTTCGTTGAACAGATAGGCCTTGGCCATAAGTTCAAAGAACAGTATGTAGTTTCCGGATATCTGGGATTTCTTCTTTCCTGCAGTTCGCTTGAGCTGACCCTTCAGATTTTCAAGTCCGGTAGAGAACCATTTCCTGTCTGCGGCTACCGGTTCATGATTAGCAAGGGACTTCCGGCCTTCTTCTATCAACTCGTCTACGTTTTCGGCAAAGTAGTTCTTATCAATGGAAGCAAGGACGATCCAGTTGAAAGCGGCGGTGTCCATTACCCATTTGCATTCTTTGTAGTAGTTGAATTCCCTGAGTTCGGTAACCTTGGGATTCATGCCCGCTGCAACTTTCTTGGAGTCTTGGGCATAAGCCTTCATAGAGAAAAGTGCAGGCAGTGTTGCCATGAGCAAAACAATTAGTGAAGTTTTCATAATTCAAAGTACTTATCCGCAGTGGAAGTATTTCTTTACCATCTGGAGCATTTCCTGAGGACGGTTCTCTATCTCCTTTCTCAGCCATCCGTCTCTGTAGGCTTCAAGCTGGGAGATGATTCCGTCTATCATGTTGGCTGAGAAAACGCCTTCCCTTTCGTAGAACTCTCTCTGCTTCTGCAGGCAGCGGGCGCTTGCCTGGCAGCTGTCAGGGAGCTGCTCAAGGCGGGCCAGCTTGTCTGCGTTCTTGGCGTCGTGGATGTTCACGTTCACGTACTTGTCTTCTGCAACCTGCAGGGCGTCAGGCATCTCGATACCGATACGGCAGGCTACGCAAAGGGCTGCTATAAGCTGGTAAACGTCTGCGCTTCCGTCCGGAGAACGCATCTCCACGGTCTGCTTCTGGGTGGTGTCTATTCCGGAAGGTTTCTCCAGAGGGTTGGCCAGGGTGCACATGTCGCCGCCGGCGGTCCATCCCAGAGGAACCCTTACCAGAACTGAGCGGTTGCGGTCTCCCCAGCAAACGTTTGTAGGGGCCTCCTGGTGAGGAACCAGACGGAAGTAAGATGTAGGAACCTTGTTTCCGAAGGCGGTGATTGAAGGAGCCAGCACCATCATTCCGGCAATTGCCTTGCGGGCTGTATCTGACAGAACTCCGTTTTCAATCATCTGGCTCTTGCCGTCCTTTGTGATTTTCATGTGGATATGCAGTCCGCTTCCGGCCTTTCCTGATGTGATCTTTGGAGCAAATGTCACGTCAAATCCTTGCTGGTAACCCAGGTTGCGGATTATCCATTTGGCCAGAGTGAGCTGGTCTGCAGCGTCTTCCGCAGCCGTAGGCAGGAACTCTATCTCGTTCTGCTCGTAGATCTTGCCGCCGAGAGTGAAGTTTCCCACTTCTGAGTGACCGTACTTTATCTGTCCGCCGGCCTGCGCTATGTAGTGCATGCACTGGGTGCGGAACTGGTTGAACTTGGCAAACGGGCCGCTTTCGTGATAACCTCTCTGGTCAGTGGCCGGGAAGAGGTTGTCGTCTTCTGCAATCACATAATACTCAAGCTCTCCCATTGCCTGGAACTCGCATCCTGTCTTCTCCTTGAAGATCTTGCAGGCCTTTCTGAGAGTGTGCTCAGGGGCGCTTTCCAGAGGCTGGCCGTCCTTGTTGAAGAAGGAGCAGAGCATAGTTACGGTAGGAATCTCGGCAAACGGGTCCAGGAAAGCGGTGCGGAACCTTGGCAGTACATAAAGGTCCGAGCTGGAAGCTTCGATGAACTTGAAAAGAGAACTTCCGTCAACTCTTTCTCCGCAGGAGAGTATGGTGTTGAGATAATCCTCGTCGCTGATTACAAAATTCAGGGTCTTGAGTCTTCCGTCACCTGCAGGGTACATAAAGTTGACCATCTGTATCCCGTTGGCCTTGATATAGGCTATTATGTCTTCCTTGGTAAACTCGGAAGGTTTTTTCTGGAGAAACGCCACAATGGCGTTCGGATTCATGCTTATTACGTTATTCATAAAACTATCGTTGAAATTTAAAAATCAAATTAAATTTGCGTATAAAGTTTTCAAAGATAAGTTTTTATTCCCGATTTCCCAAATAAAAAAGCCTCCCGGCGGAGGCTTTCTTAATCTTGCAACGCTTTGGCTAAGCGCCGAAGTTGTCGTACATTAGTTTGGTATATTTTTGTAAATTATTGATACTCAGTTAAAAAGCCCCGTAAGGATTTTTGCTAACTGACAAACGACTGACAAAAACGGCCTTTTATCGTTCCTCTTGGGGCAAGTTTGGCTAATTCAAATTTGGTTTTGCAATACAAATATACAAAATATTCTCATTCAGTCCCATTAGCCTTTCTAATGTAATAAACGACTTGCTCTAATAATTCCGTTGGAACAAGACTTAAATCGAGTTCCGGCTGTACTTCTTTCCGATTCAAATCTGCTCTTATGTCTCCAGTTATAGCCTGTTGTTTGGGTAGAACATATTGTAGTAGTTTCTCGTAAAAGTTTAGACGGGTTTTTGAATCTGCTTTTTTTAAGTCCTGTTGTACTTGTCTCCGATTCTTCTGTAAAATGTCGTTTATCCATTCCCGTAGGTCAGAAGTAACTTTGTTGGGGCTTCCTTTTGGCCTCCCATACGGGTTGCCGGTTTTACCTTTTATTTGTGCCATAATTGTCGATAAATATGTTTTTCAATGTTGTTTTCATTGGGCTAAACAAGTTTCTATAATTCTGTCTCGAAGTTCAGATAATAGCCCGTTCCCTGATTTGTATTGCTCGTTATAGAAGTTTGCAACCTCTTTTTTGAGCCTGTGTGCATTTGTGTTGCCTCTCTGTGTTTCCCTAAGCCACTCGCTGAGGTCGTTTGCATTTACTCCAAATCTCTTTTGCAATACGAAAATGTATTGTAATAAAGTTTCCGTTTTCCCTTTTCCCTGTCTTATGGCTGAGGCCGTTTTGAAAAGGCTCTCAAAATACTTTCTCCATTGCTCCAATAGCCGTTTATAAACATTTTTGTTGCTGAGGTCTGATAATGTTCTTGTCGGTAGATAAGGCTTTATAGCCCCGTTTTTCAACTTCATTTCATAGCGTAATAGATTGTTTAGCCCTGTCGGTATATGTTCGTTTCTATGTTCCATTTCTAAAAGTTTATCATAAAATACGAGTTCTCGCTGCTCTGCTTTTTGTTTGTAGTAAAGAGTTGTTTTTCTTACAAGTTCTTTACTGAATCTTGGTAAATATCCGCTTGAGTTCAGTTGTTTAATGTACGCTGTCGGTTCATTTTCCATAACAAAAGCACTTCCAAACTCAAGCCTCTTAACTATCATTTTATCGGGAGTTATTCTAAATGTTCTGCAGAGTTTATTAATAGCGTCCTGTAAATCGTTCCAGTCCATAGTATTAAAATTGCTCCCTGTAAAAAACCTTGTTAGGCTTCCTGATATATTCAACCCTCGCTGAGTTATCGAAACATTTAGCCCTCCGTACGAGCCTTTTTCGTAAACTTTAGTGCCGTCTGAATCAAATCCAGTAACCTTGTTTTGCAAATTCTCTGAGAGTTCATAAATAACGGCTTCTGTTTCCCAGTCGGATAATATTCCCAATGCTATTCCGTCTATCATAATGTAGTCTTGTTAGTTGTAATAATGCCCGTTTTTTGCCGTTTAGCATCTCAGTAGAGTCACTATATATTCAAACCTAACTCGTCAATAATGAAGTGTTTTTTACATTGTTATATAAGCCTGAAAATATAATTATGTTAAATAGAAAAACGGGCATTCCTTACATTTGGTTATTGAGTTAATTGAACACAGATTCCCTCCTGTTTCAATCGTTCTATTTCTGCATCGATTAAACCCAATGCAACAGCCTTACAATAGTCCTTTGCCCTTAGCCTTTCGTTTCTGATAATAGCAAAGTATATGACAGACGGAACATATAGCAAACAATCTTCATTTGCGTTGGTGTAGGCCACATATGCCCCAAACTTGAATAAATAAGCGTCTGCTCTGTGTGGGTGCATATAATTAAGTTTCCCGTCTTTACTTCGTTCCGACTGGCTTGCCTCCCCGTAGGCTGATATTTCCTGTAATTTCCACCCATCTTTAGTTAGCCACCTCAGCCCAGTTATATTCAGCCCTCCGACTCCCTGAAGATTAATAGCCGGAGCATCGGGCTTATTGCTTCCTCTGTTGGGCTTATAGTAAAGATACCTCCTGCCTTTTCTCCCCCGATACTCTAATAATGGGCTGCTCCCTAAATATTTTTCAAGTATATAAGTAGGGGTTTTCTTTTCTGTTCCTGCTTCCAATACCCATTTTGAAATGAAAGCCAAATTTGAATATCTGCCAATCATAATTAAACCCTCCTAAAACTTATAGCCTTTGCTTCAAGTTCTGCATCTGTTGCAATACGATTTTGCAAAAGCCATTGTTCAACTTCGTTCTTGTCGAAATAGATTCCCTTTCCACTTGGTTTATAGTGTGGTATTTTGTGCTTACAAGTGAGTTTGTATAGATAACTTCTGCTGAGGCCTGTAAGTATTGCCACATCTGAAAGCGTCAAGACTCGTTTAGTAGATAGAATAGAGTTTCGTTCTATCCTGTTTAATTGTTCCTGTATTGTGGAAAAATCTTCCATAACAATAAAATTTAGATTGTGGCCTTTTCGTGTAGGTTGGACGCTACACGATACTTTGCCAATACAAACAACCTCCAACTATGTTGTTTGCAAGAACAAAAGAAGATAATACGAGAAAAAAAAAACGGATATGTTAATGAACATACCCGTTAATAATTGTCTAAGTTTTGAGTTACATCTGTTTGCTATTGTTAAGTATTAAGTCCTAATAACTTTTTATACTCGGTTTCTTTTTTGAGTTTATCCCAATTCTTAACTTTTTGTGCATAAGAAACGGCTAAATTCTTAATTCCCCAAAAAGGTTCAAAGATTTTCCAAACCTTTGTCTCTAAACAAAGTTCTTTGGCTAACACTAAAGCCAAAACAGCCTTTTCTCGATTTGTTTTCATTGTAGGTTGGTACAGAGACGAATCTAATAAGCCTACCTCAACGGCTTTTGAGAATAAACGCTTAGCGTCTTCTGAAGCAAGGTCAGGAAAAGCAACTTTTAGATAATCGTTGTTAGTTGTTGCTATCATTCGTTTTAGTTTATTGTAGATTTTTTCACGCTTAGCCTCCCGTTCTTGTATATACACAATTCTTTTTTCGTATTGCTCTATGGTTTCTCCACGAAAGTCTAATTGTAACGGGTTTTTGTTAATATATCGTAATTCCAAAAACAACTCCCTGATTTTGTCTCTTCTCTTTACAATGTCAATATAGTTTTTTGCTTCGTCAATCGTTTTAATATCCGGCCAATCCGGTGTGAAAAGAGAATCAACAAAGGCCGTAATTTCATAAATACTATAGTTGCTGTCAATGCTTTTTAACTTCTCTCTGACAGAAGCAATTAGTTTTTCTTTATTGTTGTTAGTGTATGCCTTGTAGTCTTCGTAGTCCTCAATATTGATTAGATTTCTTTCCATATTATTTAATGCTCGGTATTAGATTAACTGCCTTTCTCTTTGTCTCTGCCACTACCTTAGCGTAGATTTGAGTAGTGTTAATATTCTTGTGGCCTAAGAGTTCCTTTATTGTATATACATCTGCCCCGTAGGATAGGGCAAGAGTTGCAAATGTATGTCTTGCAGTATGGAAAGATATATGTTTCTCAAGTCCGGCTCTTTTACTCCAGTCTTGCAGAATATCCCATACAATATCCACCCTTGCAAGATTGAATACAAGGCCGTTTTCAGGGGCTTTCTTTGGCTTGGTGGGTAGATACTCCAACGCAAAGACGGATAGCGGAACAAAGGCCGTTTCTTTGGTTTTCTGCATTGTTTTAACAACCTCCTTGCTCCCGTCCGGTAGCGTCTTTATGTCCTCCCACTTAAGCGTAACTATATCGGAATACCTCAGCCCCGTATAGCAAGAGAACAAAAAGGCGTTTTGTGTTTCCTTGTAGCGTTTTGTAGTGCCTCCGTATATTCTCGCTTTTGTATGTTGTAAGGTCTTTAATTCCTCAATAGTAAGGAATACTCTTTTGCTCTGTTCCTGTTTCGGGCGTTGTTTAGCGTCAAGCCTCCGGCTTGGGTTGTCCTTTATATATCCCTCTTTTACGGCTCGGTTTAAGGCAATAGCCACAACATCGTAATACAGGCTTTGACTATTGGCTGAAAGGGGCTTGCCGTATTTGTTCAAAGCCGTTTTAAGGTGTTCTATATATCCCTCTAAATATGCCTTGTCTATCTTGTTTAGCGGTCTGTCTCCGTAGGTCTTTACTTGTTTGATAGTGTTTCTTATTGAGGACTGGTAAGCCGTACTGCCTTGTTTTTGAAAACGCTCTCTTTCCTGTTGCAGCCAGTCGCTGAGGTATATTTTGCCCCTGCCTATTGGTCTAAAGCCCGTAGTTCCATTTTGTAGTTCGGTTATCCGTTGGGCTTTGACTGCTTGGGCAAGTCTTAGGGTTTCCTTGTTCCTGCCCTTGTCTGTGCTTTCGTGTTCGGGTATAAGATAAAGTTTAAGATACTCCCTTACACGCTTTCCGTTTAGGTTGTAGTCTAAATAAAGTGAAATATTCCCGTCTTTGATTTTCTGTTGTCTCAGTTTAACGGGTTCTTTGGCCTTGTAGATTCGCTTTGCCATAGTCTTTTTATTTGTCAGTTAGCACCGACAAATATACAACTTTAATGCAAACTGACAAAATACTGACAAAATATTGTCCGTTATTTATCCGTCAAAAAGAAAACAACCTCAGCAAAGGTCAGAATAAGTAAAACAAGAAAGCCCCTCAAATAGAGGGGCTTTCCTTAACTATTAGTTGGAGTTTGTTTTCTCTTGTTTTACCCTGAGAAACTATGCTCCAAAGTTGTCGTACATGATGTTGTCCGGCTGAACGCCCAGGTTGTCCAGCATGTTGACAGCAGCGCTGGTCATCATAGGAGGGCCGCAGAGGTAGTATTCGATGTCCTCAGGAGCAGGATGGTTCTTCAGGTAGTTGTCAAACAGAACCTGGTGGATGAAGCCGGTAGGGCCTGTCCAGTTGTCCTCAGGCAGAGCGTCTGAAAGGGCCACGTTGTAGGAGAAGTTCGGGTTCTCCCTTGCAATCTCTGCAAAGTCTTCGTCGTAGAACATCTCTCTGCGTGAGCGGGCACCGTACCAGAAGCTGACCTTTCTCTTGGTGTGCAAGGTCTTGAACAGGTGGAAGATGTGGCTTCTCATAGGGGCCATTCCGGCACCACCGCCGATAAATACGATCTCGTTGTCGGTATCCTTGATGAAGAATTCTCCGTAAGGGCCGCTGATGGTGATCTTGTCTCCTGGCTTGAGGGAGTAGATGTAAGAAGAGCAGATGCCCGGATTTACCGGAACCCACTGCTTCTTTGCCCTGTCGAACGGAGGAGTTGCAATACGCACGTTCAGCATGATGATGTTGCCCTCTGCAGGGTGGTTGGCCATTGAGTAGGCTCTGAAGGTTGGGGTAGGGTTGACCATCTTCAGGCCGAAGATTCCCATCTTCTCCCAGTCTCCGCGATACTCAGGCTCAACCTCTATGTTCTTGTAGTCCACCTCGCAGGCAGGAACGTCTATCTGGATGTAGCCGCCGCTGCGGAAGTTTACGTTCTCGCCCTCAGGCAGCTTGACAACAAACTCCTTGATGAATGTGGCCACGTTGTGGTTGCTTACCACTGTGCACTCCCACTTCTTCACTCCGAGAACTTCCGGAGGAAGCAGAATGCCCAGGTTCTCCTTTACCTTCACCTGGCAGCCGAGCCTCCAGTTGGAGAGCTGCTCCTTGCGGGAAAAGAAGCCCACCTCGGTAGGGAGGATGGTTCCGCCTCCGGTAACTACCTGGCACTTGCACATGCCGCAGTTGCCTTTTCCGCCGCAGGCAGAAGGCAGGAATATCTTGTTGTCGGCCAGGGTGGAAAGCAGAGTTCCGCCGGTTGCCACCTCAAGCTGTTTTTCGCCGTTGTTGATGTCAATGGTGACATTTCCTGAAGGAAGGAGCTTGGCCTTTGCAAAAAGCAGAAGGGCTACAAGCAGAAGGGTGATGATCAGGAATACGATTATTGAAGTCAAAATTACTGTACTCATACTCTCTCCTCCTAGATGTTAATGCCCATAAAGCCCATGAAGGCGATAGCCATAAGGCCGGCGATTATGAATGTAATGCCCAGTCCCTGAAGAGGTTTAGGCACTTTTGAATAAGCTATCTTCTCTCTGATTGCCGCAATGGAGACTATGGCAAGGAACCAGCCTACGCCGCTTCCCAGTCCGTAGCAAGTTGCAATACCCAGGCTCGGGAAAGCTCTCTGCTGCATGAACAGCGAGGCGCCCAGGATGGCGCAGTTCACTGCAATCAGCGGAAGGAAGATTCCGAGCGAGGAGTACAGAGAAGGAGAATATTTCTCAACCACCATCTCCACCAGCTGAACGAACGATGCGATAACGGCTATGAAAATGATGAAGCTGAGGAAGCTCAGGTCTACGTTTGCCAGGTCAGGAGATATCCACTTGAGGGCTCCCGGGCTCAGCAAGTATTTGTTCAGCAGATAGTTGATAGGAAGGGTTATGCCCAGCACGAATATTACGGCAATACCCAGTCCTATGGCTGTCTTCACGTTCTTTGACACTGCCAGGAAAGAACACATTCCCAGGAAGTAGGCAAAGATCATGTTGTCTACGAAGATGCTCTTTACGAAAATGTTCAATGCTTCCATAGTGGTATGTGTTTATTTCTTGTCGTCATCTTTCTGATAGCTTCTCTGAATCCAGATAAGGCATCCGATAAGTATCAAAGCCATAGGCGGCATTATGAACAGTCCGTTGTTCATGTAGCCGGCCTCGTACCAGCTCTGCGGAATAATCTGCGCACCGAAGATGGTGCCGCTTCCGATGAGCTCTCTGAAGAACGCCACTATCACCAGTATCAGGCCGTAGCCCAGTCCGTTTGCCAGACCGTCAACCAGAGAAGGCAGAGGTTTCTCGGTGAGTCCGAAGGCCTCGATTCTTCCCATGATGATACAGTTGGTGATAATCAGGCCCACGTAAACCGAGAGCTGCTTGCTCACGTCGTAAACGTAGGCTTTCAGAAATTCTGAAATCAGAATCACGAACATGGCAACCACAACAAGCTGCACGATGATTCTGATACGGTTAGGAATAGTCTTTCTTATCAGCGAGATAAGGAAGCTCGAAAGTCCTGTCACAAGGGTAACGGAAATTCCCATCACGATTGCGGGTTCCAGCTTGACAGTTACCGCAAGGGCAGAACAGATACCAAGCACCAGCACCGTGATTGGGTTGGCCTTGATTATTGGTGTCGTGAATATTTTCTTGTCCATTGCCATAACTATTCGGTTTTAGGATTTTCCTCAGCGACCGGTTCAGGAGCGGCTCCTGAAACAATCTTCTGAAGGTAAGGCTTGTAGTAATTCATCCAGTTGGAGATCATTGTCTGTACCGCCTTGGAAGTGATGGTGGCTCCGCTGATGGCGTTGATTTCGTTGGCCTTGGCGTTGGCGTTGCCGCCTTTGACAACGGTGATAGGAATAATCTCTCCGTTTTCGAGGATTACCTTGTCGGTAAACTGGGAGCGGAACTTGCCGGTGACAATCTCTCCTCCCAGGCCAGGAGTCTCGCTGGAGTGGTCGAACAGGGCTCCGGCAATCTTGCCGTCTTCCTTAACTGCAATGTATGTCCAGATAGGGCCCCAGAGGCCTGAACCGTAGCCGGAAAGAATGTAGTTCTTGCTTCCGTCCGGATTGTTGCAGATGAACACAGGGAGCTTCAGGTCTTTTGCAAGAGCCTCTTTGGCAGCCTGGTCCTGGGTGCCGTCTATTTTTCTCATTATGTCGTACTGGTCCGCGGCAGCAACCCTGAAGGCGTCGCAGTCTCCGATTTTATCGGTGAAGCTTTCCACAATTTCTCCTTCATTGTTAACTATCTGGGCCTCGGCGATGTACTTGTCAAACTCGTCCTGCACGTATTTGTTCCTGTCGGATACGGTCTTGGCATCGGCAGCCAGGCCGGCGCAGTTGAGAATGTTCATCTGCTTCTCAACCTTGATGTTGGTCTGCTGGCGATTCTTAAGACCCATTGAAACAACAGCCAGGATAGTAGCCACGATGGCCACCAGGGCAATCGTGTAAAAAACTGTGTATGTATTTTTGTTAGTATCCATATCGCTATTGTTTATTTGGCTACAGCTCTCTTTTCTCTCCTGCGGATGTTCTTTCTGACAACGCACCAGTCAATCAGCGGCGCCATTGTATTCATCAGCAGGATAGCGAGCATCATGCCCTCTCTGTATCCAGGGTTGAACAATCTTAATATCACGCACATGGCTCCGATCAAGAAGCCGTAAATCCACTTGCCGGTCTCGGTCTGGGCTGAAGAAACAGGGTCTGTAGCCATGAACACGGCACCGAACGCGAATCCGCCCATCACCAGATGGTTGACTGCAGGGTAGGCTGCAAAGGTGCCAGGCTCAGCCAGGCCGTTTGCCAAGAATCCTACTGCCAGAGCTCCGGCAACGCAGGAAACCATAACCTTCCAGCTTGCAACGCCGGTCCATATAAGAAGGATGGCGCCCAGAAGGATGGCAATTGTTGAAGTTTCGCCCACTGAACCAGGAATGTTTCCTATGAACATCTGCAGGAAGTCAGGCGCTCCGGAAACGCCGTCTGCAACCTGTGCCAGAGGAGTGGCTCCGGAGAATCCGTCAATTATCTGGTCTGCATGCTTGCCCAGTCCGCCAACCCATACGGAATCGCCCGTTATGGTTGAAGGATAGGCGAAGAACACGAAGGCTCTTGCCAGAAGGGCAGGGTTCCAGATGTTCATTCCGGTTCCGCCGAAGATTTCCTTTCCGAAGATTACGGCAAATGCAACTGCAAGAGCCAGAACCCACAGAGGAACGTCTATTGGCATGATCAGCGGGATGATGAATCCCGTTACCAGATATCCCTCGTTTACCTCGTGGCCCCTTACCTGGGCAAAGGCGAACTCAATTCCAAGTCCAACAATGTAGGAAACCAGGATGAGAGGAAGTATGCGGTAGAAACCGTACCATACTTTCATCCAGAATCCCCACTGAAGGCCGAATGCCATAGAGTGCTGGTCTCCCGTGTTCCACATTCCGAAGCAGAATGCAGGCATCAGGGCCATCACAACTACAATCATCACTCTCTTGATGTCCACGGCGTCCTTGATGTGAACCCTTCCTGAAGTTGTGGTTGCAGGAACGGCGGCAAAGGTCTCGAACGCGTCAAAGGTAGAGTGGAGCCAGCCGAGCTTTCCTCCCTTGGAGAATGTCGGCTTCATCTTGTCTATCGTCTTTAATATCCAATTCATAACCTTATGCCATTTCTTTGAGCATCAAGTCAATGCCCTGGTCTATAATCTTCTGTATCTCGATCTTTGAAGGATCTACATACTCGCACAGGGCAAAGTCTTCGCCGATTACTTCATAAATGCCGAACTGTTCCATCTTCTCGATATCCTCAGCCAGTATGGCCTTCAGCAGATAAACAGGATAGATGTCCATCGGAAGCACCTTGCCATAGACATCGGAGACGATGAAAGCTCTCTCTCCGCCGTTGACGTTGGTGTCCGCGCTGTACTGTTTCTTAGGGCAGAGCCAGGAGAAATAGCTCTTGCTCATGGAGAATTTCTTCATCCTGAAAGGCTTGGCCCATCCGAAGATTTCCCTGTAATTGCCTTCTGCGAGGAAGGTTACGCTGTCGTCGTAGAAGCCCAGGCTTCCGTTTTCTCCCACGTTCTCGCCGTTGAGAGGGTTGCCGCTTACATATCTTACACCGGTTGGCTGGCCGTAGAGCTCTTCAGTGTCAACCGCTCCGGCTATTGCCTTCAGGTCTTTTACTGCCGTTCCCGGAACGCATTTTACATATCCCGGGTTTACGGCTCTAGGGCCTGTGACTGCAACAAGTCTGGTAACATCGTAGATGCCCTTGGACAGCAGCTTGCCCATGGCGGCAAGAATGTGCGGCTGAACCGTCCAGACAATTTCTCCCTTGCCGATAGGGCAGAGGTGATTGATCTGGACTCCCGGGTTTCCTGCAGGATGCGGCCCCTTGAACATTGTCTTCTCCACGTTTCTGAGGAGGTTCAGCGGGGAACCGTTTCCATTTTCGGCGTTCAGGTTGACGTAAACCTTTCCGCTGGTGAATTTTGCAAGCGCGTCAACTGCAATCTGGATGGCGTCGGCCTCGTTCTTCATTGTGAAGTTGACGTCAGCGGCCAGAGGAGCCGAGTTGAATGCAGAGATCACGATTGCCTTAGGCGTGTCTTCAGGATTGGCTATAATCCCGTACGGGCGCTGGATGATTCCGGCCCATAATCCGCTCTCGAGCAGAACTTTCTGAATCTCCTGCCGGCTGGCCTTGGAAACGCTCAGCGGTTCAAACTGAACATACTGGGTTTCCTTGTCCGCGGCAATCTCCACGGCCAGAAGCTTCCTCTTTTCGCCTCTGACAATGGCTTTTACCTTGCCGCTAACCGGGGAGGAGAATCCTATCTGCGGCCTTTTCTTGTCCTGGAACAGGAACTGGCCCGCCTTTACGGCGTCGCCCTCTGCTACAAGAAGCTTAGGAACCATATTCCTGAAGTCAGAAGGCTTTACAGATACAACTTCCGGCACGAGAGTCTGCAAGACTTTCTTCTGGGCCTCTCCTTTGAGGTGGAGGTCCAAACCTTTGTGAAGTCTTATAGTCTCCATATCTGTCAGTGATTATTATTTTTAATTGTTGATGTCAATAAAATACAATAACAAGCAAATATACTCAAAAAAAGGCATATAACCACCTCTTTTTCATCGCGACAAAATTTCTATATTTACATCTTGTTATGGAAAATGAAGGGAATAAAATTCTGGAAGGGTTGAACGATGCCCAAAAGGCTGCTGTAATGTGCCTTACGGGGCCTTCTCTGATTGTGGCGGGAGCCGGGAGCGGAAAAACCAAGGTGCTGACCTGCAAAATTGCCAACATACTTTCTCACGGATACAAGCCTTACAGCGTTCTGGCGCTGACTTTCACCAATAAGGCGGCAAGGGAAATGAAGCAGAGGATATCCGTTATGGTTGGAGACCGTGCCGCCAGAATGATCTACATGGGGACATTCCACTCCATCTTTTTGAGGTTTCTCAGGCAGTATGCCCAGCTGCTGGGCTTTCCTCCGGGCTTTACCATCTACGACAAGGACGACAGCAAATCTCTGGTAAAAAGGATAATAAAGGAAATGCTGCTGGATGACAAGATCTACAAGCCAAACGAGATAGCCGGCCGCATTTCGGAATGCAAGAACAATTTCATCACCCCGGAAGAGTATGAGAACCATCCGGAGCTGGTGGAGTCTGACAAGCGTACTCGCCGGCCTCAGATCAGCTTGATATACAGGACATACCAGATCCGCTGCAAAGAGCAGGGAGTAATGGATTTTGACGACATTCTGCTGAATACCTACCGTCTGCTTGCCCATTTTCCAGACGCTTTTGCCCAGATCAGGTCCAAGTTCCAGTTCATTCTGGTTGACGAGTACCAGGATACCAATTATCTCCAGTATGTCATACTCAGGGCCCTGGCCCAGGACCACCAGAACATAACCGTGGTTGGAGACGACGCCCAGAGCATCTACGCCTTCCGCGGCGCCAGAATCGAGAATATCCTGAATTTCCAGAAAGATTATCCCGATGCCAAGGTCTTCCGCCTGGAGCGGAACTACCGCTCTACCCAGACCATAGTCAACGCCGCCAACTCGGTGATCAGCAAGAACAAAGGCCGCATAACGAAAGAATGCTACTCCAAGAGGGACGTTGGCCAGAAGATAGAGCTTCTGCCGGCTTACACCGAGCAGGAGGAGGCCCTTCTGGTAGCTTCTTCCATTATGAGCCAGAAATATCAGGCAAAAGGCAATTATCGCGATTTTGCCGTACTCTACAGGACTAACGCCCAAAGCCGCGCCATTGAGGAGGCTCTCAGGAAGAAGAACATTCCTTATAAGATTTATGCCGGCCACTCCTTCTATGACCGGACTGAGATTAGGAGGATGATAGCCTATTTGCGCCTGATAACCAACCCTCTGGATGACGAGTCATTCAAGCGCACCGTCAACTATCCTTCAAGAGGAATCGGCGCCACCACCATGGAGAGGGTGATAGCAGTGTCGGCGGAGAATCACACGAGTCTGAGCGAGGCTGTGATGACATTCTCCGCAGAACAGTTCCAGATCCGCCAGGCTGTCCTGGATAAGCTCCGCGACTTTGCCTCCAAGATGGAGCTTCTGCGTTCCAAGGTCCAGACTGAAGACGCCTATCAGATAGCCACCCAGATGGATGCTCTTTTTGCCATCACCGCCACTCTGAAAACCGACACTTCCCTGGACGGCCAGACCATTCTGGAGAATGTGCTCGAGTTTTTTGACAGCATAAAAGAGTTTGTGGATGAGGGAGTTGAAGAGTTTAAACAATATGGAGAAGAAGGGGAATACGGCCCTGATGCGGTAACTCTGGATCTCTTCTTGCAGAACATTGCCCTTGTGGCCGATACAGATTCTGCCCAGGAAAGCTCAGAGACAAGCCATCCGATAAGCAGTGAAGAGCCTCAGGAAGATGACAGGGTATCGCTGATGACAGTCCATTCCTCCAAAGGCCTGGAGTTCCCTTATGTCTATATAGTGGGCTTGGAGGAGAATCTCTTTCCAAGCGGAGGGCTTGTGGGCAATCCTGAGAAGGAGATCGAGGAAGAGCGAAGGCTCTTCTACGTGGCTGTGACAAGGGCTGAGAATGCCGTCCGGCTTTCTTTTGCAAGGTCCCGCTTCCGCTGGGGCAGCTACGAAAACAATCTGCCTAGCCGTTTCATAAAGGAAATCGACCGCCAGTATATCCAGAATCCTCTGGACGAGGACACTCCGGTTCACACCACCGCCGGCTTCGGCCCTTCCGTATGGACAGGCCAGCCGCACCGCCCTCTCCCTACGCGCCCTCAGTCTCCTTCAAGGCCTGCGCCAGGCCCTTCACCTGCTCCGCAGCGTCCTCAATTCACTCCGCAGTCATCGCTGAGGCCTAAAAACGAGAACTTTGTAGCAGACGCTCCAACCAGGATGAAAGAAGGAATGACAGTTGAACATGAGAGGTTCGGAATGGGCAAGATTATCACCATGAGCGGCAACGCGGGAGATCTGAAGGCCGTTGTAGACTTTGATGATTTCGGCCGCAAGACCCTTCTTCTGAAGTTTGCCAAGATGAGAATTGTCCGTTGAAAAACTTTTTTCAAACTTTTTGGCAAAATAATTTGCCGTTGGCAGGGAATTTGCTATAATTGCACTGTTTTTCATAGTTTAAGTTTAGGTTAAGCCAAGGCTTCGGCCTTGCAAGGGAGTCCACCGGTCTGGTGGACTCTTCTTTTTACCCTGCATAAACGTAAAAATTTTGGGGGCGGACAGCGTCAATTGTACGTTTTGGCTAGGCGGACAACCATATCCCGCGTTATCTTGCACGTGACATAAAAGTGCAAAGCTATGAAGGGACAATCAAAACTTGAGTTCAGAGGCTGTCTGCCCGAACTCTCCAGAGCATGTTTAATTCTTGCTATTCTGTTTTATCTCTCGGCCAATGCCGTTTCCTGCATCAAACCGCTGGAAAAGAGCGAGGACGAGAAAAAAGACAATCCTGCAGATCCGGCGGATTCCACCAAAGGGCTGGCGGCTCTCAGTTTCTTTCTTGACCGGGCCTCCTATGACAGCTGTCTTGTTATAGGAGAGTCTGTAGATACGTCGGCAACCAGTCTTAATGCCTATGCAAATCCTCTTGATTCCAACAATTACCGCCTGACGATAACCACCGCAGGAGGGGTGGCTGTTTATGACAGCAGTTATATCGGCAGGCCGGAGGTGTTCTACGTGAAGGCAGGCACGTATAAGATCAGGGTTACTTCCAGAGATTTCACCGAGCCGGACATTTACCCGCTTTTTGGCCAGGAGCTCAGCGTAAAGGCCAAGAAAGACAGTACCTTGAGAGTGGAAATAGTGTCGCGCCAGATGACAGGCGGCATGCGTTTCAGCTTTACTTACGGTTTCACCAGCTGGTTCAAGGGAACCGGCATTTATCTCAAGCGCGACACCGTTTCTGTAAAGTACGGCTACGGGACAAGGCATTACCTGTATTTCTACCCGGGGGAAATATCTGTGATTTACAAGAACAAAGACGGGCATTCCTCCTACACCCCGCCAGACAAGCCGGGCTATGTGGATACGGTGCTTTTCAAGCGCAAGCTAAAGGCTAACGAGCTGGTTACCATAGCGTTGGACTATGACCTTACAAAGGTGGCCAAAGACGGCTTCACTTTCAGCACAGACACGTTCAGGGTTAGGAAAGACGAGTATTTCAACCTGGGCGGCATAGCGCCTTACGGCTGCAATTCAGTCTGGTATGCCCAGACTCACATCGGCGACACCATCAACCTGTTCGGGTACATTGTTGGCGGAGACGTTTCCAGCACCTCTTTCAAGAAAGAGAAACCTTTCACCTCCAAGACCAATATCGTGATAGGGGCGCAGGAGTGGCAGGCTCTCAGGGAGAAGACAATAGGGGTGGAACTGCCCAACGGAGACATCAGAAAGAAGCTCAACCTTGTGGACCATCCTGAGAACCTGAAGAAACCAATCGTGATACACGGAGTTATCTGCGACAGCTATTTCGGCTACCCTGGCCTGAAGAATGTTTCCTGGTACATTTTGCTGAAATGAAACTTATAAGTTCAGCAGGGAGTATATAGAGAACCAGGACTAGGAACAGCACTGCAACAGTGATTGGCCAAATCACTGCAAGGTGTTGCTTCATGTCGCAAATGATGAAAATGCGATACACGAAGATGTAAATCAGAGTCGATAGTATTATAGTCAGCAATTTTTCCATTCTGGTTATATATACTGCTGACTTTCCGATTTATTGCATCGGATTTGTGTTTTTCTAGAATCTGCGGCGGTAGAAGAGGCGGGTCAGGAAGGAGAGGCCGGTGCTGAGGAGTGTGCTGAAGAGCATGGTCTTCACCATGCTTTTCTGCTGCGCTTTCTGCTGGGCCTGGATCTGCTGCTGGTAGTCAACAGCAGTGTTCTGCTGAGGCGCAGGAGTGGCTTTTAAAGGTGCTCCGCAATGAGGGCAGCTTGCTGCCTGGTCGGAAATCTGCTTTCCGCATTCTCTGCAATTGATGAGTGCCATATCGTTGAGTTTTATTTAGTATTGCTTCTAAAACGGGAATCCGGTTGTCTTGAGAAGATAGTCGCTGAGCCTTTCTGCCTTCTGGTCAATGGCTTTCATCCTGTCCGAGATCCTTTCCCTTTCAATTGGGTCAGGTGTCTTGGTAACCTGGATGAGGAGGGCGTCGTACTCCTTTTTGAGCTCTCGCATTTCTTTTCTGGCCTGCTCAATTTTTTCCGCCTCGCTATTTGAGGTCTTTTGGGCTTTTTCTGTTTTCTTGCTGTTTTCTATGGCAGGACGGCTTTCGGCTTTTTCAGCCTTTTCAGCCTTTTTGCTGCCGCAGGAGGCTAGAATAAGAGCCGCTGCACATAATATTGATATAGTTTTTTTCATAGGATGCTTTTTGCTTGTATGCAAATTTAACAAAATGAATTGATTGAAAAATAGATTAATTATCTTTGTATTGTTATGGAAGAAAAGTTTTTTGCTCACCCTACGGCAGTGATTGACGAGGGCTGCACCATTGGAGCCGGAACCAAGATCTGGCATTTCTCGCATATTATGGAAGGGGCCGTCATCGGCGAAAAGTGCAATATTGGCCAGAACGTGGTGATATCCCCGGGTGTAACACTAGGACGGAACTGCAAGGTGCAGAACAACGTATCTGTCTATACCGGAGTGGTTTGTGCAGATGACGTTTTCCTGGGGCCGAGCTGTGTGTTCACAAATGTGGTCAACCCGAGAAGCGCAGTCAGCCGCAAAGACTCTTACCGCAAGACATTGGTGGGCAAGGGAGCCACAATAGGAGCCAACGCCACTATCGTGTGCGGCCATGACATTGGCGAATACGCCTTCATTGGCGCCGGAGCTGTAATTACAAAGGATGTGCTACCATACGCTCTGGTAGTGGGAAATCCGGCACGCCAGATAGGCTGGATGAGCGAGCATGGCTGCCGCCTGCTATTCAAGAAAAACAAAGAAGGCGAGCGTGTTGCACAGTGTCCGGAAAGTGGCCAGAAGTACAAGCTCTACAACAATACGGTTTACAAGCTAGAGGAGTAGTTTCTTTTGGGCCCATCCTCTGGAAAAGGCCATTATCCTGGCAAATGTTTCATCTTCAGCAATCCTGCCTTTGGCCGGATACAGCCCGTAATGCCTTCTGGCAGGAGGAGTGTTTTCCATTTCCGTCAGCGATATGGCCTTTAGCGTACCATTGGCAAGAAGTTCGGCTATCTGGCTTTTCCAGAGGAAACAAACCAGCGGAGAGGAGGCACCGGACGGGCCTTTGCCGTATTCTGTCAGGAATTTTATGGCGGAAACAGGATCTTTCATGGTGGCGGCAACCGTAAGAGTCTGAGGGTTTAGCCCGGAGGCCGACATCTTGCCCGCAATGTCTGCCGAGGTTTCAGGATCTCCCTCGTAATAAAGCAGTTTAGTGTCGGCAATGTCGTAGTAACTGTCTTCTTTTATCCTTGACGGTGTTACTGCCAGAAGAGTATCGGTGAAGAAACCGTTCTGTTCATCTGACCTCCAGTTTATCCCGATAGCGGCATCTAAATCTTGGCTTTCAGTTTCCTTTGGGGCCACACCCGCTTTGGGCAGGTCTATGATCTTGTGGCCTATGGCGCTTCCGGGCGAGAGCCTGCACCAGGATGCCGCCAGTTCAGGGAAGATTCCGTAGTAGATGGCTTTTGGGATGCCTATTGTGAAAGAGCCGGCAACCACATTTGACAGCAGGGAGGCTTCCTGCTGCATTTCTTCGTACAGGGAGATGATCTTTTCCGCCCTTTCCAGAAGCAATTCTCCACTGTAGGTCAGGCAGAATCCTTTGCCCTGCCTGGAGAACAGCTTCACTTTCAGCTCCTCTTCAAGCAGCTTGATGTGCGTGCTCACAGAGGGCTGGGTTATCCCCAGCTCCTGAGCGGAGCGGCTGTAGTTGAGGGTGCGGGCTGCCGTCACAAAAACTTTCAGTCTGAAATCCATATAGGCGAATATTATTTTCCGGAACCAAACGCCAAGTTACAAAATATTCTGTTCTGAAAGTCGGATGGCGTTATGTGATTATAATATGTTATTTTAAAATATTGCTCTGGACATTGATAAATCTGCGATTTTTGCAAATCGTTGACAAATTTTTATTAAAATTGCTCCGTTTTTTAAGTAAAGTGAAATGAACAGAGTTGACACGAAAATTGGCAACCGTATTAAATCGGCCCGAGAGGCAAAGAAATTGACGGTGGAAGATCTTAAAAAAGAAACAGGATTAAGCAAATCTTATCTTAAAGAGATTGAAAATGACGATGATACGCCAAATCTTGGCAATGTGTCTAAAATATCAAAAGTACTGGGAATCAGAACGGGTACGTTTCTAGACGGGGAAGAGGATCTTTCTCCGGTGGTTTCTTCTTTGAAATCCAGGCGCAGGGTCAACGGAATTAGGGGCAGAAGCGCTGGCAGAGACCACATGCACTTCTTTTCTCTTTCATCGCAGAAGAAAAACAGGCAGATGGACGCTACGGTGGTAGTGCTGGACCCTGCCGGGGGCAAGAAATTCTATAAATCTCACGAAGGGGAGGAGTTCCTGCTTGTGCTCGACGGCAAGCTTGAGGTTGGATACGGAAAGCAGGTGTATGTTCTCAAGCCGGGGAAGAGCATATATTATGATTCCATAGTTCCTCATCACCTTGCCTCTGCTCTCAAGAAGAAACCTTGCAAAATTCTTGCGGTAACATATTTCCCGGCATAGCCAAGACAAATTCCGATTTCTGACATGGTAAAGAAAATCAAAGAGATACGAGATAATGCATCCCGTAAGGTGTCGGATATACTTGCTGATATCCAGAGCCGCCTCAGAAGAAAGAACCGCGAATTGCCGCTTTCGGAGCGGACAATAGGCCAGTGGCTGGAAAAGTGGGCTGAGGAGTGCCCGGACAAGGAGGCTATCGTCTATTCCGACAGGGATCTCAGGTTCACTTATTCCCAGTTTAACCGCCGAGTGGACACCTTGGCGAAAGGCTTTATAGGGATAGGGGTGTCAAAAGGCACTCACGTGGGTATTTGGGCTACAAATGTGCCTGACTGGCTGACTGTTATGTACGCCTGCGCCAAGATTGGGGCGGTTTGCGTTACGGTAAACACGAATTATCAGCAGAGCGAGCTTGAATATCTGTGCAAAGATGCCGACCTTCAGACCTTTTGCATCATAGACCGCGACAGAGACACCGATTTTCTGGGCATGACTTACAAGATGCTCCCCGAGTTGAGGGAGTGCGAGAGGGGAAAGCTCCAGAGCAGCCGTTTCCCTTGCCTGAAGAACGTAGTTTTCATAGGCCAGGAGAAGTACCGAGGCATGTACAACACCCAGGAGCTTCTGATTCTCGGCGAAAATACTGACGACACTGATCTTGAGAGGCTTAAGTCTCAAGTTACTTGTCACGATGTGGTCAATATGCAGTACACTTCCGGCACAACAGGCTTTCCCAAGGGCGTGATGCTTACTCATTACAACATAACCAACAACGGATTTTTGACTGGTGAGCACATGCTCTTCTCTTCTTCTGACAAGCTTTGCTGCTGCGTTCCGCTGTTTCACTGCTTTGGCATAGTGCTGGCCACGATGAACGTGATTACCCACGGATGCACTCAGATAATGGTGGAGAGGTTCGATCCTCTGGTTGTGCTGGCCTCTATTCACAGGGAAAGATGCACTTCTGTTTACGGCGTGCCTACAATGTATATCGCGATGCTTACTCACCCTATGTTCAAGATGTTCAACATGAGGAGCCTGAGGGTGGGAATCATGGCCGGGGCTCTCTGTCCTATAGAGCTTATGAAGGAGGTGGAGGACAAGATGTTTATGAGGGTTACCAGCGTTTACGGGCTTACAGAGGCCTCTCCGGGAATGACTCATACGCGTTTTGAACAGAGTTTTGAAGAGAGATGCACAACGGTTGGCTATGAGTTCGAGCATACCGAGGTAAAGATTATCGAGCCTGGTACGGGCAGATTCTGCAAAGTGGGAGAGGTGGGAGAGTTCTGCAACCGCGGATACAACACTATGGCCGGCTATTACAATAATCCCGAAGCCACCGCCGAGGCTATAGACAAAGACGGATGGCTTCATTCCGGAGACCTCGGCTATCTGGACGAGAACGGAAACTTCAGGGTAACCGGCAGGATCAAGGATATGATAATAAGAGGCGGAGAAAATATCTACCCGAGGGAGATAGAGGAGTTCCTGTATCATCTTCCGGGTGTCCAGGATGTCCAGGTTGCCAGCCTGCCTTCCAAGAAATACGGCGAGGTTGTGGCAGCCTACATCATTCCTAAGGAAGGGGCGAAGCTGACTGAAGAGCTGGTCAAGGATTTCTGCATGGGAAAGATCTCCAGGTTCAAGATACCTAAATACGTGTTTATCGTGGAAGAGTATCCTCTTACCGGAAGCGGCAAGATCCAGAAATTCAAGCTCAAGGACATCGGCCTTAAGATCTTGGCCGAGAGGGGAATTAAGATAGAATAGGCTCCTTTGCTCAGCGATGGAAAAGCATAAAAGAAAAGCCCCTGCATATCTGCAAGGGCTTTATTTTGCGGTGCGTACGAGACTCGAACTCGTGACCTCCTGCGTGACAGGCAGGCATTCTAACCAAGCTGAACTAACGCACCAGTCCTGAATTGGGAGTGCAAATATAGATATCATTTTGGAATTTGCAAACAGTTTCAGGAAAAAAATGAAAAATGCACATTCCCGTAATGTCTTTCCTTGATAAAGTGCGGATGAGAGGAAAAATCATAGTCGCCCCCGTGTTCCAGGATGAAGTATCCTTCTCCGCTGAGGATAGGGTTTTCCCTCTCGAAAATCTTGTCAGGAAGGCTTGCAATTCCTTCCAGCTGATACGGCGGATCGGCGAAAATGAAGTCGAAAGTGCGATTGCAGATGTTCAGGAAATCGAAGACATTGCTGTGGACTGTGCGGATTTCTTTTAATCCCAGGCTCTTGTGAGTTTTGCTGATAAAAGAGGCGTTTTTGCGGTTCATCTCCACGCACACGGCTTCTTTCCCGCCTCTGGAAATAAACTCTGCGCTAATGCTTCCCGTTCCCCCGAAAAGGTCCAGAAGGCTGAAGCCTTCCAGCTCGTATTCGCTCTCGAGTATGTTGAACAGGCCTTCCTTGGCAAAGTCGGTGGTAGGCCTGGCCGAGTAGCCGGCAGGCGGATTGATTGTCTTTCCCTTGAGTTTTCCTCCGATTATTCTCATTTCCTACATTCTCAGCCTCACGTCTTTGACGTATGATTTGAGCGTCTTGAGCTGTGCGTCGTCTGCCTTTCCGCTGAAGTGCAGAGTGGTCTGCTGCGGATTGATCTGACTCTTGTGCAGTATTTCCAGCATATAGTAGATGGCAGAAGGAATGTCTACGGTGTGGTAGCTGTTTGCCGTTATAAGCCTTTCGCCTTCCGCCAGAAGCAGAGTGGCCCTTTTCCTTTCAAAGTCAAAGTCCATAATCAGCTTGTTGTGTTCCTTCAGGGCTGAGAGGTCTTTGAGTTGCTTGAGGATCAGAGGCTGGATGTTTTCAGCGGGAGATATGCCGTTGCCGGAGTCTTTCTCCCAGGCGTACAGAAGAGTGGCTCCGTACTGAGGAACCTGTGCAGACTTGACCGAATATGAAGAATCCAGGCCGAAAAGGTCCCTGAGGACTTTCTCTGCGGAACCATCATCAGCGAAGCCTTCCGGCACCAGCGTGAAAAGCGATGTTGTTGGATAATCTGCCATAGATGTTCAAATATGCAGTGCAATTTACAAAAAAAGGTGGCCCGAAGACCACCTTCTAGGATTTGTTTTGTGACTATTCCCAGTTTCCTGCATTGTTGTTAGGGTTCTCGATGCTTCCTACCTTCAGGCCAGGATACTTGTTCAGCTTTTCTTTCTCGCTGTTAAGGTTTACGAGCTGCTGGTGATCCATGCCCACGAGAAGATCGTTGAACGGAATGCAAGCCTCGAACAGAGGAACGTCAACGCCTGATACCTGCTTTACGATGCTCTTCATCTCAATCTTCTTGCCGTTTGAGAATGGAATGTCTGCAAGCTGGTCGATGTTGAAATCCTCTCTCTTGAGCAGAGTGTCCTTAACAGGAATCTCGCTCTTGATGGAGAATACAAGGTTATGGTCTCCTTTCTTGTAAAGTTCGTAAAGATCCTTGTCTGTAAGCTTGTTCTTCTTGTTGGCATTTCTTACAGCTTCAGTATGGGCTACCATTACGGAGTCATTGACTGAACCGATCTGCATGTTGATAACCATCTTGTCGTTCTTGTAGAAATTAGCCAAGGAATCCAGTGTGGATGCGAATTTGCCGTACTTGTTCTTGTAAGCCACCTGAAGGTCTCTGATGTCCTTCAGTTTCTGGATGGCGACAGCTTCTCTGGCTGCTCTTTCTTCGTTGAACTTGATAGGCTTCATCACGCCCTTTACGATCAGATATCCCAAAAGGATAATGATGATAGGGAGAATAACTAATGTAAATAACTTTCTCATATTTGTGTTTCTTATTATCTTCCGTTCAATTAACAAGGCAAAAGTAAAAAAAATCTTCCTATCAAGCAATATATTTTTAATTTTGCACATCGATTGATTTTTATGGGAGCAGCATACATAGTGGATTCTGAAAAGGCAAAGCTTTTTTACGGCATGGCATCTGAGGCCGGAGAGGGGAAGACTGTCATTGTAGGGCATCATAATCCCGACGGAGACTGCATCGGCTGCCTGACCGGCATGGAGGCCTGGCTGGAATCGGCTTTCGGGAAGAAGGGAGTAATGATAGTTCCGGACAATTTTCCGGACTATCTGAAGTTCATGTACTCTACCGACAGCATTCTGGTTTTCTCCCGGCAGAAAGACCGGAGCCGTATTGGCGAAGCCATTGCCAGAGCTGACCTTATAATATGCATGGATTTCAGCGCCCTTTCCAGGACTGAAGGTATGGGAGAGCTTATTTCCAAGTCCGGAGCAAAGAAGGTTCTGATAGACCATCACCCGTCCCCAGAGACGTTTGCGGGCCTGGTTTTCTCCGAAACCGAGGTTTCCTCCGCCTCCGAGCTCACCTGGTGGATCCTCAATGCGCTCGGCCCGGATTCGGCCATTCCTTTCAAGGCAAAGGAATCGCTCTACACCGGAATGATGACAGACACCAACAATTTCTGCAATACCGTGTATCCTTCCACCTTCCTTATGGCTTCCCAGATCGCTGATGCAGGTGTGGACCGGGAAAAGATACAGATGGAGATAATGAACAGCTTCTCGGAAGACAGGATGAGGCTGATGGGGGAGATGCTGCTCAACAGGATGAGGATGTATCCGGACCTGAAGGCCGCCGTTATGGTTCTGGACAAGAAGGCAAAAGAGCAGTTCAATTATCGCGATGGAGATTCTGAAGGATTCGTGAATCTGCCTCTGAAAATCAAAGAAGTTGAAATTTCTGCCCTTTTTACGGAGACCGATGGATTTATTAAAGTATCTTTGCGGAGCAAGGGAGCCGTTTCTGTAAACCGGCTCTGCAGGCGGTATTTCAACGGCGGAGGCCACGAAAGGGCTTCCGGAGGCCGTTTATACATGCCTGTGGAAGAGGTTGAGGGCTTTTTTGAGAAGTGCTTGAGAGAATTTCTCCACTCCGGAGAATGACGCTTTCGGCATAGCTTTTGATAATGGTTTTATATGGTCAGAAACCTGTTTATAATATGTCTTGCAGCGGTTTTTGCAATTGGATGTGACAAGGAAGACCGCAAGAACACATATGCAGACCAGGAGTCCAGGATTGATGCATGGGCTACGTCCCAGGGGGCGGAGTTCCCTGTAGTCCTGAACTCAGGCGTTGTAAGAGTTGTTGTTACGGAGGGAAGCGGAAGCGAGCTCCAGAAGGGAGACTCCCTTTACTTCCATTACAGCGGCTATGTGTTCAGCAACGGCAAGGGAGGGCTGTTTTATACCAATGACCCTGAAGTGGCCGAGGAGACAGGATTTATTACGGACGGGAAGCCTATAGGGATTAAATACGGCTCGTCAGCTCTGCTGAAAGGGCTGTCTCTGGGGCTTGAAGGAGTTAAGGAGGGAGAGCACTGCTACATAGTCTTTTCCGCCAGATACGGCTATGGAAACCAGATTATTGCCAATCTGCCGAAGCTCACGCCCCTGTTTTTCGACATAAAGGTTGACAAGATATTGAAGTAAGACAACGTTTTTTTATATGAGCATAAAATACAGACTAGCATTCCTTTCTCTGGCTATGGCAGCCGTTGTCAGCTGCGCGGAAGAAAAGGAGCCCACAGCAAGAGAGCAGCAGGAGAAAATACTTGACGCTTACATAGCGGCCAATTGCCCTAGCGCCCAAAAGCTTCAGTCAGGGCTTACCATCATAAGCCTCAATCCGGGAGCGGACAAAAAGCCAGGAACCAATGACGGCATCTACATCCATTACAACACATACGATCTGTCCGGAACATGCCAGAGCACCACAGACTCTGTAAAAGCCAGAATGCTTGGCACATACAGCCCGTCTATATATTACGGCCCGTCTCTTTTCATCCTCAACAGCACTTCTACGATAGGAATGAAGGAGCTTCTTTCCAAAGTAGGAAAGGGCGGTTCTGTAACGGCAATTATACCGCCTTGGCTGACCACGGCGGGGAAGACAGTCAGCGGTTCCTACACTAACAGCCAGGGCCAGCAGTCTTCAATCAGCATGATTTACGAGATCAAGGCCGGAATTGTGATAGACGATGTGGAAAAATACCAGATAGATTCACTGGAAAGCTATTCCAAGAAATATTTCAGCCCTAAGGTGGATTCCACCGCCTACGGTTTCTATTTCCGCAACTATACTCATCCTACGGGAATACCTGCGGCCGATACCGTCAAGGCAGAGTCATCCGTGGGAGTGTGGTATGTGGGAAGGCTTCTGGACGGTTATGTCTTTGACACCAACATTGCTGATACCGCAAGGAAATACAGGATTTACGATTCCAGCAACGACTATGCTCCTTTGAGCGTGACAATGGCTGAAACTTACCAGGAAATGGCAAATATGGGCTCCGCTTCCAGCAACGACCCTTCTGTCAGCTCAGGCGGCAGTTCCACGATGATTGTAGGTTTTGCAAGAGCGCTCAAGAGCATGACCTATCTTGACAGGGCCACCGTATTCATGATGTCAGGTCTGGGATATGGAGCTGAAGGCAACATGTCTTCCGGATCCGGCGTGCCTGAGTATGCAATGCTGCGTTTCGACATCTGGATGGCCCATCCGGCTGACACCAAGTTCCCTCCAACCAAGAAACCATAGTTTTTCACGATGGAGACCAAGAGAGAAAGGGAGCTGGCGGCCTTCGAAAGGCTGCTGGACGTTATGGACACGGTCCGCGAGAAATGCCCTTGGGACCGCAAACAGACACTTGAGACACTTCGTCCCCAGACAATAGAAGAGACATACGAGCTTTCAGACGCCATCCTCAAGCAGGATATGTTCAATATCTGCAAGGAGCTCGGCGATCTTCTCCTTCACGTAGTCTTCTATGCCAAGATAGGCAAGGAACAGGGCCAGTTCGATATCGCTGACGTTTGCAACAAACTGTGCGACAAGTTAATATACCGTCATCCTCATATCTACGGAAATGTGGCTGTGAAAAATGCCGAGGAAGTTATCGGCAACTGGGAGCAGCTCAAGACCAAGGAAAAGGACGGCAACAAGACTGTCCTGAGCGGCGTGCCGGAATCTCTTCCGAGCGTCATCAAGGCTTTCAGGATCCAGGAAAAGGCACGTGCCGTAGGTTTCGACTGGGAAAAGAAGGAGGATGTGTGGGACAAGGTAGGCGAGGAGCTGGGAGAGCTCCGCGACGTCCTTCCTCAAGGGGGAAAGCCGGCCGAGGAGGAACTCGGCGATTTCCTTTTCTCCGTGATAAATGCCGCCCGCCTGTATGGATTTGACCCTGATACTGCGCTGGAGAACACTTGCGCGAAGTTCCGCCGCCGTTTCGGCTATCTGGAAGAACATACGATCAAGCAAGGCAAATCGCTGAAGGAAATGACACTGGCTGAGATGGATGAAATCTGGGACCAGGCAAAGGAATTGGAGAAGAAAGGGGAACTTTGATTCCCTTTTTTTGATATTATTCGGAATATGGAAGACTGGAGAGAGAGAACATTGCTTCAGGCCGGACAGGAGGGTATGGACCGCCTGTCAAGTGCAACCGTGGCCGTAATCGGCCTTGGGGGTGTGGGCGCAATGGCCGCTGAAATGGTTGTCAGGGCCGGAGTTGGGAAGATTATAATCGCCGATGCAGATTCCTATTCCCTTACAAACAAAAATCGCCAGATTGCAGCCTTCGATTCCACCTTGGGAAAGAAGAAAACCGAGGTTATGCGCCTTAGGCTGCTGGATATAAACCCGGAGCTTTCTGTTGAGGCTTTTGACGGATTCCTTACGGAGGAAAACATATCTTCCGCCCTT
This sequence comes from Bacteroidales bacterium, assembly GCA_017962375.1. Classification (GTDB taxonomy): domain Bacteria; phylum Bacteroidota; class Bacteroidia; order Bacteroidales; family UBA932; genus Egerieousia. The sequence continues at coordinate 318,894 of JAGCVJ010000011.1, forward strand.
AATCTGATAGACGGTGAGGGCAATTCCCGTGTGGATTATGTAATTGACGCCATAGACACAATGGCCCCGAAAATAGCCTTGATTAAATTCTGCATGGACCACAGCATTCCTCTGGTCAGTAGCATGGGAGCCGGCGCCAAGTGGGATGCCACCAAGGTCCGGATTGCGGATATCAGCAAGTCTTTCAACTGCCCGCTGGCATATATGCTGAGGAAACGCCTGAGGAAAGTGGGCGTGAGCAAGGGTTTCAAGGCGGTCTTTTCCGAAGAGCTTCCCGTAAAGGACGCCATTGTTCCTTTCGAGGAACGGAACCACAAGTCCAGGGCCGGTACAATATCTTATCTTCCCGCCGTTTTCGGCTGCGTATGCGCCCAGGCCGCAGTAACTCACATTTTGAACCTTGAGGGATAATTGTTAAATTTGCAAGCTTTGCAATTTTTCCGGTTATGGCAATTACAGTAAAGGAAGTTACTACAGACAGGCAGCTGCGGCAGTTCTACAAGTTCCAGAACCGTCTTTACAGAAAGTGCAGGTACTATGTCCCTACGCTGGACTCAGACCAGAAGCACTCTCTTACAGACGATCCTGCGCTCAAGTACTGCAAGCGCAAGCTGTTTCTGGCTTACGACGAGAAGGGAAACGTAGTCGGAAGGGTGCAGGGCATAATCAATCCCCGCTACAACGAGTACTACAGCCTTAGCAGGGTGAGGTTCGGCTGGTTCGACTTCAAAGAGGATCCTGCCATAGCCGAGGCTCTTATAGACGCTGTGGAAAAGTGGGGCAAGGCCGAGGGAATGACTGAAATCCACGGTCCGCTGGCCTACAACACGCTTGGGAGGCAGGGAATGCTGGTGGAGGGGTTTGACAAGGAGCCTCAGGTGAACTGCCTGTACAACTATCCTTATTACGTGGATTACATGCAGCAGATGGGCTTTGAGAAGGAGTGCGACTGGATCCAGTACGAGATGGACGCCACTCTGGGTGTTCCGGAAAAACTCGGGCGAATAGCGAAGCTGCTGGTGGAAAAATACGGCCTCCAGGTTCTGAAGATCCGCGATGTGAAGAGAGACCCTGTCCTGAAAGAAAAACTGCTGAGCCAGTTCTTCGAGATATACAACGAGTCTTTCAAGGCCGTGCACAATTTCATTCCGCTCACTGAAGACGAGCAGAAGGAAATGGGCAACCACTATTTCAAGTATCTGAAAGAAGGGCTGACCTGCATGGTTCTGGACAAGGACGGCAATCTGGCAGCCTTCGGTGTGAGTATGCCTTCTCTCTCGAGAGCTTTCAAGAGGGCCAGGGGCAAGCTTTTCCCGATAGGATGGCTGTTTATACTGCTGGCTTTCTGGAGATACAAGAAAGTTGACCTGATGCTTCTGGGCTCTGCTCCGCAGTGGCATTCCAAGGGCCTTTCCGCTATCTTCCATACCAAGCTGGAGACCAGCTACTACAAGATGAAGATCAAGACTGCCATATCCAATCCTCAGATAGACACTAATATAGCGGCTATCAAGGTTTGGGACAGCTACAAGAAGGAGTTTTATATGAGAAGGCGGTGCTGGATCCGCAAAATCCGCTAAAAGACAAAGATTATGAGTGACAACAACAATACGCTGCTGGAGAAAATAGACGGTTTGAAGATCAAGCTCGACCAGATTCAGGCACAGCTTTCTGATCCTGAGTCTATGGCCGACATGAAAAAGTACGTGCAGCTGAACAAGGACTACAAGGAGCTGGAGCCTATAGTAAAGGCCGGCGCCAGGTACAGGAAGATGATTGAAGACTATGACGCTGCCAAAGACTTGATTGTCAACGAAAAAGATGAAGAGCTGAGGGAGATGGCAAGAGAGGAGATGGCTTCTCTGGAAGAGGCTCTTCCAAAGATGGAGGAGGAGATCAAGCTGCTGCTTATTCCGGCCGATCCGGAGGATGGCAAGAATGCCATTATGGAAATCCGAGGCGGAACCGGAGGCGACGAGGCCGCCATCTTTGCCGGAGACCTTTTCCGCATGTATTCCAAGTACATAGAGCGCAAAGGCTGGAAGCTGGAGGTTACATCCCAGACTCCGGGCACAGCCGGCGGCTACAAGGAAATCATCTGCACCGTATCGGGAGAAGGAGTTTACGGCCTTCTCAAGTACGAGAGCGGCGTGCACCGCGTCCAGAGAGTGCCTCAGACCGAGACTCAGGGCAGGCTCCACACTTCAGCCGCATCGGTTGTAGTGCTTCCGGAAGCCGGCGAGTTTGACGTGGAGATCAACGAGAAAGACATTCGCAAAGACATATTCTGCGCATCCGGTCCTGGCGGACAGGGCGTGAACACCACTTATTCCGCTATTCGCCTAACTCATATCCCAACCGGAATCGTAGTGCAGTGCCAGGATGAGAGAAACCAGCTGAAGAATCTGGAAAAGGCTATGAACGAGCTTCGTACCAGGCTCTACAACATGGAGTACCAGAAATATCTGGACAATCTCTCTTCCAAGAGAAAGACCATGGTTTCCACCGGAGACCGCAGCGCCAAGATCCGTACCTACAATTATCCTCAGAGCCGCGTCACCGACCATCGCATCAACTGGTCCACCCACAATCTGCCTGTCTTCATGGACGGCGAGATCCAGGAGGTGATAGACCAGCTTCAGATTGCCGAGAATGCAGAGAGGCTCAAGGAGGCAGAATAATACATTTCACATAATGGCTGACCAGGAATATATCACGATTACTGGCGCACGGGTCAACAACTTGAAAAACATCTCGTTGAAGATTCCGCGCGGCAAGCTTTGCGTGGTTACCGGAGTCAGCGGCAGCGGCAAGAGCTCCCTGGCATTTGACACTCTCTACGCCGAGGGGCAGAGGAGGTTTGCCGAGAGCCTTTCTTCTTTCGCCCGCCAGTTTCTGGGCAGGATGTCAAAGCCTGACGTGGACAAGATAGAAGGCATTCCGCCGGCTATAGCCATACAGCAGAGGACCAGCAGCCGCAATCCTCGCTCAACTGTGGGCACAAGCACGGAAATCTATGACTACCTGAGGATTCTTTATACCAAGATAGGCGTAACATATTCTCCTGTAAGCGGTTGCGAAGTTAAAAAGGAGACTGTGGAGGATGTGGCTTCTTTCATCGGCTCACTGGAAAAGGGAACGGCAGTTTATATTCTGGTAAAAATCGCTGAAGACGAAAAGCATCTGGTGGAAAAGCTGATAGACCTCAAGCAGCAGGGCTTTACCAGGCTTTTTGAAGGCGGACAGGTCAAGAAGATAGACCAGTTCCTGAAAGAAGGCCGGAAGAGTGATGAACTGTATTTTGTGGTGTCAAGGCTTATCCACGACGGAAGTGAGGACATGTCTGAAGTCAGAGGTTCCGCCGAAACCGCATTCTCCTTGGGCGAGGGCCGTATTGTGCTGGCATACAATCTGAACGATAAAATCAGCTACAGGCGTTTTTCAAATATTTTTGAGGCGGACGGGATGGTGTTCGAAGAGCCTAGCGAGGCTATGTTCTCGTTCAACAATCCACTTGGAGCCTGCCCTGAGTGCGGCGGCTTCGGAAGCATGATAGGCATAGACGAGAAGCTGGTTATCCCTAACGCTTCCCTTAGCGTGTACGAGGACGCTGTTGCCCCGTGGAGAGGCAAGCTGATGGGATGGTACAAGGAGAGGCTCATAGACAATGCCTACAAGTTTGACTTTCCGGTTCATCGCCCTTACGCTATGCTTACCCAGGCCCAGAAAGACCTGCTGTGGAACGGAAACAGCTACTTTACCGGCATCAACGATTTCTTCGCCTGGGTGGAAACCAAAAAGTACAAGATACAGTTCCGCTACATGCTTTCCCGCTATTCGGGAAGATCGGTATGCAGGGCCTGCGGCGGCACGAGGCTCAAGAAAGAGACTAATTACGTGAAGATAGGCGGAAAGAGCATCGGCGAACTTCTGGATATGGACGTGAGCTCTCTCTTGAAATTTCTCAAGTCTTTGAAGCTGAGCAAATACCAGAAAGAAATAGGAGGCCGTGCCCTCAAGGAGATTACCCAGAGGCTGGAATACATAGAAGACGTGGGGCTGGGATATCTTACCCTCAGCCGCCATTCCAACACCCTTAGCGGCGGTGAAAGCCAGAGAATCAACCTTGTGAGCTCCCTGGGCAGCAGCCTTGCCGGTTCACTCTATATTCTCGACGAGCCGAGCATTGGCCTTCACCCCAGAGATACCCACCGTCTTATAGGAGTCATGAGAAAACTCCGCGATCTGGGCAACACTATAGTTGTGGTGGAGCACGACAGAGATATCATCCAGGCCGCGGACCATCTGATAGACATTGGGCCTCTGGCCGGAGCTTTCGGAGGAGAGGTGGTGTTTGAAGGCAATGCCGCTGAGGGCAGGAAATTCAGGGGCTCCCTCACTCTGGACTACATCAACGGCAGAAGAAAGGTGAATACAGGCCACAAGCCGAGGGCCTGGTCAAGGAAGATTACGGTTGAGGGCGCTATGGAGCACAACCTGAAAGACATAACGGTGGATTTTCCTCTCAACACGTTTACCGTGGTTTCGGGAGTATCCGGTTCTGGAAAATCTTCTTTGGTGGGAGATATACTGTATCCGGCCCTGTGCCGTCATTTCCAGATAGGCAGCTCTCAGGCTCCGGGCGCATTCAGGAGGCTTTCCGGCGACTTGAGCAGAATTTCGGGAGTGGAATATGTGGACCAGAACCCTATGGGGAAGAACGCCCGCAGCAACCCCGTGACCTACCTGAAGATCTACGACGACATTAGAAAGCTCTTCTCCGACCAGCCTTACGCCAAGATGAACGGCTACACCAATTCCTACTTCTCCTTCAACATAGACGGCGGTAGGTGCCCTGTCTGCCTGGGTGAGGGCTATATAACTGTGCCTATGCAGTTTATGGCAGACGTGAAGATGGTGTGCGAGGAGTGCCACGGCCATCGTTTCAAGCAGGATATCCTGGAAGTCAGATACCACGGCAAGAACATAGACCAGGTTCTGGACATGAGCGTGGATGCGGCAGTGGAGTTCTTCTCTTCGCAGAAAGAGCCGGCTGCAAAGAAAGTGGTGGAGGGCCTGAACATTCTCCAGAGGGTGGGCCTGGGTTACGTGAAGCTCGGCCAGAGCTGCAGCACCCTAAGCGGCGGCGAGAGCCAGAGAGTAATGCTTGCCCAGTTCCTCTCCAAAGACCTCGGCAACTCCAGGCAAGGCAAGGTTTTCATCTTCGACGAGCCTACTACCGGCCTGCATTTCAACGATGTGAAAAAGCTTCTGGATGCCCTGAACGCTCTTGTGGATGCCGGAAACACGGTTATTGTGGTTGAGCATAACACGGATGTGATAAAGGCTGCCGACTGGATTATAGACCTTGGACCTGACAGCGGTGACAAAGGCGGAGAGGTTGTCTTCACCGGCACTCCTGACCTTCTGGCCCAGGATCCGCGCTGGGGCTCATATCTGCAGTAAATTCTGAAAGTTTCACTATATTTGTGCAAAACCAATTGCCATGAAAAGGATTTTGTTCATAGCCGGTGCAATGCTGTTCTGCATTTCCGGCTTTTCCCAGAAAATCAAGATTGTGAGCCAAAAGGCAGAAGACCATGTGCTCTCCATAATGAGTTACAACATCCGTCACGGGGCCGGAATGGACCGCAAGGTGGATCTTTCCAGAATTGCCCACGAGATAGCTATAGTAGGGCCGGATGTAGTTGCCCTTCAGGAAGTTGACAAGGGAACCGAAAGGATTGGCGGAGTGGATTCTCCCGTAGAGATAGCAAAGATGGCCGGCGGCTATTACGCCTCTTTCGCCTCAGCGTTTGATTTTGGAGGAGGGCAGTATGGCAACGCCATTCTATCCAAGAAAAAACCGTTGGATGTGTCTTCAATTCCGCTGCCCGGCGCAGAGGAGCCTCGCGTGATGCTTATCGCCGAGTTTGACGATTTCGTTTTCTGCTCGCTTCATCTCTCGCTTGACTCTGCTTCAAGGGTGGAAGCCTGCCGCATTATAGCAGAAACTGCAAAGACATTTGTTCGCTTAAACGACAAGCCTTTCTTCATTGCAGGAGATTTCAACCTGACGCCAAAATCCATGGAGATGAGAATACTCGCCGACAATTTCGGCATCTTGTCTTCTTATCAGTTCCATACTTTCCCTTCCGACAAGCCGAACCGTACCCTGGACTACATCATGGTCTATAACGGAGGCGAAGGCAAAAAGCTTCTCAAGAAGCTGGAGAAGGGGAAGATAGGGGTTGCCTCGTGGGTGCAGCCTGAGGCTGTGGCTTCCGACCACAGGCCAATTTTCGCCGTGCTTTTCAAGGGCGAAGACTTCAATACGGTCCGTATCGAGGAGTAGCTACTTTTTTCTCTCAGACGTGCGGAGGACGTTTGTCACTTCGCGGAGTTTTTTCAGGGCGGAGATGACTTTGTCCAGATGGGCGTTGTTGCCTACTGAAAGCTCCATCTCAGCCACGAATTCCAGCTTGTTTTTCTGCCTTTCGCTGATTCTGAAAGCCCTGATGCTGGCTCCGGCGCTGGCTATGCATTCCATTATGGTGTTGGAGATTGACGCGTCTCCGTTCCCGATGACTTTCAGCCCTGTCTGGAACTGGGATGAGGTGGAGGTCTGGCGCCATCTCACCTTCTGGATACGGTAAGGATAATGGCTGATCAGCCTGGCCGCGTTAGGGCAGGAGATCCTGTGTATGCTGATGCCTCCTGTTGCCGTCACAAACCCGAAAACGTCGTCGCCGAAGATAGGATTGCAGCACTTGGCCATCTTGTAGGATATGTTGTCGAGCTTGTCGCTGATGACAAGATAGTCTCCATGTCCTCTGGTGGCTTTTTCTGCAAGTTTTGTGACGGTGGACGGGCTCTCATCCTTTTCTTTCAGCTCTTCCTTGCGCTCTCCTGTCAGAAATTCCTTGACGGCTTGGAGGTCCATCTTATAGTCGTTTATCGCGATCAGGAAGTCTCCTATAGACTTGAACTTGAAGTGCTTGGCTAGAACGGAAAGGGTTTCTTCCGTAAGTTCCACCTTCCAGTTTTTCATCCTGCGCTCGAGCATCTCTCTTCCGAGGCGGCTCATCTTGCCTTCCTCTTCCTTGAGGCGGCTCTTGATGTGGCTTCTGGCCTTGGATGAGATTACTATGTTCAGCCAGTCTCTGGACGGCTTCTGGTCTTTGCGGCTCATTATCTCCACCACGTCTCCCGTGTGGAGCTCTTCCCTGATGGACTTGACTTTGCCGTTTACCTTTGCGCCGGTGCAGGTCATTCCCAAATTGGAGTGGATTGAGAATGCGAAATCCAGCACGCAGGCTCCCTTAGGCAGCTGCTTGAGGTCTCCGTTCGGAGTGAAAACGAATATCTCGTCCAGGTCTTTGTGCGGAGTGTTCTGGGACAGAAGGCCCGGTGTTTCCAGCATCTTTTTCACGTCCAGCAGCCACTCGTCCAGGCCCTTGACGGCTTTGATGCCTTTGTAGCTCCAGTGGGAGGCGTGTCCGCTTTCGGCCATCTGGTCCATTCTGACGGTTCTTATCTGCACTTCCACCTTTGCCCCGTCCTTGTTCTCCACCGTTGTGTGCAGGCTCTCGTAGCCGTTCTCCTTAGGCTTGGAGATCCAGTCTCTTAGCCTGGACAAGTCCGGCTTGTATTCCTGAGTCACAAGCGAATACACCTGCCAGCATGCCTCTTTCTCCTTCTCCGGCGGAACATCCAGTATGAACCTTATGGCAAACACGTCGTGAACGCCCTCGAAAGGCACGTCCTGCTTCTGCATCTTCTGCCAGATAGACCATGCGGTCTTTGTCCTGACTTTCAGAGTGTATTTGATTCCCGAATCCTTCAGTTTCTTTTCAAGCGGGCGGATAAACTCGGAAGCCAGTTTTTCCCTGTCAGATGCAGTTGCCATAAGCTTGTTGGAAATGCTGCGGTAATGCTCCGGGTCTGAATACTTGAAGAAGAGGTTCTCCATCTCTCCCTTGATGTTGTAGAGCCCCAGCTGGTGGGCCAGCGGAATGTACAGCATCTGGGTTTCGGTGAGCTTGCGCATTATGCTGGACTTGGGGAATATGCCCAGGTTGCGCATAATCTCCAGACGGTCAGCTATCTTGATCAGGGTTACCCTCGGATCCTTGGAGTAGGAGACAATCAGCTTGCGGTAGTTTTCGGCCTGGAGACGGGTTTCCTTGGGAGTGATTCTGGATATGCCGTTGAGGCCTTCCACAATGTTCACGATTTCTTTCGGGAACTCTTTTGAAATTTGCTCCTGAACATCCTGCTTGCCTCTTGAGGCCTCGTGCAGAAACACTGCCGCAACTGCATCGTATCTGAGGCCTATTTCATCGGCCACAATCAGTGCCACGTTCACGGGATGCTCCAGGAACGGCCTCCGGTTGTCCCTCTGGAGGCCTTCCAGAGAGGCTTCGGCTATCCTGTAGCTTTTCTCAACAATGGCTTTCTGGTTGCCTTTCAGGGTTGAGAGTATGTCTTCAATTCCCTTTTCGCTCATGATCTGTGGTGCTTGAGTAAATCCTTGAGTGCGTTCATCTCGTCGCGGTAGCGGGCGGCGGAAATGAAGTCCAGCTCCTTGGCAGCGTTCTCCATCTTTATCCTCGAGCTCTCTATGCTCTTCTGCAGCTCGGCGATGCTCATGGATGCTATGACAGGATCGTTTGCAACCGATTCTGCATCAGGCACATCAAACCTGGATGCAATCTCGGCCAGCGTCCTGTCTCTGCCCAGAACGTTCCTCTCCACCTTGGTAATCTGGGTAGGGGTGATGTTGTGGGCCTTGTTGTAGTCCTGTTGCTTCTTTCTTCGGCGATTTGTCTCGTCTATGGTTTCCCGCATGCTTCGGGTTATGGTGTCGGCATACATTATAACGCAGCCGTTGAGGTTTCTGGCGGCTCGTCCTGCCGTCTGTGTCAGAGCGGTGGTGCTCCTGAGGAAGCCCTCCTTGTCGGCATCCAGTATGGCCACCAGCGATACCTGAGGCAGGTCAAGCCCTTCCCTGAGAAGGTTCACTCCGATCAGCACGTCAAACAGACCTTTCTGGAAGTCTTCAATGATCTGGATCCTTTCCATAGTGTCCACGTCCGAATGGATGTAGCTGCATCTTACTCCGTTGCCGGAGAGGTACTTGTCCAGATCTTCCGCCATCCTCTTTGTAAGGGTGGTAACCAGTATTCTCTCGTCTCTTTCCGCCCTGGCTGCAATCTCTTCCATCAGGTCATCTATCTGGTTCTTGGTAGGCCTTACAATTATCGGCGGGTCCAGAAGTCCTGTAGGCCTTACCAGCTGCTCGGCGATAAGTCCCTGGCTCTCTTCCAGTTCAAAGTCTGACGGGGTGGCGCTTACATAAACCGTCTGGTTTGTCAGGGCCTGGAACTCCTCAAACTTGAGAGGGCGGTTGTCGGCCGCTGCCGGCAGCCTGAAGCCGTATTCAATCAGCGTCTGTTTCCTGGACCTGTCTCCTCCGCTCATGGCCCTTATCTGAGGTATGGTAACGTGGCTTTCGTCTATGAAAGTGATATAGTCTTTCGGGAAATAGTCCAGCAGGCAGAAAGGCCTGGTTCCGGCAGCTCTTCCGTCAAAGTACCTGGAGTAGTTCTCAATTCCCGGGCAGTAGCCCAGCTCCTTTATCATCTCCAGATCGTATTCCACCCTCTGCTTCAGCCGGTTGGCCTCGTGGTTCTTCCCAATTTCCATAAAGTAGTCGTACTGCTTCACCAGATCATCCTGTATCTGCTTTATTGCCAGAATGGTGCGCTCCTTTGTGGTGGAGAATATGTTGGCCGGATAAATGGATATCTGATCGCGATACTCAATGGTGGCCCCGCTCACCGGATGGAAGATTTCTATCTCTTCCACCTGGTTTCCGAAGAACACCACCCTGGCTCCTTCTTCTCCGTATGCCAGATATATGTCCACGCTGTCTCCGTTCACGCGGAAAGTTCCTCTCTTGAACTCCACGTCGCTTCTGGAGTACATGCTGTCCACCAGCTTGTACAGGAAGGAGTTTCTTGCAATGGCGTCTCCCACCTTGATGTTTATGGTATTGGCGTGGAAGTCTGCAGGATTGCCTATGCCGTAAAGGCAAGACACTGAAGATATTACTATCACGTCTCTTCTTCCCGACAGCAGCGCTGCCGAGGCGGCTATCCTGAGCTTGTCTATCTCGTCGTTGATAGAAAGATCCTTCTCTATGTAAGTGTCTGTTGTCGGGATATATGCCTCCGGCTGGTAGTAGTCATAGTAAGACACGAAATACTCCACCGCATTTTCCGGAAAGAAAGACTTGAACTCTCCGTACAGCTGTGCCGCCAGAGTCTTGTTGTGGCTCAGTATCAGGGCCGGACGGTTCAGCCTGGCTATGACGTTGGCCATGGTGAAGGTCTTGCCGCTTCCCGTAACTCCGAGCAGCGTCACGGCCTTCTCCTTGTCCTGGATAGCCCTCACCAGAGCGTCAATGGCTTCCGGCTGGTCGCCTGTTGGCTTGTATCTCGAGTCTAGCTTAAAGTCCATGTCTATCCTTATCTACTCCGCCATTCCTGAAATCTTGCACACTGCCCTGAAGATATACTTGCATCTTTCTGTCAGGGCGTTGAAGTTTATTGTCTTGATATCGTCCAGTGTCTTGTTGGTGTACTTGTGCACTCCGCTGGTTAAAGCCACAGCCGGAATTCCCGCATCCCTGAACGAGGTCTGGTCTCCCATCTCATATATCATGTCGTGCACTTTCCGGTTGCCGTAATAGGTGAAATCCAGCACTATAGGCTCATCTGCACTGTTTGCTTCCACAAAGCATTTCTTCACAGATTCATCCACGCTGTCCATTCCCAGAAACAGCAGATAGTTCTTAGGCAGAATCTCTCCCGTCTCAGCCTCTTTCGGCGGCGCCAGTGTGGTTCCAATCTGGTCCAGGTTTATCATCAGCGATATGGATGAAGGCGGAACAATCCCATCGCTGAGGAACCTGCTGCTGCCAAGCAGTTCCTGCTCCTTTGCGTCAAATGCCACCAGGCAGATATTGCACTTGGGATGTTTTCCTTCCGCAGCCAAAGCAGCAAGGGCCTTTCCCACCTCAATCAGGGCTGCCACTCCGGAGGCGTTGTTGTCCGCTCCCGGGTAAAGCCTTCCGCCCAAAACTCCCATATTGTCATAATGCGCTCCAAGAACCAGCGTCTTAGGGGAATCAACTGAAGAATCTGCCTGAATATATCCTACCACATTAACTCCCAGAGCTTTCTCGTTTCCTCTCCAAAACCAGAACCCCCACAGGTATGACTGGCCTTTCATAGGGATTCTTCCATCAGCAAATGCCTCATATATATACTCTCTGGCTATCTTGTTTCCTTCCGTTCCGCTCTCTCTTCCTCTCAGCGATGCATCTGTCAGCTCACTTACAGTCTTCCTCAAACTCTGCTTTGAAATAACCTCCTCTGCCTTCTCCTGGGCATATAGATTCACACCCCCAAGCAGAAAGGCAGCCGGGAGCAATAACAAAGCATATTTTCTGAAGACCTTATGCATAACTGGCAAAAGACAAAGTTATGATTTTTTGGTTTAAACGATTAGCATTATCTTTGCATAGATGACTGTGATGAATAAAAAAGGTTTTGCGGTTGCTTTTTTGGTATGGGTGCTGGTTTGTCTGGCGCCTGTTCGGGGCTTTGCGCAGTATGACATAGACCAGTTCTTTCTTCGTGGAAGGCAGCTGCTGATAGACGGGAAGTATTCATCAGCCATAGACAATTTCAATACGCTTGCCAGGATAGATTCCACGCTGTATGACGCATACTTTTTCAGAGGCATAGCAAAGTACAATCTGGGAGACTTCATAGGGGCGGAGAGAGACTTTGACAAGTCGCTGAGCCTGAATCCGTTGTATACTCCGGCATATCATTACAGGGCAATTACATTGAGCAGGACGGGAAAGTACGAGGCGGCGCTCAAAGACCTGGAGGAGGCGGTGGATCTGAGGCCGAGCTACACTGGCCTTTATTTCAGCAGGGGAGTGACATATTTCCTTTCACAGCAGTTTGAGAAAGCCGTGGAAGACTTCAACAAGTTCATAAAGCAGGAAAGAAACGAGCCTGACGCCTATCTGAACAGGGGAGCGGCTTACACTTTCCTCGGCGATACCCTCAAGGCTCTGGCGGACTACAACAAGGCAATCAGCCTGAACATAGCAGATCCTGAAGGCTATATCAGAAGGTCCAGAATCTACTTTATGCAGAATCAGGACTCTCTGGCCCTGGCAGATCTGAACAGGGCCATAAAACTGGATACGGCAAACACATTCGCGTTCTTCAACAGGGCGCTCATCCGATATGAGAGAAATAACATAAACGGGGCTCTGGAAGACTTGAACAAGGTTCTGGAATATGAGCCGGGAAATGCTCTCACGCTTTACAATAGGGCTCTGATACGCTCACAGATAGGGGATTACAACAATGCTCTGGAAGACTATGACAGAGTTATTGCCGTAAATCCGCAGAATGTGCTGGCATACTTCAACAGGGCGGGAGTGTTTCTCCAGATGAAGAAGTACCGCGATGCTATGGACGACTATTCCCAGTGCATCAACCTTTATCCCGACTTTGCGAAGGCCTATATGAACAGGGCATACGCCAAGGCTCAGCTGGGGCAGTACAACTCTGCCCGCAGGGATGAGGAAATAGCCAAGGAAAAAGTGAGAGAGTACAGGGTGAAGACCAAGGATTCCGCTTCGTTCCAGATGTTTGCAGACACCACCAAGAGGTTTGACAAGATGATCTCCCTGGAGAGCGACTTCGCCAAGAAAGACTTTGCCAACAACGAGCTTCTGCAGTACAGAGATGTGGACATCCAGCTCAAGCCGCTGTTCAAGTTCAATATCGCTGAGCACAAGCAGGAGAAGATGGCTATGGACGGCAGATACGAGTCTATCAAGATGGAAGACTTCATAGATGACCTGCCTGTGGCATCGCGCCTGGCTGCCGAAAGGCACTCGTATGACACTCCTCAGATGAACAAGTCTGAGAAACGGCAGAGAGATTCTCTGAACAAGGCCATTGCAGACCTTCAGGGCAGGGAGGATGCCATAAACGCTCTGCTGTATTTCTCCAGGGCTCTGGTGAACGATTCCCAGAACCGCTACAACGAGGCCCTCGGAGACTATGACAAGGCAGTGAGCCTGCAGACAGACAATCCGTTCTTCTACATAAATAGGGGTGCTTTGCAGGCCGAGATGATAGACTTCATTTCCTCAATGGAGCAGAACGTGCAGACACTTTCTCTGGACAATTCCCGAACGGCAAGAGCCAGGGTGAACGAGAACCGCTCAACCTACGACTACACCGCCGCCATCCACGACATGAAGAAGGCTGCGGCCCTGATGCCGGAGTTCCCTTACTCTTACTACAATCTTGGAAACCTCTACACCCTGTCTTCAGACCTGCCTGAAGCCATATTGCAGTATACCAAGGCCATACAGCTCTATCCTTTCCTGCCGGAAGCCTATTACAACAGGGGTCTGGTTCTGATTTACCTCAAAGACAGCGAGAAGGGCTGCCTGGATATGAGCAAGGCCGGAGAGCTGGGCGTACCTGAGGCCTACAGCGTTATCAGCAAGTACTGCATCAAGAAACAGCAGTAAATCTTTATTTGCTTATTGTCACATTGTCCAAAACCTGGGCGTTTCTGTCCAGAAGCGTGAGAGTTATCTGACTGTTGTCCGCTTCCATCAGCAAGGCTCCCACGGTTTTAGGACCCTCGTTCCATCTGAAGGCAATCTTGTCCTGATTGTATTCCAGTTCGCCGATAGGATCCTGTCCTCTTTCATTGTCTGAAGACGGAGTCTGGACATATACCGTATTGTTGAGCTTGTGGCTTCTGACATAGATATGATTGTTGGCTCCAAGGGCCAGATCCACTGAGCATTCGTCAAACAGGTCGTTCCATCTCGAATACTGTGATGTGCTTCCCGTGGATCCGTAGAACCACTGGTAGTGCTCGCAGACAACCTTGAATTTTGCGATGCTGCTTTTAAGCACTTTACGCACCCATTCCTGAGCTCTGGAAAGGCCTGCGCTGGTTGCCATGTCTTCGTTGTTGAGCATCACGAACTGGATATTGCCGTATGTGAAGGTGTAGCAGACGCCTTCTTCTCCCTGGTATCCGTTCAGGGGAACGCCGGTGGAATACTTGAAGAACTTGTTGCTATAATCGCTCTGCCTTGTCATATTGTCGTGATTGCCGTTGAGACCCGCCCACATCCAGTTCTTGAACGGCTTTTCGCGGTACATAATGTTCCAGAAAGACCAGCTTCCGCCCCAGGCCACAACGTCTCCCAGATGCAGCACCCAGTCAAACTCCTTTCCTCTTTTCGTCTTGGCATAACTGTTCACGGTTTCCACCATCTTCATCGCTGATGAAAGCCTTCCCGGAAGCGGCGGATAGCTGTGGAAATCGGAGATAATGCAGGCACTCCAGCTGTCTGCCCCGGCGGTTTTAAAGTGGTAAGTATCTGATGTGGCTATTATTCTGCGGCCCTTGGAATCCATTGAATAAGAGGTGATCCTGTAGGAGTATTTCTTGTTTGATTCCAAAGGTGACAGGGTATAGCTGTATTTGCGGAATCTGGCGCTCTCGTAGAAGTTTTCCCCGTTGGCTTTCTTGGAATAGATGCCGTCATAAACCGTGCACATTTCGGCTACAGATGCAGGAAGCTTGGCCTGCCTGATTACACTGCCGGCCTCGTCCATAAGATAGACAATGCAGTATTCCGTGTTGGCCTTTGTGCCCCAGCTGACATTCATCTGGGAAGTGCATATTTCTCCGGGACAAGTGTTTACGCTGAAGAAATAGTTGTTGCAGGAATCTTTGGGCAGATTCACAACCACCGTGTCTTTGGCCGGCGGAGCAACGTTTTCCTCCGGAGTGTCCAGAGAACTTTTCGAGCAGGCCGAAACTAATATGCAGGCAATCAGAATTATCTTTTTCATTTCTTAATCACCACAGAATCCACTTCATTTCCCTCTCTGTCCAGAAGGGTGAGTTCCATTGAGTTCTTGTCCACTTCCATAAGAAGGGCGCCTACGGTCTTTCCGCCCTCGCTCCAGCGCTTTGCTATAATGTCCTGGTTATAGGCAAGCTCTCCCATTTCCACTCCTCTTTCATTGTCGGAAGAAGGGGTCTGGATATATACGGTTGGAAGATTTTGGCTTCTTACATAAATGTGGTTGTTGGCTCCAAGGGCCAGGTCCACGCCGCATTCTTCAAACAGGTCTTTCCATCTTCTCATCTGGCTGGTCTTTCCGTTTTCACCGAAAAACCACTGGTAGTGCTCGCACACCACCTTGAACTTGGCGTTGCTGGAATTCAGCACATTGCGAGTCCACTCCTGGGCTTTGGCCAGCCCCAGGCTGTCTCTCATGCTCTCGCTGTTGAGCATCACAAACAGCACGTTCTTGTACGTGAAATGGTAGCACACTCCTTCTTCTCCCTGGTAGCCGTTCAGAGGATTTGCGGTGGCATTCTTGAAGTACTGGTTTGTCAGCTGATACTTCCTGGACATATTGTCGTGGTTGCCGTTAAGCCCCGCCCACATATAGTTCTTGAAGGCCTCTTCCTTGTACATTTCTTTCCAGAAGCTCCAGCTTCCGCCCCAGGCGCAAACATCTCCCAGATGAAGCACCCAGTCAAAGCCTTTCCTGTTCTTCTTTACCGCATACTCATTAACCGTCTCCACCATCTTCATCGCCGATGCAAGCCTCTTTGGCAGAGGAGGATAGCTGTGGAAATCGGAGATGACGCAGGCGCTCCATTTTTCTTTGCCTGCGGTTTTGAACGTGTATATATCAGACTGCGAGTGAACAAAATAGCCGTTTTCGCCATTGTGGTTAGAAATGATAAAGTAGGCGTATTCGGTATCAGGCCTGAGGTTGGAGAATGTGCAGTTGAACTTGTGGAAGCGGGCGTTCTCATAGAAGTTCTCGCCATTGGCCTTTTTGGAATAGATGCTGTCATATATGGTGCAGAGGGTTTCTTCACCGGCCTTGAGGTGAAAGCCTCTTACGCCGCGTTCACTCCTTTTGTTTGCTATCAGATATATAAGACAATCTTCAGTTGACTCCCTGGCTGCAAAACTAACGTTCATCTGGGTTGAGCAGTCTTCTCCCGGGCAGGTGTTGATGCTGAAAATATCCTTTCCCGTACTGTCAAACTCTACGTGAATATGTCCTTCTAAAGGGATATTGCGTGGACTGCACCCGACAAGCAGGAGCAGCAAAAAGGAAAGGATGAATAAAAGCTTTTTCATATCGCGGAGTAAAACCATTGCTAATTTAATACAAATTGGGCGAAGTCCGGCATTTTTGTTAAATTGCGAGATGTAAAGATTAATGCTTTGAAATATGAAAATGTCAAGATTTCTTTTTATTGCCTCAGCGATTTTCCTGGTTGCCGTGGCATCCTGCAAGAATGGCGGCCAAGCCGGCGGCGCTGATGACAAGACATCCGAAGATGCTCTCCGCCAAAGGATTGAGCAGATGATGAAGGTGGAGGTTTTCACCAAGGAGAACAGGGCTCAGTATCTTGGAAAGGAGCTTTGCGAACTGTATGACAAGATAGAGCCGTTCAGCGAGAAGGGAGACGGAAATCTTTATCTGGATTTCCAGTGGGCAGGCAAGGTGCTGGACGCCTGCTGCGAAGACCCTAACATCCGCAAGGCCACGCTGAAGGCAGTGAGAGTTTTGCCCGGCAACAAGGCTGAGGCAGACGTCAACTATGTGGATCCTCCTTGCTATGACTGGAACTACACCCTGCTTCTGGACTTCAACGGAGAGGAATGGATAATAGAGGATGTGGTATGGCATAACGAAGGCGGGGACTCCAAAGAAACCGACGAAGCCAAGGCATATCTTGAAGAAATGACCAAGGAATAGATTTATCGCGACAACAAAACATGAAAAGGATATTGCTTTCCGCCACTCTTCTGGCGTTTGCCGTTTGCGCTTATGCCCAGAAGGTTACAACTATAGACAAATTCAACTATGCAGGGCCGTACCAGGTGTCTTCTCCGCTGTTTGAGACTCCTGATGCCAAGGGCAAGGCCTTCGACCGCAAGAGCCTGCTGGACGCGGCTCCGCTGAAGGCAAAGCAGACAAAGGAAGTTTCTGCCGGAGCTGTTCCACAGGTTGAGGGGAGCAGCGTAGGGGTGTTCTCTTTCTTTATCAACGACCTGAATTTCAAGAAGGTGGATGTGGAAATAAAGGGGACCAAAGACTACAAGGCTTATCTGGACGGCAAGGAAAGTTCCCTCAAGGGTCTGAATCTGGATCCCAAGCAGCACCGCATAGACATAAAAGTGCTAAGCAGCGGGGATGGCAAGGATTCCCTTTTCGTAAATCTGAAATCTGACAGCGAAGTGGCATGGACCCTTTCCCAGAAGCATTACTTCGGGATGGACGAGGTGCTCTACGGCGAGAAGATGGGGAATGCAAGCATATCTGAAAACGGACAGTATATAATCATAAACACTTCTGAAACAGACCGCAAGGCCAAGACTACACGCAAAACTCAACTAAAGGAAGTATCTACCGGCAAGGTCCTCAGGGAAAAGGGCGGCATATTCTGGCTCAACGGCGGAAACGAGTACGCCTGGTACGAGACGGTGGACGGCAACCGGAAGCTTTGGAAAGCCGCTCCGGGCGGAGCGGATGAGCTGGTGGCCGAGAACCTGCCAAAGGGCAATATATTCCTGGCCCCGAACATGAAGTTCATGATTATTGCTGAGGAATCAGAGGGTCCTAAGGAAGACGAGAACGTTTACCAGATTCTGGATCCGGACGACAGGCAGCCGGGCTGGAGAAACCGCACATACTTGAGCTACTACGACCTTGAGACCGGCAGCCTGAGACGGCTTTCTTTCGGCAGCAAGGAATTATATCCTATGGACATTACGGATGATTCCAGATATATGCTTGTGGGAATCCACAACCTCCAGGTGCAGAAAAGGCCGTCTACCAGTACTGATGTCTGCATCGTGGACCTTCAGACCTGGGCCGTGGATACGATCATCAAAGGCGACGGTTTCCTTTCAAGGGCTATGTTCTCGCCGGACGGGAAGAGCCTGCTGGTTCTGGGCTCACCGGAAACCTTCGGCGGCATAGGCAACGCAACTCCTGGCCAGACTCCTAACATGTACGATATACAGATGTACATATTCGACATAGCCCGCCGCACTCCAAAATGTATTACCAAGGACTTTGACCCTTCAATTGAAGGAGTGGTCTGGAACCGCAAAGACGGGAAGATCTATGCCGGAGCAACTGAAGGCGAGTACAAGACTCTCTATGCCTTTGATCCCAAGAGCGGAAAGAGCCGCAAGCTCAGCCAGATTCCGGAAGTTGTAAACTCCTGGAACCTGCCGGAAAAGGGGGAGACAATGTGCTATGTGGGCGGCGGGGCTTCCTCTCCTTCCAAGCTCTATATCAAGGACGTGAAAAAAGACAAGGACTATCTGCTGGAAGATGTTTCCGCAGAGAAGTACGAAGACGTTATAATGGGCGAGTGCAAACCGTGGAGCTTTACCAACCGCCTCGGCGACGAGATTCAGGGAAGGTTCTATCTTCCTCCCGGATTTGACCCTGAGAAGAAGTATCCGATGATAGTCAACTACTATGGCGGATGCACTCCTACAACTCGCTCTCTTGAAAGCCGTTACCCTCAGCAGTACTACGCTTCTCTGGGCTATGTGGTTTATGTGATACAGCCAAGCGGGGCCATAGGCTTCGGCCAGAAGTTCTCAGCCCGCCACGTGGAGACCTGGGGCGATTACGTGGCCGATGACATTATTGAAGGAGTACAGAAGTTCTGCGTTGCTCATCCGTTTGTTAACCGTGAGAAGATAGGCTGCATCGGAGCCAGCTACGGCGGATTCATGACTCAGTATCTGCAAACCAAGACAGATATCTTTGCCTGCGCCGTTTCCCACGCCGGAATAAGCAACATTGCAAGTTACTGGGGAGAAGGCTACTGGGGCTATTCCTACGGTCATGTGGCAAGCGCCGAGAGCTATCCGTGGAACAATCCTGACATGTATACCAAGCACTCTCCGCTTTTCAACGCTGACAAGATCCATACTCCGCTTCTTCTGCTTCACGGCTCGGCAGACACCAACGTGCCTCATATAGAGAGTATCCAGATGTTTACCGCCCTGAAGATTCTGGGCAGGGAAGTGGCGTTTGTGGAAGTGAAGGGAGAGAATCACTGGATACTGGATTACCCAAAGAGAATCAAGTGGAGCAACACCATAATGGCTTGGTTCCAGAAATACCTGAAAGACGACCCAAGCTGGTGGGAGAGCATTTATCCTGAAAAGAACCTGTAGAAATGTCTGTTTATTGTCCAGAATGCGGAACTGAAAACCCCGAAGGCGCAATACACTGCAGCCTCTGCAATGCGGATTTGACCATCATTTCGCCTTCGCCGAAATACTCGTGGGACAAGGCGGCCTCCGACACAAACAACTATACCAAGAACGGAGGCTGGTTCCGCAGCTATCTTTTTGAGTCTATCCTAATGACCGTATGCTGCTGCCTTCCTATGGGCATTGTGGGCATTGTGCTTTCATCCCAGGCCACGGCTGCGTTCAAGGCAATGGACTACGAACGGGCAGACCGCAAGGCCAATGCAGCCCGCAGAGCCGTTATCTGGGGCATTGTTCTGGCTTTCATCGGCTTTCTGGTAATGTATATAGGAGGTTTTCTAGAAGACAAGTGATATGGGTCTTTTGAAGAAGCTGAAACTGAAAAAGTGGGAAGAGTGGGGCGTGGCTCTGCTGATTGCCTTCGTGCTGGGATGGATTGCCCTTGCTCTTTTCATTAATTACGGCATCGGCGACCCTAAAGTAACTGTCAAGGCCAATGACATAAGAAGGCTTATCAACAGCGAGATGTTCTGCGATACTGCCAATATCCATTCTCCGGTTTATGTAGACAACGTGGAGATAACAAAATGCGATTCCATAACTCCATCGGGGACAAACTTTTACAAATTCCGCTACCGGATAAAGAGCGAGACGGACGGGAAGTCGTGGCACGAGGGAAGCGTTGAGGAAAAGGATATGCAGTACAGCAACCTCCGCTACTAGAAGCTGATGCCGGCTCCGGCGCCTATGAATGTGCTTCTGTCTGGCCTGTCCGGCCTGGCGTAAAGTCCGCCGCCTATAATGAACCCGATTGAAAAGCCAAGGTGGCTGAACTCCTTCTTCTCAGCCATATAGTAGACTCCCAGCCTGAAGCGGTGATTGAAGTCCATTCCAATTCTTGGCATAAAGCAAAGGGAGAAATCGCTGCCGCTTCTGTTTCCTTCCATATAGCCGCCAATTCCCGCTCCCGCGCTGACGAACATTTCTGCCCTGTTCGAAATGAAGAAAGGCAGTTCCGCCAGGGCCAGGGCGTTCCATGAGGAGAACGGCTGCTTTTCTTCCGCTCCCTTCCAGTCTGTTCCGCCGGTTTTTCTCCAGTTGCCGGTTATGGACAGCTGGCCACCGAGCTTTACAGGATGGGTGGACGGATTGTGCCTAAGCTCCGCGTATGCTGAAATGCCCGGGTTGTTTTTCTTGTAATAGCCACATTTATTGAAGATTACAGATGGCCCGAAGCCTGCCTCTATGTCCCATTTGCGGGTATATTCGTAAGGCTCTGCTTCCTGCGCATAGGCCGAAGCCGCAAACAGGAAAGCGGTAGCCAACAGTATGACTCTATGAAATATTTTCATTATTTCTTCTTGCTGTTTTCCTGGCGCCTTTTCATAAGCTCCATAAACTCTTCGGCGGCTATGGTTTTCCTTAATATGCCTATCACGATTATGTTGAGAATCACGCAGATAATCGGGAAGATGGTGGATACCGGAAATCTTACCACTTTCAGCCCCGAGAACCATAGCAGATAGACAATCCACACCTGAAAAGCCAGCAGCACAATTGAAGAGTAGATGCAGAGTCTTAGCTGGAGATTCTTGTGATGAATCAGAAACAGGTTCACCACTGCAATTCCCAGTGCAACTATTGTCAGCACCAGAAACGGCGGATAAGACCTGTAAATCTCTCCGAAGAGCATTATCGCCAAAAGGACGGCGGTTGCCAGTATCAGGGTCAGATAGTTTATCTTTTTCATCGCGATTAATCTTTTTAGACCTGACAAAGATAACACCTTTATCTTTTTTTATTAAATTTGAGAATAATTAAAAATCAGACCTTATGAAAACTTCAAAATCCACAAAGATTGCGGCGTCAGAACTGCTTCTGAACGCAGACGGCTCCATTTATCACCTTAATCTCCGTCCTGAGGAACTTGCAGACACGGTGATACTTGTGGGAGACCCCGGCAGAGTGGCTATGATCGCCAAGCACATGACCGCCATAGAGTTTACCAAGCAGAGCCGTGAATTCGTTTCAACCACAGGCTTGTACAAAGGCAAGAGGATTACGGTTCTGTCTACTGGAATCGGAACCGACAACATAGACATCGTGATGAACGAGCTGGACGCCGTTGCCAACATAGACTTCAACACCAGAAAGATAAAGAAGGAAAAGAGAAGCCTCACTCTGGTTAGAATTGGCACCAGCGGCGCTCTTCAGCCTGAGATTCCTCTGGGATCATACGTGCTGAGCCACTATTCCATTGGATGCGACGGCCTGGTGAATTGGTATGCCAACCGCGATAGCGTCACCGACAAGGAGATTGAAAACGCCCTGGTTGAGCACATGGGCTGGGATCCTAACCTCCCGAGGCCTTACATCGTAAAGAACTCTGACCGTCTTATCAAGGCTTTCCAGAGGAAGACCGTAAAGGGCATGACCATTTCCGCTCCGGGATTCTTCGGTCCTCAGGGCAGGGTGCTGCGCCTGGGTCTTGCAATGCCTGACATGAACGCCAAGTTCGAGAGCTTTGCCTCAAAGGGCTATAAGGTAACCAATTACGAGATGGAAGGCAGCGCCATTGCCGGCCTTGCCAAGGAGATGGGCCACGAGGCAATTACCGTTTGCTGCATCATTGCCAACAGATATGCAAAAGAGGCTATCACAGACTACCATCCTTACATCGAGAAGCTGATCAAGATGGTGCTCGACACACTTGTGAAACTCAAATAAGACAACGAATCACACTAAGACATAACCATTATGGTAGATTTTAACAATCTTGAAGTTGCATTCTCGTCCAAGAGCA
Source organism: Bacteroidales bacterium (assembly GCA_017962375.1). Taxonomy (GTDB): domain Bacteria; phylum Bacteroidota; class Bacteroidia; order Bacteroidales; family UBA932; genus Egerieousia. The sequence continues at coordinate 341,111 of JAGCVJ010000011.1, forward strand.
AAGCTGAACTCAAGAATGCATTGTTGCTTTTCAATACAATCAAGAGGCCCGGAATGGTGAAATTCCTCAAAGGCGCCTCAAATCTGGCTTTGAAGATAGGTTTCCCTATTGGATGGGCAGTAAAACCAACACTTTACAAGCAGTTTGTGGGCGGTGAAACCCTGGAAGACTGCCAGAAAACCATAGACCATCTGAAGAGTTTCAACGTAAAGTCCACCCTGGACTTCTCAGCCGAGGGCAAGCAGACTCCTGAGGGCATCCAGTACACCTTTGAGGAGACCATGCGCTCCATAGACTTTGCCAAGGACAATCCTGCACTGGCATACGCCGTTTTCAAGCCAAGCACCATCATCACCGATGAGCTTCTGGCCAAGGCTTCCGAGAAGAGAGAGCCTCTGACCGAGGAGGAGGAAAAGGAATTCAAGGCTTACCAGGAGAGGTTTGCCGCATTCTGCAAGAGAGCATACGACAACGATGTAAGGCTCATCATAGACGCCGAGGACTACTGCTTCCAGGATGCCATTGACGCCCAGACAGATGAGATGATGAGGCTCTACAACAAGAAGAGGGCTATCATCTTCGCCACCCTTCAGATGTACCGCCACGACCGCATGCCTTACCTGAAGAAGATATACGAGGATGCCGTGCAGAACAACTACATTGCCGGCATCAAGTTCGTTCGCGGAGCATATATGGAAGAGGAAAGGGCCAGGGCTGCCGCTATGGGCTATCCTGATCCTATCTGCAAAGACAAGCCTACCACCGATGCCAACTATAACGCCGGCGTCAAGTTCGTTATGGACCATCTGGATCATTTCGAGCTGTTTATGGGCACCCACAACGAGGAGAGCAACCGCCTTCTTGCCCAGCTGATCGATGAGAAGGGGCTTGCCCACAACGATCCGAGGATCCATTTCGCCCAGCTTCTTGGCATGAGCGACAACATCTCCTTCAACCTTGCCCACGAAGGCTATAACGTTACCAAGTATGTTCCTTACGCCAAGGTAAAGGATGTTGTTCCTTATCTTGTAAGACGTGCCGAGGAAAACACCTCCGTTGCCGGCCAGACCGGAAGGGAGCTCAACCTCCTCCGTGCCGAGAAGGCCCGCCGCAAGTCCAAGAAATAATTCAAAAAAACATTCAGATTATGAAGAAGCATTTATTATCCCTGGCTGTTATCGCCCTGGCAATTGTTCTGGCGGCAGCCTGCAAAGAAAAGCCTGCTGAGAATCCTGAGCCGGTTAAACCTGCAAACATTACCGCCGAGCACTTTACGGCATTTCTGGTTACAGAACCTGGCAAAGCTGAGGCTTATCTCGATTCTATGGGCATCAAGAAGCTGAACTATTTCTTTGAAGAAGGTGGTCCCGGCGCCCAGTGCGACAACGAGCAGTCCTATTACGGAAGAGGTGCTGTGGTTGAGCTCAACGAGGATGGCGGCACCAGCAAGATCACTCCTGAAGATGAGCACGCAGTGGTTATCCACGTAGGAGGTGAAGGCACTGTCAACGGCTACATTGCATTCCGCAGCGAGGAAGACTACAACAACTTTATCAGCAAGCTCCCTCAGATTGATGAAGAAACCCAGGAAGCTCCTTGGCTGGAGGTAGAGCCTCAGGGCAACGGCGACGCCAGCTCGTGGCTTTGGGATTCCGGCTTCGAGAAGGGCAAGTGGTATATTGCTGAATTCTTGCTTAGGGAATAAGTCATGAGAACAAAAGCTTTTTTATCTTTATTTGTCGCGATGACAATAGGGCTTTCCTATACATTCGCGCAGAACTATCCGTCTTTCAAGGACAACCCGTACGCTGAGACAGTCAAGATTAAAGGCCAGAACCCAACGATTGTTGATTTTGCCAACTATATGTTCCGTGAACCGGAGGAGGAAGAAGGTTCAGAATGCACGGGATGGATCAGAGATGCATGGAAGAGGCATCTTGCCGGAAAGCCTCAAGAAAAGGGCACCAAAGTTACCTTGGATGTTCAGAATGGCTATGTGAAGTTTGAATACGTATACGAAGATGAAGACAGCAAGATTCTCCACGTGAGTGAAATGTGCTACTGGAACTGCTCTGACGCCAAGCACAAGATTGTGGCCTTTACCAACAACTTGTGGGACAACGGAAGACTTGTCCAGACAGAGTGCACGGGAGATTATTTCCTGATTTACGAGAACTCTTCAAGGAAGATTCAGGGTGTCTACTGCGGGGACATAGGCGCCAAGGCTGTACCTCCTTCCGAGAGGGTAGAGGAAGGATCTGACGGCACGGGCTGGTATCGCATAGAAAACGGCAAGAAGATCTACATGACTACCGAGGAGAGGAACATGTGGTACGAGGATACTCATCCTCAAGCTGTGTATCATCTTCCTCGCAAGGGCAAGAACATAACCGTTGACCTGGTTTATCCAAGCAAGACCGAAACCATAACCCTTACCTGGGACGGCCTCAAGTTCAACGCCCCGGAAGGCTATAGGTAATTATTGGTATTCCAGCCCCTTGACGGCAACTCCGATGTTGACCGGAATGTGGTGCATCTTTCCAAGAGCTATTTCTCTTGAATAGCTGCTTTTAAAGTAAATGGCAGTCTCTAGACTCATTCTATGGGACTGCTGTTCTTTTTCAGGCATGGCCAGATATGCCTTCAAGGCTTCCTTGTCGCAGTCCACAATCTGGAAGGCTATGAAATACCTGCCGGGCTCCAGCATAATGACATCTTCCGGCTGGATGTTGAATCGCTGAGGATTCTGGGAAACAGGAATATTGAAATAGATGGGCTTGGCAAGCACATTGTCAAACTTTTCATTCTTGCCTTCAATGCGATAGATATTGATGGAGGCAATACATCCCTTGATGCTGTTGCTTCTTATGGTAAGTATGATGTTCTTTACCAGAAATGGCTTTTTGGCATGGGCTATAGAGCCCAGTTCCTCTCCCTTGAAGTTTTCTGAAGCAAGCACTATGCTTATGCCTCCCTTGTTGCCCAGAATATTTGCTCCCGCCCGCACAAGATATTTCTCCTTTGTTTCTCCTGCAATCAACACAACCGGAGGCAATTCCTGCTCCTTGAGCACGATTACCACATCATCTGCCGCTCCTGAAACCGGATAATATCCAACTTGATATGAGATATGATGAAACTCCAGGGTATCGCCTGGCACATTAATCTTGAAGTGCCCATCAGCAGTGGAAACTGTGCCTATATTGTGTTTTGGTATCCCGATTTGCACATATTCCACGGCCTCGCCTTTTTCGTTGATTATCCGGCCTTGTACTGTATAACTTTTCTGCGCAAGAGTGCAGATCGGCAAAAAGAGAATGAATAAAAGTAGAGTTAGAACTAGAATAAAAAACTGTTTTGTTGGCATAAGTATTATTTTGCCATACTCTATGACAAAAATAATGCCTCAATCTTGAAATAGTTGAGCATCCTGTATAGCAATTGCGGTCAATAAGCCGCAAATTTTGCGGCTTATTAGCTGAATCGTGATTAAAAAATAGTATCTTTGCGAAAAATAAACAGATTATGAAATACATTTATGACTCTCCCAAGTGGCCTGTTTTCACCTGGAACCAAATCCAGATTTTTGATGAGTTGGCAAAGGTTAACAAAGAGGCTGGATTTCTTTCTGGAAGGCTAAGTTCAATTGGACTGGATGCCCGAATGGGAGCGGTTGTTGAGACTGTTACTCACGATATTGTGTCATCTTCTGAGATAGAGGGTGTTATTCTAAATACAGATGAGGTACGCTCATCCGTAGCTCGTCGTTTAGGAGTAGTCATTCCGCAGAGTCAAGCTTCATCGCGATATATAGATGGTATCGTAGAGATGATGCTGGATGCCACGGTTAATTATAAGAAACCTCTTACAAACGAGAGGCTTTTCGGTTGGCACCATGTGTTGTTTCCTAGCAGCAGAAGCGGCCTGAATGTCATCGATGTGGCAAAATACAGGTCAGGAGGGATGAAAGTGGTTTCCGGTATTCTTGGTCGCGAGAAAGTGCATTATGTAGCCCCTTCTGCAGACAGGGTGGGGAAAGAGATGGACGCATTCCTAAAATGGTTCAATGACAGTAATACTCCTTGCAGCTATCTCAAATCTGCTATAGCTCATTTTTGGTTTGTTTGCATCCATCCGTTTGATGACGGCAATGGCCGTATAGGCAGGGCCATATCTGATATGGCTCTATCCCAAGCCGATGACAGCCAGATGCGGTATTTCAGCATGTCCAGGCAAATCAATGCAGACAAGAAATCTTATTACGACATTCTTGAGAGAACTCAGAAGGGAGGATGCGACATTACGGAATGGCTTTCTTGGTATCTGAGCTGCATGTCGAGAGCAATCTCTGCTTCAGGCACAATTCTTTCACGTGTGTTGAATAAGGCCATTTTCTGGCAGACACACGCAGGAACACCATTCACAGACAGAATCAAGACAGTTCTTAATATCTATTTGGATGGATATGACGGGAAACTGACTGCCAAAAACTGGGCTAAACTTTCAAAAGTTTCATTAGACACATCCGCAAGAGATATTAGATATTTGGTCGATGCTGGTATTCTCATTCCTCAGGCTGGCAATATCAGGAACGTTTCCTACGGCATTCACTGTTCAGATGGAATAACCATAATTCCTGGTGAGACAGATTGACAATTGGAGCGGAAAACGGGATTCGAACCCGCGGCCCTCAGCTTGGGAAGCTGATGCTCTGCCAACTGAGCTATTTCCGCTTGTTGTTGGTTTAGGGAAACAAAGATAACAATAATTTCTCTTTTTACACTAGTGTTTCTATGTTTCCCCTTTCATCCAGGATCTTCATTTGTTCGATAGCTATTTTATTGAGTTTCAGAAGCCTTTGACTTTGCGGCAATCCTTCATTTATCAAGAGAGCATTGATGCTCTCCATATTAGAGAGGCAGATGAGTTCATTAATGGAAGCATAATCACGTATGTTACCCGAAATATCAGGATTCGATTCCCGCCATTGCTTTGCAGTCATCCCAAACAACGCAACATTGAGCACATCTGCTTCTTCCGCATAGATAGCGCTGGCCTGCTCGTTGCTTATTTTTCTAGGTATGAGATTTCTGCCAATGGCGCTTGTATGGATCTTATAATTGATTTTTGCAAGCTCTCTTTTTGCAGACCATCCCAAGGTTTTATGTTCATCTTCTTTTAGACGCTGGTATTCTTTAATTAGAAGTAATAGGAATTTTGGGCTAAGCCACATTCCAAAATGATAGGCGATGTCTTTATGGGCATAGGTTCCTCCATATCTGCCTGTTTTTGAAATTATGCCGATAGCTTTTGTTTTTTCTGTCCATAACTTGACGGACAAAACATAGTTGTTATTACCAGCGTTGTTTTTAATTGTACCGAATTCGGTACAATTAAAAAGTGGATTATAAAGAGATTCCCATTCGCCGATAAATTCAATAGTGCTTTTCAAACTCAGCCATTTTATAATAATGTGCTCTTGCATTTGATTCCTAACCATATCTGTGAGAGATATGTAGTCATTGTTGTTGTGAGAAATAACAGTGATTTCTGTTTCTTTAACATGTATTTTAGCCATATTTCCATATGTTTTGGTTATAAGGCAACAAGAATATACCATTTCTTCGGAACAAGAATGCCAAAACGTAAAATTGACGCTGTCCGCCCCAAAAGTTTTTACGTTTACGCTAACGAACAACTTCAATAAATCTGCTATCTTTGCAAGAAAGCGATTGGTTTCGCTGATTAATTATTGAATATAGGATTATCTAATAACTGATATGAGACTCAGCTGGTTTGTTGCCAGAAGGATAGGAAGCGGCAAAAAGGGGCGTCTGGCCTCTTTGGGGAATGTTATTGCCGTGTTCTCGGTGGCAGTGAGCATAATCGTGATAATAGTCTCGATATCAGTGTCAAGAGGGTTCAGGAAAGAGATACTGGAGAAGATGTCTGCCTTTGCGGGGGATGTGAGCATCTCGGTTATGCCGCCTTCGCTTTCAGGGGACTATGACTCTCAGGAGTATTCTCTGCCACCGATCAAGGCCAGGGAGGATGTGATGGCTCTGCCGTATGTGACGTCTTTCCAGGCGGTGAGCTACAGGCCCGGAATGATCAAGACAGAGGAGAATATCCAGGGAGTGATGATGAAGGGAGTGGACTCCACATTCAACTGGAAGTTTTATTCTTCTTGCCTGGAAGAGGGGAACCTGCCGGATTTGGAGACTGATGACTATGCTCTGGTTTCCAGGAGGATGGCAGATATGATGGGGTTCTCGGCAGGAGACAGGATAACGCTTTATTTCGTGGGCAATCAGGTGAAGGTTAGGCGGCTCAAGATATGCGGCATCTATTCTGCGCAGCTGGAGAATCTGGACAAGACGTATGTGATTTGCTCCAGGAAGATGGTAAACGGGCTGAACGGCTGGGAGGAAGACCACTCAAGCGGGTATCAGATTACATTTGCAGACCACTCGGACAAAGACTATATGGCCAGAAAGCAGGAGATTGTGAATCTGGTGTATGCCAAGTGGGACAAAGAGCAGTACCTCAGGATATCGGGAGCTATGGAAGAGATGCCGAATCTGGTGGACTGGCTGAGGCTGCTGGATATGAATGTGCTTATCATACTGATACTTATGATAGCCGTGGCGGCGTTCAATATGGTGAGCTGCGTGCTGATAATCCTGTTTGAGAACATATCCTCTATCGGAGTTTTGAAGGCTCTCGGAATGAAGAATTCCGGCATAAAGAAAGTGTTCCTGGCAAAGAGCTCTTCGATTGTCCTGACGGGATTGATTATCGGGAACGTGATTGCCATAGGCCTGCTGCTGGTGCAGAAGCATTTCAAGATACTGTCTCTCAACCCGGCCAACTACTTCATTGATCACGTGCCGGTAGATATCTCCTGGTGGAGCATAATTGCGGCAGATATTCTGTGCTTTATCGCGATAATGGCAATTCTGCTGATACCTTGCCACTTCATCAGCAAGATCCAGCCTGCAAAGACAATCAAAGTCAGATAATTATTCTTCGACGGTTTTCTTGTAGATCTCGTACTGGCCCATGACGCGGTCGGGGTAGTTCATTGTCTGGGCGCCCCCGCGGAACGGGCTTACCTTCACGCCGTTGTGGTCGTAGCCTTCTGCCATAAGAGGAATCACGGACTTGACATCTTCCCAGACATCAGGGTTTTTGCCCTCAGCCTTGGCAACCTTGCGGCACTGCTGGATTCTGCCTTCGCCGGCGTTGTAGGAGGCTAGAGTGAACAGGATGGCGTTCTCCTCGTCCAATCCGGAAGCAAGATACTTCTTGTAGAGCTTGCCCAGTATTTTGGTGCCGGCGCTGATATTCTGCTCAGGATCGTAGATATTCTCCACGCCCATGGAATTGGCCACAGACTGCAAGACCTGCATCAGTCCCACGGCTCCCATGCTGGAGACAACTCCCATGTTGAAGCCCGATTCCTTGTACATAAGAGCGCTCAGAAGCCTCCAGTCCCAGCCGATGGTGGCGGCGTATTTCTTGGCCAGATCGTCGAAAGGAGAAATGGAGTACCTGGTCATAGGAAGAGCGTAAACCTGGCTGTTCTCCCTCTTGTGGAGCTTGGCGTAAAGCCTTTTGTATTCGGCAGTTGGCTTTACGTGGGCAATCCAGAAGTTTATGTTGTCTATGATGGCGTCGTCGTCATATCTCATGGCGCACACATAGTCTTTCTCCACCGGATCCGAAACGGAGAGATAGTCTTTGAATGCATCCGGAATGGAGTCTGTCTGCCTGTTGTAGATGATCACGTCTGTGAGCTTGTCCGTGAGGTCTTCCCAGTTTCTTATAGATGATTTCTCCACTGTGACTTCCACCAGGCAGTGAGTGTTCTGCGAGAACTGGCGGATAATGTCCGTGGCGAACTTGAGGGCAGGGTTGCCCGGGTTCAGCTTGTTGTCTATCAGAATGGTGCAGTAGAGAGTGTCTCCCACCAGCAGGTTCTGGGAGCGGTTATACTGAGAGCTGTCCGGAGAACGGAAGAAAGTCAGGAAGACATAGGAGAGCAGCAGCGCCATCACTGCGATGGTGCCAACTCTCATAGCCTTTGTCTTCCAGAACTTTTTCATCTATTTGATGTAGAACGGCCACCAGATGCCCAGCTTGAAGGCTCTCTGTGGCCTGATGTACCTGTAGGTAGAATAGTACTCGTTGTTCGGGGTTCCCTGAAGCACGTTCTCGCACTTGACAAAAATGCAGCACTTCTTCCACTGGAGGTTGATGAAGGCGTCTATGTACGGGTTGTTGCCCACCTTGTACTTCTCCTGGTTGTAGAACATTCCCAGAGCAGGGTCAAAGGCCTGGGCGTAGTACTTGGTGTTGTAGGTCATGTCAGCTCCGATCTGCACGTTGAGGATGTCTTTCACGGCAAAGAATTCCAGATAGTACCTGAGGTTTACGGCAACCTTAGGCAGAGGAACAATCTCCTTTTTGCTGGAAGTCTGGAGCAAAAGCCTGTTTTCCAGATGCAGAGGCCCAACTTTTACGTTCTTGGCAACGTATCCGGAGAGGATGCTCATCGCCTCGCCGTTCTGGGTAGGTATGCAGAGAGTGTCCAGATAAACGTTCTTGTTCAGAAGGGTGTATCCGAACGAGGCCTCCAGCCCCCAGTGCGGAATGTCGAGCCTTGCCTGGATTGTGGTCTTGGAGGTCTTGTCAAAGTCGTAGTTGAAATAGTGGTGGTTGGACGTGTAGTTGTTCAGGAAATAAGACGGCTTTCTCAGCGATGACGAGAAGTTGGCCGTCAGGTGGATGCCGTCCTTTATTGCCCAGGAGGAGAACCTCATGGCCGCGTCAACAGTGAAGTTGCCTTTGTAGTAGCCTGCTATGTCGGCTTTTGCGCGGGCGTTCCATGCAAAGTATTTCTTGAACTTTCCTCCGGCCCCGAAGTAGGCGTAGACGTTGTTGTAGGTCTTGTTCTGGTTTCCGGATATGAAAAACTCAGGCTGGAATCCATAGAAGCTGAGCATCTGGTGCCCGATTCCTCCGTCCAGGTTGGACACCACGGCATCCGCGTCCCACGGCTGGACTTTCAGGAAGAACCTGTTCTCCAGATTCATCACCCTGGCCGAATCGGCGCTTTGCGTAGGATTCAGCAAGAAGATATTCCGGTATAGCGATCTTCCTATCGAGTCTGAAATGTTGTCTGTATAGCTTCTGGAGTAAACCGAATACTCCCCGTAATGCCCGAAGTATGTGACAGTTCCCTTGTCGGTCTTAAGAGTGTCAGGAAGCTTGTTGCCCAGAGAGTCTCTCTCGGCCTTCCACCTGACAGGAATTCCGTAGCTGTGAGTTATGAAGAAGGTGTTCCTTCTCATTATGGAATTGGCGTCGGTGAGATAGACAGGAACAGTGCGCACGTCAATAGTGGTGTCGCTGATCATGGTGAGGTCTTCCACGCCTCCGTTCTCTTCTCTCTTGAGCCTGGAGAAGATGTAGCCGCCCTGGGCTATGTATTTTTCTCCCAGGTAGTTGCCTGTGATGGCAAAAGTCCTGAAGTCAGTCTTCTCGTGCTGGAGAAGACCGCCTCCGCCGTTGCGGTTGTAGAGGATGGCGAAGTTGAACTTAGGCGTGAAATTCTGGGTGTGGAGGAAGTGGACGTTGTCCTCGCTCTTCTGGCGGTTGGCCAGCAGCGTTCCGGTATATCCGAGCTCGGTGTAAGGAGTCTTGGTGTTGTAGAACGGCATCGTCTCCGGCATGTAGGTATAGGTCATGTACGGAGAGAAGAACGGGAACAGCTCCTGCTCCTGGCGGTTGTGGTAGTTGAATGGCAGGGCGGCGCTTCCGCTCACTCCAAGATACTGGGCGTTTATGTCATCGCGATGAAAAGGAAGGTCGTGGAAATGGTAGTTGAAGCCGGTGTCTATCTTCATCACTTCCTGGTTGTTGAGATAGGTGTCGTGCTTCCAGGAGAAGATTCTGGTGTACTTGACGCTGTCTGCAAAAACGTAGGTGTCCAGAATTCTCGGCGTGTGGCTGAGGATGCTGTCCTTCCTCTTGCGGATGGTGTCGCGGTGCATTCTCCTGAGTTCCTTAGGGCTGTAGACTTTGACCTTGGAAAGGGAGTCCACTTTCCTGACGGAGTCTATCGAGTAGAGGACGGCCTCGCTAAGGCCCATTCTCCTCAGCGAATCGGGGCTGAGGTTCAGGTCATAGAGCGAGTCTATCATCTGCTGATAGGCTGTCTTGACAATGGTGTCCTGCCAGCGGAAGGATGATCTCAGTCCTTTGGCCGAAGGGCTGCTCCAGGAAGCAAGCAGCACTACTGCAGCGCATAACGATGCCACAGGCAGAACCTTGCGAATACAGCCGGAGACTTTGGGAAATATGTTACTGTGCTTTTGCATTTGATTCTTTCAGTGCTTCTATCTCGTTTATGAGGTTGTTTATCAGTCTCATCTTCAGGTCGTAGAGCTCGTCGGAAATGTCCACCTTGTAGATGTGAGGGTTGATAAGCCTTCTCTCGGTTTCGTTGAAACTCTTGAGGTTGCTGAGGAAATACTCTCTCTTCTTGTCGACAGGCTCGTCCTGGTAGCAGATCTTGCCGTCCTTCATAGTCTGCTGCTGAAGAATGCGGTAGGTGTAGCTGCCCTTAGGGAATTTCTTCCTCTGGGTTTCGTCAAACTCATTCTGTATCCTGAGCTCTTCTCCGGCCTCGATTTTCTTTGAAGTGGCGTCTCCCCTGAGGCAGGTGACATCGGCCTTGAACATTCCGTTCTGGATGATGCGGTAAGTTACCTGGAATCCTGGGTTTATGAGTTTCACCTTGTCTTCGCTGCGCTTTAGTACAGGCTCGTCTCCGATCTGCACCAGCTTGTACACGTTGCCGAAGCAAGGGTTGTGCTTGCTGGTTGCAATGGCGTCTCCCACTCCGTAGGAATCTATGCAGGCTCCCTGCTTTTCCACCTCAGCAATCAGGTACTCGTCCAGGGCATTGGTTGCGAATATCTTGCAGTTTTTCAGCCCTGCGTTGTCCAGTATCTCCCTTGCTTTTCTCGACAGGTATGCCAGGTCTCCGCTGTCCAGACGGATGCCGTATCCCTGAGGATAGGAATCGTCTATTCCCGTTGCCTTGTAGGCCTTGATGGCGTTCATCACTCCGCAGTTGAGGGTGTCGTATGTATCCACCAGCAGAATCAGCGGCTCGCCGATATGTGTCTTGATGTAGTTCTCGAATGCCAGATATTCTCCCTTGATCGAGCAGCCGAAGCTGGTCACGTAGCTGTGGGCCATTGTTCCGGATGCCGGAGTTCCAAATATCTCAGATGTAAGCACATTGGAAGAGTTTGCACAACCTCCTATGTATGCCGCCTTTGCTCCGTAGGTTGCAGCCCACGGGCCGTGAGCCCTGCGGCTTCCGAATTCGCTTACCGGCTTCTTGGTAGAACGGCACACTCGGCTTGCCTTTGTGGCTATTGCCATCTGGTGGTTCATTATGCACAGCAGAGGGGTTTCCAGCACCTGGGCTTCAATGATAGGGGCCACCACCGTAATGACCGGTTCTCTCGGGAAGGCTACCTCTCCCTCCCGCATCGCGTAAACGTTTCCGGTGAATTTCATCGCCGAGGCAAATTCCCTGAACTCCCTGTAACCTTCTCCCGGCAGGAACTTCTCGAAGAACTCGGGAGACTTGCCTCCAAGGTTGGAAATCATCTCCATCGCTTCCCTTATTCCGCTGACTACAGCCCAGTTGTTGTTGTCCGGGGCCTTGCGGTAGAATAGGTTGAAATAGGCAATCTTATCCTTCATTCCGCATTCCAGGAATGATTTGCCCATAGTATACTGATACTTGTCAGAGCAATAAGAAACATCGCTCATCACCTTTAGCAGGTTGTCTTCCTTTTCCATATCTCAAGTGTATATAATTATCCACAATAACATATAATCGTCCAAAGATACGGAAATTTAAAACATATCTCTTCTATTTACCAATAAATAGCAAGAGCATTATTTTAACTCGCATTCTTTTAAGTTATTAATACCCAATTCGTTTATTAATGAACAAAAATGATAAAAATCTAATGGTCCTATGACACTTTTAGGACGAAACCATTTTTGTTTCACACAGGTATATAACCCATCATAATCGTAATAATAGAAGACATCATTACTATCTTCATATAACTGATGCTTATCGACAATCCAGTAATATGTCGTGTCCTTTTCTTCAACATTAACTACGTTGGTTCTTTCATACTTAAGATCCTCCTTTGAAAGAGGAAACTTTGTTGAATAGCGAGCAACTATCCAATCATCGTTATAAAGAAGTCCATCTACTGGCTCTGGAATGACGATATTATATGCTTTCGGGTAATCTAGATGAAAAATATGCAACAATCGTTTATGTCGGTTTAGACCATAATTATCTCCTAATTCTTTATCAAAATTATTTCCACATCCTAATAAGAGAAAAAAATAACTGATGTACAGTACAACGCTAAAAAGTTTGTGTTGTTTGTGTACACTACTATCGTTTTTTAGACAGGTTACCATTAATTTTTAGTTAAGCGGGTATCTTCTGGCTGAAATACAGCTTTGCTGGAATCTGCCTTTCAATACCCTGATGTGTTCTGTGATAATTGTAATCTTCTATAAATCTTTTTATTCCGTTAAATAAATCAGTCCCGTTCTCTTCCGGGTTTAT
>JAGCVJ010000012.1 GCA_017962375.1 Bacteroidales bacterium
CTTCAGTCTCCTCTTCCTGCTCTTCTTCCGATTCTTCTTCTGTTTCTTCTTCCTCGGTTTCTTCCTCAGGTTCCTCCTCGCTTTCCTCGGTCGGCTCTTCCTCCTCAGCTACTTCTTCTTCTGTTTCTTCTCCTTCTCCGCCTCCTTCGGTTTCCTCCTCTTCAGGATTCTCGTCTTCCTCCTCCTCTGCTTCTCTTTCTTCCGCTTCAGCCTCAGAATCAAAGTCTTCCGAATCTTCAGGGAAGTCTTCTCCGCCTGTGTCAGGACCATCCCATCCGTCAAAGCCTCCGAATCCGGCTCCTCCAGCTCCGCCGGCTGCGCCAGCCGCACCTGCGGCTCCAGCAGCGCCAAGCACTCCGGAAGCAAGATCGAGAGCAGTCATCTCTCCTTCATCGTCGTTGTAGCTGTCTTCATCGGCCCATCCACCGGTTATCGCTGAGTCTGTAAAGTCGTTCTCGCTTTCATCATAGTGGCTGTAAGAATCTCTGTCTTCACTGTCGGAAGAATCGTTCTTTCCGGATTTCTTTCCGGATTTCTTGCCGCTTTTTTTGCCGGACTGCTTCCCGCTCTTCTTTCCGCTTTTTCTGGCTCCGGAATCTTCTTCGAAGCTATCTTCATGCTTTTCGGCTTTCTCTGCTTTTTCGGCCTTCTCCGTGCCAGAGTTATCTAATGGATGTTCCTTGTAATAGTCGGTATACATCTTGTAGAAGTCCATGGTGCGGCCTGTTGCCTTTGTGTACATAGCCCCCATCTCGTTGCAGATGCGTTTGATTTCTCTCTTGTCGCCTCTTCTCTGGGCCGCCTCGAGCTTAGTTTGGAGGTCCTGCATTTTGGCGCCGAATTCTTCAGCGTTGAAATTCGGGTCAATTTTAAAGTCTTTGACGGCTTCTTCGGTTTGCTCCAGCCTTTTTGCTGCGTTCCTCAGATCATTAGTTTCTTTTTTCAGATTCTGGGCGTAGAGAGGAATGACAAGGAGAGCCACGATGAAGGCTCCAGCAACGGCCGTTCTCCTGGTAGACTTGAGAATGAAGAATATCAGAGAGAGTATAAGGGCGCAAATCGCGATAAGCAAGGCCCATTTGAAATTCATGAAGTTAAGGCCTGTTCCGGCAAGAAAACCTAAAGTCATGCCGCTAAGAAAGCGGATGATGGAGGTTTGAGACGGAACATTTCTCTTGGATATCTTGGAAATCAGGCTCAAGAGGCCGCTTGTCAGCAGGCCGCCTTTCTGGCCGATGTTCTTTATCAGCACAACTGCGCCGGCAATTCCTACTAAGGATTCCTGCCACCTCTGGGTGATATTGAGGAAACTGTAAATCAAAAGGGCTATGGCCATGCCCAGCATAAAGACGGCAACTGCCGAGAAGCTGCTGAAAGCAAAGCTTTTGAAAAATCCCTTGAAGCCTTTGCCGAAGCCCGCGAACGGCTGACTGCCCTTGATGAAAAGGGGCATCAGAAGCGCGTTCAGGAGTGAAGCAATCAGGATTTTGCCCACTATACCGCCTACGGCTCCCGCCACTCCGCCGAAGAGCCCTCCTTGGGCGAAGGTGAAGAAATTAAGATAGGATAAAGCCTGGCTGTCTTTGTATCTAGACTGGAGAAAGCCCAGCAGTATCCACACTAGCGTGATAATAAGGGTAGGCAGAAGAACAATGGGATGCTTGAGTATCTGCTTGAGTCTGCTGAAATAGGAAGTATTGCCCATGGCGCATATTGTTAGATGTCTAACAAATATACGCAAAAAACGGCTAATTCAGATGCTGGATGAACAGGTCCTGAATTTCAGGCACTTGCCCCAGGCCCTCCATCTTCACGTCAACCTTGAGGCCAAGATTTTCCATGGCTTCTTTCCATTCCACGGATATGTCGTTGGCGGCGTGGTCGCCTGCAACAAACATGAAAGGAACCAGAGTTACAGACTTTGCTCCGCTGTTTTTCAGTACCTGGAACGCGTTTTCAATGGAAGGGAAGCCTTCAATGGTGGCCACGTGGAAGTTAGAATAGTCCTTAGCCTGGAACATATAGTCTGCCTGGCAGTACATTGCGTTGGCAGGGTCATCGGTCCCGTGCCCCACAAGCAGAATGTGATGAGAAGGGGAATCGGTCTTGTGCCTGAGGCCGAGTATGTCAATCACGGCTCTTGTGTCTTTTACGCTGTAAAGCAGAGGATTACCCACTGATAAGTCGCTGAACAGACTTTTCATTTCTTCAACTTCAGACAGGAGTTCCTTGTATTCCTTGCCCGGAATAATATGGGTCGGCTGCACGCGGACAGTCTTGTAGCCCTCGTTGTGCAGTTTCTCCAAAACTTCCATTGGAGTCTGCTTTTCAATGCCTCTTTCCTTGAGTTTCTTTATCACGATATTTGACGTATATGCTTCAAAGACATCGCATTCCGGGAAAGCTTCTTTTACCTTGGCATTGACTGCGTCTATGGTGAGAGCTCTGGTGTCGTCGTGAGTGGTGCCGAAATGAACCATCAGAATGGCTTTCTTGCCATTGTCCTTGATTTCTTCTTTTTTATGTGAGCAGGCGGCAATAATTGCCAGGGCCGAAAGAATTACAAGTATCTTTTTCATATTGTGTGTTTTATATTGTCAATGTGAGGATTCCGCCATATCGCGGAGCAATGCTGAAGCCGTTCTCAGGGGTGCAGACTCCGGCATAGACGGCGGCGCATACGATAGGGCCGCCGTGGGCGAAAATGGCCACTTTGCTGTAAGATTTAGTCTTGAGTTCATCCAGGAACCCGGAAACTCTCTTGTACAGGGCAGGGAAGCCTTCTCCGCCGGTTGCAGGCATGTTCAGATAGTCTTTGTACCAGTCCTGGAGCTTTGGGTCCAGAATCTGGTCGTAGCGCTGCATTTCCCAGTCTCCCATATTCATTTCCTTGAGTCTTGCGTCTTGTTCAGCATCGGCGAATCCGCAAAATTCAGCAAGTTTCCTGGCCCTTTGGAGCGGAGATGTAAAGGCTTTGTCCACAGGTAGATACTGCTTTAGATTAGCCAGAGTTTGGCTAGCCTCGGCAATGAAATCTTCAGTCACGTCCACGTCTGAAAAGCCGTAGCAGGTTCCTTGCGGTACATCGGGAGTAGTATGCCTTACAAGTATCAGTTCCATTTAGATAAGAAATGTTGCAGTCAGGTATATGGAGAGTTCGGTGAGCAGGAAGATGGCGCCGTTGCAGTCTCCGGTATAGCCTTTTATCTTCTTGTATATGTAGAGGTTAAGCAGTGCGCAAAGCAGGGCCGGAACAAGGACCAGAATCAGTACCTGGGTGGTGTCCGGCTCAATGAGCCAGATGAAAAGCCCCAGCGGCAGCAGGCCTTGCAGCAGCAGGAATACATACTGGGGGAATTTGGCTCTGCGATAGATGTTATGGGCCTTGGAATCTTCTTCCCTCCTTGCGTATGGCATCATCATAACAGTCTGTGCGGCAAGCATCTTGGCAAATGGATCCGCCATGAATATGGTGAGAGCGGCCAGCTTGGGGCTCATGGTTGCCAGGCTGAACAGGCAGGCGCCAAGAATCAGGATGTAGCAGATAAGGCCAAGCACTCCGTAGGTGCCGATATGGGAGTCTTTCATTATGGAGAGGATCTTCTCTCGGGAAGTTCCCCCGCCAAAGCCGTCAAAGAAGTCTGCCAAGCCGTCTTCGTGGAGAGCTCCGGTTACCAGAATGCGAATGACAATGGCGGCAAGTACGGCAATAAGAACATTGTAAGGCGCTATGAAATAGAGCACTGCGCCAGAAATGGCGGAAGTGAGCCATCCCACGAGCGGCCAGTATTCCACAACGCTCTCGTAGGCTTCTTTGGAAGGCTGGTGAAGCCTCCAGAAAGGCAGTCTTGTCAGGAATATGAACGCTGCCCAGATCCGGCTAAAAATATTTGGTGATTTTGGCATTTTGGAAGTTGTTCATTTCGTTAATCATTCTCGCGGCGGATTCAATAATAGGGTAGGCGCAGAGGGCTCCGGTGCCTTCGCCGAGCCTCAGGCCCAGACTGAGAAGAGGCTTTGCTCCCATCACGTCCAGCATTCTGCGGTGGGCACATTCGTCTCCACAGTGGCAGAAGATCATATAGTCCTGGCATTCAGGGTAAAGCCTAGTTGCAGCCAGGGCGCAGGCGGTCATGATGAAGCCGTCTATGAGCACAATGGATTTCATCTCGGCGGCCTTGAGCATGGCTCCGATAGCGGCCACCATCTCAAACCCTCCGAAATACATTATGGTTTCTTCCGGAGTAGGTTCGGGATATTCTTCCAGGAATCTTTCAGCGGCTTCGGCGAGTATCTTTTTCTTGTGTTCAACTCCTTTGGAGTCAAGGCCGGCGCCGGCTCCAATGCACTCGTCCAGAGGAATATCGCCGAAAATGCTCAGCCAGATGCTGCTCGGCGAGGTGTTGGCAATTCCCATTTCACCGATGGAAAGGATGTTGCAGCCTTCGTCTATGCACTCCTCGGCAAGAGAGGCTCCCGTTTCAAGAGCTTCCAGATACTGTACCTCGGTCATTGCCGGGCCGTAGAGAAAGTCCTCCGTTCCCCAGCCGATCTTGCAATCCCTTATCTTTGAATAAGATGAGAGGTCGTAGTCCACTCCCATATCCACCAGTTGAAGCTTGAACTCATGCTGGCGGCAGAACATGTTCACTCCTCCGCCGCCCTTGGTGAAATTGATCATCTGCTGCCAGGTGATTTCCCTCGGCGATACGCTAACGCCTTCTTTCTCAATTCCGTGGTCTCCGCCCAGAAGCAGATGGCAAGGATGCTTGAGCTTGGGGCTGAGAGTCTGCTGTACCAGGCAAAGCTGCAGGGCAATATCCTCCAGCCTCCCCAGCGAGCCTTTGGGCTTGTTGAGGTTGTCTATCTTGTCTATGGCCTTCTGCCTTAGAGAATTGTCCGGCCGTTTTATGTTGAATTCCGCTAGCATTATCCTTTGATTTTTACCGGTATGCCTGATACCATAAGGTAGACTTCGTCTGCCATCTGGGCAATGTGCTGGTTAACCCATCCCTGAAGATCGGTGAACCGCCTCTGAAGTGGATTTGGGCTCACGCCGCCGCTTCCGATTTCGTTGGTCACGAATATGAAAGTTGCGTCTTGAGCTGTAAACTCATCCAGCTGTTTCTTTGCCTGCTCAAGAACGGAGTTAATCTCAAATTCCGGCTGGATAAGGTTCGTAAGCCAGAGGGTTACGCAGTCTATTACCGCAACCTTTCCTTCTATCTTGCAGGAAGAGAGGTTGTTCTCTTCTTCTATGTTGGTCCACTGACTTCCTCTGCGCTCCTGATGGAGGCGGACTCTTTCCCTGAATTCCTCGTCCCAGACGTGGGCCGTTGCAATGTACACGGGGTTAGGGCTGAGGCTCAGCGCCAGATGTTCCGCGTATGTGCTTTTTCCGGATCTTTCTCCGCCGGTTATAAGTATTATCCTTTTCATAGATTCAAAAAGTATCTTGCCGAAAATCCCAGCCCTGCGGTCAGGATTATCATCATTGTTTCAGCTATCCGGTTGATTCTTACGGCCTTGTTCATGTCATCAGTTGTGAGGTCCTTTTCGTTTTCCCCGATGAACGGCTTGTCTATCACTTCCCCGAAGTAGGTGTGGGGGCCGCCGAATCTGCAGTCCAGAGCTCCAGCCAAAGCCGATTCGGGATAGCCGCTGTTAGGGCTGGCGTGGCATCTGGCGTACTTTCCCACAAACTTCAAAAGACCGAGCTTTCCGGTTGCAATCACCATCAGAAGTGCCGTAAGACGGGCCGGAATCCAGTTTGCCACGTCGTCTATCTTGGCAGCAACCATTCCGAAATCTTTGTAACGGGCGGTCTTGTAGCCGATCATGGAATCCAGCGTGTTTACCATCTTGTATGCCGCCATTGCAGGCAAACCTCCGATCAGGTACCAGAAAAGGGGAGCAATTACTCCGTCGCTAAGATTCTCTGCCAGGGTTTCCAGAGCGGCGGTCCTTATCTCCTGGGCCGAGAGTCCGGAAGTGTCTCTTCCCACAATCCTTGCAACCTGGCATCTTCCTTCCTCCAGAGACCTGTCAACAGCCTTGAAAACCTCCCTCACTTCCCTTATCAAAGTAGTGCCTGCAAGGAAGAAGAATACGAATATGCTACGCACTATTATTGCGCATATAATATGCAGTTTTATAGCGAAATAATCTATCGCTAAAAACAAAATAATAGTTATCGCGATAAGAAGAACAGCCGTTAAAGCACCTTTCAGAACCCGGTTGTTTCCCTTGTTCAATTTCTTCTCGAAAAAGCCGATTGCCTTGCCGAACCATACTACCGGATGGGGGAGGAAGGCCGGGTCTCCAAGTATCAGATCCAGGCTCCATCCTATCAGTATCGGAAGTATGTACAGCAGCGCCAAAGTCATCTTTTAAGAAAATCTGTAATTCCTTCTATAAGCTCGTCGTTATCCACGTCATTTGAAGAAGCCACCCTGAAGTGTCCTTCATACAGGCCTCTGAGGTTGGAGGCATCGCGGATGAGGATTCCTTTCTCCTTTGCCAGGAATTCCTTCAGGTCTGACGCCTTGCCTTTTTTCAGCCTGCACAGGATGAAGTTTGTCTTGGTTGGCCTGGCCTCGATTCCTTCAATCGCGGAGAGAGAAAACCTGAGCCTCTGTGCGCATCTTAGGTATTCGTCCAGATTTCCCACGGCTGTATAGTTGTTCTTGAGCAGGAACTTTCCTGCCTCTATTGCGAGGGAACCTAAACTCCACGGGTGCATAAAACCTCTCAGGAGTCTTATAATCCCTATGTTGGCGGTTATGTAACCCACTCTGAGGCCGGGTATTGCATAGGTTTTTGTCAGGGAGTGGATCTGAATCAGGTTCGGTATCTTGATTCCTTCAGCCGGGCTCATCACCTTCTCCTTTGTATATCCTTCATACGACTGGTCAACGATCACATAGCGGTGCTTGTCCAGAAGGTCTCTGATGAAAGTCTCGGGGAAAAACTCTCCGGTAGGGTTGCAGGGGTTGCACACCCACATAAGGTTGCCCAGCACGTCTTCCCTGTACATAAACATCCTGCAGGCATCTTCATACTCGCTGAATGCCGGATACTTGACGTTGAATGTCTGCCAGGACCTGAAAGTCTGGGCTATCAGATAGATGGCTTCGGTGGCCCCGGCTGTGGCCAGCACATTCTCTGCCGGTATTCCGTGATACTCGGCGATGGCTTTCTCAAGCGATGCGGCGTCCGGCTCCGGATAGGTCTTGATGCAGTCCAGACGCTCTTTCAGGAACTCTTTCAAAGGGCCTATATCTGCCCTCGGATAGATGTTGGACGAGAAGTTCAGCCTGATGTTCTCGTACTTGTAGATGTCGTCTCCGTGTCCGTCAATCATTGCTAATAATCTGGTATAAAAGGTTCATGTCAAGGTGCTTGCGAAGGTGGGACGCGAGCAGGTCGTATTGCCTTTGCTTGAAGGCGGTATAGTCTTCAGCTTTGTTGGCGGCTTGTGTTTTCTCTTTGAATGGCTCCAGAAGGAAATCGGTGAAGGCCGGATTATCCAGTATTCCGTGGATATAGCAGCCCATGGACTTCTGGGTAATGATGCATCCTTCCTGTTTTCCGTCTTCCATAATGGCCAGAGGCTTGATTTCCTCTCCGTTTGAAATGGTTTCTCCCATGTGGATCTCATAGCCCTGGAGGAGTTCCTTGTTGTTGGCCGGGGCAAGGGTGAATCGGCTCTGGCGTGTGGTCTTTTCACCTGTCATTTTTGTTGAAACAGGCAGAAGGCCAAGGCCAGGGAGCATTTCAATCTCTCCTTCTATATGGTCAGGATCAAGCACTTGAGTTCCCATCATCTGGTAGCCGCCGCAGATGCCAAGCACGCTGGCTCCGTTTCTGTGGGCCTGAATAATGGCCTGGGCGCAGCCGTTTCTTCTGAGCTCATAAAGGTCATCGATGGTGGACTTGGTGCCCGGAATAATTATAATGTCGCTCTTTTTGATGTCTTCCGTGTTGGAAGTGTAGTAGAGGTGGACTCTCGGATCCCTTTCCAGCACGTTGAAATCGGTGAAGTTGGATATGTGCCTGAGAAGTATTACAGCCACGTTGATCTTGCCCTTTTCTCTGGTGAAGCTCTTGGCAGCAAGATCCACGCTGTCTTCCTCTTCTATGTAAATGTCTTTGTAGTAGGGAACAACTCCGATTACGGGAACGCCGCAGATGTCTTCCAGTATCTTCTTTCCGCTGTCAAAGAGCCTCAAATCTCCCCTGAACTTGTTGATAATTATGCCCTTAATGAGCTTTTTGTATTCCTCTTTCTGGAGGGCTATGCTGCCGTAGACGGAAGCGAAAACTCCGCCGCGGTCTATGTCCGCAACCAGGAAAACATCGGCATTGGCATACTTTGCCATAGGGAGGTTCACGATATCGCTTTCAGCGAGGTTCATCTCTGAAATGCTGCCGGCTCCTTCCATTACTATAGGATCGTACTTTGCTGACAGCCTGTCGAATGCAGCATTGACGGCAACACGGAGCTCCTCCTTGCCTTCCTTGCGGAAATAGTCGTATGCGCTTGAGCTTCCTATAGGCTTGCCGTTTAGAACAACCTGGGATGTGTGGTCGCTCTGCGGCTTTAGAAGCAGGGGATTCATATCCGTATGGCACTCCAGTCCGGATGCTTCTGCCTGAACGGCCTGGGCACGTCCGATTTCCAGCCCGTCTTTTGTGGCAAAGGAATTCAGAGCCATATTCTGGGCCTTGAACGGGGCAGGGGAGTAGCCGTCCTTCAGGAAAATCCTGCAAAGGCCTGTGGCAATGATGCTTTTGCCCACGTCGCTGCCAGTTCCGGCAAGCATTATATTATGGAGTCTGCGTTTCATTTCGAGTGTTTGAGAGCCATTGCAAAAAGACAGTCGGAGAGCCGGTTGAAGAAAACGAGTATTTCCTCTTTGACAGGGTATTCCCTGTTAAGAGTCCAGAGCCTTCTTTCAACCGTTCTTGCAGTACTTCTGGCTATGTGAATCTGTGAAGACAGAAGGTTTTCTCCCGGGATTACGAAACCATCCGGAGAAGGAATGCCGTCTATATATTCTTCTATCCTCTTTGTCAGTTCATTGCAATGGAGGATTTTGGTATTTTCTATGCCTTCCGGAGTGGCTACATGGCTCATAATTATCATCAGTTCCTTCTGGATGGAAAGCAGGATTTCCTTCTCTGTTTTGTCCACGCTTGCCGCCCTGAACAGGCCCAGCTGAGAGTTCAGCAGGTCTATCATCCCGTTGGCCTCAATCCTGATGTCATCTTTGGGAACCCTTGTTCCGCCTTTGAGGGAAGTGGTTCCCTTGTCTCCGGTCTTTGTGTATATGTCTTTCATAGTCAGAATATTCCCAAAATGTCTTTGTCTCCCCAATAGAGGTGGGTGTAGCTGGCAATGGTGTTCTTGATTCTTATTACTGATGATTCCGGCTGAGGATCAGTGAACCTTGTGTAGTGGAACTCGTGCCCCTTGATTTCAAGACCATTGATGTTCAGGCTTCTGTAGCCAAGACAGAGTTTCCTGTCCTCGGTTCTGGCCGTTATGCTGTAAGTCAAAACTCCGCACATAGGGAATTCTCCTTCATCGGTGAGGATGCTGCGGCACAGGTACATCATTCCGCCGCACTCGGCAAGGATCTTTCCTCCCGATTCGGCATACTTTCTGATGGATTCCATTGTCTTTCTGCACTTTGAAAGGGGATCCAAATGCTTTTCCGGATATCCGCCAGGAAGATACAAAAGGTCTATGTCCTGAGGAATCTCCTCATCTTGTTCCGGGTTGAAGAATTCTATGTTTTTCCACCCGTCCAGATGCTCATGGTAGATGAAGGAGAAAGACTCTTCGTTTCTGGCAACCAGAACTCTTTTGTTGCCGTTGATTATCTTAGTGTTTGCGAATTCTTGTACAGGTCTTTCTGTCAGGGCGATCAGGCGGTCAATGTCCACATTGCCCTCAATCAGTTTTGCGGCAGATTCTGCCATCTGCATCGCTGAGAAATCCAGGCCCAGATATCTTGACTTGTTTTCAGCTTCCTTTGCTTTAGGAATGAAGCCGAGCGGTTCGAGATTGATGTCATGGCAGACTTCTTCCAGCATCTTTCTGTGTTTTGGAGAGCCTACCTTGTTGAAAATAACTCCTATGATATTTACTTCCCTGGAGAAATCCTTGAAGCCTTTCAACAGGGGAGCAAGCGAGTAGGCTGTGCTTTTGGCATCCACAACGAGCACTACTGGAAGGTTGAGGATGGACGCGATTTCAGAGGCGGAGCCCTTGAAGCGGCTGTAGCCGTCAAACAGGCCCATCATTCCTTCAACTATGCATATATCTGCGTTTTGCGAGTGTTCTGCATAGAGGTTTCTGATATGCTGTGAAGAGGCAAAGAAAGAATCCAGATTGTATGACGGAGCATTGCAGACCTTCTGGTGGAACTTTGTGTCTATGTAGTCCGGTCCGCACTTGAAAGGCTGCACCTTCAGTCCCTTTTGCGCAAGGCATTGCATGAGGCCTATGCTCACGGTCGTTTTTCCCGAACCGGAAGCCGGGGCTGCGATCATAAACTGGGGTATTTTTCTCTCGTGTGCGCTCATGCGCACAAAGTTACTCGCTATTTTGAAATTATTCAAACAGGCTAATATAACATTGGTGTTACATTTTATTTGTTTTGTCGGAAGAATTGTTTACTTTTGCTTCCGATTCAGGTAATCGGTGTGATTTTCATACCGGTGAAAGGGAATCCGGTGAAAGGCCGGAACTGTACCTGCAGCTGTATTTCCCTCAAACAGTCCGTTACGGATTTGCCACTGGAAGTCTCCGGGAAGGTGTAACGGATGGGAAAAGTCAGAAGACCTGCCTGCCTCGCTCAGAGTGGCCGCCTCTCAGGAAGAAGAGCCTCGGCGATCAGATTTTTTAATAGCGCAATGAACAAATTGTTGGTGTCAGGCCTTTTGGCTCTGGCTTTATGCGTTTGCCAGGGTGCGGCGGCTCAGGATACCCTGAAGAAGTACGACCTTCAGGAACTTGTAGTCACCGGAACGGGTACGCTCCATCTTCTGAAGGAGGCCCCTGTGCAGACCGAGGTTATAACTGCCAAGCAGCTTAAGAATTATGGCGGAAGAAGCCTTCAGGACATTCTTTCCAGCCTTGCCACGTCTTTCGATTTCAACGAGGACGATATGGGAAGCCATATCACGATGAACGGCCTAGGAAATTCCTACATCCTGATTATGGTGGACGGAAAGAGGCTTAACGGAGACGTTGGCGGAGACAACGATCTCCAGCTTATCGATCCGCAGAACATCGAGAAGATAGAGATAGTGAAAGGCGCGTCTTCTGCCCTTTACGGCAGCGACGCCATAGCCGGAGTCATCAACATCATAACCAAAAAGCACGATGACGGCCTGCTGCTGGAGAATTCCACCAGAGTGGGCAGCTACGGAGACATCCGCCAGCATAACGGCATAGGAATCCGCAGCGGCAAGTGGAACAGCTACACCAATTTCCAGCTCCAGCATACAGACGGCTGGCAGAACACTTCCGTTGAACATACTTCTCCGCTGGAAGAGCCGATTCTGGACTCCAAGAACAAGACTCGCAACCGCTTCACTTCCTGGCAGGCAGCCGAAAGACTCACTTACGATGCCGGAAGGGCCGGCGAGTATTACGCAGAAGGCAGCATCTACGGCAAAAGGATATTCCGCCCAAGCGGCAAATATCCTCATTATGACGTGAATACATACGACCTTGCATACCAGAATGCCGGAGCTTCGGTAGGGGGAAAGTGGAATCTGGAGGGCAAGGACTATATCAGTTTTGACGCGGACTGGAACCGCCACGCTTATTATTACAAGTTCACCGAGACCACTCTCGTTGAAGACTATGACAAAAGCGCGGGCACCATATATTATCCATATTATCCATATCTAGCGGGACAGCAGGCTCTCCAGAGCGACCAGCAACGAACCCTAATCTCTGCCAAAGGGGTCTTTACTCTGCCTTACGAAAACCGGTTGAGCGGGGGAGCCGAGTTCCGCTATGATTATCTTAAGGCGCCAACCAGAGTTGTCGGCGGAAAAGCCGACGACTGGACGGCCGCCGTTTATGTCCAGGACGAGTACAATCCTCTCAAGAGCCTGAACATCACCGCAGGATTGAGGCTGAACCAGAACCACCAGTTCGGCTTCAAGGCCACTCCTAAGCTGAGCCTTATGTGGTCTGCACTCAAAGATCTCAGGCTCAGGGCATCGTGGAGCCAGGGCTTCAAGACTCCTACTCCTAAGGAGCTGGACTACATGTATGTCAAGCAGATGACGGGCACTTACCTTTATCTTGGAAACAAGAACCTCAAGGCCCAGAGCAGCAACTACTTCTCCTTCAGCACGGAGTATTTCGTCAAGGATTTTGTGTTCACTGCCAGCGCCTACTACAACAAGCTGGACAACATGATCACCCTGGTTACCATTCCAATTTACGAGGCTCCCGACGAGCTTATAGCAAGGTATGATCCTGTGAAGACCCGCCAGTACCAGAATATGGACAAGGCCAAGACTTACGGGGCAGATTTTTCTCTGCGATGGAAAATCGGTGAATTCCTTCTTAACGGGGGATACAGTTATGTTGATACAAAGGCAGACCAGTACGATTCTGACCACGAGACAGTAAGGCGGGTGAAGATTGACGGCGTGGCTCACCACAAGGGCAGTTTCTCACTGCTGTGGAACCACAGTTTCTCCTCCGCCTACAATATGAGCGCCGGTATCTATGGGAGAATGTCTTCAAAGCGCTATTACCAGACAGACGGGGACGGAAAGGGCTATCAGCTGTGGAGGCTTTCCACAACTCACGACTTTGCCCGAAGCCGCAATTTCACCATCAGCATCCTGGCCGGCATAGACAATATATTCAACTACATAGACAAGACTCCGCACGGCCTGCATCTGGGCACAACCTCTGCCGGAAGGACATTCTATGCGGGAGTGATACTGAAATTCACCAATGGAAGAAAAACCATAAATAAGATAAAAACGAATTTAAACCAAAACGAAAATGAGAACTAAAATTCTTTTGATTGCGGCTTTGGCCGCCGTATTCGGACTGGCTTCTTGCTCCAAGAGCGATGATGTAAAGTCTAATTACGACACTTATCAGAAGTCCGTAAACGAGACCGTAAAGTCTCAGAAGAAGAATAACAAGGTTATCCTTCTGGTTGCTTTCGGAAGTACCTGGCAGCAGGCTTACGA
This sequence comes from Bacteroidales bacterium, assembly GCA_017962375.1. Classification (GTDB taxonomy): domain Bacteria; phylum Bacteroidota; class Bacteroidia; order Bacteroidales; family UBA932; genus Egerieousia. The sequence goes on from JAGCVJ010000012.1 coordinate 13,243, forward strand.
CGCATTTGACGCTACCGTAGCGGCTTACAAGAGCGCTTTCCCTGGCTATGACGTATTCCTTTCATTCTCTTCAGCCATCTGCATCAACCGTGCAGCTGCCGGCGAGAACGTGGCTCCAAGATACTTCTATGCTCCGCCATTCTGGCTCACCGCTTTTGCCCAGGACGGCGTTATGTATTCTGAGATTGTTGTCCAGAGCCTTCAGGTTATCCCTGGCGAGGAATACACCCGCGTAATCAACTACATCAAGGACTTTGCAAACAACGCAAACGGAGACCTTTCTGACAGCTATCTTTCAAAGGTTGTCCTCAAGCTCGGCGTTCCGCTGCTGCAGGATGCTGACGCAGACGTTAACGCAGTTGCCAAGGCTCTCGATGACCTTTACAAGGGCAAGGCAGCAAGCAATGTAGTTGCTTTCATGGGCCACGGTAACCCTGACTCATACGACACCTACAAGGCCAACATCCGATACACCCAGCTCGAGGAGGCTCTCCAGACCTACAGCCCTAACTACTTTGTAGGAACTGTTGACATGATGGATAACTTCAAGACCAACGTTCTTGCTAGAATGAAGGCAGCCGGCATCACTTCCGGCACCGTTTACTGCCACCCTCTGATGTCTATCGCCGGCGACCACGCCCACAACGACATGGCTGGTGACGACAACGAGAACGGCGAGCCTAACGAGGAAGGCGAGGTTGAAGATACCAGCTGGAAGTGCTACTTTGCAGCAAACGGCTTCACCTGCAATGACGACACCCAGATTGTTAAGGGTCTGCTTGAACTTCCTACCGTACGCCAGATCTGGATGAACCATACCAAGGCAGCTATCAACGGCGAGCCTCTGGACTACTACCATTCAAAGGATCCTGAGTAAAAAGTATTAGACCTTTTTTGCAAGTACTGGGATTTGCAGTTATCTTTGTGAATCTCAGTACTTTTTTATCTGAGAGCAAGTGCATTTCATGAAACTCAAGGCATTTTTGTCATCGATTGCGGTTTTGCTGTCTCTGGCTTCATCTTACGGCCAGATTCACACTTCGTCCGACACGTCTTCAAGGCAGAGCCTGAATCCGATTGTGGTGACCGGAAGCGGCCATCACCAGAGGCTGAAGAAGACGGCTTCTCCGGTAAGGGTGCTGTCTTCTCTGGAAATCCGCGAGCAAGGCATAACCAATCTTCAGGACGCTCTGATGAGAATGCTGCCCCAGGTTCAGACCACTCCTTCCTCTATGGGCAACTTCTTGAGGCTGAACGGACTGGGAAATAAATATGCCTTGATACTGGTAAACGGAAGGAGAATCATCGGCGATATGGCCGGCAACGTGGACCTGGACCGCATAGACCTTTCCAGAGTGAAAAGAATTGAGGTTCTGGACGGTGCTGCTTCTTCTCTTTACGGCTCTGACGCCATAGGCGGAGTGATTAACATCATCACAGACCAGAGCGTGACCGATCTGGTTTCCGTACGCTCGATAACCTCTGCTTCGGGAAAAGGGAAATTCTCCCAGTCGGTGAACCTGAATATTGGAAAGGGCGGATTTAATTCCTTGACATCCTATTCCCACAACAGGGCCGACAGCTATTCCAACAACGAATATGAAGAGGTGAAAAAGGGCGAAGAAATTGTCCTAGAGAAAACTATAGCCCCGCTTTTCTCCGGCTACAGGGCAAACACCATTGGCCAGAAATTCTCCTATAAGGCAACCAGGCAGCTGGCTCTGAACATTGGAGGGGACTATTACGAGAAGATAACCTCCCGCCCAAGAACAAGGGAGGACGTAAAAGGCGGCACGGACTACGAGATGCGCTATCGCGGAGCAAGACTCTCTCTTGGAGGAATATACAAGTTCGACAAGAATAATTCTCTCCAGCTGAACTTTGACGCGGACCGTTACCGTTACGGACGAGAGTATCAGGCAGAGGGCAAAACATATTCAAAAGAGGATTACACACGTTCCAAGGACCAGGGAGCATATTCCGCCAATATCCAGGGCATTATGCATCTTATGTCTAACAGCACTTCCATTGCCGGACTCGACTGGCGAGTGGACAAGCTTGAGTCTTCCAGCGGAAACATAGACAACAGCGCCTACACATTTGCGGGCTATCTTCAGCACGAGATGCAGATTGTCAAGGGCCTGAACCTTACTGCAGGAGCCAGGCTCACAGCCCACAAGGACTTCGGCAGCAACTTCTCCCCCAAGGCCGCTCTGATGTATTCTCCTGGAGATTTCAACTTCAGGCTGACCTACAGCCGCGGATTCAGGACACCGGGCCTGGACGAGCTCCACTACAACTATTTCAGCGTAAACAAGGGCAAGCCTCAGATATCTATCGGAAGCACCGGCCTCAAGCCTGAAACCTCTGACTATTTCTCAGCGAACGTGGAGTTCAACAAGGATTTCCTGACCATTTCTGCCACAGGATTCCTGAATTACGTTGACAAGATGATCATCAAGAAAAACATAAAGGTTGATGACGCGAAGAGGGCTGAACTTATGGCTTTATTCCCTGAAATGACAGAAGACCAGGCTGCTAAGCTGGAGAAATACGCTCTCTACTCCAACTCCGACAAGGGCAGGGTAAAGGGTTTCTCCCTTAATGTCAACGCATTCATAACCAAAGACATAGATCTTGGGATCAACTATACATGGAACCGCGCCAAGTCCAAGAGCGAAGATGTATGGTCCAAGATGGAGCGTTCCGTGCTGAACACTTTGACCTTCTCCTCCAATTTCCACCACCAATGGGGAATCTACGCCCTTAACCTTCGCCTTTCTGCCAGGTTGCAAAGCAAGACCTACTATCCTGGATACGAGAACGCTCCCGGCTACGGAATATGGAACCTGAACACTTCTCACTCCTTCAGGATTTCAGACAAGCTGAGGATTGAGCCAAGCCTGGGTATAGACAATATCTTCAACAGGGTTGACAGAAGGCCTGATTCAAGCCTGAGGAAATATGCGCTCTACAATCCCGGCCGAATGATTGTCGCCGGATTGCGCATCTCTTTTAATTAATTTGTAAATTGCACGATATGGGAAAGATAATAGTCGCTGGCATAGGCCCCGGTTCTGAACAGGACATCACTCCTGCAGTCATTCAGGCTGTGGGAGAAGCCGATGTTGTGGTCGGGTACAAGTATTATTTCCGTTTTGTGGAGAAATACCTCAAAGCCGGAGCCGAGTGCATAGATTCCGGAATGCGTCAGGAAAGAGACCGCGCCGCCCAGGCTATGGAATATGCAAGGCAAGGCAAGACGGTTTGCGTGATATCCAGCGGAGATTCAGGCATATACGGCATGGCTCCGCTATTGTATCAGATGAAGAGCGAGACCAAGGAAGATATCGAGATTATTACTCTTCCCGGAATCAGCGCCTTCCAGAAAGCTGCCAGCCTGCTGGGAGCTCCAATCGGCCACGACCTCTGTCTGATCTCCCTTTCTGACCTTATGACTCCATGGCTTGTTATTGAGAAGAGAATTAAGGCGGCGGCACAGGCAGATTTCATTACTGCAGTTTACAATCCAAAGAGCCACGGAAGATACTGGCAGCTTTACCGTCTGGAGGAAATCTTTCTGGAAGAAGGGAGAAGCCCCAAAACTCCGGTAGGATGCGTGCGCCAGGCTGGAAGGGAAGATGAAAAGGTGTGGATAACAACCCTTTCAGAGCTGAATCCGGAAGATGTGGATATGTTCACCGTGCTTCTGATAGGCAATTCACAGACATATATTTCAGGTTCGGCGATGATAACTCCAAGAGGCTATTACTCTGAGAACAAGGATACCGGCCGAAAGATAGGGCAGGACATAATGCACGAGAGTTTCCGCACTATATCATCAGAGCTTCAGCAAAAGGACTATCCGCTGGGCCACAAATGGGCTCTTCTGCACGCCATCCACACCACGGCTGACTTTGAGATGGAGAAGATTCTATACTCAGACGACAATGCAGTAGAGAGTATGTACTATAAAGTTGCTTCCGGCCAGATAAAGACCATTGTCACCGATGTTACTATGGCCGCAACCGGCATCCGAAAGGGAGCTCTCACCCGGTTGTGCATAGAGGCCAAGTGCTATCTGATGGACCCGAGAGTAGCTGATATCGCTGAGAAAGAAAATATAACCAGAACCCAGGCCGGAATTCGCCTGGCAGTGGAAGAGCATCCGGACGCTCTATTTGCATTCGGGAACGCTCCAACGGCACTTATGGAACTGTGTTCTCTCATACGGCAGGGCAAGGCTCATCCGGCAGGCATAGTTGCCGCTCCTGTTGGCTTTGTACACGTGCAGGAATCCAAGTATATGCTTCTGCCGTTTAAGGATATACCAAAGATTATTGTCAAGGGAAGAAAGGGCGGAAGCAACCTGGCCGCAACCCTGTGCAACGCAATCCTCACCTTTGACGACGCAAAGAACCTGGACCCTGGAAGAGACCTTTAGGCTATGGCGCTGAGTTTTACCATAATAGGAATGTCAGACAATCCCCATCCGTTTTTTTCTCCGGATGTGACGGAAATCATTTCCCGTTCTGAATTTTTCTCAGGCGGGAAGCGCCACCGCCAGATAGTGGAGAATCTGCTTCCGCCAAAGCATCAATGGATAGACATAACAGTTCCGCTGGAGGATGTATATCAGAAGTATCGCGACATAGACTCTCACATTGTGGTATTCGCTTCCGGCGATCCGCTGTTCTTCGGCTTTGCATCCACTCTGCAAAGGGTTATGCCTGAGGTAGATATGAAGGTATTCCCGTATTTCAACTCCCTCCAGATGCTTTGCCACAAGGCTCAGATTCCTTATCACGACATGCATATAGTGTCCTTGACCGGAAGGCCGTGGAAAGAGTTTGACAATGCCCTGATAGAGCATAGGGGAAAGATAGGCGTTCTGACCGACCGCCAGAAAACTCCTGACGAGATTGCCCGCAGGATGATGGAATACGGTTTCACTTTCTACCGTATGCATATTGGCGAGCGTCTGGGAAATCCAGAGGAGGAAAGGATACAATCGCTTAGCGTAAAAGAGGCGTCCAAAGTATCTTTTGCCCAGCCTAACTGCCTTGTTCTCACCATAGAAGACAATGCTCCAATGAGGCGCTTCGGCATTCCGGAAAGTGAGTTCAACCTTCTAGACGGAAGGTCCAGGATGATTACCAAGATGCCGATAAGGCTGCTGACTCTCCAGAGGTTGGATCTTTACAGCAAGAAGACATTCTGGGACATAGGCTTCTGCACGGGCAGCGTGAGCATCGAGGCCAGGCTCCAGTTCCCGCATCTGGACATCAAGGCCTTTGAAATCCGTCCTGAAGGCAAAGACCTGGTGGAAAGCAACTCAAGAAAATTCTCCGCTCCTGGAATAGAGTATAGAATAGGTGATTTTCTCGAGGAAGAACTGACAGAAAATGAACTCTGCGATGCCGCTTTCATCGGGGGGCACGGAGGCCATCTGGAAGAAATAGTCAGTAAGGCTTATTCTCATCTGACAAAAGGCGGATGCATAGTATTCAACAGCGTAACAGCGGAAAGCAAAGTAGCTTTCATCAAGGCTGCAGACTCGCTGAAGATGAAGCTGGAAGATCCTATGCATATAGAACTCGATAACAATAATCCAATAGATATCCTTAAAGCAGTAAAATGAAAACGGCGGTTGTATTGATATCGGAACAGGGAAGGGGCACGGCGGAAAAGATTGCCGCCATCCTTGGCGGAGAAATAGTACGCAGAACTCAGATTCTCACTTTGTGGAACAATACAGACTGCTTTGTGTTTGTGGGGGCTATGGGGATTTGCGTAAGGACGATTGCTCCGCTGCTCAAAGACAAGCATACTGATCCTGCGGTGCTTTGCGTGGACAGCTTGGGCAAGGAAGTGGTTTCCGTGCTCTCCGGCCACGTTGGAGGAGCAAACGAGATAACCTCCAAGCTGGCGCTGGAACTGGGAGCACATCCTGTAATCACCACGCAGACAGACGGAAGCGGACTCTGGCCACTGGATCTTCTGGCAAAACGCTTCGGATGGAGAGAGGAGTCTGATGACCTTAACCGGCAGATATTTCTCTATGCGGAAGGGAAACCTACAGCTCTCCTTCTTGAAGCGGAAGACGAGGGAACCAGATGGCTGGAAGAAAACCCTGCCGGCAATGTAACCATATTCAAGAAGTTCAGCGATATAGACCTTTCCAGGTTTTCTCTTCTGCTTTCCGTATCGCCGATACGAAGGAAACTGGAAATCCCGAATATCCAGTGGGTTCCACGGTGCGTTCATCTTGGAATCGGTCTGGCACGTCAGGCGGGTCCTGTGGAAAAGGTGATTGATGAAATCTTCAACTGCCTAAGCAGTAACGGAATATGCAAAGAAGCCATTGCAAGCATATCATCTGCTCACATCAAGAAAGACGAGCCGGTGATGAAAGCTCTGGAGAAAGAATTCAAGACCAAGTTCTATTCTGCCGAAAGCCTTTCATCTATTGCCGTTCCTACTCCTAGCGAAGTTGTGGAAAAATGCGTAGGAACTCCTTCCGTTTCCGAGGCCTCGGCCATTCTTTCCGCAAACAATCCTGATCTGCTGCTTCCAAAGCAGAAAGGGGAGAACTGGACAGTTGCCGCTGCCGTGGACTGGGATTTCATTCCTCATCCGCATATAGAGATTGTAGGAGCAGGACCCGGAGATCCGGACCTTGTAAGCGTCAGGGGCAGGAAGATGCTTCAGAAAGCGGACCTGATTCTCTATGCCGGAAGCCTTGTGCCAAAGGAACTTACATCTTGCGCAAAACCAGGCGCCACAGTTGTTTCTTCTGCCGATCTGGATCTGGAGCAGCAGTGTGAGCTGATGAAAAAGTTCTACGATCAGGGCAAGTTCATCGTCAGACTCCATACCGGAGACCCTTGCATCTTCGGGGCAATCCAGGAGCAGATGGCTTTCTTTGACGAGCATAATATGAGCTATCACATTACTCCGGGCATATCCTCGTTCCTGGCCGCTGCCGCAGAGCTCAGGAGCCAGTTTACCATTCCGGAAAGATGCCAGACCATAATCCTGACAAGGGGAGAAGGCCGTACTCCTATGCCTGAGAAGGAGAAACTCCACCTTCTGGCTAAGAGCAACAGCACAATGTGCATCTTCCTTTCCGCCGCCATTGTGGATGACGTGCAGAAGGAACTCCTTATGGAATATCCAGAAAACACGCCCGTTGCGGCTTGCTACCATCTTACCTGGCCGGACCAGAAGATTTATCGCGGAGTATTGAAGGACCTGGCAAAGATTGTAAAGGACAACCACCTGACTCTTACCACGATGCTGGTGGTTGGAGATGCCATTGACAACCGGCAGGGCCTTTCCGAACTCTATTCCAAGAACTTTACTCATCTATTCAGAAAGGCCAGGGGATGATTCTCGTTTTCGGCGGAACGACAGAGGGCCGACTGGCTGCAAAGGAACTGGAGGAATCCGGTTCCCGTTTCTGGTATTCTACCAGGGGAGGGGAGCAGCATCTGGACCTTCATCACGGCGTTGCCATTAGCGGAGCTATGGACAAGGACCAGATGACTGATTTTTGCAACTCTCATCAGATCAGGCTTATAATTGATGCAGCCCATCCTTTTGCCAGTGAACTGCATTCCAATATTTCCAAGCTGGGAATACCTGTCATACGTTTTGAACGCATTTATCCCGAAAGGGACGGACGCATCATCTGGTGCAGTGACTTTGCATCCGCCGTTCAGAAGATGAATGGCACTAATCGTCTTCTTTCCACTGCAGGAGTGCAGTCAATCCCGAAACTGAGGCCTTTGGAAGAAAGCGGTACGGAAATCTTTCACCGTATCCTCGACAGGGAATCTTCCAGAGAACTTGCCGCCCAATACGGCACAGATCCGGATCATCTCTGCTTCTACCATCCTGACGAGGATGAAACCGAAGAGATAAACAGGGTTAATCCCGATGCGATTCTTCTTAAAGAAAGCGGAGTATCAGGAGGTTACGAGAATAAGACTGAAGCGGCTCTGAATAAGGGCATAAAGGTTTTCGCCATCGCGAGGCCAAAATTGCCGGAGAGTTTCATTACCGTCAACGGCCCTTATGGCATGCGGCGCATGGTGGAAAAACTGCTGCCGGAGTTCTATCCTCTGCACAGTGGCCTTACTACCGGAAGCTGCGCCACCTCTGCCGCTCTTGCCGCTGCCCAGAGCCTGATTGAAGGCATATTTCCTGAAACGGTCAGTCTTCTTCTCCCCGACGGGGAAACCATTCAGGTTGAAACAAAGGTCACAGAAAAAGGCAAGGCTTATGTGATCAAAGACAGCGGAGACGACCCTGATGTTACCGACAAGATGGAAATCCACGCCGAAGTTTCTCTCTTGCAATCTTCTGACATAGAAATAGATGGTGGAGAAGGCGTGGGGAGGATAACTCTTCCGGGCTTTGACTGCCAGCCTGGGCAGGCGGCTATCAACAAGGCTCCAAGGCAGATGATCAAGGACAATCTGGGCAAAAGATATCCTGGTCAGGGCTTCAGGGTAATCATTTCCGTTCCTGGCGGTGAGGAAATTGCCCACCGTACTTTCAACCCTAGGCTGGGAATTGAAGGCGGAATCAGCATAATAGGGGTTAGTGGCATTATCAAGCCGTTCTCCGAGGAGAGTTTCATAAACTCCATCCGCAAATGCATGGAAGTGGCCAAGGCCAGCGAATCAAGCCGAGTGGTAATAAACTCAGGCGCTAAGAGCGAAAAGTTCCTCAAAGACTTCTACAAAGATCTCCCGCCTCAGTGCTTTGTCCAGTACGGCAACAAGATAGGGGATGCCATAAGCATTGCATACGATCTGGGTTTCAGGCAGATAACTCTTGGAATAATGCTTGGCAAGGCCGTAAAGCTGGCGGCTGGTAACCTGGATACCCACTCCAGCAATGTAACTATGGACAGGGATTTCATCGCTGAGCTGCTAAAATCTGTCAATTGCCCAAAGGAAATATCGGACAGGGCTTACAGCATCACCCTTGCCAGAGAGCTGTGGGATATTATTCCGGAGAATCTTCTCCAAGGCTTTGCAAATGAGGTCAAATCAAGATGCAAAACAGCCTGTGCACCGCTTTCAAAGGATGCGGAACTGACGGTTCTTCTGATAGACGATGACGGAAACATCAAATAAGTTTTAACTTTGCAGCTATGAAAAATTCCGGTATAAAACAGTTTTGGATTTCGCTCGTGGCGATTGCCACATCTATTATAACTTTTAATTTTGCGTCTATGAAAAATAAACCTGCTTTGAAACAGTTTTTGCTTTCTCTTCTGGCAACCACCATATCGATTATCCTTACTTTTGGAGTATCATCAATCTTGGAGCACAGAAAGAATGAAGCTGCAAAGAAAGGTCTGGTTATGACCATCATCTACGATATGGACCAGACCATAGAGAAGGCCCGTCAGGCAGATTCCGCACTAAGGATAGCCTCTAAGACTCAAATGGAAATTATAAAGAATCCTGATATTTATGACAGCCTCAGGACAAATTTTGTAGATGCTTTGCTTATTTCAAGTACGGATTTTTCCTTGATAACACAGAATATATTCTCGTCTAATATAGAGACATTCAGTACTATTGGTAATGTTAACTTTATTAACAATGTTGCTTCTTTTTATCAATACCGCAGCCTTTACATGACTCAGGTGATCGATGTTATGAAAAATACATTTGGCGATGGTACAAATCTTCTTGTTTCTATTGACGGATTGTTGAGCTATGATTTTCCTACCTTGTTTTTTGACAATGCCCTTTGGCTCAACGCCTTAACTGACCTTCGTAATAATTGCGTGAAAATTATGAAGTTAAGTGAAGAGGATATTCGGGAATTCAGCAAACAGGCAGAGCTTTTGGATGTCAAAGACACCTCAAACAATGGTTTAGATGAGCTGATGGAGGAAATGTTTGAAGCTCAAGAAATTTTAAAAGAAGCTCGCGCAAAAAACAAGAAATAGGGCTATCTACTGATTTTCACTCTCATCTGCGATTTCTCAAAGGTTATTCCTTCTCTTTCGATAAATTCTGAGAGGGCTCCGCTCTGTGCCACTTCTTCTGGTGTTCCGATAGTGATGTTTCCTTTCTGCATCAGCCAGATGCGGTCTGCGAGCTGGAGCGTGAGTTCCAGGTCGTGAGTAGAGAGGAAGATGGTTTTGCCGTTTTCCTTTGCCAGCTTTTTCAGCAGCTGCATTGTCTCGATCTTGGAAGGGAAATCCAGAAAGGCTGTCGGCTCGTCCAGGCAGATAATAGGGGTCTGCTGTGCTATGGCCTTGGCTATCATTACTTTCTGGCGCTCTCCATCGCTAAGGTTCTGGATCATTCTGCTGCACAGGTTATCTATTCCTATCAGCGATATGGCATCTGAGACTATCTTCCTGTCTTCTTTCTCGAGTTTGCCCCAGAATCCGGTGTATGGGCTTCTGCCGAGGGCTACGAGTTCTTCCACGTTCATGTTCTGGATCTGAGGCCTGTGAGTGAGTACCACTCCTATCTTCTTTGAAAGTTCTTTGTCCGGATAGGCCTCCAGTTCCTTTCCGTCTATAACGATGTTTCCTCCCAGTTTTTCCTGAAATGCGCACACTGTCCTCATAAGTGTGGACTTTCCCACTCCGTTGGGGCCTATTAGGCAGGTGAGTTCTCCGGCAAACAGGCTGGCGTTGATGCCGCAGGCTACTTCCTTGACGCTGCTTTTCCCCTTGTATCCGATTGAGAGGTTCTCCAGCCTTACTGTCTGCTTATTCTCTGACATCGTCTTTCCTCCTTCTGAATATAACGGAAGCGATTACAGGCGCTCCGATCAAAGCGGTTACCGAGTTTACCGGAAGTGCTCCCTCAAAGCCCGGCATCCTGGCTACCAGGCTGCAAAGCAGTGCCAAAGCCGCTCCGGTCAGTATTGTGCCCGGTACAAGAATCCTGTGGTCCGATGTCCTGAATATAGCCCTGCAAAGGTGCGGCACGGCCAGTCCTATGAACATTATAGGTCCGCAGTAGGCCGTGACTATTGCAACCAGCACTCCGGAATTCAGTATCACCAGAGTCCTGGAACGGGACACATTCAGGCCCAGATTCCTTGCATAGTCATCGCCGAGAAGCATCAGGTTCAGAGTCTTTACCAGCAGGAAACTCAGTGGCAGTAGCACAATCATCAACCCTACAAACAGCAGCATCTGGTCTCCTGACACCCTTGCAAAAGATCCCAGCCCCCATACCACAAATGCCTTTACATCTTCTTCTGAACTGAAGAACTTCAGCACTCCCACTATGGCAGATACCAGATATCCTATCATCACTCCGATTATCAGCAGCGTGACGTTTCCCTTTACTTTCTTGGACACCCACACGATCAGCGTCATCACTGCAAGCGAGCCAATTATGGCTGCTATAGAGATAGCGGCGTCTCCTGCATATCCCATCCGGCTCAGCGACACTCCTGCCAGTGAACTGGACATCATCACCACTATTGCCACTCCCAGGCTTGCTCCATTGGATATTCCAAGCACCGACGGTCCTGCCAGCGGATTGCGGAACACTGTCTGCATCTGGAGTCCTGCTACGGCCAGTCCTGCTCCTGCCATTATTGCCACAAGCGCCTGCGGAAGCCTGGACTTGAGTATGATGTTGGAGAATATCTCATTTGACCTGTCGCCGAACAATATGCCTAGTGTGTCTGCAAAAGGAATCTTTACGCTTCCCAATAGCAGATTCAGCGCCAGCAGCACCAGTATCAGTACCGTAATAATTATGAGTTTTCCGCTATTTTTGAACATCATTCAAAGATACTGCTTTTCAATTAAAAAAGATATGCCAAAACAAACTCTTTGCAATATTCAACCTTCTAAGTGATGGCATTCATAAACTCCACAAGAATTTGTATGTCAGGCACTGTACTACTTTAAACAATGCTTTGATTCATAAAAGGAGATTGCAGCAGCAACTCTTTGAAAAGTGTAACGTAAGTCTTATATTTACACTTGATAGACAAAATGAGTATAGTTATCACTATTTGGGAAGAAAAACACGTTCAAAAAAACAGCCACAAATGCCCCTTCCGGTGCCCTTTGTTGAATTTTTCTGAACGAATTATTGCTATAATTGACATATTTGCAAATACTTATAGTTTTGAGTTTTATTTTAGATAAAAAAGTGTTTACTTAAACCAACAAACACAAAACCTTGTTTAAAACGTGATAATTGGGAAAAAGTAAGGACAGAGGTTTTCCCAATAAACCAAGACGGAACATTAGATAAAATGATAATTGAAAACAAAAAGTATGGAAAAAATAGAATTAAGTAAAGAAGCGCTTGAATATTTGGAAAAACATAAGCCACTAATTGTTGGTGAATGGAGCGCAACAAGTTACAATAGAACATTTAAAGTAAACAACAAAGGCATAAAATTGGCCGCAAGGGAAGATGAAAACTTGGAATGGGTTCTATTCGATTTGAACAAGAAGACCGTTTCTGTTAAAGTAAAAAATCCGACATTGCCATTAAATGTCCCAAGAGTTCTTGACTTGAGTGAAGCCGCGGAGTTTTTTGAAGAACTACGCAAAAACATTGAAATGCTTTTGATGACAAGAGGAACATTTGTGTCAGTTACACCAAATGCAGATAGAACCGTTTTTGAAATTGCATAGTTAGCGAACTTTTAGTTTTATTTTAGATAAAAAAGTGTTTACTTAAACCTGCAAAAGTCAAAAATATTTCATACATTTGCAGAAAGGATTGATTGGGCTTCTCATAGTGGGTTTCGGCCCTTCGGGAAGATTTTCAGTCCTTTTTTATATAATTTTCATGGTATAGACCATTTTTTCGGCTTGGTCCTTCACCTTACATTGGATTGATATTCCGTTATAGGTAGCCTCATAAACCAAGAAATTACATGCATGATGCCTGCCTTCTTCTACCCCGGTCAATGTCGCTGATGGGTTTTATTTTAGATAAAAAAATGTGCCAAAGTTTTTGCTATATTGCATAAAATTCGTGGAAGATATGGGCGAGAAAAAGAATAACGGAAATGTGCTGACAGATTTTGGCTGCGGTGCTATCATCTTCGGCGTAGCATTGCTCATAGCCGCATGCATATTTGTAGGCAAGAATGCGGAAGTCGCTGCTTTTTTGTTGATAGCAGGGGGAGGGGTGCTGACATTGTCCATTATACTATTTCCAGTCTTTAACGGTAAGACGTCAGGTCCTGCCCGGAAATCTTCAGCTGCCGGCGGCAATAACAATGTTGTATTGTCTTTCAGGAGCTATCCTGTATTCAGCGTCACAAGCAGCTATTTTGATGATATAATGTTGGCTTGCTGCGCCATCAAAGACTTTGGAGAAAAACTGGCTGAGGATTCATCTTATGTAAAGGCTTTTGAATCAGTTGTTTCAGCAGATATTAGCAGCAATGGACGCGCTGTGGATGATTTCGGGGAGAAAATCAGGTTGACTCTCTTTTATGATGCTCTGCGATGTCATCAGGGATTCGGATACAAGGTTGAAATTGGCAAGAGTGAAAGTCTCGGAATATTCATCTTTGCCTTGATGATGTTTGACAGCGGCTGCCTTTTGCGATATGAAGACCTTGACAGATATTGTGCCGACAAGGGAGACACTGTCAGTAAAATTGTAAAGTCTGTGTTGGAATCATCTGAAGACAACCCGGAAATATTCATCCACGAGCATGTCTTGGGCGGATTCAGCGTAGATCTGCATAATCAATATGTTATGCTGCTGTACCGTTTTGCTTCTCTGATTGCCAAGGCAGACCATGAGATAACTCCGGAAGAGGTCCGTTGGCTGAACAGGATTGTTGAGCTCAAGTCTGACTCCAAAGGCAGTTTGGGAGACAGAGGGTTTTCATCTTTTGCCGGTAATGCTCTCCAAGAGCTTGAATCTCTTGTGGGTCTTGAGTCTGTAAAGCAAGAGGTGACTTCTCTGGCCAACTACATTAAGGTGCAGAAAATGCGTCAGGAGAATGGTTTGAAGGCGATTCCAGTTTCTTACCACTGCGTGTTTACAGGCAATCCAGGAACAGGGAAGACAACTGTCGCCCGTATCCTGTCTGGAATCTACAAAGATCTGGGAGTATTGAAAAAGGGTACTCTGGTTGAGACGGACCGTTCTGGGCTTGTGGCTGAATATGTCGGGCAGACAGCTGTCAAGACCAATAAGATCATAGATTCCGCCCTTGATGGTATCCTGTTCATCGATGAGGCTTATTCTCTGGCTGACGGCGGCAGCCAGGATTACGGCAAGGAAGCGATAGCCACCCTCCTTAAGCGAATGGAAGATGACAGAGACAGGCTGATAGTGATCCTTGCCGGCTATACAGACCAGATCAGACACTTTATCGACTCCAATCCGGGACTCCAGTCCAGGTTCAACAGGTACATAGAGTTTCCCGACTATTCTGCCGAGGAACTTTTCCAGATATTCCTTTCCCGCGCCCGCAAGTATGACTATAAACTGTCTGAGCCTGCGGTTTCTACACTCAAACAAGTTCTTGCCGATGCTGTAAGCCACAAAGACAGGAACTTTGGCAACGGGAGATTTGCTCGTAACTTGTTTGAGAAAGTCATCGAGAAACAGGCTGGCCGGTTACTCTCGACTACAAACGTGTCGTCAGAGTCCCTTTCAACAATTGAACCTGATGATATCGTAAAATCTGTTTGACAGATATGCCAATTGCTTTAACTCGTTTCCATAAAGATTCGCTGCGTTGTTAAACATAAATAGCTTAAATAATTCGGGTATGAGTATTAATGTTAGAGTCAGAACTAAAAGAAGAGACATTGACTATCATAAGATTCTAGTTTCTTTTGAAGGTGAAGGTTATAAACTGCTAGTGAACGAAATGAGACCAGAGATATGTGAGTTTTATATACATCGCATATCTACACGTCCTATAGACATCTGTTTAGAGGATAATGGCTATGAAATCCGAATAACAACTTTAGCGTGCCGTGAGGACTATGTTCTTTTTGCAAGGACAATAGAAATAGTTCAAAATATGCTTGATGGCGATGTTTACTATGAGAATGACGACGATGAAAGAATAGGCAATGTAAAAGAATACTTCAACCCGAGTTGGATTGACAGGCAGATGGAATCTGATGCGGACATTCTGCTTGTTATGATTCTGGGAAAACATGTCAATTTTTCCTCGCATGAAGATAATCATGAAGTGGGTCTTTTCGGTCCCGTTTGTCAGTTCTATCTAGGTGAAAACTTACTTCGTGACCTAAATATAGATATCCATACAGACAGAAAGGAAGCCAGCAAAAAATTCATTGAGCTTTTTCGGTATAGTCAATATTCTCGTCCACGAGATATCAGGCGGACGACTACTTCCATGTGCATTAATCTTGACAATAACCAAAATAAAGAAAACGATACTCTTCCCAGGCTTACGTTTTACGAGCAGAATGCATACGATATGATATCAAGGACAAATTATTTCATGTTATTGGCTGAGGGCGAAGAGCCTCTGTTGCTTATATATGAAGATTTTATGAAAGTTGCGCCAGAACAGTGGGAGCGTTTTGACAATTCTCAATACTTCACATCTCCGCTAACAGACAAGCAGTTTAGTGAGTTTTGGAACAGAGCGTGTGAATATAGTATAGACAAGCCGGCCTCCAAACTTGAATATCAAGAAAAACGAGAAAATCAAGAAGGGGGTAGAATGGTTGAAGCTTTGTTCTTTGCAGATGTAGACTATGTAAGAGAAAAGACAACTCAACAGAACCTGCCTCCTTGTTCTAAAGTAGCTCCATCCAAAGATGCCGTTCCTCCGTTTTTCTATGCAATAGCCAAGTGTCAAGAAATTATATTTGGTTCTGATGATTATGCAGAAGAATATATGGCTGTGGTTGTAGAGATGAGAAAGCGCATAAGGGCAATGTTGGATTTTTGGGAAAAAGAGATGGAGATCCCAGAGTGGAAATCAATACCCTTCAAAGCCTTCTCTGATATGTTCTATCTACCTGACGAGTTGGCTACCATAGCCGAAGTTATGGGATATGAACCTAAGGATTTCAGAGAAGCCGGTTTTAGTAACGCAAATCTGCTTTTGTATATGGATGCTGTAAAACTCGACTTCAAGAGTATGCTTAACAGGATAAAAGCAGGAACAGATCCTGATCTTGAAATATTTCCGGCAAGCGCTAAAGACAGGTTTTTCTGTGCAACTGAAGACATTAAGAATCAAGCATATTCCAGTTTTAAATACTTGTATGCATTATATAGATGGTATTTAGAGAAAGGTGAGATGATAATGCAGACTTCTGACTGCGGAAAAATAATCAGTTGTGCCGGATATTTGAAAATGCACGAGTATATGAAAGAGAATCGCAATAAGTATATTATCAAGTGATTGTTTCCAAGATACTAGTAAATTAGGGCAGTCTGAAGATATTTGCCATGGTTCACCATTTTCTCTTAGCGGAGAAACTTATGGAATTCGTCTCATTTATATGAAGAGGAAAATATGTTTTTTTTATCATCAAAATATTTATATATCTTTGCACTATCAGAAATGATCCGACGGGGCAACGGTTAATCCCTTGTGGAGCAAGACATGTGGGCTACTCCCAAATAAGGTCGCAATAGCGGCTTTATTTGTTTTTGCCAACTCCGGATAAAGTTACCTGGGTATCCTGAACTCAAGTTTTAGCCCATGACCGTAGGTGTGCCCCAAGCGAAAGCCGTTACCCTTGTTGTGATCCTCCTGGTCGTGCAGGAACTCGCTCTGTTCCATCACCATCAGGCTCTCCAACATAATCTCCAGAAGGTCATGAAGACCATTTTCTTTCTCGGCATGGCTTGCACATTACCTCAGAAAGTTGTTTCTTGTGTGAAAGTAATCATAAGTCTGTATTTTTAAAGTTGAACATGATTGTTCTACAAAATTCGGAGCATGACCACCCAGTCTCACGGCCCAAAATCCAGTTTTTGGTCTTATAGACCGTTTTTAGTGAAATAATGATTGATTAAAACATTTAGCTTTCGCCGTTTCTCGGTTTTTAGAAATTTATTGTATTTTTGCAGTAAATTTCGAGTCAAATGATGCGTCAATACATTCAAAGGGATAGCTATCTGCAAAAACTCATTGTCAGGAAGGACAATGGTGAGGTTAAGGTCATTACCGGTCCACGTCGTTCCGGCAAGTCATTTCTGCTGGATCCCATCTACAAGGACTATCTGATTGGGGTGGGTGTGCCCGAAAACCATATCATCAGTGTCTCGTTCGACATTGAGGATGAGGACACGCCCAAGGAGTTGCTGGATCGCAAGAAACTGAAGGAATACCTGTATTCCCGTATTTCAAGCCAAGATGAACCCTATTACGTCTTCCTGGACGAGATTCAGGAGGTGACGGACTTCGAGCGGATCGTCAACGGATTGAACAAGCGGGCCAACGTCGACGTCTATATTACAGGGAGCAACTCAAAGTTCCTCTCCAGCGATATCAACACTCTTTTCCGCGGAAGGGGCGATGAAGTCAATGTACGCCCGCTCACGTTCAAGGAATTTATGAAGGGACGAAAAGAGCCGGTCAGTGAGCTCTGGAAAGAGTACTACACATACGGTGGTCTACCGGCGCTTAGCAAGATGCCGACGGCTGAGCAGAAGATAGCCTATCTCCAGCGCCTGTGGCGGAAAACCTACATTGACGATGTTGTCGAGCGTCATCATGTTGAAAACCGTGAAGCCCTTGAGGCTATCGCGGATGCCTTGTGCTCATCTATCGGTTCCCTGACAAACACCACCAAAGTCACCAACATCCTCTCCAGCGTCCGACACATCAAGATTTCGGACGATACAGTGGCAAAGTATATCGGGTATCTGGAGGATGCTTTCCTGTTTGCGGAGGCAAAGAGGTTCAATATTAAGGGAAACAAATATTACGAGAATATCAAGAAATACTATTCCGTTGATATCGGCCTCCGGAATGCCCGCCTCAATTTCCGGCAGCAGGAGATTTCCCATATCATGGAGAACGTCATCTTCAACGAGCTAATTTGCCGTGGATATTCTGTCGATGTGGGTGTCGTCGAACATCGTAAAAAAGTTGACAACCGATACCAGTATTTCCAATATGAGGTTGATTTCATCGCGACTAACGGAAACGAAAAGTACTACCTCCAGTCGGCCTTCGAGATGGGTACTGATGAGAAGAAGGATCAGGAGTTGAACTCCCTGACACGGATAGGCGATTCGTTCCGAAAGATCGTCATCGAGGGAGCTGACATCATGCCTTATACGGATGAAAAAGGGATCCAATACATGGGACTGTTCCACTTCCTCCAGAGCGACAGCTTATAGCCTCTCGAAAAACGCTGCAAAATAACGAAGAGATTCGACAGTAGATTTACGAGTCGGTGTGGCGTTTGTCCAGGAGGAGAAATACTACCCGGACAGTGTGGAGATCTCTCAGGAGGTGCATTTCACCCTTTCCGACGCCAAGTAAATGCAATTTTGAGAATGCAACTGTTGCCGGCAGGACTTTTACCGCTAAAAACGGCAACAGGATTTTCATTCCTTTCACGATGAATAGTAGAGGTTCAGCCTATTGCTGGTCTTCTACTCTACGCAACAACCTCTCTGATGCATATCCTTTATATTTGACACCTACTCTTGTGTATACTGATGCGTATCGTAATCGTTACGAGGCCAGTTCCGTCCGTCCTGTTTACGCAGAATAGTATGATAGGAAAGAGTGGCAGGTAATCTGCTGATCATTAAAACTAAAGATGTAAGACCCTGAAGCTGTATCGCTGCAGGGCCTTATTTTCGTAGGTGATATGTTTTGTCGCTGAACGGAAATATCTTTGCCTCGTCAAAGAAGTTCTCGGAATGAAACGCGGAAAACACACGGTGAATCCTGTTGCTGCGAGTCTCAAAGATTTTTGGGAGGATTTCAAGTATATCGTGGCCATTACACCGTGGCCTGTGGTTCTTTTTTTCTCCATTTTGCTTGTCTGCACCCTGCTCGGAATATAAGATTCTGCAAATGGGCAGCGATGATGGTTAGCACTTGTTGTTCTCTCAGCTCATCTACTTCAGCAGCTTGTAGAAGGTTCCCTCGTAGTTTTCTTCCACCAGTTCAGGATGGAAGATGGCAATGAAGTCTTTAAGCAGAAGGTCAGGATGGACAGGAGTCAGCTCGTAGTATGGGGTCTGCTTCATGTTGCAGTAGATGACCTTCTTGTTCTTGAAAGCGTCAAAGAGCGCATTTCTTGGCTCGGACTTCTTGAGGGCATCGTATGAGAAGTCTCCGGAGAAGCTGTTCAGGATCCTCCAGTAGTCTGCCTTGGCGCAGGTTGCGTACACTTTCTCAAACTCTATGTTCACTCCGCCGGTGTTCTCATCGTTGATAAGATACTCGGCACCGGCATCCCTGAATATCTGGGCCAGGTGGTTCTTTCCGCCAACGGCGTACCAGTTGCCTGAATGCATCTCGCCGCTGAATATGGTAGGACGGGTCTCGGTGTTCTCGGCCAGGGCTTTCATGTCCAGATAGTTTTTCTCGATCCTGGAGAATGTCTCGTTTGCGGTCTTCTCCTTGCCGATGAACATACCGATGAACTTTATCCACTCGGCCTGTCCCAGCGGAACCAGTTCCTTGTATCCAAGATGAGGAACAAGAGTTATTCCGGTTTCCTTAATGGCATCGTAACCGCCTTTCTTAAAAGGAGATATGAAGATTATTTCAGGGTTGGCAGCCATTATCAGTTCCTGGTCGAAGTTGCCCTCGTGGCCGATCTTCTGCAGAGTGCCGTCTTCCACTTTTGCCAGGATGTCCTTGTTGAACAGGTTCTTTGTGCTGGTTATGGCGCAGAGCTTGTCGATGGCTTCAAGAGCGGTGAAGTTAGACATCTGGAGAAGAGTCATCGCGATGGTCTTCTGGACAGGAACCTTTACGACGGTATATCCCTCCGGAACGAGCTTTTGGAAGATGGAGGAGTCCAGGCCCTTAGGGATAAGAGCAAACTGGTAGCCAACCGGCATCTTGTCTTCCTCGTCTGCCTGCGGATCCTGTATGTCCACAAGACGTATTCCGTCTTCAAGATACTTTACCGTAAAACCCTTTGCGTAAGAAGGGGAAATCCGAGCCGCCGAGTCTGTTATTGCAGCAATGTCAGCCGCAGTTTCAGATGAAATTTTAGGGCCAGTTTTACATCCTGTTAGACAGAAGGTTATAATACTCAGCGATAAGAGGATATTTCTCATTTTTGTCATTTTAACAATTCAGCTATAAGGTTTTTCCAGTGGCCCTGGAGGATGATGTGGTGGTTGCCGATAGGGTTCTGGAGGAAGTATTTTGTGGCTTGTTTGTCGGTGAAGCGGATGAGCTGCTGGGTGCGGCAGAGGTTAGGGGCCTTGCCGTTTTCTATGAGCTCTCCTTCCTCGGCGAAGAATCTGGTCAGGTCTCCGGAAACCTTGAAGACGGTTACGGGGCCTTCCTTCATATAGCCTCTGATTCCCACTCCGATGCCGGACTCGAAATGAGTGTCAAACTCATAGCGCTCCACCATGTTGAGAGGAATGGTGCAGTGGGCGAAAAGGACTTCTCCCTTCTCGACATCGATTCTTGCAGGGTTGGCCTGGAAGCCGGATTTGTCGGTAAGGCTTCTGGCGATTACCATAGAGAGCATAGCGGGTCCGTCTCCCTCACAGCCAGCTACATAGCCCTCAGAGTTCAGCTTGGCGAGAGCCAGACAGCCGGTGTTCCTGAGACTTGTGAGAAGGTCGAAGCACCTGATGGTAAAAGCGTTGAGTCTGTGGCTATCAGCAACTGACTTGATTGCCTGGTAGATTGTCAAGGCCCCGTCTTCCTTTGGACCTACGTTTTGGCAGAGCCGTTCAACTTCTTCAATCGGGATGTAGTCTATGTCAAAGCCGAGTTTATCCTGAACGGCCTCTCTGTTTACATCGCTGGCTATCAGCCAGTCGGACGGTCTTCCTATTATGGCGGCCCTGGTGTTTTTGAGTGCTTTCCTCGCGGCCTCCAGTTGTGTGAGTTCCTGGATTCTGGAAGAAATGTACTGGTGAGAGCCGTGGAGTATCTCTCCCCGGATTCCTCTCTGCCTCAGCCAGGAAAGAATTTCCATAGAAGCGGCAAGGGAGTTGTTGCTGTAGGATGAGAGCAGATATACGCTTTTCTTTGCATCAAGCACATCCATATACCTCTGTTTGAACAGGTTTTCAGTACCGCCGGTCCTGACGAAGATCAGGTCCAGGTCCGCCTGCCCCCAGGTGGAGAAGTCTTCTCCCTTGTAGTCGAAGTCGAATTTCAGGCGGGAAAAGAACTCCTTTGTGTACTGCTCAATGCTCTGCTTGTCGTGAAGCGGTGATGTAAGGGTATATACTGATATGCTCATTTTTGTTTATCTGCGTTTGGCGCTCAGGATACGGCCGATGTACATGTGGTGTACCTTGGTGTTAGGGCGGTTAGAGTAGAATTCCTTTCCTGGGCCAATCATGTTGTTCATGTCAAACGGGGCTTTGTAAATGAGTTCGCACTCATAGACCTCGTAGG
Organism: Bacteroidales bacterium; assembly: GCA_017962375.1. Classification (GTDB taxonomy): domain Bacteria; phylum Bacteroidota; class Bacteroidia; order Bacteroidales; family UBA932; genus Egerieousia. The sequence continues at coordinate 34,798 of JAGCVJ010000012.1, forward strand.
CTTCCTGGTAGTAAGGGGCGCCGTGCTCGGTAAATTGAACGTGGAGCCCGAGAGCCTTGGCCTTGTCTTCGTCACGTCCGCTGTGGCTTCCCATATAGGCCAGGATGTCTTTTCTGGACTCGTCGAATGTCATTACGGTGAAGTACTTGCAGTTTTCCATCATCTGCTGGGTGTATCGTGATTCAGACACGTAAACAGTAAGAGTGTTGACATCGTGGCCCCAGAGATTGCCCAGAGCGCCCCATCCGATGGTCATGGCGTTGCTCTTTTCCTTGTCTCCAACTGCCAGCAGAAGGCCGTCTCCCTTGAACCAGAGGAACGGGTTGCCGGTGAAGTCGTCTGTGTAGTCGAAAGGCGAGAATACTGTATTTTCTGTCATCTTTTCCATATCTATAGTTTTTCCGTCTGCGCTTCCGTATCTGTTGTAAGAAACGTTGGCTGGTTTCCATTTGTCCTTAGGGGTTGGATTCTGGGCAGGATAGCCGATTACAACCACGTTCAGAGGAATAATGTTCTCAGGGAGAGAAAGCACCTCGGCGATGGACTTGCATCTGTCCAGATCCGGATAAACACCTGTCCAGACGGCTCCAAGTCCCACAGCGTGGGCGGCAAGAAGCAGGTTCTGCGTTGCTGCAGAAGCGTCCTGGATCCAGAAGTAACGTCCTCCGCCGTCCATTGCCTTGAGCATATCTCCGCAGACGGCTATCGCCAGAGGAGCCTTTGCCACCATTCCGGAATAAGGGCTGGTTTCGGACAGGGCCTTGAGCTGGTCCTTGTCGGTGATAACCACAAAGTGCCATGGCTGCTTGTTCATGGCGGTAGGGGCGGCCATTGCGGCCTTGAGCATCTTCTCTATCTTGGCCTGCTCAACAGGGACCTCGGTGTAAGCCCTTATGGATGTTCTTGTTGCAATGTTCTCCAGTACAACGCTTTCGGTGTCAACTTTGTTGCCTTTGCGGGTGAGGAAAAGCAGTATGGCAAGAGCCAGAACTGCCAGGGCGAGGAGGATTTTTGTGCCTTTCATCTTAGATTATTTATTGGTGCAGAATTTTCATCAGGTTGGTTGCAAACAGCTTAACGCTCATTGCCAGAAGAATGATGCCGAAGAATTTCCTCAGCACATAAACCGTGCTTTTGCCCAGAACTCTCTCAATCCAGGAAACTTTCCTCAGGACGATGAACACTATGATCATATTCAGTGCTATCGCGATGATAATGTTGATTACAGAGTATTCTGCCCTGAGAGAGAGCATTGTGGTAAGGGCTCCGGCACCGGCTATAAGCGGGAAAATCAGAGGCACGATGGTTGGGCTTCCGCCCGGAGAGTCGTTGTAGCGGAAAATCTCTATGCCGAGTATCATTTCAAGGGCCAAGGCGAAGATAACCAGGGCTCCCGCTGTGGCAAACTCGTAGATTTCAACGCCGAACAGAGCCAGCATCCAGTTTCCGGCAAAAAGGAAGAACATGAACAGCAAGAACGCCCCGATGGCGGCCTTGCCGGCCTCGATCTTCTTGCCCTTGGCCTGGAGGTCAAGCACAATAGGGGTGCTTCCGGTGATGTCTATAATGGCGAACATCACCATGAAAGCACTGGCTATCTCTCTTATGCTAAGATACATTTCCATAGGCTAAAGAGGGAAGGTGTCGCTGATAGGGAACAATCCGAACAGTCCGCCGGTGTGGATGAACAGCACGTTGTCCTCAGGGTTGATGGCGGTCTTAGGGTCGGCATTCTTCTGCAGCTCGTTCCAGAGGCCGTACATAGCCTTGCCAGTGTAGACCGGATCCAGGATGAGGCCCTCCAGGCGGGCAATCTTGCGGATGAATTCCAGTTCCTCAGGGCGGCTTAGGGCATAGCCTATGCCTACATACTTGTCATTTATCTCGATATTATCGCGCAATAACACTGCGTTGCTATAATCTTCTGTGTCAAGAAATTCTTTAAGGAGTGGTTTGGCTTCATTAGAGATTCTGTCGGCAATGTCGGTAAAGTACTTGATATCGTCGCAGACAGCCATTCCTATACATCTCTTGCCGAGCTTGCCCAGCTCGTTTGCCAGATGCAGGCCGGCTATGGTGCCGCCGCTTCCGGTTGCCACAACAATGGTATTGAAGGTAATTCCCATCTGCTTTTCCTGCTCGAGGATCTCCTGCATGCAGGTGTAGTAACCAAGGGTTCCAATGGCGTTGGACGCCCCTTCCGGAATTATGTAAGGCTTGTGGCCCTGCTTTCTGTATTTCTCGGCCATCTCCTCCATAATTTCCTGGCGGTAGTTGCGGTACTCGTCTTTGGTGCAGAACCTTACGTCCGCTCCTAGAAGGCGGTCCAGGAAGTAGTTGCCCCTTACCGGAGGCTCGTCGCTGATTCTAAGAAGAACAGCAGATTTCATGCACATGAGAGTAGCGGCGGCTACCGTTGCCCTGCAGTGGTTGGACTGAATGCCTCCGCAGGTAATCAGCATATCGCAGCCTTGCTCAATGGCGTCGGCCACTTCAAATTCCAGTTTGCGTACCTTGTTGCCGGTCAGCTCGCTGCCGGTCTGGTCGTCTCTCTTGATGTAGATGTTTGCGCCAAGCTCATTTGAGAGCCTTTCCAGGCGATAGATTTTGGTGGGCAGATTTGCCAGTCTTATTCTTTTCATAGTAAGAGCAAATTTAGTTAAATTTGTGCCCATCTGAAATACTTTGAATAGATAATTGATTAAGATATGCGTTCGTTAAGATTCATTTTGAGGGCAGCGGCGGTTTTGGCGGCTGCAGTACTTCTTCTTCCAACAGCCTCTTTTTCTCAGGGCAAGAATTATCCCGATGATATTCTGAAGGGCAAGAATTCCGTTAAAGTAACTGATCTCAAGCAGTTTGACAAGGCCTCTCTGGCAGTCAGAGACTACCTGAGAACTCTTTCCAACGGAGTTAAGGTTCCTATCAAAGTGGAAAACGCCTACACGTTCAAGGGCAACGATTCTCTTTACGTGAATTTCAACAGAAATGTGGCGGACTTTCCTATCCGCCCAGAAGGCTTGAGCAAGATCTACGAACTGGTAAAGAGCAACCTGCCTTCATCGCTGAAGACCAAGAAACTGGCCATTTTTGCGGCTGGCAGCAAGCTGGAGCATCTGGTGACTCCTTTCTACAACCCGAACGGCAAGTTTGCCAAGACTCAGAAAGACGGTATAATTAAGGTGTCTTCCACTGAAAAAAGGCTGAAGGAACTGGAAGGCAAGCCTTATTCCATTTCCCGCGGCCTTCAGGACAGGCATATAGCCATGCAGAACAGCCACGGCTGGTTCTACGAGACTACTCTAGACCGCTGGGAGTTCCAGAGGGCCAGGCTGTTCGGAGTGGTTGAGGATACCTATACAATGAGCTATGTTGAGCCGTTCCTGGTTCCTATGCTCGAGAATGCCGGAGCCGTGGTTCTGCTTCCAAAGGAGAGAGACTGGACCAAGGTGGAGGTGATTGTAGACAATGACACCCAGACAAACGGATACTCCTCTTCCAACGGCTCTTACGCCTGGAACAAAGGTGATGAGCCTGGCTTCGCTCATCCTAAGAAGAGCTATGTCTTCGGCGAGAACCCATTCAAGATGGGATCTTATATGCAGGTTGAAGGCCTGCTTTCATCAGAGAATCAGGACAAGGCCGGCAAGTCTTTGAACGAGAGCACCATAACCTGGACTCCTACCTTTGAGGAGGATGGAGACTATGCGGTTTACATCTCTTACCACACTCTTCCAAGCAGCGCAGACAACGTTTCCTACACCGTCAAGTACAGCGGCGGGCAGGCTGCCTATACTATCAACCAGAAGATGGGTGGCGGAATGTGGATTTACCTGGGCACTTTCCACTTCAAGAAAGGAGTTCAGGACCAGGGAGTTACTTTGACCAATGCCAAGAGCTACGGAACTGTTACTGCTGATGCCTGCAAGTTCGGAGGCGGAATGGGCAACATCGCCAGAGGAAAGGGAGAGGGATTTGTCAGCGGAATGCCTCGTTTCCTTGAGGGCGCCCGCTACTATCTGCAGTGGAGCGGATTCGCCGATACGGTTTACTCAGTATCTCACAATGAAAACGACTATACAGACGACTACGTATCCAGAGGCAAGTTCGTCAACGCCATTGCCGGAGGTTCCAAGGCCCTTCGCAAATGGGGCGCAGAGAGCCGCCATATTCCGGTTGATCTGTCTTTCGCCTTCCATACGGATGCCGGCAACGCTCTCAGCGATACCATTATAGGAACTCTCTCCATCTACACCCGCACTTGCAAGGACTTCGGCGGGGAGAATCTCTATCCTAACGGAGACGACCGTCTTCTGGGCCGCTATCTGGCGGATATAGTCCAGACTCAGCTTGTTGACGACATTTCAGACAAGTACGGCTTTGCCTGGAGCCGCCGTCAGCTTTGGGACCGTTCTTACTCGGAGAGCCGTTCTCCTCAGGTTCCTGGAATGCTGCTGGAGTTCCTCTCTCACCACAACTATGCAGACATGAAGTTCGGCCTTGACCCGGACTTCCGATTCACAGCATCCAGAGCTATTTACAAAGGTATCCTCAAGTTCCTCGCCATGAAGAACAACGTGCCTTACACCGTTCAGCCTCTGCCTGTCAACAATATGCAGGTGGCTTTCGAGAACCCTTCAAAGCGCGATGTTGAAGTTGAGAAGACCGTTCAGGCTCAGAAGAAAGGCGCCAAGAAGTCTCAGGGAGCCACAACTGTCAAGAAAACAGTGACTTCATTCGATGCAATGAGCGAGGGCGAGTTGCACGCCGTGGTTACCTGGTCCCCGGTTGAGGACAAGCTGGAGCCTACCGCAACTCCAACCGGCTATGTGGTTTACACTGCTATAGATGACAACGGCTTTGACATGGGAACCTACACCCAGGAGCCTAAATACCGCACCAAGATCCAGAAAGACCACATCTACCGCTTCAAGGTAACTGCCGTGAACGACGGCGGCGAGAGCTTTGCTTCCGAGGTTGTTGCCATCGGCACTCCTTCCAAGCGCAAGTCTGATGACATCGTGCTGGTAGTTAACGCTTTCGACAGGGTGGGCGCTCCTAAGTGGCTCCAGAGCCGCGACTCTACCATTGCCGGTTTCATGGCAGACTATGACCACGGAGTTCCTTACATCAAGGACGCTTCCTACCTTGGCAAGATGTACGAGTACAGAAGAGAGGTTCCTTGGACAGACGATGACGCTCCAGGCTTCGGCGCATGCTACAACGACCAGGCTGGAAACGTAATTGCCGGAAATACCTTTGACTACGCATACGACCATGGCCTGGCATTCATGCACAACGGTTATGCTTTCATATCTTCTACCAGAAGCGCTGTAGAAAGCGGCAAGACAGATATGAGCAAGTATTTCATCTGCGATCTTATCCTTGGCAAGCAGTGCCAGAGCAATGACGGCTCCCTGACCAAGCTGGTCAAGTTCCACGCCTACACTCCTGCGCTGAAGAAGGCTATAAAAGACTTCTGCTCAAACGGAAGAAACCTTCTCATTTCCGGTGCATACGTGGCTACAGACCTTGTAGACGCATACGAAGTTGACAAGAAGGAAGGCCCTAAGTTCCTCGGCGATGTGCTCAAGATCAAGTGGATGACTCACTCCGCCGCCACTGACGGCAGGGTAGCTGCAGTTATGAACGACTACGGCTTCAGCGGAAACTACGAGTTCTACAGCGAACTTAACGACAAGAAATATGTCTGCGAAGCTCCTGACGCCTTCACTCCTGCAGGCAAGGATTCCTACACCATCTTCCGCTATCCACAGACCAGCATCAGCGCTGCTGTGGCTTATCCTGGCAAGACTTACAAGAGCGTGGCCTTCGGCTTCCCGATCGAGACTCTCAAGTCTCAGGATCAGATAGACAAGCTCATCGGCCAGACCATAAACTTCTTCACGAAGTAGGGATCCAGCTTCGATAGAGCCTTTAAAAAGAAAATAAGAGAGACTGGCCATAAGGTCAGTCCCTCTATTTTAAGGTACGGGTTAAGCCGGATTCTGTCCCCTTGCGGGTCTTTATCATTTATCTGGCGCAGCTTACCCCTCGGCAAAGGACGGGCAGCCCTTAAATGCCGATATACATAGCCTTGCAGGATGCGGTGGAGTACCCTCGTCATGTCGCCATAACCAGTCGTGAGCTCTTGCCTCGCGTTTTCACCCTTACCTCTAGCCTTGCGGATAGGGGCGGTTGTTTTCTGTTACCCCGAACATAAGCTTACGCCCATCTGTGCTTTCTACAGCGCATTGCCCTTTCCTGTCCGGACTTTCCTCCGGTTTCCCGGCGATAAAGTCTCCCGTACCGGCGACAAAGATAATGCAAATTTCCGGGTCTCGGTCTTATTGATGGAATAATAGAGACTTCTTTTGTATCTTTGCGATGCAAAACGGTGAGATGACGGTTATCGGCCCGAATCTTTAAAAGGGAATCCAGTGAAAAGCCGGAGCAGTGCCCGCTACTGTAATATCCGATCCTTTGTGGATATATGGAATTTGCCACTGTTTCTTTGAAATGGGAAGGCCCGTAGGATAGAGTCAGGAAACCTGCCGGGTTGCTTAGTTAACAAAGTTCCCGGGCAAGGAACCTATTAATTAACTTCCAGCGGTTAAAGCTGGAAAAACTTATTTGTTATGTTCAGCAATTATATTGGTTTTGAGAAGGTTGACCAGTTCCTCAAGAAGTATTACGAGAGGTGGACTCATCCGGACAAGGCAGTAAAGAAACTTTACCAGGCCATTGTGGTGCTGGTACTTACCCTTTTCGTGTGGAATATGCCGTCTTCCTGGTTCGGGATGGAAGGTATAACCGTGGTTCAGCAGAGGCTTATCGCAATCTTTGTGTTCGCGATGCTGATGTGGGTGATGGAGGTTGTGCCGGCCTGGGCTACTTCCGTGGCAGTGATAGGACTGCTGCTGCTGTTTACGTCGGATTCGGGAATTGGGCCGATGTGCGATACCGAGAAGGTGGGGCAGCTGCTTAGCTACAAGGGAGTTATGGCAACCTTCGCAGACCCTGTGATAATGCTGTTCATAGGAGGATTCATCTTGGCGATTGCAGCCACAAAGACCGGTCTGGACGCCCAGCTGGCAAAGGTGCTGCTGAAGCCTTTCGGAAGAAAGAGCGAGAACGTGCTGCTTGGATTCCTTCTGATTACAGGACTGTTCTCAATGTTTATCAGCAACACTGCCACCGCGGCAATGATGCTTACTTTCCTTACTCCTGTGTTCAAGCAGCTTCCGGCTAACGGAAAGGGCAGGATAGCAATGGCGCTGGCAATACCGGTAGCGGCCAATCTGGGAGGAATGGGAACACCGATCGGAACCCCTCCGAACACCATCGCGATGAAATACCTGAACGATCCGGAAGGGCTGAACCTGGGAATGGGATTCGGAGAGTGGATGATGTTCATGTTCCCGCTGGTAATTGTGCTGCTTTTCATCAGCTGGTTCATTATCAAGAAGATGTTCCCGTTCACGCAGAAGACAGTGGAGCTCAAGATAGAAGGCAATATGCACAAGGGATGGCACACAACGGTGGTTATTATCACTTTCTGCGTTACCGTGCTGCTGTGGCTCCTGGACTCAGTTACCGGAATCAATACTTATACAGTGGCTCTGATTCCGTTTGTAGTGTTTGCCCTCACAGGAGTGATTCATCGCCGAGACCTGGAGGAGATCAACTGGTCAGTTATATGGATGGTGGCCGGCGGCTTTGCCTTGGGTTACGGACTTAACGCTTCCGGACTGGCAAATCTGGCAGTAAAGAGCATTCCGTTCGGCAACTTCTCGCCGATGCTGATCCTGATAATCTCAGGCCTGATCTGCTACGCCCTTTCAAACTTCATATCCAACTCAGCTACAGCCGCTTTGCTGATGCCTATCTTGGCTGTTGTATGTACGGCAATGGGAGACAGCCTGAATGTGATCGGAGGCACTTCAACCGTGCTTATCGGCGTGGCCATTGCAGCATCCAGCGCAATGATTCTCCCGATTTCCACCCCGCCTAACGCTCTGGCTTTCGCCACCAACCTTGTGCAGCAGAAAGACATGAGCAAGATAGGCCTGATTGTGGGCGTAATCAGCATGGGCCTGGGTTACGGCCTGCTGTACCTGATGGGAACTTTCCACCTGATCTAGTAGGTGATTTTGTAGAGGCGCGGCCAGTATTTGCCGGTAATGTAGATGCTGCCGTCAGAAGGATCACGGGCGATGCCATTGAGCACGTCCGTTTTCTTTGTCTTTAGATTGGCAGGCAGAATGTCTTTGCAGTCTATGTAGTCTGTGACAACTCCGGTTTCAGGATCTATTATCACGATATAGTCTGTGGTATAGACATTTGCCCAGATTTTGCCGTCAACCCATTCAAGCTCGTTGAGGTATTCCAGAGGCTTGCCGTCTTTGGTAACCCTGATCTTGGATGTGCAGTAGAAAGAAGACTTGTCCATGAAATACAGGAACGAGGTGCCGTCGCTCATTATCAGCCTGTTTCCGTCTGTAGTAATGCCCCATCCTTCGGTAGGGTAGGAAGGCCTGCCTATTTCCTTGAGCTTGTTCTCAGGATTCTTCAGGCTGAATACAAAGCAGACGTGCTCCATCCAGGTAAGGATGAAGAAACGGTCGTCCAGAACACAGCTTCCTTCAACAAAGTATTTTCTCTTGAACTTCCACTTCCTGAGCCACTTGCCGGTTTTAAGGTCGAGCTTGTTCAGGCAGCTTTCGCCGTACTGGCCGGTGGTTTCCCACAGGTGATTGTCGTAGAAGAAAAGCCCCTGGGTGTAGGATTTGGTGTCATGAGGATACTCGGCGAGCACTTTCACCTTGTGTGAGCGGGCCTTCACCACATTGTCCTGAGACATTGCGGCGGCAGGCAGAAACAGCGCCAGAGCCAGTATTGCAAGGAATCTTCTGTTCATGGCATTACTTTGATGAGCGGTACTTCATTGCGGCCTTCACAAAGTTCACGAATATAGGCTGCGGCTTCAAAACGGTGCTCCTGAGCTCCGGATGGAACTGCACTCCTATGAAGAAAGGATGCTGTTTCTGAGGCAGTTCAACGATTTCCACCAGTCCGGTTTCAGGATTTCTGCCGCTGAGAACCATTCCGGCTTTTTCCATAGCCTCCTCGTATTTGCCGTTGAACTCGTAGCGGTGGCGATGCCTTTCGCTGATCTGCTTTTCTCCGTAGATCTTGGCTGCCAGGCTTCCGTCCTTGAGCTTGCAGGCGTAGGCGCCGAGCCTCATTGTTCCGCCCTTGGTGGTGAGAGTCTTCTGCTCTTCCATCAAGTCGATTACCGGATTCTTGGTCTGCGGCCTTACTTCAGTAGAGCAGGCGTCCTTGAGTTTGAGCACGTTCCTTGCGAATTCGATTACAGCCATCTGCATTCCAAGGCAGATGCCGAAGAACGGTATCTTGTTCTCCCTGGCGTATTTGACTGCCAGTATCTTGCCCTCGATGCCTCTTCCGCCGAATCCCGGAGCCACGAGTATGCCGTCCATTCCGGAGAGCTTCTCCTTGATGTTGGAAGCGTCCAGGAACTCGCTGTGGACTGTATGAACGTGCACTTTGCAGTTGTTTACCGCACCCGCGTGAACGAAAGACTCCTGGATAGACTTGTAGGCGTCCTGGAGTTCAACGTACTTTCCAACTAATGCTATGTCGCACTCTGTCTTAGGGTTGTAGAGCTTCTTGAGGAAGTTCTCCCACTCGGAGAGGTCCGGCTGAGGTATGTTCTTGAGTTTGAGTTTCTTGAGTACAACATCATCCAGACCCTGCTTATGCAGCAGAACCGGCACTTCGTAGATGCTCTTGGCGTCCTGGTTCTCGAACACGGAGTCTGCCTTCACGTTGCAGAACAGGGCAATCTTCTTCTTCATTCCTTCAGGCAGAGACACTTCAGTGCGGCATACGATGATGTCAGGCTTGATTCCTTCCTGCTGAAGCATCTTCACAGAGTGCTGGGTAGGCTTGGTCTTCAGCTCCTGGGCAGCGTGGAGGAACGGAACCAGCGTCAGATGAAGCACCAGGCAGTCTCCTTCAGGCATTTCCCACTGGAGCTGACGAACGGCCTCCAGGAACGGCGTGCTCTCCATGTCGCCCACGGTTCCGCCGATTTCTGTTATCACCACATCGAACTTGCCGCTCTTGCCCAGAAGAGTCATCCTGCGCTTGATCTCATCGGTGATATGCGGGATAATCTGCACGGTCTTTCCCAGATACAGGCCTTCTCTCTCGTTGTCTATCACCGTCTTGTAGATTCTTCCGGTGGTCACGTTATTGGCCTGGGAAGTAGGCACGTTTAGGAACCTCTCGTAGTGTCCAAGGTCCAGGTCAGTCTCCGCTCCGTCGTCGGTGACATAGCACTCCCCGTGCTCGTAAGGGTTCAAAGTTCCCGGATCCACGTTTATATATGGATCGAACTTCTGGATAGTTACCCTGAGCCCCCTGGACTGAAGAAGTTTTGCAAGTGATGCGGCGACAATGCCTTTACCGAGTGATGAAACCACTCCGCCCGTTATGAATATATATTTCGTGTTCATCTGAATAGAATTTGGAATAAGTCTTAACGGGATACAAACTTAATTAAAAAAACTGACAAATACCGAATAAAAACTTATATTTGCATCCGCTTAGGGGTGCCGTTTGGCTGAGATCATACCCTTGAACCTGATGCGGGCAATGCCGCCGTAGGGAAAGTGAGGCTTCGTCATTCCTGGGCTTTAGTTTTATGTCTGGTTATGAAGAAGTTTTTTTTATATGCAGTTTTGTCTGCAATCTGCTTATGCTCAGCGATGAGTGCAGCCTCTCAGGATTCTTTGAGCCAGAGGCGTCTTGACAGTATAATTGTATCCACATCCAGGGCTGGAGTGAACACTCCTGTGGCAAACACCACAATTGGAAAGGATGTGATGGAAAGGGTGCCTTCCACATATTCCCTGCCTATGATGCTGAACATGCTGCCTTCCGTGGTTTCCACGACAGAGGGTGGCTTGGCTCTTGGATACAGCAACATGAGGGTCAGGGGAAGCGACGCTTCCAGAACCAACATCACTCTCAACGGCATAGCTATCAACGATGGCGAAAGCCAGGAGGTTATCTGGGCAAACATCCCGTCTCTGCCTAATTTCCTGCAAAGTGTCCAGCTCCAGAGAGGAGCCGGAACCAGCGCAAACGGTCCGGGAGCGTTCGGGGCATCGCTGAACATGCAGACAAAGACTCCTTCATTCGAGCCTTACGCCAACGTGGATTTCTCGGCCGGAAGCTACAAGACTTTTATGGAAAGCATAGCCCTTGGAACGGGTTCTATGAAGAGTGTAGGCAACGGATACTTCAGCGCGGACCTGGCTTATAACCACGCCCTGACCAGGGGATACATAAGAAACGCCAAGGCAAACCTCAACTCACTTATGGTGTCAACTTCCTGGAGAAATGAGCGCAGCAGCGTCAAATTCATATATATGCTTGGTTCCCAGCATACGGGAATTACCTGGGAGGGGTGCCCGATAGACATCTATTACACCAACCGCAAATACAATGTGGCGGGAGAGTACTATGACGATGAGGGTAACGTCCATTACTATGACAACGAGACCGACAATTACCGCCAGCACCACTTCCAGCTTCATTATGTGCATCAGTTCTCCCCGAAGCTGAGCCTGAGCTCAACTCTCCATTTCACAAAGGGAGACGGTTACTACGAGAACTACAAGTATGATGTGAAGTTCTCCAAATACGGCCTTGACCCTCAGGTTATTGACGGAAAAACTTACAAAAAGACGGACGTCATTATCCGCCAGAGCATGGACAACAGCTACGTTGCAGGTGTCCTTAACCTCAAGTACAGGACCGGAAAGCTTGACTTTGCTTCCGGAATCAACTACTCGTTCTATGACGGAGACCACTTCGGCAACATTCTCTGGAGCAAGTACAACCAGAACCTGGACTTGTCAAAACCGTGGTACACGAACAACGGCAAGAAGGCCGATGCCAGCGTCTTTGCCAAGGCGGAATTTGCCATTGCCAGGAACCTTACGGGGTTCATAGACCTCCAGTACCGCTTCATAAACTTCAGGCTCAGCGGAATGGACAAGGATTTCGTCAGCCTTGCCAACAAAAAGGAATACAATTTCTTCAATCCGAAGGCAGGTCTGAACTACAAATTCGGGAAATATTCACGGCTCTATGGCTCTGTGTCTGTAGCTCACAGGGAACCTAGCCGCAGCGATATAAAAGAGTCCATCAAGGCCGGCAAGCAGGATCTTCTCAAGAGCGAGCGTATGCTGGACTTTGAATTTGGCTGGCAGGTGAAAACCAACAGGATTGAGACAGGAATCAATTTCTACTCAATGGAATACAGAAACCAGCTGGTTTCCACGGGAAGGCTCACCGAGACCGGTTATGTTATCCAGGAGAACATTCCTGACAGTTACCGCAGGGGAGTGGAAGTTTCTCTTGCCTATAAGCCGGTCAGGTTTATTACGGTTTTCGGCACAGGAACATTCTCCAGGAACAAGCTGAAGAACTATACGCTTTTTGTTGATGCCTACGACAATTCTTCCGACTGGAACCCGGTTCCGCAGAAAGAGGTTTTCCTCAAGAAATCCAACCTTACGCTTTCTCCTGAACTCATTGCTTCCGGCGGATTCACGGCAAAGCCTGAGGCAAACACGGACATCACAATCACCGGCAAATATGTGGGCAAACAGTATATGGACAACTCCAGTCTGGAGGTTGCAAAGGTGCCTTCCTATTTCACGATGAGCCTGGATGCTGCCAAGACATTTGTCTTCAGGAACAACAGCAAACTGCGCATTTCTTTTTGCGTAGATAATCTTCTGAACCGCAAGTACTACTCATACGGCTGGATTTACCGTGCCGTGTTTGATGACGGCTCGGATGACTATATTGAAAAGGGTGTTTACGCTCAGGCTACCATCCACTTCATCGGCAAGATCCAATTCACTTTCTAAAACTTTATCTTTGCAGTTATGGAACAGGTGATTCAGTTTGCTCAGCAGAATTGGGACGATATCTTTGCTCTGGTTACGGGTGTGCTTTTCCTGATATTCGAGGTTAAGCAGAAGAACTTGATGTGGATAATCTGCATCTTCTCCTCTTCCGTTACCGCGTATGTTTTCTTTACGGAAAAACTGTATGCTCAAATGGCTCTGAACCTGTACTATCTTCTCACGGCATTTTGGGGTATATGGTCCTGGGCAAGGGACTCTCGCAAACTTAAGGCGTCAGTATCATCATCTGACAAATCGGCTCCGACAGTGCACTTGACAAGACTTACCAATAAGGTCGTGCTGATTAGTGTCATAAGCTTTATTGTGGTTGCTCCTGTTGTCTGGAGAATTCTTGTCTGGCTTGATGACGCCAATCCGATAATGGATGCCATTGTATTTACAATCAGCATAATAGCGACAATCTGGCTGGTGAAATCCTATCTGCAGCAATGGCTTGCGTGGATGGTGGGAGATATTGTCCTGACTGCAATGTGCATAGTTCAGGGAATGCCGGTAATGGCCGCCCTTTACATCTTCTACACCCTTAGTGCCATCTACGGCTACTTCCACTGGAAGAAGAGGGGAGTGTATGTTTAATCAAGTTGCATTAAAATATCAATAATAATTTACTAAAAAGGTTGTAGCGTTATAACTATTTTCAAAGATTTTTTATATTTTTGCATCATTGATTGATACATTTACATTCGTATGAAATATCTTAATGTCAAGAATGCGCTGGCTGCGTGGCAAGATTTGCAACCATTGTCAGAGAAGGACAGAGGCAGACTTAGCCGTCGCTTTACTGTGGATTTCAACTACAACAGCAACCATATTGAAGGTAACACACTGACTTATGGGCAGACGGAAATCCTCCTGTTGTTTGGTAAGGTGATAGGTGAAGCCGATGTGCGTGATGTTCAGGAGATGACAGCGAGTAATGTAGGACTGAAGATGATGAGGGAAGAGGCTGCGGTGAAGGAAGTGCCACTGACGCAGAACTTTATACGGACATTGCATAAAACTTTACTCAAAGAAGACTATACCGTCCATCGGGAACTTCCAGGAGGCGTACAGACAAGTTATGTTATCCATGCAGGACAGTATAAGACCCGCCCTAACAGCGTCATCACTCGCTATGGTGACAGGTTTGAATATGCCTCACCAGAAGAAACTCCCGGTTTGATGGCCGATTTAGTGGATTGGTATAACAAGGCCGAGCAGGAAGGAAAGCTTTCACCGGTGGAATTAGCGGCTCTGTTTCACTACCGTTATATTCGCATCCACCCTTTTGAAGACGGCAATGGACGCATTGCCCGCCTAATGGTGAATTTCATTCTTTCACGCCATGATTATCCCATGATTGTGGTTCGCAGCCGTAAAAAGAGCGAGTATCTAGAGGCTCTCCATCAGACTGATATTGAGGTGGGGCCAGTGCCTAGCGATGGTGCTAATGCGGATATCAAGGATATCAAGCCATTCTTGAAGTATTTTAATGAAATTGTGGCTAAAGAGATATATAATGATGTGCTCTTTGTGAGTGAAAAGGATGAAAATGTATGGTGGTATGATGGTGAACGAATAGCTTTCCGCACTCCTAATTATACAAAGATACTGAATGCCATGCGCACAGAACCTGCACTGACTTTAGCTGATATGAAAGAACTAACTGGAATCAGTGTCGCTGCCATTCAGAAGCTGCTTGACCAACTGATTCAGAAAAAGTTCGTTGAGCGTGGAGAGAAGAATGGTAGCTGGAGGGTGTTTTTGACGCAGTGACATCCCAGGTTGATACTATATTGAATGGTGAGTGTTATTTATGATTTCAATCAATGAGGATTTATAATGGAAGAAAGAACTGTTTATCAAAATGGTGTGACGCCAATTTATATAGAGAATAATGAAGGTCAAATCTATGTAGGTAATGTCTATGTGGAGGAGGCTTCAACTGCTTTTAGTAAAGGTTCTTATGAACTGAAGGAGTCATTTAATTATTGGTAATGAACATCATAACCACAATAATCTTCAAATGTCTTACGTATAACTTTCCATGTTCGCCCATGATCGTGCTTAAACAAACCTTGAACATTCTCGAATATGAATACTTTCGGCTGGCACTCTTTTACCACACGAGCGAATTCACGAAACAACGTACCTCGTGTATCTTCAAAGCAACGTTGTTCTCCGACGATTGAGAAAGCCTGACATGGTGCTCCGCCAACAAACAAATCGACCTTGCCATTATATGGACTAGCATCAAATTCATGAATATCTGTATGCCAACGGTCATCACTTATATTATAGTTTGCAGAATATACAATTTTACAATTCTTGTTTATGTCTCCAGCAAAAACAATCTCGGTTTTGAGACCAAGTCGTTTTAATGCATATTCAATAGCGCCAATGCCGCTAAAAGATGTGGCAAGACGTATAGTCCTCTCGGGATGACTAAATTCTCTATCAACCCAAGATAGGCCATCCCAATCAATATTCTCTTTACTATTTTGTAATGCGTCTGCCATACTTATGCTACATTTATTCCTAGAGCCTTTTGAAGCTCTTCAAGTCCTATGGAGTAAATATCGACTCCTTCTTTCTTGCAAATATCAAAACTTTCATCCATGAGTCGATTATATACAGCACATTCGTCAAGCGTAAATGTGTTAATACCACCTTCACATGAAACGTAATCCTAAAACATGTCGTCGGGATGGAAATTGACCTTCCTCTCAGACACTATGTGATGGAAAAATGTCTCAACATCCTTCACCGTCTTGATATGTGATTCGTTCGTATAAGTCATAATCAATCTTCTGTCAAAAGTTCACGTTTTTCAACTTCAAGCAATTCTGCTATTCTGCTTAGAGTCTTTAAATCAGGTTGAGTCTTTTGAGAGCACCATGTTTAATATTTTAAATTGCGAGAAAAAATAATAATTAATTTTCTTTTTCGAATCACCAAGCCTTAATATAATTAATAAATAATGTGATTTTTTTGTGATTATTAACTAAACTTCCATTCACAGATGCCATTTTCATGTATTAAACTAAACCGCAATAAGAAAAAAGACGATATTGTTTTCTATGATATTATTTCGTTGCACTCATGGCAAAGTCTGCCAATTTGACATTATACAATAATTGCAGTAGTCTATCATTGCCCTCCTCTTATGATTGTAATGTTTGGCGTCGTTTTTGCTTCAATTTAAATTGGAGTAATGTAGATCCCAATAAAGATATTTGAAAAATAAAATATGCAATACGAGCTTACAATAATTGACGTTAAGGATGCTGACGCCATAGTAATCAACTACCATGATGGTAATCGTTGGTGGACTGCGGTGGTTGATGCAGGAAATATTGGTGATGCAGATAAGGTGAAACTCTATGTTAAACATAAGGAGGGTAATAAATTCATCATTGATCACGCTTTCTGTACCCATCCGGATAAGGATCATAAAGGTGGATTCTTCGATTTGCTGACCGATTCACAGGTGGAAATATCTAATTTCTATATCCGTAGGCCTGATACGCTTATGCGGAATGATTTTAGAAGGTTACAGTATAATGTTGGTGAATTAGAAAGAGCTTCTAAGGTTGTTTATAATCACCCTACTGATTCGACTCGAAATTTGATAGATGAGGCAATAAGGTACTCTCATTTAGTTGAACCCACTTTAGGGCTAGATGTAGTGGGTATGCCTTTGATGGTAATTGGACCAAGATTGAAATTCTTCCAAGATGCATGCTATCAAATGGCTATAAGCTTTGCCGAGTTAGTGGACGAGGCAGATGCAGAAAACTATGCAGAAGATGAATTGCCTACAGAGGAAGAAGCCAAGAGTGTGATGGATGAATTAAAGGAGGAATCGCCTACTAATAAGTCAAGTTTGATTTTACTGTTTCACCCTAATGGCCGAAACTTTTTGTTGGCTGGTGATGCGTGTAGTGCAACATTGAAGGATGCTGTTGAAGATTATCCTCAAAATATTCCTGGTAGTGTATTAAAAGTACCTCACCATGGAAGCAAGCATAATTTGACCACAGAAGTAATTAATATGCTAAAACCATCAAGTGCTGTTATTAGTGCCAAGGGTAGCAAAAAGCACCCAAATCGGGCCGTTGTGCATTTCCTTAGTAAACACTGTAATGTATATTCCACCTCAAAAAGTGGTTCATTAACTTATCAAAGTGCACCAGTGACACGTCCTGCAATAGCATTAAGAAACAAACAATAATAGATTCAAAGATTATGAACTTCAAGTATTACGATGTGCTTAGTACATTGATTAGTGGTGTTGTCTTA
>JAGCVJ010000013.1 GCA_017962375.1 Bacteroidales bacterium
CAGCGTCTGGTATGCAGCCGTGGCACCGCCACGACGGCAAATGGCCACCGCGGCCGCAGGCTTGTTCTGTACGTCGGCTCCGGAGAAGAATGCTCGCTGAAGGACTGCCATCACAGCGCCGTTGGGCTGACCATAATAGACGGGCGAACCCACGATGAGCGCATCGGCATCATTGAGTTTTTCGACGATACGGTTGCAGACATCGTCATCAAAAACACAATGTCCCAGTTGTTTTGCCTGGCACTGGCCACAGGCTATGCAGCCACGGACGGGTTTGTTGCCCAACTGCATGATTTCGGCCTCTACACCCTTCTTTTTAAGTCTGTTGGAAATCTCCGAGAGTGCCATGAACGTATTCCCTTTCTTATTGGCACTTCCGTTTAACAACAATACTTTCATAACTTATTCTTTTTATTTGATCTGTTTGTATATTACGATTTATCTAACTGATAAAGATAATCATTATTCTCTGGAGATAGCAGAGCTTGATAGATTCTTTCGGTCACTTCTCCTCTGATTCGGCCACTTACGGTCACCTTTTCCGGGGATTATTTCAACCCGCCGAACAACCACTTAATCTACGGGAATACAGTAGATTGAACAGATAACAACATCTCACGATAGCCACCAATATGACAGCTCCGGCTCCGGGTACTGATACGAAGTTCTCTGAATTTTCAGGGAACTTTTCTTTTAACTGAAGAATGTTTATTTGCAAAGGCTTTTTGGCAATCCGAACAGTTTTGCATTCTCAGCGATAGTCGCTGAGCAATCACCGTGATTATCTATCAATTCAAGCCAGGATTGCATTTTGTTGGGAAATAATTTTCTTTTTTCCTTTTGCTCCAACAGCATCTTTTTAATTGAGGCGTCATTTGAAAGAGAGTCAAACCACGGCAAGACGAATTCTTCAATTGCATTTGCAACATTTTCAAAGCTGACTTTTGCAATGCTCTCATTCGCATAATCCCACCAAACATCCTTATCACACACGAGTGTGCCAATTCTTTCATCTACACAGAAATGGCGACAATCATATTGGAGATAAAGGGGTGTCAGATCACAGTTAACCGTAAAAGTTTTGGCCCCGTATCTTTCTTTTTGCAGTTCAATGCACTCTAACACATCTATTTGATTCCGCCTGATGTAAGAACTTGTTTTATACTTCAGAAAACCTTTAGTGCTGAGAAGAGTGTCGAGATACTGTTTTTTACAAGACTTGAATGCGTTGTCAGCCGCATCCTTGTCTATAGCTCTCCATTCATCTTCTGGCCGTAAGCAAGGACAAGTACCTTTTAATTTGAATTCTATTTTCTTACTAAATATGTTAAGCATAATAATCTCGATTTACTTGTCTGTTATTTCCTTCCTGAACACGAACATCTCATCGTCCATACTCCAGTTGCCTTCTTCCGCCTCTGGAACGGATGGCCCTTTCTGGTACTTGTTCCAGAACTCCACGATGTGGAAGCCGCAGCGGTTCATGTAAAAGTGAATGTTACGCTTTTCAAAGTATGGCGTTATGGTCTCCCATACCTTGATCTCCGGATGCATGGCCTCCACTGCTTTCCAGGCTGCCTTGCCTATGCCTTTGCTATGAACTTCCGGCAGCACGAACAGCAACTCCAGCTCCTCTTTGGCTGACTCCTTGTCTATGCGGAGGACTACACCGCCAACCTTCTTGCCATGCAGCACAATCCGGTAAGCCTCAGCATTCTCACCATCAATCGAATCTTCTATGGTCTTGCGGGAGATAACATCTTCACCTTCTTCACAACGCTCATCACGCATCCCGAACTCTTGCTGGGCTCCATATTTAAACGCCCATTGGTTGTCCATGATGAATTGTTCCCGGTCTTCGGACTGCAATGGAAGTAGTATTACATCTGGTAATTTCATAGATCCTGCTATATCTTGTTTGTGAGATATTCCATCTCTTCTCATATTAAAATAATGAACAAAAAATGGGATTCCGAATAATTAATCTTACTCCTCCATCTCCTTTTTCAGCAGTTTCTTTCCGGCAAAGTAAGTGATAAACAGGCTGATACCTATAGCCATCATTACTCCGCCTGCCATTGCCAGGCCATTCAGAAACCATAGGCCGTTGGGGATGCCAGGCCCGAACTGGTCCACAAAATAAAGGATCAGGAAAGACAGGCCCATGAAAAAGAAGATGCCGGCTCCCGACAGTTTTCCCAGCAGATCCTGCTTGAGGCTTAGCTTGCTTTGAGAGTCCGGTTTGTTCTTGGGAGCGATGAACTTGTCCACATCAACAGGAATGCCCGCCTCTATGGCTTGGTGAATGATTTCAGCCTTTTTAGCGGTTACATTTTGCTTGGCCCGCATCACCAGCCAGACAATCAGAACTGGAAGGATTACGCCTGCGATGGCGATAATCAGAATTTGAAGGGTTGTCATACTATTTACATCTTATTGCGTACAAAGATACTTTTTTTCGTAACTTGTGCTTTGTTATAATCAATGTTCCGCCTATGAAAACGATTCTTGCGCTCAGCCAGATGCTGAATTGGGTTGTGGTTGCAATCCTTGTTCTGTGCCTGGTCTTCATAGCCAAATTGCTGTCTCACAGGAAAGAGAGAAAGAACTGGCTTCTGATGTTCATCACCCTTGTACTGTCTGCCGCATTGCTGATTTTTGTGCTGCTGGGGCTCAGAAGCTGCGGGATAGACATTTCCTGACAGCCGTTTCTTTTTTAATTATCGCGATACAAACAAATAATAAAACATACTATGAAATACTGCACAAACTGCGGAGCTCAGCTTCAAGATGACGCTAAGTTCTGCACCAATTGCGGAACCCCGCAGGAAGAAGCCGCAAAGAAGAACACCCCTGTTGATCCTGTTGATTCTGTTGATGAACCAAGAAAGGAGGAAGAGAAAGTTCCTGACGAAAAGTATGAGGGCGATGAAATCAAGCTCTGCAACGACGGAGTTTACCGCTGGGTTTACAAGCTCAATATGGTGACCAACCCTATTATTCTGCTGACAGTCATGAAAATCTTTTTCTGGATTATGGTGGGAATGCTGCTGGTGTTTGGAGTGATTCCGGCCGCCATACACGGAAACTGGGGCGAGATACTGGAAATGGGAAAGGTTTTGTTGATAGTCTTGGCTGGAATGTTAGTCCTTACCTTTATTAGCATTGTCATCCTCAACTTTACTTACGGCGGCAGTTACTGCGTTCTGTTTGAGATGGACGAGAACCAGATCAAGCACATCCAGATGCCGAAGCAGTACAAGAAGGCCCAGCTTCTGGGAATGATAACCGCCATGACTGGCGCTGCAAGAGGAAACCTCTCCACTACCGGAATTGGTATCCTTTCCGCCAGCAAGCAGTCCTCCACATCCACCTATTCTGTGGTGCGCAGGATAAAGCCTCTCAGATGCTTCAAATGCATAAAGGTTCACGAGCCGTTTGAGCACAACCAGATTTACGTGCCTAAGAAAGACTTTGACTTTGTGTATAACTACATCAAGTCTCGATGCCCGAAAGTAAAGAAGTAAGACCATCTGCAATGAATTTCCATAATCTATCTCAGCGATATTTCTGGACAAGAATCGCCGCCCTGCTGCTGTTTTTGGCCACCGCGTCCTTTGCATACGCCGAAGAAGGCTACTGGGTGCTGGTTAGCAGCGAAGTCAAGGGAAATAACGCCGGCATTTCCACCAACGGCAGCGGCAAGTCAAACGGAAGGCTGTGGACCATCCGGAAGAACTATGCCACTACAACCAACGGCGGCGTTACCATGACCTGGCAGGATCCTCCTTCAAAGATCAAGTTCGGCGAAGAGGACGATGTTCAGATTTACTACGAAAGGCACTTTGACTCGAACCTTAGCGACCAGACCTTGAAGGCAATGAAGGCCTTGTATCAGATAACAGCCTATATGTCATCTGGTTACGCGCAGGCCCATTTCCGTGGAGACGGCAAGGTCCTCAGGCCTTACGAGCACTTTGCATCGGAGAACATCAATCCCGGAAGAGACTCCAAGCTTATTATAATGGTAACGTGCCGGCTGAACCAGGCTGGTGGCGGCGATATTTCCGTTTACCAAATTTATACATACGTTTATCGCGGACCTGGCCAGCTGATGGAGAAGACCACGGAAGCCTCAGACAATGTGGGAGAAGATGAAGAGGGAACCGAGATACCGTGGATCTACATCGTAGGCGGAGGAGCAGCAGTAGCCGGCGGCGCCGCTCTGCTTGGCGGAAAAAAGAAAAAGAAGACAAAGACCGGCAAGACAAAGAAAGAGTCCAAGAAAGAAGAGAAAAAAGAAGAAGAAGAGGAGAAAGAGCCGAGCCGATACCGCATGATTCTCTACAAAGATTTCGGGAACACTCTGACCGTAGGCTCCAAGCCTCAGACCATTGGAGCCAGAATTGAGGAAATCAACGTTTACGGAGAAAAGATAAACAGGCCGGATCTGACGGCTCAGATTTCAATCTTTGCAGAAGAGAACTGCAGCATCAGCGATACCAAGATGCAAGGCAAATACCAGTGCTGCGGCATTGTTGCCAAGCAGGCGCCACCTGAAGGGCAAGAAGGCACGGCCAAAGTGAGGTTTGTGTTCAACGGCCATGCCGGAACCCTCATCAACCACGTGGTTTTCAAGGTGGTGGCAGCTCCTGAAATCATAATCGATGAAGCCATCACATTCGAGGCCGGAGGAGGAAAGACACAGTTCATGGAGTTTGGAATAAACAACTGCAACACAGAAGTGCTGGGAGTGAACGTGTCGCTGGACAAATCTGGAGCCTCCTATTTCACCGCACAAACAGAGCAGGACAAGGAAAATCCGGTATTGTTCAGAATCAACATCACCGAGTGCGGAAAGCTCAGCGAAGAAGAAAAGAAAAATGCCATTGCCGGAGATGCCGACCGGTTCACCTGCTACGTGTCTGTGACACTTGATGGCATAGAAAAGCCTCTGGAAGCCACGTTCGACATCTACCGAATGCACCTGGGCGTTAATATGAGCATCAGGGCACTCAAGGCGTATCTGGTTGATATCAAAAGCGATATGGACGATGAAATCCTTGCCACCAATCCTAAGTCCCAAAAGAAATGGGGAGAGAGCAAGATTACATTCAAGCTCGTCGCCGAGGACAAGAAAACCGGAGATATCAGAAGCGTTCTGCCAGACGCCGAGCCTGTATTCACCTTCGAGGACGTGCCAGAAGGTAATGTGCTTTTCAAAGACAAATTCGGAAACAGCGTACCTAACCCTTGCGGCCTGATGAACTTCAAGTGGGAATGCAAAGAGGTCAGATCTGACAACACCGTAGTGGGCTTTATACATTCCGGAGGCGGAGGACTTCTGCCGCCTAACCGCGCCAAGGCAAAAGTTACGCTGAAGGTAACTTACAACGGCAAGACATACGAAGACACAGAAAATGTGATGATTATATCCCAGCCTTTCAGGGATATAGCAGACAACAGGGAATATAGCAACGCTCTCAACCAGGACCAGAAGAAGCTCGACCAGCTCATTAACATGCGTTCCAAGATTGCCTTTGACCCGAGGTTCAATTATCTGATGCCGTTCTACTACAAGGTGGATGCGCTGATAGAAGGCTATGACAACAGGTTCGGCATCTATGAGCCTGACTACAAGAAGATGATGGATATCTTCAACAAGTATTGCTCTGGCCAGCTCGGTTATTATTTCGTCAATGACGCGGCATGGTCTCCTGCCTGGACGGAAGCAGACGAGAACTTCAACGCCTTTGTTGCAACATTCGCCTCGATGGAGAAATCCATTCCTGTCATAGGCCTTAGAATTGCCCTGGCCTACTTTACCGCAGGAGCTTCCGAGCTTGTGCTCATGCCGTACAGCGGCCTTGTGAAAATGAAGGAATATGTGGACAAGGGCGGAGACAGCGCTTTCAATGGCTTTGTGGTTGCAAGCGTCCATGTATTTTTCTGGGAAGGAGTCTTCTACGTTGGCGGCAAGGCTCTCAAGTGGGCAAGAGGAACCCAAGTTGGACAGCAGCTTGAGAAAAAAGCGGTTTCAAAGGCCAAGGAAGGATGGGGAAAACTCAAGGAAGGCTACAAGAAGATCAAGGATTATGTAACAAAGACAAAGGAAGGAAAGGATGCAACCAAAAAGCTGAACGGCGGCAAAAGTTTCAGCACCAACCAGATAGCCAACAAGGTAAAGGATGCTGGAAAGAAAGCTGGCAAGACCAAGTCATCTTCAGTTTCAAATGCCAACGACGCTATCCGCAAGACCAGGATGAAAGGCGACGCCGTATTTACAAAGGATTCCAAGTTCGCAGAGGAGTGTTCAAAGAGAGCACGGAAAGACGCACAGGAGATCTACGACAACTTCAAGGAAGTGATGAACAACCCGAACGCCACGCCGGAGGAAGTAAGACGCGCAACACTGGCGCTCCAGGGAAACAAGAATGCCCAGAACCTTCTGCGAAACAGCCCGTCAGACCTGCTCAGGGCAAACTACAACGCACAGATGCAGAAGATTTACTCCGAAGTGGATCCGCCTACGATTAAGAAGCTGGCTGAGAGGCTGGGAGTTCCGGAAAAAGACATAAAGGTATGGAACGGGGCGACCGGTAACGCAGGGGACGACCTGTTCAAGGGAAGGAAGATTGGAGCCGACAGAGATGTCACTTTCCAGGTCAAAGGCAAAGACGGCAAATGGGTTGACATCGATGAAGACCTTATGGAAGAATGCTATGCAGAAGCCTTCAATGAATACCACTACGGATTTGTGCCGGCAAACAAGCAGCATGCTCTCAAGACTTTGAAGAAGTTCGACCAGTCAACAGTACACGGGGAGCTCGGAAAGGAGTCATACGGAAAGGATCTTGAGAACATCATCAAGAAAGAGCTCCAGACAGCAAAACTCAATGACCCTGAAAGAGTGGCCAAAACATTCGAGTACAAGTGCAAGGAGTGGATCGGCCAGGGCAAGGCTTGCCAGAATCAGGCTGAGCAGCTCTACAATATGGGACTTGTAGACGAGGCTATGCATGTGCGCGGCTACGGAGAAGCTCTCATAGAAGAGGGCATCCGCCAGAACGTCAAGCAGTTCAAGCGTATTCTCGACCCTAGGATCACCGCCCTCAACGCCAAGGGAGTGGCCAAAGACTACAGCGTGCTGTACGAGAAGATACGCATACTGGAATCTATCGGAAACCCTCCTCCTAAAGACATCCTCCCTACCACTCTGGAAGAAGCCAGGCTCGTGCTCCAAGACCAGTATGGCTGCACAATAGAGCAGGTTGTGGAAGAATGCGCCGATGCAATCAAAGAAATTAACGAATACCTTTAAGCCATGAAATACTGTACAAACTGCGGAACCCAGCTCAGCGATGACGCCAAATTCTGTTCTGTGTGCGGAACAAAGCAAGAAGCTGTAAAGACTGCCGAGCCTAAGAAACCTGCCGCTCCCAAGAAACCCGCTTCTGCGCCCAAAAAGCCCGCAGCGCCTCCTAAACAGGAGACTAACACACAAGCCAAACGGCTGGAAGGCCAGCAGGAAGAGTTTTTCACGGCATCTGAAACTGCTGGTGAAGTTGTGCTTTCCTCCTGGGAAAATCCAAATCCCAAGCCCAAAGCCAATCCAGGTCCGCAAAACTCCGCCTATTCAACAACTGCAGAGCCAAACAAGACTTATCAGCAAAGCGCCAATCAGTATCGCGATAACACTGGGCAACAGCAGCAGTATTATCAGCAGCAGGCAACTAGGCAGCAAGCCCCGCCTTCATATCAGCAGAGAGTTGCTCCTCCTCAGAAAAAGAAGAGAAGCGTTTTCAGCTGGATTCTGATTATTCTGATGATTCTGATTGTCCTGTATTGTTTGGGCTCTATTTTAGGAGGCTGCAAAAACGTGAATCTGCCACCTGATCCGGGAACACCGGAGCCTGCCGCTCATGAAGGAGTTTTCGTATGCGGAAGCGATACACTGTTTTTCAACGGAGACGGCAAAACAGTCAGCTGGCACTTTGCAGACGGCAGCACAGGCTCAGGAACTTATACTTTCATCTTCGGCCATGGAATGGCTAGATATGATGTAGCAGAGAGGCTTGTCCTGTCTGATATGACAAAACAAGCCTCATACACGTTTGTTCTTGCAAAGCCCGCTTCAGACACTATTATTCAGATTGTGTCTGATGGCATCGCAGACTTCAAAAAGGTTCGTTAGCCCTTCATTGCTGCTTCTACTTCCTTGACGGTGATTGGAAGCCTCTTTGAGCCGAGCAGGCGGTTGCCTGTCTTGGTTATCAGCACATCGTCCTCAAGACGGATGCCGCCAAAGTTGTAGTAATCTTTCAGCTTGCCGAAGTTGATGAACTGTGCGTTGATCTTCTCCTTCTTCCATTTCTCAATCAGAGCAGGAATGAAGTAGATGCCCGGCTCGTCTGTAACTACGTTGCCTTCAACCAGTTTGCGGGCCATGCGGAGGCTGCCGTAGCCGAACTTCTTGCTGCGCTTTGCGGCGCTTCCATAGCCTACATAGTCTTCTCCGTAGTTCTCCATGTCGTGAACATCAAGGCCCATGTTATGGCCAAGGCCGTGAGGCATGAACAGAGCAGGAGCGCCGGCTTCCACGGCCTCGTCTATGTCGCCCTTCATAAGCCCGAGAGCTTTAAGACGTTCTGCAAACAGCCTGTAAACGGCAACGTGCACGTCAAAGTATGCAACGCCAGGCTTTGCCAGCTTGAGAGCCAGGTTATTGGCATCACAGACAATCTGGTAAATCTCCTTCTGCTTGGTGGTGAACTTGCCGCTGCAAGGTATGGTACGGGTAAAGTCTGAGCAGTAATTGTTGTTGTTCTCCGCTCCGGCATCTACCGTCAGCAGTCTGCCTTTGGTGATTATGCCGCTGTGGTCGTGGTTGTGGAGAGTTTCTCCATGCTGAGAAAGAATGGTGGCAAATGAAACGCCGGCTCCGTTGCTCATGGCAAGACCGTCCATCATTCCGGCAAGAAGCTGCTCGGAAATGCCTGGCTTGCAGTTCTGCATTACAAAATAATGCATTGCATAGCCGATGTCGCAGGCATGGTCTATTTCAGCAATCTCATATTTATCCTTTACAATTCTCTGGGAGACAATGGCTTTAATAAGGTTCACAGATTCGTTTTTCTTTAGTGCTGCTGCAGGAATTCCGAGCATTTCGCTCAGCCAAAGCTTCACCTGATATCTATATGGATTGATGAAATGGATCTTCCTTCCTGCCTTTACGGCGGCCTTGATATATTTAGGAAGATCTGAAAGTTTCTTGGTTTTCTTCACCCCTACTTCGGCGGCCTTGTCTGCCACGCTCTTTTGAGGACCCATCCAGATGATGTCGTCTATAGACACATCGTTGCCGAAGATAATTTCATCGTTCTTGTCCACATCAATCACGCCGGCAAAATCCGGATCGCTGATGCCGAAGAAATAGAGGAAAGTGCTGTCCTGGCGGAACTTGTAGCAGTTGTCCTTGTAATTTGCAGGAGCTTCGCTGTTGCCGGGAAGAAGAATGACGCCGCTTTCTACATCCTTTGCAAGAAGCTGTCTTATTGTCTGATAAACTTTCTTTGGAAACATAATATGCTAGTTTTAAGAATTATCCTTTCTCAGCCATTTAATGCATAAAGATAATAAATATGGGCCAACAAAAAAAGGGATGGCCAATCGGCCATCCCTTCAAGCTTTTGTCCAGCCCCGATATTACTCCGGATTGGATTTCTTGTAGAAACCTGCAACCTTTGAAGGTACAAGCGGTCCCTGGAATTTGCGTGTTGATCCGGAAGAAGGAGTGTAGATTACGCTCACGATGTTTCCGTTGTCAACCTTAGGCAGGGTAA
>JAGCVJ010000014.1 GCA_017962375.1 Bacteroidales bacterium
CTCTATTCAAAGGAATCTAACGCTCTCTTTTTTCAAACCTTGTATTGTTTGCTGCTTGTCTTCATGATGTCAATGAACGGCTCCGTTGCCGAAGCGGGCTGCAAAGGTAGAAACTTTTTCATTCCCTCCAAATCTTTTTCAAAATTTTTTTGAAAAATTTTTCGCGGCCCCGGTCCCTCCGCCGCAAATCGCGCGCGAAAGGGCTGCAAAGGTAGCAACTTTTTCCGTATTTCCAAACATCATGCCAAAAAAATCAAAGAAAAATGGAAAATTTCTATACCTATTTATAATAATAAGGGAAAAAACGGCAAAAAAAGTGGCCGGAAAAGCCCGGCCACCCCATAAAACTGATTCCGTTATCGGGAATTATTCTTTCTTCTCCTTGAGAAGGTCTCTGATTTCGGTCAGAAGCTTCTCTTCTGCAGACGGTTCTGCCGGAGCTTCTGGAGCAGCCTCTTCTTCCTTCTTTCTCTTGAGCTTGTTCAGACCCTTGATTACTAAGAAGATAGTGAAGGTAATTATCAAGAACGAAATAATGTAATTGATAAACTGGCCGTATTTGAACAGCACAGCCTCCTTGACAACCTCCCCGTTTTCCACTACGGCTTCCTTGAGAGTGATTGCCAGAGAAGCGAAGTCCTTGCCTCCGATCAGCACGCCAATGCAAGGCATAATCAGGTCGTTGACAAGGGAATTTACGATAGCGCCAAACGCTCCGCCGATTACTACAGCAACGGCCATGTCCACGGCATTGCCCTTAACGGCGAATTCCTTGAATTCTTTCAGAAGTTTTCCCATGATTTTTTTGGTTTATTGTTGATAATATGTTTTGTTTCAACGATTTCATTTGATGTACAGAACCTCTCGCCGCATCATTGTCTCAAAATTCACGCTGTACATTTCGTTAATCAGAATAACCGCTTTTTCCACCGGACTGACAAGTGCCTGCTGAAGAGTGAACTTAGGATTTATCTCCACTATCACAAGCCCGTTTACGCCTTTGTCGCCAACAACTTGCTGAGCCTCTTCGGAATTGTAAACCACCACCTCGCCTACGGCTTCTGGCTTGAAATCGTTGAAGCTCCTGACAAAGATCTTGCGGTTGAGAGAGTCTATGGCCAGTATTGGTGTTACACGGTTCGGGTTGAAATACTTGTAGTTGCGGAAAGACTGGTCATCTGTTCCATAGTTGTCCACCAGCTCGGCCGCCTTCTGGGCCAAGGTAATTCCCGACGCCATATCGGAAAAAGCCATCCTGGTTACAAAAGCCTTTCGTGTAAGGTTGTCGCCGTCAGGGAAAACCTGGCTGCTGTTGAAGTCTTCGCCGTCGTTCAGGGTGATGGAAATGATTCCGTTCGGGAAGGATTTTTGAAGCTTCTTTGGAAGGGCCCGGCCGTAAAGGAACTGGACGCTCTTGATGTTGTCCGCCTTTATGTCGCTGAAGAAAACCAGGATTGAATCCCCTACCATATATGTAGGCATCTTTACGCTGTCGCATTCCATAATTGCCGAGATGGACAATACGCCATCCACGCCGGAAGAACAGTTGTCATATCTGACACAAAGCACTCTGAGCGAATCTTTTACATCACCTGAAAACTGGGCGCGCAGCTCTCCTCCCAACAAGAGGAGAACAAAAGACAAGATGGCTGCGGATATCTTTATTCTGTAAGCCATAGGCACGGTTTCTTGTAAAAGCAAATGTAGTAATTTTATTTTTTAGTAAATTCGCTTTGTATCTGATTTGCAGGAAATCAATAACAAACAAAATATGTCAGAAGATAAAAATAAAGCGAAGAAGCCGGAATACAAACCGCTTCTCCAACCTGAAAAAAAGTACAAGGAAGCCACGGCGTACAGCGTGACAATCGGTCTTGTGATGACCATAATCTTTTCTGCCGCAGCTGCTTACCTTGGACTCAAAGTGGGGCAGGTATTTGAGGCTGCCATTCCTATCGCGATTATAGCAGTGGGCCTTTCAACTGCCATGAAAAGAAAGAACGCGCTGGGAGAGAACGTGATCATTCAGTCTATCGGAGCCTGCTCGGGCGGAATTGTGGCGGGCGCAATCTTCACTCTGCCTGCTCTTTACATTCTCCAGGAGAAATATCCCGAGATTCAGGTGGACTTCATCAAGGTATTCCTCTCCAGCCTTTTGGGAGGCGTGCTCGGAATCTTGTTCCTGATTCCGTTCAGAAAATACTTCGTGAAAGAGAAAGATGGAGACTATCCGTTCCCTGAAGCCACCGCCACCACCCAGGTGATCAAGAGCGGCGAAGGCGACAGTGGCGGAGCAAAGCTGCTGCTGATCAGCGGATTGATCGGAGGTATCTACGACTTCATAGTATCCTCTTTCGGCTGGTGGAGCGAAACCATCTACACCACAGCCACCCACTGGGGGCAGGTGATCGCCGACAAGACAAAGCTGATGGTCAAATACAATGTTGGCGCAGCTGTTATGGGTCTGGGCTACATCATCGGCCTCAAGTATGCCTTCATAATCTGCTGCGGCTCAATGCTCGTATGGTTTGTAATCATACCTCTTATGAGCGCTTTGTGCGGACCTGACACGGTAACCTTCCTCGGCACCACATTCGAAGGGGTGTCACAGATGGGTCCTGAACTGATATTCAAGACTTACGCAAGGCAGATAGGCATCGGCGGCATTGCCGTAGCGGGCATTATCGGAATCATCAAGTCTTCCGGAGTCATCAAGTCCGCATTCGGCCTGGCAACCAAGAGCTTCTCCAAGAAGGGCGGAGCTCAGGCTCAGGAAATCAGAACCCAGAGAGACCTTTCCATGAAGATTATCGCCTGGGGAGTGATTCTCGCCCTGGCCGCCACTTTCATCTTCTTCTACTTCGGAGTGATTCCAGATGGCAACAAGCTCCTGCTGGCAATAATCGCTCTGCTTATTGTCGCGATAATAGCCTTCCTCTTCACGACTGTCGCCGCCAACGCGATAGCGATCGTGGGCAGCAACCCCGTCAGCGGAATGACACTTATGACTCTGATTCTGGGCTCTGTAGTTCTGGTTGCCTGCGGCCTTAACGGAGTTCCCGGAATGGTGGCATCGCTGATTATCGGAGGCGTTGTCTGCACCGCTCTCTCTGTTGCGGGAAGCTTCATCACAGACCTGAAGATCGGATACTGGATCGGCAACACGCCTAAGGTGCAGGAAAGCTGGAAGTTCATCGGAACCTTGGTGGCAGCCGCTACCGTTGGCGGAGTGATGATTGTGCTCAACAAAACC
The DNA here is from genome assembly GCA_017962375.1 of Bacteroidales bacterium. Classification (GTDB taxonomy): domain Bacteria; phylum Bacteroidota; class Bacteroidia; order Bacteroidales; family UBA932; genus Egerieousia. The sequence goes on from JAGCVJ010000014.1 coordinate 3,254, forward strand.
TACGGCTTTACCGGAGAAGAAGCCCTTGTGGCTCCTCAGGCAAACGCCATGGCGGCTGTAATCGAGCCTTTGATGAGCGGACAGGGAGCACCGTGGCTGCTGTACGGAATCGGCGCCATCATCGCCCTGATCCTCAACTTCTGCAAAGTTCCGGCCCTGGCTTTCGCTCTGGGTATGTTCATCCCGATAGACTTGAACCTCCCTCTGCTGGCCGGCGGTGCAATCGCCTGGTATGTAGGCTCAAGGAGCAAGGACAAGGCCCTCAACGAGGCAAGAGTGAACAAGGGAACCCTGCTTGCCAGCGGATTCATCGCAGGCGGCGCCCTTATGGGAGTTGTCTCAGCCATCCTGAAGTTTGCCGGCAAAGATTTCTTTGCCAAGGAATGGGCAGAGACCGGCAGCGCCCAGGCTGTGGCCATCGTGGCTTACCTGGCAGTTGCGGCATTCCTGATATTCTCGTCGCTGAGAGCAAAAGCCCCTAAGAAAGACTAATTAAACATCATTCAATATGGAAAAAGTACAAGACAAATTCCTCAGATACGTGGGCGTATGGACCACATCAGACCCTGATGCCACCACAGCTCCTTCTACCGACAGGCAGTTCGACCTTTTGAATATGCTCAGCGATGAGCTCAAGAAGATGGGCATAAAGTCAAAGGTTTCTCCAAAGGGAGTGCTCATGGCAACCATCCCTTCAAACGTCAAGGCCAAGAAGGGCGAAAAGCCGCTTCCGGCAATCGGCTTCATAGCTCACGTGGACACCGCTCCAGATGCCGAGGGCAAAGACATCAAGCCGCAGATCATCCCTAACTACAACGGCAAGGACATCATCCTCAACAAGGCCAAGAAAGTGAAGCTTTCCACCGCCGTTTTCCCGGAGCTGAAGACTTTCAAGGGCCAGACTCTGATCACCACGGACGGCACCACTCTTCTGGGAGCCGACGACAAGGCCGGAGTGGCTGAGATCATGTGCGCCGCAGAATATATGATGGAGCATCCTGAGTTCAAGCACGGAACAATCAAGATCTCCTTCACCCCGGACGAGGAAATAGGACGCGGAGTGGAGAACTTCTCCGTCAAGGACTTCGGCGCGGACTTCGCCTACACTATGGACGGCGGAGCAGTTGGAGAGCTGGAGTTCGAGAACTTCAACGCCGCCTCAGCCAAGATAGAGATCCAGGGCTGCAACATCCATCCGGGCTATGCCAAGGGAAAGATGATCAACGCCATCATCGTGGCAAACGAAATCCTCTCGATGCTCCCTCCAAAAGAAAGGCCTGAGCATACCTGCAAGTACCAGGGCTTCTACCACGTTGTGGGCATCAGCGGAAGCGTTGAAAACGCATCGGTGAGCATCATCATCAGAGACCACGATACCAAGATTTTCAACGCAAGAAAGAGGCTTTTCACAACCATCCAGAACAAGATGGACAAAAAGTACGGCAAGGGCGTGGTGAAGATTACCGTTAAGGACCAGTACTACAACATGAGAAAGGTTGTGGAGCCTAAGTACTTCATTGTTGAAAGAGCAATCAACGCCATGAAGAAAGCCGGCATCAAGCCTAAGATCCAGCCGATCAGAGGCGGCACAGACGGCGCAATGCTCTCCTTCAGAGGCCTTCCTTGCCCTAACATCTTTGCCGGCGGACTGAACTTCCACGGCAAGCTGGAATACGTCTCCGTAGAAAGCATGGAAAAAGCCACTCAGGTAATCCTCAACATCGCCCAGGCACAGTAATCTTCAGCGATACCGAAAATAAAAAAGCCCCTCGCAAGGGGCTTTTTTATTGACCATGTTTGTATGATTTTACCTGTAGTAGATTCCTACTGCGCGGAAGTACCAGCTGTTGTAGCTTGAGTACACGTACTCGAAGATGGAGTTGCCTACAACATAGTATACTCTTCCGTTGTGAACTATCTCCTCGTAGTCGCTTGGCATGTCGTAGAGGATTGCTCCGTCTGGCGCGTCAACGACTCTGAGCTCGTAGCTGTTGATTCTTTCATAGAAGTTAGCGTATGAGTCTACGTAGTAGTCTCTGCCGTAACTCTGTGAATAGTATTCGAAGTCAACTGGATACAGGCTGGTCTCGATGTAGGAGATAGGGATCCTGGTTCCTACTGGAGGCCTGTGCACATTGTAGTATCCGTATGCGTGCCAGTACCAGATTCCATCCCAGAAGTACATGCTCATTCCGTTTATTCTCACGCGATAGTAGTGGCGCGGACGTGTAGTGAAACGGTAGCCGAAGTCGTAGTTCACGTGGATAGGTGCCGGACGATGGTAAACCCTGTTGTCGCGGAACGGATTGTAGTTCACGTGACGGTTGTGGTTGTTCCTGTCGAATTTTGGTGCTGGAGGAAGCTTGGTAGCGGCATCGCCTCCGCGACCGGCATAGTATGTTGCACGAGGACCGTTGTTGTTCGGACGGTTAACATTGCCGTTGTTGTGCGGCTTGTTGTCCGGACGGTTGGTAATGTTGCCGTTGTTTGGACGGTTAGTCTTGTTGTCCGGGCGGTTGGTTACGTTGCCATTGTTTGGCTTGTTGTCAGGACGAGAAGTCACGTTGCCAACATTGCTGTTGTTTCTTCCTCTGTCGACACTGGAGTTAGAGTTGCCTCTGGACTGGGTTGACTGACGGTCGGAAGAAGTGTTTCTGTTGACAGTGGCATTGCGGTTAGAAGAGGAAGTGTTCCTGTTCTGAACAGAGCCGCTGTTGTTGGCCCTTGGCTGTGAAACCTGAGCCTCCTTCTGCCTCGTGTCAGAGGAACGCTGTGTCGTTGCGGTTGAGCCACCGGAGGTATTCCTCCTGCTGGAAGACTGTGCTGAGGCGGTAGATGAAACCGAAACTGTCAGCACTGTTGCCAGGATAGCAACTAAAGCAGTGAAGATGGTGTTGGTTTTCATAGCTTTTTGTTTTAAGTGGTTAAACTTTATTACAGATATTACAAACACAATGCCAAAAAATTTTACTTGTACAGATAGTACTTGCTGCTCTTCTCCTTGAAGGCCTTCTCATCCTTCTCGAAATACTCCTTGATGCTCTCCCAGGTATAGGTCTTGGAGAAGGTCTTGCGGATGTAGTCTGTGCCGCATACTATATCGAACATGCGGAAGCGTCCCTTGTCGCAGTTTTCAAAGGTCTTCTTGTCCGGATATAGCTTTGCAAGCTCCTGCATTACAAGGAACTGGATCTCAACAAGACGAGCCTTGGAGTAATCGGTGATGAATACCTGAACTCCCGAGCAGGACTTGCCCTGCTTCTTGCCGAAGTAAGGAGTTTCGTAGATGGTGCGGAAGCGGATGCCCGGCAGGTTGAGGGCGTTCATTCTCTCGCAGAGTTTCTTGCCGTCTATCCATTCAGCCACAAAGAGCTGGAAAGGCAGGGTGTAGCCCACGCCTTCTGAAATATAGCCGAGCTCTCCCATAATGCCGCTTACCGGATAATAGTAGGCATTTACAATCTGAGGCACCTGAGGAGAAGGCAGGATCCAAGGCAGCTTGGTGTCTTCGTAGAGCATGTTTCTGCTCCATCCCTCCATAGGAACTACGGTTAGCTTTGCCTGAACGCCGTTCTTGAGCATCTTCTCGCCGTTGAGCATGCGGGCCAGCTCGCCGAGGGTGAGGCCGTAAACATAAGGAATGGAGAACTGGCTCACGAAGGAGTGGAAACCTTCTTCAACCAGATTTCCCTCCACCCTTTCTCCGCCAAGCGGATTAGGCCTGTCCAGAACTATGAACTCCTTGCCGGCCTCGGCGCAGGCTTCCATCATAAGCCCCATGGAGCTTACGAAGGTGTAGCTGCGGCAGCCTATATCCTGTATGTCGAACACCACAGCATCCACGTTGGCCAGAAACTGAGGAGAAGGCTTGCGGTTCTTGCCGTAAACCGAATAAACCGGAATTCCGGTGGCGGAGTCTTTCTGGTCTTTCACGGCAGCTCCGGCATAGATGTCACCCCTGACTCCGTGCTCCGGAGCGTAGAGGGCCACCAGTTTCACGCCCTCAGCGTTGTGGAGAATGTCTATCGTGGAATTCAGCTGGGAATCCACTCCGGTAGGATTGGTAAGAAGACCTACCCTCTTGCCTTTGAGGACATCAAATCCCCTGTCGCGGAGAACCTCAATCCCCGGTTTTACCTTTTGCTTGTGAGAGCACTTGTGCTCCTGGGCAACAATCATCGGCGATGCAATCAGCAAAGCCAGAAGAGAAATCAGTATCTTTTTCATATCAGCAATTGTTCTCAGCGATTATTTCTTTCCGTAAGAAGCGTCAACCTTGCGCTTTGCAAGGAAGGTAACTACCATAGTTGCAACACCGCAGGCCACCACAATCCAGAAGAATGTCTTATAGCCCACAGCCATCTGGAGGTCTCCGGCAAAGAAGCCAGGAACCATCATGCTGGCCGCCATAAACGCCGTGCAGATTGCATAGTGCGATGTCTTGAAGCTGCCTTCCGACAGGTACATCATAAACAGCATGTAAGCCGTGAATCCGAATCCGTAGCCGAACTGCTCAATTGCAATGGCAATGATGATTGCGATAACATTAGTCGGCTGGAAGATAGCCAGATAGCAGAATGTCAGACAAGGCAGAATCATGCAGGCGGCCATAGGCCAGAGAGCCTTCTTCAAGCCAACCCTTGAAGCGTAGATTCCGCCGAGAATTCCTCCGGCAAGAAGAGCTATGACGCCAACCGTTCCGTATGCCACGCCAATGGTTTCGGTAGGAAGTTCCAGTCCTCCTCCTATGAACGATCCGTCAACAAGGTTTTCTGTACGGCCGTCTTTGAGGAAAGGCATGATCATCTTTATCAGGAAAGCCTCAGGCAGTCTGTAAAGCAGCATGAACGCAATGCCAAGCCATACAAGAGGCTTCTTGAAGAAGGTTGCGAAAGACTGGCCAAAGTCTGACCAAATTCCCTTCTTCTTTCCGTTCTCGTCGTACTGGATATTCGGCTTGTCGTTCTTGGAACGAGGAATTGCAAATGTGTGGTAAAGAGTTACCAGAGCAAAGATCACGGCGGTAATCACCATAGTCCAGAACCAGGCGCGAGGAACATCCCCCTTCTTCTCCAGAAGTCCTGCTATGAACACCAGAACGCCCTGTCCGAATACGGATGAAATCCTGTAGAATGTGCTCCTGATTCCCACAAACGCGCTCTGCTGGTTCTGCGGAAGGGCCAGCATGTAGAAGCCGTCGGCGGCAATGTCGTGAGTAGCTGAAGCAAAAGCAGTTACCAAGAAGATTATAAGCGTGGTGTAGAACAGGCTGATGCTTGTGGACTTGCCAGCAATGTCTGCGGCGTCAGGCCTAGGCAGAGTAACCGCCAGCAGGATAAACGCAGCCGACATCAGAATCTGCATAACCAGTATCCACCATCTCTTTGTCTTCACGATATCCACGAACGGGCCCCAGGCGAACTTGAGCAGCCAAGGCAGATAAAGCAAGCTGGTGAATCTCGCGTTCTGGTCGTTCGGAACTCCCAGGTTGGTGAACATCAGAACAGAAATTGTGTTCACGATGAAGTAAGGAATTCCCTCGGCGAAATAAAGGGTCGGAACCCAGAGCCATGGATTTCTCCTGGTCTCTTTCGCTTGGGCTGAAGGATTGTTCAAACTTTCCATAATATCTTGATTTTAATATTTCTTCACGATTTCAGCATTCGGGTAGTAGTGGTAGAGGATGGAGTCGTAGCTGTAGCCCTTGGCCCCCATTACGGCGGCGCCAATCTGGCAAAGCCCTACTCCGTGTCCCCAGCCGGCTCCGTAAAGCTCAAACTTGGCGGGAACTTCATTTAACTCTTCGCTCAGGTACTTGCCTTCGGCATTCAGCCTCTTGGCCACAAAAGCTGAGCTGTAAAGGTGGCTTGTGCTGAGGATTCTTCTGATTTCAAGTTCCTTGCCTATGATCATAGTCTTCTTTGTGCCCACAATCTTCAGCTTTACAAGCCTTCCGCTGGTGCCTCTTTCTATCGGGATTAGATTCACTATCTGGCCGAAGTCCTCTCCGCTCTTGGAGTTTACCAAGCTGGAGATTTCCTCCTGAGTGAACTCAACCTTCCAGCGGTAGAAGTTGGCGGTTTCCTGATCGTAGTTGTTCAGAACCTGAGAAAGGATCACAGCGTCCTTTGTATTGCAGAAAGCGTCCGGCTCGCTGAAGATCCAGGCCTCGGCCTTGCCCTCGTCGGTAAGGTCCAGGATGGTGGCGGCGTTCTTGCCGTATTTCATCTTGGACGGGTCTTTCTTCTTGAGAGCCTGAGCCCTGGCCTCAACCTCGGTCTTGGCGCTCTCTTCACTGTCGCGGACAACCTCCAGATAGTCGTAGTGAGTGTCTTCCCAGGCGTTCTCAAACTCTTCCAGCATGCCGCCGCAGCACTTGTAGAAGCGGGCGTCGCAGATATCGCCCTCGTAGGAGAGGATTTCTCCCCAGGTTTCATCTATGGCTTTCTTCACGGTTTCCGTGGAAGCGCGGGTAAGGCCCTGGTATCTCTGGCAGTGGTCGTCTGCGCACACGTCAAAGTTGTTGTGGTCATCTCTGTCGTACCACTTTATAAGCTCCGGGCAGTTGTGCTCGGTGTTGTCCTTGAGAGTGCAGGATGGCTGCTTCTCCTTTTCCGCATGCTCTATCTGGGCCAGCAGCCAGCTTCTGGAAATCACGGCGTGAGCCTTGAGAAGATTCTCGTTGGCGGTGGCACTCATCTCTGAAGAGATTACGCTGGTCAGGTAATCCTCCACGCCCAGAATATTTATCGGGCAGACTGCTCCGTTTTCAACGATGAACTTCAGGCAGCCTTCGAACATCTGGTCTTCCTTCCTTTCCCAGTGGAAGTTCACTCCGATCACCACATCGCGGAGCCAGAAAGTGCCGCCGCTCATCTGGTCAACAGGCTCGAAAAGCAGCTCGGAATATTGCTGGCCTTCAAACAGAAGCTTGCCGTCTTCCTCGGCCAGAGAAACAGTCAGGTCTCCTTCGTAAACAGGGCCCTTAGCGTTTCTTACATCGTTTTTCTCTACCAGGCGGTACTGGCTGTTCAGGGTGAATTTTATCTGTGGAGCGTGCATTATGCCCACGCTTACCTGCGGCTGATTTCTCATCTTTCTAATTAGTTTTTCTTCAATATCGTATGAAATGGAAACATCGTCGAATATCTTCTTCACGTCCTTTGCCTGGAGGCGGAGATAATCGTCCTCAACGGGAGTTATAACAAGCCCTCCCATCTCCACGCAGGCGGGGGATATGGTGAAATGCTCCGCTCCCTGGGCTATGTAACAAGACGGCCTGAGCTCTCCTCTGGCGAAGAAAGCTATTCTCCAGAAGCCCTTCTCCCACCAGCAGAGCACGTTCATCATAGGCTCCCACATTCCGCCTTCCTGGAACTGGTTCTTGTCGGAAGACACTATGTCGTCCGGGTCAAAGCGGCCGTCTCCCCTACCCGTCAAGCCGGAGAGTATGGAATAAATCTTCCCCACATAGAGTATGGCCATCTTGATTGAGGCAGCGTCTATTACAAACGCTCCACGGGCGTAGTCTGTCAGGTGATAGACTCTCAGATAGCTGAACGAAACGCAGTCTCCGGGCTTGAAGCTCGGGCCGAAAGAGTGGATAAGCTCTTTCCTGTAATTCTGGAACGACGCCTGAATCGGCAGCACTCCCTTGTCTCCGGCCTGGAAATGGAAATGATCCGGAACAGACGCTCCGGCATTCGGGCCGTTGTAGAAGACCACATAGTCCGGCATCATCTTGGCCAGATTCAGCATATCCACCATTCTGGAGGAGTCCAGCTCCTGGCGGGAATGCGTATTGGACTGTATCACAAGGTGATGCCTGAAAATAGGATAAGGGTTCACCTGGACCGTGTAGCCCGTGGTGACCCCTTCATACCTTATTCCCGACTGTTCTTTCGGCCGGTTCTCCTTGCAGAAGAAACACTTGCGGTTCTTGATGGTTTCAGCGTCTATCTGTGCCGTAGACGACACCATCCTGGACGGATTGTACTGCACCTTTATCTCCACCGGCTTTTCGCCTTCATCCAGCGGAAAGGAGCGCAGCTTCACTCCATCCAGAGCCGCATAGTTGTCCTTTGCCAAAGGCCACCTCTGCATCTGGTCTTTGAACAGATGGTCCAGCGCAGCCTTGTTGAGGACCGTGTTGCCGAAATACTTCACTCTAAATTATTTCTTCTTGGCGTTCAGTGCAATGCGTGCCTCAAGCTCCCAGGTGCGGATCCTGTCTTTGTAGGTGTTGTTGGTGTTCTCCTTCTCCACGCTCAGCGATGCATCTGAATTCTCGTCGTGGCGGCGGCAGAAGTAGAGCACGTCGTAGATACGGCCGATCTGGTAGCGGCGGCTGATTGCCAGTCCTACCGCATAGTCCTCTCCGTAGTTCACGTTAGGGAACATCACCTTTCTTGCAACCGGAGTGAAGAAAGCTCTTGGAGCTCCAAGCCCGTTGATTCTGAGAGCGTTGTTGCGGCCGTTCTCAGGAGTCCACTCTCTGTGGTCTACCTTTCCTGGAGGCAGCATCTTCAGGTTGATATCGGTGAGCATATAGGAACCGATTACCATAGCGCACTTCTGGGCGTAGAAAGCGTCCACCACTTTCTGCAGGGTGTTCTCGTCTGAGTAAACATCGTCGCTGTCCAGCTGAACCGCAAACTTTCCGCACTTAGGATGATGCAGAGCCATATTCCAGGCGCCGCCGACTCCAATGTCCTTTCTGATAGGGATCACGTGTACCAGCCTCTTGTCCTTGATAGACTTGATGGCCTCGGTTGTTCCGTCCCATGAGTGGCATCTCGGACCGTTCTCCACTACGATAACATTGAACTTGAAGTTTGTCTTCTGTGCCAGAGCGCTCAGGATAGCGTCCTTGATAGTCTTGACTCTGTTTAGCACCGGAATAACCACTGAAGCCTCATACTCGAACTTCTCCCTTCCGAACGGAACCTTAGGGAATACAGGAGCAAGATAACCTCCGATATCCTTCAGATGCTGGGTGCAGGCCTTCTCCATCTCCACCTGAACCTCACGGTTGCGAGGATCTACATAATCGAACAGCTTCTCGCCGGTCTTTCTTGTATCTTCCTCAATCTCTGAGTACAGATATTCGTTTACGTGAACCAGGCGTCCCTTCTGGCTGACCTTCAGGCGAAGATCATACAGAGCTGCAAACTTGTAGTCCACCTTCATCCTCTTTACGGCAGCCTTGAGAGCAGATGCCTTGTAAAGCAGAACTGAACCGAAGTCAAAGTCATTCCTAAGGCTTCCGAACTGATAGTCAATAACTGGCTTGTTGGTCCTTTCCCCATTCATGAAAGCATAGTGGTCTGCATACAGCATTGCGGCTCCGGTAGCCTCAGCCACCTCCACCATTCTCTCCAGCGCCAGGTATCCCAGGCTGAGAGTTGTCTGCTTCGTGTACAAAAGCACATAGTCGCAGTCTGCCTTTGCAGCTATCTTTCTCATGGTTGCAGTCAGGGCCATAGGCTCCTTCTTTGCGTCGAGGGTTATAATCTCATTTACCAGAGCGCTTTCCTTCAGGCTCTTGACGGTCTTCTCCACCTGCTTCTTCGAGGTGAAAGGAACAAAACAATTGATCTTTGTCATAATATCTGATGTATAATTATTCTTCCTTTTTTGAACAAAGTTCAAAGATAAGAAAAATAGGCGTAAAACCCTACAGGCAGATATTCCGCCCAGATTCTTAAATTTGTACAGCAAATGATTTTTATCGCGATATGAAAAGATTCCTCTCCCTTGCTCTGACACTCCTTCTTGCCTCAGCGATATCCGCCCAGAACAAGATACCCGTAGAACCCGGTGTGTCCAAAGCCCTTGCGGAGTTCCGTTCTTCTCATATCAGCAATCTCAGTTACGCTCTTCATTTTGATTTTACTCCGGACATTGTCACTCTCAATTCAGTCCTGATGACTTTCGACTTCAAGAAAGACTCCGAAGAAGACCTCCAGATAGATTGCTGTGTAGGCGCCATGGATTGTCTCTGGGGAAAGGCACATTTGATCATTAATGGTCAATCGTACACACTCAAACACATAGATGAACATATAATTGTTCCGGCCAGAATACTTTCAGACGGAACAAACTCCATTTGGATTTCTTTCAGGGGTCCTGAACTTAATGAAAGGGAAGACTATCTGTACACCCTCAACGTTCCGGCCAATGCCAGAAAACTATTCCCTTGCTTCGACCAGCCTGACCTGAAAGCATCTTTCGAACTCTCCCTCACGATACCAGAAGACTGGAAAGCCATAAGTGCCGGAAAACAAGTCAAAAAGAAATGGAATGGAACAACCATTGGAAAAATTCGCAAAAGAAAGCCCGACAAAAACCAAAAGGATGTTTTCTTCGAGAAAACCGAGCATATCCCAACCTATCTGTTCTCCTTTGTTGCCGGCAAGTTCGAGGAATATATTGATTCTCGCGACGGGATGGAAATCAAGTGTCTGTATCGCGAAACAGATTCCGCAAAGGTTGCCCAGCTGCCTCAGATAATGGACCAGGTCCGCCACTCCATAAAATGGATGGAGAACTATACCGGAATACCGTTCCCTTTCCCTAAGCTGGACTTTGTGATTCTGCCTGGATATCAGTTCGGAGGAATGGAGCACATAGGCGCAATCCAGTTCAACGACAAGCGCATGTTCCTGGAAAAGAACCCTACCCAGGATCAGCTGCTTTCAAGGGCTGAACTCATTGCCCACGAAGTTTCTCACATGTGGTTCGGAGACCTTGTTACCATGAAATGGTTTGATGATGTCTGGACCAAGGAAGTGTTTGCAAACTATATGGCCTCAATGATTGTGGCCGAGCAGTTCCCGGACATAAACCACAATCTGAACTTCATCCGCAACTATCATATTTCGGCCCTTGAGGAAGACCGCACAGACGGCTCTCATCCTATTGCCCAGAGTCTTGACAACCTGAAAGATGCAGGTCTTCTATACGGCAACATAATCTACAAGAAAGCCCCCATCGTGATGAGAAAACTCCATCAGCTGATGGGAGACGAGCCATTCAGAACAGGACTCCAGAAATACCTCAAGAAATTCTCCTATTCCAACGCCACCTGGGATGACCTTATAGACATCCTCAGCGATGAAGCACCAGATGCCAACCTCAAAGCCTTCTCACAAAGCTGGGTGAAAGAACGCGGCTGCCCGACAATTTTCAGCGACCTGTCCAATGGCGTTCTGACCGTCACTCAAAAGGACATACAAGGAACCAAAGCCTACAGAAAACTCCTTTCAGACATAACCGGCATTGAGCAAACGGAAAGAGACATCGTATGGCCTCAGACTATTGATAATCACATATATTATAATCCGCACTCCCTTGGCTGGCATATACTCTACGATGAAAAAGAAGTCTTTGTCTATATGGACAAGCTGTCCAAAACTATCGAGTTGTCCAGCAAGTACGGTCCTGTCAGAAAGTATGGTTTTAAAAACTATTTCAAAAAAGGGTTTCCAAATTACGATGGCACTGGCTATGGAAGGTTCTCATTAAGCCAAGAGCTAACAAACACACAAATCCCATTGTTTTTATATAAAGAAGAACCGCGTCTTTCACAATTGATGAACATTTATGAGAATGTTTTGATGCATAACATATCGGCAGACAGGGCGGCTAATGTCTTTGTTGATGAAATCAAAAATTGGAGTGAGCCCCTGCTGGCTTCTTCAGCAGCAGATTATCTTTCTTCTTTGATGAACTTATGTGAGAATCAAAAAGATATTCAAGAATCTCTATTGGCCATACGTAATTTAACAGGCTATAGTTTAGCCAAGCAAAAAGCGCTCAGGATTCTCATAAGCAAAGCCACGGAAAAAGATATCGTTGAAAAACTTTATGACATCTGGAAAGAGCAGAGCGAGCCGCTTCTCAACCAGAGTGACTATATCAACCTTTCCTATCAGCTGGCTATCCGTTATCCTGACAAGTGGAGGGAGATTCTGGATGAGCAGCTTTCCAGGTTAGACAATCCGGACAAAAGGAAAGAGTTTGAGTTCGTGAGCAGGGCCTGCAATCCTGATCCGAAGAAGCAGGACGAACTGTTTGCCGAATTGCTTGAGCCTAAGAACCGCAAGATTGAGCCGTGGGCGCTTAGCGTGCTGTCGCTGCTGAACCATCCGCTTAGGGAACCTGAAAGCAACCGCTTCATCCGTCCGGCTCTGGACGAACTGCTTGAGGTGCAGCAGACAGGAGACATCTTCTTCCCGAAAAACTGGTGCACATCTCTGCTCTCAGGCCACCGCAGTCCTGAAGCCCGTCAGATTCTTCTGGACTTCCTGAAAGAGCAACTCATTCTGCAGAAGCAGGCAGGGCGACAGAATAAGCAAAACAACAAGGCGTCTGAATCCGGTGAGTCAAAAGCCCCGATTCCTCAGCCTCTGCTTAACAAACTGCTTATGGCTAGTTATTTCCTTCTAAACTCAGGAGAATAGCCCTGCCGCTTATTTATCTGTTTCTCAGCGATTTAAACAAACATCCTCCCTTGATTTTCAGGGAGGATGTTTAAGTATTCCGCTAATTATCAAGCCGTTAAGCGGCACAGGCTTTTAGAACTTGACGGTCAGCTGAACGTATACGCAGTTCTTGTCCTGGAAGCCGCCGTTAAGCTGGCGGTAAGTGTAATTGAGCTTAAGGTCCAGGTTTTTAATTGGAGCATAGGTGATACCTGCGGTATAGTCCATCTCGTTGATTTTCTTGGAGTCTGTATCCTCGTCCATGTAGTCATACCTTGCCACCAGTCTCCAGTGGTCGGAGAGGTTTGCTCCTGCGGCAAAGTATCCACCAATGCTCTTGATGCCGCCAGGGATGTTACCGGTCTTTCCGCCGATGAGCTCAGCTCTGGTAAATCCCCAGTTGTCAACGTAGGAGAAGCCGCCGCCGTAGCGGTGCATCTTCAGGTATTTGTCAGTGTCCTGAGGTATCAGCTTCTGGGTGGCGTCATCGAATGTAGGATAAGCACCTTCACCCCTCTGGAAGTATCCAAACAAAGAAAGAGGCTTTATAGGGTTGATAATCAGACGGCCAACTATGTCCTTACTCTTGTTGTTGTCCGTGGTGTTGAGCTTGTAGCCGTTGAAGATGGCCAGCTCATAGTTGATGATGCTGAATCCGTCGCGGTGAAGAGCGCTTCCGAGGAAGGAGAATCCAAGGTCTCGTCCTGATGCGGAAAGTCCGCAGATATCCTGGTCGCTCATCCTGGCAAGCCTCTGGACTGCGAGAGAGTAATTGATGAACTCCAAAGTGGTAGGACTCCTCATAGAGTTTTCCCAGGTGAGAGGGCTCTTGAACTGTCCGAATTTCATACCGAACTCCTTCACAGGCATATAGGTTGCAAACGCGTCTATAACCTTTGGAGTTCCTGCAAACGCAAACTGGAGTTTGTAGTCTACGCTTCCGTAATCTCCCTTGTAGAGGTTTCCGGCAAGAGTAAGGTTCACGTTCTTGATCTTGAAGGTGGAAGTTCCGGCATCGTTCCAGTCATATCCGCCGATCAGGTATCCGCTTGGGGTAATATATCTGCTGATCTTGTCCCAGGAAGATGTTCTTGTCTTTACAGTATTCTCCAGGGAAGCTACCCTTTCCTCAAGACTCTTGGTCTCGTTCTGTGCAAAAGAGGCCGCACTAATCAAAATGGCAACAGCGGCCAAAAACAGTTTTTTCATAAATATCTTTGTCTAAAAATTTATTATCGCGATGAGCATAACAGCCGCAAAGATAATAAAATTTTATACAGTACGATGTTTTACTATTTCTTTTACTCGCTCAGGTCCGGAAGGATACCCTCTTCCATCGTCGACTGGAATTCTTCCTCGGTCGGGTAGCTTACACAAATCCTTCTCTTCAGATTGTCCCACGACTGGAACTCAAACTGAATCTCCCCTATATCGTCCAGGAACAGTGATATCCATCTCTCCTTAGGCTTGAGCTCCTTCTTTTCAAAGTCAAAACCTGCATTAAGTGTGACCCTGATTGCCGGATACTTGTCGGTTGCCTTTGTAGTGAAAACCCAGTTGTAACCTTCAGAATAAACTTGCTCATAATCTGAGAGAGGGACCATCTCGAGCACAACATCATTCTCCCCGCCGCTGAAAGTTATCTTATTGTCCTTGATAACAACACGGTTTACCGGCCACAGGAAAGACGGAATTTCAGAAGAATCCTTGCGGTAAATGTTATAGAACTTGGCGTTCTCCATCAAAAGTTCCGGGAACGGCTTGGACTCGGGATAGTTAGCAAACATCCGCCTCTGGAGATCAAACTCATTCTGGATTTGGAAGTAATGCCCCTCCTTGGTCTTTAAGATGAAACGGTCCATATCCCACTGTCTCTTTTCCCCGAAAATTTCCGTCCTGTATTTATCCACGACAATAGTGTCGCAAGGCAGAGAAGTTTCTCCCTTTCCGGACACGATAAAGTTCCATATGTACTTTTGAATTTCAACCGTCTCATAGCTCTTTTCCTTGTCTATGATGTAAGTGCTGCAAACGCTGTCCTTAACCACAACAATGCTGTCGGGATAAATTGTCGCCGACATATTGAATGGACTCTGTGTATAGATTCTTTCAAGCTGCAGGGCAATACCCTTATCGCTCTCGTTCTCAGCCTGGTTCCCGGTTTCCTGGCCGTTCTCGCCGCCGCGGCAGGAAAACAGCGCCAACGCCAAAGCCGCTGCTAACAGTTTTTTCATGGCTGTCTTATGCTACTTGTTTTCAGGAAGTTCAAAAAGAGCCGGGTCTATAGGAATGCCCACTTCCAAATTAGAAATCGTCTGAACTACAGTAAAATCCCCTGCTCCCACTTCTGTACGGATAGGAAGGCCATGCCAGATCCAGACTTTTGCATCCGCCGTAATCCCGTTCTCTGTCTTCTGGAAGGTGTAGACATCACACTCATAGCCGTCAACCGTTTCTTTGTCGAGCTTTTTGATATCGTATTGCTCAATCACGTCAGGAGTCAGATTATTGAAGTTGACAGTCTGGCTGGAAGGAACCTCACGAAACTGCGGAGAAATCATATACATCTTGTCATTTATCTTGATGGTGACTACCTTCTCCCCCATTACCACCATTTCAGTTCTGCTGCGAGCCCCGTAATCAATGAACCAGCCTTCAGAAACAATCTTCATAGGCCCCATATCCATTGTCATGGTATAATGTCCGGTCTCATCTTCGCTCAGACGGCCCAGCCCATTGTCCTGGGCAAAGCCAATAACAGGCAGCAATGCCAGGGCGATTAAAGTCAAAAGTCTTTTCATCTCTGTCAATATTTACAGTTTGCAAAAGACAAAGATAACAAAAACCTGCGGTAGTACAAACTATGATAGTAAACTGTTTTACTAATAGATAGCCAGCCCTATCAGGCCGCCGGCTATAATAACCCAGATCGGGTTCACTTTGAAGAACTTGCAGCTTATAAACGCTCCGGCAAGAAGCAGCCAGCTGCTCCAGTGGAAGAAGTTCTGAGGCGTTATCAGGATTCCGGCTGCGGCGGCTATCATTCCTATAACCACAGGCCTTATTTCTTTCATCAGCGACCGGAAAAGGTCGCTCTTCTTTACCCTCTCATACAGGCGGCAGATAATCAGCACCAAGATGAACGACGGAAGCACCACCGCAAATGTTGCCAGCGCAGACCCTCCTACACAGGCCCACTCGCTGTAGCCTAGATTGTGGGTAACCGTGTAGCCCACGTACGTTGCAGTGTTGATGCCCACCGGCCCCGGCGTAGCCTGGGAAATGGCCACAATGTCAGTGAACTGCTCGGCTGTAATCCAGGCATGCTCTGTAACCACCTCGCTTTGGATAAGGCTGAGCATGGCATATCCGCCGCCGAAGGTGAATATTCCAATCAAAAGAAACGTCCAGAAAAGCTCCAGGAAAATCATACGTCGCCCTCCTTCTCATTATGCTCAGAACCTTTCTGCTGTTGTCTGTTTCTCTGCTGAACATACCTTGCGCAGAAGAAGCAGGCGAAGAACACCAGCAGAATGTATATCGGCGACACCTTCAAAAAGATAATCAGCGCGGCCGTTGCCACAGCCACTATCGCCCTCCAGATGTTCAGGTGAGACCTCTGGATCATGTCCACCACCGGCACGGCAATCAGCGCCACCACCACCGGACGGATTCCCTTGAAGATCTTGTCTACATATACATTATCGCGATAACCCGCAAAGAACAGCGCTATAGCCAGTATGATCAGAAACGACGGCAGGGCAGTGCCGATTGCGGCAGCCACGCTTCCTATCCTGCCCCTCATCCTGTAGCCTGCAAAAATGGAGATGTTCACCGCCAGAAGCCCGGGGCTGCTCTGGGCTATGGAAAGGATGTCGTAGAACTCGTCCGCCTCCATCCATTTGCGCTTCTGCACCACTTCCCTGTCAATTAGCGGAATCATTGCATAGCCGCCTCCCAGGGTGAATAATCCCACCTTGGAAAACACGGCCGCAAGCTCCCACAGACTGACTTTCTTCATACGCGCAAAACTATTACAAGTCCATTAAAGCAGCTCAAAATTAGCAAAAAGCGCCGCCGCTTAAAAGTTTTCGAAAAAAATTTTGCACAAATGGAAAAAACATTTACCTTTGCAACCCCATTGAAACAGATGTGGGTGTCAGATCATTCTGGCAGACTTGTTGAATATAGGCTCGTAGCTCAGTTTGGTTAGAGCACCACACTGATAATGTGGGGGTCCGCGGTTCAAATCCGCGCGGGCCTACAGATTGGGGGACTAGCTCAGTTGGCTAGAGCACCTGCTTTGCAAGCAGGGGGTCAAGGGTTCGACTCCCTTGTTCTCCACAAAAGAAACGGCGTAATTTGATAAGAATCAATCAGTTATGCCGTTTTTCTTATGCCCAACCACCCAAAAAACCACCCATTTTTTCACCTCTTACACCTCACATTTGCCAATAAATCGGGATGCTCTTTTAGGTATTTATCTAACTTTTCACGGTTGAACTTCCAACACTTTCCAACCATATATTGAACGCCTATGTCTTTAAGAACCCCCTTACTGATGATACCAAAAGCCATACTCTTACTACAACCAAGATAATCAGCCAATCCCTGTGTTCCGCTTATTACTTTTACTTCCTCAACAACGTTTGACTTATCTTCCTTTTCTTCGGGCTGAGGCTGCTCTACTAATGGCTGAGGGTTGCTTACGCTTTCAATAATGCTTGGTGATTGGGTAAAGCAAACTCCCTTTATCTCTTCGTCTCTCCATGTTTTCAACTTTTTGGCAACTACCTACTATTTATGGTTTATCAAGAATAATCAGTATAAACACTTAAAACTATGGTACAACCAACACGAAAGCAGGAAACACAGGCAACGCAACCTCAGCAGAAGGAAAAAGTCTATAAACGCACATCAAAGAAGATGTCGCCTCAGCAGAAGGAAAAGATAAGGCAAAGTTTAAAAAGGTTTAATCAATTGCACCCCCGTTCTGATTCCTACCGAAAAAAAATAAGCGATGGGTGTAAGAAATATTGGGATGCCTTGGGGCAGAAAGATGAAACCAAGATAGAGGATTTGATTTAAAAGAAAATGGCTCAGGGGTTATTCCTGAGCCACTTTTTAATCAATATTCCAATATGCACTTGGGTCTCCTTCAAAGGCATCATCTATATCATCTGCATCAAGCCCCATATAATCATAGTTAATCCTTTCCTCAAATGGGTCGTCATAATAATCAGGTTCAGTATCATTTACCTCATAATCACGATAAGTCTGCCTTGGATGATATGATGCATGTTCTACAAAAGCAGGATTTAAATCTTTAAAATACACTAATGAGGAAACACCATCTTTGACGACTTTTGTTGAATTACGCCCTTTGTTATAAAACTTCCAAATATCATCATAGACAACAGGTAAGACCTCTTCTCCATTTTCATTGATAATACCCCATTTTTCTTCTTCATTTTTGACGTTTCTCTGTTGAGAGGTTTCTCCATCTAATGGAACCCATGCTATTATCTCCCAAGCATCTCCTTTTTTTACCCTTGCAAGGCCTTGTTCAAAACCATCGATATATTGGTATTTTCCAAAAGGAACAATAGTATTACCACTACTATCAATTACGGAGTATTCATCCCACCCTCTTCTCAGGAGAGTAATGCTGCCATAATGATGTTCCTCATTAAAATTAATCGGTTGAATTGGTCTCATATTGATACCCTCCTGTTTTGTGTCAAGTTTATCAATGGATATATTTTGATAGTTGTATTAGTTTCAATCTTTTAGGTATTTGTCTAACTTCTCACGATTGAACTTCCAACACCTTCCAACCATATAACGCCTATGTCTTTAAGCCCCCTTTTCTTATGATTTATTCTTATTTACCCATTTTATGCCCTTAACAACATATCGTCCGACTATTGTAGTCAAAAGGAAAATGATGCCCCATCGCTTTGCGATATCCCCAAGTTCTGAATAGAAACACTCCAACCTCATATCTTTAAGCGTTCTCCCGTTTTCAATTCCTGTATAATAATCTCCAAGACTGCTATCATAAACAGAAAAGTTATCAAAACTATCCCCTAAATCATTGCAATACCTATAAATACAGAACACTGCCAATAATATAAAAAGTAATAATGCAGAGAGTCCTATCATCTTTAAATTAGCTCTAAACTCGTTTACAATGGTATTTGCAACTTTGTGCTTATTAGGAGTGGGGGGATTGGCATAATTCCTTTGACTTAGTGCATTGTTTGGAAAAGATGCATTGGGGGGACTTAATTGAGCATCATAAACTTCCAACTCACTCTCAAAGAAAACAGCACCTGTATCTGTTTTATAGGTTGGCACATCGCCATTGAAGATAATCTCTTTTATAGAGCATTGTTTTCCTGTATCTATAATAGAAACAAGTTGTCCGATATGATACAATGCTTTTCTGCGCCCATAAGAATAAGAGTGGTGTTCTTCTTTATGATGGGTGGGGCAATCTTCTGCTTCTTTATGATATTTGGAACTATCTCCCGATTCTTTACGAAAGTTCGAACTATCTTCTGCTAATCGTTTTCCACAATGTTGGCAAAATACAGAATCATCATCTATTTTATTCCCACAATATTTACAAAACATTTTTGTTGCTCCCCTGTTTGTGTTATTCTTATCTATTGTTTTAACCTTTTAGATTAAATGAACACCAGAAAAAAATTGCTATATGGTTAGTGTTATTCCCCGATCGCCTGAATGAACTTCTTTATAACAATCCTTGAACTCACCAGGAATAGCCCTTCTCTGTACTTCCTCTTGATAAGCCTAGGCATACTTCCATAGAAGGCCTCAGCGATTACTCTTCGTTAAGGTCTTCCTGAGCATACGTCTCGTCTTCGGCCTCCGGGGTTTCAGCGATGTCTTCTGACGCCTCAGGTGCATAAGTTTCCGGCTCGGAAGGTTCATATTCAGGCTCGTCCGGCTCGATTGCCTCAACCACAATGTTCTGCTGATTCTGCTTCATCTGCTCGGCCTCAGCCTGGGCAGCGGCCTGGAGCCTCTTTGCAAGAGCCCTGACCTTGATGGACATCCAGATTTCGGAAGCGCCCAGCAGCATAAGGCAGATGCCGAAGATTATGCAAAGGACGGAGATGTTGTACCTAGGGAAGAAGCAGAATACAATGCCGGCCACAAAGATCAGAGCAGGAACCAGGAAGAACCAGAACCTGTCTTTGATGCCCTTGGAGTTGCGAACGGAAACCACCAGCTGAAGCAGCCCGTACAAAGCCAGCAGAATACCCAGCACAAAACCGATGAACTCCATGAAGAAACTCGTCTTGAGCAGCAGGAACAGGCCGACAACCAGAAACAGGACTGCACTGGCTATGGAAATCAGGCTCATCCCCTTCAGATCAACGTAAGAGTTAGTGGCCAAGCCGTAAACCACGGTGATCACGGAAGAAAGAATCAGGAAAACGCCCAGAGCCTTGAGCAGAATCTCGCCAGCCTGGGTGGACCATATTACAAGGCAAAGACCTACGAGGAAAACGAAAAGTCCTCTAATGACACTTCTTAGCATATCTTTAAACTATTTATTGTTTTCTTTTGAAAACTTGAACTTGGCGTCCTTTTTCACCTTGTGCCGGTTGACAAGGTACAGCCCCCATCCGAAAGGAAGAGCCAGAATGGTGAGCAGTTTCTTCGGCGATTCCTTAATGAAGCGCTTGTTGCCGCTTCTGATGGAGTGGCTCACATAGTGGACATTGACCATGAAACGGCGCTTGAGGCTCTTGGCGTGCTGCATGTCGTACTTGCGGAAATGCGCCATGCCCTTGGGGTTGTTCCAGTACTGCTTCCACATGCTGAACGACGAGCCTTCCATCTGGTAGTCCACGTTCACCATCACCTGGTTGCACACCAGCAGCTTGTAGTCCTCGTCTATCATGTTGTACAATAGAGCAAGCCCCACATACTTTTCTCCCTCGAACAGCGGGTACGGCGGGTATTTCCTAACCACTTCCGTCCTGTAAACCAGCTTCTTGTCGCCCGAGCCGCCCAGCACCTCATAGTAATCGCGGAGAGTGGTCTCCTTCAGCCCCTGAGGAAACTCCGCCCCTATCACCTTGCCGGAGGTGTCAGCGTCCAGGCCTATGATTCCCGCAATGCGGTCCTTGTCTTCATCGCGATAATTTTCCTTCCAGAAAGACACGATCTTCTCCACTGCGTCGTCCGGCATATAGTCGTCGGAGTCTATGCAGACATTAAGCTCTGTTGAAATGTTGGCGTATGCGGTGTTGTGCGCCCCGTGCATGCCCTGGTTCTTCTGCCAGATGTAGCGGATTGGAATCTTTCCCTCAGCCGCCCAGCCTTCCACCAGTTCCCTTGTGTTGTCCGAAGACCCGTCGTCCACCACCAGCCACTCAAAGTCCTTGCAGGTCTGCCTGAGCAGGCTCTCGTAGGTCCTCCCGATGGTGTGGCCCCTGTTGTATGCCGGAGTAAAAACCGTGAGCGTCTTCATATCATTTCAATAGCAGAGTAAAGATACAACATTTTTCTCAACGGCCGAGAATCTGCTGCAGCTGGCGCTTGGCACTCTTGCGGTCATACTTCTTCTTGCTCTTGGCTATACGCGTAGGACGCGTGGAGATCAGCTTCCCGAACTTCTCGATCTCCAGCTGACGGTCCACAGCCTTGACCGCCTGTATCACAGATTTTTTCTTAATCTTTTTCATTATCGCTGAAGAAGACTGTCCAGCATCTGCTTGTAAGGCTTCATGGTTTCAAGGCTGTCCGGATTCAGCAAGCCTCGTTCCAGGTTTTTATACGGATCTTCATCTACATCAAGATCCATCTTGTCCTTCATCTGATCCGTAAAGTCCATAACTTCTTTTTCGGAGATGTTCATAAGCTGCATATTGATGCGGTTCATCTGCCTGTAAGTTATGGCATTGCCCTCAAACCACACAGCCATGGAGTGAAGCCTGTTCAGATACATGCGCATTTCATGGTCTTTCAGCAGCCTGTTTATCAGGTGGTCGGAGTTCTGTTCCGCTTCTTTCTGCACTCTGAGGAACATAGTCTCCGCATCTTCCACCTGGCGGTTCCAGTAGTCTTCCAGCCAGTTCATGTTGGAGAAGCAGTCCCCTACGTTGTCTATGAACCGGAAGTTGCCCATGTTCTTCCACGTGTCCATATTGCTGCTGAAGATGCTTTCGGCTGTCTTGTCGTGAGAAAGAACCTGCAGGAATATCACCTCCCTGATCGGCTCTGAGAAATATGCCGGGTCCGCCTTCTTCACATCCTCTTCCGGAAGGCTCAGCAGCCAGGCCGCAACCGTGTCCTTGCGGGCCATAACCTTGGCCATGTTCTCCAGGCTCCTTGCATAATCCTCAATGTTGCTCATCACCATCAAAGCCGTCATCTTGCGGTCTTTCACCCTCTTGCAGCTGTCCACCAGCGCCGCCGTACCAAACGTGAACACAATGGAAATGGTGGTGGCAAGGCATATCTTTATGAACTCTTTCCACCAGGTTTTTGTTTTGCTGATTTCTCCCATATCTCAAATACTTTTTATCGCGATAATACCGCCCACAAAGATAAGCATCTGGCATAAAAAAACGCTCCCGAAATAATCGGAAGCGTTAAATAAAAACCGAAGGGGATAGAGTAGAGTCTACCTTTCGGCGAAGGTTAAGTCTCAACTATCACAAATACCTCTAATATCTGCGATAGTGACTACGTACCTTCTGAATATGGCCATTTCGGATGCGTTTATACGCTCTTACTTTGACTTTTTTGTCAACTACAACCCTAACGGTGAGTTGAACCAATCGGGCACTTTGCTTCATGTTAAATAGATTATAAATTCGAAGTCGTAAACAAAGGCCTCCCTGTTTCAGCACCTCCCCCTCGGTTAGTTTCTAAAAACAAACAGACACCCATTTAGAGGATAGATGTCTGTCTGATTTTCCTTCGAAAATCTATTTAACACTGCAAATATATATAAACCTTACAAAACAACAATACTTTCCAATAAAATACAATAAATAACTTTTTGTATATTATTAACATCTTTTAACATCTTTTCTTTGGTGCAGCTCTAAAGACGTGCTAAATTTGCCTTAGAAAAACATCAACGATCATGAAGAACTTTGAAAACCTAAAAGCGATTCTGGAATCATTTGAAAATAATCGCGATGAAAAGAAAAAAGACCTAGACGATTTGCTCGTAAAAAAGAAAAACAAAGAAATCTGCGAAATGCATTTTAGAGAAAAATATGCCGACGTCATTGGAGAATGCTTCAAACCTTGCGCTGAAAAGATTCTTGCCGGACATTTTGAAGTAACTGATATAGCCGGGAATAAAAGAGAGATCCATCCTACAGTGCTTGAATTATACTACCACGAAGAAGATGATGGTACTAATGATATTCGCTTTAAGGATCCAATTATGTATCACACCAACGACAGGAAGATCTACGATTTCTATAAAAACGAAGAATACTTAAAAGAACATTTCGTCGATTCTATTAAAAAGAGAAACAAAAAAGATCTAATAGAACAGATCAAGTACTACGCGGACAGGAATAATTTAATCTCTGAAATACCATACTTCCCAGTAGGCAGTCTCAACCCACATACATCGGGGATTGATATAACTTTCGAGAATCCCAAAGAGAAATACCGCGCTGCTTGCCTTATCCGTGAATACTATATTAAAGTTGGAAACACTGAGTGTCATATTAAGAATTCTACTGATATTTACGATGATATGCTCATTAACGGGATTCTCTTGGATAATAACGTAGAATGGATTGAATGGAAAGATGGAGAATCAAACACAATTGTTTTAGAAGAAGATAAAAGAAAGAATGTGTGCGCATACGAAAAATACAATGACGAGCCTGAGCTTTGGCAGAAGAAAATAAAAGAAATAGATGCTAAAGGCAAACCCGTTTATGAGAAATGCCCCTTTAACTGGCAGTTCCGCATAAAGAATCCCCAAAATAATAATTAGCACCTATGATATCAGATATTGATTGCAACAGGGTTTATTACTCTGCCAAGTTACCGGAGGTTTGCCCAAAAACATTCCGGAGCGTAACGGCAATCCTGAACAAATATGGAGTGCCGCATTCGGGGCTTGTGGGCACTAAGGACATCTGGGTCAGGGACTTTATGCCGATTCAGACCATTGGAGGCGCGTTTCTGAACTATACCTATATGCCGGATTATCTCCGCGATGACAAACAGTATGTTCATTCGATAAGTGACCCTGTGGAAGTCTGTAAGGCGAATGACATCCCCGCAGAAGGCTATTTTGACTGGATCCGCCTTGACGGAGGAAATGTGGTGTATTTCGGGCGAAGTGCCATTATGACATCAAAGGTGTTGGAAGAGAATCCCGGCACCCCTCCGTCCTTTCTGCTGGAGCGTCTGGAGAAAATGCTGGAGGCAGAGATTATTCTGCTTCCATGGGATGTCAACGAAGAATTCGGCCACGCAGACGGAATCGTGAGATTCGTAGACTCAGACACCGTTATCATGACCAACTACAGCCAGTTCGACAGGAAGATGGCAGACAGGTTCCGCAACATTCTCAAGGCCAACTTCAAGAATGTTCACGAACTCCACTTCAACGTCAAAAACCTTAACGAAAACAGCTGGGCCTACATCAACTGGCTCCAGACAGACAAAGTGCTCGTGCTGCCGGCATTCGGTATCGCTGAGGATGAACAGGCCTTCCAGCAGATTGAAAGATGGATGCCTGAATACAAAGGACGAATAGAAATGGCAGACGCCACAGACCTTATCATGCACAAAGGCTGCCTGAACTGCGCCACCTGGACAATAAACAGTAATCCTTGTGCAGAAGAAGTACCAAAACAAAAGCAGGCATCTCTACACTTTTAAATGTTTTGATACCTGCTACTTGCTCTCTAACTAACGTTACTCACATGACACTGCAAATATAGATAAAACTTCGATGAAAAAAAACGCTCCCGAAGTGATCGGAAGCGTTGGGAGGGTGGCTGGCGGGTCTCGAACCCGCGACCTCCAGAGCCACAATCTGGCGCTCTAGCCAACTGAGCTACAGCCACCATATATGTCGAAAGCCTTACGGCTGGAGCCGGCGGCGGCACAATTCTCAGCGATGCCGATTCCGTCGGGGTTGCAAAGATATAATCTTTTTGGCAATATGCAATTACATTTTCCACAAAGTTGCAAGTATTCCTTTTGTTATCGGCAATCTTTTGCTAACTTTGAGAATTGTTAAAATGACGAAACACATCGAATCTAATTCATTTTAAAACTATATGGCAAGAGAAATAAAATTCTCCCTTCTATACAGGGACATGTGGCAGTCTTCCGGCAAATATGTGCCGAAAGTGGCTATGCTAAAGGAGATTGCACCGGTAATCATCGAAATGGGATGCTTTGACCGTGTTGAATCCAACGGTGGTGCCTTCGAGCAGGTGAACCTCCTTTTCGGAGAGAATCCTAACAAGGCGGTAAGAGAGTGGACAGCTCCGTTCAACAAGGCGGGCATACAGACCCACATGCTTGAAAGAGGTCTGAACGCGCTGAGAATGTTCCCGGTTCCGGACGATGTAAGAGCTCTGATGGCTAAGGTAAAGAAAGCCCAGGGAACCAACATCATGCGTTCTTTCTGCGGACTGAACGACCACCGCAACCTCAAGGGTTCCGTTATCCACGCAAAGGAAGCCGGTATGATTGCTCAGGCAGCGTTGAGTATCACCTACTCGCCTATCCACACCGTTGAGTACTACATGGGCGTAGTGGACAAGGTTGTAGAGTACGGCGCAGACGAGATCTGCCTCAAGGATATGGCCGGCATCGGACGTCCTGCATTCCTGGGAAGGCTCGTTAAGGCCATCAAGGACAAATATCCTCACATCAAGGTGCAGTACCACGGACACTCAGGACCTGGATTCAGCGTAGCTTCCATGCTGGAAGTTGCACGTGCAGGCGCCGAGTACATCGACGTGGCAATGGAGCCGCTGAGCTGGGGAAAGATTCACCCGGACGTAATCACCATCCAGGCAATGCTCAAGGATGCCGGATTCCTGGTTAAGGACATCAACATGAACGCCTATATGGAGGCAAGAGCTCTTACCCAGAAGTTCATCGACGATTTCCTCGGCTACTGGATCGCTCCTGGCAACCACCAGATGAGCTCCCTTCTCGTAGGCTGCGGACTTCCTGGCGGAATGATGGGCTCCATGATGGCAGACCTCAAGGGCTTCCAGGGCGCAATCAACGCATCGCTGAGAAACCAGGGAAAGAAGGAACTGGATATCAACGAACTGGTTGTGATGCTGTTCCAGGAGGTAGAGTATGTATGGCCTAGACTGGGTTATCCGCCATTGGTTACTCCGTTCAGCCAGTACGTGAAGAACACCGCACTGATGAACCTGATGCACATGCTCAAGGGCGAGCCTAGGTGGAAGACCATAGACAAGGATACCATGAACATGATCCTTGGCAAGATGGGCAAGCTGCCAGGCGAGCTGGCTCCTGAAATCAAGGAGATTGTTAAGCAGAAGGGCCTTGAGTTCTACGAGGGCATTCCTCAGGACGCATTCCCTGATGATCTGCCTCGCTTCATCAAGATGATGGAAGAGGAAGGCTGGGACAGAGGC
This sequence comes from Bacteroidales bacterium, assembly GCA_017962375.1. Taxonomy (GTDB): domain Bacteria; phylum Bacteroidota; class Bacteroidia; order Bacteroidales; family UBA932; genus Egerieousia. Next base: position 29,397 of record JAGCVJ010000014.1, read on the forward strand.
CAGGACGACGAGGAACTCTTCGAGTTTGCAATGCACGAGACTCAGTATCGCGATTACAAGAGCGGCATCGCAAAGCAGAGGTTCGAGAAAGAGCTGGAAGCCAACCGCGCAAAGGCAGGCGCTCCTATCGTCATCACCCGTCCTGTTCTGGAAGTTCCGGCATTCGACGTGGAGAAGATCATGGCCAAGTATCCGGACGCCAAGCCGGTACACGCTACCGTAAAGGGCGAGGTTGTATGGCAGTATGACGTAGAGGACAAATCTTCTGCACCTGTTGAAGGCAGCGATGTGAAGATGGGCCAGACACTCTGCTACGTGCAGGCATTCTACGGAATGGAAGAAATTATCAGCCCGGCAGACGGCAAGCTGGTTGCCATCATGGCTCAGCAGGGCCAGAAGGTTGTAAAGGACGAGATCATCGCCTTTGTTCAGTAAGGGCTATGGTGCCTTGTAAGGCGCTAATGTTCAACCATATGCCAAAAGCACCCCTCTTTTTCCGAGGGGTGCTTTTTTGTACTTGCTATAAATCAGTAGTTTATGGAACACCATAGCCCCATCTAAACCTGCTTTCCATTAACGTAGAGGCAGATGCCAGTGTTCAGGCGGCGGTTGAGAGCCTTGGCGTCCATCTCGAAGTAATGGATCGGGAAGAGGTTCTTAGGCCTGATGAGGTTGGCGGCCTTGATAAAGTCGTCATCGCTCATGGTGTAAGGGAGGTTCTTCGGCAGGAAAGCCACATCAATTTCGCCCTGAAGGAACTGCGACCAGGAATGAGCCCTCACAGCTCCCGGAGCCAGCTCGTTCATTTCAGGAATTGGCTCGGTATCGCCGGCAAAGTAGATGTCAAAACCCTGCATCGAGATCAGGTAGCCGTTGCCCTCTCCCTTGATGTGGAACGGATGGCCGTTGCTTCTCTTGTAGTTGATGTTGTAGGCAGGTATTGCGGTAATCGTGAGCCCGATGGAAGAAATGGCATCGCCGTTCTCCAGCGTCACAACCTTGCAGTGGCGCAGCTTAGGAATGTTCAGCATGCTTACCAGGTTGGTGGAAGGATCCACGTTCAGAGGATTGTTGTCCAGGTCCAGCTTAGGAAGAAGTTTACCGTCCGGGCCTTTGGCTGTGCCGGCCTTCATCGCCAGAAGGTCATTCTCCAGAACGGTCCTAACGCCGCGGCTCACGATGAACGTGGTGTTAGGCATCGCGATCTCTTCAATGGCCTTGGTGTCGTAGTGGTCTGTATGAGCGTGAGTGAGCAGAATCAGGTCTGCCTTCTTGCATCCGGTATAGTCGAAAAAATCTGAGCAAGGGTCCACATAGATATGCATCCCCTCCCACTCCATATGCACGCATCCGTGAGCCAGATGCTCGAAATTGACTAGCCCCATAGGGGTGTAGAACGAATTGTAAACTCCTGTTTTCATATCACATTTTTGTTTCTTGTTTCTTTTCAGCGATTATAAAGTTACGCTTTTTTTCCAAGAATCCAAAACCGCTACAGACTGAATTTGACTCCGGCCATGAACCAGAAGCCAGGCTGGGGGATTGCTCCGTGGTCGAAGTATGTGATATCGGTGAGGTTGTTGCCTTCTACATAGAATGTATAGTCTTTCCACCTGTAGGCAAGGCGGGCATCTACTATGCCGTACGGCTTGTAGCCTTTGACTTCTCCGGATGTGCTGGTGAACGTTCCCACACGGTCCTGGAACCTGTAGAAGAGGCTGAGGGTAAGGTCCGGAACGATATCGACATCCGCACTGGCCACAAACTTATGCCTCAGATACTCCAGGGTGTACATGCTCTGAATGCCGGACGTCTCGCGGGTTTTCTGGTCGATGTAGCTGTAGGCCAGATTCACTCTCTTGAGATTGAAGACTCTGGAGTGGAACTGTGGAGTCCAGGATGTCTGGAGCAGGATTCCGGTGGACTTTATCTTTCCGAAATTCACGGACTTCCAGATGGCTTCTTCGCCGTCTTCGGTGCTGCGGATCCAGTCTATGAGGTTGGTCATCCGGTTGCGGAAAACGCTGGCGGAGGCTGTAACCGTCGCTGAGGAGAACCTAAGTCCCCCTTCCAGAGCCTTTACCTCCTCAGGCTTGAGGTGCTTGTCAGCCTTGTGGCCGCCCACGGAATAGTACAGCTCGGTTACTGACGGCATCCTCAGCGATGAGTTATAGGAAGCGAACAGGCGCAGACGATTGTCTCCCCGTTTCAGAAGGGCCAGTGAAAGGTCGGCGGAAGGATAGACTTTCATATCCATCTCCGCCCAGCTGTTCTTTATGGCAAGCAGGGCGGCGGAAACGGTGAACCTTTCGGTTATCACATTGTGTTCCAGGAAGAAGCTCGTGTTGGTTCGGTTGAGGCCGAACTCGTAGTTGCGGTCCGTTCCCCTGATATGTTTCGGCTTGTCCAGAGGCTCGCCGAGGTTTCCGCTGACAAGGTCCTCGTTGCGGATTTCTCCGCCGAAAGCCGTGGTTCCTCCCACCCACTTGAAGTAGTTGTTCAGGTTTGCGCCGTAGACATTGGTCTTGTGATAGTTGAACGGATAGGCTTCCGGATTGTCACGGAAGAGTTCAAAACGGTCGTTGGTATGGTTCCAGTACAGGGACGGGCTTATCGTGATCCTTCCCTTGACATTATGGGCCTTTACGGCGGTAAAACTCTTGAAGGTGTGCTCGAACTGCTCGTCGTAAGCGGCCGCGTAGAAACGGTTGGAACCCCAGTCCTTGTTGCTCACTCCGGCATACCAGTTCACCTGGACGTCATCATCCCTGAATTCTCCCTCGTAGAAAGCCTTCAAGGCCTTGTAGTCGCTGTTAAGATGCCCTTCCCTGCTTCTGGAATAACCGTCACTACGGGTATAGGACGCGGAAAGGGAGTTCTTGAAGGAATTGCTCCCTGGAGTTTTCCTAAAGCCGGCAAAGTCATATTTCGCACCCACGCTCAGATAGCCGTACGATCCGGTTTCAGCATTTACCAGAAGGCGGTTGACGTCTGAAATGCGGGTCCTCACGTTTACCGCCCCCAGCAGTGATGAACTGCCGGTAATCTTCCCAGACGGGCCTTCCAGGATGTCTATTCCATCCACCTGAAGCACTATGAACGGAAGGTCGAAGGAATTGTGCGCTGTCTGCGGATCGGATATGTTGATGCCGTTGAGAAGGATTGCCGCCTGCTCGCTGTTTCCGCCCCGGATGCCCACATCGGTCTGTGCCCCTATCGGCCCTCTCTGCCTGACATCGATGCTGGCTGAGTACTTCAGCAAATCGTTTATGCTCTGCGACGGAGAATTGCCTATTGCGGCAGCGTTCAAGGAAGAAACCATCCTCGCCTGCTTATGCCAGACTATCGGCACTCTGGAAGCCAGAACGCTGATCTCGTTCAGAGAAATCGTTGTCGTATCCTGAGCCGCCGCACCTGACATCGAAGTCAAGCTCATCGCGGAGGATAATATGCTTATTACAAATGCTTTATATAAAGCGTTCATAAATACTGCCGTAAAATTTAAGTCCCAAAAATACAAAAATTTCTTGTAGCGAGGAAAACCATCGGAAACGATACGACAGATGGGTGATGTAATCTCAGAAGCATCAGCACGTTAGGCGAGTATCACCGGGTTTCCTATGATTGCTTCAATATCGTTTTTTTTCATTCATTTTTGCTGGTTCTATCTCGTTTTTGTCCCGTTTGTATTATATTTGCGTCGGTGGTTTAACTACTTGATACACAATATATTAACATCGGCAACAATGCGAAAGTTCTTCTCCGAGGAATGTGGCAAGCGGATTCCCCAGGCGGTTGTCCGCTGCGTCCTCTTCAAGGGAACGAATAAGGTCCACATCATTGATTTCAAGACCATCGGAGGCCCGCTCCTCAGCCAGTACAATGAGACTACCAAATGGCTGAAACAGCGTCTTGCCGTCGAATACATAATGGACGGCTTCAATCCCCGTATCGAGAAATGGGAGATTCCATTAGACGCTATAAAAGAAGCACTTACAAACTCGATTTGCCATCGCGATTATTACGACACTGCCGCCAATATCATGGTGGAGTTATACGATGATCGGCTGGAGATTACCAATCCGGGCGGCCTGCTTCCTGTTGTGGCCAGGAACTTCGGCCATATGAGCAAGTCCCGTAATCCGAAGGTGTTCGAACTCTTTACCCGGATGGATCTGGTCGAGAAAGTCGGCTCCGGCATTCCGAGAATGGCTGACCTGATGAAGGAAGCCGGACTTCCGACACCGGAATTCCGGACTGAAGGTTTCTTCTCGACGGTTCTTTACAAGAGAAAACCGACATCATCTCAAAATGTCGGAGAAAATGTCGGAGAAAAGACAGAGAAAACCCTTAAAGGAAAGGAAAAAAGAAAGCAGGATATCCTTAGCCTTATGCGTTCTGACCCTAGAATATCCTCTGCAGAATTGGCATACGCAGTCAGCAGGCTTGCCGGGCTGATAGCCCATGCAAGCCGTTTATTCCGTGACGGGACGCACGGGCTGACCGTAGTAGCGGCTGTAGCTGCTACTGCGGGCAGCTCCGGAATCGAAGTACACGCGCCAGGCGTAGTCTGACCCGCGGAGGGAGGAAGACCAGTAGTAGCCGCGGGAGCCCGCATAGCCGAGGTCGGTATCGAGCCGGAAGCCAGCGGCGGGAAGGAAGAGGGTTTTGCCGTTGCCGGTAAACTTATAGCCGTTGACGCCTTCGTAGGTCACCCATTCCTTTGACAGGGCCAACAGTGCATTCATCTCCGCGTTCGTCGGCATACGCCAGCTGCCGCCCCAGTTGGCGTTGGCGGCGTCATCCTCGAGGTCAAGGACCGTCTTGCCACCATCTATGTTATATTTGGTGAAGGTAAAACCGCCGTCCGAGGTGTCGAAATAGTTTGACCAGTCGCTCTTGTAGTCTGTTTTCGTGGTGGTCTCGCCCCAGGCGAAGTAGTCGCCGTAGTCCTGCGGATTGGCGGCGCCCACATTGCAGGTGGCCCATTTGATTTTCTTGCCGCCGACGACAATGCCCAGGTCCACGTATTCACGCATCTTGAGGGTGGACTGGTAGTAGGACCCGGCCGCAAAACTTACGCTGAGTTTTGCACAAGTGTAAGTCCTGTCGCTGCCGTCCGTGGCATCGAAGCTGACCTTTTCTCCCGATACGGCAGGGAGGGCGGCGTAGAGCACATCCGTTGCCGCAGCAGGGGTGATGACATAGTCCTGCGTACCGATGGTAACGGTGAGCGGTTTCGCGCTGATAACCGTCGTGCCGTCGGCCCCGCGGACCGTGAACTTGAAGATGGCGAACTGGTTGGTGAGGGATACGCTGCCGCCGAGGGTGGCTGTGCCGTCAACCTTCAGCGTGCCGGTGCCCTTGCGTGCGTCATACTTCTCCGCGATACTGCCCTCTCCCGTAAGCAGACCGTTTTGGGCGTAAAGGAGGTCAGCCTTTATGTTTCCCGTAGTGCCGTCTGCAGCTGAAGACGGGTAAATGATGGTTACGGCATCGCCGTCAGCGGGAGTGCCGGTAATGGTACCGGAGATGGTGGCGGAGCCGCCGCTGACGGAACTGACCGTCATCTCATCGCTGACGCCGTTGTGAATCAGGGCGACTTTCTCGCCTTCGGCCCATGAAGCCGTGATGGTGCTGCCGTTCTCGGCGAGAGCCTTGGTGGCGGCGTTGTCACCGAGGCTGACGGTGGCGGAGAAGGGGATGCCGTCGGCCATACCGACGGGCTGGTCGATAGTTTCAATCTTGTTACAGGCAGAGAGCGCAAGCAGCAGGGTTGCGATTCCGAATACTGTTTTCTTCATGGTCTTGTCCTCCATTTGCTAAAATTCAAGCGGATCGCCGCCATTGTTGTAATCATCAGGGTCCGTGAGGCTGCCGCAGATGACACCCTCGGTCTTCACCTCGAAGATGTACACTTCGGGTGAGATGTAGTACTGTTTCTCTTGTTTCATAAGCATATGTGTTTGTAATTTATATCCGTTCATGCACACGAAAAACCACACGGAATCCCTTCCAGGACCGCGTTCGACACATATAAGTTATTGACTATAAGGAAATTTCTGCCCCATTCCCCGCACTAAAGATGCACGGCAGGACCTATGGATTGAAATGGGGGCAAAGAATTGATGCATACGCAAATATAGCAATTCTGTCAATAGATTCAATCCAAAACGCCACTTTTGCCGACATTTTTGGAAGTCGTTATGGCAACTGTGATTGAACCCTGACGGCAAACCAGATGTACAAAGGAAGCCCCGGAAACGTGTAATCCGGGGAGACCACAGTGGCGCATAGTATGGTGAGATTGAGGACGTGACAGAGCCGTCAGTTGTCCAATCCCGGAAGAAGTGACACGGCAAAACGAATGGCCGGCGAAGAAGTCCAGTCTTGTACAATACCCTACGGGAAAGATGGCAACACTGGAATCAGGTTTGCCATCAAAAAAAAGTGAAAAAAATTTTCAACTCTTTCTTGGAATGGTGGAATCTTATTCGTCCTCTTGCTTGTGACGTGACAAAGTGTTATATTTGTGACTGAAGGATGCATATGTAATCTGAGCGGGGCATCCGGACAGACGGCTCTTTGATTTGATAAATCTGATTTTTGTCCCGTTTTTGTCCCGTCATCATTGGGGGCAAACGGAACAGAGCGCTGTAAGAAATTGATTTACTTCTTATTCCCTGCTATCCCTCTTCTTTTCTGGCAGGAAGCAAAAAGATACAAAAAAAAGGGCTCCAAATCTGGAGCCCCTTCTGATTAGCTTGAGCTGTTTACTTGCCTGCAAGTTTCTTGTAGCCCTCGTAGCGGAGTTTAGCATACTTCTCGGTGAGTGAGAAGAGCTCCTCTGCTTCCTGAGGGAAGGTCTTCAGAAGGGAAGCGTATCTTACCTCGCCCTTGATGAAGTCCTGGAACTTGCTCCAATCCGGCTCCTTGCTGTCCAGAGTGAACGGATTTGTTCCTTCCGGAGCGTCCGGGTTGAATCTGTACAGATGCCAGTATCCGCACTCAACGGCCTTCTTCTCCTCCAGCTGGGAGTGTCCCATTCCGGCCTTAAGACCGTGGTTGATACAAGGAGCGTAGGCAATGATCAGAGATGGGCCGTCGTGAGCCTCAGCCTCTTTCAAAGCGTTCAGATACTGTGCCTGGCTAGCACCTGTAGCTACCTGAGCCACATATACATAGCCATAGCTCATAGCCATCATTCCGAGATCCTTCTTGCGGATCTTCTTTCCGCTGGTTGCAAACTTGGCAACAGCTCCTGCAGGAGTACTCTTGGATGACTGTCCGCCGGTGTTGGAGTAAACCTCGGTGTCAACAACCAGAACGTTCACGTTCTCGCCGGAAGCAAGTACGTGGTCCAGTCCGCCGTAGCCGATGTCATATCCCCAGCCGTCTCCGCCGATGATCCACTGAGAGCGAGGGATGATGCAGTCTATGTACTCTGCGATGCCTTTGCAGTGAGGGCACTTGCAGTCCTTCAGAGCAGCTGGCAGAGCCTCTGCAATCTCCTTGCATACAGCAACGTCTCTCAGGTTCTCGAGCCATCTGGTGAGCAGATTCTTAACTTCCTCCGAGCATTTTTCGTCAGCGATAGCTGCCTTAGCCCTGTCTTCCAGAGTTGCACGCAGTCTTGCAAAGCCGAGCCTCTGGCCCAGACCGAATTCCGCGTTGTCCTCAAACAGTGAGTTAGCCCAAGCCGGTCCTCTTCCGTGGCGGTCCTTGCAGTAAGGAGATGCTGGGAAGCTTCCGCTGTAGATGGATGTACATCCGGTAGCGTTGGCAACCATCATCCTGTCGCCGAAGAGCTGAGAGATCAGCTTGATGTAAGGAGTTTCGCCGCAGCCTGCGCAAGCGCCGGAGAACTCGAACAGAGGCTGAGAGAACTGGGATGCCTTGATGTTGGAATCCTTCTTCATAACCTCGTCCTTGTAGCCGATCTTGCTGTGCAGCCAGTCGAATGCCTTCTGCTGTGCGGCCTGAGTGTCTGCAGGCTTCATAACCAGAGCCTTTTCCTTTGCAGGACATACGTCGGCGCAGTTTGCGCAGCCCGTACAGTCTGCCGGATCTACCTGCATCACAAACTTGTAGTCCTTGAGGTTGGCCTTGCCGTCTGCGGTCTTCAGGCCACGGAGAGCGGCCTTAGGGGCCTTCTCAATCTCCTCTTCCTTGAGCAAGAACGGACGGATTGCAGCGTGCGGACAGATAGTGGCGCACTGGTTGCACTGGATACAGTTTGCAGGGTTCCATTCAGGAACGTGAGTGGCAATTCCTCTCTTCTCGTAAGCGGCGGTTCCGGCCGGAATGGTGCCGTCAGGGAAGTTCTGGAATGCAGATACAGGCAGGTCGTTGCCGCACTGAGCGTTCACAGGGTCTGCAATCTGCCTTACCCAATCCGGAGCCAGGCGGTTGTAGCTGTCTGGAACAAACTTGCTGGCGCTAAGGTTCTTCCACTCGAACGGAATCTCCACCTTGGTGTACTCGCCTCCACGGTCAACAGCGGCGTAGTTCATCTTGACGATGTTCTCGCCCTTCTTGCCGTAGCTCTTGTCTATCATCTTCTTCATCTCCTTAACGGCATCCTCGTAAGGAATAATGCCGGTAATCTTGAAGAATGCAGACTGGAGGATGGTATTGGTGCGGTTGCCCAGACCAATTTCCTCGGCGATCTTGGTGGCGTTGATAATGTAGAAGTTAAGCTTCTTGCTAACGATCTGGTACTTGATGAAGTCCGGCAGCCTCTTCAGAGTCTCCTCTGTATCCCAGAGGCTGTTCAGCAGGAAGGTGCCTCCCTTCTTGATTCCTCTCAGAACGTCATACTTTGTCAGGTATGAAGGCACATGGCAAGCCACGAAGTCCGGAGTGGAAACAAGGTAAGGAGAGTTAACAGGATTGTCGCCGAACCTAAGGTGAGAGCAAGTGAATCCGCCAGATTTCTTTGAGTCGTAGTCAAAGTAAGCCTGGCAGTATTTGTCTGTAGTTCCGCCGATTATCTTGATGGTGTTCTTGTTTGCGCCAACGGTTCCGTCTGAACCCAGTCCGAAGAACTTGAGCTCGTAGGTACCCGGCTTTGCAAGAGAGATCTCCTCCTTCTGAGGAAGGGAGAGGAACGTAACGTCATCAACGATACCGATGGTGAAGGAGTTCTTAGGCTCCTTTGCCTTGAGGTTCTGGTATACGGCCAGAATCTGCGCAGGAGAAGTGTCCTTTGAAGACAGGCCGTAGCGGCCGCCCACGATCTTCACCTTGCCGGCGAAGTCTGTGTCGGCCAAAGCGCTCTTTACGTCAACATACAAAGGCTCGCCAACTGCTCCCGGCTCCTTGCAGCGGTCCAGAACAGCGATCCTCTTGGTGCTCTTAGGCAGAGCCCTGAGGAAATACTGGGTGCTGAAAGGCCTGTACAGCCTTACGACAACAACACCCACTTTCTCGCCCTTGCCTACAAGGTAGTCCACAACTTCCTTTACGGTATCGGTGACAGAACCCATAGCGATAACCACTCTCTCAGCCTCTGGATCTCCGAAGTAGTCGAAAGGCAGATAGTGGCGGCCGGACAGTTCACCGATCTCGCCCATATAGCGAGCCACGATGTTAGGAACCTCAGTGTAGTACTGGTTCCTGGCCTCGGTCTCCTGGAAATAAACGTCTGCGTTCTGGGCAGTGCCCTTGGTTACAGGGGCGTTAGGGTTGAGAGCCCTCTTGCGGAAAGCGGCCAGAGCCTTGGTGCTGACCATCTTCTTCAGTCCCTCTTCCGGAAGCACCTCAATCTTCTGGATTTCGTGAGATGTACGGAATCCGTCAAAGAAATGAACGAACGGAATTGAAGACTTGATAGTTGAAAGATGAGCAACTGCGGCCATGTCCATAGCCTCCTGCACGCTTGCGGAAGCCAGCATTGCAAAACCGGTCTGGCGAACGGCCATAACGTCCTGCTGGTCTCCGAAGATACTCAGAGCGTGAGTTGCAAGGCTTCTTGCAGTTACGTGAAATACTGCAGGCAGCATCTCTCCCGCAATCTTGTACATGTTAGGGATCATCAGCAGCAATCCCTGTGATGCTGTAAATGTTGAAGTAAGTACACCTGCCTGAAGGGAACCGTGTACAGCTCCGGCGGCGCCTGCCTCACTCTCCATCTCGATAACCTTAACGGTTTCGCCGAAAAGGTTCTTGCGGCCAAATGCAGACCATTCGTCCACATGCTCGGCCATAGGAGATGAAGGTGTGATAGGATAGATGGCTGCAAGCTCGCTGAACAGATAAGCTACGTGAGCGGCTGCCTGGTTTCCATCGCAGGTGAGAAACACTTTTTCTTTTGCCATGTTATTTAAGTTTATATCCTTTAATTAAGATTTCTGTATAAAATCCAGCCAAAAAGCATCCAATGGCCGCCGCCAAAGGCGCCCATCGATGCCTAAAAGACCATTAACACCCTGTTATTGAAAGCGTTAGCCTCAAAAACGTCCAATAATAGTCGCCTCAAAGTTAGCAATTAAAAAGGGGGAAAGCAAACAATAATCCGCGAATAACTCAAACAAAGAGCTCGCAGCTCTTGCACTCACGCCCGGAAACGATTACTGAAGCCCCTTGATGAGAGTTTCTGCCGGAGCAAGCTTCTTTGCAAGACCCTGCAGAACGGCTCCAGGACCCAGCTCCACAAACTCGCTGGCCCCGTCCTCCACCATTTTCTCAACGATGTAAGACCACTTGACCGGACTGGTCAGCTGGATAAGGAGGTTCTTCTTGATTTCCTCAGGATCTGTATGCGGCATAGCGTCTACATTCTGGTAAACAGGGCAGATCGGCTTCACGATAACTGCCTTCTCAATTGCCTCGGCGAGCTCAACTCTTGCAGGATCCATCAGCGGCGAGTGGAACGCTCCGCCAACGGCCAGAGGAATCACCCTTCCGCCCTTTTCCTTCAGAAGAGCGCCAGCTGCTGCAACGGCGTCGATATCTCCGCTGATAACCACCTGTCCGTGGGAGTTGTAGTTTGCGGCAACCACTACGCCGGCATTGCCCTTAGAGGAAACCTCTGCGCAAGCCTCTTCAATCACCTTGTCCTCCAGCTTCAGCACGGCTGCCATAGTGGACGGCTTCAGCTCGCAGGCCTTCTGCATTGCAAACGCACGCTTTGCCACCAGCTTCAGACCCTCCTCAAAGCTCAGGGCCCCTGCAGCTGTCAGAGCAGAGAATTCGCCGAGAGAATGCCCTGCCACCATATCCGGATCAAAGCCAGGAATGCCGGCCTCAGCGGCTTTCTTCCTGAATTCACTCTCCGGAGCGCACTCCGAAAGGCACTTTGCCAAAACAACTGAATGTATGAAAATAGCAGGCTGGGTAACCTTTGTCTGCTTGAGGTCCTCTGCGCTTCCGGTAAACATCACGTCAGATATCCTCCATCCCAGAATCTCATTGGCCTTTTCAAACAGATCATGGGCAAGAGCCTCGCTTTCATAGAGTTCCTTACCCATTCCGGTAAACTGGGCACCCTGGCCCGGAAATACAAATGCTTTCATTATCTATACGGTTTTAGTATTGGGCGACAAAGATAAGAATTTTATACCTTTGCACCACAAAGCCCCCGTAGTTTAACGGATAAAACGATGGATTCCGGTTCCATTGATAGGCGTTCGATTCGCCTCGGGGGTACAAAAAAAGGCTGTTGAACACAGCCTTTTTTCTTTTCGTCTCCCCAAAACCTACTGGACAAACGGCTTCAGGTCCTTGGCAGCCTCGGCGGCGGTGATTTCCTTTCCGCCGTTGTCAAGGTCGATGAGCTTATAGCGGGTATTGCCCATTCCAAGCTCCTTCATGTAGGAGAGCTGCCTCAGTCCGTGGCGGGTTTCCATACGCTCCACCATCGCCGCATGCTCTTCCGCTGTCATGGCGTAGATGATGTCCACGCAAGCCTGGTCAACTGCCAGGATGTCCCTGGATGAAAGGATTCCCACGTTTGGAGTAACCACAGGCTCTGCCGCAACGCCCTCGCAGTCGCAGGAAACGGACATGTTGCGCATCACGTTAACGTATGTCACGTGCTTGCCGAAGTGGTCTATCGTAGCCTTGGTGGACTCTGTCATCCTTTCCATAAACTCTTCCTCAGCGATGCTCCACTGGTCGTCTGACCCCTTTACGGTATGTATCCAGGCCTTTCCGACCCTGCCGTCCGCACAACCGATTCCGATGTTCTTGTTGCTGCCGCCAAAACCGCCCTTGGTATGGCCCTTGAAGTGAGTCAGCGCTACCATGCTGTTGTAGTTCAGAAGATTCTTTCCTACTGACATCTTCGTAAACCACTTTCCTCCATTGACCGGAATAGTAACGGTATCTTGCTCATCGATAATGTCTACCGGACAGAATGTCCAGCCGTTTACTTCCAGAGTCTTGCGGTGCTGCTCAGTTGTGTAGCGGTCGCCTTCATAATAAGTGTTGGTCTCAATGATGGTTGCGTCTTTGAGATCTTTTTCCAACAAAGCTTTCACCCACTCCCTTGGTATGATATTAGGGCCGTTCTGCTCACCGGTATGGAGCTTTACGGCAACTTTTCCCGTTATATCTCCGCATACCTGCTCGTATGCCTTGATCAGTCCCTCAGCAGACAAATCGCGAGTAAAATACACTACAGACTCCTCTCCCGTCCTCTCCTCATATGGTACATACTTGTTGCCGTCTGTTCCTGCAACAGGAGTCTTAGGTTCTGTCTCCTGGGCGTTTCCGCCTCCGCAGCCAGTTGCAACTGCGGCGCAGAGCATCATCGCTCCAAAACAATGTCTCATTTTCATATCATCTGGCCACATTCAAATCTCCTAGAAACTCTTGAACGAATCCCAGTCCGTGTTATTCTTAACCGAAGCGGCTATGTCATACGGAAGGTTGACGAAGAAGTTGAAACCTGTCCACGCTTCTATCTGGCTGACGCTCTTCCTGTATGCGGAGTTGGAATAATCCTGGGTAGTGTACTGCTTGTGCTCATACCAGAATCCTATAGTCTTGGCGGATGTGATGGTATTTCCGCTTCTCTTGACCTTGAGCAGAACCTTCCAGTAGTAATTCGGAACCGGAGCTCTCTTGGAGTCATGCTGAGGCTGGATGTAGCTGATGGTCTCGCTGCCGCCTACCTTGCGGAAACATGCTCCTGTTACTACATAGACGGTATCCTTTACAGACTCTCTTACACCGTCTTCCAGCTTGCCCCAGATGTATCCGTTGAAACGGTTCTGGATCTGAGGAGTAGAATTGGTTGCATAGTAGGTCTGCGACTGCATGGTGCCGTTGTTTGAACGGTCTGCATTAGGAATCTGGTGACCTCTTGCATATAAGTCTGACGGATTTGCATTAGGAACGTTTACTCCATAGCTGCCGCTCCAGACATTGATCTGCAGGTTCTTGTCAATCTGAGGATTGGCAGCCCAAGTCTTCCCTCGGTCCTCAAAGCTTGCCATTTCCATAGGATCAGGACTGTATGGTCCCGGGATAGCCTCGCTGCTTCCCATCGTTGATGCATACAGCGGATATGCCACCCAAAGGCAGGTGTACATGCTGTACTGGTACATGTATGTATAATTGCGGTCTCCGTCTGCAAAGAAGGTGCTTGTGAAGTAGTCTGAGCCTGTTTGAGATGCCGGAAGCTCAAGCCAACCGTTGATTGCCTGGCTTCCACCTTCTCCAGGTTCCTGGCTTACTGCAAGTTCTACAGAAGATGCTCCTGTATAATTAAGCGTAATGGTGCCGGTCCTTGAATTGGCGCCCGCTGCCTGTGCCGCTACATTAAACGTTATGTTATTGCCGCTTACTGCAACATTGGTTATCCAGGAAGCATTTGAAGTTGCTGTCAGAGTTACTCCCGATACCGGATTTGTAATCGTATAGCTTGCTGTCTGCGAACCGCCGGCCTTACCTACCACTACAGGGTTGGAGGAGGTGATGCTGATGGCAGGGCCTGTCGGGCCAGATCCCTCCGCGATATACAGAGCCACAGGCTTCTGGCTGGAAGTGTAGCAGCAGAATCGCGGGCTGCTCTGATTGTACTGGAGGGTTCTTGTTGTGGCATTGCCGCAGGCAATCGTAGCCACTCCGCTGCTGATGGAAATGTTCCAGTTATAAGCATCTGCCTGCTCTATGCTGGTATTGCCACTATCCCAGGCCAGATAATTGCCGTAATTGACATCGCCGGATTTATCGTTCTGGATAGTCCAGGAACTTCCATTCTTCTTTAACTTGACAGGAAGCACAGTACTTGTATTGTCCAACACGATAGTATTGCCTGTCTTGGTGATATTTTCACTAGTATGGATTGTTCCGCTCAAGCCCCCCATGGCTTTATCGAATCCGGAAGCGGCGATGATATAAGTTCCTTCAACCAGGCCGGACTGATTCTGTACCAGAGTATAGGTTACCGACGTGGAAACCGGAGTTGCATAGCCGCTCATGTTCATTCCGAATCTCGTCATCTTGCCGATCGAGAAGCTCAGAGTTCCTGAGAAGGCGCTTTCAGGCTTGGTATATGTGTTCTGGTCCGTTGAAACCACCACGCTTGAGAAACCAGCATTCTCTACCGGCATCGCTGTGAAATAAACAGGGAAAGTTCCGTCAGAAGGAACAACGGCATCGTCATAATTCAACGTTATCTTCTTGCCTCCGTTGGCATAAGTTCCAGCATCGTCGCCAGAAACCACATAATAACCGGTGACTATCTTGTCGAATGTAACCTCAACTCTCTTGATTTTCTCGCCCGGAACAAGGCCTTTCAACGTCATCTTGTTAACGGTAATGATTCTCTGCATCATGAACTGCAGCGAGTTAAGAGCCGTAGCGGATGTTATTTCATCGGTTATCATTCCATCTGCATCCGGGTCATAGGAAGACTCTCCAGGGCTCTGAGTATCCTGAATCTTTATGTTTCCCTTGTTGCTGAATTCCTTGGCAAACCTTGCCGAATAAACATATTCGTCAGCCTGTACAGTAGCAAACTCCACTGTAAGGTCGATTCTTTTCATATCGGCGCTATAGTCAATTTCGGTAATGGTTCCCAAAGTCCCGTTCTCATAAATCCTGAAGTATTCGTCATCGCCTTCAGACCAAACATATGAAGCTTTGTCGTCTCCTTCAACCAATGACGTTTTGGTGTCTGCACCCTTGGTAAAAGAAACCTTGACAGTCCTCTTGTAAACCTCCGGCTGAGGTTCAGACTTGTCCTTTGCGCATCCCAGCAGCATCGCTGAGACAGCTGCTATCAAACCTATTTTGCAAAATATTCTTTTCATGGCAGACATTTTAAAAATCACCTTCATCATCGTAATCGTCGTCCGGAATAGTATTAGTACTCTGGGCAATGCAATTTTCTGTGCAAACGGCAAAGACCCTGCACTTTGGAACGGAGTATTTCTCCCGCTCCATTTTGTTAAGGCAAATTAATTTCATCAATTAAAAAATTCTTTTTCCGACCCCAATCACTCAAAATCTGGCCCCGCAAAGTGATGCAAGTTAACAAAAAATTCTTTTGGTTCTTTCTTTTCTCAGCCCCAGAAACAAAGAAGTCCGGAACCTGATTGTTTCGGACTTCTTGCATCACGACAAAAATCGTGTTTTATTTAGGAGCGCCAGCTCCAGCCTGGGCAATATACAGAAGAACTTCCTCTGTATTCTGCCAAACTCCGTCTACCATATTATAGCAGTAGAACAACTGCATATAGCCGCTTCTGCCAGAGCTTGAAGTATTCTGAGGAAGAGTAATAGTAAGTGTTCCCGTATTTCCAGATACTGAGTTGCTGGTAGTAAGAGGAATATTATAAGTAGAAACAGGACCCGACTGCGGCTGGATCTCTCCGTCAGCAGCTGGATACTTGATCTCGTAAGTAACGGTATAGGTACCGCCTGCTGCAGGCAGATACATTGTGTTGCCTACATAAACCATCGGCTCATATCCTGAAGGAGTGTTGACTCCTGAGGTGAAACGGAATTCAGGAACCGGAACAATTAGCGGATCACCTTCGCCAGTGCCTTCAAGTTTGTAGATTGCCAACGCTTCTGAAGCCAAGAAGGCATTGTCCATAAAGAATTCTTTATTATTATGATGATAACTCAGATACTTAAATCGGCTCGCAGTATTATACGGGGTCATAAAGGCTTCGCCGTTTTCTTCCAGATGAACTTCCCAGCTAATGCCCTTCTCAGTCTCAGTAGAAGAACAGTTATACAAATAAGTCCACTGGCTATAGTTGGAGCTAGGAGAAGAAGTTATCAAGGCGCCAATATACTTGTTGGCAAACTCCCCATTCTTGCACTCGAGCATAACTGTATTCTTGCCGCTTCCCTTCTTCAGGGTGAATACCTGAACATCATCGCCAGGATTCTCGATAGTGGCCTTGTCTGAACTCTTAACGATATCAGCCTCTTTTCTCCAAGGGTAAGACCACATTTCTGTTGCCATTGCCTTGTCGTAAACGGTTGACGCAATCACGAACTCAGAGCCTGCGGTAAGCTCAGAATAATCGGTGACAAGCTTATACTGCAGAGGCTCTGGAGTGATGCCGCTCATGTTGAGATTGAAGGATGCAACCTGTCCCATCTTGAAATTGCCCTTTCCAGAAGGGAATGTAACTTCCTTGGTGAAAACTCCTGCATCGGTCTTAACCTTTACAGTAAGTGTCTTGCCTTCCAGGTTTACAGGAAGAACTGAGAACCAGAACACCTTGCTGGCGTTGCTCTCTGCAGAAAGCTTGGAAGGATTGAGAGTCAGATACTTGTTCTGCTCAAATCCACCGGTGTAATACTCGTTTTCAGGATACATGGAGTTTCCTGTCAGGTACTCGGTAGAAGAAAGCTCAATGCTCTTGATGGTAACATCCTCAGGGAAGTTCTTGAGCATGAATTTTCCGTATGCTGCAATGTGGGAGAACTTGAGAGTTATCTTCTCAGGCATTGCGTTGGCAACAATAGCATGGTCAAGCGATGCAAACAGAATATGCGCTGCCTCATCGACAGATGTCATAGTAGGAGTCTGCTCCGAAGGAACTGCAAATCCCAATCCCCATCCGCCGTTATTTCCTGTGAAAGCGGTAGCAGGACTGACAGCCTGAAGCCAAAGCTCTGTGTCATCCTGTGGAAGATTGCTGAACTGAGCGTCAAAAGAAGCGGTTTTGCCGTCTCCTGAAGGAATGACGGTTGCCTCGTCAGACCAGTTTACGTTCAAGCTGAAGATAACCTTAACTTTCTGGTCTGCAGACCATACGGTTGGATAACCCTCAGATGTCTTGTCGCCGAAGTAAGTCTTTGTAGAAGGCTCCTGGGTCTGGGCGTTGAAGCTGATTTTAACAGCCTGCCTTTCCTGCTCTTTTGCAAGAGGAGAACTATCCTTGCTGCAGCTGATGAATGAAGTTGCAACTACTGCAACTACTGCGAATAAACTGAAATACTTTCTCATTTTAATTTCCTCCTCTGATTTTAAAGATCACCCCAGTCCTCTTCTGGTGAAGGGTCAACCTCGTCGCCTGAGCTCATTGTGGCGATAGTGCCCTCTAATTTAACGGAATACACTTTGCAAAAAGGCTTAGCATATTCCTCTCTCTTGTGTGTTATCATAATTGTTATACGTATAATAATATATTTTTCAACTAGTATTCTTCGCAGAAAATCGCGAAAAAGCGGCGCAAAGTTTAGAATAAAAGTCCAAAAAAGCAAGAGCTCGGCGCAATACCGAGCTCTATTCCATTTAGAAATCTCAAAAAGAGGTAAGTTAGTTCTCGTAGGTTACATCGATATTGTAAGCCTTAACTCCACTGTAAATGTTAGTAACAATTATTGTTAAAACTTTTCCTGTTTCTACTGTCGTTGAACTAACAGTCACATCAGGCGTACCCCAAAGTGATCCGCTTCCTACAGCAGTGTCACCTACCTTCAAGGTTATTAAGCCATCCGTATCATCGTCAACTCCGCCCAATTTGATAGATAGACTCTTAATTTTTGCAGATCTCTCAAGCGTCGTGGTAAATGTTATTGAGCCGGCAGCCCAATGCTCATCGCCAATAATGCTGAAATCAGTCTCCTGATCATAATCAGGGTTCTGAGTAGTGGTAATAGTCCAAGTATTTCCCTGGCTATCATTACCCGTAACTGTAGCTGCATTAATCTTGGTGCGACCGGTTCCGCTGCCAAATTGAATCGTTGCTGTCTTTTCAACAAGAGGCATTTCGATAGTGAATGAAGCAACCCTTCCGGCCTGGAAATTACCTTTTTCTGCAGGGAAAGTGATGGTCTTAACATAATCCCCTACATTGGTGTGTACAGTAACTTTCAGGTTCTTGCCCTGCAGATCAACAGGCTTAACAGCAAACCAGAAAACTTTGCTTGCATTGCTCTCGGCAGATATCGCTGAGACATTAAGGCTAATAGTCTTAGAAGCGGTTTTATCTGCATAAGTTCCAGTTGCAGGATAGAAATAAACACTTCCTGCAATATTCTCGTCTGCCTCAAGGTCAATGCCAGAGATTGTTACATCCTCAGGGAAATCTTTGAGTGTAAATCTTCCGTAAGCCGCAATGTGAGAGAAAGAAAGAGATACATTATCAGGGAAAGTAGTAAATGTTGCAGACTTGGCGGCCATAATGTGAGCAGCTTCATCTACAGAGCTCATGGTCGGAGTCTGAGTTGCAGGAAATACAACTTCAACACGACTAGATGCAGCTTCCCAGGAACTAGCGGCTACAGCTGGGCTGAGAGCATAGAACACATAGTTTCCACTGCCATCATCTGTGACCTCAGCATTGAAAGTAGCAGTCTTGCCGTCTGCAGAAGGAGTTACATCTGCCTGAACGGCATTGGCATAGTTAAGAGCAACGCTAACCTTCTGGGTTGAAGTCCAAATAGTTGGATAACCTGACGAAGTCTTGTCACCGAATTGAGTCTTAGTAGCTGGGTTAGAAGATTTAGCAATGAAGGTTACCTTTTTGGCTATAGAATCTGAAAGATTCTCCACATCTTCATTTTTGCTGCAACTTGCCACAGTCAATCCAGCAACGGCTGCAAGGCATAAAAAACTAAAAAACTTGTTCATTTTCATTCCTCCATAATTTTAAAGATCATCCCAGTCTTCTTCTGGTGAAGGGTCAACTTCGTCGCCAGAGCTCATAGCAACACTGGCGGAAAAGTGACACAAAGTTAAAGAAGAGTCAACTAAAATTGCAAATCACAGTAAAACAAAAAACGGGCAGGATTTTGTCCTGCCCGCCCTAAAAGTACTATTCGAAAAAAATTATAATGCAAATGATGCGCTCTTAAACTCAAAGTATCTGTTATTATTGCCATTTACATGCACATTGTAGGTAATTTTGTAATAACAGTTGCTCCAGTCTTGTCCGCTAGGTTTTGTGATTGTTACAGATCCGTTTGCGCTGAAAGAAGGAGTTGCAGTGTAAACTGGATTTGAGAAGTCTGCGTTCTTTGATACAACAACAGTCATGGAATTTACCGTAATCTTGCTAGCAGCGCCATGAGAAATTACAATAGAGCTGAAATCTTGCTCAAAAGCTGTTGTACTGAAAATTGTCCTGTCTACATCATCTAGCTGTTTGCCACCAATTCTCCACGGATTTTCTGTAGTGTTACCCATAACTTTCCAAGAGATATCTCCCTGAGTTATATTTGATTCTGTAGCGTAGCCATTGTCGCCACCAGTTACGGAACCGTCAAGAGTATAACCGGAAACGAATGTTGCTGAAATTTCAACATCTGATGTTCCAACAGTGAAGGTTGCAACAGCAGTGTTGCCGCTAACTGTTGCACCAGTTACATACCATGAGGAGAATGCGGAACCGGAAGCTGCAGTTGCAGTCAGAGTAACAGTTTTGCCTTCCTGAACCTTAGTGCCAGAAGCTATCTCGTCTCCATCAACGGTAACAACGAAGGAGCCTCCAGTCAGTGGCTGGGTGTAGGTAATGGTATGTTTAACTTCGGCTACCAATGGATCACCGGAACCGGTGCCTTCAAGCTTGTAGATGGCAACATCCTGCTGACCTGAAGCATAGCAAGCAAAAAGTTTCGCACCATTGTTGAATCTCAGAATGTTGCTTGAATACTGCTTGGCGGATAACTCAGCTACACCATCACTGCCAAGGATTACGCCGAATGAAGTATTGTCACCTTTTGTGCTAAAGGTCTTCAAATAATTGCCCCCATTAGCAGAACCAATATAATAGTCCTCAACAAGGATACCTCCGTTGTTGCCTTTGAATGCAACGGTATTTGTTATCGTGCCTGCCTCAAGGAGGAATGTCTGAACGGCATCACCAGGGTTGACAACAGTGTTTGTACCCTTGGTTATAGCAGCGGCAGCTCTGTTATTACCGTTGTCGGTAGTGCCAAGAGCATAATCTGCTTCATTTGCTACAATGATAACCTCAGAATTAGCGGTAAGCTCGTCATAGCTGGTAACAAGTGTATAAATCTTGTCAGCAGCTGGGGTTATTCCATTAAAGTCGATGTTGAAGGCTGCAACCTTTCCAGCCTGGAAATTGCCCTTGCCGGAAGGGAAAGTGATGGTCTTTACGTAATCGCCTCCATCGGTATGAACGGTGACTTTCAGGTTCTTGCCCTGCAGGTCAACTGGCTTGATTCCAAACCAGAACACCTTGCTTGCATTGCTCTCGGCAGAAATCGCTGAGGAGCTAATGCTAACGGTCTTTGCTGCAGAATTGTCTGCATACTCGCCGGTCTCAGGATAGAAGTAAACTCTTCCAACAATGTTCTCGTCTGCGGTAAGATCAACGCCTGTGATAGCAACTGTCTCAGGGAAGTTCTTGAGCATGAACTTTCCGTATGCTGCAATATGAGAGAAAGTCAAAGAAACTGAAGACTCTTCTGAAGGGAACTCAGTAAATGTAGCGGACTTGGCTGCCATAATGTGAGCTTTCTCGTCAACAGAACCCATTGTAGGTGCCTGATTTGCCGGGAAGTCTACCTGAACGCTCTGATAACTAGCGTTCCAGGAAATAGCGGCAACGGCTGGACTGAGAGCGTAGAAAACATAATTACCGCTTTCGTCATCATTAACTGTTACGGTGAAAGTAGCGGTCTTGCCATCTGCAGAAGGGGTTACGGTAGCCTGCTTTGCATTGGCAAAGTTAAGAGCTATGCTAACCTTCTGGTTGCTTGTCCACACTGTTGGATAACCAGCGGAAGTCTTATCACCAAAAATGGTCTTGGTGTCTGGATTAGCAGATTTAGCGTTGAAGCTAACCTTCTTTACAGGGGATGTAGGAAGATTCTCTTCTATTTCATTTTTGCTGCAGCTGGCCAATGTCATGGCAGCAATGGCAGCAAGGCATAAATAATTAAAGAACTTTTTCATTTTCATTCCTCCATAATTTTAAAGATCACCCCAGTCTTCTTCTGGTGAAGGGTCAACTTCATCGCCAGAGCTTAAAGTAGCAATGGTGCTCTCGAAATTTACGGAATACACTCTGCAAACTGGAGCAGTGTACTCCTTTTCCGTGTTAAAATTGAACTTCATTTTTATAAATATGTATTATTATTTTTGTTCGATTAGGTCGAAAAAAGCGGCGCAAGTTAGCATAATAAATTTGACACTTCCAAATTTTTTGGCGGAAAAACTCAAAAAATACCACTCAGCGGTGCATTACAGGCCTGTTTTGTAACATCTATGACAAAAACAAAAGCGGGCAGGAATATCCCGCCCGCTTAAATGCTAATACGTTCCAGAATCTATTCGGCATTAACTCCCCAAACTACAAAACGTTTCCCTGTTGTTGCTGTAAGAGTCAATTGCTTATCCTGAGTCATACCAGAAAGCGATATCTCAAAATAGTAATTTGCAGGTGCTCCACTCAAAGTAAATGGAGTATTATTACTGATTCCAGCATCACTAGTCAAAGACAAAACAGATGGTGTTGCATCAACACCAGACAAAGTAATCTTGACTGTTTCGTTATTCCAAGCAGCGATATGAACATGAAGTTTGGTTGTTCCAGAAGGAACAGTAATTATCATTGCGCCAGCCTTACTGCTTGTTCCACACTTTATTGCATTATATTCGGTATTTGAAATAACAACTTTTGCTGCAGTTGCACTAGTTCCACCGCTAGTGCTTAGTGTTACATTACTTGTATTAATATCAGAATAATCCCCACCTGCCTCTGAGTCAAACCTTGCTGCTATAGAAACATCTGACGTTCCCATAGTGAAAGTAGCAGTTTCAGTGTTTCCGCTTACGGTAGCTCCAGAAACTGTCCAGCTAGTAAAGTTGTAGCCAGAAGCTGGAGTTGCAGTAAGGGTAACTACTGTACCTTCCAAAACTTCAGTTCCTGAAGATATGGCAGAACCATTAACCTTTACGGTGAATGAGCCTCCAGCTGATGGCTGAGTAAATGTAACAGCATGTGCAGTAGGAGTATGGGCTTGGGTAATGGTAATGCCATCGGTAGACCAAACCTTTATCTGGTCATTGTTGTTATACCATGCTATAGTTCCCACTGCAGTAATAACATCTCCTTCGGCAAGTCCGGAAGGAACTCCTGCGGCAGCATAAACCACATATGTATTGCTTCCATTCTTGACAGAAATGTTCTTATCGTTAATTCCGGTCACCTCAAGGTCATTGACCTGAACATATGCACTCTGATATGTACTGAGATTCCCAACAAGCTGAGAGAGTGTGAATACCTGAGGAGCTACCGTTGCCTGCGAACCGGTAAAGTTGGCAGTCAGGGCTGTGATTTCAGCACAATTGTGGTACATCGTAGCTGTTACGGTTATTGGACCTGACAATGTCTGACCCTGTAGCAAACCATGATCTGTTACAAAAACCAATGTAGAACCTGTAGCGTCTTTGATTACTGCATTCTTTGTATCAGGAACAAATGAAATTACTGCATTGGTAAGAGTTCCGGAATAATCACCTGCAGTAGCTGCCAGAGCGTTGAGTTGGGCAACTGTGGTGAAATCTGAACCAGGAGTGCTTACTTCACACTCTTTCTCTGCGATATCACTCATGTTATAACCTGGAGCTCCGGCAAATGCCTTGACTGTGCAAGTTTCAGTGATTGTAAACGGCTCAGTATATTCCTGAGTAGTTCCGATAGGATTACCGTCATCATCGATACCAGGAGTAGTTCCATCAGTGGTATAGCCGATTCTTGCACCTGATGCGGAGCAAGTGATGGTAACGGTATTCGTTGAAGAATTGAACGATATTTCTGGAGTTGGACACTTAGGATCATCAATCAGAGATGAGCCTTCTCCACTTCCTTCGAGTACATATACAACAACTTCCTTCTGACCAGAAGCATAGCAAGAGAAGATTGGAGGATTATTGCCGCTATTGTATTTAATAATATTACGAGTATTTTCCCCGCTAGCTTTCAATACGGTATAACCATCCTCAATTGTTACGCTGAAAGAAGCATTTCCATCCTTGGTGTCCTGACTCTTAAGATAATTTGAACCAGAACTTGCAGCATAAATATACTTATCTGTCTGATCACCGTTTACGCACTTGAATGCAACTGTGTTGGATTCAGTACCGGCCTCAAGAGTGAATATCTGAACAGCATCGCCAGGATTGGTAATAGTTTTAAGATCTTCGCTCTTATCAACATCAGTATGAGCTCTATTATTACCATTCTGAGTAGTGCTCATTGCTTTTGCATAATCCTTAGCAACAATTATTGCCTTTGCACCAGGAAGCAATTGCTTCTTGTCAGTGAGGATTTTATAAACCTTGTCTTCTCCAGGAGTGATGCCTGCCATGCTGATTGTAAATGTAGCAACTTTTCCAGCCAGGAAGTTACCCTTACCGGTAGGGAATGTGATGGTCTTTGCATATACTCCAGCATCTGTATGAACAGCAACCTTAAGAGTCTTACCCTCCAGATTTACAGGCTTAAATGAAAACCAGAAATCGGTGGTGTTATTCTTATCTATCTCAAGGTCTGAAACATCAAGATTAACGCTGTTGCCAGCAGAATTTACTTCATAAGACCCGTCTGAAGGTTTGAAACGGAATCTTCCTGCAACCTGCTCCTGTGCGGTAAGCTCAATGCTGTTGATTGTAACAGTTTCAGGCAGGTTCCTGAACTGGAACTTACCATAAGCAGCAATGTGAGAGAAAATCAGTGTAACAGGAGTAGTCTCCTCTGGGAACTCAGAGAATGTAGCTGACTTGGCCGCCATTATATGAGCCTTTTCATCAACGGAATTCAGGGTTGGTTTCTGTGATGCTGGGAAGTCAACCTGAACGTTGCTGTTATCTGCATTTGCATTCCAGTTTATCACTGAAGCAGCAGGGCTTAAGGCATAGAAAACATAACTATCCTGTCCGTCATCTTCAATGGTAGCATTGAAAGTAGCGGTTTTACCATCTGAGCTAGGAGTTACCTCTGCCTGCTTAGCAGAACCGAAGTTAAGGGAAATGCTAACCTTCTCGTTTTCTGTCCAAACGGTAGGATAACCAGCATCTGTCTTGTCGCCGAAAGCGGTCTTGGTGGAAGGATTGGAAGCCTTTGCACTGAAAGAGATCTTCTTTACAGATTTTTCAGGAAGGTTCTCAACAGTCTCGTTTTTGCTGCAGCTTGCCAGTGTCAGACCAGCTATGGCAGCAAGGCATAAGTAATTAAAGAACTTTTTCATTTTAATTCCTCCTGTAAATTTTAAAGATCACCCCAGTCTTCCTCTGGTGAAGGGTCTACCTCGTCGCCAGAACTCATAGTAGTAATGGCGCCTTCCAAATTGATAGAGTATACTTTGCACTGTGGTGCAAGATACTCTTCTGATTTGATGAACTTGAGTTGCATTGTGTCTGTTATTTAATTTTTAGCTAAAAATATAATTATTCAAATGTAACCTTGATGCCCTTAATACGTCTGTGTCCTGTAGTTCCGGTTACTGTAAATGTAACAGCGCTAGAAGATCCAGTCCAAACACCAGTAGAATTATTATAAGTTACAACATCAGTAGAAATAGCATTTGATCCGTCACCAGAACCGAAGGTAAGCTCAATCATGCTTATCTTCTTGCTAGAGTCGTTAGCGGTAACAGTGAAGTAGCCGCCACCGTAAACTCTTACAGCAGTTCCTGTAGTGTAGTATTTAGGAGTGTTGCTGTTGGTACCCTTGTCAAATGTGACAGTTGCATTGGTGCCTGTTACGGTCTTTACTTCCTGTGCATTTGAATAACCTGTAGACAAGTCAAAGGTCTCGGTGAGAACGCTTGAAGACTCAAGGTTAGCTACAATGTTGATGTCAGCAGTACCTACCTTGAAGGTTACAACATGGGAAGTGGTGCTGCTGAGATTTACTGCATTGGTAATGCTCCAGGTGGTGAAGTTATAACCGCCAGTCAATACTATCTCGGCCTTTACTTCAGTGCCTTCAATATACTTGGCGCCTGAAGTGATTTCAGTTCCGCCAACAGTTACTTTGATAGAACCGCCGGCTTCCGGCTGGGTAAAGTTGATGGCGTGCTCTGTTGGAGTGTGCTCGGTAATGGTTAAGTCATCAGCCTTCCAAACCTTGAGCTCTTTGAATACAGTATCGTCCTTCTTAAACTGTGTAACGGTTCCGATTACTGTAATCTTATCACCTACAACACAGGTTGGAGTGCCATAGTTGCAGTATACGATGAAACCGGTATACTCTCCATCTGTAACGGTAACGTTCTTTCCATCAACAGCAGTAACTTCAACATTTTCAAGCTTAGCGTATGTGTTCTGATAAGTATTATACTGCCAGCCCATATTGAAGATAGTCAATACCTGAGGATCAACTACAGCGCCTTCACCAGTGAATGTGGCATCCATGGTGGTGATCTCAGAATAGAGGCTCTGGTAATTCTGGAGGGTAACTGTGATGTTGCCGGTATAGGTCTGGCCCTGCTTCAAGCCGTGGCCGGACTTGTAGTACATAACTGAACCTGTTCCGTCTGTAATGATGGCAACAGTAGTATTAGGAACAAATGAAACAACTGCATTGGTGAGCTTACCTGTCTTGGATGTTGGGGTTTCGCCAACTTCATCAGCAAGTTCGTTGAGCTCTGCAACAGTTGTGAAGTCGAAAGTTTCGAGAGTCTTGTCGTAAGCGAAAGCTATCTTCTTCATCTTGCCAGCCTTGAACTCATAGTCCTTGTCTGCAGAGATAACCTTTTCCTGAGCTCCGTTGGATGCGGTAACGGTGATGGTGAAGTCATCGCCTTCGTTAACAACGAAAGGCTTAACTGCAAGATAGAAAGTGGCCTTTTCGCCTGCTGCTATTGCCTCGCCGCTGTTTACAACCAGGTTAGCTACGTTGCTTACATAGGTTTCGCCGCTTGGGGTGAAGCCAGGATTGTAAGGATCTGTGAAATCGATGTAGTAGGTACCTACGATATCAACTCCGTCGGCTGTGATGGAAATGCCGGAAACTGTAATAGCTTCTCCTTTCTTTGTAGCGTTCTCAACCTCAACCTCAATAAGAGAGGAAAGATGCCTCATCTGGATAACAGGCCTTTCGTCGCCAGAAATTTTAGATGCTACACCTGCGATAGGATAGTTGTTGCCGGAAATATGAGCAGTGCTGTTGTTGCCCTTCTGAGTCTGGTTGCCCTTTGCGGTGGATCCTACAGTCACATAACCTGCAGATGTGTTGGCAGGAGTGGTGATCTGCTTTGTGTAAGGATAGAAAGCGTACCAGTTGTAGGTCTTGGTTTCATCAAAGCTGGCATCAAGGGTTCCTGTGAAGGTGGCGGTTGCGCCTGCAGCTGATGTCTTGAACTGGCCGTCGCTGACATAAGCAGGAGTATCCTCGCCAGCAACATTGTGGAACAGGTTGATAGCGTCATTGGCAGCCCACAGCGTCTTCATGCCGTCATTGGTGGTCTTGGTGTTGACGCCGTTAAGAGTTACTGAGAAATCGGTCTTCTCGATTTCCTTCATTCCGGTATCGTTCTTAGAACATCCGGTGAATGCAATGGCAGCTACTGCCAAAGCACTCAAAACGTAAGATTTGAATTTCTTTGTCATAACTGCTGATTTTAAGCATTCATAGGATCACCATCGTCTTCCCAGTCATCAATTGTGCCGTCTCCGCTGGCACAGATAATTCCCTCTGACTCGAGGTCCAGGAATTCGATCTCAGGAGTCTCATAGAACTCCTTGATTCTCTGAACAGTAAAGTTTTTCTTCATAATATGTTAATGTTGTAATAATTCTACTGCGCTCCGGGGGCAATACCCCATAGAGCATTCAAAGTTATGAAATAAAACAATACTCTACGAGTATTTTTTCAAGAAAACGCAAAAAAAGTTCAGCTTTTGAGGAAAAAGCGGAAATGAGAAGGAAAAAAGATGAAAGATGATAAAAGTAAGGAAGAAGGAAGGGCGTGGAGATAAAGAGGCGGTATCAGAAGCAGTACACGATAATGTAGTACATCATGAAGCCGCAGGAGATGAGCTTGAGAAGGGTGCCGCAGACAAAGCCCGCAAAAGCGCCAAGAGCGGGAACTATGCTCTGGCCTGCTTTTTTGCCGGAGAAGGCGGCCTCGCAGACGAAGGCTCCTATCATAGGGCCTATGATTATCCCGATGGGGGCGAAGAACAGGCCCACCAGAACCCCTGCCAGAGCGCCTCTGGAAGCGTATTTGCTGCCTCCAGATGCCTTGGTGAGGTAGGAAGGGACCAGGTAGTCCAGAACCGTAACCACAGCCATGATGGCCATCCAGATTAGAAGCAGGCGGGTGGACATGGTGTTGCCCGCAGAGTCTGTGCCCTTGCCCCAGAAGTAAAGGACCACCATTCCCAGCCAGGAGATAGGAGGGCCGGGAATGACCGGAAGCACGCATCCGATGATGCCGAGCAGTCCGAGGAATATTGCAAGAGCTATGATGACGTATGAGAGCATCTGCGTTGGGTTTAGGTTAGTCTCGGCCTTTGTACGGATAGTCTTTGAGGTTGATGTTGCACCAGGCGTCAATCAGCTCGTTGTCCTTGCTCTTGAGGGCTTTCTTGTAAAGGTCGCGGATGATCTTCATGTAGTTCAGGGAGCGTCCTTCGCGGAAGGAGCTGACCCCAACGTCTTCTGTTCCGCCCCAGCTGTAGTACATCTCTCTGGTGGTGGAGCAGATGCGGGCAAAAGAGCCTGTGTAAGGCTTGAGGTCTGAGTCGGTGAGGTCAAGGTAGAACTGGAGCTGCTCCTCTGTGCACTCGGCAAGCTGCTCGTCGCCGGCCTTCATCTTAGGGTCTGCAACATAAACGGTTATGCCGTCTTTGAAGACGTATGGCTCATAGTAGCCTGCGGTGTACATATCTTCGTAAACCACTCCCCTGACGGCAAACTGGGCGCCGCTCTGCCAGCGGATGAAACGAGTTAAGGTGTTGGTGTACTGGTAGTCCAGGCTGTGGACGGTTTTCCAGCAGGCGGAAATCACCCAGTAGGCAAGCTGCTCGGCAGAAGGCATCAGAAGATAGACTCTGCCTTTTTTCGGCTTGCCGGTCTTGATGTCCTTTCCCGTATAGTAAGTGTACTCCTCCACAGGATAGCCCTCCCAGCCGGGAACGTCATAGTGGGTGGTTACATACTCCCCTTTCATGTAGGCGGCCTTGAGGACTGTCTCGCAGCGGGCTATAAGAGTCTGGAGGCTGTCTTTGACATACTGCTTTACTGCCTTGTCCTTGAACGGGTTCATCTTGCGGAGCTTCTCCACCTTCTGTCCGTTGGTGGCGAGCAGGTCCTTGTCCTGGGCCGAGGCGCCGGACTGGATGCCGCAGAGGATGATCGCGATAATAAATATGCTGGCTATCCGCTTCATTTGCTGTTATTTGTTTGAGGCTGGTTCCTTGTCTTTCTTGTTGTAGATCATCACCGGGCCATCTTCTCTCTTTTCGGCTTCCTTCTGGATCCTCACCTCTTCATCCAGGTCTCTAAGGCGCTTGGCCTCAGCGTCCTGGGCTTCTTTCTGCCGCTGCCTTTCCAGCTCGGCCTGGTCTTCTTCACGGATTTTCTGCCTTACGCTGTTGGCGATATCCATAATCTGGTCGTAGGACTTAGGGAAGAAGTCTCTGGTCTGGAAGAAATGCGGGAAAGTCTTCTTGCGGAGGAAGCCGCCGCGGTTGGAAGGCTTAACCTTACGGGTGGTGAGCTCGCTTCTGGAATGAGGCATTTCTTCCCCTCTCCAGTTGAAGTCTCTGAGCCTCATCTTTTCAATAGGAAGGCCGTAGGTCGGGTGGACGTCGCTCTTCACGTCCTGGATGTATCTTACTCTCTCAATGTTCTGGTCAACGATCTTGGCCGTGAGAAGCTTGCACTCCTTCTGGTTCATCAAGGTGATGGTGCTGTCTCTCTCTGCGAGGAATATCATGGCCTGCACTCCGCCCAGGGCGTCGAAACGGTAAACGTCGTTGTCCTTGAAGTAGGCCACCATCTCCGTGCTCTTGATCTGGTGGTAATGGATGGAGTCTTCCTGGCTTATGATGAAGGCGTTCTCTATGAGGTTGGCCTTGTAGATTGCGTTGTCGCGGACCGAAAGCTGGATGCTGTCGGCGGTGAACTGATTCTTCTCCTCGTTCCACAAGGCCGGGTTCTTGTAGAAGCGGGCTATGCTGTCCAGAGTGGTGTAAATCAGAGAGTCGCACACGCCTCTGAGGTCGCTTCGGTAGAGTTTCACGTTGTGGAACACGCTCATGAAAGTAACAGCCGTGGTGTCAAGCTGGGCTAGCGAGTCGGCAGCCATTGAAAGGGAGTCGCTGAGCACGGACAAGGAGTCCGTTTGAAGCTGATTTTTGTCCGGCTTCAGACCGCCTTTCATTTCAAGGCTCGGCTGCTGATTATCATTCAATTCGGGCTGGGAAGGGTCCTGGCCGTACGGCTGCTGGGCGTCCGGCTTTTTGACAGGAGGAGGCGGAAGAATCTTGCCCTCGTTTGCCTTGTTTCGGCGATAGGCTGCCAGAAACTCCCTGTTCTGGCGGTCTATCTCCACCATAGGGTCAAGATCTGCCAGCTGCCGGCGATTCTTGGCGTTGACAACTTCGGACGAATCTACCTGATTCATAGGTACCTGCCACATCTTCAGGGTATCTCCGCCAAGGAAGAGCGTGTCTCGCTTGTAGATGGGGCGCTGGGTAAGGGAATCCACGCCGGTCTTCTCCTCGGAGTACATTCCGGCAACGGCGTTTTCCGTCATATAGACCATCATCGGCCGCTGGACATACACGCCCTTGTCGCCCATAATGATGGCGGACTGAGCCTGGTCTCTAACCTGCACGTTGTCGTAGAGCTCAGCGTTGCCGGTTTCTCGGTGGTAGTCTATCCACCCTGCCCAGAGCTCCTGGTCTTTGGTGGCTATGTAGTTGTCTGTCTTCAGGACGAGGATCTTCTGCCTTACGCCGTATTCCGCGTTGTTGGAAAAGAGGGTATCGCGGCCTCTCCATGCGGTGGTGTTCTCGCCGAAGATGGCCACTTCCTGGTTGGAGTGGTACTCAGCCATCTCCGAAGCCACGAAGATGGAGTCAGAGTACATGCAAACGTCATCGTTGAACATGAACATCCTCTCGGCCACGTCGTAGATGCCTTCCAGGCCTTCAACAATGTCGCCCTTGGCAGAGCGCATGGCTCCGCCGTTGTAGAACGTGGCAACGCTGTCGGCAGTGTTGTAGTCCAGGAACTGAGTCTTGAGCTGGTCGCCTTTCTTGTTGTAGAGCTTCACCTCCGTTCCGCGGAACTGTACCATGTTTTCATCGGCCAGATATGTTGCAAACTCGCTCTCGAGATGGGTGTCCTGCTGGATGATCTGCACATGGCCCATAGCGTCTATGACGTTGGAATTCACGTCCCAGGCGGCGCTGTCGCAGAGAAGATAAGCGTTGTTGTGCATGAAGCGGGCCGGGCCGTGGACCACCCTGAAAGGAGCGCCGTTGATTTCTGTAAGCTGAATGGCCTTGGCTGAAATCAGGCGGACCAGGCTGTCTCTGTCCTGTCCGAAGTCCTGGGCCTTTGCCATCGATGTTCCCAAGGCAACAAGAAGCACGCAGAGGAACGCTCCCCTGAATCTGAAATGCAGTTTTCTTATGGTTGTCCAGACAGGCATTGTTGCAGACTATAGCCGCTATTTCTTTTCCTCGGCGGTCTTTACCCAGCCGTCCATCTCAAACTGGCAGTCTCTGAACATCTCGTCTATGCGGATGAAGGTGGTCTTCTGCTTTTCGCTGATGAACTTCTTGATTGCCTCCTGCTGCTTGAGGTTCTGGGCGAAATTCTGCACCACTACAAAATCGCGGTCGATGTCTGCGGTGTGAGACGGAACTATTTCCTCCAGCTTGATGATCTTGAAGATAATCTGGCCGTGGCCTTCGTTGTCCTGGCTCTCGAACGGAGCGGAAATGTCGCCGATCTTCATGTCTTTGAGAACGGCATAGTCGGAAGGCTTGAGCATATCTTTCTCAAAGTAGGTGCTTCCGGTGTTCTCGTCCACCATCACTCCGCCGTTCAGGTACGACTTAGGATCCTGGGAATACATCAGGGCAGCCTTGTCAAACGTCAGGCTGTCAGAGAGTATGGCCGTGCGGATGCTGTCCAGGCGGTTGATGCACTTCTGCCTGTTCTCGTAGCTGTACTTAGGCTTGAGAAGCAGATGGCGCACGTTGAACATGTCGCCGTTCTTCTCTATCATCTGGATCAGGTGGTATCCGTCCGGAGTTTCCACTATCTGCGATATCTGGCCTTCCTTGAGGCTTATGGCCGCGTCGGAGAAAGAAGCCCAGAACATGGTGCCGGGAGCCATTCCAAGCTCGCCGCCCCTGATGGCAGACTCCTTGTCGTCGGAATACAGGGCGCAAAGGGAGGAGAACCTCTCGCCGTTGATCACTCTCTGGCGGAACTCCAGCAGCTTCTCCTTCACATCCATAACAGCATCTTCCTTGTCGGGATAAAGCACTATATGCCTCATCTTGTACTCGGTGGAGATTATCGGGAGAGTGTCCTTGTCCACCTTCTTGTAGAACCGGCGAACCTCGCTCGGAGTGAGATTAGGCACTTCGCTAACAATCTGCCTCTGCTCCTGCTGGATGAGGCTCTGCTCGCCGAAAATGGCCCTCCAGTCTTCCTTCAGGCGGAAAAGCGGCTTGCGGAAATACTCCTCAACCTGTTTCTCTCCGCCCAGGCGGTAGAGGATGTTGTCCACCCTTTCCTGGAGCTGCATCTCAACCATATCCGAATTAATGGTAAGGCTGTCCAGCTTAGCCTGGTTCAAGAAGAGCTTCTGCTGAAGGGTCTGCTCCAGAACCTGGCAGCGCATCTTCTTGTCCTCGGTGGGAGCCACTCCGTTTGCCAGCATCAGCTGAACCTGCTCCTCAATCTGAGAAAGCAGAATGGACTCGTTGCCTATGAGAGCTATAGTTTTGTCTATCAATCCGTTATTGTACACCTGAGCTTCCGCCTCAGAGGCCGATGCCAGGATAACCAAAGCTGCAAGAACTGCAGAAATCTTTCTAAGGAACATCTGTTATACTTTTTTCAACTATTATCTTTTTCTCAGCGACGGCTTCATCTGCCGCCTCTGCCGCCAGGCTAAAGCCCGCGGCTGTAGTTCGGAGCCTCACGGGTGATGGTCACATCGTGAGGATGGTTCTCCCTCACTCCGGCTGAAGTGATTCGCACGAACTTGGCGCTGCGCAGGGTTTCTATGTCCTTTGCTCCACAGTAGCCCATTCCGGCTCTCAGTCCTCCGGCCAGCTGGTAGATAACCTCGTTGAGCTGACCCTTGAACGGAACCTGAGCCACGATGCCTTCCGGAACCAGTTTCTTCACGTCGTCTTCCATATCCTGGAAGTAGCGGTCCTTGCTGCCCTGCTGCATCGCCTCCAGAGATCCCAT
Source organism: Bacteroidales bacterium (assembly GCA_017962375.1). Lineage (GTDB taxonomy): Bacteria > Bacteroidota > Bacteroidia > Bacteroidales > UBA932 > Egerieousia. The sequence continues at coordinate 62,242 of JAGCVJ010000014.1, forward strand.
TCCGCGGTAAGACTTGAACTTCCTACCGTTGAGGATGATGGTTTCTCCCGGAGACTCCTCCACTCCTGCAAACAAAGACCCTGCCATTATGGTGCTCGCTCCAGCTGCCAGAGCCTTCACTATATCGCCCGAGTAGCGGATTCCTCCGTCAGCGATTACCGGTATGCCCGTGCCCTTGAGGGCATTTGCGGCCAGCATTACGGCCGTGAGCTGCGGCACGCCCACTCCGGCTACCACTCTTGTGGTGCAGATTGATCCAGGACCGATACCCACCTTAACGGCATCCACGCCGCACTCAGCCAGCGCCAGGGCTCCTTCTGCCGTAGCCACGTTTCCGGCCACTATCTGCATGCTCGGGAACGCCTTCCTGACTGCCTTGAGCGTCTTGAGCACCCCTTCTGAATGTCCGTGGGCCGTGTCTATGACGATAGCGTCCACGCCCGCCTCAGCCAACAGCGCCACTCTGTCCGTAACGTCTGCGGTCACTCCTACGGCGGCGGCTGTCATCAGCCTTCCCATAGAGTCTTTGCTGGCGCTCGGGTTGTCCTTTATCTGGGTAATGTCCTTGTAGGTAATCAGTCCTATGAGCTCGCCCTGCTTGTTCACCACCGGAAGCTTCTCAATCCTGTACTTCTGCAGCAGACGAGTAGCCTCAGCCAGATCCGTGCGGGTTGTGGTTATCAGGTTCTCGCTGGTCATCACCTTGCGGATAGGAGTTTTCTTGTTGGAAACAAAGCGGAGGTCTCTGTTTGTCACGATTCCTATGAGCTTTTTCTCCGGATCCACCACCGGTATTCCGCCGATGTGATTCTCCGCCATCAGCTTCAGCGCGTCTGCCACACATGCGTCCGGGGAAATGGTTATCGGGTCGAAGATCATTCCGTTCTCGGCCCTTTTCACCCGGCGCACCTGATCTGCCTGCACGTCAATCGGCATATTCTTGTGAATCACGCCTATACCGCCCTCCCTGGCCATGGCTATCGCCATCCTGTAGTCGGTAACCGTATCCATCGCTGAAGAAACAACAGGTACCTGGAGAGTGATCTCGCGAGTAAACTTTGAAGCTATGTTTACCTCCCTCGGAAGAACGTTGGAGTGGGCGGGAACAAGAAGTACATCATCAAATGTCAGACCTTCCATGATTATCTGGTCTGCGAAGCTGCTTGGGTTAACTTTCTGTGGCATGACGAGCGTATTGTTATTCCAACAAACAATAATTTGGCGAATATACTCAATTCTGCCCAAACGCCCAAAAACAACTTTCAGTTGAAGTTCAAAAACCGTCTCACTTCATCCTCTTTCGGAGCATGGCCAGGAGCTCCTGGTAGCGGACAAGCCCCCAGCTTTTCTGAAGCGGGGAAAGAAACCTCGGAGGAACCTCCCCTGCAAAGCGGTCTATGTAAATGTCAGGCCTGAGACGGCCTATGAAATCTGCCATGAAGTCCAGATACTCCTCCAGCGTGAACTCGTGGAAATCCTCCCGATGCTCAGCGAACTCCTTCTCCATCCGGGTGCCGCGGATGATCTGCAGCTGATGGAACTTGACCGCCGTCACGGGCAGGGAGTTTATAACCTGGGCTTCGTCTCTCATCATGCTCAGCGATTCTCCCGGAAGGCCGAAGATGAAGTGCGCGCACTGCGTCAGCCCTCTTCTGGCCGTCTCCTCCACCGCCTTGACCGCGCACTCGAAGTCGTGCCCGCGCCCTATCCTCTCCAGCGTCTTGTTGTAGCAGCTCTCAATCCCGTACTCCACTATCACAATCTTCCCATCATCCTGGATGCTCTGCAGCAAATCCAGCTTCTCGGAATCCACACAGTCCGGGCGGGTGCCAACAACAATGCCCTCGATCAGCGGATGAGAAAGAGCCGTGGCATAAAGCTCCCGAAGCTTTTCCACCGGAGCGTAAGTATTGCTATATGGCTGAAAATACGCAATGTACCTCTGGGCATGGCGGTAACGTACAGTATGAAACTCAATGCCCTCGTCTATCTGCTGGAACAGCGGCTTGTCCGGAGTGCAGTAGTTCGGATGGAAGGCATCGTTGAGGCAGAAAGAGCAGCCCCCCACTCCCTTTGTCCCGTCGCGGTTCGGGCAGGTAAAACCAGCATCCACGACCACCTTCTGCAGCCGCGCCCCGTACTTCTTCCTGAAATAGTCCACAAACGAATTCAGCTCCGCCATAACAAGCTATTTTCTAGTAACACCTGGAGTTGGGAGATACTTGCAGCCTACGCTGTCTTTGGTCACAGTTACAACCTCATAGCCCGAGTAACCGCGTCCAAGCGGACTGCCGACAGGCCCGGCCGTTACAAAGCGGATGCCGTCAACAGTTGTATCATAGTCCATGTGCGTATGCCCGGCAAACACCACGTCCACTCCATACTTTTTGAAAAGTTCTATGTACTTTATCCTTCTTTTCTTGTGGAAATTGAAGTAGTCATCCTTCTCAGCGATATCCTCACGAATAACTGGACAATGCAAGAACACGAAAATATAGCGGCAGCTGCGGGCCTTCCTAAGCTCTCGTTCCAACCACTTGAACTGATTATCTTCAGCATCCATCGCATCTTGCCAAAGGTCCATGTCTTTGAAGAAAGGAAGAATTTGAGAACCGGTTGCCTGCTGATTTTGAACAGAAACTACTGAATCCTCAAATTTTTCCCATCCGTCTTTGATGCAGTTGGAGTCAAAGCCTATGAAAGCGCAGCCGTTGACGCGGATGGAAAAGCCATCGTAATCTCGAAGCGCAATATAATTGCTATGGTTTTCTTTGTTCCATGGCCGGATGTCGTGATTGCCCGGGATTTCATACACCTCGGCTTTGATCTTGGAGCGGTTGGCTCTGTAGATAGAGTCCTGGTACTTGTCGTAGGCATCGTTGATAAGGTCTCCGGTAATTATCACGCACTCAGGATTCAGGGCATTGACAGCCTCTACGGCTTTGCTGAAAAGAGTGTCGGTATGCACCAGGCCTTGGGAGTTATCGCGGAAGCCGATCTGGGGATCGGTCATCTGAACGAACGTGAACTCCGTAAACTTCGGGCTGCAAGATGCCAGAAGGCAAAGTGTTATGGTTAAGCTGAGGGCTGTATGCTTTCTCATGCGAGAATTACTTGACTCTGTAGTAGAGGGTGCCGTCTACATAGAGGGCGTCCTTATCTCCGATGTAAGCAACGGAATGCGTCATAGGAATATCCACAGTCCTTTCAAGCGGAACCAGAAGATTTCCGTTTTCGTCATAAGCGGATTTCTTGTAGTCCCAGTCGCCTTTGACATACCAGCCGTCCTCAATGGCTCCGGAATATACAGGGTTTGCGGCGTCCTCTTCATAGTTGTAAATGCAGATGATGTCGCCTTTGGTTTCCAGCGGCTCTTCAAACAGCCCGTCAGGGAAATGGACACTGATCACATAGCAGTTGTCATAGCGTTTCAGAAGCTCCTCGGGACCTGGTTCAAATTCCCATTTCTCGTCATTCATTATGTATAAAGGCTGGCCGTTTCTGCTGGACTTGAATATGGTGGCCAGGTTGCCGTCTTTATCTTTGAAGACTATCCTGTTCCCGACAAGTTCGGTTGTCAGCTGGTTCTGGTTGTAAACAACCTTTTCGGCCTTGGACTTAGGGAAGACGAATGCGCCATACACGGTGCCGTCTTCGGCTTCTTCCGGGAGAAACTTGTAGTTGTCCGCGTCATAGTCGACTACGGAGTTGTATTCATTGTTGTCATCGCAGATCAAATCTCCTTTCTCGAAATGGTAGCTGCTGGTGACATCGCTGAAATCTTCGGTGGCATAGTAGGCGGTCAAGGTTCCGGCCTCCGGAGTCTTTACCGGAGCCTGCTGGGTCTGGGTCTGGCTGTTGGATTTGCAGCAAACAGACAAAGCTGAAACCGCAAAAATGGCTGAGATGGTCAGGATTCTTTTCATAGGTATAATGTGTTTTTACAAAGTTACTAAATTTTGTATATTTGTTATCTGTAAACATTCATCGCGATGAAAAGAATCTTAATGCTGCTGTCGGCAGCCCTTCTGCTGAACGTTTCCTGTTTTGGACAGAACGTGAATCAGCTGTTCCAGAGAATCAACAACGAAGTACGTGACATCTACGCTCCTGACGAGAGGGACAAGACTTACGAGGTTTCCCTGATTGACAACAAAGGCACGCTTACCCTGGTAGGTTCAACCACTGAAAAGGAAGCCATAGACGCCCTGTTTTCAAGGCTTGGCAAGGCCGGCATCAAGGCCGTGAACAAGATAGATCTGCTTCCGTCCAAAAAGCTGAACGGCAAGACCTACGGAATCGTCTGCATGTCCACCGCCAGCTTCAACTGCGGCGGAAGTTTCAGCGCGGAGAGCGGAACGCAGGCCCTGATGGGAATGCCGGTCAGGATCCTGGAGGAGAATAATGACGACTGGTACCGCTGCATCAACATGGAGGGCTATACGGCCTGGGTGATTACCCGCAGCGTAAAGGCAATGACCGAGGAAGAATACAAGGCCTATCTGGCAAAGCCGAAGGTTTTTGTAAAGGTAAAGTACTCAACCCTGTACTCAGAGAAGAATGTCAACAGCCTGCCGGTGAGCGACCTTGTCTGGGGATGTATCCTCATCGATGAAGGAAAGCACGGGGCCTGGAGGAAAGTGTCCGTAGCGGACGGCAGAACGGGATATGTTCCGGCAGCCGATGTTGTGGACCTCAAGACCTGGATGGACAACGCCGAGCCAACGGAGAAGAATATCGTGGAAACCGCCAAGCAGTTCTGCGGCTTCCCTTACGTTTGGGGAGGAACCAGCATCAAGGGCGTGGACTGCAGCGGACTTAGCAAGAGCGTCTATTTCCTCAACGGCTATGTTCTAAGAAGAGACGCATCGCAGCAGTGCAAGACCGGAGACAGCGTGGACGTGAGCAAGTTTGTTGCAGGAAACTACACCAAGGAGGCTCTTTCCAACCTCCGTCCAGGAGACCTGGTGTTCTTCGGACGCAAGGCCGAGAACGGAAGAAGGGAGAGAGTGACCCACGTAGCCATCTACATGGGCGACGGAATGATCATCCACTCCTCAAATATCGTCAGAATCAACAGCCTGATTCCTGGTGAGAAAGACTACTACGCCGGATCCAAGAGAATGCTCAAGGCCCGCCGCATAATCGGCACCGCAGACCAGGGCAAGGGAGTGGTAAGCGTAAGGAAAATCGGCCTTACCGAATAATCGCAGAGAAATAACTGATAAACATTTAAACATACACAAGATGACCGACAGAAGAACTTTCTTGAAGAGCGCAGGACTGCTCACAGCTGCAGCCGCTCTTCTGAGTCCATCACAGATTTTCGCCCGGGCAAAGGGTGTTTCCAAACCGAGCGGAAAGAAAGAACTCGAACTGGAGTGGTGCCCTTTCACCGCCAAGATGAAGCACGTATTCACCATCTCCAACAGTTCCAGAACCACAACCCCTATCGTTCTGACAAGAATCACCTACGACGGATATGTAGGATACGGTGAAGCCGCCATGCCGCCATATCTTGGAGAGACCACAAACTCCGCGATCGACTACCTGAAGAAGGCAAGGCCGGTTCTGAAGAAGTTCAAGGATCCGTTCATGATCGGAGCAATCATGGCCGAGATGGATGCCATCACCACCAACAACACCGCTGCAAAGGCTTCCATAGACATCGCCCTCCACGATCTGGTAGGAAACATCTTCGGACAGCCTTGGTGGAAGATATGGGGATTTGACCCTGCAAACTGCCCTTACAACTCCTTCACCGTAGGTCTGGCAGAAAGGGCAGAAGTTCTGGAAAAGGCAAAGGAAGCCGCTTCCGAAGGCCATCTTATCAAGGTTAAACTCGGAAGAAGCGAGGAACAGGACAAGATGATGATCAACACCATCCGCGAAGTCACCGACACCACCATCTGCATCGACGCCAACCAGGGATGGAAGGACAAGCACTATGCCCTTGACATGATCAACTGGCTCGCCACCAAGAACGTGAACATGATCGAGCAGCCTATGCCTAAACTGATGCTCGAGGAAACCGGATGGCTGACAGAGAGAAGCCCGCTGCCAATCATGGCCGACGAGGCCTGCCAGAGGCTCAGCGATGTACGCAAGCTCTACGGCCACTACTCCGGAATCAACATAAAGCTGATGAAATGTACAGGTCTGCACGAGGCAAGGGAGATGGTATCCCTGGCCCAGGCACTGGGAATGAAGCTGATGATCGGCTGCATGACCGAGACTTCTGTCGCCATCGCCGCCGGAGCACAGATCGCTCCTGTCTGCGAATGGACCGACCTGGACGGCAACTGGCTGATTGCAAACGACGTATTCCACTCCTCAACCGTAGTTGACGGAAGGATTGTTCCTTCATCCAAGCCAGGTCTCGGACTCGAGATGAACAAGGGCGTAGACCTCAAATATGCCGCAGAAGAATAACTAAAAACAAACACTATATGAGAAACCTCAGAACAATAAAGAAGGACGTTGAATTCCTTGTTGCAGAACTAGTGGATGACTGCTTCATCTATCTGGAACTCAATGGAGAAGAGAAAATGGAAAAAGTTGGTGAAATCATCGGCGAAGCCCTTGATCTCCAGGACGACACTATGGACAAGATCAACCGCCGTCCAAAGGAAGAGAAGGCCAGCAAATACTACAATGCCGTCACCAAGGAGTTCCTGGAAGGCATAGACACTCTCTACGAGAAGCTCAGCGACCTCAGCAAAAAGTAAGCATTAACCGACGGGCTTGTCTGCAGCAAAACCTCAGGCAAGCCTTTTTTATAAACTGAAACATGAAAACATACATTGCAGCCATTGTGATAATGGCTATTGCAGCCCTCGCCGGATGCAAGAACAACACCCAGACAAATCAGGAGAACCCTGAGCAGAAGCCTGAAACTGAAAACGTGGCCACCCAGGAACCTGAGGCTCAGGAAACACCTCTGATAGACCACGCCCAGAACGTGCTCAAGCTCATAGACCGCAGTCTGATTCCTGAAAGAATCAACGATTCCATCTACATGGACGCTACTGTAACGGTCAGGCCTCTTGACGATGTATATGTATCTCCTTACAGCATAAGCGCCATGAACGGAGAAGGCGGCATCTACAACATTGTTTACGTAGACCTTCTGCCAAGAACTGCAAAGGACTACTTTGTCCTGTTCTACACTGAAGCGGGAGTGGACGGTTCCGTTACAGATTTGGTAAAGACCTACATCTACAACCCGGAAGCAGGCACCCTGAATGAAATTCCTGTGGAAGAACAGTTTGCTCCTTTCAACGTAAACGAGATGTTTGAGGGCGTAACCGTTCCGGACGACCTGAAGCTGGACTACAAGGAGCTAGTGAAAAATTATGCAGGCAAGAAAGGATTCAAGGGATTTGACATCCGCCTTGCCGGCGAAAACAGAGACACTCTGGAAGTAAGGCCAAGCTCTATAGGCTTCGGCGAGTTCTGGGATTTGGTAAAGCCTGTGAAGTACGCCTTCAACGGAGAGGGCTTTGTCAAGGTCAAATAATCGCGATTAAAACTCAGCAATTATGAAAACACTGCAATTCACAGCCCTTTTGATCTGCATCGCGATTCTGGCCTCTTGTAGCAGCGGACCTAAGAACAGCTCCGTACCGGAGGAGGATATGGAGATAGTAAGCGATGAAGAAGCCCCTATGTTTGCTGCGGAGGAATCTGTTGCCGAAGAGCCTGCCATCAACGAAGACGTTGCCCAGAACGTGTTCCACCTTCTGGAAAGAAACCTCATTCCTAAGGAGATAACGGAAGAGGAGCTCAGAGAAGCTCTGGAGAGCCAGAGGGAATTTGACGAGTACACTTCTCCTCTGAAGCTGGACATAACCCACTGCGACGGCGGGGTGTACAACATTGCTCACGTAAACTGCTACCCTATCCTCAACAAACCGGGCAGCTACTATGTCCTCTACCGCACAGAAGCCGGCGTAGACGGTGCCGTGCTGGACAACATCAAGACCTTCACCTACAAGAACGGCATGCTTCTGGACGAGCCAAACCCTTTCAAGGCTCCTAAGTTCGACGAGTTCTTCGAGGGAGTTGAAATCCCTGCCGAACTCAAGGCTGAGGCCAACCAGATGAAGAAACAGTACGCCAGGAACAAGAATCCGTTCCAGGGCCTGGACCTGAGGTTCGGCGCTCAAGATGACTGCGTGATTGAATTCCGTCCAAGCTACATAGGCTCAGACGAGCTATGGGACCTGGCCAATCCGGTCTCTTACGAATTCAACGGCACCACTTTCGTGAAGATGCCACGCTACTAGTTTCAGAGCTTAATCCTTCTAAGACGGGCGGCAAGAGTCTTTTCTTTGCCGTCCGTTATTGCATTCAGCAATGTATGGAATCTGTCGCTGTGGTTGGGATAGACCAGATGACAGAGCTCGTGGGCTATTACATAGTCCATGAGTTCTTCCGGAAGCCTTACCAGGTTCATGTTGAGATTGATGTTCCGCTTGGTTGAGCAGCTGCCCCAGTTGGAGGAGTTGTTCTTTATTGCTATGCGGTTGTAGCGGAACGGGTCTTCAACGATATTTCCCCTGCTGTCCCGGATCTTGACTTTGTTGGTCATAAGCTCGTACATTTGCCGAGTTCTCTGGGGCAGGATCTTGTGGGCGAGCTTGTTTATCTCGTATGAAGACAGGGCGCCTGATTCCCTCTGGGCTTTTGCCCTCTCAAGGATTTCCTTGCGCTTGGCGATGATGCTTCCCCCTACCGAGAACAGGAAGCGCTCCGCCTCCTGGTACGAGCCGAACAAAGGCAAGGTAACCTTAACCTGCCCCTGGGATGTCACAAACACCCTTATGCTGCGGCTCTGGGGATATTTGGTGTAGATCACATCCCCCAGGCCGTTGTCATACTTTACCGTTCTGGTCTGAAGCGTCATTTGCTGTCTTTTCTCGGTGCAAAAATATGAAATCACACTGTAAAATACCGGCAAGGCGTTGATTTCTCAAAAACTTTTATATCTTTGCGTCCCCGATTGTCGAGGAACAAACAATTATTAACCACAAAAATCTTAAGCAAATGGCTGAGTATTTGAATTCAGACAAGAAGCAAGAGATATTTGGCAAGTACGGAAAGTCTAATAAAGACACTGGATCTGCTGAAAGTCAGATTGCTTTATTTTCCTACCGTATCGCTCACCTTACCGAGCATATGAAGAGGAATAAGAAGGACCACGCAACACAGCGCGCACTTCTTATGCTCGTTGGTAAGAGACGCCGCTTCCTGGATTATCTTAAGGAAGTTGACATCGAGAGATACAGGAACATCGTTAAGGAACTCAATCTGCGTAAGTAATTACGAGAGTTTCTTCAAAATAAAAAGGCTGACCGTTTGGGCCAGCCTTTTTTGTTTCATCGCTTAAGCTTCAACCGGTTCGGGCTTTTCAGGGCGGCTGAGGCGGAGCCAGATGCGCAGGCCGTTGATAGAGTTGAGCAGGTAGAAGGAGTACTTGATAACCATCACGATGGTGTAGCTGTCGCTTCCGGCGCTCATCAGGCGGTTGGTCCAGAGCATAATCGAGAAGATGTTGACCAGGTTCCAAAGATACCACTGGTCCATATAGGCCCAGGACATAAGTATCTGGCCGATAAGGTTCAGCACCAGCACAAAGGCATCCAGAAAAAGCTTGGCCTTGTCTATCTCGGCAATTTTTCCAGCCTCCAGGAGCTTGAGGTCAACCCAGTAGAGTATGCCGTAGCAGAGAGCTGTGCCCAAGATTATCGCGATGGCAACATAAATCCACTGCCTTCCGGTAAGTCTTCTTGCCTTGACCTTGGAGGTTTCCCCTTCTTCGGTCTTCTTGCCGGCGCCCCTCTTTCTCCACTGCCACCAGCCGATGAACTGCATAGGCAGGAAGTAGAAGGCGTGCTGGGCGAACTGGCCCATATTGCCGCTGTCATAGTTGGCGTAGGCACCAATGCTCACGTCCAGCACCCCGAACAGGAAAGTCCAGATGTTGCCGTTGGCGCTGAGGACGGTGTTTACAACGCCCATTATAGCGCCAATAGTTACAACTATCTGCTTTACGGTAATGGCATCCTGGGCTCTGATCTTGAAGATGTTGACCACTACAACGGCGGTAATCATGCCCACCAGGATGAACATGTTGAACCAGAAGTTGAACTTCTTTTCGCTTATTCTCATACTCTTTCAAAAATGGTGGGGCGTGTCGTGCACACCCCACCAGTCTTAATCTTTCTACGACAAATCCTTTTATTCAGCGTTTGAAGGATTATCGTCGTGATGATTGTTCCTTGGACGGCTGTTTGGACGGTCGCCGCGGTTGTTATTCGGGCGGTTGCCGTTAGGACGGTTACCTGCCGGACGGTTGTTGCCTCCGGTTGGGCGAGGCCTTCTCTGAGGCTCTACATAGCCCTCAGGCTTAGGAAGAAGAGCCTTCATTGAAAGGCGCATCTTGCCGGTCTTCTCGTCAATCTCGAGGAGCTTCACGTCTACCTCGTCGCCCAGCTTGACAACATCCTCAACCTTGTTGGTCTTCTGCCAAGCCATCTCGGAGATGTGGAGCAGGCCTTCCTTGCCAGGAAGAATCTCCACGAATGCTCCGAAATCCTGGATGGAAACAACCTTGCCGTGGTAAACCTCTCCGGCTTCCGGAACGGTGGTGATGTCCTTGATCCACTTGAGAGCCTTGTCCATAGACTCCTTATCTGTTCCGAAGATGTCAACAGCTCCGATGCTGGTGCCGTCGTCCTTCTTCTCCTCGGTGATGGTAACGGTGGTGCCGGTCTCCTTCTGGATCTTCTGGATAACCTCTCCGCCCTTGCCGATAACGGCGCCGATGAACTCGCCAGGGATTCTGATCTGCACGATACGCGGAGCATAAGGCTTGAGCTCAGGACGCGGAGCATCCAGAGTCTTCATCATCTCGCCCATAATGTGCTGGCGTGCCTGGTTGGCCTGTGCAAGAGCCTTGGCCATAATCTCTTCAGAAAGACCGTCGCACTTGATGTCCATCTGGGTGGCGGTGATGCCGTCTTTAGTTCCCGCAACCTTGAAGTCCATATCGCCGAGGTGATCCTCGTCGCCGAGAATATCGGAAAGGATGGCGAACTTGCCGTCCTGCTCAATGAGTCCCATTGCAACACCTGCCACAGGCTTCTTGATCTGGATACCTGCATCCATAAGAGCAAGGCAGCCGGCGCAAACGCTGGCCATGGAAGAAGAACCGTTGCTCTCCAGGATGTCTGAAACCACCCTGATTGCATAAGGATTCTCTTCTCCGGTAGGGATCATTGGCTTGAGGGCTCTCATTGCAAGGTTGCCGTGTCCAACCTCTCTTCTGGAGGTTGCCCTGGCGGCTCTTGCCTCTCCGGTTGCGAACGGAGGGAAGTTATAGTGGAGAACGAATGGCTCGGTTCTCTCTATCAGCACCTCATCCATCTCCTTCATATCCAGCTTGGTGCCCAGGGTTACGGTTGCAAGGCTCTGGGTTTCGCCTCTGGTGAAGATGGCGCTTCCGTGAGCGCAAGGCAGATAGTCAACCTCGCACCAGATCGGGCGCACGTCGGTAGTTGCACGTCCGTCCAGGCGGCGGCCTTCGTTGAGTATGAGGTCTCTCATGGCCTTCTTTTCAACTGCGGCATAATAGCGGTTGACCATTGCGGTCTTCTCCTCTCTTTCCTCTTCAGGGATGGTCTCCATGAACTCTTCCTTGAGAGCGTCGAAAGCGTCGGTTCTCTCCTGCTTAGGAAGAGCGCTCTTGGCTATCTGGTAGCAGCGGTCATAGCAGAACTTGGCACAGGCCTCGCGAATTGCCTCGTCGTTGACCTCGTGGCAGTATTCTCTCTTGACGCGCTTGCCAACTGCATCGGTGAGCTCCTCCAGAACGGCGCAGTGCTTTTTGATTTCCTGGTGAGCGAACATGATGGCTCCGAGCATCACTTCCTCGGAAACTTCCTTCATTTCGCCCTCAACCATCATGATGTTCTGGGCTGTGGCTCCGACCATCAGCTCCAGGTCTGCCCTCTCCAGATCCTTGAATCCTGGATTGATGCAGTACTGGCCGTCTATCCTGGCTACTCTAACCTCGGATATAGGACCGTTGAAAGGTATGTCGGAAACAGCCAGCGCACTTGCTGCGGCAAGGCCTGCCAGAGCGTCAGGCTGAGTGTCCTTCTCTGCCGAAATAAGATTTACGGTAACAAATACGGCTGCGTGGAAATCTTCCGGGAACAAAGGCCTGAGAGCGCGGTCTATAAGCCTGGCTATCAGAATCTCGTAATCGCTTGCCTTTCCCTCTCTCTTCATGAATCCGCCAGGGAAACGTCCTGCGGAATAGAATTTCTCCTTGTAGTCTACCTGGAGAGGAAGGAAGTCCACGTCCTCTTCTGCTTCTTTGGCGCATGTAACGGTGGCAAGAAGCATTGTGCCACCCATTTTCACTACGGCCGAGCCATCTGCCTGCTTAGCCAGTTTTCCAGTCTCAATTTCAATTGTACGTCCGTCTGCGAGCTGGATTGTTTTCTTGATAATATTCATAATGTCGTCTAAATAATCGCGATAAAGATGTTACCATATGTTAAGAGGACGGCCTACCATAAGCTGCTCTACCTGGTGGCGAACATCTTCCAGAACCTTCTCGTCTGTGAGGTTGTTCAGAACCTTGTCTATCAGAGCTACAACATGCTTGATGTCGTTCTCCTTGAGGCCTCTGGTGGTAACGGCAGGAGTGCCCACCCTTATACCTGATGTCTGGAACGGAGAGCGGGTGTCGAACGGAACCATGTTCTTGTTCACGGTGATGTCTGCCTGAACCAGGGTGTTCTCCACTACCTTTCCGGTAAGATCAGGGAACTTGGTCCTCAGATCGATAAGCATCATGTGGTTGTCGGTTCCGCCGCTGACTACCTTGTAGCCTCTTGCCATGAACTCTTCTGCCATTACTACGGCGTTCTTGTGAACCTGCTCAACGTAGGTCTTGAACTCAGGCTGCAGAGCCTCGAAGAATGCAACAGCCTTTGCGGCGATGCAGTGCTCCAGCGGTCCGCCCTGGATGCCAGGGAATACGGAAGAGTTGAGGATGGCGCTCATCTTCTTGATTTCTCCCTTAGGAGTCTTCTGTCCCCAAGGGTTCTCGAAGTCCTTGCCCACGAGGATGATTCCTCCGCGAGGTCCACGGAGAGTCTTGTGGGTTGTTGAGGTGACGATGTGAGCGTACTTTACAGGGTTCTTCAAAAGGCCCTTTGCAATGAGTCCTGCAGGGTGAGCCATGTCTACCCAGAGGATAGCTCCAACCTTGTCTGCAATTGCTCTCATCCTCTCCCAGTCCCACTCTCTGGAGTATGCGCTAGCGCCGCCGATGATCAGTTTCGGCTTGTGCTCCAGAGCCTTCTTTTCCATATCGTCATAGTCTATCAGTCCGGTTTCCTTGTCCAGGCCGTAAGCCACAGCGTTGTACATTTTTCCTGATACGTTTACAGGGGAGCCGTGAGTCAGGTGTCCGCCCATGTCCAGGTTCAGGCCCATGAAGGTGTCGCCAGGATTGATGCAGGCCATCATTACGGCCATATTTGCCTGGGCTCCGGAGTGAGGCTGAACATTTGCGTATTCAGCGTCAAAGAGCTTGCAGATACGGTCGATTGCCACCTGCTCTATCTTGTCCACTTCCTGGCATCCGCCATAGTATCTGTGGCCAGGATATCCCTCGGCATATTTGTTAGTACATACGCTACCCAGGGCAGCGAGCACCTGGTCGCTTACAAAGTTCTCAGAAGCAATCAATTCCACGCCTCTGGACTGACGATTTTCCTCTCTTTTTATGAGTTCGGATATTTCGAGATCTTGTTTCATATTGTTTAAACTGTATTAATATTCAATTTTCTGTACGCACAGACGAGCAAATATAACAAATTAATTACAAAATCGTTGAGGAAAAGGCAATAAAAGAAAGAGGAGACAACCAAAATCAGGTCGTCTCCCCTTTTTGACAAGCAAAACTGTTTCTAGTCATTTTCTTCCGGTGCAGGAACATCGTGGCAAACTATGCGGAATCCGCGATAGCCTGCGCGCCTCTCAGGAGAGTTGTGTCCGCGGTAAGAAACGCGGCAGCGGGATGCAGGGTTGTGCCAGCTTCCGCCTCTGATTACACGCTCTTCTCCGGTCATAGGGCCTTCCGGATTGAAGGTCTCGTTTCTGTTGTAGGCTCCGTACCAGTCGTAGCACCATTCCCATACATTGCCGCTCATATCGTAGATATTCAGCTCGTTAGGCTCCAGCTGCCCTACAGGATGGCAGGATCCGCGGTCATACCAGGCAACCCTCTCAACCAGATTGCTGCCGGAGTATTTTGTGCGGGAGCGGGCGTCGCTCTTCAGGCCGCCTCTTGCTGCAAATTCCCACTCGGCTTCTGTAGGAAGAGAGTACTTCTTGCCGGTCTTCTTGCTCAGAAGGCGGCAGAACTCCATAGCCTCTTCCCAGGTCACATAATACATAGGATAGTCAGGGCCTACGCCGTTCAGCTTGTCAAGAGTCAGTTTGGCATCTGCCTTCCTGCTCTGCTGCACAACGCTTGTCTCCATTACAGCCTCCCACTGGGACTGGGTGATCTCGAACTGGCCGATGAAGAAGTCTCCGACAGTTACCCTGTGGATAACCTCGTCCTTGTCAGCCTCTTTGCCTTGCTCGGAAGTTCCGCCCATCATGAACTCGCCGCCCTCGACATAGATCATGGAGATCTCAATTCCGTAAACGGACTCTTTGAAATTCTCTCTCAGCTTGCCCTGCGAGAAAGCAGGCACTGTCAACAGAATCGCCAGTAAAATACTTAGAATCTTTTTCATATCAAGTTTGTTTTTTGTGTGATAAATTCGAGAGTTTTAGGTTTGTAAATATACTCATTCTGGCGGAATATTCCAATTTAATTCAAAACAACTTGCTATCTTTGACAAGCAATAGAGCAAATTCTTTTATCGCGATGGGCAACAGGAAACTACTCAACAGCGAATTGGGCCGCGACTCCATAGAGCAGTTCAAGGAAAGGCGGAAACTGCCGGTTGCGGTTGTGCTGGACAATGTGCGCAGCCAGTTCAACATAGGAAGCGTGTTCCGCTCCAGCGACGCTTTTATCGCCGAGAAGGTTATTCTCTGCGGAATCAGCGCCACTCCCCCTTCTGCCGAAATCCACAAGTCCGCCTTGGGAGCCGAGTTCTCCGTAGACTGGGAATACTTTGAAAACACGGAAGATGCCGTTGCCGCTTTAAAAGCCTGCGGCTACAGGATTGTCAGCATTGAGCAGACGGAGAATTCCGTTTCTCTGAGCGACTTCAAGACAGCGCCCGGAGAAAAATACGCTCTTGTTTTCGGCAACGAGGTGCACGGGGTGCAGCAGAGCGTGGTAGATCTCAGCGATGCCTCCATCGAGATTCCTCAGTTCGGCACCAAGCACTCCCTGAACGTTTCCGTCTGCATTGGAGTGGTGCTCTGGGAATTCCTCCGCAAGCTGGGAAAAGTCTGACAATATTTCCTGTTGAATTTCTATTTTGTTATATTTGTATTTGCGCAAGTTTCCAAGGATAATAACAACTTAAAAATACTACATACTATGAGAATGCAAGGAAGAAGAACCAGCTCCAATGTGGATGACCGCAGAGGAATGTCTGGTGGAGCCGCTGCCGGACTTGGCATCGGCGGAATAATCATTGCCGGTCTTGTTATGCTTCTGCTTAACGGCGGCAAGCTCGACCTCGGATCTCTGGGTTCAATCATTGAACAGACAGGAGGCATGGGCGGAACTCAGACTACCCAAGAGTATCAGCCAACCGCAGAGGAAGAGGCTTTGGCAGAGTTTTCAAAGCAGATTCTGGCATCTACCGAGGATGTCTGGACTAAGGTTTTCAGAGAGCAAGTGGGAAGAGAGTACGAACCGCCTAAGATGGTTCTTTTCACCAATGCAGTCCAGACCGGATGCGGCGGAGCTACCGCTTCAGTAGGCCCATTCTACTGCTCTGCAGACAAATCGCTTTATATAGACCTGTCTTTCTTCTCCCAGATGAAGCAGCAGCTGGGCGCAGACGGTGAGTTCGCATACGCATATGTAATAGCCCACGAGGTTGGCCACCACGTAGAGAACCTCCTGGGAACCCTCGGGCAGGTACACCAGAAGATGCAGACCTCAGACCAGACAACCGCCAACAACTGGAGCGTAAGGCTTGAGCTTCAGGCAGACTTCCTGGCAGGCGTATGGGGCTATCACGAGAACAAGATGTTCAACTCCATCGACCAGCAGGATATCATGAACGCCATCAACTGCTCAAAGGTTATCGGCGACGACTATCTCCAGAAGAAGTCTCAGGGCTACACCGTTCCTGACGCCTTCACTCACGGAACCAGCGCCCAGAGAGAGAAGTGGCTCAAACGCGGCCTGCAGACCGGCGACCTCCGCTACGGCGACACCTACAACATCCCTTACAGCCAGCTGTAGGGCGATTCGGCGATGGTGCTTTGCAAATAGCTGAAAATCAGCACTCCCCTAATATTACCCCTCAAAAAGCGAGGGGTAATATTTTGTTATGCCTGACTGTCAATAAGTTACAAGACACCATCGTCGGGTCTTCCTCGGCAAGGTATTTGAGAGGTAATAACTAAGACGATTATAGATAAATAACAGAATAATCAATAAGATTATGAAGAAAGGATTTTTTGTTGCCGCTATGGCACTGGCATTGATGTTTGCCACTGATTCCTATGCACAGGTTATCGGGAAAGACATCGTTACAAAGAATGAAATATCCGTTTCTTACGGAACGCTTTCCAACTCCGAGTGGATTGAGGTTTTTCAGGATGTTGTTACAGTCATGTTCGGTGGAGAAACAAAGCAGAAGAGCGCAGTGGGTCCTGTTTCGGTTGAGTATTTCAACCGTCTCACCCCGGTTGTTGCCGTGGGTGCCATCGGGTCCGTTGCCTCGTTCAAAGACGACGTGTTTTCTAGAGACCTGTCTGGCACCACAACAGGAGAAGCCGCCAAAACCAAAACTGGAAGCTACACCCGCTCTTACCTGACTTTCATGCCAGCGGCCAAGTTCAACTGGCTGAGGAAAGAGCATTTCGGAATGTACTCCAAAGTTGCCGCAGGCATCAGCTTCGTGAATACCAACATGAAAGACGTTGACCCTGCAGTTGCCACTGAAAAGAACAAGGACGTGGCGTTCAACTTCCAGGCATCGCTGATCGGCATCGAGGCCGGCGGAAAGCTCCGCGGCTTTGCCGAGTTCGGAATGGGAGAGCAGGGCGCCATCCTTCTGGGCATCCGCTACAACTTCTAAAAACCTTCTTTAAAATTCTTTCTGAAGAAGCTTTTTTGAAATTATTTCTATATTTGCATTGTCATACGATTTAATTAGAGAGCAAGTAGCAGGTATCGAAACATTGAATGTGGAGATGCCTGCTTTTTTATTGATAACACATAAGCAAAAACAACCGGTTACAAAGCATAACCGGTTGTTTTTTTGTTTTGTATAATTCTAGTTGGTTACAGGCTTAAATCCTCCTCAGCGATGAAAGGCGGCATATTGTTGGTGGAAGGGGTTGTGGCCTTCTGCCTCTGGTCGGTGATGGCGCGCCTAACCCTCTCATAGAGGAAGCGGTTGTGCGCTCCGTTGAGAGTAGTGGTATTGGCAGATGCCGCCTTGAACCTGGCCTGGAGCATCTCCAGCTGGCCGAGTATCATTGAAGTAACATCTGAATTTCCCTTCTCCGCAGGAGTGTAGAGGGCCGTCGTTCCTCGGGTGGCGAAGCTGCTGCCGGAATACATGTCGCAAAGCTTCTGCACATAGATCTTCTGCATCATGCGGCGGAATGCAGCCTCCTGAGGGTCTGAAGGCATTGGGGCAAAGACCAGGTTGTTGAGGTCCGTGAAGTAATTCTCGATGGTGTAGGCGCTCTTTCCAAGAGCTTCTTCTGCCTGGAGGAGGTTACCCATTACGCGGCTGTCCACAAGCCTCGAGAGGGTTCCGTTGTAGATACCCTGCATAATGCTCAGCTTGTCCTTCTTTGTCTTGGCGAAAATCTCGTCCTTGAGCAGCCACTTAGGGGTGATGAAGAAATGCTTCTTGAGGAAGGCAAGGGCTTCCTGCTGCTTTGCCTTGCTTACGAAGGAGCGGATGTCGCCAGGTTCCTCGGCCAGTTTCTCTTCAGTCATCACTCCGCCGATATATTTGGCAACGTGGTTGACATACCTCTTGTACTGGCCCACTACCTCGTCGTATATTTCGCTGAGGTTGGTGTAAGGCTCGTTAGGAGTGGCGGTCCAGGCTTCGATATTGTCCATTACAACCTTGAGGTTGTTCATTCCTATCTCGTTGCTCTCCATATGGTTTACGCCCAGGTCTTCGCTCTGGTAACGAGGGTCGGACGGGTCAAGCTCATCACCGTATTTATAAATTCCGGTTGGATCCTTGAGTTTTTCTGTCACTATCTTTTTCAGGTATTCGCTTTCCTCCTCGGGAGTCTTGAACTGAGGATAATACCTGTAGCCCCACTCTATCGCCCACTTGTCATAAGGGCCGATGCAAGGGAAAAGAAGCTCCTGAGGGATCTTGTCCTTCTCCTCTGCGACATAGAGGAAACGTGCGTAGTCCATGATGGAGGATGCGTGGCCGTACTTCTTGAGAAACTCCACGTCCTTAAGGTTCTCCAAGGTGTAAACCGGGCAGTTGCTGCCGGCAAAATTATGCATCAATCCAAGGGTATGGCCTACCTCGTGGGATGAGACGAAACGTATAAGCTGTCCCATAAGCTCGTCAGGAAGCAGCATGTTCCTGGCCATAGAGTCAGATGGCGCACATTGTATAAAGTACCATTTGCGAAGCAGGTCCATAACGTTATGATACCAGTTGATGTGGGTCTCGATGATCTCTCCGCTTCGCGGGTCTGATACGTGAGGGCCGCTGGCATTGGCAACGGTGGACGGCTTATAGACGATAGCGGAATGGGTGGCGTCGTCCAGGCTCCAGGTCGGGTCCTCTTCCTTGGTCGGGGCCACCTTTGCCATGATGGCGTTCTTGAATCCGGCTGCCTCAAACGCTGCCTGCCAGTCGTTTACACCGGCTATCAGGTAAGGAATCCACTCCTTAGGAGTTGTAGGGTCTATGTATATCACGATTGGCTTTGCAGGCTCGACAAGTTCTCCGTTGATGTATTTCTGAAGGTCTTCCGGCTTTGGCTCCAGCCGCCAGCGGGCTACAAGACCGACTTTCTTTACTCCCTGAGGGTTCATGTCAAAGTCCGTGTACCTTTCCGTGAAATAGCCTACCCTCGGATCCACAAGACGTCCCATCATAGGCACCTTTGGAAGCAGGACCAGAGAAGCGTTGTACTCGTAGGTAGCGTTCTGGCCGTTTTCCTTAGCGTAGGTTATGACGCTGCGGAACTCGGTGTTGATAGGATAAGTCTTGATATCTGACACATAGCAGCGGTCCTTCATGAAGTTCTGCAAGGTTAAGGTCCTCTTCAGGCTCTTGTCGAAATGCAGAAGGGAGTTTTCCGTAAGAAGGAAGTTTGTAACGTCTATCAGATTATCCGACTTGTCGTCATTCCAGGCAGCTATGTCGAAGGAAGCCACAATAGCCGCCGTGTTGGAATTCTTCACATTTTCCGCCATGCTTCCCGAGGCTCTTTCCTCAAGCATCACCTCATGCATGAATATCTTGTTACCGGGACCCTTGGAGAATCTGACCATAGTATGGCCGACAATATCCCCGGCATAGCCTTCGGAGCCTCTTCTTCCGCCCTCGGCTCCCTTGCCGATTCTGGAAACCAGCGCGAGGTCTCTTCCGATTATGGAATCGTTGATGGTGATATACCACTTGTCCTCCTGGTTGTAGACAGTGGTGAAACCTTTCATCACCTTGGCGTCTTTCTTTATGAATTTTTCAATAGACTCAGGAGCTTTCTTCTTTGAAGGCTGAAGCGGTGCCTGTCCGTCCTTCGGAGGAATCTGGGCAGAAGATGGCATTGCACTCAGGCACATTACAGCAGCGAAGCAGAATGCTGACAAAAGAGTTGATAGACGTGATTTCATTGTTATTCCAATATCTTGTTCAAATATAGAGATTTTTTTGAAAAAGCACCCTCGGGAATCCCGTGGGTGCTTTTTTTAGGATTAGCTGATCTTCAGCTATTTACAACGGACCATAGCCCTTATTCTCCAAGAACGCAGGCGGTGCCGAAGTCTTCCTCTGCGATGCCGAACGGAGTTGCGGCTGCCGGGGTGGATGCCTTCTGCCTCTGGTCGGTGATGGCGCGCCTTACCCTCTCATAGAGGAAACGGTTGTGAGCTCCGTTGAGAGTGGTGGTGTTGGCGGATGCTGCCTTGAACTTGTTCTGGAGCATCTCCAGCTGGCCAAGGATCATTGAAGAAACATCGGAATTGCCTTTCTCTTCCGGAGTGTAGATCACTATCATTCCGCCGGTGGAATTGCCGCTGCCGCTGCCGGTGTACATGTCGCAGAGTTTCTGGACATAGATTTTCTGCATCAAACGGCGGTAAGCTGCCTCTTCAGGGTCTGTTGGCATAGGGCCGAAGACAATGGAGTTCATGTCGGTGAAGAAGTTCTCAATGGTGTAGGCATTCTTGCCCAGGGCAACTTCTGCCTTGCACATATTGTCAAGCACGCGGTTGTCCAGAAGCTTGCCGAGGGTTCCGTTGTAGATGCCCTGCATAATGGTAAGCTTGTCCTTCTTTGTCTTCTTGAAGATCTCGTCCTTGAGCAGCCACTTAGGAGTGGTGAAGAAATGCTTCTTGAGAAAGGCAAGGGCTTCCTGCTGCTTTGCCTTGCTTACGAAGGTGCGGATGTCGCCAGGCTCTTCGGCCAGTTTCTCCTCGGTAGTGATTCCGCCGATGTACTTGGCAACGTGGTTGATGTATCTCTTGTACTGGCTTACAACCTGGTCGTAAATGTCGCTGAGGTTGGTGTAAGGCTCGTTAGGAGTGGCCGTCCAGGTCTCGATGTTGTTCATTATGACCTTGAGGTTGTTCATTCCGATTTCGTTGCTGAGCATGTGGTTAACGCCCAGGTCTTCGCTCTGGTAGCGTGGATCGGACGGGTCAGACTCGGTTCCGAACTTGTAGATTCCGGTAGGATCCTTGAGCTTTTCGGTGACGATTGGCTTGAGGAAATCTGCCTCCTCCTTAGGAGTCTTGAACTGAGGATAGTACCTGTAGCCCCACTCGATGGCCCACTTGTCGTAAGGGCCGATGCAAGGGAACAGAAGCTCCTGAGGGATGTTGTCCTTCTCCTCTGCAAGATACAGGAAGCGGGCATAGTCCATAATGGACGAAGCGTGGCCGTACTTCTTGAGGAACTCAACGTTCTTGAGGTTCTCCACGGTATAGATCGGGCAGTTGCTGCCGGCGAAGTTATGCCTCAGGCCAAGGGTATGTCCAACTTCGTGAGATGACACGAAGCGGATGAGCTCGCCCATAAGCTCGGTTGGCAGAACCATGTTCCTGGCGGCCTTGTCTGAAGGGGCGCACTGTACAAAGTACCAGTTCCTGAGAAGGTTCATCACGTTGTGGTACCAGTTGATGTGAGTCTCTATGATTTCGCCGCTTCTCGGGTCGGATACGTGAGGGCCGCTGGCGTTTGCAACGTCACTTGGCTTATAGACGATTGCTGAATGAGTTGCATCCTCCAGGCTCCAGGTAGGATCTTCTTCCTTGGTAGGAGCAACCTTGGCCATGATGGCGTTCTTGAAGCCGGCCTTTTCGAATGCTGCCTGCCAGTCGTTCACTCCGGCAATCAGGTAAGGAACCCACTCCTTTGGAGTTGTAGGGTCTATGTATATCACGATAGGCTTCTTTGGTTCCACAAGCTCGCCATTGATGTACTTCTGAAGGTCTTCATCCTTTGGCTCAAGCCTCCAGCGGGCAACCAAGCTAACCTGCTTCACTCCCTGAGGGTTCATGTCAAAGTCTGTGTACCTGACGGTGAAGTAGCCTACTCTCGGATCAACGATACGGCCCATCATAGGTTCCTTAGGAAGAAGTACCATAGAAGCGTTGTACTCGTAGGTTGCGCTCTGGCCGTTCTCCTTGCCGTAGGTTATCACGCTCTTGAACTCCGTGTTGATAGGATAGGTGTTGACCTCCTTCACGTAAGAACGGTCTTTCATTATGTTCTGGAGAGTGAAGGTGCGCTTGAGGTACTTGTTGAAGTGCAGCAGAGGGTTTTCCGTAAGCAGGAAGTTGGAAACTTCAATCAGGTTCTCGGACTTGTCGTCATTCCAGGCGGCTATGTCGAATGAAGCCACAATAGCCGTGGTGTTGGACTTGAGAACATTGTCCGCCATGCTTCCGGTAGCCCTTTCGCGGAGCATCACCTGGTGGAGGAAAATCTTGTTGCCCGGGCCTTTGGAGAAACGTACCATAGCCTCGCCAACAATGTCGCCGGCATAGCCGTTGAAGCCCCTGCGGCCTCCCTCGGCGCTCTTGGAAATACGTGAAACCAGCTCGATGTCACGGCCGATGATACTGTCGTTGATGCTGATGTACCACTTGTCTTCCTGATTGTAGACAGTGGTGAAGCCCTTCATTATCTTGGCGTCTTTCTTTACGAATTTCTCCAGCGATTCAGGGCCTTTCTTCTTCTGGGCCTGGCCTTGCGGGCCGCCTTCACCGCTCGGCATCTGGCCTGGAGGAGGCGGGAAGTTGCCGTTTCTCTGAGAATAGCCCTCAGAAACGTTAAGCGTCATCATTGCCGCTATGCAAAGTGCTGACACAAGAGTTGTCAGACGTGCTTTTGTAGTTGATTTCATAATTGATATGGTTCTTTATTGATTTTATTTCCTCGAATTAAACTCCTTCTGAAGACATCTGCTCCACCACCCAGTCTACGGCAGCGGCGGCAGGGCCTTCGGGTTCCAGGAGCTTGGAGTTGCTGTAGGCCTCCAGCGCCTCCCTGAAGAGCTGCTGGCGGCTGTAGAGGTTTCCGAGCAGATACCAGGCGTAGGAATTGTTGGGCTCCTTCTTCAAAAGAGAGGAAAGGCTGGAGTGAGCTTCCTCATTCCTGCCTTCCCGCATAAGAGCCTCAATCTCCACGGCGGAGATTATCCTTCCCAGTATCTTGTTCTTGTCCTCCATCAATGCTTTATCGCCGAGAATAAAGTTTTATACGATTCCCTGGAATCCCATAAACGCGAGGGCCAGAAGTCCTGCGGTTATGAGGGCGATAGGAGTTCCTTTGAGAGCCTTAGGCACGTTGCTCAGCTCCAGCTGCTCCCTCATTCCGGCAAACAGAATGATGGCGATTCCGAAACCGATGGCCAGGCTCATTGAATAAACCACGCTTTCTCCCAGGTTCATCATGTGAGACTCAACACCCTTGGCGGAAAATTCCTTGGTTACAACCAGGATTGAAGCTCCCAGAACGGCGCAGTTGGTAGTGATCAGAGGAAGGAAGATTCCCAGTGCCTGATAGAGCGTAGGGTTGATCTTCTTGAGTATGATCTCCACCATCTGAACCAGGGCGGCAATCACCAGGATGAACACGATGGTCTGCATGAAGGTGATGTCCATCTTCTCGCCGAACCAGGTGTTTATCAGAACATAATTCTGGATCAGGTATGTAACCAGAGTGGCAAGGCCCATCACAAGCACCAGGGCAAGGCTCATTCCGAAAGCAGTGGAAACTTTCTTGGACACGCCCAGGAACGGGCAGATTCCCAAGAACTGGCTGAGTACTACGTTGTTTACGAATACTGCCGATATTATGATAATCAAATATTCCATAATGAAAATCTTAAAAGTTTAACACTGCGCCTAAGCCTTTTTCTTGCGGTCCTTAAGCTTGTTGAACAATACCATCAGGTAGCCCAGCACCAGGAATGCTCCCGGAGCCAGAACGAATACCAGCATACCGTCTGAAGAAGAGAACTTGTTCTCGAAAGCGGAAAGGTTTCCGAGCACTTCTCTTACCAGGCCGATGCAGGTCAGAGCCAGGGTGAAGCCGATGCCTATTCCCAGTCCGTCCAGGGCGCTCTCCAGTACTGAATGCTTGTTGGCGAAAGCCTCGGCTCTTCCGAGCACGATGCAGTTAACCACAATCAGAGGGATGAAGATGCCCAAGGTCTCGTACAGGCCAGGAGTATAGGCCTGCATTACCAGCTGGACTACAGTCACAAACGCAGCTATCACAACAATATAGCAAGGTATTCTCACCTTGTTCGGAATAACCGGAGCAAGAAGAGATATAACCATATTGGAGCAGAGCAGAACCGCCATGGTGGCCAGTCCCATACCCATTCCGTTTACAGCAGAAGTAGTTGTTGCAAGCGTAGGGCACATACCCAGTACCAGAACGAAGGTAGGGTTGTTCTTGACAATACCGTCTATCAGATATTTGAACTTGCTCATAGTCTATTTGTTTTCTGAAGTAATATTGCTGAATACGTTTGCGGCAATTTCCATCGCGTCGCAGAAAGCTCTTGACGAGATGGTGGAAGCGGTGATGGCGTCAATGTCGCCGCCGTCTTTCTTTACGGAAAGGTTCACGCTTCCGTCTGTGAGGTTCTTGCCGTTCCACTGAGTGATGAAATGGCTGGACTTGTCGGTGATCTTGGCGCCCAGGCCCGGAGTCTCGGAGTGAGACAGCACGGAAGTGTTGTACACTGTGCCGTCCGGGGTGAAGCCCACCATAATGGTGAACGGGCCGCCGAAACCTTTTTTGGTAGTGCTCTCAACGGCATAGCCTACAACCTCTCCGCCTTTCTTGGCAACGTAAACCTTGTTGGTTTCGTCCGGTTTCTGAAGGTCGGCTGCAATGTTGAGCACCTCCTCTGAAGGGTTGTTGTCAAATGCCGGAACCACTTCTTCTATCGCCTTGTTGGTCTTGGCCGTAGCGGCTGCGGCGATAGGATCTTTGGTGACAGAGTAAATGACTGCCACTGCGGCGGATGCGCCCAGGCAAACCAGCGTGAGCACAAGCACCATGTTTCTGAGTGATGATTTGATAGCCATTACTTTTTCTGCGCCTCCTCCGCAAATCTCTTAGGTTGGAATTTGTTCAAAAGCGGAACGGTAGCGTTCATTATAAGTATCGCGAAGGAAACTCCTTCCGGATAAGCGCCGAATGTTCTGATAAGAACCGTGATGACACCTATTCCGATACCGAAGATCACCTGCCCCTTTGCTGTCATAGGAGAAGTCACATAGTCTGTAGCCATGAAGAACGCTCCCAGAAGCAGACCTCCGTTCAGCACGTGGAATACAGGATCAACATACTTGGAAGAATCGCCGAGATAGAGGATTCCTGCAAATACAAATACCGTAGCCAGAATGCTCAGCGATATCCAAGGCTTGATAACCCTTCTGCAGAGCAGATAGATGAAGCCTAGAATCAGAGCCACGGCTGAAAGCTCGCCGGCGCTGCCGCCCATGTTGGCAAACAGGAGCTGAGTGTAAGACAGGCCAGGAGTTGCCATTATTTCCTGCATGGAAACGCCCTTTGCCAGCTGCTCCTTCACGAATCCGAGAGGAGTGGCGCCGGAAGTGGCGTCCAGAGCGGCTGAAGCCAGATCGGAGTTGCCGAAAAGATAACCGGTTTCAGGGGCGTGGAATGCAGTTCCCGTCATAAGCACAGGGAACGATACCAGCAGAACCACGCGGGCTACCAGAGCCGGGTTGAACAGGTTCTGCCCCAAGCCTCCGAAAGACATCTTGGCGATGCCGATTGCCACGAAGGCGCCGATAAGAATCAGCCACCAAGGCGAGCAAACCGGAAGGTTGAGGGCCAGCAGCACTCCGGTAACCACTGCGGAGAGGTCTCCCACAGTGCTTCTTTTCTTCATCAGGACCTTCTGGATAAAATACTCGAACACCACGCAGGCCAGTACGCTCACGCATACCAGGTGTATGGCGCTCAAGCCGAAGAACCAGATTGAAACCAGAACGGCAGGAAGCAACGCTATTATAACGTCTCCCATAATCTTTCTGGTTGATTCCTTCCCGTGGACATGCGGGGAAGGAGATACAATCAATGTATTCATTTGTTGCACGTTTTAATAGTCAATTACTTCTTTGGACGGCTCCTCATTATCTTCATCACTGCAGCCTTGCTCTGGCGGATGGTGTCCAGCAGAGGAATGAATGCAGGACAAGTGAACGAGCAGCAACCGCACTCGATGCAGTCATAAACGTGATGCTCTTCCAGCTCGTCCATCATGCCAGCCTTGCCCAGCTTGTTCAGCAGATAAGGCTCAAGTCCCATAGGGCATGCGCCCACGCATTTGCCGCAGCGGATGCAGTTGCTCTCCTCCTTCCTCTTTGTCTGGGCCTCTGTCATATAGAGGATTGAGGAAGTACCCTTGAGGGTTGGAGCGTTGATGTTGGAAATGGCCTTGCCCATCATAGGGCCGCCGCTGATGATCTTGGAAGCGTCCTCAGGCACTCCGCCGCAGTAGTCCATAATGAAGCTCAGCGGTGTTCCCACCCTGTGCAGGAAGTTTCTCTGGGCCTTGCTGCAGTCTCCGGTAACGGTCATAATGCCTTCGAACAGAGGCTTGTTCTTCTGGACAGCCTCGTAAACGGCAAAGGCAGTGCCCACGTTCTGCACTACAGCGCCCGTATCTACAGGAAGCCCCTGAGAAGGAACTCTCTTGCGGATGACAGCGTCTATGAGCTGTTTCTCGCCGCCCTGCGGATATTTCTTTTTCAGCGGAACAATTTCAACTCCAGGATATTTCGGAGCCAGATCTGAAAGCTTCTTTATGGCCTCAGGCTTGTTCTCCTCAATTCCAACATAGTACTTGTCCACTCCCAGGGCCTTCATAAGTATGGTTCCTCCGATGAGCACCTGCTCCGGCATCTCCATCATAACCCTGTAGTCTGATGTCAAATAAGGCTCGCACTCGGCGCCGTTTATTATAACGCAGGTAGGAGTTGCTGTTGGAGGAGGAGACAGCTTCACGTTTGTAGGGAAAGTGGCGCCTCCCAGACCTACAACTCCGCAGGCCTTGATCCTGTCAACTATCTCTTTCTTGTCCAGCTTAATTTCTCTCACGATTTCCTCCGAGCGGTCTATGTCTTCCATCCACTCGTCGCCTTCCACCTCAATGGTTACGGTGTTGACAGGCCTCTTCGCCAGGTCGTTGACCATGCCGATAGCCTTTACCGTACCGCTTACAGAAGAATGAACCGGCGCTGAAACAAAACCGGTAGGATTTCCTATGATCTGGCCCACTTTCACCTTGTCGCCCACTGCAACGCAAGGCGCTGCCGGAGCTCCAAGATGCTGTGCCATGGAAATGTACACGATCTTAGGAATAGGAAGTTTCTCGATTTTGGCGTCCTTTGATATTTTCTTGTCTGCAGGATGGACGCCTCCCATTCTGAATGTTCTCATAGCCTATTCTGTTTTTTGAACCGGTATCTCTACTTTCTTTTCTTCTGGCTGGGCCTGGGGCTGAACCGGCTTTGCCTGCGCTGCTGCGGCAGGGGTTGCGGCTGCCGGCTTAACAGCTGCCGGCCTAGGAGGGAAGTTCACTTCGTGAATTGCTCCGGTAGGACATTCAACCACGCACTTGCGGCACATGCGGCACTTGGTGAAGTCGATATAAGCCAGATTGGTTTCTACGGTTATGGCCTCGAAAGGACAAACCTTGGCGCATTTTCCGCAGCCGATGCAGGCGCTCAGGCAAGCCTTTCTGGCAACCGCGCCTTTTTCCTTGTTGCGGCAGGCCACATAAACTCTCCTGCCCTTAGGACCCTTGTTCCTGAGCTCGAGAAGCAGCTTAGGACAAGCCTTGGTGCAGGCTCCGCAGCCCGTGCACTTTTCTTCATCCACCTCCGGAAGCCCGGTCTTAGGGTTAACCTTGATGGCGCCGAACTGGCAGGCAGCCTCACAGTCTCCGTAGCCGAGGCAGCCGAACAGGCAGTCCGTCTCTCCTCCGTACAGAGAGGCAACCGTGGCACAAGAGGCAACGCCTTCGTACCTGGTGGTCTTCTTTCTTTTTTCGCAATTTCCATTGCATCTCAAAACTGCAACCTGAGGTTCTTTGGCTTCAATTGTCTGGCCGAGTGCCTCAGCGACTTTCTGCATAACAGCATTGCCGCCCACCGGACAGAAAAGAGAGCCCAATCCCTCTTTTACAGCAGCTTCCGCAAATGCCCTGCATCCGGCCTTGCCGCAGCCGCCGCAATTGGCGCCCGGCATCAGAGCTTCCACGGTATCGATCCTAGGATCTTCTTCTACCTTGAACTTCTGAGCCACAATGTAGAGCACAATCGCCAGCAACAGTCCCAGAACTGCAAGTGCGGCGATAGTAAAGATTATTATATTCATTTAGTTATTAGTTAGTTGTCTTCTTCACTGGGAGCAATTTCAAAGCTGAAATGGCGGCCGATTTTCTTTCTGAAAAGGTAGAGGAAAAAGAAATAGACCGTTATAGCTCCCAGAACGGTCAAACCCGTTGCCAATTCGCTTGCTCCCAAGTGTTGCAAATATAACAAAAAGGTTACTAATATGACAGCGGGAATTGCATAAACAAGCCAGACGGCTTTCATTCCCATAGATTCTTTCAGATTGACGCAAACTTTATCACCCACCTTGAAGCGGCCGGTGTCGGATGTCTTGACTTCTATTGTCTTTTCAGCCATGTCGGCGGCAGAGCACAGCCCCTTGGCGTGGCAGGACGCGCAGGCGCTCTTGGACACGATCGAAACCTTGTATCCGGAGGGGGTTACCTCAGCAACAATGCCGTCGTGACCAATTATCCCTTTTTTCATCGCCGATGAAAACTATTTGATTTTGCACTCAACCGGATACTTGGTGCCGGTTATAGCAGAGATTCTTCCCTGAACCTTGCCCACAATCACAGGAGACTCGAAAAACAGAGGAATCTTGTTCTGGTCGTCAGATACCCAGATGGTCATGTCCTCCTTGCCGTCGAACACGTTTCCGGCCACCACCTTGGCGGTGAACTTCATTGTCCTGTAGGTGCCCATTCCCGGGATCTTCTTGTTCTCCTTGCCCTGATATATGAAATACAGGTTGTAGATTTCCTTGTCAATGACAAACTCCAGAGGCTTCTTCACCCCGATGCTCGACTCGGCAAAACTCATTGTCCTGTACTTGAAGAACAGCGTCAGCAGATCCATAGTGTTAGCCGTTCCCTTGAGAAGGGTGTCAACCGCCGGCTTGTCTCTTTTCTGGGTGCGGCTGTTAATTGTATAGTTGGCGTTGAAAACCAGGGTGTTGTTCATGTGATACTTTCCCTCGGAGGCTTCTCTGTGGAATTTCACCGGCCGGAAAGTTTTCTCGTTGAACCTTGTCTCAAACCTCTCCCTGACCTTGAAGAACATGTCGAAAAACTTGAATGAACGGCCTGTCAGAAGGACATAGTAACACCCGTCTGAATATGTCAGCTGACACGTTGCGCTCCCCACGTCGGTGACAACTCCGCCCCAGGTGTAGTTCATTATGAAATTAAGCTTCTCGCCACTCTGGAAAGGATAGTCGTTCTTCTCCTGAGCATAGATGGCAGAAGAAAAAGCAGTTATGGTCAATACCAGACAAACAAAGAATTTTTTCATAGCCGTTCCGTTTTCTTCCTGTTTTGAAAAAATTATGCCATAGGGTCGTATTCGTCTTCAGGCATGGTCGGGAACTCGCCCATGCCGCTGTTGATTCTGGACTGGTAGGAAATCGGAGAAGGAGCGGAAGGAGGCATGGAAGCGTACGAGTCGTTGCGGTCCACAAACTTCATCTGGGAAGCTATGAACTTGAGTTGAACCTCTCCGGTGGCGCCATTACGGTGCTTGGCTATGATTACGTCGGTGAGGCCCGGCTCCATGTTGATGTCTTCCAGCCCGTAATACTCAGGACGGTGGAGGAAAAGCACAATGTCCGCATCCTGCTCAATGGCTCCTGACTCTCTCAGGTGAGTCAGCTGAGGCTTTTTCTGTCCGCCGGTAGAAGACTCTGCCTGGCGGCTGAGCTGCGCCAGCGCTATAACCGGAACGTCCAGCTCCTTGGCAATTGCCTTCAGGCTTCGGGAAATCTCCGCAACTTCCTGCTCTCGAACTCCCTTGAGTTCCTTGGAGCCGGTCATAAGCTGCAGGTAGTCTATGATTATCAGCTTCACGCCGCTGTTGCGCACAAGCCTGCGGGCCTTGGCCCTGAGGTCCACTATAGGGAGTGAAGGAGTGTCGTCTATATAAATCGGAGCTTCCACCAGACGCTTGATGCTGTCGTCCAGCTGTGTCCAGTCTGCCTGAGTCATCTTGGTGCTTCCCTTGATCTTGTCTGAAGGAAGCCCGCTCTCGGCCACCAGAAGCCTCTCGATGAGCTGGGTAGGAGCCTGCTCCAGGGAGAAGAACGCAATCGGGATATTGAAATCCACCGCCATGTTTCTGGCCATTGTCAGCACGAAGGCGGTCTTTCCCATACCAGGACGGCCGGCTATGATCACCAGGTCAGAAGGATGCCATCCGAAGGTAATCTTGTCCAGAGCCATGTATCCGCTCTGCAGGCCGGTCTGCCCGCCCTCTTTGCTCTGCAGCTCCTCCAGGCTGGCCAGCTTGTTCTTTATGATTTCGGAAATGGTCTGCTCCTTGCGGCTCATGTTGGTCTCCGACAGCTCGAACAGCTTCTGCTGCACGGTGTTCAAAAGAGAGTCCACCGGCTCGCTCTCGTCGTAAGACTTGCGGAGAGTCTCGTTGGTGATAGAGATCATCTCTCTCTGGATGAACTTGTCCACCAGAATCTTGGCGTAGAAGTTCACATGCACCGCCGCTCCTATGTCGGAAGTGAGGCGAGTCAGGTAGTCCAGCCCGCCTGCGGCATCAAAGTCTCCGTTGAGCTTCAGCCTTTCAGCCACCGTCATCATGTCCACCGGGCGGGAGGACGCGCTCAGCTGGCTGATTGCCTTGAATATCATCTTGTTCTCCGGCTTGTAAAAACAGCCTTCCTGAAGAACCGTCATAAGCTCTTCCACTATATCCTGGTCCAGCATCAAAGCTCCCAGCACGGAAGCCTCCACCTCCGGAGCCTGAGGCACTTTCACCCCGTGCTCCAGCGCTGACACCTCGAGGTCTGCCTCTGCTTTCCTGTTTCTTGCAGTCTTTGCCATAAATCTCTCCTAAAGTTTGTCCAAAGCCCTCCTTACCGCCTCAATTCCAAGGTCTATCTCCTGATCGGTGATGCACAGCGGAGGGGCTATCCTGAAGGATGTCGGCTGGAAAAGGAACCAGTCCGTAAGCACTCCCTCATCAAGTAGTAAATATAGCACTTTTTTCGCTTTCTCTGCATCCCCCAGATCAACGGCAATCAGCAGGCCCGCCGCACGAATCTCTTTGACAGCGGGATGTGAAATCAGGGCGTCATAAATTTTTTTCGACTTTCTTTCCACTTCCCCCACCCAGTCTTTCTCAAGCAGGAGCTTCAGCGATGCCAGGGCCGCCGCGCAGCACACCGGATGGCCGCCGAAGGTGGTGATATGCCCCAGAGGAGGGTCTGTCTGCCAGCATTTCATCCTCTCTGAAGATGTTACCATCGCTCCCAGCGGCATTCCTCCACCCAGCGCCTTTGCCAGAGTAAGTATATCGGGGACAACACCGTACTTTTCAAACGCGAACATCTTTCCCGTTCTCCCGAATCCGGTCTGCACCTCGTCAAATATCAGCAGAGCCCCCACGGAGTCGCATTTTTTCCTCAGCGATGCCAGAAATCCGTCCTTAGGTATCTGCACTCCGCCTTCTCCCTGTACCGGCTCTATTATAACGGCTGCGGTATGTTCGTCGATTACCGACAGAGAATCCACATCGTTGAACACGATATGCTCCACCATTGGCATAAGCGGGCGGAAGGCTCCCTTGAACTCCTCGCTGCTCATAAGGCTGAGGTTGCCCTGGGTGCTTCCGTGATAGGCATTGCGGCAGCTCACTATTTTTCTTCGGCCGGTTATCCTCTTTGCCAGCTTCACAGCGGCCTCGTTTGCCTCGCTTCCGCTGTTCACATAATACACGCAGTCCAGAGATGAAGGAAGTATCGATGTCAAAAGACGGGCGTGCAGCACCTGCGGAGACTCTATCATCTCCCCGTAGACCATCAGGTGGGCATAGTTTTCCATCTGCTGCTTTACAGCCTCCACCACTTCACGCCTGGCATGGCCCACGTTGCTTACGCATACGCCGGATATGAAATCGAGATATCTTCTGGATTCGGAGTAAAAGAAAACACCCTCTGCCTTCACTATGGATAATCCTAGCGGGGAAGAGGATGTCTGTCCTACATGCCTGAAGAAGAGATCCCTTAAAGTATAGGACCTGTCCTCCATAACGCTATTTTTTCTTTGCTGCTTTCTTTGCAGTTTTCTCTTCTGACTCTTGAGCCTGGTCTTCTGCAAACCTGGAGCTTACGAGAATCCTTCCGCAGTACTCGCAAACGACAATCTTCCTGCTCTCGTCTATGTCTATCTCCCTCTGAGGAGGTATCTTGTTGAAGCATCCGCCGCAAGCGCCTTTCCAGACGGTAACCACAGCCATCTTGTTGCGCACGTTGCCTCTAACCTTCTTGTAGGCTGCCAGCATCCTGGCATCGAGCTGCTCCTGGTAGGATGAGCTTACCTGCTGAAGCTGCTGTACTTCTTTCTCGGTCTCTTTCTCAATGTTCTCCAGCTCCTTGCGCTTTGCCTCAAGGTCTGCCTCACGGCCCTTGGTCTCCTCATCCAGAAGCGCCAGTTCCTCTTTCTTCTCCACCAGCTTCTTTGTGCCCTCGTTCGCCTTCTTCTCGGCCAGCTGCACTGCCAGCTGCTGGAACTCTATCTCCTTGGAAATGGACTCGAACTCGCGGTTGTTCCTTACGTTGTTCCTCTGCTGCTCGTACTTCTTGATGGACATGCGCCTTTCTTCCATCTCGTTTTTTCTCTCGGCGATGAAAGCCTCTATCTCCTTGATATCTTTCTGGATATCTTGGTGCTTGACCTTCAGGCCGGTTACCTCGTCTTCAAGATCTCTGACCTCCAGAGGAAGCTCTCCCCTGAGAAGGTAAATGGAGTCTATCTTGGAGTCTGTCTGCTGGAGAAGATACAGCAGGTGGAGCTTGCGTTCCATTTCCGCTGCGTCAGCGTTCTTTGTGGAAATCTGCAGGGATGTAAAGGTCTCCCCGCCAGTCTGAGGTTTTTTCGTATTCTTTGTTGTTGCCATATCAATAATAAAATATCGGGCTCTTGTCGGCCTCGCTCAATAGGACGGCAAATTTAGGAAATTTTTTCTTAATAATGTGTTCCAGAAGCTCTATTGCCGGAAGTTCGGAGTAATGATGACCCACGTCCACCACCATAAATCCGGAAGGACAATAAAAATTGTGATGCGTAACATCCCCTGTCACAAGCACTTGCGCACCAGCCTCCACTGCATCTGCAATTGCTCCCTGTCCCCCTCCCGAAGAAACCGCCACCTTGGATACTTTCCCCGGAATCAAAGACGACGTCCTTACGCATTCACATCCAAACGCCTTCTTAACTTTCTCCACAAAGGCATCGCTTCCCATCGGCCGGGCAAGCTTCCCCACCCGAGAAAAACCGTCCGCTCCCAGCACAGACACATCTCCCAGCCCCAAACGTCCGGCCATTATATCGTTCAGCCCTCCACTGGCCTTGTCAAGCGGCGTGTGAGAAGAGTAAACCGTTATCCCGGAACGAATCGCGAGCATTATTGTATCTGACCTGACATCCCCTTCCAGAATGGAAAGGCACGGCTTGTGCACAATCAGAGGATGGTGGGTAACTATCATATCGCACCCTTTCTCCACTGCCTCTTTCACTACTTCAAGCGAGCAGTTCAGCGCTATCAACGCCTTCGAAACCAGAGCCTGCGGATTTCCTACTGTAAACCCACTGTTGTCCCACTCGGCCTGCAGGCCAAGCGGCGCAAATTCCTCTATCGCCTCAGCGATTTGCCTCGCCCTGACCTTATTCTGTTTCATTTTCGCTGTCATTTTCATCGCCCTCCTGATTCATTACCGCCACCAGCCTTGCCCTGATAGACCTGAGCCTCTCAATGACTTCCAGCTTGCTGTCAGCCCCTGAAAGATTCTGCTTCAGGCGTGCCTTGGCCCCTTCCAGAGTCATCCCGCACTCTTTCACCAGATGGTGTATCATCTTGAAAGTGCCAATGTCTTTCTGGGTGAAAAACCTGTTGCCTTTCTTGTTTCTTACCGGCTTGATGAACGATGAGAACTTGTCTGACCAGAACCTGACCAGCGAAGCGTTCTCTCCCAGGATCGCTGAGACATCCCCTACCGTATAATATAGTTTGCTGCCTTCTTCCATACTCTGCAAATTTAAACAAAAATGAGAAACGCACTAAAAGACTTTTAGAAGCAAGAATATTTCGCACCCCATTCCTTGAATTTTGAACAGTTCCACTATATTTAAGAGGATGATAACAAGAATAGAGCTATTTCATACATAAGTTCATATTGCTCCATAAATGGAGCACAAAAAGACAATCCCGATTGTTCTAAAAAAGAATTGACTGTCTCGAAATCAACATAATAGATGTTATTCTTAAAAGAAATACACCAAGGAGTTCCTTTAAAAAAACTATATGGATATATATCTATTATGTTGTTTCCATCTTTATCTATCAGCAACATTTCAAAATCAGGAATGTAGACAATTAACTCCGGATTATGCGAAAGTTTTTCAAAATCCTTAAATGATAATTGAAACGAATTAATTTTTAATTTCCTGAGCTTTTTCTTTGTGTATTTTTTACTTGGATTAATAAATCTATAGTCAGTATTTGCAAAATCATCTATGCCCTTTAGGTATTTTTTATACAGCTTCTCATCAACATTGAATTTCAATAAATCACAAAGCTGGTTCTGATTGTTATTTATTTGATGACATAAACTATCAACCATACTGGATTTAATTATTTGAGGTATCTGACGATGAGAAAAGGACGAGTTTTCTTGCGGTATATACTCATAACAATCACCCTTCTTCTTAAAACAAAGGGAGCAGAAAGGTGGTGCATACCCTACGGAATACTCTCTATACTTAATCACAATATCGGCAATAGTGTCTTTATCAATTTCTTGAGAATACAATACTCCTATATTGAAGAATACAAGTAATATACAAAGAGTCTTATTTTTAATTCTGTTGTTACTGGACATTACCAATATTAGCCTCTAATTATACCAAGTACAAGATAATAAAAAAGAAAGTAGTTTTGTTGACCATAGTGCACAAAATGCAATTATTTTTGAATTTGTTCATTATAAAAAACATCCCAACATCTATGTCATCAGGTAAAAGAAGATAAATGTTTTCGAAAAGAAATGTTAATTTTGTACGATTATGCCGAAATGTGTGTTTTCGGCAGATTTGACAGTATATGGAATCAAGAAAGATAAGAGAAACATTTCTGGAGTATTTCAGAAGCAAGGAGCACGAGATAGTGCCGAGCGCGCCGATGGTGGTGAAGAATGACCCGACGCTGATGTTTACAAATGCAGGCATGAACCAGTTCAAGGACATATTCCTGGGCAATGCCGCGCCATTTGCCAAGAGAGCGGCGGATAGCCAGAAGTGCCTGAGAGTTAGTGGAAAACACAACGACTTGGAAGAAGTGGGGCACGATACCTACCATCACACAATGTTTGAGATGCTGGGCAACTGGAGCTTCGGGGACTACTTCAAGAAAGAAGCCATTGAGTGGAGCTGGGAGCTGCTGACCAAGGTGTTTGGCATAGATCCGGGAAGGCTGTATGCTACGGTGTTTGAAGGATATGAGCCGGATGGCCTGGGAATGGATGAAGAGGCCAGAGACAACTGGCTGAAATTCCTGCCTGCCGACAGAGTGCTGATGGGAAACAGGAAAGACAACTTCTGGGAGATGGGAGAGCAGGGTCCGTGCGGCCCGTGCAGCGAGGTGCATATAGATCTTCGCGATGATGATGAAAGGGCAAAGGTGCCAGGGAGAGAACTGGTGAACAAGTCTGACCCTCTGGTAATTGAGATATGGAACCTGGTGTTCATGCAGTTCAACAGGAAGGCAGACGGAAGCCTGGAGAAACTCCCTCACAACAATGTAGATACGGGAATGGGATTCGAGAGGCTCTGCATGGCCCTGCAGGGAAAGAAGAGCAACTACGACACAGACGTGTTCACCCCGCTGCTGAACAAGGTTGGAGAGATTGCAGGTGTTAACTATGCAACTGCTGACGAGAAAGTCAGAGTGGCAATGAGAGTGGTGTCTGACCACGTGAGGGCAATAACGTTCTCCATTGCAGACGGGCAGCTGCCGTCTAACGTGAAGGCCGGATATGTGATCCGCAGGATTTTGCGAAGGGCGGTAAGATACGCCTACACATTCCTAGGAGTTAAAGAGCCGCTGCTGTTCAAGCTGGTGCCTACGCTGGTGGAACAGATGGGAGACTTCTATCCTGAGATCAGAAAGCAGGAGACGCTGATTTCCAAGGTGATCAAGGAAGAAGAAGACGCCTTCCTCAGGACTCTGGAAAGAGGAATCAGGCTGATGGACGAGGTAGTGGCCAAGTGCAAAAGCACAGGATCTTCCCTTGTAAACGGAACAGACGCGTTTGTATTGTATGACACATTCGGATTCCCGATAGACCTTACTGAACTTATTGCAAAGGAGAACTCTCTGGAAGTGGATCTTCCGGGCTTTGAGGCTGAGCTCAAGAAGCAGAAGGAAAGAAGCCGCAACGCGGACGCCAAGAAAGAAGGAGACTGGGTATATGTCCTGGATCCGGAAGAAGAGTCTGTGTTCACGGGATATGACAACATTTGTGAAGAAAGAGTTCAGATACTCCGCTACAGAGAAGTCAAGACCAAGGGCAAAGACCTGTTCCACTTAGTATTGTCCAAGACTCCGTTCTATGCCGAAAGCGGCGGACAGGTGGGAGACAAGGGATGGCTCTGCTCTGTTTCCGGAGAGAAAATCGCGATAATAAACACAGTAAAGGAAAACGGGCTGAGCATACACGTGGCAGAGAAAATGCCTTCTGACGTGAATGAGCTGTTCACGGCCCAGGTGGACGAGGAGCTCAGGCTCTCCACCACAGCCAACCACAGCGCCACCCACCTTCTGGACTATGCGCTGAGGAAAGTGCTCGGAACACACATTGAGCAGAAAGGCTCCTATGTAAGCCCTCAGAACCTGAGGTTCGACTTCTCACATTTCGAGAAAGTTTCTCCGGACAAGCTCCGCGAAGTGGAAAGGCTGGTGAATGCCCTTATCCGCAAGGATATCAAGAAGGAAGAAATGAGAGACATGCCGATAGAAGAAGCCAAGAAGCTTGGAGCAATTGCCCTCTTCGGCGAGAAATACGGAGACAAGGTAAGGGTGATCAAGTTTGCAGACAGCGTTGAGTTCTGCGGCGGAACCCACATTCCTTCCACCGGAATGATAGGCTATTTCAAGATCCTCAGCGAAAGCGCCATTGCAGCGGGAGTCAGAAGAATAGAGGCTACAACAGGAAAGAACGCGGAAGACATTATCTACGCTTCAGAAGACCTGATGCTGAACCTGAAGGAGCTGTTCAAGAACGCCCCTAACCTGATGGACAGCGCCAA
This sequence comes from Bacteroidales bacterium, assembly GCA_017962375.1. Classification (GTDB taxonomy): domain Bacteria; phylum Bacteroidota; class Bacteroidia; order Bacteroidales; family UBA932; genus Egerieousia. The sequence goes on from JAGCVJ010000014.1 coordinate 99,832, forward strand.
GAGGATGATTCTTGAGAACGACCAGCTCCGCAAGCAGGCCGAGGACATGATGAAGGAGAAGGCCGTCACCCTCAAGGACAAAGCCAAGACTCTGGCGGAAAACATAAACGGAATAGACTTTATCCGCGTGAAAGGCGTGTTCCCGGCAGAACTTATGAAGACCGTGGCCTTTATGCTAAGGGCCGAATGCACGAGTACGGTATTTGCAGGCGGTATAGCAGATCCTGCAAAGCCGGGGCTGGTGCTGATGTACACCGATGACCTGGTAGCCAAGGGAATGAACGCCGGCAAAGACATACGTCCTGCAGCCAAGTTCATAAACGGAGGCGGAGGCGGACAGCCGTTCTTCGCCAGCGCCGGAGGTAAGAATGCGGAAGGAATAGACGCTGCCCTGGATTGCATTAGAGAAAACCTGACCAAGTAAAGGGGGATGAATTCAATTAAAGAGGCCATAAAGGGTTTCTTGAAGAAACTGGGAGTAAAGACTTTGGATATGTATATGCTGAAGTCTTTCCTGGGGCCTTTTATTGCCGTGTTCGCCATTGTCACCTTCATCCTGATGATGCAGTTCTTGTGGCTGTACATCGACGAGCTTGTAGGAAAGGGCTTGGGCTTCAAGGTTATAGCCCAGTTCCTTATGTGGGGAAGCTGCACGCTGATTCCTTACGCCCTGCCGCTTGCCACCCTGCTGGCTTCCATCATGACAATGGGAAACCTGGGCGAGAACAGCGAGCTGCTCTCAATGAAAGCAGCCGGCATCTCCCTCCAGAGAATAATCAGGCCGCTCAGCTATGTGGCCATAGTGATAGTTGTGGGAGCCTTCTTCGCTTCCAACAACCTAATTCCTGTAGCATACAACAAGATCTACACCCTCAGGGAAGACATAACCAACACCAAGGAGGAGATCAAGATTCCGGTTGGCATATTCTACGACGGAATCGAGGGCTTCTCCATAAGGGTGGGTGCAAGAGACAAGAACATGCTCATGCACCAGATAATGATCTACAACCACACCAAGGAAAGCGGAAACTCAGACCTGACCATCGCCGATTCCGGAAGATTTTCCATCACTCCAGACAAGAAGGGATTCCTGATCACACTTTACAACGGCATCAACTACAAGGAAACCAACGAGCGCACCTATACCGACACCACTCTCCAGCTTCAGAGGATCAAGTTCAAGTTCCAGCAGATAGCCATCCCGCTTGAAAACTACGCTTTCAGCCAGAGCAAGGAAGGCAGGTACAGCGGAGAGGTAATGGCAAAGAACATTACCCAGCTCAGCCGCGACAAGGATTCCCTTTCACACGCTAACGACTCTTCTTTGAACTACCACACCCAGAGGGCTATACACGGAGACTGGCTGGGGCATCAGGACCAACTGGACACGGCCCGCAACAAGGGCTACCGAAAGAGCTTCAAGGCAGAGGAACTGTATAAATGGAAGACAGATGCAGACAAGGTCAACGCCCTCCAGAGCGTGTACGGAGCCCTGAACAACGAGAAAGTTTCTCACTCGTTCTACAACGCCCAGATTTACCAGACCGCATATCCTCTCAGAAGAACCATCATAGAGAGATACCGCAAGTTCACCTTGAGCCTGGCCTGCCTGATTTTCTTCTTCATCGGCGCCCCTATTGGAGCCATCGTGAGGAAGGGCGGACTGGGAACGCCGGCCATTATCTCCATACTGTTCTTCGTGCTGTACTGGGTGGTGGACATCAGCGGAAAGAAACTGGCCAACGACGGAGCCATAACCCCGTTCCTGGGAGCTTTCATTTCAACGATTGTACTTGCACCACTTGCGGCATTCCTAACCTGGAAATGCACCCAGGACTCCGTTACATTCAATCTTGAAACTTTCGGAAAGGACATAAAGAACTTCTTCCAGAGACTTTTCAGCAAGACCAAGAGACTTCAGTATAAGCTCAACATGCAGAAGATCCTCAAAGAGGAAGAAGAGAAGATGCAACAGAATGGATAAGAAGACAAGAATCATCTATATGGGCACTCCGGAATTTGCGGTGGGCCCGCTGAAGGCGTTGCTGGATGCCGGATATGACATTCCGGCGGTGGTAACCGTTCCCGACAAGCCTAAAGGCAGAGGGCTGCAGATGGCCCAGAGCGATGTTAAAAAGTTTGCTCTCGAAAGAGGAAACATAGACATCCTCCAGCCGGAAAAACTCCGCGACGAAAACTTCCTCTCCCGGCTTAAAAGCTACAATGCCGATCTTTTTATCGTGGTGGCTTTCAGGATGCTGCCGGAAGTTGTCTGGAAGATGCCCAAGATGGGAACTTTCAACCTTCACGCCTCTCTTCTGCCAAAGTTCAGGGGCGCCGCCCCTATCAACTGGGCCATAATCCAGAGAGAAAAGGAAACCGGAGTCGCCACGTTCTTCATCGACGATAAAATAGATACTGGCTGCATCCTTCTCCAGGAAAAATGCCCAATTGAGGAAAGGGAAACCGTGGAGACTCTTCACGACAAACTGATGGAAATGGGCTCAAGCCTTGTAGTCAAGACCGTACAGGAGCTTGAAAAAGGCACGATTACGCCTCAGCCTCAGGACGCTTCTTCTCTCACCGAGACAAACTCTGCCGCTCCAAAGCTCAACAAGACCAACTGCAGAATAGACTGGAGCAGAACCGCCGAAGAATGCGACGCCCTGGTAAGGGGCCTCTCTCCTTTTCCCGCAGCCCTGGCTACAATGGAAACCGGCAGCGGAGAAACTGTGGAGATGAAAATCTTTGCAACGGAACTCTCAGACAAAAAAGCGGGGAAAGTTATCTTTACAGACAAGTCCATATTTGTTCCTTGCTCAGACAAGATGCTGGAGATAACCTCTTTGCAGCCGGCCGGCAAAAAGAGAATGGGCGCAAAAGACTTCATAAACGGCCACAAAAACCTCATCGACGATGAAAACATCCGCTTCTTCTGAAAAGACAATTGTCATTCTCTGCGACGGAAATTTCCCTTCTAAAGGCAAAGCCAGAAAACTCCTGGAAAAGGCCTCCAAGAAGGACCATGTTCTAATTGCCTGTGACGGGGCCGTCTTGAGCCTGGTCAAAAACGGGATGAGCGCAGACCACATAGTGGGCGACATGGACACTCTTCCCAAGAAGTGGCAGCAGAAATTCAAGGCCATAATCCACAAGGAAGAAGAACAGGATTTCAATGACCTTTGCAAGGCTTTCCGCTTTGCCATGGGGCTGATAGACAGCTCTACCAGCAACATCGTGATACTGGGAGCCACCGGCAAGAGGGAAGACCATTCTCTTGGCAACATCTCCTACCTTCCGCTCTTTGCCCAGACTCTCAGAGAGAAATTCCCGAAGCAGAAAATCAATATCTCAATGGCAACAGACTATGGCGTGTTTGTCCCGGTCCTTAACACCACAAGGCTGAAAGGAGAAATCGGTGACAAGATCTCCATATTCGCCTTTGACAACACGCTTCAGATAAAGTCCACGGGCCTTGAATACAAGACCGATGACGTTGTGTTTGACCTGTGGTGGAAAGCCACTCTGAACACATTCAAAAAGCGGGATGTGCTGCTTAAGTTCAGCCATCCCGCCAAAGCCTTGCTTTATTTTCCTTTCTAAGCCAGGAACATTCCTACCATTGCGGCTGAAACCAGTGCAACGAGGGCAGATCCGAGCAATGCCCTGATTCCGTATTCGCCGAGTATGGACTGCTTGTTAGGAGCCATGCCTCCGACACCTCCGATTATGATACCGATAGAGGCGAAGTTTGCGAATCCGCAGAGCACGTAAGTTGCCATCACGATGGACTTAGGAGAAGAGAATACACTGTTCTGGAGCATCTCGGTAAGAGAGCCGTAGCCGATGAACTCGGTGAGGATGAGTTTCTCTCCGAGGAGTCTTCCCACATAACCTATATCCGCGCTCGGAACTCCGATGAGCCAGATGATCGGATAGAACAAGTATGAGAGTATGCACTCCAATGAGAGGTCTGTGTACCTTCCCTCTGTAGCTGCGGCAATCCAGCGGTCCATAGCCGGGAAGCTTATGATGTTCAGAATGTAGTTTACACCTGCAATCAGAGCGTAGAATACCAGCAGCATCGCTGCCACGTTTGCGGCGAGCTTCAGACCCTGGGTTGTTCCTATTGATATGGCATCCAGCACGTTGCTTCCGAGTTTTTCCTTGGAAACCTGTACGGAGTTATCTATCTTCTCGGTCTCTGGCTTGAGGATCTTGGCCATTGCGATTGCTCCAGGAGCCGCCATCACGGAGGCGCTCAGAAGGTGCTTTGCAAATTCTACTGTCATCACCGGATCTCCGCATCCCAGCATTCCGATATATGCCGCCAGCACTCCACCACTCATCGTGGCCATACCGGACACCATAATCAGCATAAGTTCGCTTCGGCTCATTCTAGGAATATATTCCTTGACCATCAGCGGAGCCTCGGTCTGACCCAGGAAGACGTTTCCGGCGCAAGACAAAGACTCAGCACCTGAAATGTTCATAAGCTTGGTCATTATCCATCCCATAAACCATACGACCTTCTGCAGAATGCCGAGATAGAACAGCAAGCTAGTCAGGGCTGAGAAGAATACGATGGTAGGAAGAATCTGGAATACGAAAATATATCCTATGCTCGTGGTGTCCATCAAAGGACCGAACAAAAAGTCTGCACCCGCCTTGGTCCAGCCCAAGACGGCCACGAAGCATTTGCCGAATACCTCGAAGAATTTCTGAACCGGAGGGAACATCAATACGCAGAACGCAATGATGAACTGCAGCAGCAGAGCCATGCCCACAGTCCTCCAGTTAACCTTCTTGCGGTCAGTTGAGAACAGCCAGGCTATCAGCACGATAACTGCAATACCAAGGATTCCCTTTCCTATTGCTCCGGCACTGAAATGCAGTTCCTTTTCCTGCAGAATCCTGCTGAACATCTCCTTACGTTTAGCCAGTTGCTCATCCTTTGAGATTTCGTCAGGATTGACGCTCCCTGCTGAAATACTCTGAGCTGACGCATTTTCAACTTCAGCAGCATCTGCTCCGGCAACTTCAGCTACGGTCTCTGAGGTTTGAGGTTCAGCAGCCTGCGGCTGTTCAACCTGGGCGGTAGCTGTTGGTTCATTCTGGTTAGTTACCGCTGCATTCACAATGCCGCATACAAATCCCACGGCAATGATAACCAGCGCAACCTTCAGAAACTTAGGCCCCATGAATCCAATCCTGGGCCCGCTTTTCTTTGTAGTTTTCTTCATATAGATTTGGTTTTGTCTTTCCAAACTGCATTGATATTACAAATATACAATTTATTGGTGCAATTCGGGAATTGGATCCAAGATTATACCCTTGCTGCGGAATTCTCGAAGATTGTGCATCTTGGTAAGTATCATGTCTGAAGGTATTGTAAAAGTCATATATCTCTGAATAAACTCTTCTTCCGTCATACCTTCTTCCAAGTCTTCAATAACGCACTCAGGTAACTTCAGGCGCCAATGAACCTGCTCACAGCCTGTGGATGAGGAAATAATTGTCAAGTATGCCCGTCCATCTGTATCTGTATTTAAAGGATCACTTAGCTTTAAAACAACCTCTCCAGTATTTATATCATACTCGGAGGTTATAATATTAACATTATAATGCTCCTGCTCAAACAAAACAGAAACTTCGGCCCTATCTGTCATACCAAGAAATCTGTTCAGATCTGACAACCTGTTTACTATTATGCTATCGTTCTTGTAGTACAATATACTTGCAATATAAGAATTCGCTCCTAATCCAGAAGTGTCAAATCTGTCCATTTGGCGGCGGAGAGCTTTTATTTTTAAAATGAATATTTCATTGTCATCTAGGTTGACATACTTCCAATATCCCTGATAAAAAGATGGTTGGTCTTCTTCAGGTAAAGAAATAAGTTCCTGAGCAAAAAGGTTTTTAGGAAAAAGTACAAAACCAATTAGCAAAATCATTAAAAAACACTGTTTCATATCTGTTTTTATTGAATAATCATACGATTACAATCAAAGGGCTGGACATAATCATAATCTATATTCTTCCACCCTATATCTAAACTCAAGGTATCGATAGCATTATCATACAAACTTGTTTCTCCAAAAAACACTTCAAATCCTATTCCCTCTAAAACTTCTCTTATTCGTTGCACTCTATTGAAATCCGAGGTGTACTTAGAGCTATCAAACATATCATCAAAAAAGTGTCGTAGGTTTCTTGTAAGTGTTCCATATGATTTTTCTTGTATAAAGGTATTAAAAGTTGCTTGATCTCGGAGCCTAACTATCAGAACATTACTTGCCGTAACTATGCCGTATGTGAAATCCAAAGGTGAATTGGCGCGAGAGCTGAAATCATTACACATTGCAGCAAAATCTGCTGAAGTCATACCTATACTTCCTTCAGGATGAAGGTGAAAATGATACACTCTGTTCACACTAACAGGTACAGGAACACTGTGATGCCCGCCTTTAATTACGATATCAGAGGAAGAACCGGCTATTCTCAATACAGCGTACTCCCTGAGGGAGTCGCCAGGAAAAGATCTCTGTATAAATTGTTTTGCAAGCAATTTTCTTACAGCTTCAGGAATATTCTCATTTTCTGACAATAATGCTAAGCGAGTACAAGCGTCGTTAAAGGTATAACTTGCAACAAAACTCATAGTGCTCTGGACATTATGAATTTGCAGATAATTACCAGAAAAGGAAACATTGCTGCCAGCATTGCCCATCATATTCAAAGCTTTGAACCAGCAGCTATCAGAATATTTCTTTGGTATTTCGATATAAGGAGAAGGAGAGCCTTCTACTATATCATCTTGATAGATTACTGCCTGGTGACAACCCCCGGAAAGAACCGTTACCGTATAATAGGTTTTGTTATTTTGAATATTACCACCTCCATATCCCGGATCTGGAGGAATTCCGCCTCCATCATAATTACCTGTCTGATAATCTAATTGACTAAGATTTAGACCATGAATCTTTAACCATAAAAACTCTCGTAAAGCATCATTGTTTATACCTATCACTACTATTTCAGATAAAGCAAACCCAAGACAATTCCAACATATACCATCGGAGTCTAATTCTTGACCACAGTCCGAACAATAAGTAACCTCACCTGATTTTGTTCCGATGGCATAACTATTGCCAAAGCTTGAATCTATGTTCTCCCGTTCTAACAAATAACAACGCCTAATTTGACCCGATATGATATATTCACAACGTAGAAGATTCCCACTCTTATCAGAATACATTATGACACCACTGTAAGAAGGCTTTGTTAAATAATCATAATCAGGATTCTGAACTGAATATGATTTTGTCGGAATCATTGTTACAACATACTCGGAAAGAATGGGTTCCTCTCCTATTCTGCAAACTCGCATAAAATAACACTTGATGTTTGCAAGAGAGTCTTCATACTTTGTGTGATCAGCCACTAACGCTCCATAAAGACCTGCTTCGTTCGACTTGAATGGGAATTCTTCATAAATCCAACCATCGTCATAACGGACTTGACGAAAGCCTTCAATTGTTATTAAGGAATCTATACAGACAGACCACATTGTATCTGATTGTATCTCCAACGATTTGGTTGTTATAGCGAAGACATTTTGATTATATCTGAAAAGATTTATGGGAATTATCCCCTTGCCCATCAAAGACAATTGATCAGAGTTTCGATAAAAAAATAACTTATCCTCTTTAACACAGGAGAACAATGAAATAAAAAAAATAAAGAAGAATACTCCGAGAAACTTAGGCCCCATAAATCCAATACGAGGTCCGTTTTTCTTTGACTTGCTCTTCATATAATATTACGGTTTTACTTTCAGATTTTGATAGTAGATACGAATATACTAAAATCCAGCTTGATGAATAACAGTTGCCCACACTTCTTCAACCACAGACTGCTTGCCAGGGCCTGCAATTACCAGAGATTTGAGAAAAGAAGCTTCACAGTCAGAGCAGAAACCATTGGCGGAAACAGGTTGGGCTCCACAGACAACACAGCCAAAATAAGATTTACTTGTTGCTTGAGGCAGCTCGGAAGGAGTTTCTTTATCCCGATCCAGCAATCCAGAGCCTAATATCAAACCATTTATCACAGTTTCAACTTTTTGCAGTTTGCCCTCTTTTGAGGAATACAGTATAACGCCGCTGAAACCCGGCTTGTCCAGAAAATCAAAATCGGGATGACGGTCTGCATAGGCCTTTGTGGGAACAAGGGAAACAACATACTCGGACTTCTGGCGAGTTTTCTGTCTGGAAACTTCCAGATAGAAGCACTTGATGCTTACCAGCGAATCCAGATAGTTACGATGGTCTATCAATAATGCTCCATATAGCCCAGCCTTGTTGGACTTGAAGGAATACTGGTTGTAAGCCCATCCGCTTTTCTCAAAAAAGACATGTTTGCATTGGCTATAATCAACGAGAGAATCCAGACAAAGCGAAAAAACTTCAGGCTCCGGACTGGAAGGTTTGTCTTGCAATAACCGGTTATACTTTGCCAGATCCACAGGAAGATTCCCAGCTATGCTGAAATCCGGATCCAGGCGATGCTCTTCTTTGGCGAAAGGCTCAAGAAAGATTCCTCTGCTGTTGAATCTGGATAAATCACTGACCTTGTCAAGAACAACATTCGTGGGCACGGAAAAGGGGTTACGCCATTGTTTCAACTCCTCCTCAGAAAGATCTTCTGTATAATAATCCGGCAAATTCAGAAGCCAGAACAACCGCTCATCGCCCTCAACTGTTGAAATGACGTCAAGTCTGAGATAACCTTTATCGTGCCGCTTCGTATAATCATAGAAACGTGCCTCGATGAAGCTTCGTACAGTTGTTGCCAAACCCCCTATTATTGCCACCGAATCCAGGCGAGAAAGATTATCGCTGAGAAGTATGTCTCCTTTCTTGTACAGATATGAGCCCACTACATTGTGCACCCCGGACTTGTAATAAGTGTTATACGGATTATTGCTGAACGGTTTGATCTTTACAATGAAAAGCTCATCCTCTTCCGGATTCTCATAGGTCCAGTAACCCTGGAAGAATTCTTCCTGACTGTTGCGTGGTATTTTTATATGTGGTCTTGTAATACTTTGGGCAGAAATATATTCAGAAAAAAGACCTTGAAGCAAAACAAGTATGAATAATATCGCCGTTCTGGATGTGCCAATCATATTTACAAATATACAATTTTTCGTACTTTTGCCGTGTATGTTTTTTGAACTGACCCATAATAATCCCGACAGCTATGCAAGGTCCGGAGTCCTCCACACAGACCACGGAGACATTCCAACCCCTATCTTCATGCCTGTGGGCACTGTGGGAAGCGTCAAGGGAGTTTATCATAGAGACCTCAAGGAAGACATAAAGGCAAAGATTATCCTGGGCAACACTTATCATCTGCTGCTAAGGCCCGGCATGGAGCCGATCAACAAGGCCGGAGGGCTTCACAAGTTTGTCAGCTGGGACAGGCCTATCCTCACCGACAGCGGCGGATTCCAGGTGTTCTCACTTGCTTCAAGAAGAAAGATCACTGAAGAAGGATGCACCTTCCAGTCTCACATAGACGGATCAAGGCACATATTCACTCCGGAGAACAACGTGGATGTGCAGAGGATGATCGGGGCGGATATAATTATGGCTCTGGACGAGTGCACTCCGGGAACGGCGGACTACGCCTATTCCAAGAAGTCTATGGACAGGACGCACCGCTGGCTGCACAGGTGCATTGCAAGGTTCAAGGAAACCGAGCCGCTGTATGGCTACCGCCAGTTTTTCTTTCCGATAGTCCAGGGCTGCGTTTATCCCGACCTTAGAAGAGAGGCCGCCAGAATAGTCGCTGAGACAGATATGGATGGCTGCGCCATTGGAGGACTGAGCGTGGGAGAGCCAACGGAGAAAATGTACGAGATGCTGGACGTGCTCAAGGAAGAGCTGCCTAAGGACAAGCCGAGATACCTTATGGGAGTGGGAACCCCCGCCAACATACTCGAGGGCATAGATCGCGGAGTGGATATGTTCGACTGCGTGATGCCTACAAGGAACGGAAGAAACGGAATGCTCTTCACCTGGGAAGGCACAATCAACATAAAGAACAAGAAATGGGCGGAAGATTTCTCCCCGATAGACCCTCAAGGCACGTCATTTGTTGACCATACCTACAGCAAGGCATACCTGAGGCACATGTTCGTGGCGGGAGAAATGCTGGGAGCCGAGATTGCAAGCTACCACAACCTGGCCTTCTACCTGGATCTGGTGACAAAGGCAAGAGAGCATATTATAGCCGGAGACTTCAAGAAATGGAAAGAAGAGGCCGTGGAGAAAGTGAGCCGCAGAATTAGTTAGAGATGTTCAAGCTGAGCTTAGAGAAAATAAAGCAGGAGATTCGTGATTTCAAGCCGCAGATCACCACTATGGACAAGTACATCATTAAAAAGTTCATAGGAACTTACGTGGTGGCCTTGCTGCTGATTATCGGTATCGTGATAATCTTCGACCTCAGCGAAAAAGTGGACAAATTCGTCACCAACCAGGCTCCGCTAAAGCTCATCATCTTCCAGTACTACGCCAACTTCATCCCGTACTTCATAAACATGTTCAGCCCGATGTTCGTGTTCCTGACCGTTATCTTCTTCACTTCCAAGATGGCGGCCAACACGGAGATCATCGCCATACTGGCCGGAGGTATCAGCTTCAAGAGGCTGATGTGGCCGTACTTTATTTCCGCCACGGCCATTGTCATTTTCTCACTGATCCTCAACCTTTACGTCATCCCTCCCTGCAACAAGGGAAGGCTTGCCTTCGAGCAGAAATACGTGAGAAAAAAGTACACCGAGTTCTCAAGAAACGTCCATTACCAGATAAATCCCGGAACATTCCTCTACGTTCAGAGCTTTGCCCCGAGCAACAACACCGCCTACGGATTCGCCCTGGAAAGCATAGAGGGCCACGACATTGTTTCCAAGCTCAGCTCCACCGAGGCCCAGTGGGACTCCACGGCCCAGTGCTGGAAGCTCAGAGACTACATTCTCCGCACATTTGAAGACGGGGCTGAATCTGTAAAGACAGGACGCAGCCTGGACACTGCCATAGCGGTAACGGTAGAAGACTTCTACCGAAGGCGAAATACCGTCCAGACCCTTCCGGACGGACAGCTAAGGCGCCTTATCAGAGACCAGAAAGTGCGTGGAGACAAAGACGTGATGTTCTCTCTGATTGAGCAGAACGAAAGATGGGCCATGCCTTTTGCCGCGTTCATCCTCACCCTGATCGGAGTATCTCTTTCTTCAGTCAAGCGAAGAGGAGGAATCGGCCTCAACATAGGTATCGGAATAGCCCTGAGCTTCTCCTACATCCTGTTCATGAGGTTTGCCCAGATGTTTGTCTATTCCAACACCCTTCCACCGTTCATTGCCTTGTGGCTGCCGAACGTGCTCTACCTGATTATCGCGATTTACCTCTACAGGATTGCCCCGAAATAAGGACAAAAAAAAGAGGAGTTTAATACTCTCCTCTTTCTACTTTTGCCTTGCAGACTTTAAGCATGTCGTCTATCATTTCCTGAAGCCCCCATTTCGGATTCCAGCCCCATTCTTCTCTTGCGCAGCTGTCATCCATAACGTCCGGCCAGCTTGCAGCGATTGCAGCTTTCACAGGATCTATCTGGTAGTCCCAGGTGAAAGTAGGGATTCTCTTCTTTATCTCGATGAAGAGCTCTTCAGGAGTGAAGCTCATAGAAGCGATGTTGAAGGAATTTCTGTGGACAAGCTTTGATGGATCGGCCTCCATCAGCTGGGTAGTAGCCTCAAGAGCGTCAGGCATATAGAGCATATCCATATAGGCGTCCTTAGGAACGGTGCAGGTGTATCTGCCGTTCTTTGCCACCTCGTAGAAAACCTCCACGGCATAGTCTGTGGTGCCGCCTCCAGGAAGGCAGCCGTTGGAGATGATGCCAGGGAAGCGCACGCTGCGGGTATCCACGCCGAATCTCTTGAAATAATAGTCGCTGAGAAGCTCGCCGCTGACTTTGCAGACTCCGTAAATGGTGTCAGGCCTCATAATGGTGTCCTGAGGAGTCTTGTAATGAGGAGTGCTGTTGCCGAAAGCGCCTATGGATGAAGGAGTGAAAAGGGCGCACTTGAATTCTCTTGCCAGGTTGAGGGAATTGAGCAAAGCTCCCATGTTGATCTTCCAGGCCAGGTCCGGATTGCCCTCTCCCTTGGCCGACAGAAGGGCCACCAGGTTGTAGATACCGTCTATGCCATATTTCTTGATGGCATTCCCGTATCCTTCAAAGTCCAGGGCGTCCAGCTGAATGGCCTCGCAGGTTTCGGAGAGCCTCTTCACAACCTCAGGCCTCACCTCGCCGGCTATCACGTTTTCTGCTCCGTATGTTTTCTGCAGGTGCGGAACCAGTTCAGTTCCAATCTGGCCGCCGGCACCCACTACTAATATCTTTTTCATATATCTTTCCTAATTTCTCTAAAAACCTTAAAGCAATTTTAAATTTTACAGAACAAAATTAATAAATTTCTTTGTCCTTGTCTTAATAATTATAGAGAATATTTATTTCGTAAATTTGTTGCAGTGAACAGCGCGGAAAGAAACATAAGCAAGGAAGACCTTTGGAAAGGCATTCTGAAAATGTCTGAAGAGTTAGGCTTTGCCGATTGCGGATGTGCCGCGGTTGTTCCGCTGGACGGAAGCCGTGAAGCCAAGAGATATCTTGAGGCCGAGGAAAGCGGGCATTTCGGCAAGATGGAGTATCTGAAGCGGAATGTGGACAAGAGGATGGATCCCGCCCTGCTTCTTGAAGGAGCCAAAAGCGTGATCGTGCTTCTTGCGCCTTTTTCCAGCGGCGGATGCAGTTTGTCTTCAGACGGTCTCAAGATTTCCGAATACGCGCTGGGGCAGGATTACCACATTGCAATAAAGGAGAGGCTCTACAAGATTGTCGCTTTCATAGAGGAAGCAACGGGAGAAAGGAAAAGCTGCAGAGTGTTCACCGATTCCGCTCCTGTGCTTGAAAGGGCCTGGGCCGTGAGAGCCGGAGTGGGGTTCATAGGAAAGAACAACTTCCTGATAAGCCCCAAAGCCGGCATCAAGAACTTCATCGGAGTGATTTTAACCAGATCCGAGCTGCCTTACACGGATAAAACGGTTCCTAACGGATGCGGACAATGCTCCAGATGCCTGGCTGCCTGCTCCCGGAAAGCCTTATATGAGCCCTTCAAGGTTAATGCATCCAAGTGCCTGTCGTACAAGACCATCGAAGAACCTCTCGAGGGGGCGGACAAAGGGCGGACAAAGGACTTTTCCGAGAAATGGATCTTTGGATGCGACGACTGCATGAACGCATGCCCCTGGAACAGGTTCAACAAGGAAGGATGGAAGGAATTCTCTTCAAAAAAGGCACTCTTAAAAGGCCTGACAAGAGAAAAATGGGAAAAAATGACAGAAGGAGACTTCAAGGAAATGTTTACCGGCTCTCCGCTTGAAAGGGCGGGCCTGGACAAGATAAGACAAAACATATCGCGATGAAAATACTAACCCCAGTAGAGATTCCGAAGCCGGAAAAGATGATAGACTATTCTTCCATGATCCTGACTCTTGGAAGCTGCTTTGCAGACCAGATGGGAGAAAGGATGAAGATGTACGGCTTTGACTGCCTGGTGAACCCGTTCGGCACTCTCTACAACATCTGCTCTGTGTTCAACTCGCTGATGAGGCTGGGAGCAGTTTCCGGACTTCTCAGAAGCCAGGACAATCCTCTGTTCTCCAAAGAAGACGTGTTCCTTCGCCCGGACGGAAAGTTTGTCACCTGGAGCCACCATTCAAGATGCGGCCTAAGGGAAAGTGACGGCTTTACGGCAGAAGATTTCCTCAAGAAAGCAAACGAGGAGCTGCAAAGGGCCGCAGACTTTTTCTGCAAAGCGGACACGGTTATTATTACACTGGGAACTTCATACGTTTACAAGCTCAAAGGAACGGAGTTCGTAGTTTCAAACTGCCATAAAATGCCCGCCAAGGATTTTGAAAGAGTGTTTGTTCCTTCTGAAGACACTAAGGAAATGATCTGCCAGATCAAGGCGATGTTCCCAAATAAGCGTTTCATTTTCACCGTAAGCCCTATCCGCCATCTCTCAGACGGAGCTCACGGCAACAACCTGTCAAAGAGCGCCCTGCTGCTTGCCGTTGACGGCGCAAAAGCTGAGTATTTCCCTTCATACGAGATAATGCTGGATGAGCTGAGAGACTACCGCTGGTACTCTGAAGACATGACTCACCCGTCAGATGCCGCAATAAAGTATATCTTTGAAAAGTTTGCTGACAGTTTCATCGCTGAGAATTGCAAAGAAAAAATGCAGCAGGAACTCAGAAGCTGGAAAGCTTCACAACACAAGATCAAATAAAGCCAAACGATATGAAAAAGATTTTTCTCTCCATGATTATGCTGCTGGGCATTGGCGTTTCTGCCTTTGCAGGCAAGATCGTTACAGACAGCATCTACTCCAAGACGCTGAACTTCACTCACAAGTACAATGTTTACCTGCCGGACGGGTACGACAAGAGTGACCAGAAATATCCGGTGGTGTATCTTCTCCACGGAATGTACGGCGGATATTCCGACTGGGCCAAGATGGGTAACATGAAACTGGTTGCAGACGAGCTGATCTCAAGCGGCGAGGCCTGCCCTATGGTTATTGTGATGCCTAACGCCGGAGACTGGGACATCTACAAGGTCCAGAACGGCTATTTCAATATTCCGGGATGGAATTACGAGGATTTTTTCTTCAAGGAGTTTATGCCAGAGGTTGAAAGCAAGTACAGGATTCTCGGCGACAAATATCACCGCGCCATTATGGGCCTAAGCATGGGCGGAGGCGGATGCGTTGTCTATTGCCAGAAGCATCCTGAGGATTTCTGCGCCTGCTACGCCATGAGCGCCTGGCTGGACACCAAGAGCCTGAACGATGAAAAGGCCGACAAGGGAGATATGCTCTATACGCTCAACCGCAGCGTGAGGCAAAATTCCGCGCTCGACTTTGTGGAGAATGCAGACGAGGCTACTGTAAAGAAACTCAGAAGCATTAAATGGTTCATAGACTGCGGAGACGAAGACCATCTTCTGGACCAGAACGTGATTTTCTACCAGAAAATGAGAGCCAAGAAAATCAAGGCCGAGTTCAGGGTTAGGAACAGCGGCCACAACTGGGAATACTGGCACACCGCCCTGAGGCTCGCCCTGCCGTTTGCATCGCGGAGTTTCGGAAAGTAAATTGTGCTAAATTTGACTAAAATTATCGCGATTATGAAAAAATATATTCTCTCTATTATCGTTCTGCTGGCCTTCTCAGTATTCGCCAATGCGAGCAAGGTGGTAACGGACAGCATCTACTCCAACAACCTCAAATGCTGGCAGAAATACAATGTGTATCTTCCAACCGGATTTGAGAAGTCCGAAAAGCAGTATCCTGTGGTTTACCTGCTCCACGGCCTGTACGGAAGCTATTTTAACTGGGAGAAATCCGGAAATATGAAACTTGTGGCAGACGAGCTCATAAGCTCAGGAGAGGCCGATGAAATGGTTATCATTATGCCTAATGCCGGAGATTATGACGTGAGAAACTACCAGAACGGCTATTTCAACGTGGTAGACTGGCCTTACGAGGACTTCTTCTTCAACGAATTGCTGCCGGCTGCAGAGAAGAAATACAGGGTTATCGGCGACAAGGAGCACCGCGCCATTATGGGCCTTAGCATGGGCGGCGGCGGTTCCGTGGTTTACTCCCAGAGGCATCCCGACATGTTCTCTTCCTGCTATGCAATGAGCGCCTGGCTGGACAACAAAATGGGTGAGGTTGCAGGCAACAACCAGAAGAAAGACAAGCTTTACATCGTATGCGAGAGCGTATCTGAGCACTCCGCCATCAATTTCGTTGAAAATGCAGACGATGCAACAATTGCAAAGCTCAAGACTGTGAAATGGTTCATAGACTGCGGAGATGACGACTTCCTGATGGATCTTTCCATCCTCCTTTACCAGAAGATGAGAGACAAGAAAATCAAGGCCGAACTGAGAATCCGCAACGGCGTGCACAATTGGGAATACTGGCACACAGCCCTTAGGATGGCCCTTCCGTTCGCCTCCAGGAATTTTGCAAAGTAACTTAGACTTTGGACAACAAAAAGCCGCAACCTTTCGATTGCGGCTTTTTTCGTAGGTCAGGTTTTTGACCTTATTCAGCCTTAGGCTCTTCAGTCTTTTCGGCTTTCGGAGCGGCCTTTTTGGCACGGCTTCTTCTGGTAGTGGTCTTCTTCTCAGCCTTTGCTTCCTTCTCAACAGGAGCAGCTGCAAAGTCAACCAGTTCGATGTAAGCCATGTCAGCGGCGTCGCCAGCCCTGAAACCGGTCTTCAGGATACGGGTGTATCCGCCCGGACGGTCTGCAATCTTAGGAGCAACGGTGCGGAAGAGCTCGGTAACAGCCTCTTTCTGCTTGAGGTAGCTGAATACGACACGGCGGTTTGCTGTAGTGTCGTTCTTGCTCTTTGTAATCAGCGGCTCAACGTACTCCCTCAAAGACTTGGCCTTTGCAAGTGTTGTCTCGATGTGCTTGTTCAGGATAAGTGACGAAGCCATATTTGCGAGCATTGCCTTGCGGTGACCGCTCTGACGTCCAAGATGATTTACTGCTTTATTGTGTCTCATTTCTCAATCTATTTTTCGATGTTATACTTGCTGATATCCATTCCGAACTTGAGACCGTGCTTCTCAACGAGGGCCTCGATTTCAGTCATGGACTTCTTTCCGAAGTTGCGGAACTTCATAAGCTCGCTCTTCTGATGGGATACGAGGTCTGCAAAGGTCTCGATATCGGCTGCCTTGAGGCAGTTGATGGCCCTTACTGACAGATCCTGGTCAACAAGCTTGCTGTTGAGCTTCTGACGCTCTTTCAGCCAGTTTTCGTCGATAGGAGTGTTCTCGGTCTTGCCTGGATTGTCAACCTCAATCTTGCCTTCGGTGAAGAGATTGAAGTGGAAAATCAGGATCTTGGCGGCCTCAAAGAGAGCGTCCTTAGGGTTGATGCTTCCGTCTGTGGTGATTTCAAACGAGAGGCTCTCATAATCTGTCTTCTGCTGAACTCGGTAAGGAGCTACAGTGTACTTGACGTTGATTATAGGAGTGAATATGGAATCTATCGCGATAGTTCCCACAGGATCGTTCTCGTTCTTGTTCTCCTCTGCAGGCACCCAGCCTCTACCCTTGCCGATAGTCAGCGTTACAACGAGCTTTACGGACTCTTCCATAGAGCAGATGTGCTGCTCAGGGTTCAGAACCATGAAGGAAGAGAGCTTCTTGGAGATGTCTTCGGCGGTAAACTCTTTCTTACCCCCTACTGTAAAGGTTATCTTTTCTCCTTCCTCAGTCTCGATCATTCTCTTGAATCTGACCTTCTTGAGGTTGAGAACTATGTCTATAACACCCTCGATTACTCCAGGGATGGTTGCAAACTCGTGGTCTACACCTTCGATCTTTACTGAAGTGATAGCAAAGCCTTCGAGGGAGGAGAGAAGCACCCTTCTCAGAGCGTTACCTATGGTAATACCGTATCTTGGCTCGAGTGGTTTGAACTCGAACTTGCCAACGGTATCCGTAGATTCGAGTACCAGAAGCTTTTCGGGTTTTTGAAATGCTAATATCGCCATATTAATTATTATTTAGAGTAGAGTTCAACGATGAGCTGCTCGTTAATGTTCTCAGGTATTTCGGTTCTGTCAGGAAGGTTGAGGAACTTGCCTTCAAGTTTCTCAGGATTCCATTCGAGCCATGAGTAGTGAGCCGGAGAAGCGGCAAGAGCCTCTTGAATTACTTCAAGACTCTTGGATCTTTCTCTAACACCTACGATGTCACCTGGCTTAACATGAGCGGAAGGAATGCCCATCACATTGCCGTTGAGGACAATATGACGATGGCTTACGAGCTGCCTTGCAGCGGCTCTGGTAGGAGCGATGCCAAGCCTGTAAACAATGTTGTCCAGTCTTGACTCGAGGAGCATGATAAGGTTCACACCCTTGATTCCCTTCATTCTGGAAGCCTCTGTGTAGAGGTTGCGGAACTGTCTTTCGAGAACTCCGTATGTGTACTTTACTTTCTCTTTTTCCTTCAACTGAGTACCGTATTCAGAAACTTTCTTTCTCTTCTTAGCGGCACCGTGCTGACCTGATGGGTAGTTCTTGTTGTCGCGTACCCTCTTTTCGTATGCCTTGTCAGGTCCATAAATCGGCTCGCCGAACTTGCGGGCGATCTTTGTCTTTGGTCCAGTATATCTAGCCATATTCTTATACGATTAATCAGTTAAACTCTACGGCGGCCCTTAGGACGGCAGCCATTGTGAGGCAGTGGGGTAACGTCGATGATTTCGGTTACCTCGATACCTGCGTTATGAATAGCCCTGATAGCAGACTCACGGCCTGCGCCCGGACCCTTTACATATGCCTTAACCTTGTGCAATCCTGCGTCAAAAGCAACCTTTGCACAATCTTCAGCAGCTACCTGAGCTGCGTAAGGAGTGTTCTTCTTGGATCCTCTGAAGCCCATCTTTCCGGCTGAGGACCAGCTGATAACCTGACCCTTGGAATTGGTCAGGGTTACTATAACGTTGTTGAATGTAGAAGAGATATGGGCCTGACCCACTCCGTCTACCTTTACAACTCTCTTTCTGTTTGATACTACTTTCTTTGCCATAATCTAAGTCCTCCCATTATTTGGTTGCCTTCTTCTTGTTGGCAACGGTCTTCTTCTTGCCCTTGCGGGTACGGGCATTGTTCTTAGTGCTTTGCCCTCTTACAGGCAGACCCAGTCTATGACGGATACCTCTGTAACATCCGATATCCATAAGACGCTTGATGTTCAGCTGAGTGGCGGTACGGAGCTCGCCCTCAATCTTATACTCGTCTGCAATCGTCTTTCTTATTGCAGCAATCTGGTCATCTGTCCAATCCTGCACCTTGATGTTGCGGTCAATGCCGTTTTTGTCAAGGATTTTTTGGGCAGAAGAGCGACCAATTCCGAAGATATAGGTAAGACCTATCTCTCCCCTTTTGTTTTTTGGTAAATCTACACCGGCTATACGTGCCATATTCTATTTGTTTTTCTTTTGTTTTGATTTTTTCTGTTAAACAATCTCTTGCAGGGCAATCTCCCGATTATCCCTGACGCATCTTGAACTTAGGATTCTTCTTGCAAATGATGTAAACGCGTCCTTTGCGTCTAACGATCTTGCAATCCTCGCTGCGCTTTTTTACTGATGCTTTGACTTTCATTGTATTGATATTTTTTAGAATTATCTTTTAGAGCCGATCACATTATTTGTATCTGAAGGATATGCGGCCTTTGGTAAGGTCGTACGGAGACATCTCCACCTTTACCCTGTCGCCAGGAAGAATCCTGATGTAGTGCATCCTCATCTTGCCTGAAACGTGGGCGATGATTACCGGACCATTGTCCAGTTCCACTTTGAACATGGCGTTGGAAAGTGCTTCCAGAATAACGCCGTCTCTTTCAATAGCTTCTTGTTTTGCCATATTAATATTCCTTGATCTTTTTAATGTAATCGAATGTAGTCAGTATCTCCGGCTTGCCTTTCCTTACGGCAACGGCAAACTCGAAATGGGCAGATTTCTTGCCGTCGGCAGTTGCCACTCCCCACCCGTCTTTCTTCTCATAAACTTCCTTGGCTCCTGCGTTTATCATCGGTTCTATGCAAATCACCATTCCCTGGCGGAGTTTCTTGCCGCTTCCCGGCTTTCCGTAGTTAGGAACCATCGGGTCTTCGTGCATGTCCTTTCCAAGCCCGTGGCCTACAAGCTCTCTTACAACAGAGAAGCCCCTGGCCTCGCAATAAGACTGGATGGCATGGCCTATATCGCCGATCCTGTTCCCGTCCACAGCCTTGGCGGCTCCCAGATAGAGGCTCTCCTCAGTAGTCTTGAGAAGGAGAGCCGTCTCCTGGTCAACTTCCCCTACAGGAAAAGTGTAGGCGGAATCTCCGTAATAGCCTTTGTAGACTGTTCCGCAATCTACCGAGATGATATCACCCTCCTGAAGTACATAGCCATCGGGAATCCCGTGCACCACCATGTCGTTTACAGACAGGCAGAGCGTTGCCGGAAAACCTCCGTACCCCAGAAACCCCGGCACTGCTCCGTTGTCGCGGATGAAGGTTTCGGCAATCTTGTCCAGCTGTTTTGTTGTCACACCCGGAGCAATATGCTTGCCAACCTCAGCCAAGGTCTTTGACACGAGTATAGCATTCTCTCTGAGAATATCTATTTCTTCCTCTGTCCTGTAGTGTACCATCTTTTACTGACTCCAATGACTCTTTAAACCGTCTGCTATCTTCCTTTAAGTCTTCCGGTCTTTGTCAAGCCGTCATAGTGCCTCATAAGCAGATGAGACTCAATCTGCTGCAATGTGTCAAGCACAACGCCCACCATAATCAGCAGGGAAGTGCCGCCGTAGAACTGAGCGAACTGGTTGTTTACTCCAACTATCATGGCCAGCGCAGGAAGGATACCCACGATTGCCAGGAAGATGGAACCAGGCAGAGTGATACGGCTCATTACTGAGTCTATGTACTCAGCGGTGTTCTTTCCAGGCTTTACGCCAGGGATGAAACCGCCATTCTTCTTCATGTCGTCTGCCATCTGAGTCGGGTTGATGATGACAGTTGTGTAGAAGTAAGTGAAGATTATGATAAGGAATGCAAACACTGCATTGTACCAGAAACCTTTCACGTCAGAGAAGGTGGCTGCAAATCCTCTTGTCGCGTCAAACTGTGAGAAAAGGAGCGGGAACATCATCAGAGCCTGGGCAAAGATGATAGGCATAACGTTGGCAGCATTGATCTTCAAAGGGATGTACTGTCTTACGCCGCCATACTGCTTGTTTCCGACAATTCTCTTGGCGTACTGTACCGGAATCTTGCGGGTTCCCTGTACCAGAGCGATAGTCAGAGCGAATACGACAAACAGGAGTATGAATTCCACGATGAGCATCAGAGGACCTCCCACGCTTGCACTCATTCTGGTTCCTATTTCAGCAACCAGGGCGTGAGGCAGTCTGGCAACGATACCGATCATAATGATCAGGGAAATACCATTGCCGATTCCGCGGTCGGTAATCCTTTCGCCGAGCCACATGATGAACATTGTTCCGCCAATCAGAACCAGAGTGGCGAAAATGTTGAAGCTTGTGCCCTTGATAAGGAATGCATCTGCCGGAAGCTGAGCGTGAAGATTGGTCAGATAGGCCGGACCCTGGATCGCGAGAATCACGATGGTCAGGTAACGAGTCCACTGATTCATCTTTCTTCTTCCGCTCTCGCCTTCTTTCTGAAGCTTCTGGAAGTATGGAACCATAATGCCGAGGAGCTGGAGCACGATAGATGCAGAGATGTAAGGCATTACACCCAATGCAAATATGGAAGCGTTTCCGAAAGCTCCTCCGGAGAACATATTGAGCAATCCCAGAAGACCCTCGGATGTCTGAGCCGTCAAATCTGAATCGGCAATCATGTTAGGGTTGATTCCCGGCATCACTACAAAGCTTCCAAGACGATAAACCAAAATCAGAAGGAGGGTGTAGATGATCCTCTTCCTGAGTTCCTCGATCTTGAAAATGTTCCTTATAGTTTCTATTAACTTCTTCATTTTATTACTTGATTACTGTTGCGGTACCGTTCAAAGCCTCAATCTTGGCGATAGCGGACTTTGAGAATGCGTTTGCAGATACGTTGAGCTTAGACTTGAGTTCTCCATTGCCAAGAATCTTCACCAGGTCGTTCTTGGAAACAAGACCGTTCTGGATGAAAGTGTCAAGGGTAATGGTGTCAACTCCGAGCTTCTCGCTCAAAGACTGAAGGGAAGAAAGGTTGATGACCTTGAAGACAACCTTCCTGGCGTTGGTGAAACCAAACTTAGGAAGCTGCCTCTGGATAGGCATCTGGCCTCCCTGGAAACCGAGCTTTGCAGAATAACCGCTGCGCTGCTTGGCACCGTTCATACCGCGTGTAGAAGTTCCTCCGTGTCCGGATCCTTCTCCGCGACCTATTCTCTTTTCTCTTCCCAAAGAGCCTTTAGCAGGTTTTAATGTATTGAGTTTCATCGATAATCCTCCTTAAATTTCCTCAATCGTTACAAGGTGACGAACTTTCTCGATCATGCCCTTGACAACTGGGGTCAGTTCAACTTCTACGGAATGGTGAATCTTTCTGATTCCTAAAGCCTCGAGAGTGGCTATCTGCCTTTTGGTGGCGCCGCTCTTTCCTCTTACTTGTGTAACTTTAACCTTAGCCATTTCTGAATCTCCTTATCCGTTAAATACATTGTTCATAGGAACGCCTCTCAGACCTGCAACGGTGTAAGCGTCTCTCATCTGTGAAAGGGCTGCGATAGTAGCCTTCACCAGGTTATGAGGGTTGGACGATCCCTTTGACTTTGCAAGCACGTCGTGAATGCCTACAGACTCGAACACGGCACGCATAGCACCACCGGCCTTCACTCCTGTACCAGGAGCGGCTGGCTTCATGAATACCTCAGCGCCGCCGAACTTTGCAGTCTGCTCGTGAGGAATGGTGTTCTTGTAGATAGGAACCTTCACAAGGTTCTTCTTGGCATCCTCGATAGCCTTTGAGATAGCTGTGGTAACTTCGTTGGCCTTGCCAAGTCCGTAACCTACAACGCTCTTCTCGTCGCCTACCACTACTATAGCCGCGAAGCTGAAGTGACGGCCACCTTTTGTAACCTTGGTCACTCTGTTGATAGCTACCAGCCTGTCCTTGAGTTCAAGGTCTGTAGTCCTGATATCTTTGTTGTTCTTGTTGTTCTCTGCCATAGCTCTTAGAATTTAAGACCGCCCTTGCGTGCGGCGTCTGCCAAACTTTTTACTCTGCCGTGATAGAGGTAACCTCCACGGTCGAAAGCCACTTCAGTGATTCCCTTTGCTGCGGCAACCTTTGCTGCGGCCTCTCCTACGAGGGCTGCAACTTCAATCTTGGTCTTGCCAGCGGTCTGAGGAGCAACGTCCTTGTCCAGAGATGAAGCGGCGGCGAGAGTTACGCCATTAATATCGTCGATGAACTGAACATAGATCTGCTTATTAGATCTGAACACGCTCATCCTTGGTCTTTCCGGTGTTCCGCTGACAACTTTGCGGATACGGTAACGGATTCTCTGTCTTCTTTCTATCTTATTCATATCCTATCCTCCATTATTTAGCTGCAGCTGTCTTTCCTGCCTTTCTGCGGAGCACCTCGCCTGCGAACTTGATACCCTTGCCCTTGTAAGGTTCAGGCTTGCGGAATGAACGCACCTTGGCGGCTACCATACCGAGCAGTTGCTTGTCGGAACTTTTCAAAATGAGAATCGGGTTGGCGCCCTTCTTTACCTGAGGAACCTCAGCGGTAACCTCGTCAGGGAGCTGGAGCAGAATATCGTGAGAGAAACCGAGGCTGAACTTCAAAAGCTGGCCGTTGGCTTCAACACGGTAACCTACACCTACGAGTTCCTGCTTGGTCTGGTAACCCTCAGAAACTCCTACAACCATGTTGTGTATAAGAGCACGATAAAGCCCGTGCATAGATCTGTGGCGCGGCTGGTCTGTAGGTCTTTTTACAGTAAGCACGCCTCCCTCAACGGAGACTTCAATATCCGGATCAACCTTCTGCTGAAGCTCTCCCTTAGGGCCTTTAACCTTTACCACATTATTATCTACGGAGACTGAAACTCCTTGTGGCAGGCTTACAGGTAATTTTCCTATTCTTGACATATCAATAATGTTTTTCTGTTAGTAAACATAGCAAAGCACTTCGCCGCCTACATTCTGCAGCCTGGCTTCCTTGTCTGTCATAATACCCTTGGAAGTAGAGAGAATTGCTATTCCCAGTCCGTTGAGGACTCTTGGCATGTTCTCAACTCCCCTGTACTGTCTGAGGCCCGGACGGCTTACCCTGACAATCTTCTTGATGGCAGGAGTCTTGGTCTCAGGATGGTACTTGAGCGCAATCTTGATAGTTCCTACAGGCTGTCCCTCCACAATCTTGTAGCTGAGGATGTAACCCTTCTCGAAGAGTACTCTGGTCAGCTCCTTCTTCATTTTGGAGGCAGGAATCTCAACAACCTTATGGTTGGCCCTGTAGGCGTTCCTGATTCTAGTCAAAAAATCTGAAATCGGATCAGTCATTGTCTTTAGTTTTTAATAATCGATATCCTTTAGTTAATTAGTTTCTACCAGCTGGCCTTGCGAACTCCAGGGATCAGGCCCTTTGAAGCCATTTCTCTGAACTGGATTCTGCTGATGCCGAAAACTCTCATGTAGCCTTTTGGCCTTCCGGTCAGAGAGCAGCGGTTGTGAAGCCTTACAGGAGAAGCGTTCTTTGGAAGCTTGTCCAGAGCTGCATAATCACCAGCCTCTTTGAGAGCCTTGCGTTTCTCAGCGTACTTGGCGCATAATTTCGCACGCTTTACGTCACGTGCCTTCATTGATTCTTTTGCCATATACTATCTCTGTTTTATTATTTCTTCTTGAACGGAACTCCGAAGGCTGCCAGGAGAGCTCTTGCCTCCTCGTCCTTGGTAGTGCTGGTTACGAAGGTGATCTCCATTCCGAGAACCTTTGATACTTTGTCTATATCAATCTCAGGGAAGATGATCTGCTCTTTCAGGCCGAGGGTGTAATTGCCCTTGCCGTCGAACTTCTCCTCAACGCCCTTGAAATCGCGGATACGAGGCAGAGAAACCTTGATAAGCCTCTCCATGAACTCGTACATCTTGGTTCTTCTAAGGGTTACCTTGCAACCGATAGGCATTCCCTTTCTCAGCTTGAAGGAAGCGATGTCCTTTCTTGAGTAAGTGAGAATTGCCTTCTGTCCTGTGATAAGAGCCAGCTCTTCAGCTGCATTCTCAACGATCTTCTTGTCTGCAACGCCTGCGCCTACACCCTGGTTGATGGTGATCTTCTCGAGTCTAGGAATCTGCATTGTGGACTTGAAACCGAACTGCTTCTGGAGCTCGCCGGCTATTCTTTCCTTGTATTCTTTCTGCAGGTTAGGAATCCATCCTTTAGGAGTTACCTGCTCGCCGCCTTTCTTGGCTTTTGCCTCGCCCTTAGACTGCTTTGCATTCTTGGCGGCCTGCTCTTTCTTTACTTCCTTTGCCATTATTTGATTTCCTCCCCTGATTTTTTAGCGTAACGTACAAGCTTGCCCTTGTCATTCAGACGGCGTCCGATTCTGGTTGGGCCACCTTTTGAAGGGTCTACAAGCTGCAAGTTAGAGATGTGGATTGGAGCCTCCTGCTTGATGATGCCACCCTGAGGGTTGTTTGCATTCGGCTTTGTGTTCTTGCTTACCATATTGAGTCCCTCAACAATGGCACGCATATTCTTGCGGTCTACCTTGAGAATCTTGCCGGTCTTTCCCTTGTCGTTTCCGGCGTTCACGAAGACCATATCACCTTTCTTAACGTGGAATTTTACATTCATTGCTATACCTCCTATGATTAAAGCACCTCAGGGGCAAGTGAAACAATCTTCATATAGTTGTCGCGGAGCTCTCTTGCCACAGGGCCGAAAATACGGGTTCCCCTTACCTCGCCCTGGTTGTCCAGGAGCACGCAAGCGTTCTCGTCAAACCTGATGTAAGAACCGTCCGCACGGCGGATTTCCTTCTTAGTCCTTACAACTACTGCCTTGGAAACAGATCCCTTCTTGGCGTCTGCTCCCGGGATTGCGCTCTTTACTGCTACCACAATCTTGTCACCGACACCGGCATAACGGCGCCTGGTTCCTCCCAGGACACGGATGCAGAGAACTTCCTTTGCACCGCTGTTGTCGGCTACCATTAATCTTGATTCCTGCTGTATCATAGCTTATTTAACTTTTTCAACGATTTCAACTAATCTCCAGCGCTTTGTCTTTGACAGAGGACGGGTCTCCATGATCTTTACAGTATCACCTTCAGAGCACTCGTTCTTCTCGTCGTGCGCTACGAACTTTGTGGTTTTATTTACGAACTTGCCGTAAATAGGGTGTTTTTCCTTGGTCTTGACAGCTACAACGGCGCTCTTGTCCATCTTGTTGCTGACTACAACACCTACTCTTACTTTCCTAAGCTTCCTTTCCATTATTTGCTCTGTTTTTTATTCTCGATCTCGGTCAGGACTGTAAGCATCCTGGTGATATCTTTCTTTGCTTTTCTAATCTGAGACGTATTCTCTAATGGAGAGACAGCGTGGTTGAGGACCATCTGGTTCAGAGCTGCGCGGCTAGTTTCGATGCGCTCCCTGAGATCCTTCTCGCTCATTTCACGTATTTCCTTGATATCCATAATACTAATCTCTTTTACTGTTTAACATAATCCCTTCTTACTACAAACTTTGTAGAAACAGGAAGTTTCTGGGCTCCGAGCCTGAGTGCTTCCTTGGCAACTTCCATAGGAACGCCCTCTACCTCGATAAGCATTCTACCAGGGGTTACAGGGGCAACGAATCCCTCAGGACTACCTTTACCCTTACCCATACGTACTTCTGCAGGTTTCTTTGTGAAAGGCTTGTCCGGGAAAATACGGATCCAAACATATCCTTCACGCTTCATATAACGAACCACTGCCTGACGTGCAGCCTCTATCTGCTGACCGGTCATCCAGCAAGACTCGAGAGTCTTGATACCGAAAGAACCGAATGCAAGCTGTGTTCCTCTGTGGGCCTGTCCTTTCATACGGCCCTTCTGCATTCTTCTGAATTTGGTTTTCTTTGGTTGTAACATAGCTAAAATTGCTTTATCTCGTTAATTCTCAACACTTTGGCTGTAACGGAACCGAAATGTCGGGACGCAAAGGTAAAACAATTATCTGAATCTGCAAATATTTTTTCAAAAATTTTTCAAGGTTTTGGCTAAATTTTTTTGATAGTCAACCCACCCAATCTCAGCTATTTACAAATTTGCAAATCCTCAGCGCTACCCATATTTTGGATTTCTCAGCGAAAAATTTTTCAAAAAAAGATACCCCGCACAAGTATTAACGTTGCGCGACCACAGTCACTGTTGAATACTTGTGCGGGGCTTATCGCAGAGAAAAGCCGTGGGGCTATTCAGAGTTTTCCCCGTAGAGCTCGAGAAGATCCTTCAGGAAATCCTGGGCTATTTTCTTGCCCAACTCCCCGGCGGCCTTGCTGATATCGTTGTTGATGCCCTCCATGCAGCTGGCGTATTTAGTTCCCACCGGGCTTTTGTAGAAATCGGTGAGCCCCTTCAAATCCTCCAGAGAAAGATATTTTACATAGACACGGGCAAACAACTCGTCAATCTCCCTTCCGTTGAAAGCATCCTTGACTCTGGCCATAAAGCCGTCAAAGAACTCTTCCGGAACATCTTCGTAGGCTTTTTTCAGCATGGGGAGGATCCGATTGATCTGCTCGATATTGGTTTGCCTGAGATTGGTTACGGTGATGAACTCAGATACCGCCGCCAGATATTCTTCGGAAACGTCAACTGGTGTAACGACTTCTGTATTCTGTGAAAAAGCGATGCTGCCGGCAAAAAGCAGAAAAACTGCCGATAGGATAAAACGTTTCATAATATTTGTCATTTATCAGTTCTTGAATTGAGAGGCGTAGTCTTCGCAGGCTTTCCATACGCGGAGGAGGTTTCCGCCCCAGAAGGCTATGAGCTCTTCAGGGGTCCAGCCCCTTTTGAGGAGTTCCACGGTGAGGTTTTTCATCTGCGACGAGTTGTCCAGGCCGATTACTCCACCTCCGCCGTCAAAGTCGGTTCCAAGGCCCACGTGGCGGTAGCCCACAAGATTCTTGATGTGGTCTATGTGGTTTGCAAGGATGGCAACGCCCACTTTATAGTAAGGAAGGTCGTCGCTGAGGAAGAATCTTCCGGTTCCCACCTGGATTACGCCGTCCACGGCGGCTATTGCCCTAATTTCATCGTCTGTGAGGTTTCTGGTCTGGGAAGGCTTGAGAGCCCTGCAGCCGGAATGAGAGGCCAGAACAGGGGCCTTTACTATCTTGAGCACATCCACAAGAGACTCTGAGGAAATGTGGGAAACGTCCACCATTATACCCAGCTGCTGCATCCTTTCAACGACCTTTTCTCCGAAAGGAGACAGGCCGTGCCCGGTATTTGGATACCAGTAGTACTTGTTGGTATAGCGGCTGCCGTCGCAGATCTGGTTAGGAGTGTTGTGGGAGAGGGTTATGTATTTGACGCCCATCTTGTAGAACTCGTCCAGGTCTTCAAGGGTGCGGACAGGATAGCCGTTCTCGATGCAGAGGACCACTATCCTCTTGCCTTCTTTCTTGAGGCGGTAAACATCGTCTGTAGAGTAGGCGATGCCCGCTTCCTGGCTGTGACGGGTGGTTACATAGTCTTTCCAGCTCTGGAGCTCTTCATGGCACCAGTTATAGGCCGAATCCAGAGACTTCTGGTTCTGCCACGGGCCCTGGTCCAGGTAGATGGCAAAGAAAGCCCCGTCCTGGCCGCCCTGCCGCATCAGCTCAAAGCTGGTCTGGCCCTTGGCCACGGTGTAGTGGCCGTTGGGATGCATCATGTATGTAGGAGTGTCTATGTGGGTGTCAAAAGATATGGCCACCTGGTGGATGCTGTCGGCCAGAGCCATATACTGCTCGTCTGAGAGCTTCTGGCATTTGCCGCAGTGCTGGGCGTAGGAGCTCCAGGAAAAAAGCAGCAACGCAGAAATCAAGGCAATTGTCTTTTTCATATAGTATTTGTTTTATTTGCGTACAGGATGCCACCATTTCATGCTCCGGGCCAGAAGCAGAAGAAGCAGGCTGGCCCCAAGGCATATCCACATCAGAAGGCCGCCCCATCCGGCGGAGAATGAAATCGGGATGAGAGTAATGAGAATTATCTCCACTGGAGCTATCGGGAGGTAGGCCAGAGCATAGTCGTCCATTGTCTTGCTCTTCATCTGAGGGTCAACGATCCTCTCCAGGGCTATTCCCATGGCCATAGTGCCGGTCCACCAGCCCCATGCGAAGATGGAGCGCTCGAACCAGAAGCTCGGGCTGAGCCTTCTGCCGAAGTAGAAAGTGATGCCGAACACCACAAAGACTCCGATTATAACCAAAACCAGCAGAGGCAGCCAGTACTGGACAACCACCCCTATCTTTATGGAAGCCACGCCGCAGGTTACGAGAAGATCGGTGAAGAAACTGCCTTCTCTCTGGACTGTCTCGCGATTGACATAGTCTGAAACCTTGGTAACGTCGAACAGCTTCTTTAGCAGAAGGCCGGCCACGAAGGCACAGGAGAACACCGGAAGCTCCAGGCCGTTGTACGGGGCCTCAAGCCCGCTGCACCAGTTCTTGACGGCCACGCTCAGAAGATAACCCAGAAAGGCCACCAGCACAACTATCGCAATGTGGAAGGTCAGATGCTCTATGGAGATGGAAGAAGTGGTCTCCTGCCCCAGCGGCACTCTCTTGTCTTTAGGTATGAGGCCGCTGCGGAGCTCCGGAGGAAGGTCTTTGAAATCGGCGATGAAGGCCGTCTGCTTTTTCCTGGCGCCCCATTTGATTATCACAAGGCCGAAGATTATGGCCATAATCACTCCTACCGTAGCGGTCGTCATGCCCAGAGTCATGGCGTCTTCCCACTTGAGTCCGCCGCCCAGGTTGTCAAAGGCGCTTCCTATGGCGGCAGCCGTTCCGTGGCCTCCGTAGAAGCCGGTTGGCAGCATGGCCCCGAAGGCCTGGTTAAGGTCAGGCCAAACGCTCTTGAACAGGTAGATGCCCAGAAGTCCCATCACTCCCCACTGAAGCAGCATGCCCAGCTGGGCGTAAACCCACATCGGCCCCACTCGGGTGACAACTTCCTTGACAGATGTCTTCTGCGACGAAAAAGGCAGGGTGGCAAACACCAGGGCTATCAGCACCGCCGCGTACGAAGACAGGTTGCCGGAAAACGGCAGCCAGCCCAGCCCGTTAGGCCCCAGAGCCAGGCCCAGAAGGCCCGCCAGAAGGCTCGGCGGTATGAAAAGCTGCTGCACTACTTTGACTTTCACCCTTATCAGCTTTCCTATAAGCAGAAGACCGGACAAAAGGCCCAGGTCAACCAGGAAAACCCAGGGAGTAAACCCTTCAAAATGGAAGAAACTGTTCATCGCGATCAAATAATTGTTCAAATGTACGAAAAAAAGAACGAGTTTTGCAGTGGATTATAGCGTCCGTATGAAAAGGAGCACGCTCATATCGTTTCTGGCTATGGCCACTGTTGCGGCACTTCTGCCGCAGGGCTTTCTGCATGCCCAGGATGACAGGGTGCTCCCCGAAATCGGGAAATCCGAAATAGAAAGGACCCTGGAAGAAAAGAGAGAGCTGGAAAAGCGGGTGGAAAAGAAAAAGAAGCGGCAGCTCAAGCTGGAGATAGACCAGGCCCGCAAAACTTTCTCCGGCGGCGGATACGCCATAGGCTACCAGGTGGTGAACGGCGACACTGTCTTCATAGACAAGCTTCCTCCGGTATTCAAGTTCGACAGGATGAAAGGCAACAGAAGCGGACGGTCCTGGAGGAAGTACAAGAGGCTGGTGTACAATTTCAAGAAAGTATATCCTTACGCCCTGCAGGCCAAAGACATCATTCGCGAGGCCGACAGCGTTCTGGCAGTGAACGACTTTTCCGCCCAGCAGAGAGAAAAATACATATCCCAATACCAGAAGCAGCTTTTCTCCAAGTTCGAGAAGCCTCTCAGGAAAATGACCATCGGACAGGGAAAGCTGCTGATGAAACTCATAGACAGGGAACTGGGCAGAACCTCGTTCTACATAATCAAAGAATACCGCGGAAAACTGGCCGCCGGTTTCTGGCAGACGGTGGCAAAAGTATTCGGCAACGACCTCAAGAAGCCGTATGACAGGTTCGGGGAAGACCGAATGGTTGAAGACCTGATACTGATTTACAATTCAGGGGCGTTTGATTCGCTTTACTATTCTATGTTCTACGAATAGGAAAAATGCTCGCGGCGCAGAGTCTTGCCGTCGAAAACCATATAATCAGGATTGTGGATCCAGTCGCCGAGGATAGAAATATCTCCTCCGCCAGGGATTTCATTGGTCAGGGAAAGATGATAGTGGCCGAAGATGAAATGGTCCACCTTCTTGCCATCCGGCAGCTTCGCCTGGTATTCGGAAGCCCAGCGGACGCTGTCTTCAATAACCTTCTGGCGATATTTCTTCTGCGATTCGTCGTCCTCTCCCTTGTATCTGGTGAGGCGGTTATGGCGGCTCCAGCCGTGCCCAAGCGAGAATGCCCACCTTGGATGAATGGCGCTGAACATAACCTGGAGGAACCGGCATTTGAAGATAGACTGAAGGAACCTGTAAGAGCGGCTCTTGTCCCAAAGGCCGTCTCCGTGGCCCAGGCAGAAGCGGGTGCCTTCTATCTCCACCTCCCACGGCTGGGCGAAAATCTCCACCCCTATTTCCTTCTGAAGATAGCTGTAGGTCCAGATGTCGTGGTTGCCGTTCATGAAATTGATTTTCACTCCGCGGTCGGCAAGGTCGGCCAGAGCCCCCAGAGTGCGGGTGAATCTGCGTGGAATCACGTTCTTGTATTCATACCAGAAGTCGAAGATGTCGCCCAGAAGGAAAACCTGCGACGTCTGAGGCGGAAGATTCTTCAAAAAGCCCGCAAAGGCCTTTTCCATGGCCTCAGGATCCTTGTAGTCCAGTCCAAGATGAGTGTCTGCTATGAAATAGTAGAGTCCCATTTATCTTATGGCATACGGAAGCACTATGCAAAGCACGCCGGCTATGAAGCAGTAAACGGCAAAACCCCAGAGGCGGAACCTCTTCAGCAGCTTCACCATCAGGGTGCAGGCGAACAAGCCGGAAACAAATGCCGCCAGGAATCCGCAAAGCACGGGAACGCTGAAGAAATTGCTCATGTCATGCCCCTTGAAAAGCTTGAGCAGCTCCAGGAAAGCCTCACCCAGAATCGGGATAATAACCATAATGAAGACGAACTGGGCCAGAGGAACCCTTCTTACCTTGGCCATAAGGCCGGTTGCTATGGTGGATCCAGAACGTGAGAGGCCCGGAAGCACGGCAAAGCTCTGGGCTACTCCAACCACAAACGCCTGCCAGTAGTTGATTCCGTTCTGCAGGGAGAATATCTTCCTCCTCTCAGGACCGGTAGCGTTTTCAGCAACGGTCATCCTGTCTGCAATCTTCTGCTCCTTGTCCTCGCCGTCCTTGCCCTTCTTGAGGTCTCTTACGGCAGAGATAATCTCGCTTATAAGAAGCAGCACTGCAGTAACTATCAGGCAGATTCCAACCACCAGAAGCGGATTCCCGGTATGGCGGGCCACTCTCTCCGTGTCAAAAATCCTCTCCACCCAGTCTTTGAAGAACAAGCCCACTATCAGAATCGGGATCATGGAAACCAGAATCTTCAGGATATAGTCTTTTTCGCGATTCATTCCCTTGGCAAAAAGCCCCTTGCCCAAATTGAAGACAGGTTTCCAGAAAATGACAAGGGTACTCAGAACGGTTGCCACGTGCACGGCAATGTCGAAGGCCAGGTTGCCTTCTCCGCCAATACCCAATGTTTCCTGCATTATTGTCAAGTGTCCGCTGCTGCTGATCGGAAGAAACTCAGCGATTCCCTGCACCAGACCTAAAATAATACCATGCCACCACTCCATCATATTCTATTACTTTTCTGTTTCTTTCTTATTCCTGTGCATTATGGCGAACACAACAACCCCGCAGCCCAGAAGCATAACTACTGGCGCTATATACAGTCTCTTGACACTGAAGATTCCGGGAGAAAAAACCGAAGGATCCTTGCTGCCGCCGCCGGCCAGAAGTATGTAGCCCAGCACCATGATTGCAAAACCTATTGCAATCCACAGCAGGTTTTTCTTGGGAAGAGCAAAATTCTTTTTGTCGTCTGCCATAATATATCTCAAAAATATAGCCTGTCCACAGACATGGCTGTCATTTTTCTAACTGTCAAAAAAGTGCACGCCAGACATAAAAGCACGCCCAAGGCCAGCAGTCCGGCGGCGCAATATAGGAAAGTTTCCGTTCCGATGATTGAATTTAGCTGAGGAATCTGCTTTCTTGCCGCCGCCTGGGCCGCGTAAAGCCCCCCTGCGGCAATGGCTCCTCCCAGCGCTCCCTGCAAAACGGAATTGAGCAGAAACGGCCTCTGGATGAAGCCTCTGGTAGCCCCTACAAGCTGCATGGTGCGAACCGCGAACCTCTTGGAGAAGATGTTGAGCCTCACTGTGTTGCTGATAAGCACTATGGATATCACGGCCAGCAGCGCAATGAAGAACACAAAGGCTATGGACATTCTCCTTAGGTTGCGGTTGATGGAGGAGATTATGTCTTCCTGGTACTCCACCCCGTCCACCATAGGGTCTTCGCAGAGCAGATTCTTGAGAGCGGCTATGCTGTCCGCCTCAAAATACGCCTCGTTGAGCTGAAGCTCCACGCAGGCCGGCAGAAAGTTGGTCTCGAACTCCTCCAGAAAGTCTTCGCCGAGAAGCTCCTTCATTTCCTGTGTTCCCTGCTCCTGGGTTTTCAGCTCCGCCGACAGCACCTGAGGCATTTTGGCCAGGTTCACGGAGAACTGCTCAGCCTGGGCCGGAGACACTTTTTCAGAAAGAATCACGGAAATTTTCACATTCTCCTTGAAGTAGGCGGAAATCCTCCTGACGCTAAAAAACAGCAAGGCGAACAGCCCCACTATGAATAGCACTAGCGAGATGCTGATCACCGACGAAATATATGAACGCCAGAACCTTCGGCGCAAGATTCCCTTTTCCTTCCTGTCCATTTAATCACCAAAGATATAAAAACAGACCGAATAGTTAAAAAATTTTGTTATCTTTGCATAAACTATTTTACGGATGAAAGCGCCTGTCAGAATATTATACATAAGTTCGGAGATTACTCCGTACATTCCGGAGAGCCCTTCGGCCATTGTCGGAAGGTATATGCCTCAGGCCGCGCAGGAAAACGGATTTGAGATAAGGTCGTTTATGCCAAAGTATGGCTGCATAAACGAACGGCGCAACCAGCTGCATGAGGTTATCAGGCTTTCAGGAATGAATATCGTGGTAAATGAAGTGGACCGTCCCCTTGTAATCAAGGTTGCCTCCATTCCTCAAGCCAGGGTACAGGTCTATTTCATCGAGAACGAAGACTACTTCAAGAGGAAATTCATATTCAGAGACGAGAAGGACAAATTCTTTGCAGACAGCGACGAAAGGGCCATCCTCTTCGCCAGAGGCACTTTGGAAACCGTCAAGAAACTCAGGTGGCAGCCTAATATCGTGCATTGCAGCGGCTGGATTTCCAGCCTGGTTCCTCTCTATCTGAAGAAGCTTTTCAAGGCAGACCCTATTTTCACGGACTGCAAAGTGATAGTTTCCCTGTATGACGAAATCAACAAAGAACGTTTCTCATCTGACTTCGCCAAGAAAGCGCTTTCCAGCAACCTGAAAGCTTCAGATGTGGAATTGCTGAACACCCCTACTGGCATAAATCTTGCTAAATTGGCTGTCAAGTATGCAGACGGTGTCATATTCGGCAGCAAGAACATAAGCAAGGAAGTGGCGGAATTTGCGGCAAAGGAAAAGAAACCGTCTTTGGCGTTCACCGATATAACAGAAGGCAATACGGCTGCATATACAGGCAAATACATTAAGTTTTACGGAAAATTTTTGAAAGAGTAATGCATTCATTTTTCAAGGCAGCAGCCTTAACATTCGCGATATCCATATCTTTTTTTGCCTCATCATGTATAGAAGTTGACAAGACTCTGGGCGCAGACAACACCCCGGATGACCAGGCTTTGTATCTGCAGACAGCAACTTTCCATCTGCCGCTTCAGACAAAGATGATGGACTCTCTGCAGGCTCTCACCACCACCTATGGAGTTGCAGGAGCGATAAGGACACCCGAATTCGGGCTGGCAAAGTTCTCTTTTGCCACCAACTATGCGCCTTACTACACAGACAAGAAGATAAACCTGGGAACCGACAGGAAAATCAAAAGCATCTACCTCACAATCCAGAAAAAGTCCAACACCGTGATGGACCTGAGCCAGACCAGCCTTCCTCAGAACTTCAGGGTTTACAGGATGACCCGCGTGGTAGACACCACCTCAAGATACGGAGAGCTGAAAAGCACAGACTACAACCCTGTCCAGATAGACACAGGAGCCGTTATCTACACCGGAGGAGACACTCTGAGAGTATGGCTCAAAAACAGTTTCGGACAGGAACTCTTGAGCGCCACCCAGCTGGAACTTGACTCTTCCATGAGGTTTATGGAAAGGTTCAAGGCAATGCTCTTTATGTGCGACGCTCCTGAAGATGGCACCTATGGCGGCAGACTGAACGTATTCTCTACAGTTGACGCTTATATCAACATTCTGTTCTCCTTCCAGCCAACCTGGAAAAGCGGGCTTGCAAGAAAAGACTCCATCTTTGTGATTCCTCTGGGCGACAACTCCTATACCCAGAATTTCTCGTCCTACGAATCCAAGCCTCTGGAAAGCGCTGAAGAAAAAGAATACCTGACCGTAGAAGGCATAGGCGGTCTCAAGCCATATGTGGATCCGATGGTTCTAAAAGACACGCTGGACAAGTGGATTGCCAAGAAAGGCTACAATCCTAAGAAAGTCCTCATAGGCAAGGCCACATTCAGGCTGCCGTTTGTCACCGATAACTCCACGGTGTCTTTCATAAACAACTGTTTCCCTGCAAACCTTTACCCTAACAACAAGATTTGGGACACCAAGAGCTCTTTCTGGTATTACGCTCCTCTGGAAGACGTCTACACCAACCAGAACAACACCGGAGACATCAACAGGTCTCTGAGCTGCTACACCGGAGATATATCAAGCCTGATCCAGCAGCTTGTTATCAACGACAAGGATTATGTCCAGGCTAACTGGAAGAAATTCGCCATGTGGTTCTCCTGCGTGAACGAGAACACCACCAGTTCATATTATTCAGAAACCTCCACCACCAATTACACCGCCGATGCTTCTTCTTACTACATCGGCAAGCTGAACGGTCCTCTTCACGCCAACTATCCTACAATAGAAATCATCTACGCTGTAATGAACGATTAATATTCTTCTGCGAAGAAATACCATAGAGCCTGCTGAATACCACAGCAGGCTTTTTTAATGCTTTCAGCGACCACAGGCCCTATGAATATAAAAGGCTGCCTCCAATGAATATGACATAAAAAAAGACTGGCCAATGACATGGCCAGTCCTTTGAGTTTGTGCTGAAACTTCTCTTAGAAGAGGAGTCTCAGACCGAACATCATACCCCAGGTAGAGCTGGTGGAAACAGTCTTCTTCCAGGAGTTAGAGTTGTAGAAGTTGTCAATTACACTCTGAGGGTCAGCTGCAGTTGCGCTGGCATTCAGCCTGTACGTAGGAACGCCGCCGGTGTTGTTGACAAAGGTCAGAGGACGAAGGTTGTCGTAGCTCTGGTTTGCCATGCTCTTGTAAGCGCCCCACTTCTTGTTCAGCAAGTTGCCCACATTCACGATATCCAGGCTGGCCTGGAGAGTGAATCTGCGGTTGGTGCCGAAGTTGGTGAAAATGTCCTGCATAACCTTGAAGTCCCATCTGTTGTGCCAAGGAGCAACGTATGCGAATCTCTTTGCATATTCTCCCTTGTGCTTGCGCAGATACTTGGTGTCATTGACATACTGCCAGAAAGCAGCCTTTGCCAAAGAAGCAGGAACAACAACATTGTGGCTTGTGCCGCCTGCGTCGGTCCACTTATATGTGTAGTCAACGAACTCGATGTCATTAGGATTTCCAGGAATATACATCAGGTCAGCTGAGTAGCCGTCCTTGTTCATGTCGTTTGAGTACATCCAGTTGCATCTTCCCTGAGCGCTTCCGGTGTAGAGGAGGGAAACGGTGGTTGCAAAATGCTTTGCCCACTCGAACCTGTAGGAAAGATTACCTACAACTCTGTGAGGAACTGCGAAGTTAGAGTAGCTCAGTTCAGGATCGTTGAGGTAGTTGATTACAGGGTTGGAGCTCCATGCTGAAGCAGCGGTTGAACCAGGGTTGGAAGTAACGTCCTTTGCAATAGTATAGGTGTAAGCGATGCTTCCGCTAAGACCTCTGCTTGCATTCTTGGTCAGCTGAGCAGTCAGAGAGTTCTGGAATCCCTTGTTGGTGTTGGTAAGGAGCATTGCTGAGTTTACGTTGTTGTTTATCTTCTGGGTTGTCCAGTAAGCTCTGCGGTCTGAACCTGAATAGAAGCCGGCTGGGAATTCCATATTGATATTCTTCTGCATTACAGCGTTGATATCCTTGGTGAAGATTTCCTCGAGGGTGAATACCATGTTCCAAGGAAGCTCAAAGTCAACAGCAATGTTGGTTCTCCATACCTGTGGCATACGGAAGTCCTTGTCAACCTCGCAGAGAGCAGGGCTGTCAGGAAGCTTGCCAGGAGTAGTAGGAAGGAGGGTCGGGTTGTTGTCGATCTGCTTCCTGAAGTCAGGATTGAACTTGATGCCGGCAGCTGCAAGCTTGTTGACATCGGTGATCAAAACCTCAGGAGACTGGATCATTCCGGAACCGTTAGGCTGGTTGGTGTACCATACGAATGGCAGGAAACCAGTGAACAGGCCGGTACCACCGCGAACCTGAACGCTTCTGTCACCCAGAACATCCCAGTTGAAACCAATTCTTGGTGAGAACTGAACTCTGCTCTTAGGCCACTTGCCGCTCTCGATGCTGTAGTTCTTGGCAGCCGGTTCGCCTACTGAATAGTGGTCTTTCCACTTGTTGTTCCACTTGTTGAACTTGAATGCGTCAACCTCAGCGTTAGTGTCAAGCTTGTTGTGATAGATAGGAAGCTCTGCCCTCAAACCGTAAGTCAGCTTGAAGTTGTCAGAAACTTTCCACTCGTCCTGAGCGTACAGGGAAGCCATACCGAATGACAGTTCAACACCTGGCTTCTCGCCAGCGGTGTAAGCGTACTGGATAGCAAATGCTGTAGGAGTTGCTCCTGCATAGAAAGCCTCCATACCGTCTGCATAGGTAATTCCTGTAGCAGGGTCCTTGGTTCCGTTGTAGTTGTACCTGTAGTAAGAAGTACCCTCTCTCATGTAGTTGTTCTTGAAGTAGAGCAGGTCATATCCTGCGCCGACAGTGATAGTGTGGGCACCGAGGGAGAATGACAGGTTGTCCTTCAGGGAAAGGGTATTGTTGATTACGTCGTTGTTGTAGGTGAAGAGCTCGTATCCGAATGCCATGTACTGGTCACCGCCCTTGTAGATATCTACAAACGGGAACTCGTCAGAATCGGAAGTTCTCTTGTCCTCGATCATTGTGTAAGAAGCCAGGAAGTTGTTGGAAACCTTGCCCCAGTTGGAGTTCAACTCGGCGGTTATACTTCTTACTGTATTCTCAAAGCCGTACCATGCATTCTGGAAAGCGACAGACTGGGCGGAAATACGACCTGAACCTCTTGGGTTAGGAGCGGAGGTAGAGTTGGTCGGCTGGTCATAAGTTCCTACAACCTCGTTGTAACGGAGGGTGAACTTGCTTGACTTGCTGATGTTCCAGTCAATTCTAGCCAGGATCTTGTGGTTCTTCTCCTCGAAGTTGCGGAAGTTCTGGTAAGGGCCAGCCTCATATCCGTAGGTAGAGAGGAGGAAGTCGTGCATCTTCTGAAGGTCGTTGACGGTTGTACGGGAAGTTCTGGTGGCGTTGTCAGCAACACCGCTAGTGCTAGGCTCCCAAGCGCCTGAAGGCTTGGTGGTCTTCTCATACTCGCCGCTTACAAAGAAGAACAGCTTGTCCTTGATGATAGGGCCACCGAAAGTGACACCGTAAGTCTGGGACTTTGAATCGTGGGCACCTGCAACCTTGCTGTTTCCAACCTTTTCTCCGGTGAAGGATTTAGGACGGAAATATGTGTAGACACTTCCGGTGAACTTGTTGGTACCACTCTTGGTTACGGCATTGATGGAAGCTCCTGTAAACTGGCTCTGGCGAATGTCGAACGGTGCCAGGTTTACGGTGATTTCCTCGATAGCGTCAAGTGCGATAGGCTGAGCCTGTCCACCAGGGAGAATCTGGGTGGTGCTAAGACCGAAGTTGTTGTTGAATGCAGCTCCGTCGATGGTGACGGTGTTCATTCTGTTGTCCCTTCCGCCGAAGGATGTTCCGTTGGCCTGAGGAGTCAGCTTGGTGAAGTCTGTGATACCCCTGCTGATAGAAGGGAGCTGGCGGAGCTGTGCAGTGCTGATGTTGGTGGAAGCACCGTCCTTGTCAGAGTTGAGCATTGGGTTAACGCCGCCCTTGACAACGATAGCATCCAAAGCAACAGATTCCTCAGTGATGGTGATGTTGCGAACGAAGTTCTCACCCAGTTTCAGGTAAGCTCCGTCTGTCTTTGCATCAGCATAGCCCAAAAGGGAAGCTGTAACTTCGTAAGGACCTCCGACACGCATGTTAGGAATACGATAGTTACCGTTGTTGTCGGTAACTGAATAGTACTTTGTACCAGAAGGAGTGTGGGTGGCTATAACGGTAGCGCCAGCAACTCCAGTTCCGTCCTTTTCGCTCACCTTTCCGCTCATAGAGGATGTCGTAACCTGAGCGTAAACGCTTGAAGCAACGAACATGCCCATAACCATCAAGGCAAGCAGCTTAATTGTTTTTTTCATAAAATTAAAATATAAGGTTTTTTGGATTTTGTTTTCAACAAGCGAAAATACAAAATGTCAAAGACATTTCCCAAGAAAAAAACGGCAAAACAAAATTATTTGCTTTTCTGTTGTTTGATATGCAAAAATATGATACTTTTGCCGCCGAATATAAACAACGGTGGACAGATTTGACTGCTTGCAACCACACTAAAAAATGCTAAAACGAACCGGGCCCGGAGCATCTTCCCGCCCACTTCCAGCACAAAGTCAGATCATCCGCCATAATAAAAATGTTATGGCTTATTTATTTACATCAGAATCAGTGTCTGAAGGACATCCAGACAAAGTTGCGGACCAGATTTCAGACGCTATACTCGACCAGTTCCTCATTCAGGACGAGCACTGCAAGGTGGCCTGCGAGACATTCGTGAGCACCGGCCTTGTAGTTATCGGCGGAGAAGTCCGCTCGGAAGCTTACGTAGACATCCAGAAAACCGCCAGGGAGGTAATCAACCGTATCGGCTACACCAAGGCCGAGTACAAGTTCGACGCCTCATCCTGCGGAATACTCTCCGCTCTCCACGAGCAGAGCGATGACATCAATCGCGGAGTAGACCGCAAGAGGGAAGAAGACCAGGGAGCCGGAGACCAGGGCATCATGTTCGGCTACGCCTGCAAAGAGACCGAAGACCTTATGCCTCTGCCTATCTGGCTGAGCCACAACCTTCTGCTCACTCTCGCCGATATCCGCAAGAACACCAAGCTCATGCCTTACCTCAGGCCTGACGCCAAGAGCCAGTTCACCATTGAGTACTCAGACGACCGCAAGCCAATACGGGTGCACACCATTGTTCTGTCCACCCAGCACGACGAGTTCGCCAAAGACAGCGAGATGCTCAAGAAGATCAAGGAAGACGTCCAGAATATCGTCATCCCGAGGATGCTCAAGAAGATGCCTGAGAACATCAAGAAACTCTTCACCAAAGGCTACAAGCTCTATGTGAACCCTACCGGAAAGTTCGTGATCGGCGGCCCTCACGGAGACACCGGCCTTACCGGAAGGAAGATTATCGTTGACACCTACGGCGGAAGAGGCGCCCACGGAGGCGGAGCCCTCAGCGGCAAAGACCCGAGCAAGGTAGACCGCAGCGCAGCCTACGCCGGAAGATACATTGCCAAGAACCTGGTTGCTGCAGGAGTGTGTGACGAGTGCCAGATCCAGATTTCCTACGCCATCGGAGTGGCAAGGCCTCTGAGCATCTTCATCAACACTTTCGGCACCACCAAGGTCAAGAGAAACGGCAAGACTCTGACA
The DNA here is from genome assembly GCA_017962375.1 of Bacteroidales bacterium. Classification (GTDB taxonomy): domain Bacteria; phylum Bacteroidota; class Bacteroidia; order Bacteroidales; family UBA932; genus Egerieousia. The sequence continues at coordinate 140,903 of JAGCVJ010000014.1, forward strand.
AACGGCCAGATTGCAGAGGCTGTAGGAAAACTCTTTGACCTGCGCCCTGCAAAAATCATCAGGAAGTTCGGCCTGAAGAACCCTATCTACGAGCCTTGCGCCGCTTACGGCCACATGGGAAGAAAGCCTTACACAAAGGAAGTTACCCTCCTCCGCGACGGAAAGAAGATCAGGAAGAAAGTCCAGTTCTTCGGATGGGAACTTACAGACTCGGTAGGTAAGATCAAAGACTATTTCGGAATCAGACAGTAATCCTAACGTCCTGCCTTGGCAGGCTCAGTAGATGGTCTGTCCTGGTAAGAGGTATTTCTGCCGTAAGGGCCTCCATACATATAGGAATGGGATTTGTCATTCGGACCCATCAGTGGAGGAAGAGTACCGTCATAGCGGTTGCTCCAGCCATAACCATATCCATTGCCAAATCCATACATGTTGTAACGGCTGTAGTCATATCTGCCGGAAACATATTCCCATCCCCTCGGATAGCCCGTACGCTGAGCAACGCCGTTTTCTACACTTTCTTCAGAGTTGGTAAGGCCCATCCTGTTCTTGCTGAAATAGACACCGAATTCCATCCTGGTGTCAGATGGTGTTCCGTTGACAAGGCTTATTGAAGGCTGAAGATGTTTCACGCCTTTCTTGGCAACCTTGCTGAAAGCCTTCAACACTTCTTTGTCAAGAACCGAGTGGCCAGAAGATTCTTCAATCCTGATATCGCGAACCGTCTTGTCTGCCCCTATTACATAACTGATTACAACCACTCCATAATGCTTGGCAAGCCATTCCTTTTTCGGATACTTTACCTTGAAAAGGCATTTGGAATGCATGACATCGGCCCAAGGTTCCCCTTCATACATAGGTATGGAAACGACAGGAACTTTTACCTTGTCATTTACAGCCTTCAGGCCGTCGATATCATACTTGTCTTTCAGTTCAGGGGTTGAAAGAACTGAGTATGCAACAACGCCTTTTCTGATTTCATCAAGATTATCCAGATTAGCCTCTCCCTTTGCAGGATAGTTCTTGTTGATGATCTTCTTTAAAGAAGTGTAGGTCACATCTGTGTTTTGGGTAACGCCCAAAACCTCATACAAAGACCTGTCGTCTCCCGACATCAAGTCTTCAACCGTCATATCGCTTTGTGCATGGATTATGGAGGCTGCAAGCACAAAAGCTAAAAACAAAAACAGTCTCTTCATAAAGCAATATTGTTTGTTGTCGGTGTAAAGATATGATTTTTTTTTGTTTACACAAATTTAATTTAGTTCGACGACGGTTATTCCGGCTCCTCCGAGGCGGACATCTTCATCTTGGCAGCTTGCTACTGCAGGATTTGTCTTGAGCCATTTGCGGATTTCTTCCTTGAGGACACCGGTGCCCTTGCCGTGGAGGATCCTGACCTTAGAGGCTCCCACTAGAGTGGCGTCATCGATGAATTTGGAGACAGTCATGAGAGCTTCATCAAGCCTCTGGCCCCTGATGTCTATCTCGTCTTTGAAGGAAAGCTTGCGCTTGCTAATGCTCTCGTCCAAGGTTATGGAGTAATTCCTCAGCGATGATGGCTTGGCTGCGGCCTGGCTCTGGAACTCCTTGTTGGAGATTACGGTGACGGAGTCTTTCTTGACGCGGCTGGTGATGTCTCCAACGGAAATGGTGACATTCTTGCCCTCTATCTTGATTACTTCCCCTATCAGGCCGCTGCCGTTCACCTTGACTTTGCAGCCAGGCTCAAGGGTGAGGACCTTAGGCTCCTCGGCTTTTGCCTTAGGCTGCTGGGGTTCTCTTTTGGCCTTTCTTTCTTCTCTGCGGGCCTGGCGTTCCTGGAGAGATTTCATCTTAGCCTCAATCTTTTTGTCCTGATTGCTGAGGCCCTTGTTTTCTATGTTCTGCCCTGCATCTTTGAGGGCCTGGCGAGCTTTCTTGGTGGCTTCCTTTTCTGCCTGGGCCTCCTTGATTTTCTTGATGGTGGATTCAACCTTCCTGTTTGCCTCGGCGATTATCTGCTTTGCCTCCTCCTTGGCCTGCTCGATTATCTGCTTTTTGGCCTGGCGGATGTCGGAAAGCTCCTTGGAGTATTTCTCGGTGACAGACTCCAGAGTCTTGTCTGTGTTTCTTATGCGGGCAAGCTTCTCGTCCAGTTTCCTGCGGTTTTTGGATATGGTGCGCAGCTGGCGTTCAAGGTCTATGAAGTCTTCTCCGGCTTTTTCCTCGGCTTTCTTTACCAGAGGCTCAGGAAGCCCCATTTTCCTGGCAAGGTCAAAGGCGAAGGAATTGCCCGGAACCCCCATTTCCAGCTTGTAGAGCGGAGCAATGTTCACGCTGTCGAAGAGCATGGCCCCATTGATGACGCCCTTGCTGCCCTCGGCATAGACCTTCAGGTTGGTGTAGTGAGTGGTGATCACCCCGTAGGTTCCCCTTTCCTCCAGCTCCTCCAGAATGGTCTGGGCTATGGCTCCGCCGGCGGCAGGCTCGGTGCCGCTTCCGAACTCGTCTATCAAGACAAGAGTTTTGCCTGAGGCGGCCTTGAGAAGGTTTCTCATATTCTGAAGATGAGAGCTGTAGGTACTCAGGTCGTTTTCCATGCTCTGCTGGTCGCCGATGTCAATCAGTATGTTGTCAAAGACAGGAAACTCGCTCTTCTGGCTGCAGGATGCCGGCATTCCCCACTGGAACATGTACTGCATAAGGCCGGTGGTCTTCAGGGCCACGGACTTGCCTCCGGCGTTAGGTCCGGAAATAACGAGTATATGCCTTTCGCGGGTAAGAGTCAAGTCTATCGGTACTATCTTCTTGCCCTCCCTTTCAAGGGCGGATTCCAGAAGCGGATGCCTTCCTTCATAGATTCTCAGGCTCCCGTCCACGGAAATCACAGGCTTTCCCGCCCTCATCTGATGGGCGCACTCGGCCTTGGCACGGATGAAGTCCACCTCCCCGATGAACCTGGCCCCGTCCATGAACTCAGGAATGTAAGGGCGCAGAAAATCGGTGAACTCCATAAGGATCCTGGCAACCTCCCTCTGCCTGTCGAACATCAGGCGACGGATCTTGTTGTTCAGCTCCACAACCTCCATCGGCTCGATGAAGAAAGTCTTGCCGCTGGCGCTCGCGTCCTGGACTATACCCGGAAGGCTGCGCTTGCTAGTGGCATTTACCGGAATGAGCATCTTGCCGTCGCGTACGGAAATGGTGGCGTCTTCATCAGCGATATTGTCTGCCTTGGCTTTCTTGAGCAAAGACTCTATCCTGCGGCTGACAGAAGCCTGCCCCTGGCGCAGTTCGGACGAAATCTTCTGAAGCTCCGGCGAGGCGGAATCTTTTATGAATCCGTTCTTGTCCAGGATGTTGCCGATTTTGGTGTTTACCGCCGGGAAATACTGGATTGGCAGAGCCAGAGCCTTCAGGAACGGATACTTTTCCTCCTTGGTTCCGCTGAGGAAAGAAGTGACGCTTCTCAGATTGTCCATAAACGCTGAGAGCTTTTTCAGGTTCTCCACGGAAATGCTGCTGCTCGCTTTCAGCAAAGACGGAAGGAAAGATGTGCAGTCCGTAAAGCCGCCCTGAGGAAACTTGCTTTCCATAGTGCGGATCTCCATCATCTCCTCCACCAGCGAAAGCCGCCTTTCAATCTCCTTTGCATCGGAGGAAATCATCTCCTCCTCAGCCCTCTTGACGGCAAACTCAGTAGAGCATCGCCCCTTGATCTTGTCGCGGACGAAGCTGAAGCCTATCTTGTTTTCCAGTTGTAGTGTATCTTGCATCTGACTGTCTTTTTCTGCTTTAATATACCCGCTTGGTCTTCTGTTCTTTCACTACGGAGTGTAGAGCACCGGATCGCGTTTCTCAAAATATGTCAGGCGCTCAAAGCCGCAGCTTTTGCAAACCTGGGCAAACACGGCGAATTTGTCGCAGAGCCTGCTTGACTCGTGGGAGTCTGAGCCCAAGGTCACAAACTCTCCTCCCAGCTCCTTGAAACGCCTGAGGATGTTCTGGTCCAGCACCTGCAGGTGAGAGCCGTGGAAGTCGTAGGTCTTGGTGTTGATTTCCAGAGCCTTGCCTTCCTGGGCGAGCATCTTGAGAATGGCGTCCAGCTCATCCGGGAAATCTGCGTAGCGGATGTCTTTTACATCGTACGGAGCATAGCGGGCCACATAGTCAAAATGCCCTATCACGTCATAGTCCCCGAAATCCTTTGCCGTGGTGTAAATCAGCTCCAGCACCCTGGAGTAAGCCCTCCTGAAATCTTTCCCGTCATAGTAGTTGCCGTAATAAGGGTCTTCCCCGTCAACAAAATGTATGGAAGCAATTATCTGGTCGAACTCAAACCCCGAAATATATTCTCTGCTGTGCTGAATGCTCTCTCCAGGCTGAAGGCCTATCTCAATACCTTTGAGCACCTTGCAGCCTCCATTCGGGAATATTTCCTTTTCCGCCTCGGCGATGGCTTTCTGCTGAGAGGCAATGGAAAACTCGAACAATCCGGGATTCCTCGGAGCGTCCAGGTCCAGGTGGTCGGTGATGGCTATTCCAGAAAGCCCTGCCTCCCTTGCATGCTCAAGCAGCTCCCTGACAGAGGTCTTGCTGTCGGGAGAAAACTCGCTGTGAGTGTGCGTATCGATAAATTTACCCATACAATAGAGAGGTTTTTACCTTTTGGCATGCAAAATTACTCATTTAATTGCAACTTGCCGGCATTAGAGAAAAACAAGAGCATTTGATTTCTGCCAAAAACATAACAGAGGACCTGAACATCTGGGCTAAGAGCGTGGCTTCCGTGATGATGTCAAGGGAGTGCCTATGCTGCGGCAAGGCGCTCCAGGCCTTTGAGACGGACATCTGCACAGCCTGCCTGACAGATCTTCCGTCTTCCTACACCTGGGCGGAAGAGGACTCTCCGGCGGACAAGGTGTTCTGGGGAAGAACGCGGATAGAGAAGGTGACCAGCCTGTTTCTCTATCGGGGACAGTACAAAAAGCTCCTGTACTCCATCAAGTACAAGGGGAACGTGCGCCTGGCCCTGAGGCTTGGGAGGCTGCTGGGAGAAAGAATCGCTGAGCAGCATATAGATTTCATAGTTCCCGTTCCGCTCCACCCAGCCAAGAAAAGGAAAAGGGGGTACAACCAGTCTGAAATCATCTGCAAGGGAATAGAGGCGGCCCTGAAAAAGAAAATGCCGCTTGCCGCGATTGAAAACAGGCTGCTGGAAAGGAAGAATTTCACCCTCACCCAGACTCAGAAAGACAGGGCGGACAGATGGGAGAACGTGCGCAGCGCTTTCGGCGTGAACCGGAAACGGGCTGAGGAAATCGGCAGGGAATTCAGCAGACGGGGCAAGATTCCCTCCATCTTGATTTGCGACGATGTTCTGACTACCGGCGCTACACTCGACGCCTGCGCCAGCCTTCTCCACCGGGAGCTGGACTGCAGAATCAGCATAGCCACATTGGCATACGTTCCTTGATTTTGAGCGGTTTTTATTAGATTTGCACCCGGATAGACAAGTAATATATGCTGGATTTCATCAACCTGCACTGGATAGACATTTTGGACATACTCTTGGTGGGTCTTCTCATCTATCAGATTTACAAGCTGATACGAGGAACAACCGCCATGAGCATCTTCATCGGCATAATTATACTCTATTTCATCTGGCTGGTGGTGAAGACCATCCACATGGAACTGCTGTCGGCCATTCTGGGGCAGATACTGGGCGTGGGAGTGCTGGCGCTGATCATCATCTTCCAGCAGGAAATCCGCAGGTTCTTAATTCATTTAGGCAACAACCCTATTCACCGAAACGGCAACTTCCTGGCCCGCAAACTCTTCGGCCGGGGAAACGAGACTGTTCCTCTGGCCACTCTGGACGAACTTACCCAGGCAGTGAGGAAAATGGCCGAGACCAAGACCGGCGCCCTGATAGTGATGACTCACAAGTCGCCGATGGAAGCCATAATAGAAACCGGAGACAGGATAGACGCCATGGTGAACCGCAGGCTTATTGAGAACCTGTTTTTCAAGAATTCCCCTCTTCACGACGGAGCCTTGATAATGACTACGGAAAGGCTGGTTGCCGCCAGATGCACTCTGCCTATATCCGACAGCCAGAGCATTCCTGCACAGTACGGAATGAGGCATCGCGCTGCGGTGGGCATAACAGAGCAGACCGACGCCGCGGCCATCGTGGTTTCCGAAGAAACCGGAATGATTTCCTTCGTAAAAAACGGGGAGATCAGAAACATCAGCTCCATAACGGAGCTCAGGCTTGCTATTGAGGACTCTTATTCTGCTTCTTGAGTTCTGACTTCAGATACCACTTGCCGTCCTTCCCCTTCTTGTAGTCTTTTCCCTTGCCTATGTAGCGGAGATATCCTATGTACTGCTGCTCGTCCAGCACTTTCTTCATTGCGTCCATAGTCTTCTGCTGCCACTGCAGATTCACGTAGCGGTAATTCTCAGGATCCTGCATTCCGGAACGTCGCAGATCGTCAAGAGCGTCTTTCATTCCCACGTAATTTGTTGTGAGTATGGAATCTACATAGAATTCCTGCGAATCTGTAAGGCCAAGTTTCTTGACCAGGTCTTTGGTGTGCCTTTCAGCAATCTCTTCCATGGAAGGCTCCTTGTCCTGGTTCTGGGCAAAAGAGTTTGCCGCCGAGAAAACCATCAGCAGAGCGGAGAGTAGAAATATCTTTTTCATGACCATTCTTTTTTTCTGAGTCTAAAATGCATTATCTTTACCACAAAAGATGTTCCTTACAGATAACAAAGTTAAAAAATATATGAGAAACAGATTAAAACTTATCGCGATGATTGCAGCTGTGCTGTCCTTCGCCTCCTGGCAGACAGCGCACTCCTGCACCAACATCATTGTAACCAAGGGAGCTTCTAAGGACGGAAGCGTAATGGTTACCTACGCAGCTGACTCCCACACCCAGTACGGAGAACTCTATCACCACAACGGCGGCGTTTGGCCTAAGGGAACCATGATCAAGGTTTACGAGTGGGATTCCGGAAAATACCTGATGGACATACCGCAGGCCAAGATAACCTATTCCACAATGGGAAACATGAACGAGTTCCAGCTCATCATCACCGAAACCACGTTCGGCGGGCTGGAGAGTCTGGTTGACACCACCGGCGGAATAGACTACGGCTCCATCATATACCTGACTCTGCAGAGGGCCAAGACTGCCAGGGAGGCCATAAAGGTTATCGCCGAGTTCCTGGAAACCTACGGATACTGCTCCGAGGGAGAGAGCTTCTCCATTGCCGACAAAGACGAGGCCTGGATTATGGAAATCGTGGGCAAGGGCGTGAAGAAAGGCAAAGACGGCAAGAACCTCAACAAGGGCGCCAACTGGGTGGCTATCCGCATTCCGGACGGCTACATCAGCGGCCACGCCAACTGCTCCAGAATCTCCACCTTCCCTCTCAACGATCCCGAGAACTGCCTCTACAGCAAAGACATAATAAAGTTTGCCAAGCAGAACGGCTACTATGACGGCCCGGACAACGAGTTCAGCTTCTGCGACGCTTTTGCTCCGGCCAGCTTCGGAACCCTCAGGGGCTGCGAGACCAGAGTATGGAGCTTCTTCAACATTCTGGGCGGAGGAAAGATCGGCGACAAGGACGCTTCATACTATGTAGACTACGCCGCCGGCACCAACCCTTCCAACAAGATGCCTCTGTACATCAAGCCGGCTCATCCGCTTACAGTGAAAGACGTGGCTGACGCCATGAGAGACCACTTCGAGGACACTCCTTTCGACTTCCGCTACGACCTGGGCGCCGGCCCTTACAACAACCCTTACAGGTGGAGGCCTATGTCTTTTGTCTCCGACGGCAAGAAATACGAGTTCGAGAGATCCGTTGCCACCCAGCAGACAGGATTCTGGCTTCTGGGCCAGGCAAGAGGATGGCTGCCGGACGTAATCGGCGGCATTATCTGGTTCGGAGTGGACGACACCGCCACCAGCTCTCTCACCCCTGTTTATTCCAGCGGCCTGGAAGCCCCTCTGTGCTTCAGGGTGGGAAACGGCAGCATGGTCAGGTACTCAGACTCCTCGGCCTTCTGGCTGTTCAACAGGATTTCCAACTTCGCCTACACTCGCTACAAAGACATCGCTCCTGAAGTTCGCGCCGTTATAGACGAGCACGAGAACGGAGCCCTGAAGATCATTCCGGAAATAGACGCCAACGCCCAGAGAATACTCAACGAAAGCAACGACGAGCAGAAGGTGAAGGCCTATCTGACCGAATGGTCCAACAAGTTTGCGGACAGGATGTTCAAGAGGTTCAAGAAACTGGACGAATACCTGCTTGTCAAGTATATGGACGGCAACATCAAGAAGCAGAACCCGGACGGCAGCTTCAAGACAATCTACAACGAAGACAATCCGGTTATGCCTGACCAGCCGGGCTATCCGCAGAAATGGCTGGATGCCATCGGCAAGGAAATGACTCCGATAAACCCTAACGAAAAGACGTACTAAAAGAAACAGCCGGTTGAAAGCCGGCTGTTCTCTTGTTCTGCAAAGAAGAATTCTCTACTTGATGTTGGCCTTGTTAGGCTTAACCTCAGTGCCCTTGTCAATCCTTACAACAATGCAGTCGATGGCAACGTAAGCAGGAGTGTTCAGTCCGTATTCTCCCTTGTCGCTTCCGTCCATGTCAATCTTCAGCGAGTGGATTCTTCCAAGCTCTGCAAGTGCAACTGGCTGCCACTTGTCGAGGATGTACTTGTTTCCGTCCTGGAAGTTGGCCAGATATACCTCAACTCTTCCCTTCTCGTTTCCGGCAGCGTCAAGGCCTATGAGCTTAACCTTGAACCATCCGTCCTTGATAGGAACTCCGCTTCCAAGGTCGGTAGTCATCTGTGCAACTGCATAGCAGGTGTTGGTGATGTAGAGGCCGTCGATGATTCTGGTAGTGGTGTCAGTATCAGTGAATGTCATTACAGGAGCGTGGTTCCAGCCGTTAGGGTCTGCCCATCCGAAAGAAACCAGGCAGTGCTCGGTGTTGTTGTAGCCAGGGAAGCTCCTGAGGTTCTTGAAGTTTACAGCAAGCTGCTTTTTGTACCAGTCGGCTGCATCTTCAGGCTTCAGTTCTACAGCGCTGAAATTTCCGACGGCTATTCCACCTGAATAGTACTGGTCATCCACAGGCTTTGAACCCAGGCCGGTGTTCTGGTCAAGCCAGTAATAGCCTTTTCCGTAAAGGTTTTCGCCATAAACGTCAGAAGCATACATCTCAGTAGAGAGGTCATCGAACATGGCTACTGCCTGATAGTACGGAATTTCATTGTGTGAGCTCTTGTTGCAGGAAGCAACAATTGCAGCTCCAATCAAGACTGTTGCAAAAAAGAATAGTTTTTTCATATCACTAGATAATTTGTTTTCAAATCCGGGAAAATATCCTCTTCAAAGATGCTCAACGGGCTCTTTGCGTTGCAAATATAGCGATTGAAATTACAACTACAACTGAAATGTCTTACCTTTGTCCGATTCTACAATAAAAGCAGATGAGCAGGCTGAGTGATCTGAATACGGGAGAAAAGGCGGTAATCGTCAAGATTCTCGGACACGGAGGTTTCCGCAAGAGAATCATTGAGATGGGCTTCATCCAGGGCAAGACCGTGGAGGTTGTCCACAGGGCGCCGCTGCAGGATCCCGTGGAGTATGAGATCCTCGGCTATCACGTGTCGCTAAGGCTCAGGGAGGCTTCCCAGATAGAAGTTATCTCAGTTGAAGAGGCCGAACATCTGGCAAAGGAGCATAATCCCAAGACCGGAAACTTTGTTCCAACCTGCATCGGGTGCAAGGAGGCCGGCTGCAAGTTCAGGGATTCCATCCAGCAGACCACGGAAGAGGAAGACGCCCTTTATCGCGGAGCAAGAGAAAAGAGCAAGGAGATTACCGTAGCCTTGGTGGGCAACCCTAACTGCGGCAAAACCAGCCTTTTCAACAGGGCCAGCGGAAGCCACCAGAGAGTGGGCAACTACTCCGGAGTAACGGTTGACGCCGTCAAGGGCAAGATGTACTACAAGGGCTACCGATTCACTCTGATAGATCTGCCTGGCACCTACTCCATCTCCGCCTACAGCCCGGAAGAAAAATATGTTAGGCATTCCATTGTCAACGACAAGCCGGATGTCATCCTCAACGTGGTGGACTCTTCCAACCTGGAAAGAAACCTCTTCCTGACCACCCAGCTGATTGACATGAACCTGAGAATGGTCATAGCCCTGAACATGTTCGACGAGCTGGAGCACAGGGGCGACACCCTCAACTACAAGGAGCTGGAAAAACTGCTCGGAGTGCCGATGGTTCCTACGGTTTCCGTTACGGGCAAAGGCATCGCCGAGCTTTTCAACACCATCATTGAACTGTACGAGGAAGGTGACGAGATCGAGGCCACGGACGCTTCCGGAAAATACCCTCTCCAGAAAAACAGGAAAGACTCTTCCTCCAAAGATTCCGTGATTGGAATTCTCAAGCATATCCACATCAACCACGGTCCGGTAATAGAGAAAAGCATAGATGCCCTAAGGGAAGAAATCTACAAGAACCCTAACGCTATGGACGAGTACACGCCTCGTTACATAGCCATACGCATATTACAGAAAGACAAGGAGATAGAAAAGGTGCTGGACACCTTCTCCAACAAGGATGAAATTCTTGCGGCAAGAGACAGGGAGGCCAAGGCAATTGAAAGGGAGCTCGGCGATTCTCCAGAGAACGCCATTATGGACGCCAAGTACGGCTTCATAGACGGAGCCTTGAGGGAAACCTATCGCAGAGGAGAAAGGAAACCGGGCAAAACCCTCACAGAAAAGATAGACAACATTGTTACCAGCAGGTGGCTGGGTTTCCCTATTTTCCTTATCGCGATGTATCTGATTTTCCAGGCCACCTTCTCCATTGGCCAGTACCCTATGGACTGGATAGGAAACGGAGTGGACTGGATCGGGCAGAAAGTAGGCACACTGATGAATGACGGCTGGCTGAAAGACCTCATTGTGGACGGCATCATTACCGGAGTGGGAGGAGTGCTGGTCTTCTTGCCTAACATCCTGATCCTGTTCTTCTTCATCTCGATTCTGGAAGCTACCGGCTATATGGCTAGGGCCGCTTTCATAATGGACAAGCTGATGCACCTTATAGGCCTTCACGGAAGAAGCTTCATTCCTCTGATGATGGGCTTCGGCTGCAACGTGCCTGCCGTAATGGCCACCCGCACCATAGAGAACCGCAACGCCAGGATGATCACAATCCTGATCAACCCTCTTATGAGCTGCAATGCCAGGCTTCCTATATACCTGCTTCTGGCCGGCATATTCTTCCCTAAGAACGCAGGCCTGGTTATCTTCTGCATTTATCTGGGAGGAGTGCTTCTTGCAGCTCTTATGGCCAAGCTTTTCAGCAAGTTCCTGTTCAACTCCGAGGAGACTCCGTTTGTAATGGAGCTTCCTCCTTACAGGATTCCTACCTGGAAGTCTCTTCTTAGAGACACCTGGGACAAGGGCAAGCAGTATCTGCACAAGATAGCCACCGTCATCCTGATCGGAACTCTCATAGTATGGGCATTGAGTTATTTCCCTACCTGCGACCCTGATCCTGCGGCAAGGCTTGAGCATTCTTATCTGGCGATGATAGGAAACTTCATTTCCCCTGTCCTCGCCCCTATCGGTTTCCACTGGCAGGAGAGCGTTTCCCTTCTGAGCGGAATGGCCGCCAAGGAAATCGTGGTGAGCACGATGAATATGCTCTATACAGTTGACGGGCAGCTTATTATCGGAAGCGTCCTCACCCCTGCCGTGGCTCTTGCGTTTATGGTCTTCACCTTGATCTACTTCCCTTGCGTTGCCACAATAGGAGCAATCAAGAGTGAAACCGGCAGCTGGAAATGGGCACTGTTCACCGTCTGCTACACCCTTATTTTAGCCTGGATCGTGGCCCTTGCCGTTTCCAAAGCCTTCGCCTTTTTGTAGAAATTCTTGCAGTTTTCAAACAAATTCATATCTTTGCAGTCCAAATCTGCTGGGAGATTCGTCTAACGGTTAGGACAAGGGATTCTCATTCCCTAAATAGGAGTTCGATTCTCCTATCTCCTACAAAGGGAAAATTCTTCGGAGTTTTCCCTTTTCTTTTTTTATCGGGCAAAAAGGTTATATTTGCGCCAATTATCGAGAAACAAATACTTAAAAGAATATGAAAAAACTGTTTTTAACCGTTCTGGCTGCCTTTGCGTTTGCAAGTCTCCAGGCACAGATTGTGGATGTTGACATTCTTCCCGTATCAGATGACGAGAAGACTTCCGAACTTAACTTTACCGTAGCAGAGAATTTCTACTTTGGTTCCCTGACTGGTCTTGACTCTCCTAAGGAGATGGGTCTGAAGGCCTTCAAGTCCTGGGAACTGGGATTCGATATCGTAAACCTCTCCTACGCGCCTGCTGAGCAGCACAGGTTTGACTTTGCCCTGAACTTCGGCACCAGATTCTTCAAGACCCGCCACAAGAACATGATTACCAATGTGGGTGGTTACTATGTAGCAGCTCCGTTCCCTGTGGAGTCTATGAGCAAGAGCAAGAGAAAGTCAAGGCTCGACGTATACGAGCTCGGCGCTTCTCTTGGTTATGAAATCAAGGTTTTGGATGACCTGAAGATCGGATTTGACCTTATGGGCAACTACAACTTCTCCGCAAAGAGCGTTACCAAGTACAAGATCGGCAGCTCAAAGGAAAAACTCAAGATGAAGCACTGGAAGACCCAGAAATTCACCCCTGAGTACCGTCTGACCATCGGCCTTCCTGAAGTTAAGCTGTATGTGAAGTACGCTCCACACTCACTCTTCCAGAAGGAGTACGGTCCGAAACTCAGCTATATTTCCTTAGGTATCATCCTGTAGTTTGCATCATGCAAGACTCTTAGGTGAACCTGTCTCGTTTTGGGCAGGTTCACTTTTTTTATTAAATTCGCTTGTTTAAACGCCAAATGCACTGAGTTTTCTCAGCGATTATTTTTTTTGAATTTATGAAACAGTTGAAAAAAGCGTTGTGTATAGCAGGCATGCTGCTGGCAGTGAGTGCTTTGTGCCGCGGACTGGCAGGATGCGAAAACAAGGAAAAGGCTATGGAACAAAAACAGGCCGCATTTGAAGATTCTCTGCTGGCAATAATCAGAGAAGCCAACATCCCGATGATCCAGCTCAAGTACACCGAGCCTTCGGACAGCGTTTACTGCCAGGTGGGCGTAACTCCGTGGTCGACGGAAAAGCCGGTCGAGACAGATTCCGCCGCAGTGGGAGAAGAGGCCTGGAAGCAGATGAAGTTCAGCTACAGGGAAACCGGCAAGGCAGATTACGAGAAAGAGGCCGTGTTCCAGGCGGCGTCGCTGAGTAAAGTGGTGTTCGCATACATCGTGCTGAAGATGTATGACAACGGGGAGATAGACATAGACCGTCCTCTGTACGAATACACAGACATAGACAGGTTTGTGGACAAGGATATGGCCAAGACGCTGACCGCCAGGCTGATACTTATGCACCGCAGCGGCATCGACGACTGGGCCGCAAGCCCGTCTTCAGACGAGTGGCCTACCGCCCCTATCAAGTTCACCTTCCCGGTGGATTCCATCTTCGGATATAGCGGAGAGGGCTATGCCTTCCTGCAGAGAGCGGTGGAAGCCATCAAAGGAAAGGACATTCAGTCCATCGCAAAGGAATATGTGTTCGAGCCTCTGGACATGCCGCTTTCCGCCTACGAGTGGATACCGGAGTTCGAGGGAATTACAACGGCTTCTGTAAGGCGTAACGGAGAAAGCCAGGGAGTAAGGCAGTTCCCGAGGCAGAACGTGGCCTACACCCTGAGGACCTGCGCCAACGACTACTCCAACTTCATAAGGGCGATAATGGACGGCAAGGGACTTTCCCAGGCCAGCCATGCGCTGATGATAACCCCTTGCAGCGGGCCTGCAACCCAGTTCCCTCCTAAGGTAAGGCCTGTGGACGAGAAACAGTCCATCTTCTGGGGCCTTGGCATCGGCATCGAGGAGAACAAGAATTACGGAAGAGTGCTCTGGCACTGGGGAGACAACGGCAACACAAAGGCCCTGTTCGTGATAATTCCGAGCCAGAAGAAAACCCTGGTTTACTTTGCAAACAGCGGAGCCGGACACGACATAACAAATAAAGTTCTTGATCTTTTCTTCAAAGACGGTCCGATGGACATTCAGGACTGGATTCAGCAAGAATAAAAACATCAGCAGATGGAATTCAGGAAAACATTCAAGGGCGGACTTTACTACATGGGCTTCAAGGAGTTCATCCGCTTCCTCTTTAACCATTTTCTCTACAGGAAAGTTTACAAGATCGGAGACGAAAAGATTCTTCCGGAGGGCAACGCCCAGGTAATCGCATCCAACCACCAGAACTGCCTGGTGGACGCCATTGCCGTTATGCTGTCTTTCAAGGGGCCGGGCAGAAGACCTTTCTTCTGGGCCAGGGCAGACATCTTTGCAGTCAGCAAGATACTCGAGAAATATCTCAGGTTCCTGGGCCTTATGCCGGCGTTTAGGATGGACCACGAGGGAATGGAAGACGTGGGAAAGAACAGCGCCTCTTTTGACGAGAGTTACCATCTTCTCAAGCACGGGCAGAGCGTGATGATATTCCCGGAGGCCGGCCATCAGGACAAGAGATTTCTGGGGCACTTCACCACCGGCTACACCACAATGGCATTCAAGGCCGCCGAGCAGACAGGGTTTGAAAGAGAGATCTTCATTCTTCCTGTGGCCAACCACTATACAGACTACTTCGGGATGAGACGGGAGATGTGCGTAATGTTCGCCGATCCGGTATCGCTGAAGCCATATTACGAGCTGTACAAGGAAAAACCGAGAACGGCGATGAGGGAGGTCAACCAGCTGGTCAGGACAGCCATTTCTTCAATGATGCTGGATATCCAGGATCTGGACAACTATCCTTCAATAGACTTTCTGAGAACCAACTACGGCAAGACATTTGCCGCCCTTAGCGCAAAGCCGTACGATAAGCTTCCCGAAAAACTGACAGTCGAAAAGGATTTCGTGGCCGCTCTGGGAAATCTTGAAGACCAAACCAGAGAGTCTGTTTACGCCCAGGCGGAAGGCCTCAGGCAGAGTCTGGAAGACAATAAGCTGGAGTTCAAATCGCTGAAGAAAAAAGTAACCTCAGCGGGTACCATTCTGAAAATCATCGGAATGGTTCTGCTGTTCCCTTTGTGGATATTCTCTCTGTGGCCGAATTTCTTCAACTACCAGATTCCTAAGAAACTTACGGCAAGGGTGAAGGACAAGATGCTCTCGTCTTCTTTCCTTCTGGGAGTGAACGCGGTGATAACCATACCTTTGTTCGCGATAATATCTTTTGTTTTGATCTGGTGCTTCATGACCATCTACATGGCTATAATCTACCTGCTTCTGATGCCGCCTCTGGCACTGTTCTGCTGGTACTACACCGAGTGGTGGGATGCGTTAAAGCAAGATTTGCGTTTACTGAAGTTCCATAAAAAATCAAAAATTGCTACCTTGCAGGCTTTAAGGAAAGACAGCGAGATTTTGGAAGACAGGCTTTGGTCAATATTCAAGAAATGAAAAGAAGAGTAGTTATAACAGGAATGGGTATTTACTCCTGCCTCGGCAAAACTCTGGACGAGGTGAGAGACTCCCTTTACAACGGAAAAAGCGGTATTATCTTCGACCCTGTCAGGAAGGAGATGGGCTTTGTTTCAGCCCTTACGGGATATGTGGAAAGGCCTAACCTCAAGGGCATTCTGAGCCGCAACCAGAGAGTTTACATGCCGGAGCAGGCGCTATTCTCCTACTGCGCCACGGCCGATGCCTTGTCAGCGGCAAAGATCAGCCAGGACTGGCTGGACAGCCACGAGGTGGGCCTGATCTACGGAAACGACTCTAGCGCGGAGCCTATCGTGGAATGCGTGGATATTATGAGGGAGAAGAAAGACACCTCCCTTATCGGCAGCGGCGGAATATTCAAGAGCATGAACTCCACCGTCACCATGAACCTGTCCTGCATCTTCAAGCTCAAGGGCATCAACCTCACAGTTTCCGGAGCCTGCGCCAGCGGATCTCATTCCATTGGCTGGGGAGCAATGCTCATCCAGAACGGTCTTCAGGATATGGTGATCTGCGGCGGAGCCCAGGAGACCAACCCATATTCCGTATGCAGTTTCGACGGCATCAGCGCCTTCTCCAAGAGGGAAAGCGAGCCGGAGAAAGCCTCCCGTCCTTTCGACAAGAACAGAGACGGCCTGGTGCCTTCCGGAGGAGCCGCAACTGTAATACTGGAAGACTATGAGAGCGCCGTCAAAAGAGGTGCCCCTATAATCGCCGAGGTGCTTGGATACGGCTTCTCCTCCAATGGAGACCATATCTCCGTGCCTAACGTGGACGGCCCTGCCAGAAGCCTGAAGATGGCTCTCTCGCATTCAGGGATGCAGATTGGCCAGATCGGCTACATCAACGCCCACGCCACCAGTACAATGGTGGGAGACCAGAACGAGGCCAAGGCCATCTACCAGGTCTTCGGCGACAACATGCCGCCTGTAACCAGCACCAAGAGCCAGACCGGACACGAGATGTGGATGGCCGGAGCCAGCGAGGTTATTTATTCCATCCTGATGATGAAAAACGGCTTTATCGCGGCCAACCTCAACTTCGAAACCCCTGACGAAGACTCAGCCAAGCTGAACATCCCGGCAAAGAGAATCGAGAGAAACTTCGACTGCTTCCTCTCCAACTCCTTCGGTTTCGGAGGCACCAACTCTACATTGATAATCAAAAACCTATGATAAAATGACAAAAGAAGAAATGATTGCCAAGGCTATCGACATCCTGGCAGAAGAATTTGAAGTTGACAAAGAAGACATCACTCCGGATGCTGACATCAAGAAGACCTTGGATCTGGACAGTCTTTCGCTGGTAGACCTTGTAGCCCTGATTGAAGAGAACTTCGACATAAAGATCAAGGGCACGGACCTTATGCAGACTGCCACCTTCAGCCAGCTGTACGATTTCCTTTACGCAAGAATATCTGCAAAGTAAATGACCAAGCTAGCCCTGGCCGTATACCGCTTTTTCAAAAAGCACAAGAGTGTATTCTACCTGGTTCTGCTGGGCAGTTTCCTCGTTATGGCTTTTCTGGCCAGGAAGATGTATTATGAGGAGGACATCACCAAGCTCCTCCCCGCTACCGAAGCAAACAGCGGAGTGAGATTCGTCTTTGACAAGCTCAAGGTCAAAGACAAGGTTTTCGTGGAAATGAGAGTCACGGACAGCACCCTGTCCAAGCAGGACGCGCTGGACACCCTGATCTCGGCCAGCAGCCGCCTCTGCGATTCGCTTCTGGCCCACGACAAGGACAAGGACATAGAAGACATCCTGTACATGGTGGACCCGAGTCTGCTTGAAGACGGCGCGTCCCTGATTCTGGACAACGCCCCTTGTTTTCTGGACAGCACTTTCTACCCTCAGCTGGACAGCCGTCTGAACGCGGCGTCTATGGACTCGCTGATGCTCCAGAACGTAGACATTCTGGAAAATGACGGCAGCGGAATCTGGTACGACATAATCTGCAAGGACCCTCTCTCCTTCCGCAGCATGGCCATGAGCAGCCTGACCAGCGCCGCCGAACTTTCAGACGGAAGCGCATCCAAGGCAGAAGGCTCTATCACCCTCACCGATTTCCATCTGTTCTCCTCAGACAGCACCACGGCTCTGGTGTTTATCTCGCCGGCTTTCAGGGCAATGGACAGCAAGTCCGGAACCAGGCTCATAGACCTCATAGAGGATGAGGCGGAAGACCTGGCGAAGACCTCTCCGGTAGAGGTGCTTATAAGCGGCAAGTCCGCCAAGAGCGTGTACACGGCCAAGAGAATCAAGAAAGACCTGGTGATCACGGTCACCATCGCGATGATACTGATTATTCTTATCATCGGCTACTGCTTCAGGACGGCCGACACGGTGGGATATATGCTGATGCCTTTGGTCTGGGGTGTGGTGATGGCTGTGGCGGCGGTTTACCTGATTCAGCAGCAGATGTCTTTCATAGCCCTGGGCATAGGCTGCATAGTGATCGGCGTGGCCCTGAGCTACTGCATCCACATTATCACGCACCACAAATACGTGGCGGAAGTGGAGCAGGTGATAAAAGACCAGGCCAAGCCTGTAACCCTGGGCTGCATAACCACGGTGGGTTCTTTGCTCGGGCTGATTTTCACCAAGTCTGCGCTTTTGAGAGATTTCGGCCTTATGGCTTCGTTCGTGATGGTGGGTACAACCCTGGCGGCAATTTTCTTCCTGCCTCAGTTCTTCCGCAACAAGACAGGCAAGAAAAACGAAAAGGCCTTTGCCGCAATAGAGAGAATCACAACCAGGCCTTATCATAAGCAGACCTGGCTGATAGCGCTGGTGGTCATATTGTTTGTCCTGAGCGTGGTGTTCACCAGAGGAAGGGCCAACTTCGACACAGACCTCTCGCATCTTTCATACAGCTCGCCTGAGCTTATAGAGGCAGAAAACCTCTATTCAGAAAAGACTCAGGGCGGAATGCAGACAAAGTATATCGCCGCTCATTCCAAGAATCTGGACAGCGCCCTCTACCTCAACCAGCTGATAGCGCAGCAGTGCCAGACTCTCAAGGACGAAGGGAAGATTGCATCTTTCAACAATCTTTCCAACCTGCTTCTGCCTTCTTGGCAGCAGAACCAGAGAATAGAGCTTTGGAACAAATACTTTACCCCGGAAAAGAAAGCCAAGGTTAAGGCGCTTACCGCAGCCGCAGCCGAAAGGAACGGCTTTGAGGCGGATATGTTCGACAGTTTCTACCAGGCTCTGGACAAGGAATACGAGCCTGTTGACGTTTACGGCAGCGAAGTTATTCCGGCCGAGATTATCGGCAACTTCATGGAGAAGAACGACGACGGAACCTATCTGGTGCTCACTTCCATCAAGGCCAAGGACAATGACGAGCTCTGGAAGGCTTCCGAGATTCTCGCCGAGGGAGGAGAAGAAAAAGACAAGACGCTGGCTTCGGGCCTTATAGTGATAGATCCTCTGTTCTATACAACCGACATGCTGGAGATAATGGAGCACGACTTCAACACTGTGCTGCTGATATCTTCTCTGTTTGTGCTGCTGATTCTGCTCGTAGCCCTGAGGAATGTGGTGCACGCCATCATAGCTTTTCTCCCGATGTTCATGAGCTGGTTCCTGGTTCTGGGATTCATGAAGCTGCTGAACATGGAGTTCAACCTGATCAACATGGTGATTTCCACCTTCATCTTCGGAATGGGAGTGGACTACAGCATATTTGTCATGGACGGCCTTATCAAGGGAAAGAAGCAGAGCGAGCTTCTCAAGTACCACCGCAGCGCCATCTTCTTCTCTGCTGTGATGCTGATTCTCGCCGTTTCCAGCCTGCTGCTTGCAGTGCACCCGGCCATTTCTTCAATCGGACTGTCCACTCTGGCAGGTATGGTTTCAACCATTCTTATCACCTTCACCCTCCAGCCTTACCTGTTCTACAAGTGGGAGGACTGGAAATCCAGACACCGCAAGGTGAAAAACGCGGATGAAATTTGACGCAGTCATACTGGGAAGCGGACTGGGAGGTCTCCAGTGCGCATACATTCTGGCCAAAAGCGGAATGAAAGTGTGCGTGGTGGAAAAGAACGGCATAGCGGGCGGCTGCCTGCAGAGCTTCAGGAGAAAGGGAGAGGTGTTTGACACCGGCTTCCATTATGTGGGGGCTCTGGGCAAGGGGCAGATCCTGGAAAAGCTGTTCAGCTATTTCTCCCTTATGGACCTGCCGTGGCGGCAGCTGGATACTGAGGGCTTTGACCAGATCTTCTTCGGCGGCAAAAGCTATCTGCTCAGGAACGGTTTCGAGAACTTTGCAGAGGGGCTTTCAGAGCATTTCCCCTCTTCTGCCAAGCAGATAAAAGCCTATTCCGCCTTCCTCAAAGAAGTGGGAAGCAAGATTACAGACCCGCTTCTGAAGCCCGGCAACGGCATCTTTTCCGTAAACGAGTTTCTGGGCAAGAATGCCTGGGAATACCTGGAGTCAAATATTGAAGACCCTCTGCTGAGAAACATCCTCAGCGGCAACTCCCTCAAGCTGGAGCTGAGGAAGGAAACCCTTCCGCTGTACACTTTCGCCCAGATAAACAGCTCCTACATCCAGAGCGCCTGGAGGCTTGAAGGAGGCGGTTCTCTGATTGCAGACAGCCTTGTATCCAGCATAAGAAAAATGGGCGGAGAGGTCTATATGTCTTCCGAGGCCGTGGAAATCGCCGAGAAAGACGGCAAGGCAGACTATGTGCTGATTAAGCACGGAAAGGAGCCGGAGCGCATCTATTCAGACATTTTCATCTCCAACCTCAGCCCTCAGCTCACACTTTCGCTCCTGAAGGAGAGCAAATGCGTAAGGCCTGTATTCAGGCACCGCATCCAGAAGCTGGAGCAGACCTACGGGTTCTTCACCGTGAACATCCGCCTCAAGGAAGGAAAGATTCCGTACCGCAACCGCAACTACTACTGCTATGCAGAAGGCCTGGACTCCGTCTGGGATATCTCGGAAATGGCGGAGAAGGGCCTTGCAAAAGGAATGCTCATCAGCGAAACCGTGCCTAAAGGACCGGACAAGAGATGGGCCACAAACATAGACATTCTTGTGCCGATGGCTTTCAGCCAGGTTTCAAAATGGGAGGGCACAACCCCTTCAAGCCGCCCGCAGGACTACAAGGAGTTCAAGGCCAGAAAGGCTGAAGAGTTCATCGCGATGGCAGACGGCTGCATACCCGGCCTCAAGGAAGCTGTCCAGACATATTACACCAGCACCCCGCTTACCTACCAGCATTACACCGGAGCCATAAACGGCACGGCTTACGGCATCCGCAAAGACTGCAACAACCTTCTAAAGACGCTTCTCGCGCCAAAGACTCCGATTCCGAACCTGTTCTTCACGGGGCAGAACCTGAACCTCCACGGAGTGCTCGGCGTATCGATAACTTCTCTTCTGACTTGTTCAGATATTTTAGGAAAAGAGCCGTTGGTATCTTTTTTGGAGTAACTTTGTGCAATTATGAAAAGAATCTGTTTATTCATCGGTGTTATCGCCGCTTCGCTTCTGGCTTCCGCCCAGGCTTTGTCGCAGAGCAAAGACCAGGTGATGGCCAACATCCAGAAAAAGAATGAGAGCTACAAGACCGTGGTTTCTTCCTGCACCCAGATCAAGACCATGAAGGGCATGAAGAAAAACGTCACCAGCACGGGAACCATGTACTTCATCAGAGAAACAAACCA
Organism: Bacteroidales bacterium; assembly: GCA_017962375.1. Classification (GTDB taxonomy): domain Bacteria; phylum Bacteroidota; class Bacteroidia; order Bacteroidales; family UBA932; genus Egerieousia. Next base: position 162,261 of record JAGCVJ010000014.1, read on the forward strand.
GATGAAGATGCAGTTCACTGGCCATAAGAACAACGGCAAAGACAAGGACAACCAGCTGATTATCAACGGAGACAAAGTGGTAATGATAAACGGCGGCGCAAGGAACGTGTTCAACACCAAGGCAGACCACAACATGAAGACGCTCCAGTGGACGCTCCTCTACTGCATCAGGGGTCAGATTGCCGAAGCCGCCAAGCTGAACAAGTCGGATATCCAGATGACCACAAAAGGCGGGTACTATGTTTTTGACATAGACGTTTCCAAGCACGCCAAGGGCCGCTGGAACCATCTCGAGGCCTCCTACAGCACCAAGGACCTGTCGCTGTGCATCCTCAAGCTCGAGGAGAAGAACGGCAACACCACCACCTACAACACTCTGGAAAAAGAATATAACGGCGTAGTTGCAAAAGACATTTTCAACTATTGAAACGATTTGGCAAAATATCGGCTGTATTGCTGGCTCTGACAGTAATGTCTTCATTCGCCCTTGCCCAGACCACAAGGGTCAAGGGGCGTGTCACCGATGCCGATACCGGCGATCCTCTGCCGTATGCCAATGTTTTCTTCAAGGGAACCACCATTGGCGTGTCCACTGACGATGACGGGTACTACACCCTGGAAACCAGGAACCTTGAAGTGGATCTGCTCCGGGTTGAATATGTGAGCTACATCTCCCAGGAGAAAAACGTAAAGAAAGGAGCCTTCAACCAGGTGGACTTCGCCCTGAAGCTCGAGGAGAATCTTCTCAGCCAGATTGTGGTGAAGCCGGACTACCGCTATATCCGCTGGATTCTGGGCAACATCGAGAGAAGCAAAAAAGTCAACAACCCGGAAGAAAGAGACCGCTACCAGTGCCGCCTCTACACCAAGATGGAGCTGGACCTAGTGAATGCGGACACCCAGATAAAGAACAAGCTGCTGAGGAAGAATTTCGGCTTTGTGTTCGACTATATGGACACTTCGGTGGTTTCCGGACAGCCTTACCTGCCTATAATGATATCGGAGAACAACTCCATGTTCTACAAGCAGAAGAATCCGTCGCAGACCAAGGAGGTGATCAAGGCCAGCCGCATTTCCGGAGTGAAAGACGAGGCCACCTTCGCCCAGTTCACCGGAAACATGCACATCCGCACCAACTTCTACGACGACTTCATAAACCTGTTCAACATCCAGATTCCTTCTCCGGTAAGCGGCCCTAATGTCTTCTACGACTATTTCCTGATAGACAGCCTTAACATAGACGGCAGGAAAACCTACCATATCCGCTTCCATCCGGCCAAGCTGGTTTCTTCGCCTACATTCGACGGAGAGATGAGAATCGACGCCCAGGACTGGGCCGTGAGGGAAATCCATGTGAAGCTCAAGAAAGGCTCCAACGTGAACTGGATCAGAGATCTTGTGCTGGATTCCGAATACCAGCTGGTGGGAGGCAAAGGCTCTTACCAGGGCAAGGATTCGCTCTGGTTCTTCAAGCAGGACAGGATGTACGCAGACTTTTCGGTGACGATGAGAGACTCCTCCAAGCTGATGTCGTTCCTGGGAAGAAGGCAATGCGACTATCTGGACCCGCGGTTTGACACGCCTATGCCTGACAGCGTGGCCCGCCTGATGAGCAACGTGACCATGTCTGCCAATCCTCTGGTCAACGACGAGGCCTACTGGCAGCAAAACCGCCCGTTCGCTCTCAGCGAGAAAGAAAGCAACATCTACAAGATGGTGGATTCCATCAAGAACGTGCCGCTGTACCGCAATCTATACACCATCGTGAACACCTTTATAAATGGCTACTACAATTTCGACTACTTCGGCATTGGACCGTACTACAAGATGTTCAGCTTCAACAATCTGGAAGGCGCCCGATTCCAGTTCGGGGGAAGGACAACGGAAGACTTCTCCAAGAAGCTCAGGCTCTCCGGCCACATAGCCTACGGCACCAAGGACAAGAAGTTCAAGGGCAAGCTGATGGCGGAATACATCTTTAACAATATGCCTACAAGGAAGGTGTTTGCCAGCGCCAGCCGCGACATGGTGCAGATGGGAAGGGGCTCCGACGCCCTCACCGAGGCCAACATCATGTCGTCTTTGCTCAACAAGGGCAACAGCGAGAGGATCAGTCCGGTGAATGAATACGCAGTGGGCTACATCCACGAGTGGAACGAGGGCTTCAACAACAGCATAGCCATAGAAGGGCGCCGAATCTACTCCAACCGCTATGTGCCTATGTACACTCCGGACAGCACCCACATAACCAGCGTGGCGTCTAACCAGGTGCATTACCAGGCCCGCTTCTCCTGGGACGAGACCGTAACCCGCGGAACGTTTGACAAGATCTACGTGCTCACTCACTACCCTATTGTGACAATAGACCTTATCAGTGGAATAAAGGGCCTCGCCGACAACGACTTCGGATTCTTCAGAGCCGAGGCCACGGTTGACTACTCTCTGCCGCTGCCTCCTGTGGGAACCTCCACATTCCATCTGACCGGCGGAAAAATCATAGGCAAGGTTCCTTACCCTCTGCTCAAGCTGCACGAAGGAAACGGCACCTACTTCCTGGACAAGAGCTCGTTCGCCTGCATGGACTTCTACGAGTTTGCCTCCGACACCTGGACCACCCTCTTCTACGAGCATAACTTCAAGGGCTTCTTCCTTGGCAAGATTCCGCTTATGAAGAAGCTGCAGTGGAGAGAGGTGTTCACCCTGAAGGCCGGCTACGGCACCCTTTCCAAGGCCAACAACGGCATCTCGGACGGCAAGATCGGCAATCCGCTCAGCACCATCCCGGGAACAGGATCAGGACAGAAATACGAGGGCATGGAAGCTCCTATGCTCTTCCCGGAGGGCATGAGCTCCCTCAGAAAGCCTTACGTGGAAATGGGCGTAGGCGTAACCAACATCTTCAGAGTCTTCCGCGTAGACGTGTTCTGGAGAATGACTCACCGCTTCAAGATAGAAGACGGTGTAAAGGTCAAGAAGAACCACCGCGCCGCCATCAACTTCGGCTTCGAGTGGAGCTTCTAGTTTATCGCGATACAAATAACACATCATATTATGAAACAATACATCGAAAAGAACAAAGACCGTTTCTTTGAAGAATTATTCTCTATTCTCAGAATTCCTTCCATACGCGCCAAGAAAGAGCACAAGAGCGATATGCTCAAGTGTGCAAAAAGGCTCGTGGAGCTTTTGAAGAAGGCCGGGGCAGACGAGGCCGGCGTTTATCCCACTGCCGGAAACCCTGTAGTCTTCGGCAAGAAGATCATAGACCCAAAGGCCAAGACCGTAATGGTTTACGGCCATTATGACGTGCAGCCTGCCGAGCCTCTGGAGAAGTGGAATTCCGATCCGTTCGAGCCAGTTATTCACGACGGAGCCATCTGGGGAAGAGGCGCCAACGACGACAAGGGCCAGCTCTTCATGCACATAAAGGCCTTCGAGTATCTGGTCAAGACCAAGCAGCTCAAGCATAACGTCAAGTTCATTTTCGAGGGAGAAGAGGAAATCGGAAGCCCTTCGCTTCCGGCCTGGGTGAAAAAGAACAAGAAGATGCTCGATAGCGACGTGATCCTTGTCTCCGACACCACCATGATCAGCGAGAAAGTGCCTTCCATCAACTGCGGAATGAGAGGCCTGGCCTATCTTGAAGTAACCGTCACCGGCCCTAACAAAGACCTCCACTCCGGCCATTACGGCGGTGCTGTGGCCAACCCTATCAATGTCCTCTGCGACATGATTTCATCTCTGATAGACAAGAACGGCAAGGTTAAGGTAAAGGGCTTCTACGACGATGTTGTCAACCTCAGCAAGGCAGACCGCGCCCAGCTTGCCAGGGCTCCTTTCAACTTGAAAGAATACAAGAAATTCCTCGGCATCGCTGAGATAAAGGGAGAAAAAGGCTACACCACCCTTGAGAGAACCGGCATCAGGCCTTGCCTTGACGTATGCGGCATCTGGGGCGGCTACACCGGAGAAGGCGCCAAGACCGTGCTTCCTTCCACAGCCCACGCCAAGATATCCATGAGGCTCGTTCCTAACCAGGACAGCGCCAAGATAACCAAGCTATTCAAGCAGCACTTCCTGTCCATAGCTCCTAAATACGTTAAGGTAAAAGTTGAGGAGAAAGAGGGCGGAAACGGATTCCTTATCCCTATCACATCCCCTGCTTTCCAGGCAGCTTCTAAGGCCATGAAGGAAGTTCTGGGCATAGAGCCGGTTCCAAGCCGCGGCGGCGGAAGCATCGCCGTTCTGGCAGACATGCAGAAGATCCTTGGCACAGATCCTCTGCTGATGGGATTCGGACTGGAAAGAGACACCATCCACTCCCCTAACGAGAGCTACCTGTTAAAGCAGTTCTTCGGCGGAATGGAGTCAATCGCCCTGTTCTACAAGTATTACTAGAATAATCACGTACGGCAGAATATCGCCGGCACCAGATTATTGAATAACACCGTCCGACTTCTCTTCAGGGGTCGGACAGTATTTTACTTCCAGGTGCTGGAGGTAATCCAGGATGGTCTGGATTTTATTTAGATATCCGTCCAGTTGCTTCTGGACCTTATTGTCATTTACATAGTGGCGACCGCCGCTGTAGTGGTATTCCCCTTTGTCGTCGATGAATGTAATATTCCAGAAAGAGCCTCCGGTCGGCTGTATTTCATCCTTTTTGTACTTGTTGTCGTAATAAGGTTTCATCTTGCGGAGCTTAAGGGCTTTGATCATGCTCCTCACCCTTACGGCCACGGTGTCATCCACCAAGACCACCCTTTCAACAAAATACTTAGCCGGCCCTTTCATAGTATCAGGCATAGGTTCTATCGTACCATCCTTTCGGAGTCTCCTGGCAAACCTCACTGGCCTTTTTATATGAGGATCGGATAACTTCATCATAAGCTTCCCGTCCTTATAGAACAGATGTGTATTCAATCCTGCGGAATACCGGACCCTGTAGTCAAAAATCGTCTGATCTGCCCCATCGTTAATAAGATTTGCAGTCAATCTTTCCTGAGCATTTGATACCATGGCAAAACAAAGGGCTATCAACAATAACAAAACCTTTTTCATAGATGTATTCAAGATGTTTTCTTTACCCAAAGTTAATAGTTTTATCGCTTTCAGGAAAAGAAAAACAAAAAAGAAAACAAAAAGGGATGGCAAAACTGTCATCCCCTTTCTTTCTCTTGTCTCGCGATTACCTCTAGAATGCCAGGAACGCTCTTACCTGACGGCCATACATTGATATGTTTGTGTCTTGCCTGTCTTTTACGTGATGCGCAAGAACCACGCCCTTGACACCTTCTCCATCTCTGAAGCCTGTACACAAAACCCTCTCGGCAGACATTTGGGTACTTGACCAATAATAATTCCAGTTATAGTTCCTGCCATTTACATCCTGATAGGTCCAACCATTCAAGGAGCAAATATTGATCGGCATGGAATAACTTGCGGTGCCAACATAACTGTAGAATTTGTCATAAATGTCTTCAGAATAATAGAAATCACCATCTGTAGGATAATAGTTGTAATCCTTGACATCCTGGTGTGTACTAGTCTTCAAGACAGGAAGAAAACTGGCACATTCGCCAAGTCCCAGGAAAGAAGCTATCCACTGTGAAATCGTCGGCATGAACCAATTAGAGGAGTGAGTGGTGTCCACGGCTGGTGTATACTCGCTTATACAAGCGGCTGCCAGATATATAGCAGGGCTGGCCTTCATGAATTCAGTCTTCCCTATTCCGTTATAACTGAGAAACATCAATTCATCACGACGGCTGGCGGAAAGATTGTTAAACCACTCTTGCTCAAAAGCAGAATTATTGATTCTTTTTTTGTTTTCTGTAGTCCAACGAACGCCGCCGTTTGCCGGACTGCAATCATTAAAAGCCATTACCAGGGCATGACCATAACCATTAGATTCCTCGGTAATGCCGTTTGCAAAACTTATTATATCGTCACTAGATGTCATGAAAGAAGGATGCTTTGAATTTTCTCCTTCATTCACATAAACAACCAGCCCCAGCGCAACACGAGTGCTTGAAACTGTCTGCTGTTTGTAATTGCCCCATGTTCCGTCTGAATAGAAAACATCTCCAACTTTTATCTTGTCAGTAACGGTGCTGAGCTTTCCGGTTCCCAAACTTGTGTTTGCGCCGCCAAACTTTCTTGTCCATACCACATTATCACCAGCATCAGTAATTGTGATCAACGCATTCTTGAGAACAGTGCCGCCTGGGAAGGCAATTGCAAAGAACGCATTTCCCTTTGAAATGTTTATGGTGTTGCTTGCACTGTTATTATTCTCATCCGACAAGGTTATTGTATAGAGACCATTCAAACCGCTGGAAATAATTTTGAAACTTACAAAGGTGCTGCCCTGTGAAAGATTGAAACTCTTTTGTGCATAAGTGCTTTCTCCAGTAAGAGAACTGTATTTCTGTACAGCCTCGCCCAGAGAAGAAACTACTGCTGTATTATAATTACCACCTGAGTTCAACACGTCTGAGGTGCTTATAAGCGTAGCGCTCAAAAGCAGATCGTCTGCAGGATCGCCTTCCCCCTCATATTCAAGATCACCGGAAAAAACAGCAGATTGTGAACCTGCGCCGGAAACGAGGGTAAGATCTCCCGATATTTCTTCTCCTGTGATCCTCAAAACATCCCCTGTCTCGAAAACCTGGCTTTTTTCGCCTGAAATAGTTGCCTTTGTAGAAGAGCCGCCGTTCTTTACATTCACTGAATAATGGATTATTCTAGCAACTGGAGCAACAGGCTTTTCCTCTTCAACAACAGGATCATCTTCAATAACGGGCTGATCGGCCTTGCTGCAAGAAAACATTGCGGCAACAACAAGCATTGCTGCAAAAAACTTGAAAATATGATAGAATCTCTTCATGATTTCTTCTTTTAACCTTTGTTACCGATTTAATTGCCTTCATCAAGATCACCGCCGTCGCCAAGGTCGCCGAGAGAGCCAGTGCCGCTGGTACAGATAAAAGACTCAATGAAAACATTGACAACTTTTACCTCCGGGGTTTCATATTTCAACAGCTTCTTCATTTGATTGGTATGTTTTTATTTTATATTATTCAATATCAGACGCTTGCGCGTGTTGTTTTTAGGAGGCACCCTAAAAATTCGCGCATCGGGGGGCAAATATAGTATGTGCAGAGCTATTCTCCAAAAAAAAATCGGTGTTATTAAAAATAATGTAACTTTGCTTTTGTTATGAAAAACATCAAGACTTTGCTATTTGCGGCTGCAATGCTTTTGAGCAGCACCGTTACCTTTTCCCAGACCCGGGAAACTTTTTACAACCATTTCAAAACGGCAGTGCAGGCCCAGGATACCCTTGCCGTAAGGAATGTCATCAACGATTGGGAGAAGGAGCTCCCTCAGGATCCCGAACTTTATGCGGCTTATTCAAACCTGTATTTGCTGAAATCCATAAAAGAAGTGGTAATCATATCAGACGAAGCGCCACAAGACCAGGAAGTATTCGTAATGAAGGATTCCACGGGCAAGGAACACTACATGTACAGCAAGCTTGATATCGATATGCAATGGATACAACGCTCTGTTGACATTCTTTCCAAAGGTCTTGAAAAGTATCCCGACAGGCTGGACTTCTGGTTCGGGAAAGCATACTTGATAATGGATTACTACGAAGAAAACGACTTCATTCAGGTTCTTTCAGACCTGCTGAAACGCTCCACCATAAACAAGAACAACTGGCTGTGGACTCTGGATGAAAAAGTGGAAGACGGCCAGGCTGTCTTGTTTGACACCTTCCAGGGATATTTCTCGGGAGTGTTTGAACAAGACTTGAACTTTGCCGGCCGTATTGTAGACGAGGTTCTGAAATATTATCCGAACAGTGTTGTTTTCCTCAACGACAAAGCTGTCATTGCCTACAATGCAGGAGACATTGACGGAGCCCTGGAAAACTTTCTCAAGGTTCACAAGATAGATCCGGAAGATCCTGTTGTCATCAATAACATCGCCTATACCTATCAGCTGAAAATGGACAACGCAAAGGCTCTCGAGTACTACAAGCTGCTTTCCAAGACAACCGATCCTGAATACAAGAAAATCGCTGAGAAAGCAATTAAAGAACTTTCAGAATAGCCAAGCCCAACGCAAATATGAAAAAGGCTATTTATTTGATGGCGGCCTTGATGCTGCTTATCTGTTGCCATACTTCTCGTGTCTCTATCTTTGATAAGGTTGAGAAACTGTGCAATAAAGACAATGGCAAATTATGGGGCATCAACCTCTATGCTCCTGTTCTTGGAGTGGATTCGCTGAGGAATATTATCAGCAATGTCTCTGACGCGCCAAAATCATATCCCTCAGACAAGCCGGTTGCAAATTCTACAATTGAACTGGACGGCAAGCGCTGGACAACGGTTTTGTGGCCCCTGTCCGGAGACGAGATGCACCAGTTAATTGTTCTTGTCCACGAGATGTTTCACTATCACCAGCCGGAGCTTGGGCTTTGGGTAGATAAAGATCCCAACAATTCTCATCTTTCCAATAGAGATGCCCGCACGCTTCTGAAACTGGAGTGGAACGCGCTGAAGGTTGCAGCCTCTTGTGATGGCGAGCAAAAGAAAACCGCTCTTAAAGATGCGTTGAGTTTCCGCGCCTGGAGAAGACACTTGTATCCCGATTTTGCCGCAGAAGAGAATTCTCTTGAGATTCTGGAAGGACTCGCCGAGTACACCGGCAGGCGCATTGCAATTCCTGACAACAAGGAATACCTACAGGCTCTTTCTGACCTTGACTACCTGTATGAATCAGACAACCTGACGCGCTCTTTTGCATACCTTTCCGGCCCTCTTTACGGTTTGATTCTGGACCAATCCGGCCATTCTTGGCATAAAGAGATGAACTATGGCAGTGATCTTGGCTCCTCAGCGATGGCGATTTACGGAATAACTCTTCCGGAAAACCTGGAAGAAACCGTAGAAACAGCAAAAGCCAAGTATGACTTTGAATCCATTGATGCAGCGGAAGAAGCCTTTCAGCGCAAACTGGAAGAGAGGAATCAGACACTTCGCAAGTTATTTGCTCCCGATAACATCATAACACTGGAATGCCCTAATCTCTCTATTCAGTTTTCCCCTGACGGCATGATTAAAATGGATGACGGGAGTATGGTCATCTATGGCTGCACTGCTTTTTGCGACTGGGGCTCTGTAGAAGGTCATCCGCTGAAAGTGACAGCCGACTGGCGCAGGATTGAACTGCCTCGCCTAGACACACTCTCTTTCAACAACGACACTATTACCACCTCCGGTTGGACTCTGATCAAAAAGAGAAACAACCCTTAAAACTGCGGTTCTTCATACTATCGTGACCAGCCTTCAACCTTGTAGACTTTTTCGGCAAGCTTCCTCTCCTTTAGGGTCTTTGCAGCTCTAAACCAAACCTCTATGCGTGCCGCGTAATAGTCTTCGGGATCACCTTCCTCTATTACAAAGCTCTTGTTGTCAACAATCTTTGAGAAAGTCTTGACAGAATCTATCCTCGTATAGAAGTCGTCTCCTATCCAAGGTCTCACTGTCAAAGGGATGTTCTCAGTTACCTCATAGGCGCGGATAAAAATGACACCTTTCGGAAGGTTGCTGCAATAGAAGTCGTATGAATATTGGCTCCAAAAGCCTCGAAGCTGAAGCCAAGTGCTGGTATCCAAAGAGTCCACCTCCGCAACCGGATAACTTCCATCTAAATTCTCTTGCAAAGGCTCGTTATACTCCAGCCCTTCTGGAATGGGGTGCTTGCCAAAGCTGTCTGGCCCCATCTGGGCCGCCATGCCCAAAGGAAGCAATGAAACAACAACAATGAAAACAGTTGCTATGAGCGACACGGCAAACTGCCACCCTTTCCTGTTAGTCAACAAAAAAGTCCAAGAAACTATAGTTAACACAACCATCGCAAGGACAGCAAGAACCAATAATATTTCCCAAAAGCCATAAGTTGAGAGAGTCACAAAAAACAAGGCTATCAAAAGACCTAGCAGCAACAGAGGAAAACCCCACCAGTATTTCACGGAAAAACGTTCCACAGCAACACTTGAGATTGTTAATGATTCAATTCTTTTCTGCAAAGATATAGCAATTAACAAAAACTTCTATAACAACAAAATGTATAACTTAGCGGTATGAAAACATCTCTGACAGTTTTAGCCATTTGCTTGTTGTCCTTCAGCAATATGTTCTCCCAGGGGCATAAAGTCTCCGGTACTGCTGTCATGAATAATTATAAAGACAGTTTGGAATACAAAAACTTGCTTGTTATGCTGATAAACAAGCAAGACAGCATTGCCATAGATTCCGTTTATGTGCTGACTGATAGTTTGGGCAATTATTGTTTCAACGATGTCCAGTCTGGAGAGTATGTTCTTGAATTAAGTTTTTTCTATGACAACCGACGATATCCCGTTTATGTTGGAGACGATGACTTGTCTCTTGACCTTTTCATTGATTTAAAGGGCAGTGATCTGGGTGAACAGGCAAAAAGAGATATAGAGTTAGGGGAGGCTGTCATATATGCTGAAGGTGGAGAACCGCCTATCATCTATGGGGTTGAAAAAACTTTTGAGCAGAAGTTCGGGATACAATACATTGTTCCAGGTTGTGTAAGAGGACCAGATTCTAAATACTGGCCAGATTACAATATGGTGATATTCAATTATCTTACCGAACGATTCGGCAATAAATGGAAAGCCTTCTTACGTAAGGATACTGTGGGATACAAACAGTGGAAGAGAAATAAGAAACACAGATAAATTCACACATAATAATGCAGTATCAACCTTACTTCCACTGGCGTAACTATTTAGTCTTGGGGTTGCTCTTATTGGGTGCGGCAAGTTTGACGTTCCTTTCTATTTGGGCCGATCGAGTTGAAAAAAACGAAATTTGGGAAGGAAACGGTTATAAGATACCACCCGTATTCAGAGACAGTTTTACCGTTAAATACATACACGAATGCAGATCTTGGGGTATAGAAGACAGCATTGATGTTGAGAACTATTTGCAGAAGCTGGAGCAGTACAAAGGGTTTTGTCTGGACAGAAGCAGATTCGATGAATACGAAGACTCTTTACATAACAGCAAGTTTTTCTACAACAAGTATTCTACTAGTGAAGAATATGCTTTGGCGTCTTCGTTCTACCTATACAATTACAACTCTTGCCTAAGCGAAGATATAGGTTATAGAACGGCAATAATGTTTGCCCGATACCCGGAAAAGTTTCAGGTTCTTGATACATACGCCAGTAGCTTGGAAAAGCAGAGGCGTGATTCTCTGTGGAACAATGTCTTTGACTACATTCAAGGAGCTATTATGAATTATGATGATGACATTTCGGAAGGCAAGGCGCTAAAGATCGTTGAAGAATATTATCCTTTCATTTTCCATCTTCACATTAAATGATAGATAGACTTTTCAACGTTGATTCTAAAGATGTCTTTGATAATCCATTCTTTCATGGAGAATACGATCTACTGATATGTAATTCTCTGAAAGGATTTTGTAGAAGATTATGTGATGACCAACACGGTATCCCCTCAAACCCTCCTTTATAAAGTCATATCGTAAACCTTTATAGCCTGGATTTTCTGAAAGGTTTTCTATTGAAGTATAAATCTGATTATAATATTTGACAGCTTGAGCTTCAGACCAAACCGCCACTGTATAATCCCATATTCCATTCAAATCTTCAATCGCTCGTTTTGAAATCCTATACCGTCCCATCTTTTCTCCTGCTTGCCCTCAAATCCTCCAAGTTCTTCTTAAAATCAAAATTCTCAACATATCCGCTGTTCTCACCGTCTTCAATAGCTGCACGGAGAGCAGCAATCTTCTGCTCATCCTCTTCCAGCCTCCTAAGCCCAGCTCGAATAACTTCGCTAACGTTGGTATAACGTCCACTTTGGATTGTTGCCTTTACAAATTCATCAAAATGAGCTCCTAATGCTACTGTTGTTGTCTTCATATTGCTTTATATCTCACTACAAATATAAGAAATTTTCTTATTTATTCTTAACTTTTAAAGAGAGGTAGTAAATGATAGGTAGAATGTTCGGCGATGGTGTATTGTAACTCCCTGAGATTCAACAGCCCCCTATTATTACCCCGCGAAAAAGAAGGGGTAATATTTCAGAAGCGTTGAGAATCAGCCTATTGCAAAGCACCATCGCCGAGTACCATCTTTCACTGAGAAAATGTTGGTGTTTTTGTTGGTGGCGGGATAAAAGAACAAGCACCTGCGATAGTTCGCAAGTGCTTGATTTTGAATTGTGGGCCCAGAAGAACCACCAAGGGACTTTTTACATATTTCTATCTATCAAGTTCTTACCTTCCTTATATGGGAGAGAAAAGACTCTCTGGCGACATATAGGCGACAAACTTGAGCGAATATAGCCGTTAAAATCGTATCGCACAAGGGGCCCAAAGATTTATCCTATTTGACAGATCTTGAGCTATAATCTGGATATAATGTTGGGCTGACTGGAATATTATTTCTGTTCATATCAGGATTCCAGCCCCTTCCCTTTTCCTTAAGTCTCAACCATC